>CAVPRJ010000008.1:0-81129 GCA_963707715.1 uncultured delta proteobacterium
GCCAGTGCCTCCTTGCTGCTTTTTTTAACAATGTCAGCTCTGACGAACATGCCGGGCAGAATGGCGTGTTCGGGATTGTCCAGCTCGAGTTCGAGCCGGTAGAGCCGGGCAAGCGTTTCAGGAGATGAGGAAATATAATGAATTTTGCCGCTTGCCACATATTCGCCCAGCGCTTTGATGGCCACGTCCACCCGGTCGAGCTGGCGCACTGCAGTAACATCAGACTCGGGAATACCGATCACCGCTTTGACCCGGTCGAGCTGCAGGATCTCACCGATCGGGTCGCCGACTCCCAGGAACATGCCCACTTTTGCAGTCAGTCGTCGAACCACGCCGTCAATCGGAGCTTTGACTATGCAGCGCTCGTAGCGCAATTGGGCGTTGTCAAGATCCGCTTTGGCCGTCTGCATCCCGGTTTCACGCGCTTCAAGTTCCGCGGGAGGAATAACCCCTTTGGCGTAGACTGTCTTGTCGCGCTGATAATCCGCCTTGGCCAGCCTATAAGCAGCTTGAGCCCGCTCAAGCGCAATCCGGTAGTCGTCTGATTCGATTTTAAGCAAAATATCGCCTTTTTTGACCGTGTCTCCTTCGTCGACCAGGACTTCCTCAACTGTTCCCGCGATCTTGGCGGTTAGATCCAGATACGTCCAGGCCTCGATGGAACCGGGCAGGTTAAGGCGGTTGCTGATGGTGGTCGGCAGGGCCTGCATAACCACCGTATTAACCGGCGGCCGCTCCTGCTTGATCGCCGCTTCCTGTTCTGCCTGAATGGCGGCCTTTTTATCGCTTATCGCGTAAAAGAGCAGGACGATCAACACGGCCATACCCAGAAGTATGAAACGAGGGATGTTGTACCAGAAGAAAAAGACGATTTTCCCCCGAATCGATTTTGGTTTTTCATAGTTAGTTTTCATTGCAATCACCGGGCGAAAAATTATGGCGCAAGACCTTCTAAAGTCTGAGTGATCATGGTTTCCATCGCTTCGGGAATGTTTTCCGTGGGTATCATGCCGGTATACCAGCATGATACGAGAAGCAGGTAAAGGGCATAGAAATGGCCGGAGATATGCAGCAGTTCAAGGCCCTTTTTCAGCTCGCCGCGCTCTTGGGCATGCTGATAGATCGGGTAAAGCATCTCGAAATAATTGTTCTGCACCTCGAAATCTTCTTCAGAAAACCCTTCCTTGGGAAACACCTTTTCCTGAAGGAAGACCCGGCTGAACTCCTTATTTTCTGAAACGTATTTGAAGTCAGCCATAAAAATGATCATCAACTGCTGTTTGAGTGGAGTTTCGGGATTAGTCTTGGCCGCCAGCTCGTTTCTGGTGTACTCCAGAATATCGTCGCAAAATGCTCTGACGATGTCGCGTTTGGTTTGGAAATAGCTGTATACAGTTCCTTTGCCGACTCCCGCTTCCCTGGCAAGCTCTTCAATTGAGGTCTGCTGGAACCCGTTTTCAGAGAAGAGTTTGATCGCGGCATCAAGGATGCATCTTCGTTTTTTTATTTTATTCTGCTCTCGTATTGAACTCATCGTATGCGTATCCGGCGTTTAAGATGATGAGACATCAAGTGTTCGTGAGTCGTCTCGCCATAACATACATTGAACACAAAATTGACTGCGGTCGATTTATATCGATAAAATCGACCGCAGTCAATATAAAAAATGACTGGAGTCATTTTTTTATTAAATTTATATTAATTTTAAGTTGTTACAATTATTATTAAGGATGCCTGGGTAAGAAAATAAGCGTTTTATTCAAGCGGGACAGAGATGCAGTCGCAACAAGGGTATCTCCTTATCCTGCAGCCATTGCTTATTGAACAGGATTGACTTATGATAAACCGGCTTGAGGGTCTGGCCCAGATTCCCTGGAGTCGATTATTAAGAGATGTAATACTTCTAAAGATTTATAGACACTAAGCTTGAGACGTTAGATGGAAATCCAGGCCTGGATGAGCCAGTCGATCGGTGAGTTGGCGGGGATGCTGCAGCTTGGCTATGCTTTTGGTGCCGGTATGGTTTCCGCAGTGAATCCGTGCGGCTTTGCGATGCTGCCGGTCTACCTGTCACTGTATCTGGGAGCCGATGAGTCACGCTATCATCAGCGTCCCTGGTTCTACCGTCTGGGCCGGGCGGTTTGGGTGACTGCGGTGGTGAGCGCCGGGTTCGGCCTGCTCTTCGGGGTGATCGGTATTCTGGTGTCAGCCGGCGGCTCTGTTCTGCTTGGGGTCATGCCGTGGCTGTCGGTGCTTATCGGTGTCTGTCTGATCCTGCTCGGTATCTGGATGCTCTTGGGCAAACATCTCTCGCTCGATATCATGACCAGAATCTCGGCCCGCATCGGCGATCCGCGGTCCATCAGTGTCAAAGGCTTTTTCCTCTTTGGCATCGGTTTCGGTGCTTCCTCGCTGGGCTGTACCCTGCCTATTTTTCTGGTCGTGGTCGGCGGCTCGCTCAGCGCAGGCGACTTCTTCCCCGGGCTCTTGCAGTTTCTCTGGTACATTCTGGGCACGGCGAGTGTGCTGCTGATCTTAAGTCTGGGCATGGCCTTTATCAAAGGCGGTATCGTCCTTTCCTTTTTCAGGAAAATCATCCCCTATGTCAATGTCATATCGGCGATTCTGCTGATTCTGGCCGGCGCTTACATCTGTTTCTACTGGCTTAAAAGCGGTCTGCTCTTCGCCTGATGGACACCGCTCTTTATCGGGGTGCCGCGGCTGCCACCATCTCGTATATCATCTGGGGATTTCTGCCTATCTACTGGAAAGCCCTCGAGGTGGTTGCACCATATGAAATCCTGGCGCACCGGATGGCCTGGTCGATGCCGTTTGCGATCCTGTTTCTTTACCTGTTCGGCCGCGGCAGGCCGATGATCGATCTGCACAATAAACAGGCTCTGGCCTTTTCGGCACTGAGCAGTTCGCTTCTGGCGATAAACTGGCTGATCTATATCTGGGCGGTAAACAGCAGCTTTATTCTCGAAGCGAGCCTGGGCTACTATATCAATCCGCTGGTCTCGGTCTGTTTCGGGATGGTTTTCATGCAGGAAAGACTCAGACCGGCTCAGGTGGTCGCTGTCATTCTGGCCGGACTGGGCGTCATATATCTGACCTTTGTCTACGGCAGGTTCCCCTGGATCGGGCTGTCGCTGGCGATGACCTTCGGGGTGTACGGGCTGCTGCATAAGAAGATATCGATTGGACCGCTGCACAGCCTGCATCTGGAAACACTGGTCTTTTTCGTGCCGGCAACCCTGTTTCTTGTCTACCTCGAATGGCGCGGCACCGGGGTTTTCCTGCACAGGAACTGGTCGACCACAACCCTGCTGATCGGCACTGGTCTGATCACCGCAGTTCCGCTGCTGCTCTTTGGCTATGCCGCCCAGAAAATACCGCTGACTTTATTGGGCTTACTCCAGTACACGGCACCCTCGCTCAATTTGGTGCTTGGCATTTTTGTCTACGGTGAGGATTTTCCAGCCAGCAGGATGATTGGCTTCATGCTGGTCTGGGTCGGACTGGCGGTTTTTCTCGCTGAAGGGATTGCGCGCAGGACCAGGCCTGGTCGAAAGGTACCGGCCGGCGGATGAGATTTATCGGCTAGCTGTTACCCAGGGATCAAACAATGATTATAGTCATGCTAAGAGGGTCTTTAGCATGATGTGACAACGGGCCGACTCTTCTCTTCTTTCACTCCCTCTCTCCACCAGGCCTGTAGAGCATCATGCTGAGACCCCATTTTTGTATAAAACTGTCTGCAGTTCTCCCTCTTAAACAAGCTGATATCGGTCGAGGATAATCCCCCATTGAAGGACGATCTGCGCCGCCGCAGAGACCATCAGGCAGGCAGTTCAGCCGTGTTGACCTGCGTGGTATATCGCCTCGGCCACCAGCAATGCAGCTTTGGTTGCAGCCACATCATGAACTCTGAAAATAGAGACCTGCTTGTCCAGACACAGGGCTGATACCACACTGCTCACGCCATCGCGTGCCGGCGCTTCAAGCCCGGTGATATCCCCCAGGAACCGCTTTCTGGAATGACCGAGCAGGACCGGCTGGCCAAGCTCTGAAAGTCGTTCGAGATGTTTGAGCAGTTGCAGATTATGGCTCAAATTCTTGCCGAAACCGATGCCTGGATCGATAATGATTCTATCCGGATCGATGCCCGCCTCGCGGAGCACCTCGAGCCGCTGCCTGAAAAAGCCCAGCACCTCGCCGACCACATCATCATAGCGGGGGTTTTTCTGCATGGTTCGCGGGGTTCCCTGCATATGCATAATGATCACTTCAGCGCTGCTCTGCCGAACGACCTCGAGCATTCCAGGATCGTGGCGCAGAGCGGAAACGTCATTGATCATGTCGGCTCCGGCGGCTAGTGCCTGCCTGGCCACTTCGGCCTTGCTGGTGTCGATGGAGATGGAGAGGTGAGGAAGCTCGAGCGTAGCGCAAAGCGCGCGGATCGCCTCGATGACCGGGATTACCCGGGCCAGTTCGTCCGCTGCCTCGACCGATTCGGCATAGGGCCTGGTCGATTCACCGCCGACATCGATGATATCGGCGCCCTGCTCGATCAGCAGCCGCGCCTGATCGACGGCGGTCTGCTGATCGAAGAAACTGCCTCCATCCGAGAAAGAATCGGGGGTCACATTGAGGATGCCCATGACCCTGACGGATCGGGCTATGCTCATGTGGAGACCCCAGGCTCCTCCTGGCTGCCGGCCTTTTTGGTGGAGCCCAGGTTGACCGGTTCATCCTCGAGCGGATGCTCAGGCTGCGCGGCAGCCGGCCTGGTTTTAGCAGGCGAGGGCGATTCGGCTGGCTGTGAAGCGGGATCCAGGCTGTATTTATCGGGGCGGAGTTCGGCCAGGATCCGGGTAATATCTTCGAGGACGATGGTTTCCTTTTCGAGCAGGTCTTCTGCCATTCGATCCAGCACGTCACGGTGATCTTCAAGCAGTTCCAGCACTTTATCACTGGCTTCCAGAATGATTTCCTTAACTGCTACATCGATCTGCCGGGCGGTTTCCTCGCTGAAATCCCGATGCTGGGCAATTTCCCGGCCAAGAAAGATTTGTTCTTCTTTTTTGCCGTAGGTCAGCGGTCCGAGTTCATCGCTCATACCCCATTCACAGACCATCTTTCTGGCCAGTTCCGTGGCCCGTTCGAGATCGTTGCCGGCCCCGGTGGTGATTTCGTTGAAGATGAGCTTTTCGGCAATACGGCCGCCAAAGAGGATGCAGATCGTATTCTTCAGATAACCCTTGGAGTGGGTGTATTTTTCATCGATCGGCAGCTGCATGGTAAGGCCAAGCGCCCGTCCCCGCGGAATAATGGTAACCTTGTGAATCGGGTCGGTGTCGGGCAGCAGATAGGCCACCAGTGCGTGACCGGCTTCGTGATAGGCGGTAACTTCTTTTTCTTTTTCGGTGATGATCATCGAACGGCGTTCGGCGCCCATCATGATCTTGTCCTTGGCCTTTTCAAGGAGCTCTAAGGTAATTTCTTTGGCTCCTTCCCGGGCGGCCATCAGGGCCGCCTCGTTGATCAGGTTTTCCAGGTCCGCTCCGGTAAAACCAGGCGTACCTCGGGCCAAGACCGCGTAATCGACATTGGCGACCATTTTGGTTTTTCTTCCGTAAATTTCGAGTATCTTCTGGCGGCCTCCGACATCGGGGATCGGCACCACGACCTGGCGGTCGAAACGACCGGGACGCAGCAGGGCCGGATCGAGCACGTCGGGCCGGTTGGTGGCGGCAACGATGATGACGCCTTCGTTGGACTCGAAGCCGTCCATTTCGACCAGCAGCTGGTTCAGGGTCTGCTCACGCTCGTCATGGCCGCCGCCCAGACCGGCGCCGCGATGTCGGCCGACTGCATCGATCTCATCAATGAAGATGATGCAGGGGGCATGTTTTTTGCCCTGGGTGAACAGATCCCTGACCCGGGAAGCGCCGACGCCGACGAACATCTCGACGAAATCCGAACCGGAAATGGAGAAAAACGGTACATCCGCTTCCCCGGCGATTGCTCTGGCCAGCAGGGTCTTGCCCGTTCCCGGAGAACCGGCCAGCAGAACCCCTTTGGGGATGCGGCCGCCGAGCACGGTGAATTTGTGGGGGTCTTTGAGAAAATCGATAATCTCTTCGAGTTCCTCCTTGGCCTCGTCGATGCCGGCGACATCCGCGAAGGTCACCTTGTTGGTGCCCTGTTCCATCAGCTTGGCTCGGGTTTTGCCGAAGGACAGGGCGCCGCCCTTGCCGCCGCCCTGCATCTGGCGCATGAAGAATATCCAGACACCGATCAGCAGCAGCATCGGGAACCAGGAGACGAAAATCGTCATCAACCAGGTTTCCTTCTGGCTTTCTTTGACGGTTATGTCGACCCCGGCGTCGCGCAGCATGGGTATGAGTTCGGCATCGGTGACTGGATAGATCGTTCTGAAGGGCCGGCCGTCCTGCAGGGTGCCGGAAATAGTGTCGCCGTCGATCGCAACCCGGTTGATAGATTTGTTTTCAATCTTGGACATGAATTCGCTGTAGGTCAGAGGCGAGATATTGCCCTGTGGTTTGTTGAAGAGATTGAAGAGCAGGATCATGGTCAGGCCAATCACCAGCCACATACTCAGATTCTTATAAAAAGTATTCAAAAAGACCTCCTGGTTAAAGTGTCACACGCCTAGCTATGAATCAGTAACATGACACCGTAATTTCTTAGCGTCCGTTACATCTAAAACATCTATGAACCAATGTCGAGTGCAGTCCTCTCTTTATTGTATGCATCAGGCGAATTTTTGTACAGGCTTATACGCCGAACGGCTTCTTCAGCTCAGGGCTTGCATCGCGCTGACGAATGCGGCCGCTCCATTGGCAGTGGTAGTGTAGGGGATATGCATGATCGATCGCCGCTCGCCGGATCGGTAGCTGTCCTCGGTGGTGCGCTGGCCCAGCGAGGTGTTGATGATCCAGCTGATCTCATGGTCATGCACCATGTCGAGGATATGCGGCCGTCCCTGGGATATTTTGTTGATCTGGTGGCATTCAATCCGTTTTCCTCAGGTGGCCGGCGGTGCCGTGGTGGCAAAGATGCTGAAAAGCCGAGTCTCAACCAGTGCCTGGGCAACCGGCACGATGCTCTCCTTGTCGCTGTCGCGCACGGAGATAAACACATTGCCCGTCACCGGCAGGGTGGAGCCGGCGGCCAGCTGCGCCTTGCCGATGGCCAGGCCCAGGTTGTCGTCGATCCCCATGACCTCGCCGGTCGATTTCATCTCCGGACCGAGCAGGGTGTCGACCTTCGCGAAGCGGTCAAACGGAAAGACCGCCTCCTTGACGGCCCAGTGGCTGATCTCAACTTCCTCGGTCAAGACCAGTTCGGCAGGGTCATCCCCATCATGACCTTGGTGGCGAGTTTGGCCAGCGGCACGCCGGTCGCCTTGCTGACAAAGGGTACGGTTCGTGAGGCCCGCGGATTGACCTCCAGCACGTAGAGCGCGTCGTCCTTGACGGCAAACTGCACGTTCATCAAGCCGATGACGCCCAGCTCCACGGCCATGGCCCTGCTGGCCTGCTTGATCTCCTCAATTATAGCCGGCAGACAGGGTATGGGGCGGCAGGACGCAGGCAGAATCACCCGAATGGATCCCGGCTTCTTCAATATGCTCCATGATGCCGCCGATAATCGTTACGTGCCGTCGCAGATCGCATCGACATCGACCTCAATGGCATCCTTGAGAAATTGATCGATCAGGATCGGATGTTCCTGCACCGTCCCCCGATGGATTTCATGAAATCGCGGATGCCCTCCTCGTTGTAGACAATCCGCATGTCCCGGCCGCCCAGGACATAGGAGGGCCGGATTACCACCGGATAGCCGATCGTTTTGCCGCGTCAATGGCCTCTTCCACGGTGAACACCGTGTCGTTGTCCGGCTGCCGCAGGTCGAGTTTCTGCAGAAACTGCTGGAAGCGTTTCCGGTCTTCGGCCCGGTCTATGGCATCGGGCGGGGTGCCGATAATTTTGACGCCGGCCTGTTCCAGCGGAACGGCAAGGTTCAGCGGGGTCTGTCCGCCAAACTGGACGATGACGCCGTCCGGCTTTTCCTGCTCGATGATATTGAGCACATCTTCGCGGGTCAGCGGCTCAAAGTAGAGCTTATCCGAGGTATCGTAGTCGGTGGATACCGTTTCCGGATTGGAGTTGACCATGATCGACTCGACCCCTATCTCCCTCAGGGCAAAAGAGGCATGCACGCAGCAGTAGTCGAACTCGATACCCTGGCCGATCCGGTTGGGGCCGCCGCCGAGGATCATGACTTTTTTCTGCTTGCTTCTGAAGGCCTCGTTTTCCTGCTCGTAGGTGGAGTAATAATAGGGCGTATACGACTCGAATTCAGCGCCGCAGGTATCGACCAGTTTGTATACCGGCACGACGCCGCTGCTGCGGCGCAGGGACCTGATGTCGTCTTCGGAGGTACCGGTCAGATGGGCCAGCTGCTTGTCGGAAAAACCCTGTTGCTTGCAACTCTGCAGAAAATCATGTTCGAGCCCCTTGAAACCGCCTGCCCTGATACGTTCCTCGGTCTCGACTATCTGTCTGAGGTTATGCAGAAACCAGGGATCGATGCGGGTCAGCTGATAAAGCCGTTCAACCTCCATCTGCCGTTTCAGCGCTTCGTAGAGATAGGCCATTCGTTTGGAATTGGGGGTGATCAGCCCGCTTTCCAGATCTTCGGGATCCAGGTGATCCAGCAGTTCTAGGCCGTCGCCGCCAAAACCGAAGCGGCCGATCTCGAGTGAGCGCATACCTTTCTGAAAGGCTTCCTTGAAGGTCCGGCCGATGGCCATGGTCTCCCCCACCGACTTCATTGAGGTGGTCAGGATGTCGTCGGCGTCCGGGAATTTTTCAAAGGTCCAGCGCGGAATCTTGACCACACAATAGTCGATGGTCGGCTCGAATGAGGCGTAGGTCTCCCGGGTAATGTCGTTGGGGATTTCATCAAGCGTATAGCCGACGGCCAGTTTGGCGGCTATTTTGGCGATCGGGAAACCGGTCGCCTTGGAGGCCAGCGCCGAGCTTCTCGAAACCCGGGGATTCATCTCGATGACCATCAGTTCGCCGTCTTCCGGATTGACCGCGAACTGCACGTTGGAGCCGCCGGTTTCGACGCCGATTTCGCGGATGATCGCAATGGCCGCATCGCGCATCTCCTGATATTCCCGGTCGGTCAGGGTCTGGGCCGGTGCTACGGTGATCGAGTCGCCGGTGTGGACGCCCATGGCATCCATGTTTTCGATCGAGCAGATGATCACCACATTGTCGTTGGTGTCGCGCATGACCTCGAGTTCGTATTCCTTCCAGCCGAGCAGGCTGCGTTCGAGCATGATTTCGCTGGTCATCGACAGGTCGAGTCCATGCTTGCAGAGTTCCTCGAGTTCCTGGCGGTTGTAGGCCACGCCGCCGCCGGTACCGCCCAGGGTAAAGCTGGGTCGGACGATGATCGGAAAGCCGATGGTGTCGCCGGCTTCAACAGCATCTTCGATGGTGTGGACAATGGCCGATTCGGGCACTTTCAGGTTAATGGCCCGCATCGCTTCGCGAAATTCATCGCGGCCTTCCGCCTTATGTATTACCTCAATTTTGGCCGCCAGCATCTCGACGCCGTATTTTTCCAGGGCCCCGGTCTCGGCTACCTTAATGGCAGTGTTCAGCGCGGTCTGCCCGCCCAGGGTCGGCAGCAATGCATCGGGTCGTTCCTGTTCGATGACCTTGACCACCATTTCCGGGGTGATCGGTTCGATATAGGTCGCATCGGCCAGGCCGGGATCGGTCATGATCGTGGCCGGATTGGAGTTGATCAGGACCACCTCGTAGCCCTCTTCCTTGAGGGCCTTGACGGCCTGGGCGCCCGAGTAGTCGAATTCGCAGGCTTGGCTGATGATGATCGGGCCCGAGCCTATGATCAGGATTTTCTTGATATCAGTTCGTTTTGGCATGGTGCGCGTAGGGGTCTAAGGGATGCCTAAGTGGCTCCAGTGGTTGCTAGCAAGGCAGGTTCAGTCCTGCTGCCTGATCATGTCCAGAAAGCGGTCAAACAGATATTCGGCATCGTGCGGGCCCGGCGCGTGCTCGGGATGGTACTGTACCGAAAATGCCGGGTACGTCTTATGCCGCATGCCTTCGCAGCTCTGGTCGTTGAGGTTGATGTGGGTCAGTTCCACCTGCTCCGGGTCGAGCGAGTCCATATCGACGCAAAAGCCGTGGTTCTGCGCGGTGATTTCTACCCGGCCGGTGAGCAGGTCCTTGACCGGCTGGTTGCCGCCCCGGTGACCGAATTTAAGTTTGTAGGTGGTGCCGCCGTAGGCCAGTCCCAGCATCTGATGTCCCAGGCAGATGCCAAAAATCGGTTTCTGGCCGAGTAGGGTGCGAATCGTTTCGACCACGCCTTCGACCCCGGCGGGGTCTCCGGGTCCGTTGGACAGAAAGATGCCGTCCGGTTTCATGGCCAGCACCGTCCCGGCATCGGTGGTGGCTGGGACCACCTGCACCCGGCAGCCTTTTTTCTCTAAGAGCCTGATCTGGTTGTATTTGATGCCGAAATCAAAGGCCACGATGCGCAGCGTGGACGATTCTGCCTCCTGTTCAGGCAAGGTTCCAGAAACCGGCCCTTCAGTCGACCAGATATAGGGCTCGCTGCAGCTCACCCGCTTGACCATATCGCGACCCAGCAGGCCGGACCACTGCCTGGCTTTTTCGATCAGTGAGTCTCGCTCGAGGTCCTCGGTCGAGACAATGCCTTTCAGGGCTCCGGCCGTGCGGATATGTCTGACCAGCGCCCGGGTGTCGAAGTTTTCGACACCGAGCACCTGGTAGTCGTTGAGGAACTGAGCCAGGTTCTGGCGCGCTCTGAAATTTGACGGAATCGCATTATATTCCTTGACCAGAAAGGCCTTTGGATGAACCGCGGAAGATTCCATATCTTCGGGATTCACACCGTAGTTGCCAATCAGCGGATAGGTCATGGTAACAATCTGGCCGGTGTAGGACGGGTCGGTGAGAATCTCCTGGTACCCGCTCATCGAGGTGTTGAAGACAATTTCACCAACCGCTTCGCCGGGACCGGTAAAAGAATGCCCCTCGAAAACCGTACCGTCTTCCAGGGCAATAAGCGCTTTCATATGGGTATCCTTGTTTTGTTGCGGTAGCAGGCAGAGTGCAGTCCTGGTCCATCTATTGTCTCAATAGAAACGGGCAGTGGCCACGGGCGATTTTCGTCGCCACGGTTCCGATCTGACAACCGGCCGGGGCCAGCGCATTTCATCAACACAAAATATCAATAACTAACTCGGAAAGCGTGGTAACGTCAACTATTATCGGAGCTGGTCCCAGACGTTTGGCCGGGCTGCGGAGCGGGTTTTGCAGGGCTTCGGGAGATCTGCGGTGCGCCTTTGAGCAAGGCGGTTCCATAGGCCAGCACTTCGACGCAATTGATTCGGTTTTTGCCGCCTTTGGAAATCGAACTGGTCTCGATTCTGAGATTGGTGATCTGGACTGCTTCAGGGCAGGACTCCTTCAGACGCAGCACCGCCTCCCGCCGGGCTCGATCAAGCAGTGCTTCATAGGGCTTTATGGCGCCGCCGAAGACGTTGATCAGGGCCGCCGCAACCCGTTTGTAATAATCGACCGAGATGACCACACTGCCCTGCACCAGCCTGCCTTCGACAGCCTCATTATTACCCTCGTCCACCACCTGCATACTGCTATCCGGCAGGTGGGCAAATTGCTGTTCGCGCTCGATGATCGAGCGGTAGTGAGATTTTTCGATGGCCCGGCCGAAAAAGAACCCACAGCCCAGCAGCAGGCAGAATACGATAAATCCGTTCATGCTCAGCGCACCGTAACCGCGGTGCCGTAAACGTAGATTTCCGACGCCCCGGCGGCCACCGAAGAGGTTGAAAAACGGATATTGACGATGGCGTTGGCACCAAGTTGAGCGGCTTCTTCCTGCATCCGGGCCAGGGCCTGGTCCCGTGATTCAGACAACAGCTCGGTATAGCTTTTAAGCTCGCCGCCGAACACATTTTTGAACCCGGCCATAATGTCCCGGCCCAGGTGTTTGGCCCTGACGCTGCTGCCGGAGACAATTCCGTGGCAGTCGATGATGGTTTTACCGGGTATCGTCTCGATATTTGTCAACAGCATGGGTGAGATCCATAAAAAAAGACAGCCAACAACAAACCTTGGCGTCTGCAGATAAACCTAAACTCCGGTGGAGGCAGGGCAGCCGGTAGGTAGATTCTTTACCATAGATTACTGCAATTCGAAAGGGTGGTGGCAGACTCCGCCGAGCAGCACTCTGCTAGTGCTTGAGTTTGACCATTGCGCGTGGTAAAAAGCACTCCCATGACTAGTCAGCAGAACAGAGCGCACTCCGAAATGCACCCCGCAGTCTGGCTCGAAATCTCCAGGCTCCGCTCCCCGGAAATCAGCGTTGAGCAGTTTCAGGCCGCCGCTGATCAGAGTTGGTGCCTGCTGGGAGACAATCGCTCCGGCGTCGAACATCTGGTGGATCTATTGAGCGGGGCTCTCCAGCCGGACAGCGTCGATGTCTTCAGGTGTCCTCCGAGGTTCGGTCTGGTTTCTTTCAAGGGGCAGCAGGAAATTTTCGAACAGGAAGTGCGCAAGGACGAGACGGATTTTATCGATCGCCTTGATCCCGGCACACCGGCCCGGGCCTTTTTGAATTTCTCAGAAGAGACCCCGCTCCTGGCGCAGCAGTTAAGACTTGAGCATGTGCTGGACAGCGGTTATCGCCAGCTGAGTTCAGGAGAGAGCCGCAAGCTCCTGATTCTCAAAGCGCTTTCCGAAGGTGCCGAGCACCTGCTTATTGAAAACCCTTACGACGGCCTGGACCGCGCTTCGTGCCACGAATTCGACCGCGTTATGAAGATGCTGCTCGGGCGTGGCATCAGAATTCTGCTGGTGCTTTCCAGCCGCTTTGATATTCCCGACTGGTGTACCCACCTGGCCTGGGTCGAACACCATGCCCTGATCGATTATGGACCCAAAGCCCGCATTCTGGAGAAGGTCAAAGCCAGCGATCAGGGTGAGGACTGGCAGACGATCCTGGCCGAATCGTCGAACAGTCCAGCAGCAGAGGCCGATCAGCCTTTGGTCCTCCTGGTCAATGGGCACGCCGGTTACGGCGGCAGGACCATATTTTCAGGCCTTGAGGTAGAGGTCAGGCCGGGACAGCATACCCTGGTCACCGGTCCCAACGGAGCCGGAAAATCGACCCTGCTGAGTCTGATTACCGGTGATCATCAGGATTGTTATCGCAACGAGCTGTATCTGTTTTCTATTCGCCGTGGCAGCGGTGAGTCGATCTGGGAATTAAAACAGCAGATGGGAATCGTCAGCCCGGCCCTGCATCGGGAGCATTACGTGCCGGGCAGCAGTCTGCAGATCGTCGTTTCCGGGTTTTTCGACTCCATCGGGCTCTATCGTAAACCCAGTCGTCAACAGCAATTACTGGCCAGGTCCTGGCTCAGGCTCATCGGTCTGAGTGATAAGGAAACAACCCCGTTTCGGCGCTTGAGCTTCGCCGAACAGCGCCTGGTGCTGATAGCCCGGGCGCTGATCAAACTGCCGAAGCTGCTGGTACTCGACGAACCGACCCACGGTCTTGACGATGCCAACCGAACCAGGCTGCTTGATTTTCTTGAACTGGTTGCTGAAAAACGTATCAGTACCATTATTTACGTCAGCCACCGCGAGGATGAATTCAGGAGCTTTTTCCGTCAGCACATCAGATTTGACGAGCCTGCGGCCTGAAAAGGCAACGCTTTTCCCCTCTATTTCGAACCAGACGCAAACCTGCTATGGCGGGCTGAATGCAGCAGCGCCCGTCTTGCCGGCAGGCGGCAGACGGGCGCTGTTTACTGGTATCTTGAGGGGGTTCTGCCGGGCCGTTCAGGCAAAGGAGTCTTCGAACAGTTTTTCGATGGCGCTGCGGCCTGCGTCGCTGAGGTACCTGGTGCCGGAGCCGACAAAGGTGTCGTACTTGATGCGCGGCTCGTCTTCCCGCCAGCCGTCCTTCCAGGTGAACCATTTTTCTGACGGCTGATCAAAGACATGCAGGGGGCGGTTGAACATTTTGGCGAGCTGTACAGCCCAGCCGGTTCCGCCCTTTACCGAGCCATCCTCCTGGATCGCACCGACCACGAAAACCTGGTGACCGCTGTTCACCATGTGGAATATGGTCTGCAGGACCTTGCGGATTTTCTCGGTTTCATAGTAGGTGCGGTTGAGCATCTTGGAGGCCAGCTCCATACTGATATCACCCCGTTCCAGATCATCCTGGGAGAGCACTTTAACGTTCTTCTCGCGGGACAGTTTGTGGCCCGCGAAGGTATAGACCACCTCGCTTACCTGATATTTTTCGGCGGTCTCACCAAATGCGGACTCGGCGCCTTTGAGGCCGCCGCTGTAGAGCGTGCAGATTTTTGGATCCATGATTGTTCCCCTGTGAAATTGGTTATCACTCTGTATGCGTGAGGATGTAATAATACAGCTTATCTGAAATACAACCGTGGGGCCCGTTTTTAGCTGACTTTTTTGCCGGCTCTGCGGGCCATCAGGTAGACGCGCTGCGGGGCCGGATAGCCTTCCACCGTGAGCTGTGCATTTTGCGGATCGATATAATCCTGATATGATTCGAAAACCATCCATTCAGTAGGACGCTGTTCTGCCGGGCTCATCGGGTGTGAACAGAACAGATCAACATCTTCGAAACCGGCGCGCAGCAGCCAGTTTTTCAGGGCCGTACCGGTGGGTACGAAATAGATGCCCGGTGCTTTGGCGTAGGTCTTCTCGGGAAACAGCGCCAGCGGTTCTGTGCCTGGTATGGCCTGGGATTCGACCAGGAGTGTGCCGCCCGGTTTCAAGGCGTTGAAGAGATCTTCGAGGACCTGCATCGGGGAACTTCTGTGGTAGATGACTCCCATCAGAAAGATCACATCGAAGGATTGCCTGAACAGCGCGATGTGCTCAACGCCAAGCAGGTCTATGACCAGATTGGTGCAGCCCGCCATTGCATTGAGTGCCTTAAAACAATAATAGTGTTGCACGGAGGGCTCGAAACCGAGCACGAAGCAAGGTGATGCCGGCACCATCCTGAACATGTAATAGCCATTATTGCAGCCGATATCGGCGACGATTTTGCCACCAAGATCCGGTAGACGGTCCTGCAGCCGTCTCCATTTGCGCTCGCTGCGCCATTCCGCATCGATGTCGACGCCGAAAACTGAAAACGGCCCCTTGCGCCACGGCATGAATTCCTTGAGCTGCTGCCTGATTGCCTTGCTCTGCTCAGCATCAACTTCGCTGCTGCGGCCGATGGTAATGGTATCTCCAGTGCAGTCGACGAACTCAGCTGAGAATCGGCTGAGAAACTCGCAGGGGCGGCGGTATCGCAGAAATCCCTTTTTCTGCTGATTGACCCAGTGCTGTCGCTGCCGGTGCGCCGCAAGAATACGTTCGTGGTCGATGGCCGAGGATAAATATTTGAAATAATCAAGCATCAGAAAAGAAGCTCAGCGAGGCCTGATAGCGACAAAACTGGTAAAATTAAACCACTGGAAAAAGGTTGTTACCGGGGTAAATCCAGCCTCCGAAAGCATGGCCCGATTTTCTTCGACGCTGAAAGGGATCAGAATGTTTTCCAGGGCCTCGCGCTTGCGGGCGATCTCCAGTTCCGAATAACCCCGCTCCTTTTTTAAGTCATGATAGATGTCTATGAAGCAGCGATTGAGCCGTTTGTCAGGCAGAATTGTTTTCTCACTGAGGATCAGCAGTCCGCCAGGCTTCAGGTTGTCACAAAGACGCTTGATCAGGGCAGCCCGCCTTACCGGTCTAATGAATTGCAGGGTGTAGTTGAGGATAAAGGCGCCGGTCTCGGGCCGGTTCAGCGTGGTGATGTCTGCTTCCACAAAACTGATCTGGGCCTGCCCACCATAGAATTCGGCCTTGAGGCGCGCCTTGGCAAGCATCGGCGGTGAACTGTCCAGACCAATAAATTTGAGATCCCTGCCTTCGAGTTGACGGGCACATTGCAGCAGGGCGCTGCCGGTCGCACAACCGAGATCGCAAACCGTATCTCCGGGTTCCAGGTGAGCTGCCAGCAGCCTCGAGGTCTGTCTGATCACCTCCTGATAGAAGGGGATGGAACGATCCAGCATGTCATCAAACACTTCGACGACACGTTCATTGAAGTCGAAATCCTCGGGGACGGTATCGATCTGGTATAATTTGTCGGTGGGCCGTGACATCGATACTGCTATTTCTTGTACCAGGACCCGTCTGCGTTCTGGAACCAGTGCCCTTTATCACCCTTGGCAGCGATCTGGTTGGCTCTGCGCTGGCCGACCAGGACAGCATCGACCTTCTGATCCTGGGCAATCGCCTGGTAAACGGTTTTGCGGTCCTGATTCTCGGCGTTGACCATATCCTGCTGCGGTTTTTCACCGGTACGGTACTCGAGAAATCCCCGGTTGTTCTCGCCGATCAGCCCCTTGTCCTTCAGCGCATTGATCGCCGGTATCCGGGCCAGCATCCGGTCCTTGACCGGGTCTGCCGCAGCCTGCTCGCCTGCAGCCAGAAAAGAGATGATAAAAATACTGATGATTGCGAAAATATAGTTCCGGTAATACATGGCATCCTCCGGTGAATAGAATTCTAGGATTTACTCGCTCTTCGCGGCTTCATCGATGTCCGAGAAAAAGTCATCGAGAGCCCGGTCAACTTTCACATTGACGTCGATCGTGATATGAATCGGTTTGATTTCAACCGGCTTAACATCGACCTCGTGTCTGGTGCATCCAGGTCCCAGCATCAGCAATAGAGCGGCTGATCCGATCAGCACGAATAACGATAGTTTCATCTCAGTCCTTTCCCATAATCGAGTTAATGGTCTGTCCTAACTGGAACAGTTCGGCCAGGGGCAGCCGGAAGTTCACATCGAGCCTGATCGGATACTGCAATCCTTCTCCCTGAGCACTCTCGACGATCATACCGTTCTTAAAGCTAAAAGGTAAAGCACTGCTGGGTTTTCCATCGAGTTCCAGGGTTATCAGCAACTCCTCATCAAGGCTGGAAAATGATAATTTCGCCCAGTTATAGGTGAAGTCTTTAAGAGCCATCAGAGAATAGTCAATATAGCCCGCTTCGCTGACTGCTCCCATGCCCTGGCGCAGAAGATCCGTTTCGGAAAAACTCACTATACCACCTGTTCCGGGTGTGGAAAACAGAAAACCATCGTCGATTTCGAGCCGGTTGGCGCTGACGCGCACCGGTAATCTACCGTTGACCGAGCCTTCGCCCTCGGTGCCTTTGAAGCCGAACTGGGTGAGCAGATCGGCTAGCCTGATCCGGCTGGCGTAGAGGGTGGTTTCGAAATCTGGGTTCTGCCGAGACAGGCGCAGACTGCCGGACTCCAGGGAGCCGCCACTCCAGGAAAAACGGCTCTTTTCGATAAAGAGATTGTGCGGGTCTTCGACCCGAAAGAGCAGATAGGCGTCGCTGAATTTCAGTGTTGAAAAAGCGATGTTCCCTATGCTGCAGTGCTGACTTGGTTCTGAGACAAGTTCGGGCAGCTCCGGCAGTGAAATAGCGCAGTTTATTCCCGTTAAGGAAACATTTTTGTCATCGATTTCGAGCAGGCCATCACTGATGGCTGCGCGCAGCGAACCGCTCAGCCGGCCCTCCTGATAGGCGGCGCTGCCGCTCGATTCGAACCGCGCTTGGAAATGCAGATCGTCGGGGATAGGCAGCCGGGAAAGAGTGGGCAGTATTTCATCAGAAATTGACGTTTTGGGCATAGACCAGACCAGGGCAGCATTCTGGCCGACCCGGTTGGCTGAACCGGCAAGGTGCAGTTGAGGCCCGGCGGGAAATAGTGGGAGCAGGTCGCCTTCGAGGGTGAATATCGGACCGGACTGCCTAATGGCGGTTGAGAGTGCGAAAAGATCTGTGCCTTCAATGGTTATCGAGCCAATTTTCAAACTACCTGCGGGCAGATTGTTGTGGGCTGAAAAAAACGGATCAATCGGCAGCTCGAAACTGATATCAACTAATTCAGTGGCATGATCAATGATGCTGACCCGGGGCACCGTTGCACTGAGCAGCATATGTGCAGTACCGTTGAGGTTCTCGAAGCGGCCGCTCAACCGGAGATCTGAGGTGTTCAGGCGCAGATCCCTGTGGCTGATGGCCAGCGGTGCACTGGTAATTGAAAAATTCGCCTCGAGTCGTTCTTTGTCGCGGTTGATGTCCATTGACAGATCGATATCGGTGGGTTCGGAGATACTCAGTTCCCTAGGCAGCAGGAGCGGCTGAGTCGAGGACATACCACCTGAAATTTTCAGATTGTAAGCTTTTTCTGAAGACCAGTTGGCATCATAGTTCAGCCTGAGTGACTCTTCTGCACCCCCCTTTACCTGGAGTTGCCCCTCGGCATGCAGCGTGCCGTCGAGTAAGGACGCGCTGCCGGCGATGCGAGCCACGCCTGGAAGCGGTGTTTGCATGGCGATTGACTCCAGCAGGTAACGGTGTCCCTCAGAGCTGTGGCCGCCGGACGCTGAAAAATGAACCGATCGCTGGGGGCCGGCGCCCTGCAGAGAGAGCGTGGAGGCGACGTACTGCAGATC
This sequence comes from uncultured delta proteobacterium, assembly GCA_963707715.1. Lineage (GTDB taxonomy): Bacteria > Desulfobacterota > Desulfobulbia > Desulfobulbales > Desulfocapsaceae > JABDQA01. The sequence goes on from CAVPRJ010000008.1 coordinate 18,704, forward strand.
GCGCAGCTCGCCATCCAAACGATAGTCCAGCAGCGCCAGTGAGCCGGCCTCGAGGCTCACGCTCAAATTCGCGAGCAGTTCGGAAAATTCGAGTCCCTGCAGGTATTCAGGCACCGCCTTTCGCGGCAGAGACAGCACTGCCTGCTCCAGCGCTGCCTCAATCGTGTGACGATCTTCGCCAAAGCTGGCCGATACGGATAGGCGGGCATGGAGGTCGTTGAAAAATTCAAACGTGCCGGACAACGATTGCAGCAGTTTTGCCTCGTCATGGTGCTGAAATTCAGACTCAAGCTGGCCATTAAATTCCACCCCCAGCTCGCGGGTGTGCAGGCCGTGCACGAAAATTGTACAGTGTTTGAAGATGATCCGCTCAAGCGCCATTGGCAGCAGGAAAAGATCAACCTTTGCCTGGCCTTTGGGGCTGTCCGCATCGGTGTTCGACATCCCGGCCAGTAACAGCCGGTTGCCCTGCCTGAACAGGTTGATTTCACCGCGGTCGATAATGAGTTCGTCGATTTCCCTGCGCCATAAGGAACGGGGGCTGAAACGCAGCTCGATGCGGGGCAGAGACACCAGTGGATCGTCCCCAGATCCAAGCTCCAGGGAGGCATTGATGCGATAGGGACTAAGCCCGGTAATCGCTGCATGGTGGGTTGAGAGACCGGTCTTTTCCAGGAGCGGGGGCAGAACAAAGCGATTCAGGGCAAGGGGCAGCATCAGAAAACCGATAACCCCAAGGGCCCCGACGAACAGAATGGTCAACAGCAGTCTTTTGAGAATGGTTCGGATCATGGGTGAAGTTAACGGGTTACGCGTAATTGGCAATTAGTACAGCCGGATTGCCTGATTGACGACCCTAGCGGGGCCTTCTGCGGCTCAGGGTAAATGAAATGGCTATAAATGAGTAGTAAAATATCGCTTGATCCCTGGCCACTGACGCATCTTGCGGAAGATACGTTCGCCTCTGCCCTGCTCCCGGAAAGGCTGGATAATTCTGTTGCCATCAGGTAGATATGAAAGTATAAGAAAGCCTTTTTCAGGAGCAGGGGGGCACCCTTTCAAACAGCAGGAATACCCATGTCCAACGAAATAGACTTCGATGATATTTTAGCGAAATACCGATCAGACCCGTATAAATACGAGGATATTTTCTCTCCCCATACCGGAGAAGTGAGTTTTGCGGTGGAAAAAGGCAGCGGGGTCGAGGCGCCGGGCGGCGAGTGGAATCACATCCCGGGAACCCCTTTGTTCCGGATTACCAGGGAGAGAAACGCCAAACCGGTCCATGCCCCGATAAACGGCGTCGTTTCCGAGATCGCGGCAGATCTCGAAGGGCGTTTTGTAGAGGCCGGGGAGCGTCTGTTGACCATCCGCCATCCGCTGAAGAAGAAGGAGATAATCGAGCAGATCTTAAAGGAGGTGCTGTACCTCTTTCCCGCTCCGGAAACCGCCAAATTCTTCTTTTCTCTTGATATCCAATCTCGAATCGATAAGAAGGGCGCCCGGTCGGTGACCATCAGGCCCGGCGATGAAGTGTTCACCATGTCGCTGATGAAGCGCGATACCCCGGTCTATTATTCCGGTGAACAAGGCGTTATCCACTCGATCTACTTCAAGGCCGGCATCTCGGTCCCCCAGGGGGAACCGTTGATCGGGGTGTGCGCTGCGGAAAAACTGCCGCTCATCCAGAAAGTAATCACTCGGGTCAAGGCCGAGTGGGACGCCATTTGAATTGCCGGCCGGGCCGGCTGTGCAGGCCCGCTTTCTGGCAACGGCTGAAGCACAAGCAATGAATTCCAGACTCAGTCCCGAACGCTTCAGATCATATCTCGAGCGGGTAGAACTGCCGCTGAGGTCGGCGACGCTCCCCGAGTCTTCAGCCAGGCGCATTCTGCGTTACGGTGGTTTTGTCGGCTCGGTGATCGAACGCCATGTCTGCCTGGAACGCACAATGATCTCTGCCAGAAAGCGGATCCAGGCGGTTGAGCAAGCGGGCGGTTCGGTGGCCAGCGGCACCGTTGTCCTGGCCGATTCGCTGAGCGGTTCGAAAGGGCGCTTCACCAGGTCCTGGCATGCCCCGGTCGGGGGACTCTGGGGCAGTCTCACCTATGTCAGCACCTTGCTGCCGCACTATCGGCTGCTGGTGCCGCTGGCGCTTGGGGTGGCCTGCTGCGAGGCGGTGCAGGAGAGCGGCTGCGGGCAGGCCGCGATCCGCTGGGTGAACGATGTTCTGGTCGACGGCCTCAAGCTCGGCGGGTTCCTCAGCCAGAGTTTCACCGGGGATCAGTCCGGCGAGTTTTACTGCCTGATCGGTTTCGGCATCAATGTCAATAATCTCGACTTTCCCTTTGCCCTTCAGGCTAGCGCAACATCACTGAAGCAGCAGACCGGGAAGCACGTTGATCTGGAAGCGTTCACCTACTGCTTTCTGGCCAAGCTTGCCTGGAACCTGGGGCTGCTTTACCATCAGGAACAGATCGACTTGGCCCGGCATTCCGGCGAGGAGGATCCTTTCGTTCACCCGCTGCTGCAGCGCTGGCTGGCACTCAGCGATTCAATCGGTCGCCCCGTGGTTTTTGGTTTCGATGTGGTAAAAAAGCCGCAGTATCGGGCGGTGGTGGAAGGCTTGAGCCCTGACGGCGGGCTCAGGCTGATACTTGAAGATGGCAGTGTAACCACCGAGTACAGCGGCGAGATCCGCTACCTGGGTTGAGCCGGTCACCGTTTCTGCAGAATGTCAGGTTCACAGCCATTTCCAGGAATGAATTTCACGCTGGAAGAGGTGCAGGCCATAACGGTGAAACGATTCCAGGATCTGTTCAAGTACCGTGCCGCTGGGCTTAAAGCGTTTCAGCCTGGCCAGCGGCTGCTGCTGTACCGCCCGGATCATCTGCGTGGTTCCAGGGGCCAGATTCGGGGCAGGGGGGCCATGCCCTTTTGTACACCGGTTGCAGAGCAGTCCCCCGGTCTCCACCGCAAAATTCATTGACCGGCTTTTGTCGGATGGCGCTCCGCATTGCTGGCAGCGCGAAAAGTCGGGCTGGTAGCCGATGCAGTCGAACAATTTGATCAAGAACAGCGCGAGCACTTCTCTGCTTTGTTCACCGCGGTCCAGTGAGTGCAGCGCCCAGAGGATCAGTTGAAACAGGTTGTCGTCCCTGGCCGTCTCGCCGGTGGCCAGCAGGACGATTTCCCGCAGGATCGAGGCGGTTCGATAACCTGCCAGATTGGAGCGCAGCGTTATAAAACTGTTTACCAGTTCAGCCTCGTTGAGCACCGCCAGGCTGCTTGGTGATGATCGGGAATAGGTGATCTGCAGAAAGGAGAACAACTCCAGCTTGTTGACGAAGCGCTTTTTGCTGCGATGGGCGCCTTTGGCAATGGCGGTGAGCCGACCGATATCCTGGCAGAAGAAGGTGATGATTTTATCCGATTCACCGTGATCGAAACTGTCGAGCACGAAGACCGGGAGGTCGGAGCGTATGGTCGGCATGGGCTGGGTCTGCAGGCGAGCCGCCGCTATTTGCCGTTATCCTGCCCAGCGTTCTGCTCGATGATCTGCACCTCGGTCTCTTGAAAGCCGCGCAGCCACTGGCTGATCTGATTGGCTGGATTGTAGCCGGTATACCAGCAGATTCCGGCCCCGATCAGGATGATTGCCAGGATGGTGATGCCGATTGCGCTGCTGATAAAATTCGAGGGCCGCTGAGCCATGGTGCCGACCTGCTTGCCTTTCAGGCTCGGTGAGGCGGTATTGTTCAGTTTATTTAAGTCGGCCTTTTGAGACTCAACCATGAACCGCTCGACAACCTCATCTTTGTCCAGGTTAAGCATTTCGCTGTACAGCGAATAAAAACCGCGGGCAAAGGCAAGGGCGGGCAGCGCGGGGTAGTCGTCGGCCTCCATGGCTCGCAGGGTTGCCGGCGGGATCTTGGTCTCTTCGGCAACATCGCTGATATCAAGAGACCGCTCGAGGCGCAGTTTTCTCAGCAGCATCCCGAGGGATTCATTGTCCTCAACCTGGTTACGCTCTTCCATGACTTTTCCTGTAGCCATTAATCATTTTGAGTCAGTCCCCAAAAGAACCAGCGCCGGTCCACCTTAGAGCGAGACCTTGATATAGGCACGCTGTCTTATGTCTTTTATCCAGTTTTCAAATTCCTGCTGCAGCGCTTCCCGGTACAGCCGTTCGCGGATCTCTTCTTTGACCGATTCGTAGGGCGCCTGCATCACGATGCCGCCCTCCTTGCTGGACAGCAGTTTGAAGAACTGGAAGCCAACCGGTGTCTCGACGATCGGGCTCACCTCGCCGGGGTTCAGTGAGGTGACCGCATTTCTCATGTAGCTGGCCATCTCCTCCTCCTCGAATACCCCGATATCTCCGCCTTCCGGAGCCGAAGGAAGATCTGAGAATTTTCGTGCCAGTTCTCTGAAATCCTGGCCGCTTCGCGCCAGCTTGTGCACCCGCTCAGCCTTCTGGGCCGCAGCCTGTTTTTGCTCGGCAATCACGGTCTGGTCCTGCTCAAGGCCTTCGGTTTCTCCCCAGCCGATGCCGATCTGCAGGAGGTAATAGCTGCCTTCTTTAATATGTTTTGTATAGCTGGTATCGTAATAGTCCAGGATCGTTTCTTCGGTAACGACGATCTTCGATCTGACGTCACGGTTGATCAACTGGTTCTGGTAGAGCTGGGTTCGCAGGTTATCCCGGTAGGTCGCCTCGTCCACGCCGTTCTGCTTAAGTTCCTCGAGCAGATCCTGACGGCTCATGTTGTTGGCTCTGAGCACCTGCTCGAAGGCCTCGTCAACTTCCGCTTCGCTGACTTGGACCTGTCGTTTTTCAGCTTCCTGCTGGATGAGTTTTTTATCGATAAGATTTCGCAGAACTTCCTGACGTACCTGGCCGATCGCCTTGAGCCGATCCTGGGCGGGGACCTCGAGGGCAACTCGCTGCAACATGCCCCGCGCCGCGTCTTCGACTTCGGAAAGGGTGATCAGATCGTCGTTCACTTCAGCCACCACCCGATCAACCACTTCGGCCTGAATCGGCGAAATCATAATCACGAGTCCAAACAGGAACTGCAGCATCAGGTGTATCTTTTTAAACGGAAATGTCTGTAAGGGGGTCTCTTTAAAAGGTCTCAACATTGAAATCATCTGCCGCTGCAGTCGGTATGCATAGCCGACTGTCCATAGTAGGGCGGCGCTGACGCTGCAGGGCTCAGCGCGGCATAGCACTGAGGCAGGTTTCCCGCCGTCCCTTGTTTTCTGAGAAAGACGAACAATTATTTAGGTAGCAATCTTGTATAATACTGTCAATCTAGTCATCGGATCAATACCTTTCTGGTCTTTTCCCGTCCGTAACGATGTGGTATAAAGCAGTCGAACCTGTTATCATAGGCGGTGACCAGATAAAAACACAAGGGATTATAGCATGTACAGACGAACCAGCCTGATCTTCGTTTTATTTCTTTTCATTTCTTTTTCTGCCCCTTTCGGGGTGGTGCACAGTGATGCCGCCACCAAAATGCCGGCCTTCACTCTTGAGGATGTGGTAACCGGCAAGGCGGTGAATTCCAAATCGTTCAGCGGTAAATCACTGCTCATCGTGTTTTTTGCCACCTGGTGTCCTCCCTGCATCCAGGAGATACCCAATCTGATCAAGATGCAGAATGAGTTCGGCGACGAGCAGTTCTCCGTGGTGGGGCTTTCGGTGGACCAGGAAAAAGACGTGGTCCAGAAGCTGGTCTCGCGCGAGGATATCAATTACCCGGTGATGATGGCAGATAAAGCGGTGACCCGTGATTTCGATGGTGTGTATGGCATTCCGACGTCATTTCTGATCAATAATAACGGGACCGTGGTCAAGCGCTATTCGGGTTATGTGCCGCACTCGGTGCTGGTGCGCGACCTGGAACAGATTATCCGATAAGGGTTCTTGACAAGTGCTTACAAAAACGCTACGTTAGCGTATGCTTAAATAGGGACGCTGGCATCAATATCGATAGCTGGTAAGCCGAAATGCGGTTTCGGCGTTTTTGGTAAACAGTATACAGGAGATCAATCATGAAGAAGATTATGGCTGCTGCATTTGTACTGCTGTTCGTCGTTGGTACGGCAAGCGTTAGTTTTGGGGCAAAACTGAAGTGCGAGGTCACTTCGGTCGAGGGCGACAAGGTTATGATGACCTGTGAAGATGCCGATAAGCTCAAGGCCGGCGATAAGCTAAGAATAACTCCGCCAAAGGGTGGGTCTGCCGTTGAAGGTTGCTAATTGACAGAACGCGTTATTTTCTGAACGTTTCGGGGTCGGCTGACATTGTTCAGCCGACCTTTTTTTTTGGCAATGGAAGCGGTTTGAGCATCGAGCTGCCAGGCGTGATCGCGACAAATGACAATCATCGGGGACGAACCATGGGGAATCGGTGGAACTGGTAAAAGCGCTTTTGCTCGGCATCATCCAGGGTGTCACTGAATTTCTGCCCGTGTCCAGTTCGGGGCATCTGGTGCTTGGTTCGCACCTGCTTGGCTTTGAGCAGCAGTCGGTTTTCTTTGATGTGATGCTGCATCTGGGAACCCTGGTCTCCGTGCTGGTTGTCTTCAGAAAAGAGTTGCAGGCCATGCTTGCCGCCCCATTCAAGTGGCTCGCCGGGGGCCGCGGTGAGACCACCAGAGATGCATTGCGCTTGGACATCTATGTGGTTATCGGTACGATACCGGTGGTGATCGTCGGCCTTTTGCTCAAGGATCGAATCGAGATGCTTTTTACCTCGGTGTTCGCGGTCTGCCTGGCGCTGGTGGTCACCGGCGTGATGATGCTGCTCAGCAAATATATCAGCGACAGGGGTGCACCGGTCAGCGGTCTGCGGGCCTTTTTTATCGGCTGTGGCCAGGCCTGCGCCATCGTGCCCGGACTGTCGCGCTCGGGTACGACCATTTTTGTCGGTATGGTGCTTGGCATCAACCGGGAGACTGTGGCCAGATTTTCCTTCATCCTGTCGATACCGGCGATTTTGGGCGCCGTGGTACTCAACCTGGGTGAAGTTCTGGCCCATCCGCCGGCGGCCGGCAGCCTGATCAATCTCCTGGCGGGCAGCACGGCAGCGGCGGTAAGCGGATATCTGGCGATTATTCTGCTGCTCGACATTATCAGGAAAAACCGCTTGCCGTGGTTTGGCTATTATTGTCTGGCCGTTGCCTTCACTGGCCTGGTGGTGCTGGCCTTGGTCAATTGAACAAACGATGCTCGGACGATGATCTTGATTTACAAAGCAAGTGATTGATAATTCATATAAAATAGCAGGGAGTGGAAAAAAACTCTACCCGGTAAGCCTCGATATCGCCGGAAAGCGCTGCCTGGTCATTGGCGGGGGCAGGGTTGCTGCCCGAAAGATACAGGCATTGCTGCTCTGCGGCGGGGTTGTCCAGATTATCAGCCCGGAGGTCTGCGAGGAAATCAGGTCACTGGCCGAGGCCGATAAACTGAGCTGGCTGCCGCGGCCGTACCATAGCACTGACCTGATCGGGGCGTTTATGGTCTTTGCGGCAACAGACGACCCCGAGGTGCAGGCCCTGATTGCTCATGATGCGGCAATGCACCACGTATTGCTGAACCGGGCTGATAATTCTGAATTGTCTGATTTCCATGTGCCTGCTAAAATCCGCAGAGGCGATCTGGTAATTGCCATTTCCACCGGCGGTGGCAGCCCGGCACTGGCTTCGCTGATAAAGCGCAGGCTGGCCCCTGATTTCGGTGAGGAATACGCCACGCTGGTGGAACTTATGTCCAGGCTCAGACCGCTCGTGGTAGATGGTCCCGGCACATCAGATGAAAACCGGGCCTTGTTTCAGGCCATTCTCGAACTGCCGGTGCTGGATAGTATCGAAGCACAGGACTGGCCCCAGCTGAAAGCACTTCTTGGGCGGATCGTGCCGCCGTCGATCGACTGCGAAGCCCTGGTCGATCAGCTGCGCAGCGACCTCGAGCAACCAGGGAGATCAACCGGTGGGGATGGGTGATTAGGGACATGCTGCTTTACGATATCAATCAACTGCTGTTCTTTGGTGTTCTGGGGGTGAGTTTTCTCGCCTGTGCCGCCTATCTGGTCTTCTTCATCAGCCAGAAGAATCATGTTCGGGTCTGGGCCCGTTCGATTCTGACGGTCTCCTGGCTGCTGCAGACGGCATATATCGCCACACGTTATCTGGCGATAGGCAACACGCCGATTACCACCTACCACGAGGCCGTGTTCTTCTTCGCCTGGGCCACGACTTCGGCCTATCTGTCTTTTCGCTGGCGCTATACGGTAAAGAATTTCGGCACCTTTGTCTCCCTGTTGATATTTGGCCTGCTGCTCGTTTCATCGTTTACCTCGCGGGAAGTTATTCCGCTGGAGCCAGCCTTGCAGAGCTGGTGGCTGCCGGTGCACGCGGGTATTTCTCTGTTCGCTTATGGATTTCTGGGCTTGGCCTTTTGCGGCGGAATCATGTATCTGCTGCAGGAACGGGAACTCAAAAGCCGTCGACTCGGTTATTTTTTCTCCCGGTTACCCTCGCTTGACGCCCTCGATCAGCTTAACGCCCATTGTCTGGCGCTTGGCTTCTGCTTTTTATCGCTGGGCATGGTAACCGGTCTGTTCTGGTCCAAGCAGGCCTGGGGGACTTACTGGCGCTGGAATCCCAAAGAGGTCTGTTCACTTGTCATCTGGCTGGTCTACCTGGTTCAGATCCATCAGCGCTTCACCGTTGGTTGGCGTGGCAGGCGGGCGGCGATCATGATCGTGGTCGGTTTCGGTGCAGTGATCGTTACTTTGTGGCAGGTTCTGACCTGATTGGTGGCCGGCTATGTCGCAAAAACATATCAGCCTGCTTGGGGTTAACCATAAATCCACCCCCTTGGAAATTCGCGAGAAGATGGCCCTGACCGACGGCTACGAGGAGCCGCTCAGAAGGCTGCGGGGCCTGCAGGCTGTCCAGGAATACTACCTTTTGTCAACCTGTAACCGGGTCGAGTTGATCTGGGTTTCGGAGGATACCGAACATACAACCGAGTCGATGCTGCGTTTTCTGTTCGGCGATACGGTCGCGCCTCAGGACTGGGGCAAGTACAGCTATCTGTATTATGACGGCGAGGCGGTCAAGCACCTGTTTCGCGTCTCGGCGTCGCTTGATTCCCTCGTTGTCGGCGAAGCCCAGATTCTGGGGCAGATCAAGGAGGCCTATCGGTTCGCCTCCCAGCACGGCTGTACCGGTCCGCTGCTCAACAAACTGCTGCACAAATCGTTTTCAGTAGCCAAACGGGTCAGAAGTGAGACGGGAATCGGCTCTTCAGCGGTGTCGATCAGCTCCGCTGCGGTCGAGCTGGCCAGGAAAATATTTGGCAATCTCAGCGATAAAAAGGTGCTCTTGATCGGGGCCGGGGAAATGGCAGAGCTGGCCGCAGAACATTTGATCGGCCAGGGGGTGCAAAGTGTTACGGTGGCCAACCGCACCCTGTCCCGGGCCGTGGGTCTAGCCAAACGTTTCAATGGTAAGGCCTGCAGCCTCGAAGAGCTGCACAGCCAGATGGAACAGGTGGACATCATCGTTTCCTCCACCGGCGCGTCCGAGCTGATCATCCGCAGCGACGACGTCAAACCGCTGATGCGCACCCGACGCAACCGGCCGCTGTTCTTTATCGATATCGCGGTCCCCCGGGATCTCGACCCGGCGCTGAACGAATTAGACAACGTCTTCCTCTACGATATCGACGATCTGGGCCAGGTGGTCGAGATGAATCGATCCGAACGTGAGAAAGAGGCCGTAAAGGCTCACCGGATCGTCGACGAGGAAACGCTTAAATTTTCGAACTGGCAGGAGTCGCTGACTGTCACCCCGACCATAGCCGCCCTGCGCCAGAAAGCCGATGACATTTGCGCGCAGGAACTGGCCAAAACACTGGCCAGAATGGATCTCGATCCGGATGAGCGGGATAAGGTCGAAAAGCTGGCCCGGGCCATCGCCTCAAAGATGCTGCACAACCCGGTGCGCTACCTGAAAAGCGAGAGCTGCCGCAAGGGTGATGAACTCAAAATCGATATGGTCAGAACGGTGTTTGGACTCGAAGATGACGATTCAGGAAAATGACAGCAGCACCGCTCTCGAGGATGAATGGTACGCAATTCGATACTCAGGAGAAATCCCTGAGGTTGCCTTTCACTCCGCCCTGTTCCACTTAACCGAGGACCAGGACGGCCCCGGTCTGAGCCTGAGCCCTGCCCAGGTTGCCCGCCTGGTCGATGCGGTGCGGCTGCGCTATCTCGATATCATCCAGCGGGATCTGCTGCCGGCCAACCGGCAGACCAGCGCTTATCGGGGAGTCAAGCGGGCGATGATCAACTGGAAGCGCTTCGCCTTGTTCTGCGGCAGCTATGACCTTGATATCTCTGAAGATAAAGAGCAGGTGGCCCGGGGACTGCTGCATTTTCTGGCCCGGGAGATCGAAGATATGCGGCGCCCCGGGCATTGCTGCTCTATCAATTGCAGTTTTGAGGAGCTCTGTGATTTTTCAGCGCAGCTTGGCCTGAGCACCACCGGGCACCTGCTTCCGCTAAGGCATCATTGCCATTGAGCCGGCGCCGGTGTTTCATCCCTTTAGGCTGCCGGCGGCGGTGGATATCTGCTTTCGTTGCGTGCCATCTTTTCCAGCGCCGCCTCGAGCGGATCGATGCCAAAGCTAGACGAGATCATGCTGAGGTAGATCATGATATCGCCGATTTCCTGTCGAATCTGGGCGCTGGTTGGTTCGTCTGGTAAAAAACTTTGCTCTGGCGTCATCCACTGGAAAATTTCGACCAGTTCGGCGCATTCGACGGATAGGGCCATGGCCAGGTTCTTCGGGGTGTGAAACTGGCTCCAGTTTCGCTTATCTATAAAATCTGCGATCTTGTGTTGTAATTTTTCCAATGCATCCGTCTTTGTCATGGTATTTGTCCAGAGCTTCTGGTATGAATGTTGACTGTCAAGAGCCCGGTGGTGCTGCATCGGCCACGCTCCATCTAAAACCATCTGCAAATCGATCCATAAATATTCATGAAGAACATTAAACTTCTTTGGGCCGTTGCGCTCATTTTTTTCACCCTCGGGTCGCTCCCCGCCCTGGCGCTTGAGGAAACTCAGCCGGAAATCGATCAGAAGCGCAATAAACTGATCGGCTATATGCTCAGCAAGCAGCTGCCCACCATACATTTCAGTGATAAAAATGTTGACGATGAGCTGGCCCGGGCAGCCTTCGATCTCTACCTCAAACAGCTTGATTTCCAGAAACGCTTCCTGCTCCAGAAAGACGCCGCCGAGTTGGGAAAATACGCTGAGCGTATCGATGACAATCTGCTGCGGGGTACCATCGTGCTGCCGCAGGCGGGCTACCAGATCATCAATCAGCGCGTAAGCCAGGTTGAAGCCATGGTTAATGGACTGCTCGAAGCAGGCATTGATCCGAGTGGCTCGGAGTTGATGGAGACTGACCCGGAAAAGCTCGACTTTGTCGCTGACGAGGAAGGGCTCAGGCAGCGCTGGCGCAGCATACTCAAGGCCCAGATCATCAACCGCTATCTCGATCTCGAGGAAGATAAGCTGGCCGCCAAACAACCAGTCGATTTCACTGCCTTGTGGCAGGAAGCAAGCGAAAGGGTGGAGAAGCGTTTTGCCGATTTTTTTCACCGGCTGAACCAGGAGACCCTGCAGGATCACTATGACCGTTTCTTTAACGCAGTGGCCCGGGCCTTCGACCCGCACACCAATTACATGGCCCCGGACCGCAAGGAGGATTTCGATATTCACATGCGCGGCAGTCTTGAGGGCATCGGCGCCCTGCTGCGTGAAGAAGACGGCTACATCAAGGTAGTGCGCATTATTCCGGGCAGCGCTTCCGCCCTCCAGGGGCGACTGCAGGCCGAGGACATCATTCTCGCTGTCGCCGAGGGGGAAGAGGAGCCGGTCGAGATCACCGATATGCGGCTGCGCGATGCAGTCCGGCTGATCCGCGGCCCGAAAGGCACCGAAGTTCGGCTTACGGTGCGCAAACCGGACGGCGCCAAAGACATTATCGCGATCACCCGGGACGTGGTCCAGATCGAGGAGACTTTCGTCAAGCATACCGTGCTCGAAGCGGGCGGCAACAAGTTCGGCTATATCAATATCCCCAGCTTCTACCGCGATTTTGAAAAAAGCAGATTCGGCGAAGGACGCAACTCAACCGAAGACACCAAAAAGGCGATTCTGGAGCTGAAAAATGAGGGCATCGAGGGCATTATCCTGGATCTGCGCAACAACGGCGGCGGCTCCCTGGTGGATGCGGTCGACGTCACCGGGCTGTTCATCGATAAAGGCCCGGTGGTCCAGGTCAAGAACAGCCAGGGCATGAAGCGGGTTCTCGAAGATGAGGACGACGCCCTGATTTACGGCGGTCCGCTGGTGGTGCTGGTCAACCAGTTTTCTGCTTCAGCCTCGGAGATCGTGGCGGCGGCTCTGCAGGATTACCGGCGCGCCATCGTGGTTGGCGGGCAACATACCCACGGTAAAGGAACGGTGCAGACCATCATCGATCTCAACGACAACGTTCCGCTGCTGCATCTCAGGCGCTACGATGATCTTGGCGCACTAAAGGCCACCATCCAGAAGTTTTACCGAGTCAATGGCGGTTCCACCCAATATCGCGGAGTCGAGCCCGATATCGTGCTGCCGAGCCTGTTCCAGCACCTTAAATCGGGTGAGCAGTACCTCGATTATTCGCTGCCGTGGGACCAGGATGCACCGGCCCAGTATCAGCGCTACACCGATAAGGTCACCGATCTCGATGAGATTGTCGCACGCAGCCGCGAACGGGTCAAAAAATCCGAAGGCATGCTGATGATCGAGGAAGAGGCGGTTCGTTCCACTAATCGCAGCAAGCAGACCGTGATCAAACTCGATATCGACTCGATGCGGGCCAAGCGCGAAGAAGAGCGGCTGGCCCGGGAAAAGGTCGGCCTACATCTTGGCACCATGGAGTCCGAGCCGCCCGACGAGGAAGAGATGCGCGAGGATCTTCTGGAGGGCGACCGGGAATTGTCCGATCAACAGTGGCTTGCCGAACTGGCCAAAGATCCCTACGTCCTCGAATCAGAGATGATCATCAACGACCTCGTGCAATTGCTGCAGAAGTAGTATTCGGCAGTTTATTTCGAGCAGGTGCGGGCAGCTTTCAGGGGGATCCCTTTTTTAAATTAGTCTTGAAAAAGGGTACCAAAAGTAGTAGTAATCAGCTCTTGTGAATGGCTATTCATTCATCTTCGTCCGAATGGTCAAAATATGGAAAAACAGGAGCTTATCCCTGAAGGTTGCATGCATGAAGCTTGAGGAAGCGCTACACAACAACCGTTATAAAATTGTTGACAAGTGGGTGGAATACACCCTGGCAACCTACCAGTCATCCGATTTCTTCAGAAAAGAAAAGGATTCCTTTGCCAACCCCATCGGCGGAACCATCCGTTCGTCCCTGAAAAATCTTTTCTCTTTATTGACTGCCGGTCCGGACGCTGATTATCGCGAGCCCTTGTCGCGGATCATGCATCTTCGCTCGGTTCAGGAGTTTTCCCCTTCCCAGGCAGTGGCGCCGTTGAACGCGGTCAAACATATTACCAGAGATGTGCTGGCCGCTGACCAGGCGACCAAGGCGCTGACCCAGGAACTGTACGACTTTGAATTTGCTGTCGATCTGGCGGTCCTGGCTGCATTTGATCTCTTTGTCGAATGCCGGGAGAAAATTTATAAAATCCGGATCAATGAAATAAAGTCCGGCAACCAGATTCTCACAGACAGCGCCTGTCCCTCCAAGGCGCTTAAAAATATAAGTGATTTAAAAGGGCAAGAGTAATTAACCGGTTACAGATAGAGAAGGTGGCCTGCACCTGATTCTGGCTGGGACCAAAAACAGTTCACATTGAAGCGAGGTTAAGAAATGAAGTACGCCTTCTCATTCCTGGCAGTCATAGCGCTGATATTGATTGCCTGGCTCGGTTCCCAGATACCGGGAATGCAATACTTTTTTGGTGTTGCAATACCGTATCTGGCCGTCATGGTCTTTCTGGGTGGCTTTGTATATCGAGTCGTTCAGTGGGCCAAGTCACCGGTCCCATTTTCCATTCAGACCACCTGCGGACAGGCTAAATCGCTCGATTTTGTCGAACACAACCGGCTCGAGAGCCCCAATACGACCTCCGAGGTCATAGCCAGAATGGCGCTGGAGATCCTGACCTTCAGGTCGCTGTTCAGAAATACCAAGTCGGAGTTGTATGACGGCCCCAGAATTACCTACGAGTCGTCCAAGTGGCTCTGGCTGTTTGCCCTGATCTTCCACTACTCATTTCTGGTCATTGTGATCCGCCATATGCGCTTGTTCCTGAATCCGGTGCCGGGCTTAATCGCCTGGCTCGACTGGGCCGATTCGATGTTTGAAATCGGCACCCCGGCGCTGTACTTGACCGACGCCGGCCTGTTGATCGGGCTGCTCTACCTGTTTACCAGGCGGCTGACCAACCGGCAGGTCCGCTATATATCCCTGGTCAACGACTATTTTCCGCTGCTGCTGCTGATCGCCATCGGCGTCACCGGCGTTCTGATGAGAATGTTTCTGCGCGGCGGGGTCGACATCACCGCCATCAAGCAGCTCGGTGTGGGACTGGTGACGTTCAGTCCGGTGATTACCGCCGATATTGGCTCGATCTTCTATATCCATCTATTTTTGGTGTGTGCGCTGTTGATCTACTTTCCGTTTTCCAAGCTCATGCATCTGGGCGGCGTATTTTTGAGCCCGACGAGGAATATGAAAAACAATACCAGGGAGGTGCGCCACGTCAACCCCTGGAACCCGGATATCAAGGTACATGCCTACTCGGCTTACGAAGATGAGTTCCGCGACTTCATGGCCGAGGCCGGTATCCCGCTAGAAAAAGAGCCGGAGCCAAAAGAGGAGGCTCCGGTAGAGGCACCTGCATAGGATAACCAACTGTAATGACCAATATCAGCTTATAAGGATTATAACGATGTCAGTTCCAAAATTAGAACAACTATCCAAAAGCGTCGTGCAGGGGCCGTCCTTGGCTACCGGTGCCATACCCACCGAGGACTGGCTGGATTTCCCGGTTGCTTTCAAGCCCGGAAATTACGCCTACCCTGCTAAAAAAGACAAAGTAGAATATCTCAACAGCCAGAAAGGGCTGCATTTTCCCAATGCCCGTGAATGGTCGCCGGAAGATGAAGACTGGAAACTTCCGGAAAACTGGAAGGAGATTATCATCAACGGCCTCAGTGAGCGGCTGGAGAAATTCCGCTCGCTGAAGATCTTCATGGACTGCTGCGTGCGTTGCGGCGCCTGCGCCGATAAGTGCCATTTTTTCCTGGGCACCGGCGACCCCAAGAACATGCCGGTGCTGCGCGCCGAACTGCTGCGCTCGGTTTACCGCAACGATTTTACCCTGGCCGGCAAGATCCTGGGCAAAATGGCCGGTGCCCGAGAGATGACCGTCGGTATTCTGAAGGAGTGGTTCATGTACTCCTATCAGTGCACCGAGTGTCGCCGCTGCTCGGTTTTCTGCCCTTACGGCATCGACACCGCCGAAGTAACCATGATGATGCGCGAACTGCTGCATCTGGTCGGTGTCGGCATCAACTGGATTCTGGAGCCGGTTTCCAACTCGAACCGGACCGGCAACCACATGGGGCTGCAGCCGCATACCTTTAAGGACAACGTCGATTTTCTGGCCGATGACATCGAGAACCTGACCGGCATCAAGATCGAGCCCTCCTTCAACCGCAAGGGCGCCGAGGTGCTGTTCATCACCCCTTCCGCCGATGTCTTTGCCGAGCCGGGGCTCTACACCGCCATGGGTTATCTTATCCTGTTCGAAGCTATCGGCCTGGACTACACCTGGTCGACCTACGCCTCGGAGGGCGGCAACTTCGGCCTGTTCACCAACAACGAGGCGATGAAGAAGCTCAACGCCAAGATGTACGCCGAAGCCGAGCGCCTCGGCGTCAAGTTCATCATCGGCGGCGAGTGCGGCCATATGTGGCGGGTGCTGCATCAATATATGGACACCATGAACGGACCGGCCAACTTCCTCGAGGTTCCCAAGTCGCCGATAACCGGAACCGTGTTCAACAACGCTGCCTCGACCAAGATGATTCACATCAGCGAGTTTACCGCGGATCTGATCAAACATAATAAACTCAAGCTCGACAAGAGCCGGAACAGCCATGTCAAGGCGACCTACCATGATTCGTGCAACCCAGCACGGGCCATGGGGCTCATGGAAGAGCCCCGCTACATTCTCGACCATGTGGTGGACTGGGTTGAAATGCCGGAGAACACGATCCGTGAGCAGACCTTCTGCTGCGGCTCGGGAACCGGTCTGAACACCGACGAAATCATGGAACTGCGGATGAGATCCGGGCTGCCCCGGGCCAACGCGGTGAGATATGTCGCCGATAAGCATGGCGTCAACATGCTTTCCTGTGTCTGTGCCATCGACCGGGCTACGCTGACTTCGCTGATGGATTACTGGAATCCCGATGTCGGCGTTTGCGGCATTACCGAACTTGTCGGCAACGCGATTGTCCTTGAGGGCGAAACCAGGGGCGAGCTCGATGAGGGCCTGCGTACCATGGTATTCTAAACCAGACCGGAATAAGAGGAGTAAGAAATGTATAACAAAGGATTGATAATATCGGGACTGGTCGTTTTCGTCCTGTTAGTAACGTTTCCCATCTGGTTCAACGGTTTGGATGCCGGCCCGCTGCCGAAACCCGAACTGCCCCCCGGTGGTGAAAAAGAGTGTGTGGCTCCTGCTGCTGTGATGAGAGATTCCCATATGCAGTTGCTGAACGAATGGCGCGATGATGTTCTGCGCAATTCCAACCGTGAAATCATCACGGTCGGCGGCAAGGAATATCGGAAAGGACTGCAGATTGCCTGCATGCAGTGTCACTCAAACAAAGAGAAGTTCTGTGACACCTGCCATGCTTACGCAGCGGTATCGCCCACCTGCTGGGACTGTCACATAACGCCCACAGAGCTGGCATCGAAGAAGGAGGCGCAATAATGGATAACAAGAGAAGAAAATTTCTGAAAATGGCCGGGGCCACGGTGCTTGCCGGCCTCAGCGCGCCGGCGCTGGTCAAGCTGTCTCCAAATTCTGCGGCGGCATCCGGGGAAGGTGAGCAAGCTGCTCCTGCCGCTGCTCACGTTTCCGATGCGGCCCATGGGGAACCGCAACCTTCGGGTGTGAGGCTGGGGATGGTCATCGATATGCGCCAGTTCTACCAGGACAAGCCGCTGCTCGATAAAGCGATCGCCGCCTGTGTTGAAGCGCACAATGTTCCGCAGATCCCTGACAGGAAAAGCGAAATCAAGTGGATATGGAAGACCGGTTTCGGCAATCTGTTTCCTGAGCATTCCCAGAAACTGCGCTCCAAGACCATCGAGGAAAATCAGTTTCCGGCGCTCTGCAACCACTGCGACAACCCGTCCTGCGTCAAGGCGTGTCCGACCAAGGCTACCTTCGTGGTGGAAAAAAACGGCATCGTGGCGATGGACTATCATCGCTGCATCGGCTGCCGCTTCTGCATGGCAGCCTGTCCTTACGGAGCCAGGAGCTTCAACTGGCAGGACCCCCGGCCGTTCATCAAAAACTACAATCCGGATTTCCCGACCCGTATGCGCGGTGTGGTCGAAAAATGCAACTTCTGCGGCGAGCGCCTGGCGCTCGGTCTCGAGCCGGCCTGTGTCGAGGCCTGCCAGGGAACCGGAGCCATGGTATTCGGTGATCTGAACGATCCCAACTCAGAAATCAGAAAGGTGCTCGACAAAGAGTTCACCATTCAGCGTAAACCTTCTGCCGGCACCATGCCGTCAGTCTTCTACATAGTGTGAGGTTGTCATGATAGAAAAAACACTTAAAGGGAAACCGGCCTACTGGATCTGGCTTGCGATTCTCGGCTCGCTGATCGCCATCGGATGGGCTTGTTACTTCAGGCAGTACGCCTTTGGTCTGGGACTTACCGGCATGAGCAGGGATGTCTCCTGGGGGCTTTACATCTCCCAGTTTACTTTTCTGGTCGGGGTTGCCGCCGGTGGCCTGATGCTGGTGCTGCCGTATTATATCCATAATTACAAGGTTTTTGGGCGGATCACCATCCTCGGTGAATTCCTGGCCATTGCGGCCCTGGTCATGTGCCTGATGTTCATCATGGCCGATCTCGGCCAGCCGCTGCGCGGCCTGAACGTGCTCTTCTTTCCGACCCCCCACTCCATGCTTTTCTGGGATATGTGCGTGCTCTGGGGCTACCTGCTGCTGAACCTGCTGTGCGGCTGGGTGATTCTGACCGCCGAGCGCAAGCAGGTGCCGCCGCCCAAGTGGATCTATTTCTTCGTTTACCTGTCCCTGCCGTTCGCTGTCTCGATCCACACGGTCACCGCCATGCTGTATTGCGGTCTGCCGGGCCGTCACTTCTGGCTCTCAGCCATCATTGCCCCGCGCTTTCTGGCTTCGGCCTTTGCCGCCGGGCCTTCCCTGATCCTGATCGCCTGCGCGGTGATGAAGAAGTTCGCGAACTTCGACGCCGGCGAGGAGGCAATCAAGAAGCTGACCACCATCATCATGTACGCGGTGATCATCAACACCTTCTTCTTCCTGCTCGAGTTCTTCGTGGCCTACTACTCGGAGGTTCCCGGCCATGTACACAGCCTCCAGTATCTGTTCTTCGGGCTCGAGCACCATGGTGAGGTCTACAACAACCTGGTGCCGTTCATGTGGATGGCGACCCTGTTTAACTTCGCCGGGCTGGCTATCCTCGGCTACCTGAAAATCTCCAAGGTCTTCGATTTCAGGCTCGTGACCGTGGCTTCCGTGCTGATCTTCCTGGCCCTGTGGGCGGATAAGGGCCTCGGCTTCGTATTCGCCGGCTTCGTGCCGAATCCGCTGGAAGAGGTCACCGAGTATATCCCGACGCTGAATGAACTCGGGATCACAATCGGGGTCTGGGCCACCGGCTTCTTCCTGCTGACCGCGCTCTACAAGATCGCCCTCGGTGTCGAGCACGAGGTGGAGCAGTAGACTGACGTTTGTCTGTCTTTCAAAGGACAAAGCCCCTAACCTCAAAAGGCTAGGGGCTTTGCTGCAACTGGCGGACCATTAAAACGGCTCACACACAAAACTGTCTTGTGCTGCGTATCAGTTTCAAGTTCAGATAAAACCCGGATGTATCTTTCCAGGACAAAATTGTTTCAGCAAGATTGCGGGGAGTCCAGGAGATGGGGCTGGGCATACTCAGACATTTGAACCTGAAACTTCCTGGAGGGTTTTGAGAATATCGCTGTCGTTTATGTTGTCGGCCACAAATACTTCACCCACTTTCACCGGGAGCACTAATCTGTTTGACTGGGCCAATCGTTTCTTATCACGGCTCATAGCGTCGAGTATTGATTGAGGTGGGAGGTCTGCCGGTATTCGATTGGGCAAACCAACCTTTTTCAATACCAGATCGATTCGGTCTCTAAGGCCGTATTCGCAATATCCCAGCTGGGCCGAAAGGTCTGTTGCAGCCGCAATTCCCATGGCCACGGCCTCCCCATGCCGGATCGCGTAATTACTTACTTTTTCTATGGCATGGGCAAACGTGTGTCCCATATTTAATTGTTTTCTGATGCCTTCATCAAAAGGATCTTTTTGCACATAGGAAATTTTCACCTGTATAGCCTGCGCTACAAGTTGCTGGATTTCAGAAGGTGAGGAGTGCAGAGAATCAGTTTTTAAGGGCCAATCTCCTTGTTCGACTTTTTCAAAAAGATCAACATCTGCTAATAAACCATGCTTAATGACCTCAGCCATGCCAGAAATGAGCTCTTCAGTTGGAAGGGTCATGAGCGTGGCCACATCGGCTAAGACCAGGGATGGTTGTTTGAAGCTGCCGATGAGGTTTTTGCCCTGGGGTAAATCAATGCTGTTTTTACCGCCAATGCTGGTATCGGCCATGGCGAGCAGACTGGTTGGGCATTGCACTAAATTGACGCCGCGCATAAAAGTGGCGGCAACAAATCCAGCAATGTCGCCAAGGACACTGCCCCCTAAGGCGACTATTGTTCCAGCCCTGTCAAATCCCACCTCTAACAGCTGATCGTAGATAGCCTGTACCGTGGTCAGTGTTTTTTGCTGGCGACCTGCCGGGATGGTGATGATGTGATCAACGGAACCGCAGCTTTCTGCATATAATTTGCCTACTACCGCGTCAGTGATCACGATCAACAGGCCATCGGTTCCGGCGAGCTGACGGGTAAAAGGCAGAATGCCGTTACCAACAATAAATTCATATGATTGAGTCGGTATATCAATGGCAAACTGCTCTTGACTTTTTTGCATAAAAGTCAGCAAATTTTCTGTGACATCAGACGGATGTGTCGCGTCTGTTGCCAGTCTCAGAAAACGCTGGTAGCCTTTTTTCCTTTCCTGCAGCAGTTCGACGATGTGCTCGCTTGGATTGGGCACGTCAAGCAGTGGCCTGCGATGATTTTTATCGCTCTCCAAGCGTGATAATATTTCTTCGGGGGTGGCTACCAGGCAGAAAACCCTTCCGTTAGCACTCAATGCCTTTACGTTGGAAGGGTCCAGCATCAGGCGCCCTCCCGTTGATATAACCAGACCTGTTCTGCTGCCCAATTCTCTGGCAATGTCCGTTTCCATCTTGCGAAAGGCCGATTCACCCAGTTTGTCGAAAATTTCTGGTATCGTTAATCCTTGACGCTCTTCTATTAACTGATCCGTATCAATAAATTCACGATCCAACTTCTCAGCCAGCAATCTGCCTACAGTGGTTTTCCCTGTACCCATAAAGCCGGTAAAAATTATGTTTTTATTATCGCTATCTTGCATACATTTGGTTCTCGTTTATTAAAGAGAGGGTATTAATACTATGTTTTTATATTGTTAAGCGATTTCGATGCGATAGTAGGGTTACGCCAGCGCCAGCGTGCATCTTACCAATAGCAGAGCGCTCCTGCAAAGATTTCCCTCATTTCTTCTCTGGTGATTGGTCTTGCTGCATTATCGACCACGCGTCGCTGCTTCCAGCCTTTTTCGGTAAGCGCATCAAGGTCATCAGCCGTGTAGCCTACCCCTGACAGACCGTTGGGCACGCCAATGGCGCGCATGATATCAATCACAGTATTGGCCAGGCTGTCACCAGGTTTTTCTTCAACCTCGTTGACACCGAGAGCCCGGGCAGCCTCTGCATGTCGCTTTGGACATGTTGGCCCCATAAAGCGGAAGACCGAAGGGGAGTTGATAATCACCGCAAAGCCGTGCGGCACCAAAGCGTGGTCATGGGGCCAGCCCTCGGCATAGTACTCGCGCACCAGGCCTGAAACGGCATAGGACATGCCGTGGGGCAGGTTGCAGCCGGCGGTGCCGAAACCGATCCCGGCCAGTAAGCCGGCAAAGGATAATTTTTCGCGGGCGACTTGATCCTGGGGGTCACGGACGGCCTTGACCAGGTTCTCGCCGATCAGGCGTATCGCCTCAAGGCAGTGGAGATCGCTGAACGGATTGGCACCCTGGATTACCGGCCGCTCCGTCGGGTCATCAGGTTTGGGTCGCTGGGTGAAGGGGCGGGCGGTATATGATTCCACCGCATGGCTGAACACGTCCATGCCGTTGGCGGCCACCACGGGGCCTGGCAGAGTCCGCAGCGCCTCGGGGTCGATGATGCCCAGGCTGGGCTTGACAGCCCGGTTGGAAATTCCGGCCTTGGTCCCTAATGCAAGGAAATTGAATATTGCCACATTGGTGCATTCACTGGCCGTGCCAAACGTTGTCGGGCAGGCGATATGCGGCTTGAGCGGCCCGGGTGCTGGTAAAGCCCTGCCCAGAGGCAGGTTCACATAATCGAGAAAGTCTTGGGGTGGATAACTTGCATAAAGGCTGACCGCCTTGCAGGTATCCATCACCGAGCCGCCGCCCACGCTGATAAATCCGTCAAAATCGTCTCCTTCGGCAAAACGTATCGCGGCCTTCAGAGAACGATCCGTGGGCTCGATTTCCACACCGTCGAAAATTGACACCCTGACACCGCGGTCCCGAAGGGATTTAACCACCGCATCGACTGAGGGAAGTTTGATGATTCGAGGGTCCGTGTACAGTGCAACCCGGCTCAGGCCAAGCACTTTTGCATGCGCGCCGACCTCTGCCAGCGCCCCTGAACCGAAGATTTCCCTGTTTCCCTCGAGGAAAAAGGCACACTCACCCTGATCAATGGGCTCAAAATAATCTGGATTCGTCATCGCTTCCTCAATTTGATTCACTGAAGCCTCGCAACCAATTACTTTCCCGGGAGATGGAAATCATCAATGTCTGGATCAGAGTGATCCCGTCTGGGCAAAGCCGGCACATCCCGGCGAACCTGCCCGCGGGGTTCACTTTTTTGCAATGATTCAAACGTACAATAGACATCATATCACTTGCGCATCGTTTTTCTATCAGCAGAAAAGGTTGAAACCAGCAGAACTCCAGCCAGTATCAGAGCACCTCCGCAGATATGGAACAATTGCAGGCGCTCTTTCAGAAAAATAATCGAGATAATGGTAGTATACACCGGGATGAGGTATTGAAATATGGCTACCTGGTTCGCTGAAATTTTGGTCAGGGCATAATTCCAGAAGAGTATGGCAAGAACCGAGGGAAATATGGTCAGTGCCAGAATCGCCCAGATATGGCGTGGCTGAATCTGCCGGGCCCATACCCAGTGGCTGAGATATCCCTCTAACACGGCGAAAGGCAGGGTGATTGTTAAGCCCGCCATAATCATAAGCAGAAAGATTGTTCGGCGATTGAAGAGGTGTGACTTGTGTTTATACAATACCGTATGCACCGACCATATCAAGATACTGAACAGCATAAAGAGATCACCGATATTGGTCTGCAAGGCCAATAATCTGGCAAATTCACCCCTGAATATGATGGTGGCGACTCCAAGCAGTGAAATGAAGAAGCCGAGTGCCTGCCTGCCCGACACCGGATAGCGATACATGATGAAACCAGTAATGGCAATCAGTACAGGGTTGAAGGCATTGATGAACGATATGTTGATCGCTGTTGAATAGGTTACAGCTTCATAAACGGTTATGGAATTTATGCTGTAACCAGTTGCTCCCAGCAATAGAACAAGCATTGGATGTTCTCTCAGCACCCGGTATGCGTCTCTGAGATTTTTGCCATAGAAGATCGAGAAAAAGAAAAAGGCCGGCAGCCATCTGAAGAAACTGAGCGTTGCTGGCGGGACTGTTCCCGCGAGCACTTTGCCTATGATCAGATTCAGGCTCCAGAACAGACTGGTTAGGCATAAAAGCAGATAAGGCGATACTTGTAGCGGCATATTTTGTTTTGTTTTTCTGTTATCCCGCCGGTAAGTTTCACCCTTTGAGAGGCAATATAAGGGAAAAACAGTCAGCTGATCGCAACTGGCCTTCCTGAACAGGACGCCTCCTTGATTGCCATGGTTGTTCTAAGGGTCTTGATGGCGTCCTCGCCACTGCAGCGGGGGGGGACTCCGCGGCGAATCATGGCGCAGAAATGTTCGAGCTGAGGCACAAGCGGGATAGTTCGTTCAATTTCCATGGCTTTGCAGGAAATCGGTACCCCCCATCCCTTTTCCCCCGCACCGCTGTAGTGCCACAGTTTCATCTCCGGGAACGCCAGTGTTCCTTCGGTGCCAAAGACCCAATAACAATCCTGGCCGTTTGCGTAGATCAGCGGATTTTCACCTGTTCCCGATTCGAAGTTGTACGGTGAAGCAACCGTATCCGAGATGACCATTGTACCCAGGATCCCATTGCGAAAGCGAAGCGATATGACCGCGGTATCCTCGACGGGGTAATGGCGGACCCCATGACTTGCCTCTGCATAGACGCGTTCAATGTCCCCGAAAGATATCTCAAATTGTCGATATCATGAATGAGATTAATAAGCAGCGGACCGCCGCCGGACTCACGACGCCAATCTGCATCAAAATAGCTGTCCGGCTTTAAAGTCGCCCACAGGACATTGACAGCCGAAATCGTACCCAACTCACCACGCTCTATTATTTTCTTGGCAGCTTCTATATAAGCGTTAAACCGACGATGATGGCCGACAAGCAGTTTTACCCCCTCTTTCGCTGCGCTGTCGACCAGATCGGAGGCCGCAGCCAGATCAGCATCAATAGGTTTTTCAACAAAGAGATGCAGACCTGCCTTGGCACATTTGATGCCAAGAGATGCGTGGCTTTCGTTGGGGGTGGCGATGATCACCGCCTCGGCATCGGCTTTCTCAAGAAAAGAGGTGACATCCCCGAAATATTCAACTTTAGCGGAATCCGCCACTTTTCTTGCATGAGGGCTCGGGTCGATTATGCTTGTGAGCGTGCAAGAGGAACTGTCGAGGATATGCTGGATATGCCTTTCACCAACTAACCCGCAGCCAAATACTGCCAGCCGTACCGGAGAATAATTTGAAATCATCGACCAACCTCCGCTGAATTAATGAAATCGAACAGTCAGGCCCGTGGCACTGCTATGCTGAAGATTCAAAGCGTGAAAAAAGTACATCGCGCATCACCTCAATCGGAGCACTGCAACCGGTCCACAATTCGAACTGGGCCACGCCTTGATAGAGAAGCATGTAGAGACCGTTGACCGTCTTACACCCAACTTGCCGCGCTTCCCTGAGAAGCCGGGTTTCCAATGGTACGTATATGATGTCCATGACCGCGGGTATATTCTCCAGGAGCGCTTTAGGTACCGGGGTTGTGTCCAGGTTGGGCGCCATGCCGACAGAGGTAGTATTCACCACCGCATCGACCTGTAAATGGCCTATCTCGGCCAGGGGATAGCATTCGCAATCAAGATCCCTGGCCAGCACCTGAGCTTTAGAGAGGGTGCGGTTAGCCACTGTCACTTTTACCCCTTTTTCCTTAAGCCCAAAACCGATGGCTCGAGCGGAACCCCCTGCGCCAAGCACAAGTACCTTCGCAGAATGTAAATCGGCTATCATTTCAAGAGCCTGAACAGCCCCGATCCAGTCTGTATTGGAACCGTACACCTTGCCATCCTTGATAAGCAACGTATTTACCGCGCCGATTTTCTCCGCTATCGGGTCGATGGTATCCAGAAGAGGGATTACAGCCTGTTTGTGGGGCATCGTAACGCTCACACCGCCAACCCCAAGACTTCTCAAGCCAGCCATGGCTTGGGTCATGTCATCGACTTCAAAAGCCAAATACACTTTATTGAGACCGCAATGCTGAAAAGCAGCATTGTGCATTGCCGGGCTTAAGCTGTGGGATACCGGTTGACCCACAATGCCGTATAGTTGGGTTTTGCCATCTATCTGCATCGTAATGCTCCTCGTCAATAAGACGTATAAAAATTGAGGGACAAATGGGAACAGTCTGGGTTAGGCTGCTGTTTTTATATGGTCCAGCACCTCTTTAGCGGTCTCCAGACAGCGCCGTGCGTGTCCCTCGAAGCCGTATTTGCTGAGTCGTTTTTTATTCGGTAGTTCAATGGAGTAGGGCATAAGGGGCAACCGGCTCAGTAGAGCGGCAAAATCGATACATCCTTCCCCAACATAAAGCCGCCCGTCCCGGGCAACATTTATCATATCCGGGCTGCTTGCAGGAATATTTTCTGAAGTATCACAGATATGCATAAAATTCAGATAATCGCGAGGTATTTGCTCCAGCTCCGCAAGGCGGATCCGTGAATAATGGAAATAAAGGGTATCCAAAAGAATACCACCGTTTGTTCGATCTGCGGCACGGACGATATCAGCGGCTTCTTCTAAATTTGTCAGACGTGAAAAGGTTGGAAATTCGAGATTCACCGTCAGGTCAAACGGCTCCGCCAAATCGCATATCTCGGCAAAGCGGTCAATGATAAATGCGCGGTCTCTTGTCTCCGTGGTCCAGGCGGAGGAAATGACATGTCTGGCCCCCAGTTCGGCAGCGGCCTCAAAGGCCGGCAGGTAGGAGTTGGGCTCAACATCATCCAGAATGCGGGCTAATTCCATATCGAGGACTTTAATCCCGGTTTCTTTGAGTGCAGACTTTGCTTTGGAGATCATTGCTCTATCTTCTGGAAGATAGGCTATCTCACCGGGTATCCCCATCGGGATAAACCTTAAGCTGATATAGTCATAGCCTGTGCGCGACGCTATATAAGCCATTTCTGCAGGCTCGCAACCTCTCACCGTCAAATAGGCCAATGAATATTGTTTCCTCATCTTTTATCCCTTAAGAATTGAGAGCTAACCGATAGGTTCCGGTAGTTTTATTATCCGCTAATTGAGCCTTCTTCTTTGCTCCTCTGCAACCTGACAGCTTGCAGGTGACGGGCAACACACCGGAAAACATAATAATCTGCCCAAAACGGCTGGCTGATGCCGCCAGGAACTGATTATTTCAGGGTTTTGCAAGCCCGGTTTGTCCTGCTGTGAAGTATATCGTATTAATAAATAGGATAAATAAATGCGCTGCCGCTGTCAACATCTTAAAGCATCTTAACGCAACTGAGTGAAATATCCCCTGACGACCTGGAGCGTCACGTTTTCCGCCCTATGTAAGAACGAAGTCATAACAGCTCAGAGCTGCGTGGACTTGGGGCCAGCCCTGGATCACTGAAGCTAAAATCGCCCGGCCTTATATTTGCCATACATCGAAGGATATGCTGCTGTCTCTGCCAAGCAAAGCAGCTTGAGGGTCTGCGTGAGAAGATCATTGTTTGCGTTTGAAAATCTTTAACAACCACGGCCAGATTCTGGTTTGGTTAATCAGCATAAAAATAACCGCCAAGGTCAAGATAAGTGATAGGGGATTGCTTACCAGGTCAAGCAAGAAAGTCGGGAAATGATTTCTGGCGGACATTATCGATTGCCGATACGATTCGTCCATAAGGGGACCCAGAATAACCCCCAGAATAATCGGCCCCACCTGAAAACCGTACATTTTCAGAAAATAGCCAAATATGCCGAAGCCGATCATCCAGTAGACATCGGTGAGGCTGTTTTTTATCGCATATGTTCCAACTATCGAAAGAACAATAATTGCAGGAATGAGAATCCCCTTACGCAGTTCCACCATTTTCGCAAATATACGAATGCCGGTCAGGCCGAAAATCAGCAGGAAGCAATTTGCCAAAGCTAAATTGCCGACCGTAAACCAGAACAGATGGGGTGTCTCTATCATCAGCATTGGCCCGGGTTTGAGACCGTGAATGAACAGGGCACCGATAAATACTGCCGTAACTGCATCACCTGGAATGCCGAGGGTAAGCATGGGGATATAGGCGCCGCCTATCGCAGCATTGTTGGCCGATTCCGGGGCGATAAGGCCCTCATATGCCCCCTCGCCGAATTTTCGCGAAGGATTTTTCACTGTTCGCTTGGCGTGGTCATAGGCGAGCAGCGCCGCGATATCACCTCCTGTGCCAGGAAGGGCGCCGATAATTACCCCAATGAGAGAGGTGCGGATGGAAAGGGGGATGTATTTGGCAATTACCGACCAGGAGGGAATTATTTTGGTGACATCCTGCTTTATGGGCTTGGTGTTGATGTGATGCAGCTGCACCAGGGCTTCTGAAACACCGAAAAATCCGATCATGGCTATGACAAAATGAACACCGCCCAACAATGAAACCGTACCGAACGTAAAGCGGCCTGCCGCGGTCAATGGATCCATTCCCACCAACCCCAGAATGACGCCGAATGCACCGGCGAATATCCCCTTGGCCAAAGATTCTCCAGACAGGCTGCCTACCAGAAGCAGACCCATAATGGCCAGGAGCAGATAATCTCTCGGGGCAAATTTTAAAGCGAACTCGGCAACTTTTGGTGCGGCTGCGGCAAGGACCGCTATGCCGATGAAACCGCCCATAACCGAGACGATGGTACTGACCCCGATGGCCCTGCCAGCCTCTCCCTTCTCGGCCAGCGGAAAACCGTCAAAGGCAGTGGCGATGGCAGCGGGTGCGCCCGGGATATTGAGCAAAATTGCGGTACGTGACCCACCGTACACCCCACCGCAATAGACCCCGACCATGAGTGCAAGGGCGCTGTTTACATCCCAGGAAAATGTGAACGAAATCAATATGGATACTGCCATCGTCACGGACAGTCCCGGTATTGCTCCCACATAAATGCCGGCAAATGTACCGGCGGCCGTAAGCATCAGAAGATACGGGTCGAGCCATGCCATGAAAAAATATGAGAGCGTTGATCCGGTCACAGCATCACCTGCCGTATCAGGGTAACACCACCCTGAAAAAGTATTGAAATATCAGGTAAATGAAGCCTATGGTGATAGTCGAAATAAGGAACGCTTTTAATACATTACACCCTTTAAGATAAATCATGGATATGAACAGAAAGACAAAGGAACTTGGTAAAAAGTGAAAAGGCTTAATGAGAATGATATAAACTATCACGATGACCGAGTAGATGAGAAAGACATTGGGCAAAACTGTTTTGACTGCCTGGCGCAACTCATTTTTCCAGACACCGGCAGCAGTTTTTTTTAATTTTAAATTGTTCAAGAGAATGAAAATACTGGCGACAACCATGATCGCAGAGGCACCCATGGGGAACGTACCTGCCGAGCTGAGGGAAGAAAAACCAGATATCAGGTACGCTTGAATCAGAACGAAAAGGCTGAGCAACAGCATCAGCCAGCTGAAAGCATTTTCTCCTGCACGCAATTTTCTATCGTCTTTCATGGGCATGGGGATTCGATGGCCTCTCTGAACAATATCAGAGAGGCCATCTTCAGTTTTGGGTTATGGCTTGGGAATACCGAATTCAGCCGGGGACACCTCGGCTGCACCGGCGTATTCGTACATCCAGTTGGTGACAGATTGCCATTTTTTCAGAAATTCATCAGCCTCTTCGCCGCTGATGTTCATCGGAACTGTGTTAAAATCTTTTAAAAATTCCTCAAACTTAGGTTCTGACGCACCTTTTTTGAAGGCCTCCACTAGTTTCATTTTAATATCGTCAGGGACATCTCTTTTACACCATACGCCGTAAAAAGGCCCCCAGGGCAGGAACCGTTCAAAATCCGGATAATCCTTGGTTATCAGAGGAATATCTTCTGACCCTTGAACTGGAGTGGCGGAGACGATGGCCAGGGCCTTTACCCGGCCAGCTCGTATATGTTCGCGAACTGCCGTTATACCGGCCGGCATAAAGTCCACATGTCCCCCCAGCAGGGCGGTAACGCCCGGCCCCTCACCCTTAAACGGCACCGCAGTAACCTCAAAATCGGTTACTGTTTTTATCATGGCTCCGACCGTATAGGGCAACCCTCCGGGGCCGGTCGAGCCCATTTTGATTTCGCCGGGACGTTTCTTCGCATCTTCGACCAGATCTTTGAACGAATTCCAGGGTGTGTCGTTGTTCGCAACAATCACTCCGACGCCGCGACCGAGGATGTTGATTGGGTAGAAATCCTTGTAGTCCATATCGGAAAGTTTGAGTATCCGGTGCACCTGGGGATTTTCTGCCCCTATCAGAAGCGTGTAGCCATCTGACGGTTGACTGTAGACGTACTGGGTTGAAATCGCCCCGGTTCCTCCAGGCTTATTGATCAAGACAATTTGTTTTTTGAGAAAAGGTTCGACGTTGGGAGTAATGGCTCGGGCAACGTTATCCGTAGCACCGCCCGCACCCCACATAATGATTCCTTGCAGATCTCTATCTGGATAGTCTGCTGCAGAAGCCACCGATAATGCACCTGCTACTGAAAAGGCCGCTAATAGCATAAAAAAAGTCCGTTTCATTTTTTCTCCTCCTTCTTTAATTGAAAGATTAACGGGATAGATAATGTTCAGGTGGATATTGACAAGTTCCGCTCACCAGCGCGAACGGCGTGCAAAAGAGCCTTTCACCGTTTCCCCTCCTTCTTCTGATGAAAGGTATACAGATTACGTGCTTTTCTCAAATGTAGACAGCAACGGATATCTGGCCAGGCGATGCTGTCTGCTTGGCCAGCGGACAAATGGCTGTGGAATCTGTCTGCGTCACCAAAGATCATCAATACACCGCGCGGCCCCCTGAGACATCGAAAGTAAAACCAGTTGTAAAACTGCACTCGGGGCTCGCTATCCAGGCCACCATCCTGGCAACGTCCTCAATTTTCACCGCGCGCCCCATGGGAATTTTAGCGGTCATCGCTGCAATGTGCTCGGGGGTCATCTGGGCAAACAGTTCGGTCTCTGTCAAGGCCGGCGCGACAGCGTTGACAAAAACGCCGCTGCTTGCCAGTTCACGGGCAACTGTCTTGGTGAAGGCGATGAGTCCACCCTTGGCTGCGGCATAGGCACATATGCCGGGCACGCCGTTCTTGCCGGCCATGGAGGCTATATTGATTATGCGGCCACTCTTGCGGGCGCGCATATCAGGAACCACGGTTCTGGTGCAGTAAAATACGCCGGTCAGATTCACCAGAAGGACCTTGTCCCAGGCTTCTGTCGGGTATTCCCAGCTCTCAATCACGGGGCCGTTAATGCCCGCATTATTGACGAAAATATCGATATTTCCCAGGGCCTTTTTACTTTTTGCATAAGCTTCCTGGACAGCAGCCAGATCAGTTATATCCACCTTTTGCAGCAGGGCCGGGCTGAAACCCGCACTATCGCCAGCAAAAGAAGTAAATGAAAGGTCCCACAAAGAGACCGTGCAGCCCCGATCAGCGAGTTCTCTGGCAATCCCCAGACCAATGCCGCGGCCGCCTCCTGTAACGATGGCTGTTTGCCCGGACAGATTCTTTTCCATCTTACAATCCTTGAAATAGTTGTATCCCTGGTTAGGTGTCAGGCTGTCGCCAGGTGTCAGTCGCCGCCGCTGCTTCTAACATTATTCATCAGCGCCCAGGAGCTCCAAGCAACTCCGAGATTCTGCGGGTTGCCTGTAAAAGGCTTGCTGCAATGGTGCCCTCACGATCGCTGGAAAAACGCTGCACCGGGCCGACGATTGCCAGGGCTGATTCGACTTTGTTGTCATGATTAAAGATAGGCGCAGCGATGGCGGCCACCTCAAGTTCCCGTTCCCCCCTGTTGACCGCGTACCCGCGCTTTCTTATGTGTTCAAGCTCTTTTTTTATTTTTTTGGGATCGGTGATGGTTTCAGAAGTAAACTTCTCGAATTCGGCTTGACTGAGAATTCTTTTGCGTAACTCAGCGGAGCCATAGGTCAGCAAAACTCTGCCGGCTGCAGAGGCGTGCAATTCCATGTTATCCCCTTCCTGGATGGTGAATACAAGACTTGATGAGCCGTATTCACGCGACAGACAAAAGGATGTTTCTCCATCGAGTTGGAAAAGAGCGACCGACTCGCCGGCATCCTCAGCCAGGCGCTTCATGATAGGCCGGGAAATGGTCACAAGGGTGTTGGTGTTTTCATAGATTTTTCCAAGGGCCATAAGTTTTGGACCGAGCCGGTATGTGGACGAGGGCATGCGGGTGAGAAAATCACACAGAACAAGAGTGGCGCATAGCCTGTGGATACGGCTCTTATAAAGTCCTGATTTTTCGCTTAACTCGCGAAGAGAGAGCTCTGGCTCTCTGATGGTAAAATAATCAAGAAGACTAAGAGCAGTAGCAAGACTGTCAACAATAGGTGCTGATGATTTATTATTCTGTGCATTCTTTTTCATCAGAGTTGAATTCCTCTAGCACTATTTGTCTTGTATTCCTGATTTTGTCGGGCTCATCTGCATAGAAATCAGACAGTGGTCAAGTCTTACCCAGACTGGGACGGAATAGATACTTTCTCTTTATATTCCTGAGAAGGAACAGCCTGCCCAAAAACAAGAGATCGTTCTGCCTGGTAGGATAATTGCCTTGGTCCACAAAAGCAAATCAAAACTGCCACTGAACAAGATTATATCAAGACTGAGATAATTTATGCCTGTCCAGTCAAAATCGCGCGGCGCTGGTCGGCGAAATCAGAGGCAAGGGTTTGAGCCGCCGTCCATTTCAATTATCGCACCGTTTATATCGGCAGCGTGCGAGGAAGCAAGGAAGGCCACCATCGCTGCGATAGATGCAGGGTCGGTTGGCCGACCAAGTGGATTTCCCTTAAGACGGCGAGCGATCACTTCGTCGATAGGCAGTCCCCACTGGCGGGACAGGTGATTGTTGATTGCCTCCCACCTTTCGGTGCGCGT
This sequence comes from uncultured delta proteobacterium, assembly GCA_963707715.1. Classification (GTDB taxonomy): domain Bacteria; phylum Desulfobacterota; class Desulfobulbia; order Desulfobulbales; family Desulfocapsaceae; genus JABDQA01. The sequence goes on from CAVPRJ010000008.1 coordinate 50,962, forward strand.
GGGGCCTGGATTGATCCCATTTATCAGGATATTGTGTGGCCCACCCTCGAGCGCTGCAGCTTTGGTAATATTCATCAAAGCTGCATTTGCACCTCCTCCGGCAATATATGCAGGATCGGCAGCTCGTCCGGCGCTGCCGATTATATTGATTATGCGGCCGCCATTTTTTTTCATCAGGGGAAACACCTCACGCATCATACGAACATAGCCAAAAAGCTTGAGGTCGTAATCCTCCAACCAGTCAGCATCCGGCTTGGATAAGAGAGTCCCGGGTCGTATGGCTCCAGCGACGTTGACCAGGGTATCTACCCTCGAAAAATGCGCCGTCACTCGCTCGACGCAATCCTTCACCCCATCAAGACTGCTCAGATCAACAGCAACGGTGAGGATGTCAATGTCGAACCGTCCGTTCAACTCGGCTGCGGCTCCTTCCAGGTCCCCTCTGGTCCGGGCGCAGAGAGCAAGATTGGCGCCTTCTGAGGCACATGTTTCTGCAATAGCCCTGCCGATACCCTTGCTTGCCCCGGTGACGAGGACTACATTATTTTCCAGATTCAGTTTCATTCAAGCTTTCTCCCGAAAGTAGGTTACAGAACACCACGCCTGCAGAGAACCGGACTCCGCGCCGAAATTGCCGGAACAAGGATAGGTTGGAGCAAAAGACAATACAAAGACATTGATTACGCTGTTGGTGGATGGTTAGGGTACTATTCACATCCGCTCAATCTTGATCAGCGATTGCCATAGGCTCGAGCGGTGAGTGAAGCCTGGCAGCTGTTTTCTTTTTTCTTACCCTAAAAAGCATCGTCATAACAGACAGCCAAACTCAATTCGATCGGGCCGGGTACCTTCTACGAGGACAATTGCTGGAGAAAGTTGCCCAGATGAACTTCTATGGACCTGCAGCATCTATTAAAATCCCTATCGAGGGCGGCCTGGAGGATGTCCTTATGTTCCTTGATGATGGCCTCGCCGCGGAACCCATTCGCCTTAAGGTCAACCATCACATACTGACGATACTGCTCGTACACGCGCCGATGGTAGAGAATGTGAAGTTTTGACCCGCAAGCGGATATCAGCGTGTTGTGGAAGTCCCGGTCACATTCGTACCAATTGATGCAGTGCGCCTTTGCGTCCTTCTGCATTTTTTTTTCGATATATTCAAGCTTGTGATAGGCTGCCACCAGATTTGTCTCCCAGTCGATGCCGCCGTGCTCAATCGAGTGTTTCACCCCGTCGGTTTCGAAGAGAATGCGCAGTCGAACCAAGTCCCTCAGCCTGCTGATCGAGGTTCGGGCTACCCTGAACCCTTTCTGGTTTTCCGCATCAACCAGGTCTTCGGTAGCCAGCCGGGCAAGGCTCTCCCTGATGACATTGACACCCATACCATAACGCGACTTGAGCATTTCCATTTTGAGCTTGCTGCCCGGAGAAAGATTCCCCATCACGATATCACTCTTTAACGCCTCATATACATTTATGGTTCCAGTCTGAATCATATTCGTTGACCTGTCTGCCTGCTTTTCAGATGCCACGTTTCTAATTGACATGATCTCAGGTGAGCCGCTCAGCCCGACCTGCTAGCCCGACCGAGCGGCATCTGCTGTGATATTGATATGACATGAGATCAGGATATCGAATCAAGCGGTGCTCACATGGGAAATGTTTTTGCCCGGCGAGTAGATGTCCAAAATATTCCAGTGACCTCCAGTCGGTACCGGGTTATTGATCATCGGCACATCTAGGACAACTGGTTTGTTCGATGAAACCGCGTTAATCAGGGCCGGTTTGAATTCTTCAGCGGAGTTGATTCGTATGCCTTCCACCCCGTATGCCCAAGCGATCGCTGCATAATCCGGCGAGGTGGACTGCCCCTCTTTGGTAAAGACGGTTCCAAAGGTCGTATTAAAATGTGCCTTCTGAAGTCCGGCAATCGTGCCGAAGGCATCATTATTCATAATCAGAAAGATAACCGCGATATTTTCATGCCGGGCAGTGGCAAGCAAGGCTGGATTCTGCCCGAATCCTCCATCGCCAATCAAGGCAATGACAATTTTGTCGGGGTTGGCCAGCTTGGCTCCGAGTGCTGCCGCCCCGCCAAATCCCATGGTGGCGAAGCCGCCGGGGGTGAGGATACTGCCGGGTTCGTAAACGGGGAATTGCTGTCCCACTCCGTTCTTGTTCCAACCGACATCGGTCGTGATAATTGCGTCCCGGGGAAGCACATCACGTACTTCAGCGAGTATTCGCTCAGGCATCATCGGAAAGGCATTGCTGTGCTCCATTTCAACATTGCATTGCTTGAATTCGACTTTTTCTCGAGCCATTTCGTTTTTCAGATCTTCTTTGACGATGCCCCGTGGAACGCGCGCTCGAGCGACCTCGAGCAGAACACCAAGCGCCTGCTTGAGGTCTGCAACTGCCCCAATTTCTACGGGATAGTTACGGCCGATCTCGCTTGGTTCAATGTCGATCTGAATAAAGGCCGTCTTGGCAATATCGAAGGTATACTCCGGATACCAGGAGCTGCAGTCCGCCTCTTTGAAGCGGGTACCCAGCCCCAGGATGAGATCTGCGGTACGGCAGGCTTCGTTGATATAGCTGGTCCCCCAGAAACCGGTCATCCCTAGGATGAATGGATGATCGTCCGGCAGCGCACCCTTGCCCATCAGGCTGTGCGCCACGGGCAGACTGAGGAGATCGACCAGTTCCTCCAGCTCCGCCGAGGCACGGGCCAGCAGAACCCCTCCTCCAGCATAAATAACTGGTTTCTCGGCCGTCAACAGGTGATCAATAATCTGCTCTGCGGTTGCTTTATCAAGTGAAGGTTTGCGAAGATGTCTGGTGTTCTTTTTCTGGCGTTCGAACAATTCAGCATCAACTTCCAGGGAAAAGATATCCATTGGCACATCGACCAGCACCGGCCCGGGCTGGCCGCTTTCGGCCAGTTGGAAAGCCTTCTCCATGATTTCTGGCAGAAGTTCGGGGCGCTCCACCCGCCATACCCTCTTGACGAACGGACGGTAGATTTCAGCCTGGGCCCCGTCCGCATGCAGGTTGACCTCCTGATGCGGATGCTTGCCATAATAGTGACTCGGTATATCACCGGCGATAACCACCATCGGGATACAGTCCAGTGCTGCATTGGCAACGCCCGTTGCCGCGTTGGTCAATCCCGGTCCCAGGTGGGTCATGACCACAGAGGCCCGCCCGGTGATCCTGGCATAACCGTCGGCTGCATGCGAAGCAATCTGCTCATGACGGACATTGATGAACTTGATCGAACTGTTCTCCAGAGCAGACAGCACGGCAATATTCGTATGACCGCACAACCCGAATATGTGCTTGACTCCGCGGTCTTCAAGATAATCAACTAAGAGGTTTGCGACAGGACCTTTCATGGTTTCCTCCGTTTTGCCGGCTCACGCTGCCGGGCTTTAAGATCTTGTAATAAACAGCACGACAAGCTTTGGGTAATTCGTGCTCGTTGGCCGTCATGACGGCTGATGGTCTGAGTTCTTTCTTGCGGCATCCTCACCAGGTCTCGGTATTGTAGAACTCGCCGTACAACTCTTCATCGCTTGGCCGATCCTCGGGGGTCGGCCGGGATACCCAGGTATAATTCAGGTAGTGCTTCAACGAGATATTCTCGTTGCTGATGTTACCGGCCCAGACCCCGCAACCCATGCTGGAAGTCATCGGCATGCCGTTTGTAAAACTGCCGGCGTTGGCCTTGGACTGGGGCTGGCGGACCATCATCCTGCTTACCGGTGCTGCGAGCGCCAGTTGATGGATGTGTTCGTCATTGAAGCTGTAGATGCCACAAGAATGTCCCCGGCCCTGGGTTGCGTAGATCTGCTCCACCATTTTCAAGGCATTCTCGAACCCGCTGTATTTGAATATCGACAGCAGGGTGCCAAGTTTCTCAGTAGAAAACGGATAGTCCTTGCCTATCCGCTCTTCCCTGACAATTAGGAACTTCTTGTCTTCAGGAATCGTAAACCCGGCCTTCTCCGCAATTACCCGGGCGGGGCAGGCGATGGTGTCGATGGTCCGGTGGCCGTCCTGCCAGAGCACCGGTTCGAGCTTCGCCTTTTGCTCATCGTTCACCAGATAGCCGCCTTCCAGCTGCAGTTGTTCGAGAAACGCGTCGTATATGGTTGCCTCGACGACCAAGTTGCCGTCGGCCGAACAGCCGGAACCGAAATCGGACATCTTGCTGAGCATGGTGTTATGCGCCGCTTCTTTTATATCAGCCGTCTCATCGATAACCATCGTCGAGTTTCCTTGGCCGGCTGCATAGGCGGGCTTGCCCGAACTGTGAGCAGACTTGGCCATGGCCGGTCCGCCGGTGGCGATGGTGAGATCACAGATCGCCATTAATTCCTGGGCGAGCGGGATAGACGGCCGTTCGGCGCAAACATATACATCTTCCGGCAGCCCTATTTTTTTCAGGGCCTTGCGCATCACAGCCACTGTCTCGATCGTCGTCTTCTTGGCTCTGGGATGCGGCGAGAAAATCACCGCATTTTTGGCCTTCAAGGCATAGATACCCATCCCCGGCGGGGTTAAGGCGGGATTAGTCGTAGGCACGAGGGCGGCGATCACACCGACCGGTTTAGCATATTTGACCAAGCCTTTTTCGGGCAGTTCCTCCACCACCCCGATACTTTTCTGACGCAGGGCATCGCGGAGTATTCCTTTGATCTTGAAACGTTTATTCGGCCGACCCTCCCAGTCCCCGAGACCGCTCTCATCAACCCCCATTCGGGCAAGCCGGGTGAAGGTTTTCTCATTCGAAGCTGCCCAGGCTACGGCCTGAATTGCACGGTCAACGGCAGCTTGATCTAATGCGTCGATCTGCCTCTGGGCCCGCCGCGCCCGGGTGAGCAGCTCCTGGGCGTATTGTTTTTCCTCTTCTGTCAGTGGTCGTGCCATCTTTTGCCTCCTGTTCCAGTTCTACATCAATTTGTTTTCGACTGCGGGGCTGCCGCTTATACAAAAAATCACCTTATAGCGGGTACTCTGCGCCGACGTTTCTGAGAATTTTACCTTCTGTCGAACAGTTTATACCATTCTTGCAATGACAATACAAATAATAAGTGATATTTTTAAAAACAGCTGATATTATCTTGATATTGGGATTAAATATTGCACCATTGCTGCTTTACGTCAGAGAAATTGCGGACAACCATCTATTGAGCTAAAGTTGTTTCTTGCTAGCCGCCGTTGTCGGCTGATTAATCAAGAAACATCGGCTATGGCTCTGTTTCAGCTGCTGGGGAGGAATAATCGTGCAGTCCAAACGGCCAAAAACAGAAATTGTTTTAGAAGAAGAGGTTATGCGGGATGGGCTTCAGCTCGAGCAACAGATTTTTACGTTGGATGAAAAAGTAGAACTCTTCAACCTTCTAGGCAAAGCCGGTCTCAAGAGAATTCAGGTTGGCTCCTTTGTTAACCCGAAAATCGTGCCGCAAATGGCGGACACCGATAAATTGATACAGGCTATCGGAGCGCAGAAGGCAACAAAAATAACGGCACTCATTCTCAATGATAAAGGACTTGATCGGGCCTTGGCGAGCGGTATCTCTCATGTCAGCATGTCCGTTTCAGTGAGCGACAGCCACAGCAGAAAAAACGCCAATCGATCAGCATCTGCAGCGCTGTCTGCAATGACCGAGTTGATCAGGCAAGCCCTGGATCGAGGTCTTGAGGTGCGTGCTGGTCTGCAGAGTGCTTTCGGGTGCGTCTATGAGGGAGCTGTTGCCGAACACAAGGTTCTCGAAGCGGCGATGCAGATGGCTGGTGCAGGCGCTCGGGAGATCAACCTGGCCGACAGCACGGGCATGGCCACACCCTTTTCTATTCGTTCCCTGATCTCGCTCGTTACCAGAGAACTGCCCGGCGTCCGCATTTCCCTGCATCTTCATGATACGAGAGGACTAGGAATGGCTAACATGTTCGCCGGATACGAGGCCGGCGTGCGAATCTTCGATGTGTGTGCCGGGGGACTGGGTGGCTGCCCGTTCATCAAGGGCGCCGCCGGCAATGTGCCGACCGAGGATGCGGTGCATATGTTTGAGTCAATGGGTGTAGATACCGGTATAGATGTGTCCCGTGTCGTCGAGGCCGTCAGATTTCTTGAAAAAAAGTTGAACCGCAACCTACCCGGTAAAATGAAGCGCGTGCTCGATTTTAAAGTCTCGCCTAAGTGTTAGACACTCACAAACCGTCTCAGCCCTTATAGCCCATTATCTCAGGCAGCCACAGAACCGTTTCGGGTACGAACGTCACCAGGGCCAGAACTAATAACGCCGCCAACAGAAACGGCAAGCACTCGCGCACGATTGACATCAGCGGTTGCTTGGTCAGGTTGGCGACGACAAAGAGCAGCAGACCGAAGGGCGGCGTAACAAGTCCGAGCATGATGTTTATTACGACAACAACACCGAAATGGACGAGATCGATACCCAAGAGTTTTGCAGTGGGTATCAAGATGGGTACTATAACCAGCAGTATCGTGCTTCCCTCCAGCAGACAGCCGAGCCCGAGAAGCAGAAGATTGACCAAGAGGAGAAAACCGGCCGCTGTCAGGTTAAATTCGCTGATGAAGTGCTGAACTGTAAGCGGAATATTTTCGATGGTGACCACGTAGTTGAACGCCATCGCCCCGACAAAGAGCATGCCGATCGCGGTCGATGTTTTGGCACTGGACCGCAGGACTCGGTAGAGCTGGCGAGGCGAAATGGCGCGATAGAAAACTGACGCGGCAAAAAGTGCATAGGCAGCAGCAGCGGCAGCTCCCTCGGTAGGGGTCATGATGCCGCCATAGATGCCGAAAAGGAGGATGACGGGGAGCATCAGGGCGGGAAATGCATTCCAGGCGACCCGAGGAATTTCACGCATGGGGACCGCCTCCTCGACCGGGAACTTTCTGAGGCCGGCAATCACCGTGTTCGTGCACATGAACGCCACACCAAGCAACAACCCGGGTACAATGCCGCCTAAAAAAAGATATCCGATGGAGGCATCGGAGACAAGCGCGTAGATGACCATCGGAATCGATGGCGGTACAATTGGCCCGATGACGGCAGATGAGGCGGTTATCGCGGCAGCATATGCGACCGGGTATTTGCCGTCGCGGGTCATCATCCCGATAATGATCCTGCCAAGGCCCACGGCATCGGCCACGGCCGACCCGGACATGCCGGCGAAGATGACGCTCAACAATACGTTTACGTGGCCCAGTCCCCCACGGAATCGACCAACCAGCATGAGACAAAAATTCAGCAAACGATCGGTCAGGCTGCCGGTATTCATCAGGTCGGCCGCCAGGATGAAAAGCGGTACGGCCAGCAATACATAACTGCCGGACAGGCCGTTCAGTACCTGCTCGGCCGCAGTGCCGAGATCGAGACCGGTCAGCAGGAGATAAAAAATCGAGCCGGCCAGCATCGACAGGCCGATCGGCAGCCCGAGAACAGCAAGAACGACCAGTAATATGATGCACAGAGCAAATGGACTCGGCATTATGCTATATCCGCTTCTTCAGCAGGCCCAGAGGTTGTTGAGGTGCCGCGAAGGGCAGTCCAAACCAGACGGCAATGACGAATGATGCAGGCAACCGAGAAGATCATATAGATCGAATACAGATAGTTGATTGGAATATGCAGGGAGGCAGTGCGCTCACGTTTCATAAACGTCACATAATCCCAGCTGGCGGGCAGGGAAATCAACAAGAGCAGGATCAGAGCGACACTGGTGATTATCTTGAAGACGCGTCTCACTCTATCGGGGACTGCATTATAGATGATATCCATGCGGATTTCTTCGTCGTCTGACAAAACGAATGCCGCTCCCCAGAGCACTCCCCATAGCCAGCACATGAGGCAAACTTCCTCGCTCCAGGATAAGGGCCGAACCAGAAAGTAGCGGAATCCGATTTGCAGCAAAAAGACAACGAACATCGTTCCGAGGAGCACGACTGAAACATCTTCTGCTCGCCGGTGCAGCCAAGTCCCGCTACCGAGCCATTTGTTTTCCTTTGTCATGGTTCGCTTTTGCGCAGAGGCACATTAGAGTGGTAAATCGCCCCGGTCGGGACATTTCTGCCGCCGCAATAAAATCAGCGGCGGCAGAAGAGGATCTGGTTTTTACAGCGCGTTTATGCGGTCCAGCGCACCTTGTGGCCAGTCTTTGCCGTACTTTTCAAGATATTTCGCCTGAGCGTGAGTGCGAAATGCTTCAACGTCGGGCGTATAGACCTTCATCCCCTGAGCTTTGAAGGCATCGAGCACACCCTGCTCCTTGGCGATAAACGTGGCCTCGTAGTCGTCAATTGCTTTTTCCGCAGCGGCTTGGAATGCCGCTTGCTGATCCGCTGTCATCGCATCCCAGATTTTGGCCGAGACCGCCATCACGTCGTAGCCGATGACATGACCTGTAAGAACGTATTGTGTAGTAACCTCGTTGAACTTCATAAGCTGGGTATTGAGCGGAGGATTGTCCTGCCCGTCGATGGCGCCAGTTTGCAGGGCAGTGTATGTCTCAGCAAAGGCTACCGGCGTCGGGGTTGCACCAATTGATTCCCCCAGGAACTGCCAGAATTCTCCGGGAGGCATGCGCAGCTTGACCCCGGCAAGATCGGCTGGCGTCTTCACTTCTTTATCAGGCTTCAGGTTGACGTTACGCGCTCCGAAATAAACCGGGACAATCACCTGAACACCAAGCTCATCATGGGCCATCTTGATGAACTCGTTTCCCACGTCACTCTTGAACACCTTCCGCAGGTGGTCCACATCGCGGAAGAGATAGGCCGAAGTCATCAGCGACCAGGCGGGTAGTTGTTTGGCGATGTCCGCTGGGGCGAGATTGACCATTTCGACATTTCCCCGCTGCAAGGCAACAAGTTCGGTACCCTGCTTGAAAAGCGAATTGAGCCAGTAGGGTTCAAAGTCAAAATTTTCTTTGATGGATTCGCCGAATGCCTTATAGGCATCGGCACGCAGGTCTTGCTCGGCGAAAGCGCAGCTGAAGCGTAGTTTTGTTTTCGCCTGGGCGAAGACAGCAGATGGAATTAGTGCAAGCGCAATGGTCAACACGCCTGCGACCATGACTAAACGTCGGGTTAACTGGGAATGCATGGGACACCTCCTTGTTGAATTGGTTGAAACTCTATGAAACGCAGACCCCGAAAATGGCCGGAGAAGACGCGGGACACCGGGCTGAGGTTTGCTGATAAGAACAAGGTTCTCCATAGTAGGATAAAATTGACTGTGTATTATGTCAATGATTAAATGCGCAGTGCAAAAGAAATGCTCTGGCTGTATCAGCCTTGAAGAATTGAACTGCGTTGACAGGGTTTCGAAATGCAGCGCCTTGAAGGATGCTGTCTTTCTCTCTAGAAAGAACAATGGTCCGCGACCCTCCTGAAGGCCTGGATCATGTTCCGGGGGGTATAACACTCTTGTGATGTTCTATGAAATAACGTAGGCTGATCTCAGGTATTAGCAGGTTTAACTGAACAGATTGCAAGCTGAATCCAGGATGGGGAGAATACGATATATGAGACCGCAGAGTGAATTGCAAGTAATTGTGCGAGGCGCCGCGATTGGCGGCCCCAAACCGCTGATTTGTCTCCCCTTGGTGGGGGAGAATCGGGAAAAGGTCCTCCAGGAGTCCGAAGCGCTGACCGCACTTGAGCCTGATCTGCTGGAGTGGCGAATCGATGCCTACGACAAGGTGGAAATAATAGAGGACTGTCTGGCCCTATTAAAACAGATGCGCACGCTCATTGGTGAGATCCCGCTGATCTTCACCTGTCGAATCGATCAGGAAGGAGGCTTCAAAACGATTTCGCGGGAAAAGCGCTTGGCATTGATAACTGCGTCAATGGATTCGGGCGAGGCCGACCTTTTCGATGTGGAACTCTGCAATGATGCACCCTTTATTCAAACCGTCAGGGAGCGCGCCAAGCTCAGAGGCGGTAAATTAATCCTCTCCTACCACAACTTTACCGATACGCCCAGCGAGGCATCTATCTGCTCCAAACTTTCAGAGGCTCAGACAGCGGGGGCGGATGTCTGCAAAGTAGCAGTCATGCCCAAGGATTACGGGGATGTCCTGACTCTTTTGAATGCAACGAATAAGGCAAGAAAAGAGATGGTAAAATGTCCAATGGTGACGATGTCCATGGGCTCATTGGGAGCTGTCAGCAGATTAGCTGGCGGTCTCTTTGGTTCAGATATTACTTTTGCAGTCGGTGTGGAGTCATCAGCTCCTGGCCAGATACCAATCAAAGAGCTGGCGAGCGCTATGGACCTGCTCTATTGAATATTACACTGATAGTTAGCGCATGCCTGCCAATCCTTGTTTTGTGTCATTGGAATGACTCTGATCAACGAAAACGCGGATATATGCATATGAATTTGTGCATTGATAGGCCACAGGAGGCATGACCTCTGCGCTTGATGTAAGGAATATCTCTTTTTTCTTCAGGCGCGGCAGTCGATAACGTTGCCATACTGGCTGAAAATGCTAGAGGCTTAATACCAAGCAATTCAGCGCCAGTTGAGCAGTTTCGTGCTGGACAGGAGCAGCCTGGTTTTGATCAGCAGCCGCCGCCAGCGTCGGGGCCAGTGATCGGGAAAACGCGAAACATGCCATTCGACAAGCAGAAGATCGATGCGCTGCATCTGCCTGGTGCGCAAAAGATGTTCAAGGACATCGAACTCGGCTCCCTCGATATCCATCTTGCAGACCACCCGGTCAGCGCTGCTGACCGCTTGGGAAAGCCAGTCGGCAAAATCTATGGTGCAAACCTCAATAAAACGATCCCTTCTTATATTACCGGAGATTTTATCCGGATACAGGGTTGATCCGTCGAACTGGTCACTCAGATACAGTTTGCTGTTTCCATAAGAGGTTGAAACGGCCGCTTCGACAATTTCAAGGCGCGGGTCATCACGACTGATCAAGCGTGCGTTCTCCGGATTCGGCTCGAACGCCCAGATATGGGCAAACGGTCCAAACTGGCTTTCGAGTTCACCAAGAGCTGAGCCGTTGCTTGCCCCGCAATCAATGAGTACAGCCATATCACCTTCTCTTTTTGGTCAGTTTCCGCATACTAGCTGAGCGTGCGCAGGTAAAGCTGAAAAAGCTGCAGGATCTGCGGCCGGAAAAATAAGTAGGCCAGACCGGCCAGGGCCAGAAACGGGCCGAACGGTATGCGGGTGGAACCGCCTTTTTTCTGGGAGCGCATCGCCAGCAGGCCGGCCACGGTGCCGGTCACGGAACTGGCGAAAATGATGAAGAGCAGCGACTGCCAGCCCAGAAAACCACCCAGCATGGCCAGCAGCTTGATATCGCCGCCGCCGAGCCCCTCCTGCCGGCGCAGCAGATAATAGGTGTAAGATATCGCATAAAAAATCCCACCTCCGGCAATGATGCCGATCAACGAATCCTGCCAGCTGACGAAGGTCGAGACAAAAGCGAAGCAGAATCCGAAAATGATGCCCGGCAGGCTGATTACATCGGGTATTATCTGGTGATGAATATCAATCCATATTATAGTGATCAGCGCAGCGCAGAAAACGAAATATCCAGCAGCAGTGAGGCTTAGCCCGAATTTTGCTGCCACTGCCACCGCCAGCAGGCCGGTGAGCAGCTCGACGATCGGGTACTGGGGGGATATGGCGGTCCGGCAGTGGCCGCACCTGCCCCGCAGGACAAGATAACTCAGAATCGGGATGTTCTCGTACCAGGACAGCGGGTGTTTGCACTGCGGACAGTGCGAAGCGGGAACAACCACCGAAATGCCCGGGGTCGGCAGCCGCAGAATAACCACGTTGAGAAAGCTGCCGATAACCGCCCCGAACACGAACGAGGCTATAAGATACAGCGGGTCAACCTGCATGGGATCTGCCGCGATAAACCAGTCTTTATAGATGAAAAAAATAACATTATTATCAAGCTATTATGTCTCAACATCAGGAAAAAGCAAGGATTATCCGGTATGAACAGCTGTCGGCCTTGAATATACGGTTGACGCTGGAGTCCCCGCTGATTGCGGCAGAGGCAGAGCCCGGGCAGTTCGTGATGATCCGCACCGGGCACGGCCAGGACCCGCTCCTGAGAAGACCGTTCTCATTGCACCAGACCAGCAGCAATGGCCAGATACAGATCTATTTCAAAAATGTCGGCCGCGGCACGAACATTCTGGCCCACGGGCGGGTTGGGGAGACGCTGGATGTCTTTGGCCCGCTGGGCCGGGGCTATAAAATTAATCGCAGCCGCCCGGCCTGCCTGGTCGGCGGCGGCCTCGGCATTGCTCCGCTGCTCTTTCTGGCCAAGCGGATAAGTTCCATGGACAAGGATCACAGCAGTGATATCATCATTCTGGGCGGCAGAAGCAGAGATGATGTCGAGCCGCTGGTGGCCGACTTCAAAGAGTGCGGCCTGCACCTGCATTGCGCAACTGATGACGGTTCCTATGGGATCAAAGGGTACGTCACCGATATCCTGGGTTCCGAAAAACTCGCTGCGGGCACCATTGTATATGGCTGCGGACCGGATAATATGCTCGAGGTCATACACCGCTTCTGCAGTAAAAAGCAGATCGAGGCGCAGGTCTCCGTCGAGAGCGTGATGGCCTGCGGAATGGGCGCCTGTCTTGGGTGCAATATTGCGGCCAGCAAGAAGGATTATGTCCATGTCTGTATCGACGGACCGGTATTCAACACAAAGGATCTGGCATGGAGTTCGTAAAAGATCGCGATCCCTACCCGGATCTGCGGGTCGATATCGGTTCACTGGAACTGCAGAACCCGGTCATGACGGCTTCCGGCACTTTCGGCTATGCCCGGGAATTCGAACATCTGGTGAATCTGCACCGGCTGGGCGGCATTATCGTCAAAGGCATCTCGCTTGAACCGCGAGCCGGCAACCCGCCCCCGCGTATTGTCGAAACCCCGTGCGGCATGCTCAACGCCATCGGCCTGCAGAATGTCGGGGTCGAGCAGTTTCTCGCAGAAAAGATACCCTATCTGCGCGGCATCGGCGTGCCCGTGGTGGTCAACATTCTGGGGGACTCGGTGGATGAATATCGGCAGCTGACCGAGCGGCTTGCCGGGGTTGACGGCATTGCCGCAGTGGAGGTCAATATCTCCTGTCCCAACGTGAAGAAGGGCGGAGTGGCTTTCGGGACGATACCCTCGATGGCAAAAGCGGTCACTGAAGCGGTAAAAGCGGTCGCCGATGTACCCGTAATGGTCAAGCTGTCGCCCAATGTCTCGGACATCGCCGGGATGGCCCGGGCAGTCGAGGACGGCGGGGCGGATTCGATATCGCTGATCAATACGCTGATCGGCATGGCCATCGACCTGGAGAAGAAAAAACCGGTGCTTGCCAATGTAATTGGCGGCCTGTCCGGTCCGGCGATCAAACCGGTCGCGCTGCGTATGGTTTACCAGGCGGCGAAGGCGGTGCAGATTCCGGTGATCGGCATTGGCGGGATCGAGACCGCCCAAGATGCGCTGGAATTCATTCTGGCCGGCGCCACGGCCGTTCAGGTGGGAACCGCAAATTTCGTCAACCCGCGGGTCAGCGAGGAACTGGTCGACGGGATAGGGGACTATGTGCGGTCCGAGCAACTGGGTTCAATCAGGGAGCTGATTGGCGCGCTTGAGCTCTGATTGGTCCATGCCATGAGCAATCAGGGGAAGGTCCCGTTCTTTGCCAGGTTCTTCAGCACGGCGGCGGGCTATCTGAAATTGCTCTTCCGCAGAGATACGCCGTGGCAGGTGAAACTGATGCTGGGCGCAGCGCTGGTCTACCTGATATCGCCGTATGATTTTCTGCCGGACTGGCTGCTCGGTTTAGGGATAGTCGACGATTTTGCCGTCGTTTCACTGCTGGTCTGGCTGGCCTCACGTTTTCTGCAGGGTCGGGCTGCTCCCCCTGATGCAGAGCAGAAAAAATGACTATGCAACGGGTTTTGTTAGGTGCAGCAGTCGGCAACGGGGAGTTCACCAATGCCGGAATACAGGGAAACTCTGCATAACCGTGAAGAACAGGTGTGAGATCAAAGCACAATGATTGAAATCAAACCGGCAGGTCGCATCGACGTCAGTGTGCGAGTGCCCGGATCGAAAAGCATCACCCAGCGGGCCCTTATTGCGGCGGCTCTGGCCGAGGGGGATTCCGCCCTGATCGGACCGCTGGTCCAGCGAGGATACCGCCTATACCATCGGCGCCCTTCGCGCCATGGGCATTGAAATCGATGACAATGATCCGGCCAGATGGATTGTGCATGGTTCAGGAGGACGGATCCTCCAGCCGCCCGGCGATATTTACCTCGGCAACAACGGTACGGCCACCCGTTTTCTGACTTCGGTTGCCGCCCTTGGGCATGGGAGGTTCAGGATAACCGGTGATCCCAGGATGTCTGAACGGCCGATTGCCCCTCTCATGGAAGCGCTTCGGGGATGGGGAGTCATCGTCCGCAGTCGATCGCTGACAACGGCTGTCCGCCATTGACTCTTGAGGCAGCCGGAATAGGCGGCGGCAGGACAGTTCTGCCGGAGGGCAAGTCCAGTCAGTATCTGTCCTCGCTTCTTCTGGTTGCACCCTATGCGAAGAAAATCCGCCGAACTCGAAGTGCGGGGCGAGGTACTGTCCCGGCCGTACGTGGAAATGACCCTGGCGGTGATGGCGGAATTCGGCATTTGGGGGGAGGCGGCGCCCTCTTTCAACTATTTCCGCATACCCCAGGGCAGGTACAGGGTATGGAATACCGGATCGAAGGCGATGCCTCGGGCGCTTCCTATTTCTGGGCCGCCGCTGCGGTCACCGGCGGCCGGGTCACGGTTGGTAATGTGCCGGTCCCTTCCCTGCAGGGCGATGCCAATCTGGTGCCGCTGCTGGCCCGGATGGGGTGCCAGGTCCACAAAACCGGACATGGGATCACGGTGCAGGGCCCGGACAGGCTTGAGGGCATAGAGGTGGATATGGGCAATATGCCGGATGTCGCCCCGACCCTGGCGGTTGTCGCCGCTTTTGCCGACGGAACGACAGTCATCAGCAATGTCGCCCACCTGCGGATCAAGGAATGCGACCGCATCAGCGCCATGGTCACTGAGTTGCGGAAAATGGGAGCCGATGTCGAGGAAGAGCCGGACCGGATGATCGTCCACGGCAGGGAAGGCGGCGCAAACCTGCACGGTGCGAACCATCGAAACCTACCAGGATCACCGGATTGCCATGTGCTTTGCCGTGGCCGGCCTGCGGGTCGAAGGCGTCGAGATCACCGGTGAGGAGTGCGTGGCCAAATCCTTTCCCGATTTCTGGCAACGTTTCTCTTTTGCAGGAACCTAGCGAAACAGTAGCCCTTTTTCTTGAGATCGCAGCGGCGCTATGCCCGCACGAGAACCGGATCACCCACTTCCGTATCAAGCAGTGCCGCACAATTGCCGTTTCTGACGCAGATCTCCAGTTCATTGCTGCTGTTGATCAGAGCGGCCGGCTGATCGGTTGAAATATCACCGTAACTGCCTGCCGTTATCTCCATGGTGCAGGATTTTAGCATGACCTGCGGGGGTGCGTCGAAGGCAGCCAGATGAGCTTTTCGGATATTGGTTCGGATGTTTCCGAAGCGATCGATACTCACCACCTCGCCGGTCAGGACGTTCTTATCCAGGACGGGCTCGGCAAGGCTGAGCATGGCGCATGACTCCTGCCCAACCGGTTTGCCGACTAGGGCAACTGGTTTTCCCAGAGCAAGCCGGGCGGCGACCGGGGCCATGATGTCACGCCCATGGAAGGTGGTGCTGATTGCATCGAGAAACCAGTCCCGGTTGGTCACCTCAAAGATCTGGGCCTCATCGCGATGCAGCAGTTGTGAGAAAATGCCGTTGTCCGGGCCGACAAAAAACTGATTTGCCGCCTGGATGGCAAGGATTCTGCGGGTCGTGCCGACGCCGGGATCGACGATGCACAGGTGGACGCTGCCATGCGGGAAAAAAGCATAATTATTGCCGATCAGCCTGGCGGCCCGGGCGATGTCCCGGGGGGGGGATGGCGTGGCACAGATCGATGACTGGAATGGAGCGGTCGATCGACAGGATCACCCCTTTCAGGATGCCGACATATTCGTCCTGGGAGCCGAAGTCGGTGGTCAGGACCACCGGGGCAGGGGGCGTTTTGCTTGCAGTTTTCATCTCCTCAGGGGGCGGCCGGTCGCTTGACAGATTCTTGTCATCTTGACTGAGGCCTCGAGTTTTCCGGGCCGTACGTTTTTTTGACCAGAAAATAAAGCCTGCCCGGCTCTTTCATGTTTCCTGCCGCCAACTCGGCGTATGGGCCGCTTCCGAAAAACAGATCGATCCGGCCGCTGCCTTTGATGGCCGCGCCGCTGTCCTGGGGCAGGACAAAGCGGCCGAAGGTTTTCCAGTGGTTTATCCTGCCCTGATCGTCAAGTACCGGGCGTTTTGAAACGAGGTAGCCGACCGCGCCGGTAGGCATTACCTCATGGTCAACGGCCACCGAGCGCTGTGGGGTCAGAATCTGGCCAAGCGAACCCCGTGGGCCCAGATCATCGCCCCAACTGAAGAATATGTAGCGTGGATTGTGAAAAAGCATGCGCTCGATCTGCTCGGGATGTTCTTTGAAATAGGCTCGCATCGACTCAATGTTGACCTGTTCGCGTTGCATGATGTGCATATCGATAAAGAGCTTGCCGAGGCTGCTGTATTCAAGGCCGTTGGATCCGGCAAATTGCAGCGAGCGGCTGGTGCCGTCCGGCAGCAGGATACGGCCGGAGCCCTGCACCTGCATGAGGTAGGCATCCATGCGGTCCTTCAGGTAGACCAGTTCCTCCCCCCTGAGCAAATCCTGGGTTTCGATTTCAGCACGGCTCCAGAACGGGACGAGCTTGCCCTGTTCATCGTAGCGGCCCACTGAGATAGAGGCTTGGCCTGTACTACGAACCAGCGAATCCGGCCGGCGATAAAGCGGGTAGCGGTAGGGCCCCGATTTTGTCAGGCTGCCTTCGAAAAGCGGCTCGTAGTAACCGGTGACCAGCATTTCCCGGTTCTCATTTCTGCCGGCGGCCTGATAGAGATGAAACTGTTGCCGAATCGCCCGGCTCAGTTCAAGCGGCGAGAAAGAGCTCAGGACCAGTTCCCGGAAGGCAGCCAGAGATTCGATCTGCATCTGATTGGTCAGGCGCACATTGCCGATGACGACCATGGTGGACGGGTCCTTTTTCTGCAGATAGGCCAGGTGGCGATCGAGAGCCTCGATCAGGCTGTCGCGCGCATGATCATCGACGAAAACCGGATAGGTTCCGTCACCGACAGCGATCAGCTGGTGCTCCATAAGCATGCAGCCGGAAAACAGCGCAGACAGCAGAAGAACCAGGCTGCAGAGGGCGCAGAAAAAGGCGCCCAGCAGCCTACCGCGAGGCGACACGTTTCGGGTGGAGCCGAGCAGCCATGCACAAAGTTGGTTTACTCTGCTTTGATGGCCTCGGCCAGTTCGATGACGGCCATTGCATAGCGGTTGGAATGGTTCCACTGGGTGATCGCCTGAAAATTAGGATAGCCCGCCACATAGCGGAAACCACCGCCTTGATCCGGATCCTTTTCCAGACCGACGATGGTCAGTTTTCTGTTTTCCGGCGGTGGCGGAAGGTCGATTTCCTGGGCCGCAGCCACGATCTGGTAGTCAACTTTTCCGCGCATTCCTTTTAGATTGGCGCTGATCAGTTCCTGGGATTTCAACTCGGGACCCAGGTCGATATAGACTGGCGCATTCAGGGTCCAGTGAAAGCGACGCAGATAGTTGGCGATCGAGGCCAGGATATCTTCGGTTGAATTGAATACGTCGCGGATGGTGTCATCATCGAAACTGACCGCATATTCATGGAAACTCGATGGGATAAATTGGGTCTGGCCGAAGGCGCCGGCATAGCTGCCTTTTACCTCCAGCGGGTCCATATTGTTCTCCCGGCAGACGATCAGAAAATAGATGAGCTGCTTTCTGAAAAAGGATGAGCGGCGCGGGTAGGCGTCGAACAGCGTGTTGAGGGTCTGGAAAACCGGAAAGCTGCCGCGGTGCGTGCCAAAACGCGACTCGATGCCCCAGATGGCGATGATCACCTCTTTGTCCACCCCGAAGCGTGCTTCGATCCTCGAGAGCAGATCGGCATGGCGGACCACCATCTGTTTCCCCTTGGCGATGGTCTTCGGGGTGACGAAGAGCGGTCGGTATAAATAGTAGGGCTTCGCCTCCCACTGCCGGTCCATCAATTCGAGAACCTGTTTGTCGATGCTGACCCCGGCGAAAAGACGGTCGAGTTCGGCTTGGCTGAACTGGTGCTCCTGCTGCAGTTCGCTGAACAACTTGGCGTAGCGCTCGCTGCTCAGGTCGATCTTCTGGCCGTCTTCAACCAGGTCTGCGGCCTTGGGGTTCTGGGCAGCGCATATGGTTGCCTCGAAATTGAAGCCGAGCACAAGGAGCACCAGGAAAAGCGCTTTAAGCATTGGCGTGACAAGCGGTCTGCGGCAGTCCGGACTTTGAAAAAATCCGCCAGCTGTGAAGCAGCAACGATGGCTGGTTGGCGTGTTATGAACCATAAATCGTATTGAATGAATCAAGAAATTTGCCCAGCTGGTCTTCGGGCAGGATATTGATGCCGGCTGCTGCCGCCCGGCCTCCGCCGTGGGGAAAGGCGCGGCAGAGGGTATCGGCGCTGTGCTTGTTGTCAAGCGGCGCCCGGACACTGATTCGCAGGGTTCCGTTGCTGTTTTCCGTTATCAGGGCATGAGCCCCGGCCGGGTTCTCCCGGGCCTTGAGGTTTGCGAATACGCCTGAAACCCGTCTGGACCAGGGGCTGTCCGGAAAACGGTAGACCCGGTTGTCACCCTTGCTGGCAAAGACGGACTGCGACAGGGCAAGCTCCATATCGTTTTTAAAGCCGGTCTTCAAAGTCTTGAGGGTATGGGACTCGTTATAGAAGTCGAATGGATCGACATATTTTTTAACCGAATCATAGAGGTAATCGGGGGAAAAGTAGAGATCATCGAGCTGGGCGCCATAGCTGTTGTAGTTCAGCAGTTCACCGATCTCCCGCAGCTTGGCAAGCTCTGACTCGTTCAGGGAGCGTGTTTGCGCTGCCGCTTCGGCGACCTGGTGCAGATTGTCCCCGAAGGCACCGCAGATTGCCCAGAGCCGATACCTGCCGTCGAGCAGCGAATCGACGATCAGGGAGGTACACTGATCGGGCTCGGGGTAAATGTGGGCGGTCAACAGGCAAGAAGCGGGAATGTCGCCGGCAAAATGGTGATCCACATAAAATATTTCGTTCTGTCCTTCAAGGAGCCTCTGCAGGGCATCGGCGTTGGCGTGCATGGAGAGATCCAGCACCAGTATTCTGCTCTTCTGCAGATCCGCAATCCTGGAGAGCAGCGCTATATCTCTTTTGACCCCGGTGACCAGGGTGGCGTCGGGTACAGGGTGGTTCAGGCGCAGCTGATGCAGGCTGCAGATCCCATCGGCGTCGCCGTTAAATACATCGTATTGAAGGGCTGCAGTGCTGTGCTCTCTGGGAACCATGAACCGGCTCTGGACCGTCTTGGGGCAACGAACAGGTAGCCTGCTAATAGTAGAATCTGAGCGGGCTGCCGAGATTGGCAAGATTGAACATGATCATAAAAGACGTATCTGTCGGGGTGTACTGTGAACCAACTTCAACCGACCAGCACAGCGCCTGATAGATCAGTGAGACGTTCGCCTCGTTGGTCTCGTCGTTGGCGATTGAATGTTCCACCTCCGCTTTTATCCTGAAACTTGCAGCCAGTCCCAGATCGACCAGCGCATTGATCTGCTCGGTATCGACGAATGAACTGTCCTGGAAATCGTCCGGGGTGTTGTCCTGAAAATAATATTCGAGCCTGAAAACATCACCCCGGCCGCTTCGGTAAGTGGTAAAGAAATCGTGTTTGACGAAGCCGGTGTCATACACATCGATATCGGTCTGATAGTCCAATTCAAGCTGGCTGAGCGGGAACCATTTCAACCTCAGATTGATATCAGAAAATGGTTCGTCTGAGTTCGCATCGAGAAAACTGTAGCTCTGTCTGATTTTCAGCCAGCCATATTCATCTTCGTCATAGTCCCCAGAAAGGGCGTTGAGAAAATTGTCGATACCGTAAACGATCTCATTTCTTTCACCTACCCGGTCATTCCCGTCATAGATGGGCAGATCGGTCTGATCGACGTCGGGAAGAAAATCGTAGTTCACATAGGGGCGCACTTCGTGGGTCAGACCGGTCATTTTCTTGCCTGAGATGGCAAAGGTGCGCATCAAAGTGGTGCCGAGTTCTAAATGAAGATCGTAGAGGAAGCGGTTCTGGGTGTCGTCCTCATCCCATTCGGCCTCGCCGTAAGTCTGGACTGAATAGAGTGTTTCGCGCAGGCCGATTTCAGCCCGTGATTCGAGATACGGGCTGATCGGCAGCGGCGCGCTGATTGTTGGATAGAGATCGAGGCGATGCCCGCCGATACCTTCCTCACGCCAGAAATTATAGTAGCTCGTATCCCATTGCAGGGTCAGGTCCCAAAAATTTTCAAACGGGAGCGCACCGGTATAATCTATCGCAGGCAAGTTCCACAAAGGGCTCGGTATTGGTGGCCCGTCCACCGGATCTTCCAGGTCCCTGACATCGTTTATGCCGAGCATGCGGGCAGCCAGCGAGGTTGATCCCCAGGATTTCTGGATACCCAGCGTGTTGGTCCGCTGGTCGTCGGTCCTGTTTTCCAGGCTTCTGCCGAAGGTGTCGAGAAAATCCTCGTTGCTGGCTTTGAACCCAGTGAAACCGGTATTGAATTCGGTCAGGTAGTCGCGGTCCGAGACGATGTCGAGATCCAGCCTGGTGACCCAGCTGCCGAAATTCTGATCCGCCTTGGCCCTGAACCAGTAGCGATCCTTATTGTCGTGGGTGAAGCCGGTATCATTGTAATAATCCACTTCGGACGGATCACTCAGTTCATCGTAAAGGTAATTGGCCATGGCCATACCCTTGTCGGTGCTGGAGGTGATATAGCGAAACTCGGCACCGGGCATGTAGCCGCGATTGGCAAAGTACTGGGTGTAGATGGTCAGATCGGTGGAATCCGAGATGTTCCAGAAAAATGGCAGATTGAAGCCGAAGCCGCCGTTTTGGCTGCTGCTGATCTCAGGAAGCAGAAATCCGGTTTCCCGCTTGCTTTTTGCCGGTACCATCAGCCAGGGAGAATAGAATACCGGAACATCTTTGATCCTGAACCTGGCATGCTTCAGTACCGCGTAGCCATCCTGCTGTATAACTGCGTCGCTGGCGGCAAAACTCCATGGGGCGGTCGCCCCGTCGGGAATTTTACAGGTGATTATCCAGCCATCTTCGATGTGATAGGTCTTGAAACCGATTTTCTCGATGACCTCTCCTTCAAGATGCATGTCTTTTTCGTCACCGATGATCGTGGCTTTTCTGAAGGTACCGGTCTCCTGCTCGAGATTGATCTCTGCCTGTTCCGCGAAGATATACTGGCCGTCGGCCTCAACTGATACGTTGCCGCGGGCTTTGATGGTGTTCAGTGCGATGTCGTAGGTGGCCCAGTCAGCCTTGACAGTGGCCTGGGTCTTGAAGGCTGGTTCCGTTTCCCCCGGCAGATCGGCAGGGGTGAGCTCTTCCTCTTCTTCTTTAACCGGGTCTTCTTCGAGCAACTCGTCCCAGTCTGACACTTCTTCCCCGGCCGCAAGACCGGCTACTGATTGTTTTGACTTCTGGGGCGCTACCCTTTGGCGCTTTATTAAGACGATATTGCCTTCGGCAACGATGGAGTGTGGATCTTCATAGCGGATGATCCGGTCAGCCGTGATCTCCCACTCTTCGGTTGCAACCGACTGTTCGGCAGGCTGCTCAGTGGCTTTCTCGGCTGATTTTTTAACGGTCGCATTATCGACTACCGGCACCTCTTTGGGTGTGTCGGCATCTGCGGCATGAAGATCAGCGGGATAGGGGATCGGTGCAGTTGAGAGAAGCAGGAAAAGGCTGAAGACGAACATACGTGGCAACAACTTTGTCACGATACACTCCTTTGAAGACATGAAGATCTCGGTGGAAAAACGCTCAAGCCTGTGCAGACAGAACCTTACTCCAGCATGACCGGTCAATCCCGGAACCCGGCAGACACCCCGGCTCCTTATAAGCACCGAAATGTACGGGCAGGCCGACCCGGTGTCAAGCCAAAAGTAACAGTTTTGCCTTGATAATAAAGGGTATATGATTTACCCTCGGGTCAGTTTACCGTGAATGGCAGATAAAGGCATCTTTTTTCGAGACTTATGCCAAAAAGATGCTTATCAGTTCGGTACAAATTGCTGGAGCCGCAAGAACTGCTGAAACACTGACGCGAACTGGCGAAGAATGCAGCAGCAGGCCTGTTCACTAAAGGGAACAGGCGAATTGAGGGGCTTCAGATCATGAACGGTGCGGCACATCCTACATGTGCCTTGTTGCGATCAACGCATTTGCCGATATCATGAGCAAGAGTCGGAGGTACAGCCCGCCCGCAGCTATGATAATTCACCAAGTTTCTGTTTCTGGGACCTGATTCGTGCAAACGGCAGGGCAACAAGAGACGGAAACAGCGCGGTCGAGGCGGTACCGATAAAAAGGTGATGTGCAGAGCGCATTGCCGTTAAAATGATGATGAGCAGGACAGCGAACCAAGCTGGATCAAACATTGGGCTGCCCTGACATCTAGGCGGTGCCGGTTGCCGTTTTCGCGCACAAGCGCAGCGGCGCGCCGCACCCAGGGAATTGTATGGCGACATCAGAGAAGGAAAACAACGAGTCCGACAAGACAAATATAATCAGTCGAATTAAAAACACTACCGGAGCATGGTGGAAAAGCAAGGTGGTTGCTGAAAGGGAAGGGCCCGATTCTTCCGCACCTGCTCCAGCCAAAAACCCACCCGGAACAGAGTCACAGCCTGCGCTTGGGTCGGACAGCGGAAGCGATCGCGCCGGCTCGAGTTCAGAAGTGCAGGCTGACTCGCCACAGAGTTCTTCACCTCCCCAGGCAGCAAGGAGCCCACAGCAGCAGGACAGCGGTGCAGCGGCGGCCCTTGAGGATGGGGATGGCCCCGGCCAGACGCAGCCTACAGAAACTGCTTTGGCAGACGCTGATTCAGCCGCCGAGAAAACGCATAAACCCAGGCGGGGGCGGGGGCGCAGAGGCGGCCGGAAAAAATCCGCAGCAAAGAGCGGTGCTGGCGACAAAGCCCAAACGCAGGAACAGGGCGACCAGCCTCAGGCAACTGATGATGCGGCCGCCGACCCGGGCAGCAAAACGGCAAAACCCCGATCCAGGCGCAGCGATGCGGAGCCGGACAAGAAGCAGCCCGAAGAGCAGCAAACGCCGGTCATAAAGCTGCTGATCAATGCCGATGAACCGGAGGAATGCCGGCTGGCCCTGCTCGAAGACGGCAGGCTCGAGTCGATCCATGTCACCAGTGTGAGCCGGGTCCAGACCAGAAACAATATCTACAAGGCCCGGGTTGTTGCGGTCGAACCCAATCTGCAGGCGGCATTCGTCGATTACGGGACGGAAAAAAACGGTTTTCTGCCTTTTTCAGCGAAATCCATCCCGGAATATTACAAGCAGGATCTGAGCTCCGGAAATTCAGAACCCAGGTGGAGAATCCCATCAGTGGAAAAAACTCTCCATTTCCGACGTCGTTGAAAAGGGCCAGGAGATGCTGGTTCAGGTGGTTAAAGAGGAGATCGGCAAGAAAGGCGCAAACATGACCACCTATCTGTCGATACCGGGCCGCTGTGTAGTGCTGATGCCGGGTTCCGATTCCGAGGGGATTTCGCGAAAGATTTCCGGTGAAGAACAGCGCGGCCGATTGCGTGAGATCATGAATTCCCTCGAGCATCCCGGAGGGCATCGGCTGGATCGTCAGAACCGCCAGTGAGGACATCACCAAGACCGCTTTGACCAGGGATGTCGAGTACCTGCTGAAGCTCTGGAAAGAGATCAAGAACAAGGGGCAGCACCTGGAAGGCGTCGGCCTGCTGTACCAGGATCACAATTGCGTGATGCGCTTTTTGCGGGAACATTTCGACCCGACCACCCAGGAAATCCTGGTCGATGACGAAACGGCGCTGGAAAAGGTCAAAGAGTTCATTGAGATGCTGCCCGCCAAGCAGCGCAAAGTGAAGGTCAAGCTGCATCAGGGCGCCCGGCCGATTTTCAATCAGTACAGCGTCGAGGACCAGATCGAGTCGATCTATCAGCCCCGGGTCAACCTGCCGTCCGGCGGCTCAATCGTCATAGAGCCGACCGAGGCACTGGTGTCGATCGACGTCAACTCCGGTTCGACCGGCAAGGGCAAGAATTTCGAAGAGTCCATCTTTCAGGCCAACATGGAAGCGGCCACGGAACTTGCCCGGCAATTGCGGCTGCGGGATCTGGGCGGGCTGATCGTTGTCGACTTTATCGATATGCGCAACAGCAAAAATATCCGCGACGTTGAAAGACTGGTGAAAACCGCGATGAAGCGGGATCAAGGCCAAGGTCGACTTCAGCAGGATCTCAAGGTTCGGCCTGATGCAGATATCCCGACAGAAACTGGGCTCGCCGATTGAGTCGGGAAATTATCGGATCTGTGATCATTGCCAGGGCCGGGGCACGGTCCGCTCGGTGGAGACCACTGGCGCTCTTTTACCTGCGCCGAATCCAGACCGGGGCCAGCCGTAAGCAGGTCGGTAGGATAGAGTGCCGTTTCCCGCTCGACGTGGCGCAATATCTACTCAACAACAAGCGCCAGGAAATCATGGAGCTTGAGGAAAAATACGATACCGAGATGGTTGATCACTTGCCGATCCGACCATGAAGCCGAGCTGAGCATGAGATTACCTTCCAGCAAGGCGGAAAAAGAGGAAACGACAAAAAAACAGGCTTGAGTTGAGCCGATAACTGGGGTATATAAGACACTCCCGATGCACCAGTAGCTCAGCTGGATAGAGCAACGGACTACGAATCCGTAGGTCGGGCGTTCGAATCGCTCCTGGTGTACCAGTTAAATCAAGCGGTTAGGCCATTTTGGCTTAACCGCTTTTTTATTTGGTCAGTAGCATATCGGTAATTTTAGGTCAAACCAGATCAATTGTAAAATCGAAATTGTATAGGATATAGCAGATTAGTTTCTCTATGAGATAGCGGATTACTCTACCTAGTCTGTAATAAAGTAACTGCTATTTGTCAATCTTGTCGTTCACTAACTGATACTCAGAAATTCCAAGTGGCTCTATTTGTTTCTTGCTCGGCAACAGCGTAGCAAATGCTCTATAATGATTCTTCAAGTGGAATACGGACAGGTTCTAGTTCGTCAGGCAAAATATCATATCGAAACACATTCCACTCAGGTATCACCTTGTATTTTTGTGAAAGGCGTTTTACCAAGTCTTTTGCTTCTCCTATGTAAATGAGTTTGTTTTCAGTGTCGGCAAGCATGTAAATTACATTCGTTGCACCTAATTCAAACTCCAGTTCGCTTCGTGGTTTCCAGTCCTGTTTGTAAATGCGTATTCCATCCTTATGTCCAATAGCGTCATCAATCTGTTGAACAGATGGGGAACCAATCAGCCGATCAAACAAATTTGGAAAACTTGGTTCCTGAGTATAATGAGCTACAAACTTGAAAAGCCGTTTCTTATTGTCAAACTCAATGTCTAGGAACTCCCAAAAGGGAATACGCTCCTCAATGTCTGCCAAGCTTTCAGAACTAAGCCCTGATTCTAAAGAGCGCATGTAACTCATTACGAAAGCCCGCTTTAACTCAAGCGAAAGAGCTTCTTCATACCAAAGACGATAGGTGGGGGTCTTGCGACCCTTTTTAGCAACAGTTACCCAACCTTTATAGGTCTTTTTCTTAAACCGAACTTGAACTATAGATTCGGAATCATTTTTTGATGTTACGTTCTGAAAGATTTCTGGATGTTCCACATACCACAAGCCCATGCAGGTATCGTGGTTCCTCTATATGCAAATACAGAACTATCCACTTTCTTGCGCCACAAAGGAAATTCAACTTTGGATCTCTCAAGTTTCATAATCAACCGTTTGTCTTCAGTGCCGACTCAGAGAAAGCTTTTACGTCGGTACGTCGCTATTGTATGCATTCACTGTATATTGTTGGCACATTCTGTTATAACTGTCTATAACTAATTGTAATATCAAACCAATTATTACAGAGTAGCACCAACTATGAAGACAAAGACAAAATCACCTCTGAAAGCAAAACCTCTAAGATACGCTGCTCAGTCTCTAGACGAAGCGTTAGACGATCTTCTCGTTGACAAGGTACTTATCTATTACTTGGCAGCCTGTATGTGTGTGGTTGGGGTAATCTATGAATGGTGGCGGTATTACAGACCGATAGAGCAACCACCAGTACTAAGCACAATTGTCTTAGCGATCCTTGCCATCTATTCTGTTACTAGGATTTTTGCCCACATTAAGAAATTGAAGAGTTTAAAACAGGGGAGAGATGGTGAAAAGGGCTGTTGGGCAATATCTCGAATCATTCAGGGAGATGGGATGCCACGTTTTTCACGATATACTCGGGGAAAGCTTAAGAGAATGTCGATCACGTAGTAATATCAAATAAAGGAATTTATGTAGTTGAGACAAAAACTTACAGCAAATCTGCTAAAGGCAATTCCGTAATTGACTTTGACGGTAAACGAGTGCTAGTCAATGGCAAAGAGTCTAAGTCAGATATTATGAAACAAGCTAAAGCGTCAGCGTCATACATCAGAAAAATCCTCAGAACTTCAACGGGAAAGAATTTTGATACGTTTCCTGTAGTACTTTTTCCAGGATGGTTTATTGATGGAAATGGCAATAAGAAAGGCGAGATGTGGGTACTTGAACCGAGGGTTTTTAAAAAGTTTTTAGATCAGGAGCGAGTGAAGTTACCTGATGAAGATGTTGCATTGGCCTCTTACCATCTATCAAGGCATATCAGATCAATTCCAAAACAAAGATAAATAGGAAATTCGTCAACAATACAGAAAGTCTTAATTGTGAAGGTTGCCGAATCAAATCTATCCTATCGTAATGATATGCCTTTTCGGAACTTAACAGGAATAACTTACGGCAGAGAATAAAGTCGAAAATAGTTACCTTTGGTTTGGCAATATTAAATTACTAAATAAATTCTGTCCCGAACGGGACTTATGTGGACGCCTCCCGAGGTTGTGAATTTATCTCAGTACGACAGAAATAACCTTCACTCAGAAACTGTATCGATGGATAGTAATAATAAGGGAACCTTGAGCCTATTCTTTACATAAGATTATTGCATCCCAGCGATAGCTTCCATTAAATCCCAAACCATCATCGGGCATTGTTAACAATATATTGTGATCGCCTTTATCTAATGTTCCTAAATGTAAATCATAAACTCCGACTTTTCCCCTCTCTGTACTTCCTAACATCTCTGGAGTTACTCTATATTCACTCATCTGATCAATAATAACCAAAGTATCTGAATCACCAGATCTTGCTATTCGTAAAAACAATCGGCTTTCCTCGTCCAGTATTTTAAAATTAATTATCAATTCCTTTGCTGCGTCTGAACGATCAGGAGAATAATCCCCATCAGGATGTATCAATCTTTGAGGAATCTTAGTAGGATCAACTATTCCATCAGCATCTATTTCCACTTTTTGAATTTTCCGAAAATCCAAGCCAAATTCTACTTCGGATTTATCCAGCGTACCCAATGTGAAAATAGGGTTGCATGTAGGGAGTACATCAGATGCTCCAATAGCATAATTCGCATCTATTAAAAAATGTATCGAAAATAAGAAGATAGCGCATAAAAGAAACCCATAATTTGTCTGCATTTGCCTTCTCCGCCCGAGTGTTACTAGCGATGTGAAACACCTATGATTACTAACAGAAATAAACTCAAATATTATTCAAGAGATTTTTTCACTTCTGAATTTCAGCGATCAACGCTTTGGTTAGTTCAACCGTTTGATCTTTAGGGCCATAAGCCGAGCAAAAAGAAGAAGTCATTATATTTCCGTCTTTAACAACATCTTGACCACCGTAAATAGCGTCATCCAATTTTAAATCACGCTCATATGAGTATTTTTTCCCTTTCAAAACCCCCGCTTCTGCGAGAAGAACAACATGCTTTGTGCTGTGCGGCTATAGGCTTCCCGCTATCCACAATTATTTTTGCAATCGCAACTTCCTCAGGTTTTGAATATGTTTCTCCAAAGGCGAGTACTCGTTTTCTGTCAATACTGATATTCTCCCCCAGGCCAGAACAGGTAATCATAAAACCAATGTAATTGTCCACGTTAACTTCGCCCAATTTATAGTCTGATTCAAAAGCCACCTTTTCTATCCACTCACCTCTTTCATTAGTCACCCTGCGTCTCCAGAATTTTCGTCCCGAAGCCGAAGCGATGTGAACCATAAATCCAGCTTCTTCAAGTGTCTGTTTCATCAAGATGGCTTCTTCAGTCTGCATGAATTGCGTGTCTGCCGATCCATAGCGTTCCTTTATGATTATGAGGACGTTATCACCGGTCTCTGCTGAAAATGATTTCGGAGATATACCGATAGAAAATAGTAGTGCAATGGCTAATAGCAGAATTGAAGAAACATGTTTCATCGTAGCCCTCTCTTTACTTGAGACCTGTCTACTGAATGTGATTAGCACATACCTTAAATAGGATTGTAATCATCAATCCTAACAAACAAAATCTACCCAGTGGTACTACGTTGAGATTAAAATGTTTTAGCTTACGGGGGGCACACTCCAATGCAATTGAAGAGGCTTGTATAGGCAATGTTAATTATTTAAGAATATATAAAAATTTACCTTATCTCGGCCACCATATTTACTGCAGTAAGAAGAGATACGCCCCGCAGCGCCTGAAGAGCTTTCACAGTAGGGCCCCATCTCCATTCATCAGCTGCTTTTAATATCTGCTCATCAAGCCTTTTGATCCTTTCACTACATTCCTTGACCGCATCGATGTACTCTTGAAACGCAATCTGTCGGGCAGGATGCTTCATTTTCAGTTGAGCCAACCAAATGAAGTGGGATTTGATCCATTTCGTTTTGCCAGGATACATACATTCATTACGTAACAGAAAACTATGCAAGCGCTGTTTCGCTTTTCGTTCGGCAATTTTGGCATCATTTCGTGCCCTGGTTAAATCACGTATCGCTTCATCTTCTGTATCAGGTACATAAATGGGGCTGAGTTCTCCTGCTCTCAGTAACCGGGCAGGATCGATGGCATCGCGGGAATCGTTTTTAATCCGCACTCCGCTTTTCTTGGGAACCATGGACGGTGCCGCAACTATACAGCGAAACCCGTTGCCGGTGAGATGACGATAAAGTCCAAAACCACAAGGGCCAGCTTCATAGACAAAATGCAGTTCAGCACCTGTGGACACGAGCTTTCTTATAATTTTATCAATGGCCTCTGCGATGTTATTGATCGTCCCGTAGAGTCTTACTTCTCCACCTGGACCATCATCTGCTATTGCGATAGAAATTGATTTTTGATGAACATCCATGCCGACAAATTTAGTACGGTGATTCTTCCCCATGACTTCCCTCCTTGTTTGAGAATTAGTGTAACCTGCGGTTACAACCTATCTTAACAGGAGTGGGGATGATCCGTTATCTGTCGGACATTATGTCTGTGAAGTTGATTTCAGCGATTGGTAATTGAAATCAACATTGCCAAGACGAAGATAATCAGCGATGTACTCAAGGCAGCTCTAGGTGTATTTCTGTTTACCGACAGGTGCATATCCCACCGAGGGTTCCAGTCATAGGGTGGAATGCAATGTGGGCTATGGTGGTTTGGAGATAAAGAATTTAAGATGGTTTCCCCCGAGCAGGGGCTAAACGACAAAGCTCTATCCATTGGCTGAAATCCCATTGTCCCTGATGTTGATCTCTGCTGCGCTCGTATCGTGCAAGCTAATCCGCCCAAATCCCAATCGAGCCGATTCAAATCAACCTGGCAACCAAGAGACTCTGCTTTGGCAAGATGTAAATCCTCCCAGCTTTTTCTCCGC
>CAVPRJ010000009.1:0-489467 GCA_963707715.1 uncultured delta proteobacterium
TGGTAGCGACGCGCGGTAAGGCCTTCATTGGTTCGCGAAACCAACTGAGGCGGTTGATGCCCGCCGCGCGCGGGTTCAGTTCATTCTGCGCGAAGCTGAAGCGCAGGTGGTAGATGGCCACCGGATGCATACCCCACAGGAATGCTTCCTTGGCGATTTCCTTTGCCTCGGCGGGTGTGAGTTTCTCCTCGGCGCCAGTTGCGGCCAGCACCGAGAAACAGGGGACGATGGCAATGACAGTGACCAGTAGGCTCAGGATTCGTGTTTTCATCATCTTTCCTCTTGTGTTGTCAGGGGTTGGTATCTATCGGCAGTCTTTAACCAATCAAAATCCGAAAACCGCCTCCTCGTATTCCGGCCATCCATCTTCACAGGACACAATCTCCGGTTCGATATATTTGGATGCAGCCGCCATAAACACGATTATTCAGCCATTCCCCATCATCCGACCTGATCCAAAAAGAAAGCGGGTAAGGATTCAGGTCGAATCATGGCTTCCCATGCTCGTTGCTTCCTGACACAATAGCCCAGTGACTGAGTTCACTTAACCTTTTCGGAAGCCTTGAGCAGACTTTCGCATTCCTCTACTTTGGCTTTATCTCCATCCGCCTTTTTTATGCATGCATTATACTGATCGAGAATTTTCATGCGCACCTCACTCTTGGACTTCATTTCATTTTCCTGCACCTTCTGCTTGGTGGATTTGCCGCATGACGTAAGCCCAAAGCACAATACAATTGTTAATACAAGCACCATCCATCTCATAGTTTTCCTCCTGTTTTTGAGATCTCTTACAGCATCGGTGAGGTGAGGTTGGCTAGGCGAACAGCCAGCTTAAACCAAAATGGCTTAGTAGAATAGGCACCACGCTCCATGATACTGGAATGCTGGAAATCATCCGCAAACATCTGTTCGACTTCTTCATTACATTCTCGGTCAACTATTAGGTCGGTAATTTCGAAATTCAGGCGGAATGAGCGGTTGTTATAGTTAACGTCCGGGAGATATGCCGAGTCGCACCATTGTCATTCTTCGCTACCTGGCAATTGCGGCAATCTGCACTGTTATAAATCTATTTCACTGTGTCCAGAGCCCATTGGCCATCACTACTGCGACATGCCTTGGTGTCGGTTATCTGTTCTTTACCTTCCAGATTGGCGACGAGCTTCGCGTTTCTGCACTTCTGCTGAGTTGCTTCATCGGTGAAGAATTCAAAGGGGATTATTTTATATTCATCACCCGTGTCAGGGTTTTTCCAGGCAATCGGTTTGCCTGCCTGCCCGCTTTCCAGGGCGTTGTTGAGCTTCTCTGTGTCGGTTTTATCCATCTCTTCGCCGATCAAATAGCCAAGAATGGACCCCATAGCCCCAACCATCACGGTAGCGTACCTGTTTCTTCCCAATGCCTGCCCGACGACCGCTCCGGCTGCTCCTCCTCCGATGGCGCCCTTTCCACCTGTGGTCATTGTCCCGTCTTCAGCACAGGACGTTATCATCAGCAATACCATGGTTGTTAGTAGAGTCAGCGCTACAGTTTTCATAGTAATCTCCCTTCTGGTTTTCGGATTACCGGCAATCTCGCCATTGTAAAAAGCATGGAAATCGCCGTATAGTTGTTTTCTGTTTCTTCGCCCCCGTTATAAGCGCCCCAGTACTCGGGGTCCAGGCCTATGCGATCGAAGATCAACTTCAGGACGATTGTACCCACCTGCGGCCCGGCTGTTGTCAGGGTTATTCCGGAACTTCTGTAAAGTCCAGGGCTTTGCCGCGGAACTGACCTGATCGTGCTGTAATTCCTCTTACCTTTAATGCCTCGACATCAGAACTGCCAGGCAACGGTGAGTGTGATATAATCTGATTCGAACCGATTGTCGGCACTGAAATCGTGCAGCCACTTTCCCAGCACCGTTAACCGGCCGCCGCCGAACTGGGGAATCCAGACGAGGCCCGGACCGAGGGCGAAGGATTCGGACTTGAAGTCGCCAAGCGTCGCCCCGGCGCCGCTGTCACCCGTCAACTGTCTGTAGTAGTAGCCTCGCAGACCAAGGGTGAAATTGTCGGAGAGGAACTGATTGGCCACGAAGTCCAAATGAAATTCGGTGCCCGTTTTGTAGTCGGTGTCCGGGTTCTCAGTGTTGAACATAACCCCCGGGGCGATCGACACTTCGGTCCCGGAGTCAGGGTTGAACCAGGTCACGGCCCCCACGGTATCAAAGCTCCAGTAATTGCGTCCGAGATTGGCGAGGTCGGAACCTGAGGCGTCGTAGCCCCCTGTCGGGGCGACAATCGACTCCCAGAGCTTGAACGACCATCGTCCCGTGCCCCAGTTCATCTGGACCGGGATGATGGCGATGTCGCTCAGGTCGAAGCTGTCATCGGAGAATTCGATGCGGCCGCCCCGCGGGCCGGTAAGCGTGCCGTTTAAATCGGCATAACCGAAGGGTATCGCCGTGCCGATGGTGTATCGCCCCCCGAGCACCACTTTGTCGAAGGTGTATGACAGCGAGGCGAGATTGAGGAAGAGATCGAGATCAACACCCAGGCTGACCTGGCCCTCGAGGATCGCCACACCAGTGCTGCCCGTCTGGTACCAGAATGTATTCGCTGCCATTAACCCGGGCTCGGGCGGTACGGCGAGGAAGATATCGCCAACCGCACCGGGCAGATAATGGCTCGCAGCGCCCTCCGCCGCGAAGATGGCAGTAGGGGCCGACGTGCAGAGAATACCCAACCCCGTCAGGCCGGCTATCGCAGCCGTTTTGAGCTGCTGGGCCAAAGGTTTTTTGTTCTCAACGCTCGTGGTGCCTTGGGCCGCACCTTTAAATTTAGCTATTCTCATGCAGACCTCCTCGTCATTTCAAAATGTTGTCAGTCGATTGACTGGGCCGCCGGACATGCCCATACAACCACTAAAGTGACCAACGCAGTCTTCCTTGTTGTCGATTCCGAGCCTGTCAAACAGGCTGCTGTCTCAGCACAATTTCGGATCAATCGACCAGTACAGCAGGGTATCTCTTTTCTTCTGTACCATTTTACTTTTTTTCTCTACTCCCTTACCTGGGAAACACGAAACTAGCCTGCAGTCGGAAGCGAAAACCTTCAGGTCCTGTGTCGGGACTATCGAGCCAATAGCCAACGCCCGCCTGCAGGCTGACCGGCAATTTGCCGATCGTAACGAGCTTGGAAACCCCCAGATTGACCGGCACCGACCACGATTCGATTTCCCAGTTGTAAGTGGTTTCGGACTGGAGAGAGGCGGTCCAGGCGGAAGGCCAGGTATAGGCGGCAAAGGGCTGCATGAAGCTATTGCTGATAGCGCTGCGATCCGAATCACCGGCAAATGACCAGACATGATTGACGAGTGCACCAACCGTCCAAGGTCCGCTCACCATAAGAGCCACCCCGCTGGGGCCAGCACCCCATTTCTTGCCGCCGAGTTCCGCTTCCGTCGCTGTAGGCAGCAGTGCAATCGGCCCAACCCCCCAGGTTATGCCCGAAGATGTTGGTTTTTTTGGCGAGAAAAACAGCGTCAGACTCATATCTCCCAAGCCGAATTGTGATCCCGAGTCGAAAAAGATATCCTCCTGGTAGATTACCGGCAGAATTGTCCGGGAAATGAGGTTCCATTCCTCATTCATGGAGAATGGAATGACTGGCTGAATGTTGGTCTGCAGTTTACTGCCGTCGTCCGCCCCGATATCCCGGTCATAATTCATTTGAATAGGTACTGAGATAAGATCGGCGATCGGATTGGATAACTGCTGGGCAAGTTCGGCATCGCTTGCCAGAAGCGGTTTATGAAGCAGCAACAAGACAATTCCCATGGCTGCGATGAAACATCGTGGATTTTGATTTGACATGGTTCCTGAGTACCTCTTGGTTGATGTTTTACATGTAACGGGATCAGATTACTGGGAAGCGTGCCCGTTGCCTGTTGCACGAGCCTTTCTTCACCCTCAGTTTTACAGCGGCTCTGCCCTTAAAGACCTATGGACAGTGCTTTGGCCTCAGCGGCGCAGTCGCCCTGTGGTTTTTTCCCCTCACGTTACGGTTGAATTGAACTGATCGGGATATTTTCCCGCGAAATTAGCTTAATCATCGTCTGGCGAGCGCTTGAAGGCGGGCCTTTCAGATTGCGTGTACTTGAAGTGCAAGTGCCCGAGTTTGCCCTCGAAGGGGAATGGAGCCCGGTCGAAATAGTCGTTGGCGACCGGCGACATGGTGTCTCGGCCGACGTCAAAGGTCTCGGAGGCGGTGAAGGTGAGCGGGACGGTGCGCTGCACGGTCCCACCGGCGGCCTCCTTACCGTTGATCCAGAACTTCAGTTCGGCCGGGGCGGCGCGTTCCAGCGGCGTGCGCATCTCGAAGGCGATCTCCACCTTGCCGGCGGGTAGCTTGCCGACGGTGATCTTGTCTCGCTTGAGCAGCAGGGCGCTGTATTCGTAGCGCAGTTCTCCATCGACGGCGTAGAGACTCACTCCGCCGGCGTAGCCGCCCATCGCAAAGATCACCCCATTGACGCCCTCCGGCACCTCGGCCTCGATCTCGGCTCGGAGGTTGCCGTTTCGGACGTTGGGCGCCTGGCTCTCGGGGATGCGGGTCATCCCATCGAAAAGCGTCCATTCCGTGTTGGTCGACTTCTTCTGTTCCTGGGGATTCATGGGAGTGAAGAGGCCTGCGCCGATGGGCAGCGCCTTGTTCTCCTCGGCCACCTCCATGAACAGCGCCTTCAGTTCCTCGAGTTTCTCCGGATTTTCGGCCGCAAGGTCATGCATCAGGGAAAAATCCGTGCGGGTGTCGAACAGCTGCCACTCGTCCTCCATGGGATCCCACTTGTTGAGGTCGATTGCTTCGGCCACCCAGGGTTTGCGGGGGCCAAAGGCGCTGGCCATCCAGCCCTCGTGGTAGATGCCGCGGCTGCCCATGATGTCGAAATACTGGGTCTTTTTCCGTTCCGGCGCGGTCGGCGAGTCGAAGGTGTAGACGAAGCTGGTCCCGTCGATCGGGTCCTGCGGGTGGCCGTCGACAACCTTCGGCGCCTGGATCCCGAGAATCTCGTAGACCGTGGGAACCACGTCGTTGACATGGAGGAACTGGGGCCGCGGTGTCTTGTCCGGCTTGATGCGCTTGGGCCAGGAGATCACCATCGGAGTGCGGGTGCCGCCCCAGTCGGCGGCGATGAGCTTGGTGTAGCGGAACGGGCTGTCGCCGGCCCAGGCCCAGGCGGAGTGGTACATGTTGTCCATTTTGGGTCCGCCGATCGCCTCGAGCCCGCCGAGTTGCTCGGCGACCGCGATGTGCTCTTCGACGGTGGATGGAATAGCGTTCTGGGCGTTGAGTTCGGCAACACTGCCCCCCATGCCCTCGGCCGAGGCGCCGTTGTCGGAGAGGATGTAGATGACCATGGTGTTGTCGCGGATGCCGCGGGCCTCGAGTTCATCGATCAACTTGCCAACCTGGACATCGGTGTGCTCGAGAAAGCCGGCATAGACCTCCATCAGGCGCTCCTGGAAGGCACGTTCCTTGTCCGAGAGGTCCTTCCATGCCGGCATCCCCTCCGGGTCGAGGCGGGCGGATCGTGTCGGCCGGGATCCAGCCCATGGCTTTCTGGCGCTCGAAGACGCGCTCCTGGTAGGCGTCCCAGCCGTCGCTGAACTTGCCCTTGTATTTTGCAGTCCATTTCTCGGCGACATGGTGCGGGCCGTGCACGGCGCCGGGGGTCCACCACATCAGAAACGGACGGTCGGGGTTCATCGCGAGGTGGCGCCGCATCCAGGCGATGGCCTTGTCGGCCATGGCCTCGGTGAGGTGGTAGTCCTCGTAGTTTTCGACGTGGGGCGGTTCGATGGGGGTGGTGTTCTCCCACAGGGCCGGCTCCCACTGGGAGGTCTCGCCGGCGATGAAGCCGTAGAAATAGTCGAAGCCGCGGCCGGTGGGGGTGCGGTCATAGGGACCGTTGGCCAGCTGATCAACCGGAGTGTTGTGGTCCTTGCCGAAGGCAGCGCTGGCGTAGCCATAGTGGCCGAGCACCTCGGCGATGGTGGCCGAGGATTTCGGAATGATCCCGGTGTAGCCGTCCCAGTCGTTGGCCAGCTCGGCGATCTGGCCGAAACCCACGCGATTGTGGTTGCGACCGGTCATCAGGGAGGCGCGGGTCGGCGAGCACATCGCCACCGTGTGGAAGGCATTGTAGGAGATGCCCTCGTCCGCCAGCCGCGAGAGGGTCGGGGTGGCGATCTCGCCGCCGAAGGTGGCGGCCTGGCCGAAGCCCGCGTCGTCGAGCATGACGATCAGGATGTTGGGCGCGTCCTCGGGCAGGTGCCGGACCTGCTCGCGCCACTTGTGGACTGACTCCTGCATGGTCGGTCCTACGGTGCCGCCCATGGGCGGCGAGGGAAAGGGCAAAGTATCCTGAGCCTGTACGTTCACCAGGTTTGTCCCAAATAGTATCAGGCATGATACAGCTTGCCCAAGCAGCAATTTTTTTTCTGCTGGTTATTTTCACAGTGATCCCCTGGTAATTGGTTGCTATTTCACTAATGAATTACATACACTTGTTACTACGTAAGGCTGTAATGGCGGGCCAGGACCGGTAACGTTTCGTAGTCCAAAACCTTTATCAAAAAGCACTTATTTCACCATCTCAGCCTTGGGCGCCGTCCAGGTCTTCATCTTCTCCAGGTCAGGCACGTAGATCCGCAGGACGATGTCCATGTCCTCGTCCTTGCGGTTGATCGGCAGCCAGTTCTCCTCGGGCACGCCCTCGGGTTTCTCGGCGGCGACGTAGACCTCGATGCCGCCATTCTCGTCGAGCTTCATGCCGGCGTTCTCTCCCACGCTGTACTTCTTGCGGTCGTTGGGAATGAAGAAGCCGTTCTGGAGGTCGTAGAGCGTGAGGGACCAGAACACCTCCGTGGGCGGCATTTCGTCCGCTGTCATGCGGATCACGTAGTCGTTCTGCGCGTTCATTTGCGTGCCGTCGGTGGTGGCGACGGACGGGATAGACCGCCTCGATCGCGGGCAGGCCGATCGGGCCGAGAACCGACTGGAAAAGCAGCAACTCGAGGGTCATCTCGCCCTTGGGTTTGAACTTGCCGAAGAGTTCCTTCTTATAAAACTCCTTGTCCGCGGTCTTGGCCATCTCTTCGGCGAAAATCCGTTCGGAGACTTCGCGCATCTTCGCGCCGTCGATCTTCGCCACCTTGGCGGGATCGAAGGGCTGGCCCGGCACGACGCCCAGCGGCTCGTAGGCGCGCCAGCAGCTCTTGGTCGAGTTCGTCCTTCGGGTCGAAGGTGGTGTGGTTGAAGACAAACTGCATCACTTCGAGCAGGTTGTTCTCGAAGATGTCCGCGTCCCTCTGTGCCGACCGGGGGGAACTCGAGGTCGTCGATCGGTTTGGCCGTTTCCCCGCGGAACTCGGACAGGGTGACGACCTTCACCTGTTCCATCTGTCCGATGATGCGCTTGAAGCGCTCCTGATCGTTGGCATGGGGCATGATCCGCAGGACCGCCGAGATGAAGTCGCCGGTGGCCTCGAAGATCCGGTCGACGCCCTCGACCGGCTCGCCTTTGTAGCCCTCGGTGCGTTCGCGTGTAGAACAGCATCTTCTCGGGCTTCTTGAAGTCGCCAAGCCGCGTCGCCATCGGCACGTTGACGTAGTGGTCGTAGCCGGTGACCATCAGCGAGACGTAATCCGAGTCGAAGGCCGGCATCTCGAGGATCACCGGATCCTTGCGCAGGTCGAGCAGCGCGGAGATGTAGAGGGTGTCGTTGTTGGGCCGCGCGATCTCCCGCATGGTGTGGTCCTTGAGCTTGGTGTCGGCATCGATCGTGTTCCAGCCGCCCTGCTTGATCGCGAACTTGTTGTTCACGTTGTACATGGCAACGTACTGGTAGGAGCGCTTGACGAGGTTGTCGATCTCCTTGTCGGTAGATCTCGGCTGCTGACATGAACTCGCTCATCGGAATAAACGTGAAAAGGAAGGTGGCAGCCAGTGTGGTGCATTTGCAAATTCGTTGTCATTGATCTTCTCTCTTCCAACTATTTTCTCCGTTGTACTGTTCAAACTTGCTCAATTCGACGATCGTTTTCACCATTAATTGCGAAAATATTACCTTCTATTTGAAATACCTCTTTGCCGTCTTGTCGATATAGGAGAAGTAGTTCGAGACCGTCCTTCTGTCGAACCATACCCCTGACGTATTGTCCTTTGTCATCGTAGAGCATGATTCCTGCATTACCATCTCTGAAACCAAGACCGATCCGCTGCACCTCTTTGTTGTCAGAGATGAGCATGCCGTATCCGTCCTTGTCGCCGCCGCCCATTGCCAGTATTTTTGAACCTTTCTCATCGACCAGGGCTATGCCGGGCAATCCCCTCGTCCATGCCCAGACCGATCCGGGGCCTGCCTTCGGCGTCAGAGACCATGATGCCGCTGCCGATACCGTCGACCGGGACGCCGAGGGTTATCACGGGCTTACCGGCGTGATTAAAAATACTGATGCCGCTGCCCTTTTCTTTGTCCGAGCCGATGGCGACCAGTTCCATACCGGACGCATCGCGAATGGTAATCCCTGTGGCGGTGATCTGGCCGAACTGGGCGTCATGTGCCCCTTGCTTGGCTCCCAGCATAAACAGTGGTACAAGCAGGAGTGTTAATAAGACTAATAAACGTTTCAGGTGATTATTCTGTCTTTCGATGCCATCGAGGCGCCTTTGAAGTTTTGCTATTTCCTGTACTGAAGATTGCATTGCGGTTCTCCTGTATATCTGATGATTGGACAATTATTTACTCTTGATAGTTTTTCTTCGGCTGACCCTTTCGTCATTAATAGCCTCTGTACCTGGCCCTCTGATCATTGAGCACCGCACCACCGACGGCACCGACGCCAACACCGATCAGCGTGGACTTGGTGTTGCGGCCAATGGCCTGCCCGGCGATCGCCCCTGCGGCCGCTCCCCGCGCCGCGCCTACCTCGGCGGCAGATGGATAGGTTGAGCAACCAACATTGAGCAGCATTACGTAGGCAAGCAAAAACGCCATTAAACAACTCGCACAGATTCTCTTCATGTCATACTCCTTCAGTTAAACGTTTTTGATTTGCCCCGACAGCCGACCTGCTCGAATCTCTGATTCAGGTCCGAGCCGGCCCAGTCGAGGATAATTGACCCCCTCCCTTTCTTTATTGATATCACATGCCCTCAGGCCTCCCTGGGTAATCCACTTCCTGCCAGGTAGGTAATGATTTCGGATTCAAGGCTATGCAACAGATCCTCATATTCTGCCCGACGCACTGAAGACTCCTCTGAACCCAGGCTGCTCCAGTAGAGGAGCGCCTTTTTGCATTTTGTATAGTCGCTGCAGGTATTGCGGAAGAGGTCACTCTTCTTATAGAGGTGCAGAATTTCTTCCCGGTGTTCGGGGAATCTTCTGATCACCTGAAAAATGCTTGGCTGAAACACTGCCATAGCTATCATCCCGCTAAGGACCTTCTATCTTGAGAACATCTGAAAAAAATGGTAATCAAAACAGAGGATTGTCAATTTGGAAAAAATCGCACTGTATTTCAATGCGATTATACTCACAGTATATCATGTAAAAAAAATGATTATACCTAGTTTAGGCTAAATTAGGGTTCAGCAGATCAACACATATTTTCAGCCAGGCACTTGAACAGAGGTCGGTCGATGGCACGGAAAAGCAAATCCAGCGCTGCAACATCCCCCGCGGCCCCGATGCACGACGATATCCTGCGGCAACTTAAGAAAATTACCGGCAGTCCTGAATTCCTGGTTACCAAACAGCAGCTCGACTTTTTGAATTTCGTCGTCTCAGAAACGCTTCACGGCAGGTCAGCTGATCTGAAAGGTTACCTCGTGGCTACCAAGGTCTTTGGCAGAACTGTCGAATTTGACGCATCCACGGACCCGATCGTCAGCATTCAGGCCAACAAACTGAGACGGGCCCTGGAGCGCTATTATCTTGTTGAAGGACAGCGGGACCCGATCAGAATCGATATTCCCAAGGGCGCCTATGTACCTTCTTTTGGGTGGATGAAACCCGTAAAAGCCGACCATACTCAAAGCGATTCTGAACTGGAACCGTTACCTGAAGATTCATGGCCCACCATATTGGTTAAACCGTTTAAAAATATGACCGGTGATCCCGAACAGGGTTTTTGGGGTACACGTATCTCCACCGAACTGGCTATTGAGATCTCATGCTTTGACAATGTCCGGGTTATCTATCCACCCGAAGACGATGCGGCTTCAGATAGTACCGGTGAGTTTCGATTCCTGCTGGATGGTCAGCTCTTCGGGGACAATGAAGGCATAAAACTTTCGTTATATTTGCACGATACAAAGACCCAAACGCAGCTCTGGGGCCATACCTGCAGCACAGGCCTGGGTACAGAGGAAATCTTCAGTTTCAAGGAACAGGTGGTGCGGGGCGTCGCGGTAAAGGTTTGCGGGGAATTCGGCATCATCACTAAAGTCATAGGCAAGGAGTCTCGAGACAAGCAGCCAGCCAAGCTCAGCTCTTATGAGGCACTATCGAGGTTTTGGGAATACGAGCAGAGCTTAGACCCCGAAAGCTTCAAACGGGCCCTGGAGGCACTCACTCATGCCGTGCAGCTGGAACCAGAGTCCCCCCAGGTCCTGGGCTCGCTCGCCATTCTTTATGGGACCATACACAGTCTCGACATAGACGGGTTTGCAGATCCGCTTGGTCAAGCTGTTGAGTACGCCGAAAAAGCCGCTTTTCTAAACCCGAACAACCAGCGGATTCTGGGCATTCTGGCACTGGTCAGGCTCTACTCCAGCGAACTGGCCGCTGCGATCAACGAAGCACATCGAGCTCTGGACCTGAATCCCAATTCCCTGTTCGTGCTGGATGGACTCGGCTGGATCCTGACCTTTTCCGGGGACTGGGAAAATGGCCCGTGCCTGGCTGAAAAAGCGATCAGACTCAACCCATACCACCGGGCCATTGCGCATGACGCCCTGTGGCTCGACTATCTGCGCCAGCAAAAACTTGAGCTCGCCCACGAGGAAGCCTTCAACCGCCAACGGCTGTGGCTGTTCTGGGATCCACTCATCAAAGCTTCCACTCTGGGACTTTTGGGTAAGGAAAAAGAAGGACAGCGCTATGCCCGAAAGTTGCTTCAACTCAGGCCTGATTTTCCCCAAAAAGGGCGGCGCTTGATTGGAAACTTTATCAAGTTTGC
Organism: uncultured delta proteobacterium; assembly: GCA_963707715.1. Lineage (GTDB taxonomy): Bacteria > Desulfobacterota > Desulfobulbia > Desulfobulbales > Desulfocapsaceae > JABDQA01. The sequence continues at coordinate 11,232 of CAVPRJ010000009.1, forward strand.
AGAAATAGCCGATCGAATTGCAGATGGCCTCCGCAGAACCGGAATAGAACTAATCTGATTCCAGCAGAGAAAAGTGATACCCCCGGATTACGATCTGGAAGTCTGTATTTGTGGCCATTGAGGATTTCCAAAACCAGATAAAAAGAAAAACGTTTCAAAATCGATTTTTATAAAGAATCTTGTTCGGATCTGCCAGCCTGATAACTCATTAGGCTGAGTCCAATGTTGCGCTGCTCTTGTATATCTTAATCTAGGTAGACCGTTCCCGCCGTCAGTTTGTCTCCGTATCGTATTTGGGGATTTTCCTTAAGCAAAGGGCGATCCGCCCTGATCGGAACGCCAATGATATTGGGATTCTTCTTGAGCATATAGGCAAAGGCATACGCTACTGACTGACTAGGCGTTGCAGCGTTTTTATCTAAAAAACCATCGAACAGGCACTTTACAAACGGCCATTCTTCATATTTCCAGCCGGTCTTCATCTGAGTCTGGTGAATTGCATATCCCAAGGCATCCGTTTCAGTAACGACCACAATATTGTCGATGTTCCTTGCGATATCGGCGAATAGTCCTGAGAAGCATTGACTCAAAATTAAAACGATGTGTTTGCAGTCAATCTTATCGAGTTTAGCCTGAAGATCAGTTGAACTCAGATTGCCGTCAGATAACTGCATAACGGCTTCTGTCCCGCTACTCCTTCCCAGGTTTTCATCAAAAACCAACTCGATAATTCCATGCCCCGAGCGAAATATCAGCAGTGAATCTTCAGGACCCAATAGTGCGGCCAAATTATCAAGCTCTTTTAAAAATCTCTTCCTGGTTGCTTCACCATCTATAATTGGCCTGGCGGCTGTTGCTCCCCTGAAGAAGAGGGTTATGATATTTTCCTTTTTGTACCCTAAATCTCCGAGCGCCTCGTATACGTAGGCAATATTTTTATAAAATGACTCGAGATTGTTTTGGCTATTGAATCCGCCGCCAAGGAGCAAGGCGTATTGTTGTGGTTGGCTGTATTTTCGAGCCTCGAAGCTTGTCGAATCTTTTTTGTCGAGCGCCGATAGAATACTGAGTGGAGCCAAGAATATGCTTATCAGGAGAATGGCGAGTAGAACAGAGCATTGCTGCAGCCTGATATGCATTGTTTTCCTCCAAGCTGAGGAGTTGCATGAATACAATGCAGGATCGATATACGAAGAAGATAACCACCAGATCCTTATGGATAAAGGTTACTTTGTGGCAGCAAGAGGAAAGAGCGGGATTTTCGATTTTTACCATTTTATGACTGCAGGTGTTAATTAAATTCAAACCCGTCTATGTCCTACAATTGAATGCTTTCTGCTCTTACATCTTGTCCCATGAAAAGCGCCGCTTTATTTTCAAAAATTTCCGTTGACTCAGTCGTTTGAAATACGATTTTTCCATTCTTGGATATTCGTCTTTCAATTGATCTGTGTTTTTTAAGATAATCGATTAGTTTCTCGGCTACAATTGAGCCCTGTTCCAAAATTGCAATATGTTCCGGGATATATTTTTTAATCACCTTGAGCAATAACGGATAGTGCGTGCATCCTAAAATCAAGGTATCCAACTGGGTATCTTTTTTGAGAATATTTTGAATGTTCTGTTTTATAAAGAACGCCGCACCTTCTGAGTCAATTTCGTTGTTTTCTACGATTGGCACCCACATGGGGCACGCCTCCTGGACTGTGGAGATGACTCTGCCCCCAGACCAGTTCCTGAGTTCCATGGGGTAAGATTCTGAAACAACCGTGCCAACGGTTCCCAGAACTCCGACATGTCCATTTTTGGTGATTTCCGCCACCTTTTCCACGCTTGGCCGTATAACCCCCAGGACGCGCCGGTCCCCCGCAATAGTGGGTAAATCGAGTTGCTGTATGTTTTTGAGGGCCTTGGCTGAAGCTGTGTTGCAAGCGATAATTATGAGCGGGCAATTTTGGCTGAAAAGGTATTTCACTGCCTGCAGTGAATATTTATAAACCACATCAAATGAACGGGTTCCATAAGGAGTTCTGGCATTATCGCCTAAATACAAGAAGTCGTATTCAGGCATGACCTTAACCAGTTCTTTTAAAATAGTTAACCCACCGTAACCCGAGTCAAAAACGCCAATTGGAGCATTCATAGAAAATGTAAAAATAAAACCGCCAGGTGAGCGAATCCACTGCAGCGCTTTGTTATGGCTCAATGTTTATTAGAGCCTCGCAGGCCCCTGTCAACAGAGCAAAGGCTCAATTGCCCTGCCATACCGGCCAGGCGAAGCAACCGAAGATTTTAAGATACTGCTGTACCTTGCCAAGATTAATGTCAATAATCCACACAACTTCATTATCACCCTTTTGTCCAGTACTGGTCCAATACGTGCAGCCGACCGTCCCCACATTTCTGAAGGGATGGCCAAGAGGCAGAGCCGGTGATGACTGGCTTGTATCCAGGAGAGATATCATTTCCTTTTTGGTGGGGAGTCGCCAACCCCTGCGATTACCAATCTCGATATCATTACAGAATTTCACCGCAGCGCTCCAGGACATCTTTTTTTCAGCGATATACGCATCTCTGGCCCAGATAAGCTGAGTCTGCTGATCCAGGACGGCTTCACCTCCCATCACACATCTAAATCGACTGGAGTTGCAGCCATCCGGTTCTCCATCGTGAGCGGGTAAAATCTTGTTTTCATCTGGAACGGCAGGTATGTACATTATTCCACTGACGGGGCTAACCGTAAGCAGTAATAGCGTAATAATAACCAAAATGTCAGCTCGGATTATCGTGAACATTTCATCCCCATCTGATTGTTATTCATTCCTGGGGTGATACGGCAGCTGCCAATTGCAAACTGATGGATGTCTGCTGCATAAAATTTCCAGATAATGCTTTGAATCCTGATTTCCCTGCATTGCAGCTCTCTTAAACCATTGAGCCGCTGCTCTGACATCTTGTTTGGTGCCTATGCCCTCGTATATCATTGCACCCAGAACATATTGGGCATCAGAGTCTCCTTTTTTTGCTGCTTGAGAAAAGCATCTAATAGCTGCCTTATAGTCTTGGCACACACCGTCACCCTCATAGTACATCAATCCCAAGCCAACCAGGGCATTGAGATCTCCCTGGCCCGCCGCTTCGTTGAACCAGTAAAATGTTTGTGCATGATCCTGTGGCACGCCCTTGCCGTTGTAATACATAATTCCCAAGTTATATTGGGCTTCAGCGTCACCCTGGTCTGCGGCTCTTCTCAGCCAGGTGGCGGCTTCTTCGAAGTCCTGCCTGGTTCCCTCCCCCTTGCAAAGCATTGCAGCTATACCAACTTGCCCGGCTACGCACCCCTGTTCGGCAGCCTTTCTGAACCAGATAATCGCTTCCTGCAGGTCACAAGGCACCCCAATGCCGCTATAATAGATGACTCCGAGGTTATATTGGGAGTCGACGTCTCCCTGGTTGGCAAGTGCTTTTAATTCCTCGATATCACTTGATGGACAAACTCTAGCTGGAGCAAAGAAAAGGCTTATCAGGACGATGATCAGCAGAACAAACCATTGCTGGGGCTTGATATGCATTGTTTTCCTCCAATCTGAGGAGTTGCATGCATACAATGCAGGATCTCTACACAGATAAAATAAGCATTAAGCCTAACTAGTAAATGAAACGAGGCGGTGACCAGGAGCGTACGAGATGGCTGCCGGCTCTCTTAAATTATTGACTTCTGTCATTTTCCTTCCTGGTTTTCAATCCCCTATTTCCCGGTTTTAATTTCCTCGGCTTGAATGCACCCTGTTTATTTGATAAAAAAAACTATAGCAGGCAATATCTGACGGGATTGTGCAGCATGTCACCGATCGATCACCATTATGTCAAAAAAGCTTACGGAATTGCGGATTATTGCCTCGATCTCCGGGTGGCCGTCTGCGTTCTCCTGCTCTTCCTGTATTCTCCGGTTTCAGCCGCGGCAGAGGATTTTTCAGGGGCCGTGCTGGACAGTGCGGTTCAGGAAATGTTGCGCGTAATCAGCAGCTACGGCCTGAAAGATCCGGACATTCTGCAGGCCATGGGCAAGGTGCCGAGGCACGAGTTTGTGCCGGAAAAAAACAGACGATACAGCTACCACGACACGCCGCTCGGGATCGGCTACGGCCAAACCATTTCGCAACCTTATATTGTCGCTGAAATGACCCGGCAGCTTCAGCTCACAGCCTCATCCAAAGTGCTCGAAATCGGGACAGGCTCAGGCTACCAGGCGGCGGTACTGGCCGAACTCACTGCCAACGTCTACAGTGTCGAAATCATCGAACCGCTGCTGGACCGGGCCCGGAAGACCCTGGAAAAAAATGGTTATCACCGTATTCACCTTCGTCACGGCGACGGATACTACGGTTGGCCCGAGGCCGCGCCCTTTGACGGCATCATCGTCACCTGTGCAGCCGGCCAGATACCTCCCCCCCTGGTGGATCAGCTGGCGGCCGGGGGCAGAATGCTGATTCCAGTCGGCAAGAGATTCGGTACTCAATATCTGATCCTGGTGACCAAAAATGCTGACGGGTCGATCTCCAGCAGAAATCTGATGGCTGTCCGCTTTGTTCCCCTGGTCAGGAAGTGACCCGATGAATCCTGTCGGTTTTTCCCGCAGGCGGGTGACGATTTTTTTGGTCTCCCTGGTCACCATCGTGCTGGAAATAGCCCTGATGCGCGAACTGGCTTTGCGTTTCTGGGATCACCTGGCCTGGTTGGTAATCAGCATCGCTTTGCTCGGTTTCGGTATCAGCGGAACGGTCCTGATTCTTGTTCACAGGTTTTCCAGGCTCTCCAGCCGGTCGCTGCGCTATATCTCCCTGCTCGGGCTGGCCTTAAGTATTCCTCTCGGTCTGCACCTTGGTGAAGCAGTCGATCTCGATCTCATTCAAATGGCGTGGCAGCCGGCCCAGATCTGGAAACTCGGAATTCTCGATACGCTGTTCGCCTTGCCTTTTATCTTTGGCGGGATGTACATCGGCCTGGCCCTTAAGGATGAACCGGCCAGGGCGCCGGGCCATTATGGCGCCAGTTTCATTGGCTCGGGAATGGGCGGAGTCCTCGTTATCCCAGCTCTTTTTGTCTTCTCTCCGCGCCAGATCATGCTCGGCTGTTCTGTTGTGATCCTTGTGGTGGCCCTGTTTAATGGTCGGGGTAGAATGAGAGCTGCAGGCTGGCTCTGCACAGCTGTCCTGCTGGCCGTCATGAGCTGGCAGCTGCCCCGGAGCCCGAGAATTTCGGTCGATAAGGATCTTCCCCAGTTGATGGCCATGCCGGGAAGTGAAATTGTCGCCAGGCGCGCCGGCCCACAAGGGCTTGTACAAATCGTCCAGGCTCCGGCCTTCCATGGTGCGCCCGGCCTCTCGCTGGCCAATAACGAACCGCTGCCCGACCAGCTCCTGGTGACGCGTGATGGCCACCTTGCCGGCAGTCTCTACCGGAGCGCAGGTGATGACGATTTCGCTTTTCTGGATAACACCACCATGGCCCTGGCTTACCAGATGGGCCATCATGCCCGGGTGCTGATCGGCGCTGAGGCGGGAACTGCCCAGGTCGGCCTTGCCCTTTATCACGGCGCTGAACAGATCACGGAGCTAGCCGACAACAGCTCGCTGGCAACGCTTAAAACGGTGGAAATGTCATCATATATCGGGCGCCTGTACCGCCGGCCGGAAGTGTCATTGTTCACCAGCGCACTGAGACCATTTCTGAACGGCTCGAGCACTGCTTACTCTCTGATTGTTCTGCCACTGACCGGAGGGGATTTCGGGGGACTGAGCGCTGCAACCACCGATCCCCTTCTCACCCGGGAAACCTTCAGGTCATGCTTCGACCGGCTGGACGACACCGGGATGATCAGTATAACCACGCATGCCCATATCCCGCCGCGTGAAAGCCTGCGGCTCCTCAACATGTTTGTCGAGCTCCTGAAAAGCAGGGGCAGGGAGGCCCGGAACCATATCGTCATGATCCGCAGCTGGGCGACGGTAACCCTGGTGGCGGCCAAAGCCGAGATAACGGCCGAGCAGGCCGGTAAGGTCCGGTCTTTTTGCCGGTCAAGGGGCTTCGATCTGGTCTGGTTGGCGGATCTGAAACCAGCCGAGGTCAACAGGAATCATATCCTGGATGAACCGCAATACTATCTTGGCGCCGCTCAATTACTGGGTTCGCAGAACAAGCGGTTTGTTTCCGATTATATCTATGATCTGACCAGCCCGGATGATCGGCGACCTTTTTTTCATCATTTCAGCCGCCGCCTCAATCTGGGAGATTTCTCGGATCAATTGGGCAACCGGAGTCGATCCTACGCCGAGATAGGCAAACTGCTGCTTATAGCAGCCTTGGGTCAGGCCTTTATCCTTGCTCTTGTCTTGATTGTGCTGCCCATGATACCTGTCGTCGGTATTCCCGGGGGAACATCCGAACAGCTGCTGGTCATCGGCTTTTTCTCCGCCATCGGCTTTGGGTTCATGCTCCTTGAAATGGGGCTGTTGCAGCGCCTGGAGATATATCTGGGCCATCCCGTCTATGCAGCGGCGGCGGTTCTCTCCGGATTCCTCTTTTTTGGAGGGCTGGGCAGTATTGTCAGCTCAAGTCTGAAAGATCCCCTGCCCCCCCGACATTGCGGTCTTGGCCTCGCCATAGCGGCACTCGCCATCGTCTATCTCGTGCTGCTCGATACCTTTGTCTTTATAACCGAAGGGTTGATTCTGCCTGCCAGACTAGGCATCGTTATGGTCGTCAGCGGGCCGATCGCCATGCTGATGGGCATGATGTTTCCGCTTGGTCTGAAACGCCTTGGACGAGGGCAGGCCGCATTGATACCTTGGGCCTGGAGTGTCAACGGTTTCACCTCTGTACTGGCCACCCTTCTGGCGCCTCTGCTGGCCATGCACTGGGGGTTCGGGGCTGTCATCTGGTCGGCGGCAGCCTGCTATGCTCTTGCCGCGGCGCTCAGTCTGGGCCTGCCTGTGGGATCTTCACGCTAGGGAAACTAAGAGCGTAAGAGCCCTGCCGTTTATTGTCTTCAGGAGGATGTCGGGGGATTGATCGATCCTGCTCAGCAACACCGGAGTTCTCCTTCCCCACACACCCCACCATATCATGCGGCAATGACCTAACCGGCAGGTTGGTTGCGCATCTGCTGGTGAGGTTGAGTGCTACCGGCCGAACTGTGCCTTATCCCTGACACTGATCACTGGCACAGGTGAATGTCGTATTACCTTTTCCGCAATGGAGCCTAGAAGGGTGCCTACAACATTGCTTCGTCCTTTGTTGCCAATTATCACCAGATCAATATTGTCTTCTTTTATGGTAGTGAGTATTTCATTAAATGGATTTCCTTGTTTGATTACTATATCTACCTGGACTTGTTCTGGGATAGAATAGTGCTTGAGCATCTCCTGGATTCGCTGTTGACGATCAGCTTTGGCTTCTTTCAGAAAATGTTCGAGATTAACCTCGCCCGGAAAGTAGTGACTGGCAAACTTCACGGCTTCAACATCTCTGCTGTTGATTACATTCAGCAGTACCAGCTGGGAAACGATACCGCTCGTAAGCGATAAAGCGTATTCCATGGTCATTTTTGAATAATCTGACAAGTCAACACAAACCAATGCTTTTTTTACCTCAATCATTTCAAACCCCTTTCCACAAGTGTGGAAGTAAAATAAATGGTTGGTTTTATAGTGATGTAATAAACTGATCGGAATGCAAACCAAAGCGGCCGGTGAGATAAGCCACCCTTTTTCATTTTTTTCTATACCAGGAATATTAATTTACGTCATGATATGAGATTATATCCTGGCATATTTGTCAAAAACACTCGGGCTGGCATATCTGGAATATCTCACCTGATCTGGTGCTGCACGTTACCGTAAACGCCGAAAATAGCCGAGTGCCAACGTGGTCTTACTCGTCACGTTGTCGGCAATAATGTTTTTTTATTGCCGCTGGTACCTGTTCACCAAAGTAGATCCGGTGAGCAGTGTTTAAAAAAAGCTGATAATTGAGAGAAGATGCCAATGAAAAAAATTGAATACCGTGAGCAAGCATTAAAGATCCTTCCATGGGTCTGTGCCAGTTGTGGTCGTGATTTTTCCGGTAAAAATTTGCGGGAATTGACGGTTCATCACAAAGACCACAACCACAAAAACAACCCGCCCGACGGCAGCAACTGGGAGCTCTTGTGCATCTATTGCCACGATAATGAACACTCTCGACTGCTCGATGCAGAATGGCTGCCGACCCATAACTCAGACTCAGAGGAAGGGGCTGCAGCCACCCATACCCCGTTCGCCGGCCTCAAGGATTTATTGAGCAAGCCCGGCAAAGACAAATAGAAGGCTTAGGGGAGCTAATCTCAATTAAAAGGACCCAGGTTTAGGCAATTAAATATATTTGGAGGATCCAGCAGACAGGCCTAAAATTAAGGCCGGCTATCAGGTCAGATCAGGATTGCCCGCTTTAATGGCTAAATAACCTTCCCTTGATCAATTTTCCAGTCAGGAGGATATTCTGAAACTGAATTTATCAATTCTTCCAGGTGGCTATGCTGGTCTTTTGACAGTTGGCCAAATTTAACTCCGACCTTCATAAGCATGGGGAAATGAGGGTCGTCATCTGCATAATTTGCGACCCACCTTTTTTCAGCACAGTATTCTTTGAGATCACCTACCGGGGTTAAAATGTCGGTTACCCATTCAGCTAAAATATCCGCATGAGGGGGGCATTTAAAACAGAAACCACCCTTACTGACATCAGTCAATTGGAACACACCATCGTCAGTAACCATTATAGAGTTTTCAACGGTGTGCCGCCGATGTTGTCTGCGATCTCCGGTTTGTGGCTTCATAATAAGCCCAATATGACAGAAAGTTTTTGTTCAGTCAAACAACAAAAAGATGTTTCTGTCCACCTACCGCTTGACAGGGATAAAATAGCTTCCTTACCTGAAATCAGAGGTGTGCAGTTTGTCTTCGTAAAACCATTTTTGTCTCTTTATTCAAAATGGTTATACAATACTATTTAGAGAAACAATATGAACAATTTTCATATTTCCTTCCTGGAACATAATGATGTCCAAGAATCTGCCAGAGTACTCAGCTTTGCCATGTTGAACAATCCTATGCATATTGCTGTTTTTGGAGGTAATGGTGAAATTGAGCGTTTGCAAATTGAAAAAATGTTTCTTGAACTTTTCTATAAAAAACTTGGCATAGTCTTTGTTGCCAGGCAAGGCAAGAAAATAGTCGGGGTCATGAGAATGAACTCCTGCATCGGCGAGCAAAGCAAGGGTGAGTCAGAAGAGCTGAGAGGCGAGATAAATATGGGGCCGCTGGCACCTATCGGTTGACTTTCAGCTGAGCTCGTCAGATGGTGAATTGGAAGGTTTGTTGATACCGGGGCTGGAGATCAAGGCATTTTCCCGGGACCAGAGAGAGGAGGCTAAAGCCTGGCTTGAGGCAGCCGATGAATCTGATTCGCCCATCAACAGGTCAACCCGATTGCCGGGTGTAAAATGAATCAGGGTTACCCCGTGCACCAGTTTTTCAACGGCCTCCAACTCCCCAATATTCTTTGAAGCCACGAAGGCCATTTGAGAATAGCAGTGCGCCAGAGATGCCTCTACGTAGGATTGCTTTCCCCGAAGAGCCTCTGCATATCCATGAAAACGCGTGCGTCCGAATATGAGATTGAGCGGGATTACAACAATCGGCAGAGATAATAACGAAACAGACCAGGCAATGTCAGGGAGAACAGCACGATGGGCGGCGGATGCTTCTGAGCATCCAGCCGCCCGTATCTTGTACCGAGCTCTTTTGCTTTTTCTGCTCGCTAACGATGACTGTATCGTTTATCAGTCACCGATCAATGGGTCAGCGAGACCGCGGATCTCGAACGGCTTCGGTGCTTCCCGCGGCGGCTTTGCGGCCGTGCCCGGTATGATCTCGAAGTCGGGTGTGAACAGCACCAGAGTGGAGCAAAGACCGGTCCTGAGGGCTCGGATCTTTATTTTAATGGGTCAGAGCATATAACAGATAATTGATCCCAAGTTGATATGCGAGGTTAGCGTACTTCGTAGGGTAAATCTGGTCGTAGGTATGTTCCCAACCATCCCCCATATCTGAATTCCAGTTGATCAAAATCATAATCCGTCCCCTGCCATCAAGAATAGCCCAATTCTCCGGATTCATATGGTCGTATGGTGCGTTCCCATGTAAAAAATAAATACCGGGGATGCGCTGGGCGCCATTGATATCATAATAGACATGGTAAATAGTGTGATTCGGATCTAGTTTGATCCACTGGCTGTCTGGAAAGATTTCTTCAAAGACCTGGCGAAAAACCTGCCATCCCGCCTCACCTTTAAAGTCATCAATCAATAAAAAACCACCGCGCAGGAGATATTCCCGTAAATTTTCAACCTCCCTTTCTGAAAAATCCGGACCACCGTCTAGGCCAATTTCTACCAGGTATAAAAATGGGAACTCAAAAATCCGCTCATCATCCAATCTTAAAACCGCGGGATCGGCATGAATGTGGATCCGCGACAATCGGCTGACGCCACGCAAAAAATTAGTTTCGGCCTCCGGATAATCATGCGCCCATGCACCACTCCCCCAGCCCTGTCTCTGCGAATCAAATTGTACTCGAATAAAAGTAAATTCATCTCCCGCCGAACCGATTTGGGCAAAGTTCTCTTGAGCAGAGGCGGTAACGGCAAAAAAACAGCAGGCCAGGATTGCTCCATAAAATTTCAGCAACAAGTAACTCCTGTTCACCTTACCAACCAACTGTCTGGGTGATTGTACAAGCAATTGATATTAATGATGAATTATGAGCAGCTCTTGGCCGAAAACAGATAACTGGCTCGAGCCCCTCTATAGGATATGGGGATCAGGCCCTGATAAAAATGAGCGTATGATTCTGATAAGAGATCTGCTCGCCAGAATTTTCCGATGCCCTTCGCCTTTGGTTTCGACCAGGCTGGCATGTCTATGCCCCTCAACCATCTGCCGGGCCTCCTCGATGCAGACCTCCTGGTCATCGACATCGTGTACTGCAAGCACATCTCCGCTGAACTTTTTCAAGGCATCGTATATTTCATAATCTCCTGTTTTGAGAGGGAATTCATTCTCAAGTTGGGCGATGACTGCTGCTTTTGAGCCTTCAGGAAGTCTATAATTCCGGCAATAATGGCTGACCATAGCCTCGATGCCAGACGGTGAACTGACCAGGACAAGCTTTTCAATTGCAACCCGGTAGCCGGCCAAATTCGCCTGGCCGCAGGCGGTAAATGCCGCTGCGGCTCCTCCAAATGAGTGCCCCACAAAACCATAGATCGGGCCAAAATGGTTAGACAGGTGAAAAATCGCCCTGCAAAATTCCGGCAAACTTGAACGAGGGTAGCTTCCGTTATACTCGGAATTCCCGTGCGCAGGGCCATCAAAGGCAACCACCCGAAACCCTGATTTGGCGATATTCTTTCCCAAAAACGCCAGGTGGCTTGCTCTGGAGCCCCAACCATGAACCAGCAGGACCGTCTTACCTTCCCCCCAGACATATGTCTTCAAGATTTGTCCCTCAAACGGAACGTCATATTGTTCTGCTGATCTGGTCAGCTTCCGGTCAAGTTCACTTTCGGCGTCAGGTGCTGGTGCACAAAAGTGCATCATCACTCTTTTGCTCGTCAGACTGTCAAGCGCATCATAGTCATCAGCGTTATCCATGAGATGTCCTCCGGCATTTCAAATACCCAAGACCAGTGATATACCTTCATCCCGCCAAAACACCCACCAACAATGTGCAGGATTGCAGTAGATGAGCGTTATGGTCTGCATCACCCATCCGGGTGATTGCAGGCTGATTAAATGAGATTTTTAAGCGGGTGATGAAGCGCGTTAGTTAGTTGTTAACCCATAGATTTTCAACATCGCAGCGTGTCTCAGCGCTGGCCATATTGTCGCTTGCCCTGAAAACATTGTATTGTTTGTTTACCGCGTCATAGCGAAACAATACTTCATAAATCCAGTATCTTGAATCTTCCCTGTTTAGAGTTGTATATTTTACGCAAAATCCACCCCCAAATTCAATCTCGCCGGCCGTTACTCTGGACATGTCCTTGCTTGCAAAAGATAGATTGATATTGTTTTTATCAGGATAGAGTATGATCGATTCAACTCCTGCCTCATTATCTCCCTTGATGCCGTTTTCCCAAGTCTGATAATCGGTTTCAATTATTTGTAAAGGCATTGTTGATTTGTTATAAACAGTGAATTTAGCGCTGCCGTTGACAAGATCTTCTGTTCTTGAATAATCCATATAGGGCCGCTGGATAGCCAATGTTTTTTCTAATTTACTCTTCTCCAACATCACTATCGCATTGGCTTTCTTTAAATCATTTAATTTAGTCGATATATCCTGAAGTTGAGAGGTAAACGTTTCTATCTTTGTCTGGGCCTCACCTAATTTCCACTCCAATTCCGAATTATGATTCCTCAATGATGCCAATTGCCCTTTCAAGTAATTGATCTCACTTAATGATGACTCGGTTTCTGCTTTTGAGGTCTGTTTTAAAAGGGCTTCACTGTTTTTAAATTGCTCTTCTTTTTCCTCCGTACTCTTTCCACCAACCATTATCCCAGCTTGAAATGATACAAATAGCAATGCTAGTAGAATGGCGCAGACAATGATATTGTCTTTTAACTTTCTGAAAATAAAGACAAAAGGTTTAAACATCTTATTGCTCTTGCATTATTTGATTTTGTTGACTCATAAAATACCAGGCTGCCTTGAAAAATTGTCTTCCTGCCCAAACCCTGCGTTGGGCGCAAAAATGTTATCCTCGGAAGTAGCATATGGTTGTGGTAAAATTTCCGCGCGCGCCCTGATTATGACCCAAAATTCTGATTTTGCAAGGTAGCCTTGAGGCCCACCTCTTTATATACCGCTGATCTTCATCAATCAGTATCTTGATATTGATAAATTGCAACTGAGGCGCCAATAAATTATGTGTAGTAATTGCCTGCTTGAACGGATTAATTTGAGCGGTCACGTGATATGAGAAAAATTTGCCTGATTTTCACAATTACGCTTTTTGGCTGGCTGGGCTGGAAGTTGGGCGATTCATTTGGCATTATGGGTGCATACTTGCTGAGCTTTGCTGGAAGTCTGGCAGGGGTTTTTGTAGGTTGCTTTATCAATCAGCGATATTTCGATTGACCTTAGATGGATCAATTCCAAAGATATGTCGTTCCACGTCTTTCTATATCTTAATACCCCAAAGTGTTTTCTAATGCTCAAGGGTTTGCCAAAAGAGTTCTCGCCGGCGAGATTGCCGGGCGAACTCAACCCAATCTGCCAGCCATGCCATCGCCTGCTCAGGATCGAGCCTGCCCCGCAACTCGAGGCCTCCTCGCGTTGACGATCAGAACGGTGGCAATCGGCAGCACCAGGCCAAGCAGTGCGACGGTTATATACAGCCCGCCAAGTTCACTGTAATCACCCCGCTCAATCAGGAACAGTTTGTTTACATAAGCGGTTCCGAGCTGCGCTGCCGAGAGAGCAAGGTTGGTGAACGCCGCCATCACGGCGAAGTAGGTCGCTTTCTGTCTGGCCGGCGCCTCCCTGGCAATCCAGGCGAGCATGGGCACCATCGCAACCTGCCCCAGCGGGGAGTCGGCCATGGTATCGATGATGGCAATGCCCCGGGCCCCGAAGCCAAGATGTTCGGCCGTCCACTCATGCAGACCGTAGTACATCCCGATGTAGGGGAGCAGCATCACGGTGTTGTAAATCGACAGGAAGACAACGAGATAGGGTATCGGGTGCTTACTCATCCAGCCCCGCAGACCGAACAGGCCGACAATTACCAGCAGCGAGGAAATTTGCCGAAGGGTGCCAAAAAAGGCCTCGTCAAAGCCGAGCACGTCGATCTGCCACCAGCTGGCCCCTGCGCCAAATCCGGGCATTGCCCTGAAAACGAAGACGATAATGGCGATGCCGACGATTTCTCGGCGCTTCTCCCGGTCAAGGTCTTTCAATATGATGTGCATCAGGTAGCCGATCACCCCGAGTGAACCGAGGAAAATGGCTTCTTTCTTGACCGCCATGTCGGAGAGCCCCACCAGCAGGCTGAGCGCGATAAAAGCACCGCTGCCCCCGAGTATATACCAGTTCGGCTTGAGGACATCTGCCGCACCCAGCCTTTCCGAACGCTCAACGCCCAAGCGCCTGAGGCGGCGCAATCGCGCGCGGCGAAACAGCGAGCCGAGCGAAACGCCCAGAATAGAGATCAGCGGTATTATCAGGGCATACTGATACATGACCTGGTAGGACAAGGTCATTGCCAGCCAGCCGCCGAGGCCGGCGACCAGGGCACTGCCCCCAATAATGGCTATTCGGCCGAGCGTCTGCATGGTGATGTGCATCCGCTTGATTTCGTCTTCCGCTATCTCCCGGCCGTCCTCGTCATGCGTCGGCACGGCTTCGACCGTCATCGCATCGGCAACCACGTCCTGCAGCACGAAGCCGATCGGTGACAGGAGGCTGGCGACGACGTACCATAGTTCTGCTCTGAGAAATCTGGTCATGATTGCCGGATGGCCGGTGAGCCCGATCATGATGAGCAGGCCTGCGGCCATCAGTGCGGCGCCGAGATAGACGAACAGGGCTTTCCGCCGCCAGAAGAGATCGACCAGGTGCCCCAAAGGCATTTTAAGGGCCCATGGCAGTCCGGCCCAGAACCCCAAACCGGCGAGAAATTCGGCCGAAAGTCCCAGTTCCTCCTTGACGTAGAAGCTTTCGATGATGCCGGTGAAGGCCGAAATCCCGGCCGCCAGGTAGACCATCAGGGGGGGGACATAGCTCCAGCGCATTTCTCGGACAATGCCGAAGAAATCATCGCGAAACCATTGCCAGACGCGTGTCAGTCGGCTGACGGAGGATGGCTGAATGCTCGCGGATCTCAAACCTTAAATTTCCTTAGGCAAGGGTACGGGCGAGAAAGCCCCGCTTTTTAAAGTTTTCGCTACGATTACATAAACCTGAAACTGAAAAGATGTCCCCAGAGTAGCGGACTGAAAGGTTCATCTAAAACCACTTCTTGAACCTGAGGTAGCCCAGCAGTGCCGCGGACAGAAGCACAACGAGCACGCAGATTGCGGCGAACCCGTAACGGCTCTCCGCCCCGGGAATGCCGCCGACATTGATACCGAGCAAGCCGGTAAGAAACCCCAGCGGCATAAACAGGGTGGCCACCAGCGTAAGCGCGTACATGCGCTTGTTGAGTTGCTCAGACAGCCTGCCGAGCATCTCCTCCTGAATGACGACAGCCCGGTCCCGGATCGATTCAAGCTCTTCGAGCAAGCGGCTGAACTGGTTCAGGTTCTCGCGGATATGCACTTTATCGGTCTTGGTGATCCAGGACGGCGCATCGTTGAGCAGGTGAGTCAATGCATCCCGCTGCGGGTAGAGATAGCGCTTGAGCCGTATCGCCTGATGCCGGACGTCGCCGAGCTGCTGACGGCGCCTGGTGTCGTCGGGATCGGCGGGATGATCTTCGAGCTGCTCGCAGGCCACATCGAGCGCTTCGACAACATTTTCGGTACGCACGGCCAGATGCTCAATCAGCTGGCAGACGAACATCGGGGCGGACACTGCCCCATGGCCGTTTAACAGAGACTGCCTCATATCCTCCAGAGACAGCAGCCGGCGCCGGTTCGAGGTAATGATCCAGCGCCCGTCCGTCCACAGCCGGACGGCAACCATATCCTCAGGGTCGGAGCCGGGGTTCAGATTGACGCCGCGCAGGGAAATGAACAGGCCGTCCTTGTGAGTCATGCTTCGCGGCCGGGAATTGTCATCCAGGAGATTAGCCTTGATAATTTCATCCACCAGCGTGGTTTCCTCGAGCCAGGCCTGCGCCTCCGCCTGACTGTAATCCAGATGCATCCAGGTAAGGCCTGGATCGGCATCAGGGGCGGCTTCCAGGTCTTGGAGACCGACCGGTCTGCCGCCGCCCTGTTTATCCAGCCCAATGATTTGAAACGCTTGATCGTAGCTCACCTTGCCCCTCGCATGCTCATGCTGATCAACGTTCTCGTTGCTCGAATCCGTATCCCGCAAGTGCGGTTTTCTCTGCCATATCTTTTAGCAGCAAGATGCTCAGTCGAGCTGTTTAAGCACCTCGGACAGGCTTTCCCGGGCGTCGCCGAACAACATTCGGGTGTTCTCTTTATAAAACAGCGGATTTGACACGCCGGCATAGCCGGTGGCCATGGAGCGCTTCAGCACGATGGTGATTCTGCCCTTCCAGCACTCCAGCACCGGCATCCCGGCGATCGGACTGTCCGGCACCTCCTGGGCCGCCGGGTTGACGATGTCGTTGGCACCAATGACCATCGATACATCAACATGGGGAAAATCGTCATTGATTTCATCAAGTTCGAAGACAATATCGTAGGGCACTTTGGCCTCGGCCAGCAGCACATTCATATGGCCGGGCATCCGGCCCGCCACCGGATGGATGCCGAAGCGCACGTTTATCTTCTTATCGCGCAGTTTCCTGGTGATATCGTTGACCACGTGCTGGGCCTGAGCTACGGCCATGCCGTAGCCGGGAATGATCATCACCTCTTTGGCATCAAGAAGCAGCTCGGCCACCTCCGCCGCTTCAACCGCAATGACCTCACCTGCTTCAGCCTCGTCTCCGGTGAGCGTTTCCCCGCCTGAAGTGCCGAAGCCGCCGGCAATGACCGAGATGAAATTGCGGTTCATGGCCCGGCACATGATATAGCTCAGAATCGCACCGCTGCTGCCGACCAGGGCACCAACCACAATCAGCAGATCGTTGCTCAGCATGAATCCCGTGGCCGCCGCCGCCCAGCCCGAATAGCTGTTCAGCATCGAAATCACCACCGGCATGTCGGCCCCGCCGATGGCCATCACCATATGCACTCCGAAAAGCAGCGCGATAAGGGTCATGGCCAGCAGTGCCAGGGTCCCGCCGCCGGCGGCAGACTGGCCGACGAAGATGAGGCAGAGCCAGATGGCCAGCAGCAGCATGATCAGGTTGAGCCAGTGACGCAGGGGCAGCAGCAGCGGCTTGCCGCTGATCCTGGCGCTCAGTTTGAGAAAGGCCACCACCGAACCCGAAAAAGTCAGTGCTCCGATCAGCACGCCGAGATAGGTCTCCACATCGTGAATGGTCCGCTCCGCCCCGCTCAGCGCAGTGCTGTGGTCCATGAAATTGGCAAAGCCGACCAGAACCGCAGCCAGCCCGACGAGGCTGTGCAGAATAGCCACCAGCTCGGGCATCTGGGTCATCTCGACTTTCTTGGCCAGGATCAGGCCGATACTGCCGCCGATCAACAGACCACCGAAAACGATGCCATAATGTGCGGTGACGATGCCGGTCAGTGTTGCGATCAGCGCCAGGGCCATGCCCACCATACCGAAGAGGTTTCCCCTGCGCGAGGTCTCCTGGGTGCTGAGCCCGCCCAGGGCAAGGATGAATAAGATGGTCGCGCCAATATAGGCGACGCTGACAATTCCCTGTGACATGAATGCCCCCTATTTCCTGAACATCGACAGCATGCGCTGGGTAACCGCAAAGCCGCCGAAGATATTGATGCTGGTTATCAGAATCGAGAAACCGGCCAGCAGGGCGATGAGCCAGCTGCTCGACGATATCTGCAGCAGCGCACCGATGATGATGATCGAGCTGATCGCGTTAGTGACGCTCATCAGCGGCGTATGCAGCGATGGTGTCACGTTCCAGATGACCATATAACCGACGAAACAGGCCAGTACGAAAACGGTGAAGTGCGACATAAACGATGGTGGTGCAACACTGCCGACCCAGAGCAGCGCAAGCGCACCAATGATGATGGCCGGCAGTGCGCCCCGACCTTTTTTCTTCTTCTGTTCAGGCGCCCCCGCAGGTTGCGGCGCCACCTCTTTCTGAGGCGCAGCCGACAGCTTCGGAGCCGGCGGCGGCCAGGTTATCTCGCCATCCTTGATCACGGTTGCTCCGCGGATGATCTCATCATCCATGTTGATGACTATGGAACCGTCTTTTTCAGGCGTCAGATCGTTGAGCAGATGGCGCAGGTTGGTGGCATAGAGCTGGCTGGACTGGGTGGCCAGCCGTGAGGGCAGATCGGTATAGCCGATGATCGTGACCCCGTGCTTGACCACCACCTTATCCGCTTCGGTGAGCTTGCAGTTGCCGCCCATCTCTGCCGCCAGATCGACAATCACACTGCCCTCCTGCATCGACGCCACCATCTCCTCGGTGATCAGTTCGGGCGCCGGCCTGCCGGGAATCAAGGCGGTGGTGATGATGATATCGACCTCCCGGGCCTGTTCGGCAAACAGGGCCATTTCCGCCTGGATAAACTCATCGCTCATGACCTTGGCGTAGCCGCCGGTGCCGCTGCCGTCCTCGCCGGGGAAATCGAGCATCAGAAATTCGCCGTCCATGCTCTCGACCTGCTCCTTCACTTCAGGCCGCGTGTCGAACGCGCGGACAATCGCTCCCATGCTCTTGGCGGCACCGATCGCCGAAAGGCCGGCAACACCGGCGCCGATGACCAGAACCTTGGCCGGGGGTATCTTGCCGGCGGCAGTGATCTGCCCGGTGAAAAATCTGCCGAAATGCTGGGCCGCCTCGACTACCGCGCGGTAGCCGGCAATGTTGGCCATCGAGCTCAGGGCATCCATCTTCTGGGCCCGGGAAATCCGCGGTATGGAATCCATAGCCAGCACGGAGAGCTTTTTCTCGGACATCTGCTTCATCAGATCTTCATTCTGGGCCGGCTGAATGAAACTGATCAGCACCTGGCCCGGCCGCAGCAGCGCAAGTTCGTTTTCTGCGTCCGCACCGGTCCTGGGGGCCCTGACCTTGAGGATGATATCTGCTTGTTCGTAAAGGCCGGCCGCTTTTTCGACCACCTCAACGCCCGCCTCACGATAGGCCTCATCGGTGAATTTGGCGGCCGCTCCGGCGCCGGATTCGACGGCCACCTGATAGCCAAGCTTCTGAATCAGACGCGCCGCATCCGGCGTGGTTGCAACCCGCCGTTCGCCTTCGTGGATTTCCCTGGGTACACCTATTTTCATCGCTTCTCTCCTTGCGGATCATCAGCCATTACCTGGCCTATGTGCAAATGACATATCTTCTAATGGGGAGCAGAGCGCTCCAACATTCAGCTAATGTAATTGTTATTTTTAGAAAAAAAAGCCGGGGCTCCGAGAAAAATCTATACACGCCGAAAAGAACGGCGTGGAAATAGACCATTTGAAATGTACCGGACGATTACTCTGCAAGGCTACTCGTCCTTCTCTTCTATGAGCCGCAGGCCCCGGCGCAGCAGCGTGGCGGCCTCACCCCGCTCATCTTCGGTCATCGCCTCGATATTGAGATCGATGTTCAAATTGGGCTGACGCTGAATAAAGTGGTTTTTTTCACTCTGCAGGCTCTGATACGCATCGACTACCTGAAAGGTGGCAACCGGGTAGGCGACGCCTTTGACACTTATCTCACCCATCTCGATACACTTGATCTGATCCCTGACGTGGGCAAATGTCTCATAGGAAATCAGGATTTCCCCCGGTGTTGCCGCCGCCTGCAAGCGCGAAGCGATATTTACCGCGCCGCCGATGATGGTGTAGTCCATACGGTCCTCACTACCGAAATTGCCGACTGTACAATACCCGGTATTGACCCCCATCCTGACCCTGAGTGGCCTGTCGATGCCTGAGGCTCGCCAGATATGGGCCAGGTCGTGCATTCTAGTGCGCATGGCCAGCGCCATCTGCACGCAAGCCAGTGCATCCTGCTTGACGCCTCTGGTCTCCGGATCGCCGAAAAAGATCAGCATCGCATCACCGACATATTTATCCACCGTTGCCCCGAAACTCAAGGCGATGCGGGACATTTCGGTCAGATAGTGATTGAGCAGCGAACTCAGCTCTTCAGATTCAAGCCGGTCGGCCGCCTGGGTAAAATCGGTGATATCAGAGAAAAAGATGCTCAGTTTTTTCCGGCGGCTGGATACCTTGACCTCCTGGCGTCCGCTGAAAATCGACTCATAAACCTGGGGAGAGAGATATTTGGCAAGCTGGTTGGAGAGCTGCTCCAGCGCATTGGACTTGTCAGCCAACTCTTTCTCCCGCTCCTTGAGTTCGGTGATATCGGTATAGATGGCAACCGTGCCGCCGTCGTAGAGCTTGCGCTCGTCTATCTGAATCCAGCGGCCGTCGCTCTGCCTCTGCAGATGCGGCCCCGTGGGATTTCGATGCAGCTCCATCCGTCGTCTGACCCAGGCTTCGGGATCGTCCTGCGCATCATCAATCAATTGCCGTTGAACCGCAGTCCGGACCACCTCCTCGAACAAGACACCGGGCCGCACGATGTCGGCGATATCGGGATAAAGTACCTCCTGATACCTGCTGTTGCTGGCAATGAGCCGGTCGTCGGTATCATAGAGGGAAAAGCCCTCTGAAATCGACTCGATGGCCTCGCTCAAACGCCTGCGGGCTTCAGTGATCTCCCGCAGATTGGACTGCCGGACCTCCACGGCGGTGTCACGGAAGACATGCAGGGCTTCGGCCATCGCAGAGATTTCATCGCCGCCTCCAGTGGGGGGTATCGGACGGTTGAGCTCGCCGCCGGCAATGGCCAGCATCGAATCGTTCAAGGCGAGCAGCCGGGCCACCAGATTTCGGCGTACATAGAACCAGACAATGGCCAGCGAGCTGAGCAGGCTCAAGAGAACCACCAGCAATAAGATCAGAGTGGAAATCTTTTGCACTGCCAGGGCCTGGAGGTTGGCATTTTTTATATTCAGGCCGGCCCGGTTGACCAGGTGATCGACCGAGGTGGTAAGCCGGGCAGACAGTACACCATTCTGCTGCAGCAGGGCTTCTCCCCGCTCGATACCCTGTATCTCGAGCTTGCGGATTGCCGAAATACTCGTAGGACCTTCGATCAACTGCTCAAGTTGAGCCAGGACATCCCGGGAACGGGGCTGCAGTTCAGCCGCGAAATCGGCACTCAGTTCCTCCAGCCTGCCAAAGGCCCGGTTCAAGGGCTGCATCAGCAGGCGCAGCTCGGGCTCAGTTCTCGAGGCGGCGGCCTGCAGTAAGGTGTTGTTGATAATTGCGGCCTGCTCCTGGGCCTTTCTAATCGGAATGTAGGGGGCAATGGTCCGGGCCATACCCCGGGCCTGTTCCTGCGTGACGAGCGCCGTGTCCTCTGCCTCGAACATACGCTGCCACTGGGAAATTTTAGCATCCATCACCAGGATGCCGGGCGCCAGCATGCGTTGAACCCCTATATTGGTCCTGGAAAGCTGCCGTAATAACTGTTCTTTTTCATCTCCTAGACGAAGCTGATCGGCAACCAGTTCATTGAGCTCTTCGAGGTTGTCCAGCAATTCTGCCACAAGTGCCTCGATCTGGCCCAACTCATCGGCTCCTGAGGCGAAATTATCCAGATCAGCCAGCATTCCAGCGAGCCGACTACCCTCTTTTTGAACCTCGCTGGAGACCACTTCGTATTGCCTTTGGTCGGTGACGGCCAGCAGCGGTGGCGCAGCGGTAACGAGGCGCTGCGACTGCAGGGAAAGATCGAGAAAGGCCAGGGCTGAAGGCACGTCTTTTTCAGTGATCCGGGCCAGCACGCTGCCCAGCTGGGCAAATGAATAGAGCGCCGCAGCAGCGGCCAGCAACGCAAAACCACTTATAGAGATAAAGGCGAACAATAACCGCCCGCCGACCCCGATTCGCTGTTTCATCGCTTCTTCTCAAAGCTTGGCAACCTGCCGGCTGTGCAGGCTGAAGTGGCAGCACCGCCGACTTGAGAATACGCGCTGAGCGCATCGCGCATCCCGCTATCTGGGCTCATCGAGCGGAGCATATTCTCCGTCCTGCCAGCGATGCCAACTGAAACCGGCTTCGTTGATATCCCCTTTCTCATTGAAGGAGATTTCTCCCAGCACGGTGGTAAATACATCTGCATGCAGGGCCTTAGCAACGCGTTCCGACTCGAACGAACCGGCGGTCTGGGTAGCCTGTGCCCAGGCCTGAACTGCGGCGAAGGCGTGCAGGGTATAGCCCTCCGGCTCGAAGCCCTGGGCTCTGAAACGCTCGACCACTGCCCGGGCCGCCGCCAATTTTCTCGGGTCTGCGGGAAAGGTAAACAAGGCGCCGTTGCCGGCGGGTCCGGCTATCAGCCAGAACTCGTCGCTTGATAATCCGTCCCCGGCAACCAGTTGCAGATCGAGCCCCTGTTCCCGGGCCTGGCGGATAATCAGCGCCGCTTCGGTGACATAACTGCCGATATAGACCACCTCGGTTTTCGCCTTGCTCAGGTTATCCACTAATCGGCCGTAATCATGTTCTCCGTTAGTGAACCCTTCATAGAGAACTTCGCTGATATTTCTTCTGTGCAACTGTTTCAACGTCTCCTCGGCCAACCCCCTGCCGTAGGTCTGGTTGTCGTGCAAAACGGCGATGGCCTGAGTACCAAAATGGTCGGCCAGAAAATTTCCGGCGGCCACACCCTGATTATCGTCACGACCGACAACTCTGAAAACATAGGGACTGCCGCTCTCGGTGAGCTGGGCGCTGGTGGACGCAGGTGATATCATCGGGATACGTGCCCTGGAGTAGATCTGGGCCGCAGGAATCGAGGCACCCGAGCACACATGACCGATCACCAGTACAACGCCTTCGCTGACCAGCTTCTCAGCCGCTGCCAAGGCCTGCTCGGCATCGCAGGCGTCATCCGCGGTGGTAATCGATATCCGGTGGCCTGCGACTCCGCCGGCTTCATTGAGCTCAGCCACGGCCAGCTCGACGCCATAAAGCACCTGTTCCCCGGTGTAGAAGGTCTGACCGGTGAATGGAGCCGCAATACCAATCAGCACCTCTGCAATGGCCAGGCGCACAGAACCATTGATCAGACAGAAAAGCAGGATCAGCAGAAATCGTGCAGCCGTTTTCGTCCCCATCGCCTTGACCTCCGATAAAAGGCTGGACGCTCATTTCCACCCATTGGCGAGTTGGGTAAATGCAGGTTTGAGCAGTCTCGTTCAGACTATCAGGAAAGTGACACCAAAATATTGAAATAGTGTCAGTTTAGTGGGCCAGACTTGTTTAATTCTAGCGCCGTAAAAAAATAATATCAAATGCAATCCGGAGTTGCCTCGACTCGACACAATTAAACGGAAAAACAACTGGAGATATGCAGCACTGCATGATTAAACTCTGGAATTGCGGGAGATAGGCAAACAGCCGCGGAAGGATCATGAGTCAGTCCTATCCGCTCGCGCAACGGCAGGCCCCGAAACACTCGAGCCTCTTGCAAAACGATCTTTTCGCCCAAACTCTGCGTTATGCTAAAAATTTTATCCTCGGAATATCAATTATATGCCTGTGGTAAAATTTCTCGCATGCCTTGATTTTGAAAGAAAATCTTAGTTTTGCAAAAGGCTCACTCTATAGCCAATTTCCTATGGCGTCCGATTCTGCTCGAGGACCGAGCCGCGGAACCAGGAAAAGTAGACGCCCGTCAGGCAGAGCAGAGCCGAAATGGTAAATACCGTGTGCATGCTCCTCAGAAACAGATGATAATTGTCAGGTGTGATCACCTGGCGTCCGACGATCAGGGCGAGCACCACGGTGGCCATCGCCATACTGAACATCTGGCCGAGCAGCCGCATGGTGGCCACCGTACCTGAAGCCAGGCCGTAGTAGCGTTTTTCCACGGTGCCCATGATCGCGCTCATATTCGGCGAGCTGAACAGCGCAAACCCGGTGCCGAGTAGAATCAGGTTGGCCACGATAAGCGGCAGGGCGGTGTCTGCACCGATCCTGGAAAAAATCATCACGCCGAGCACCGTGATCGACATGCCTGCGGTGGCCAACAACCGGGGCTCGATGCGATCAGACAGTCTGCCGGTGATCGGTGACAGGAAGGCCATCATCACCGGCTGAGCCATCAGGATACTGCCGGCGGTCTGCGGCGACATGCCCTTGATGTACTGCAGGTAAAGACTCATCAGAAAGGTGACCGCAAAGGTCGCCGAGTAATTGAGCAGGGCCGCCAGGCTGGAAAAGGTAAAGGGACGGTTGGCCGCAAACAGCCTGACATCGAAAACCGGGTAACGGGCCGAGAGCTGGTAGCGAAAAAAGATGATAAACAGCAGGCCGCCGGTCGCCAGCAGGATGGCACCGGGCAGCGAGGGCAGCCTGGTGGCCCCGTAGACCAGCGCCAGAATGGACGAACCATAGAGCAGGCAGCCCACGATGTCGAGCTTCTGGTCCGGTTCCCCCCGCCACTCCCCTTTCAGGTAATAGAAGGTCAGGAGCAGGGAAAACAGGCCCAGCGGCAGCATGATAATGAAGATAGACCGCCAGCCCAGGTATTGGGTCATCATACCGCCAACGAACGGGCCGACGGAGAGACCGATATAGACCGCTGCCACATAGAGGCCGATGGCCCGGCCCCGCCGATGGGGCGGGAATACCGAGGTGAGTATGGCCATGCCGGTGGTCACGAACATCGCCGCCCCCAGTCCCTGGACCAGGCGCAGGACGATCAGGGTGGCCGCCGAGCCGACGAATGCGGCCAGAAACGAGCCCAGCGTGTAGACTGCCAGGCCGGTGGCGAAGATTTTCTTGCGTCCATGGATATCGGCGATCTTGCCGGCCGGCACCAGTCCGACCGCCACCGCCAGCAGATATGAGGTGGCAATCCAACTGAGCTGCACCGCATCCAGGCCCAGGTCCGCCTGGATATTGGGCAGGGCCACGTTGATCGAAGAGATCATAAACGGCCCCATAAAGGAAGTAAGGGTCGCGACGATCAGCGCCGAGCGCTCGAGGGCAGTATTTGGTTCAAGCTGCTGCATGGTTGTTCTCGAATCTATGCATGGTTAACACGGTGCGCACAACGGTATCATAAAACGACGATATTTACCAGAAAACCTGCCGAAACGGCCATTGCCATCACCGAGGCGATAAAAGCGGCCAGCAGCGGCCAGCGAAACATGCCCTTGAGCATGGCCATCTCGGGCAGGCTGGCCCCGGCGCCGCCGATGATCAGCGCCACCACCGCACCCACGCTCATGCCTTTGGCAATCAGGCTGGCGGCAATCGGCACCATGGTGCTGACCCGCAGATAGAGGGGAATGCCGACAAGCGCAGAGACCGGCACAGCCAGCGGGTTGTCGGCGCCGGCCAGACGAACCACCAGCTCCGCCGGCAGGAAACCGTGGATCACCGAGCCGATCGCCACCCCCAGGATCACAAAGGGCAGCAGACTCCTGAACTGGCGGACCGCTTCGTTGAAAATTCTTCTTATGCGGCTGGGCTGCTCGGTATATATGGGTATTGAAAACCCCAGCTTGCCAGAAGGTTCTGCGGCGATTGCAGAACTCGAGTCACAGCAGCCGGTGGCCTGCTCGAACCGGGCCATAGGCAGCACTCCCGGTTGGCCTGCGCAGCAGGGGGTAGAGAGCTGCGCCGCATCTGCGTCAATGGTGGCTGCCGCAGCCTGGTTGCCGTTAATCACATCAAGCATCACGAAGCGCAGAAATCCGGCCTGCTCAAGCACAAAGCTGATCGCAATCGTCATGCCGATGGCGACCAGTGCGTAGACCGCGGTCACCCTGGGGCCCAGCAGGGTCAGAAAGAGCGGGATGATAATCGGGTTGACCAGTGGCGAAGTGAACAAAAAGGCCATGGTCGGTCCGAAGCCGGCCCCGGCCCGCAGCAGTCCGATGGTGACCGGAATGGTCGAGCAGCTGCAGAACGGAGTGAGCCCGCCGAGGACCGAGCCGATCAGATAACCGCTGCCTTTTCTGCCCGAAAGCCAGCGCTTCACCTTATCCTGGGGAAGAAACTCGTTGATCACCCCGACCAGGAAACTGATTCCGATAAAGAGCAGGGTCAGCTCAGTCATCGTATAGATAAAAAACACAAGGGTTTCCTTAATCATCACGCCGTTGCTTACCATTGTTCATACACCCGCAATTATTGACAAAAATCTGTTATCAGCGATATTGAAATGGGCCACAGGCCTATCGGGCCTCGACACCCGCGACCTCGGTCTGCAGCGAACAGCATTCCGACAGCAGGTATTCGGCCAGTGCTCTAACCGCCTCCATCTGGGGCTCGCAGTGGATGGTCCGGCTCTGTTTCCGCTGGTTGATCAACCCCACCTGGACCAGCCGCTGGATATGGTGATTCAGGGTGGAACCGGGGATGTCCAGATGTCTGCCGATGGCGCCGACCGGCAGACCCTTTTTCCCGGCTCTGACCAGCAGCCGGAAAATGGACAGCCGCGTCGTGTTGCCCAGTTCAGCGCAGCGCTGTGCCGCTTGCTCGAGTTTCATCCGATGTCCTCCAAAAATATTTGTATCATCAATGTCATTGTTTGATGTCAGGTAGGTTAGCGCGATTCACTCCTACTTTCAACTATATTTCTAGAAATATAGAATAATAGTCCCCGTATCATCTCTCTGTCTTGCTTTGTATCATATCGCTTTAACACGGATACCGGCTTGCAAAGCGAGCGCAGAAGCGGTACCGTAAATCGGCAACACAAACCGTTCTTATTTCACAAGATTCAAGGCGAGATTCAAGGGGGAAAACATGACCATAGAAAATGCAAAACAGATGCTGCTCAAAGCCACCGCTGAAAAGTATGCCGTCGGTGCCTTCAATATCACCAATATCATCCAGATGAAGGCCGTGGTCGAAGCGGCCGTCAGGAAAAACGCCCCCCTGATCATCCAGACCTCGGTGTCGCCATCCAAATTTATCCAGCCTCAGGTCATTGGGGCGGTGTACCGGACCATCGCCGAGCAGGCGCCGATCCCGATCTGCCTGCATCTCGATCATTGCGACGATGTTGCCTATTGCAAAACCTGCGCGGACGCGGGCTACACCAATATTATGATCGATGCGTCGAAGCACGATTTCGAGGAAAATATCAGGCAGACCAAGGAAGTGAGCGACTACTGCCACGCCCGGGGTCTATCCGTGGAAGGGGAGCTGGGCACGGTCTCGGGCATCGAGGACCAGGTTGTGGTGGCCGACGATGAGGCCCAGCTGTGCAACCCGGAAAAGGCCATTGAATTCGTCAAACGGACCGGCATCGATCTGCTTGCCCCGGCCATCGGCACCGCCCACGGTGTCTATAAAACGAAAAATCCGAAGCTTGATTTCGACCGGCTGGCTACCATAGCGGATATGATCAACGGGGTCGAGCCGACCACACCCCTCGTCATCCATGGCGGCACCGGTCTGGCCCCCGACGTCGTCCACAAGCTGATCGCGCTCGGGGGATCAAAATTCAACGTGTCAACCGAACTAAAACATGTGCTGCTGGACACCACCTTCGACTATATTTCAGCCAACCGGGACCAGTACAACCCCGGCAAGGTGGACATGGCCGTGACCGAGGCGATCATCGGCTGCATCGAAAACTGGATGGATCTACTGGGCTGCAGCGGCAAGGCCTGAACCTGGAGTTTTTACAAAAGGGAGATACCTTATGGCAGATATCAAGGCACTGTTTTTCGATATGGATGGGGTCATCATCGACACCGAGCGGGACGGCCACCGGGTGGCGTTCAACCAGGCGTTCAAATTCTTCGGTTACGATTTCAGCTGGGACGAAGAGCGTTATTATCAACTCCTCCAGGTGGCCGGCGGCAAGGAGCGGATGCGCGCCTATTTCACAGAGGAAGGACTGTTCCAGGAGCTTTCCGAGAAAGAGATGACCGAGCACCTGCTGACTGTGCACCTGAAGAAGACCGAGCTTTTTCTGCGGATGATCGAGACCGGGGCACTTCCCTTGCGGCCGGGCGTCAAGCGCTTCATGCTCGAAGCGATGCAGGCCGGAATACAGCTCTGCCTGTGTACCACCGCGGCCGAGAAGACTGCCGCTAAGATCACCTCAAACATGCTGCCTGAGATCAATTTCGCCCATATCCTGGCCGGCGATGTGGTGACCAGAAAAAAACCTGACCCGGAAATCTACAACCTGGCCCTTCAGAAAACGGGTCTTGCGCCTGAGGCCTGCCTCGTGGTCGAAGATTCGGCCATTGGCGTTGCAGCGGCCACCGCGGCCGGGCTGCAGGTGATCGCCACAACCAACGGCTACACTGAAGATGAAGATCTCTCATCGGCTTCGATCATCGTGAGCTGCCTCGGGGATGAGGGCGGCGCCCAGGGTGTGCTCAGCAAAGCTCCGGAGAATCTGGACTTCAGCGGGGTGCTGTATCTCTCCGAAGTTATTAAATGTTTCAGTTGAGCAGTAGCGCAGGCTGATGCTCGCCTATCTCGAATTCGGTGAACTGTGTTCGGGACCGCCGGTTATTTTGCTGCACGGCCTGCTCGGTTCGAAAATCAACATGGCCGGAATCGGCAAGGCCCTTGGCGAACAGCGCCGGGTGCTGGCTCTGGATCAGCGCAATCACGGCGAGTCCTTTCACCACCGTACCATGACCTACCAGACCATGGCGGCGGACCTCGGCGGCTTCATGGACGATCACGATATTGAGCAAGCCGCTATCGTCGGGCATTCGATGGGGGGCAAATGCGCGATGCAGTATGCGCTGTCTTTTCCCGAACGGGTCAAGAAACTCGTTGTGGTGGATATCGCCCCGAAACGCTATGTCGATCCCCACTGGCTGAAATATCTCGAGGCCATGCTGGCCATCGACCTCGCCACCCTGAACTCAAGAAAGCAGGCGGAGGAGCTGCTTGCTGAGCAGATACCGTCGACGATTTACCGCCAGTTTCTGCTCAGCAACCTGGCCAGTTCGACCGACGGCGCCTATTCATGGAAGCCCAACCTGCAGGCCCTCTTGGAAGCAAGTCAATGCATCGGCGCTGAGATTTCCGGCCCCGCCAATCAGTTAAAGACCCTGTTTATACGTGGAGAAGAGTCGAATTATATCGAAGATCAGGACCTCGAATCTATCCATGCTCTCTTTCCCCAGGCCCGGCTTATAACGGTACCAAAGACCGGCCACCTGGTCCATATCGAGGCGCGTGAGCAGTTCAGGGAACTACTGGTTGATTTTCTCTGAGTTAAAAGATCGTGTGGTCTGCGATGTGCAATCCCTTAAAACAATTTTGAAATACTGGCCATCATCCCCACCCGCGCTCCGTCTGGCTTCTCGGACTCTTGCCCGGCGTTAAACAGGTTTTTGAGCCCGCAGTAGCAATAGTTCACGCAGTCTATGAGCAGTAGAACAGGCGCGAAAAAGAGCAGATAGGCTGCAACCAGCAGGTATTCTGAGAAACTGAGATCGAGATCGAAAGACAGATCGATATCCCATTGAGACGGCCCATAATCGGGTTGAGACGTGTGATTTTTCATGTTGAGCCTCGCATATAATCCTAAATCGTTCCGAAGACGGTTAGCGCTGAGACGAACCGGAACTGGAAACATTTGTCTAATTTATTCCGGCTACCTGGGCATCTCAGGATGATAATCGCCAGACAGCGTGCGCCGAAACATACGGACAAGGCTAGTGCCTTTGACTTGGCGATCGCAGTAGACGATCGCCTCGGACAGTTCCGTATAGGGATGCGGCATCTGTTGCCTGGGGTATGCTTCCATTATACATACCACAATGTGGTTGTCAAGCGACATGGGACAGCGACATGGGACAGCCGGTCTCGAAATCGTTCAGGGCTGCTGATGCGTTGCAATGTGCGGCAGAATAATTATCTAATCAAAGCAGGCGGGTTCAGTTTTGAGATATCTTTGTAATCACTTTTGGGTCAATGCAGACAGGCTATGAAACAGGTCGAGCCATACCAGGGTTTTGAGCAGGGACCGATCCGTCCGCCCAGCGAATCGGCCAGTCTGTTGATCAGGATAACCAGGAACTGTCCGTGGAACCGCTGCACCTTCTGCCCAGTCTACAAGGGAGAAACCTTCAGCCTGCGGCCGGTCGCCCATGTGCTCAAAGACATTGACACCGTAAAGGGCTGCGTCGAGCAGATTCTGCAGGCGAGGCAGACCGGGCCGGCCCGTTTCGGAGACTTCAAGCTGGCCACCTTTGATGACGAAACGGCCTTTCAGGCCGCCTATCATTTCGTGGCCGGCGGCATGAAGTCGATCTTCCTGCAGGACGGCAACTCCCTGATCATCAAACCACTCGATCTCATCAAAATTCTCAAACATCTCAGCCGCAGTTTTCCGATGGTGACGCGAATTACCTCCTATGGCCGCTCCCATACCATCGCCCGGATCAGCGACGGACACCTGCAGCACATGGCCGAGGCGGGCCTGAACCGTATTCATATCGGCATGGAGTCCGGTTCAGATACCGTGCTGAAGATGGTTAACAAAGGGGTCGATAAAGCGACCCAGATTCTGGCTGGCCAGAAGGTGAAACGCGCCGGCATGGAGCTCTCCGAATATTACATGCCCGGACTCGGCGGTAAAAGACACTCACTCGAACACGCCGTTGAGACAGCCGATGCACTGAACCGGATCAATCCGGATTTCATCAGGTTGCGCAGCCTGGCCCTGCCCGGATCTGCGCCGCTTACCGCCCAATTCGAAGCGGGTGAGTTCGATAAGATGGGTGAAGTCGACACCGCCCGGGAGTTGCGCTGTTTCATCGACTCGCTTAAGGACATCACCAGCACGCTACGCAGTGATCACATCCTCAACCTGTTTCAGGAGATCGACGGCCAACTGCCTGGCGACCGGCAGAAGATGCTCGACTGCCTCGACGAATTCCTGGCCCTCGACCCCGAAGATCAGATGATCTTCTGCGTCGGCAGAAGGAGCAACCGCTTATCGCGCCTGTCAGATCTCAGGAATACACCGCTGCGCGATTCGGTGCTGGCCGTCTGTGAAACGCACGGAATTACCCCGGACAACATGGATGAGGTCATCCAGAGCATCATGCAGCGCTTTATCTGATTGTAGCCAAAATGTTCGCTGTCAATCGATTTATATGAAAAAAGTACTCATTCTCTTCGCCCATCCGAGGATATCGCGCTCGAAAATCAATGCGGCTCTGCGACGCGGGGTCGAACACCTGGAAGGCGTTACCTTTCATGATCTGTACGCGCACTATCCCGATTTTCTGATCGATGTCGAGCACGAGCAGAACCTCTGCGAAGAACACGACATCATCATCTTTCAGCACCCCTTCTACTGGTATTCCACGCCCTCCATCATCAAGGAATGGTTTGACCTGGTACTGCAGCACGGCTGGGCCTATGGCTCCGAAGGGCGGGCGCTGGAAGGGAAATACCTGCTGCAGGCCCTGACGGCCGGCGGCGACGATGTCACTTACCGAAAAGGAGGAGCAAATCTGTTCACCATCCATGAGCTTACCTCACCCTGCCGGGCAACCGCCAATCTCTGCCGTATGCAGTGGCTGCCGCCGTTCGTGGTTCTCGGCATCCACCGGGGATTGCCGGACAGCCGGATCAACAGCTTTGCCGAGGACTACCGGCGGGCGGTCATCGCCCTGCGCGATGAAACCCTCAGTCTGGCAAAAGTCAGCAGGCAACAATACCTGAACAGCGACCTGAACAGCGCCATCACGAGCCCCTGATCATGGAACACTTTCTGCTTCAATTATTTGTCTTTCTGGCCGCGGCAGCCATCGCGGTTCCACTGGCCAAGAAATTCGGCCTCGGCTCGGTGCTGGGCTATCTCATTGCAGGCATCGTCATCGGTCCCTTCGGCCTGTCACTTATCGGAGATATAGAAGAGGTGATGCATTTCACCGAGTTCGGCGTGGTGATGATGCTTTTTCTGGTGGGTCTCGAACTGCAGCCTTCACTGCTCTGGCAGATGCGTGTCCCGATTCTCGGGATGGGGGGATTCCAGGTACTGTTGACCGGTACCTTTGCCGCCGCGCTATCAGTGTTGTTTTTGCCCTGGCAGATGGCTCTGGCCGTCGGCCTGACCCTGTCACTTTCCTCTACCGCAATCGTGCTTCAAACCCTGCGTGAAAAGGGGTTGCTGAACACCGCGCCGGGCCGGTCGATTTTTTCGGTCCTGCTTTTCCAGGACCTGGCAGTCATCCCGATCCTTGCCGTCCTGCCGCTGCTGGCTACGCTGCCCCTGGCTGACGGCGGCCATCATCCCTCGGCACTCTTCGACGTCGCCGCGCTGCCCGGGTATCTGCGCATCCTGATGACGCTGCTGGCGATCCTGCTGGTATTTTTTGTCGGCAAATTTGCCGCCCGGCCAATCTTTCGAGCGATCGCCGCAACCCGCGTGCGCGAGATCTTCGTGGCCGCGGCTCTCGGTCTGGTGGTCGGTATTTCCCTGCTGATGACGGTTGTCGGACTGTCGCCCGCGCTGGGCACCTTTCTGGCCGGGGTGGTCCTGGCCGACAGCGAGTACCGGCACGAGCTGGAAAGCGATATTGAACCGTTCAAGGGCCTGCTGCTCGGTATTTTCTTTATCTCGGTCGGAGCAAGTCTTAATTTCACTCTTATCGGCGGCGAGATACTGCTGATCATCGGACTGGTGGTTGTGCTGATCGGCGGCAAGTGGGCAGTGCTGATGATCACCGCTCTCATTTTCAGGATGACCAGACGTGAGCGACCCCTGTTCGCTCTGTCTCTGGCCCAGGGCGGGGAATTTGCCTTCGTGCTCTTCCAGGTCTCCAGGACCAGCGGTGTACTGCCTGATCGGGTAATTGAGCCGCTCATCTCGGCAGTGGCGATTTCGATGTTTCTGACTCCGCTCTTTTTCCTGCTGCATGAAAAAATGATCGGCCGCAAACATCCGGATGAAGATGAAGCACGGGAGACCGATGCCATTGAGCAGCAGGGCCATCGGGTCATCCTGGCCGGCTTCGGCAGGCTCGGAACCGATCTCGGCAGGCTGCTCATTTCGGCCGGCATCAAACCGGTCATTCTCGATCACGATGCAGGCAATGTGGAGGTTCTGAGAAGGTTCGGATTCGAAGTCTATTATGGCGACATCACCCGGCTTGACCTGCTGGAAGCCGCCGGGGCCGGGGAAGCTGAACTGCTGATCATCACCATCGGGGATGTCGAAAAAGCGCGGCAGCTGGTCAAGCTGGCCCGCAAGCACTACCCGCATCTGCAGATTGCTGCAAACGCTGCCGACCGGGCCGCGGTCTATGATCTGATGGACCTTGGGGTTGCCACCCTGCGCAGGGAAACCTTCGGCAGCGCCCTGTCGCTCGGCTGTGATGCCCTTCAGCTCCTGGGTTTCCCGCCTTATGAAGCCTATCGGCTCATGCGCCTGTTCAGGAAAAAAGATGAGGAAACCCTTCCTGAACTCTACCGGATCAACCGTGAGGATCGGGAGAATTACGCCACCATGTACCAGAAGCACAATGAAGAGCTCGAAGAACTGATCACGCTGGATATGGCTGGAGATATGGAAGAGATCGATAACGCCTGGGCCGGCGGCAACCCTGAATCCTAGCCGGGCTCAGTGCTAAGGGTGACTGAGACAGGCGGGCTGGCCTGGCCTTCTGCCGCTCAATCCATCCTGCGGATCGTAGTGCTTTCATTTGACTTGCCTGGCCACCATTCAAATAGTGTGTTCCAGAAGTCACCACTACAAAGTGGCGGTGAACGGATATATGGAATTGAGGTGGATGGCGGCAATGAAACGATCACCTGCTGCAGAAAAACAATTGTCGGAAATGATGGCGGCGGCTCACCGGGTCGTGCTCAGCGCAGGCTTTGTTCTGCTGCTGCTGGGCGTGCTCTCGATTCCGTTTTATTACGAGACCACGACGCTCTGGTATAAGGTCGGGCTCGATAAAGCCCTGCTCAAGGGCGGCCATTTCATCGGCCTGGTCACCCTGATGCTGATCTTTCTGCAGCTCGCGCTGTCGCAGCGCGGGCCATATCTGGAACAGGTTTTCGGGGCCGCAAACCTGCTGAGATATCATCAGGTCAATGGCGTGTTCATCGCGGTTCTGGCCTGCAGTCATGCACTGCTCATTCTGGTGCCGGAAGGAATTGCCAACCTGCCGATCGGGAAAAAGTACTGGCCTGAGATGCTCGGGGCGGCACTTTTGCTGATGATCGTTGCGACCGCGCTCGCTTCTGTCTTTCGCAGTGCGCTGCGGCTTGACTACCGTTTATGGCGCATTTTTCACCGGACATTGGGCTACCTGATTCCGCTTCTGGCTCTGATCCACGTGCTCTTCGTCAGCGAGTCGTTCGAGCACCTGCTGCCGCGGGTCCTGGTCATTGGGCTGAGCGCAGGGCTGCTAATCTGGGTCCTGGTCAATAAATGGCTGGGGCATCGCGTTCAAACAACTAGGCAAGACCAAACACAGGGAGAAAACCCATGAAAACAATACGCAATATTACACTGGCCATCGCCGTAATGCTCAGCGCAGCTTCCGCAGCCTTCGGAGCCGCAAGGTCCTGGGAAGTGGACAAGGCACATTCCAATCTCTACTTCGGCATCGAACACATTTTTTCCGAGGTGCGCGGCCATTTCAACGAATTCGAGGCGCAGATCAACTTCGACCCGGCCGATCTGGCTGGGAGCAGTTTTATCTTCGATATCACCGTCGATTCGGTAGACACCAATATCTCCAAGCGCGACAAACACCTGATCTCGGCAGATTTCTTCGATGCCGATAAGTTCCCGAAAATGCGCTTTGAATCAAAATCTATCAGTGACGCAGGCGGCGGCATCTACAACGTGGCCGGCACCCTGACCATCAAGGATAAGGGCTATGATCTATCCCTGCCGCTGCAGCTGGTCGGCATCAAAGAACATCCGGCCAAAAAAGGAACGGAGGTTGCCGGTTTCAACGGCACGATTACCATCGACCGACTGGCCCATGGCGTGGGCAACGGCAAGTTTTATGAGATGGGGATTGTGGGCAAGGATGTTGAAATATTTGTCAGCCTCGAGGTGCTGAGCACCAAATAAAAACGCTTCGCCAATCCCTGGATGATGATTCCAACTGGGGCGGAGGCGATATCGGATGACATCGAACAGCTAGCCGAGCCTGAGGGCTGCCGGGCGATTTGAGCAGGGGAGATGGATCTAGAGCTGGCTCTCCACCGGCAGGAACCTGCCGAAAAAATCGCCGAAACTCTGGAAAACCCCACGGGCCGGTTGACTGGATTGAGTCTTCTCGCTGGACTGCCACTGGATCCTGCCTTTTGGCCCGTAACTGAGTCGCCAGGCATTCTCCGGACTCATCATTTCAGTCAGGAAATCGGTGAGTTCCGTCGCCAGTTCGGGCGATT
Source organism: uncultured delta proteobacterium (assembly GCA_963707715.1). Classification (GTDB taxonomy): domain Bacteria; phylum Desulfobacterota; class Desulfobulbia; order Desulfobulbales; family Desulfocapsaceae; genus JABDQA01. Next base: position 46,524 of record CAVPRJ010000009.1, read on the forward strand.
CGATGAGCAGCCCGTTTTCCGAGTTAATCACGACTGCTCGCGGGTCGAAATTAAGTGAACCGATAAAACACCTGCGCCGGTCGGCGACCATTACCTTGGCATGCAGCGAGATAAACGGCGCCACGTGCGGGGCTGAATCGGCCATGTTGCGCACTGCAGCTGACGGTTGATGACTGAATTCATGGAGCTGGGACCCGGTATCGAGGATGGGGCCCCGATACTTCTTATAGTGGCTGTTGACCAGCGTATGGTTGGTTGAAGACAGCGAATTGGTCAGAATTCTCACGTCTACGCCCTTGTCAACCTCCCGCCGCAGGTTCTGCAAAGAGTCTCCAACCGGTATCAGGTATGGAGAGGACATAAGGAACTCACTCTCAATGGGAGCCGAAAAATAAGAAATCATATCAACCAGCCGATAATCTCTGCCGTCTATCTGCACCGGATCATCCTGCAGAAAATGGGCCGATCCCGTGCTCAGCGATTGCTCCAGATCTTCCAGCCAGGCCCGGTTATCGAGATTTCGCAACAACGAACGGTTCAACTCAGCCTCGGCCTCTTCGAGGGCTCCCTGCAGCTCACGCCGCATGTCCGCAAGTCTGTTCCCCGGCACTTTCAGGCGCCAGCCGCTGACCGGATAGACTGCGTTGTCGTTCCAGTAGTGATCAAACGCCTTTGAACTCTCTTTGATAACCGCACCGATGCTCAAAACATCAACGTCAATGAAGTTAAAGGCTTCACCCAGACCAAAATACTCGTTGCCGATGTTTCTCCCGCCTGCGATCAGCGCCTGGCCGTCGACGATCATGAGCTTGTTGTGCATGCGCCGGTTGAGCTCTTGGAAGCCGGCCATAAAGTTCATAAAGCCGACGATCAGATAGTCCCGGGCCGGGTTCGGGTTGAAGATTCTGATTTCCAGATTGGGATGGGTGTTATAGGCCGACAATTTTCTGGTGGAAGTCGCAAGTCCGAAGTCGTCAACGATCACCCTGACCCTGACCCCGCGGTCGGCGGCCATAAGCAGGCGGTCAAAGAGCAACGTTCCCGCCTCATCCCCCTTCCAGATAAAATACTGCAGATCTATCGAACGGGCTGCCAGGTCGACCAGGGCCAGGCGGGACTGGAAAGCTTCTGTTGAATTGATCAGCAGACGAAAACCCGATACACCGGGGCCATTTTCGTGCTTGAAACGCTCTGCCAGGTCGGCGAGCGCGCCGCTCTCGGCCGGCGGCAGCGACCCTTCAAAACCCAGATCGGGCCGGGGCGGCAGGGTCGCACAACCGGACAGCAGAAAAAGGGCTGCCCAGCCGCAGCTGAGCAGAACCATCAGGCTCGACCGTCTACCCATCAATCCGGTGATTGTCGGAAATCCCATACAGAGATATTTACCGTATATAGTCGATAAGTGATAGATAGATCCTCTCTGGTATGAGAGTCAAACTGAACATACCCAACTCATCATTTAAGGTGCTTACGCTGAAGGTAATTGAATTAGACTATGTTTAGAGAGCGCAGAACTTGAGCGCTGTGGCTGAATACTCAACCAGAAAAAAGATAGAACCCAAGTTCTTTTTCCTCATAAGCAAGATTCAGAAATTCGCACCCATAATGGTCCTCTCCGATACTGATGACTCGCACATCCTTATCTATACGATCATCTTGCTGCCCATCGAGCGTAAATCTAACCCTCAGCCGATGTCCCTCTTTTATATCTTTGGGACCAATAAGCTTGAACCGAAGACCCGTCATTGAAAGATCGACAACGGTCATGGCATACCATCTATTTGAACCGGAAGATATATTGATAACCTCGCCGATAAGATTTACTTTTTTTCTATAAAACTGCCTGAAATTCAGCTCAATTACAAACTTTTTCCGGCAAGAACATCTGTATAATATAGTATGCTTTCCAGCCTTATACTTTGCCACAAATATTCTATGATTTTTTTCACAATATGGACAAATAAAAAGCGTATAATTTTCTTTGTTCACAAATGCTGTAACTGATTTTTTCATCGAACTACCACGCTAGCTAAAAAAGAAGGCTCGATTTTGTTATCGAGATTGTCAAACTTTGACAAAGGTTAACAATCATACTGGACGTATACTGCAAAATCCCCCTCCAAGTCCAGGGACTCTGACTTGAGAGCCTTCCTGCTGAGTTTTTGTACTTGTCTTTGAAAATTTGAACTTCATTTGAAATCATTTAGCTACATGAACATTGTGGTCAGCAGCGGCCACGTCCGCAGGACTGAGGGGTGAGGGTAACGGTAAGGGTGAGCGATAAAAAAACTGCTTTCAGGTAAGCAACTAAAAGATGCTCGCGTACCCTGTGGATCTCCAGTCCGCCCGGTTTGGCCATAGCTCTGCCTTCATCCTGCTTTTCCTCTCTTTGTTGAACCCGCCCCGGCCCTTTGGATGATTGCCTCCGTTACTGCCTGAATTCACTCTTTTGCTGGAACCAGATCAGAACCTACCTTGGTATGAATCTGCCATCCTGCTCTTTCTAGCTCAGCACCGGCCATCTCGCTCGGTACCCCGAGCAGCCACATCTGCCTGCTCGTTTTTGCGCCCACTTCATTGCCCAGCGATTCAGTCAGGTCGGCGACATTTTCACCCCAGATAAGTGTGTCGACCGGCAGGATCACGACAGCCGATCCATCCGACCCTGCCGCTCTGGCTATCCGGGCAAACGGTTTGATGGTGGCAAGGGGTGCCACTCTCTTGTGATAGGCGGCAGTCAGTACGCTCATTTCTGTTATGACGCGGGCCATTGCCGGTGTATTGGCCTGCAGCGAAATTTTCAGAAAAAGCTCCAGATTATCAACGCCTTTCATCGATTCAAGCGCAGCGGTCATGACCGTGGTCAAAGCAGGGGTAAAGACATGGTTGTTCAGAAACAACTGCACCGTGTCCTGGTCCATGCCCATTGCCAGCAGTTTATTTTTGTTCTGCAGCCAGAGCTCTGATGCCGGGGTCGTATTAATGGCCTCGTTCAGCAGTCTGGCTGTTCCCGACGCCGTCAGCGCAATACCGCCCACCCCCGGGACGAAACTGGTTGCAGCACCAACTCCCAGACCACCGAGATAGTCCGCCCAGGCCAGCCGTTCGAGTTCTTTTTGCAGCACCTGGTTGCGTGAGTAGACATTGACTCCGTATCGCGTGGCTATTTTCCCCTTGGCTTTGGACAGCCCTATCACCTGTTCAACCTGGCTGTCTTCAGCATCGGTGACTTGCCTTTTGCCTATTGTCTCCTTGGCCCGGTTGAACAGGCTGCTCACCCCTGCCGCGGCCCCTTCGAGCGTCTCTTCCGGCTCGGTAAATAAATTTTTGATTCCGGCCACCGTATTTTTCCCGGCCTCTTTAGCCGAGTTTATGGCGGTATCGTCGGTTTCCACCATCTTCATCGCGGCGATCGCCTCGATTTCCTTTATCAGAAGCTGCAGTTCGGTCAGCGATTCCGCGGTGAAGTCCCCAAATGAGGAAGATACCGAAAAACGATAGAAAAAACCGTTGCTCTGCACCTCGTCTGCCACCGAAAAGTGTTTTCCTTTGAGCATCTCCGGCTTGAGCAGCGACTGGGCAGAATGAATTGCCGGTTTTTCATACGCGGCCTGGCTCAAGGTTGGCAGGAAAAGCAATAAAATAGCCAAAATCAGCCAGCGTGATTGTGTTGTTTTGCAGATAGTAATCTTTGCTGCTTGGTGCTCTGTCATTGCTTTGTTCCTCGCGGCTTAGGTAAATGATAAGCAATAGTTGGGAGAAACCTCTTCACCCGTTTTATCGGCTTTTAACAATGATACACTGTCAGACTATTAATCATAGTAGCAGCAAAAAAAATTTCAAACATCCACCTGAACAGGTGAATCAGTCAAAATATTTCCGAAAAATCATGAAAGCGTCTTTTTGAACCGGGATATGGCAATCGTCAAAAAGCTCAGGGATAGGCTGGTCTGGGCGGCGATAGCAAGCCAGAGCGCGCTGACCCCGGCGTCCTTCATCACGATGCCCCGCAGGATCTCGAGGTACCAGCGTATCGGGTTCAATACGGTGGCGTAACGGACCGGATCGGGCATGTTGCTGACCGGGAACATAAAGCCGCTCAGCATGACGCACGGCATCATTATCAGAAAGGTGGTGAGCAGCGCCTGCTGCTGGGTCGAAGCGCTGCCGCTGATGATCAGGGCAATGCCCATATTCCCCGCCAGAAAGATTCCGGTGAGCCCATAGAGGAGCACCAGACTGCCTTTTACCTGAATCCCAAAGATAAAGAAGGCGACGACAAGCATGAAGGACATCGTTATATAACCGGTGATCATATAGGGAATGGTCTTGCCGAGAATGAATTCGATTCCGCGGATCGGGGTCACCATGACCTGTTCGATAGTGCCGATTTCCTTCTCCCGGACGATGCCTATGCTGGTAAGGAGGAGGCTGAAGACAAAAAGCATGACGGCCACCAGTGAAGGCACATAGTAGAAGCGGCTTTCCTGATTGGGATTGTACCAGGCCCGGGCCTGGGTAGTTATCTGCACGGGCGGGGTGGTTATGCCCTTTCTCCCCAACCGCTCCATGAGCTTCATATCGTTAAAATCATTGATGATCATTCCGGCATAACCGAGAACGATGGCGGTGCTGTTGCTGTCCGTGCCGTCGGTGAGAAGCTGGATCTCGGCACTCTTCTCGGCCAGCATATCCCTGCTGAACCCGAATGGAATCTGCAGTACCGCCCGGACCTCGCTGCGATCGAGCAGCGGGAGGATCTCACTTTGCGATGACAATGAATGAGAAATCTTGAAGTAACGGCTGGCGGTAAAGGCGCTGATCAGCTCCCGGGAGGCCGGGGTCTTGTCCATATCGAGCACCGCCAGCCGAATGTCGGTGACGTCGGTGGTCAGCGCAAAGGCCATGATGGTCATCTGGATCACCGGCATACCGAAGATGACCACCCGCATCCGCGGGTCGCGCAGCATCTGGAGGAACTCTTTTACGAGCATACGGAAGAGTCGTTGCAGCATCGCCTACTCCAGTTTGAAAACGAAATTGCGATGGGCCGCAATCATCATGATCAGTGCATACATTGCCAGAAAAAGCGCATCCAGCCAGAGGATCTCGAGTCCTATGCCCTTGAGGTAGATGCCGCGCAGAATCGCAATGAAGTAGCGGGCCGGGACGATGTAGGTCAGAAACTGCAGGGGCGTCGGCATATTTTCGATGGCAAAGACAAAACCGCTGAGAATCAGGGTGGGAAGAAAACCGACAATGATGGCCAGCTGATTGGCCAGGACCTGGGATTTGAGCTTGATGCTCAGGGTCAGACCGAAGAACAGCGCGCCGGTCAAAAAAACGGCTGACAGCAGAAACAGCAGTCCGGCATTGCCGACAATCGGTACATCGAAAATCCATTTACCCATCAGCACAGCCAGGCTCACGTCGATCATGCCGATACAGAAGTAGGGCATAACCTTGCCGAAGATGAGTTCCGGACCCCGCAGCGGGGTGCTGATGAGCTGCTCCATGGTCCCCATCTCCCACTCCTTGGCAATGGTCGTACTGGTGAGCAGCGCGGCCACGACGATCATAACCAGTGCGATAATGCCTGGAATCAGCACGTTCTGACTGCGCAGGCCGGGGTTGTACCAGGAACGCTGCCTCATTTCGACCGGCTGCTTCAGGGTCCCCCGCCCCTGAAGCTCCATCTGGGCAGAGCCGACCTCCCCGGCATAGATCGCCCCGATCGTGGCTGCATAGTTCAGCGCCAGCCGCGAGGTGTTGGCATCACTGCCGTCGCCGATGATCTGGATTTGCACCGGTTTTCCGGTTTTGACCTTGGCGGCGAAATCACTGGGAACCACCAGAGCCACCATCGCCACGCCGCGATTCAGGGCCTGCTGCAAGGCCGTCGTAGCCTTCGTGGTAGCCTTTGACATTGAAGTAGGGAGAGTTGTTGAACATGCTGAGCAACTCGCGGCTCTCGACGCTGCGCGACTGATCCCAGATCACGGTGGGAACCTGGCGCAGGTCGAGGGTGAGTGCATAGCCGTACAGCAGAATAAGCAGCAGGGGAATGGCCAGGGCCAGGGTCAGGCTGCGCCAGTCGCGCAGCAGGTGCAGGGTCTCTTTGCGTGCCACCGCAGCCAGGCGTCTCAGGTTCATGGCTGCACCACCCCGCCGGCCAGCTCTGGGCTGTGATTTCTGTCGACCTCTTCTATCAGCGAGATGAAGACGTCTTCCATGCTCGGCAGGATAGTCTCCAGGCGCACCTCGGGGGCGGGGTGCGCGTCAAGATAGCGCTTGATCGCCGCAACAGTTGCAGGACCGTCCGGGGTGACGATATGCAAGCCCGAACCGAACAGCGCGGCATCACGGACCTCGGGCAAGTCCCTGATCGGCTCGAGCAGGGCCTGTGGATCGGCACAGCGCAGATCGATGATCTCATCATGCATGAATCTGGTCTTCAGTTCCATGGGTGAACCTGAAGCAATCAATCTGCCGTTGTAGATCAGAGCGATCCTGTCGCAGTACTCGGCCTCTTCCATGTAGTGGGTGGTGACGAATACGGTGATGCCCTGCTCCGCCATCGAATCGATCAGATTCCAGAAGCGCCGGCGACTCAACGGGTCGACCCCGCTGGTCGGTTCATCGAGAAAGATGATCGGCGGCTCGTGCAGAATCGCGCAGGCCAGTGCCAAGCGCTGTTTCCAGCCGCCGCTGAGAATGGCGGTGAGACTTTTGCGATGCTCCGCCAGACCGGCCATGTCAAGCGCCCAATGCTTGCGCTCTTCCAGCCGGCTGCCGCGCAGCCCGTAGATGCCGCCGTAAAAATCGATGTTTTCTTCGACGGTGAGATCTTCGTAGAGGGAAAATTTCTGGCTCATATAGCCGATATGCAGTTTGATCTGTTCGGCTTGCCGGCTGATGTCGAACCCGCCCACCGCGCCGCTGCCTGAACTGGGGCTGAGCAGCCCGCAGAGCATGCGGATGGTGGTGCTCTTACCGGCCCCGTTGGGGCCGAGGAAACCGAAAATTTCCCCCTTTCTGACCTTGAAAGAGACGTCGTCGACCGCAGTGAAGGAGCCAAATCGCCTGCTCAGATGCTCCACCTGGACGGCTGGCGCGTCGTCTCCGGCAGCAGCGGGCGCAAAAAGCTGCGCAGATGAAGGGGCGGCAGTCTGAACATCGGTTCGGCCGAGCAGGCTCACGAAGACGTCTTCGATCGAGGGTTGTACTTCGCGAATCTGTTGAAAGTCGACCCCCTTTTTCTCGAGCAGCCGCACCACCTGGTCCTCAGTCTCACCCGCATCATCGCAGACCAGGTGCACGGAGTCTCCGAAGAGGTTGACGCTTCTGCTGTATGGCTGGTCCAGGAGCAGGTTGACGATCCGGCGAGCCTGAGCGCTTCTGATTGCCAGGATACGGCCCTCCATCAGCTCTCGTATCTCTTCCGGAGTGCCGCAGGCCAGCAGGCGCCCCTGGTCGATAAGTCCCACCCGGTCGCAACGCTCGGCTTCGTCGAGATAGGCGGTGGTCACCAGAACCGCAACCGCTTGTTCACGCAAACGGTTGAGGATGCGCCAGAAATCCCGGCGGCTCACCGGATCTACCCCGTTGGTCGGTTCGTCGAGCAGCAGGACCCTCGGGGTGTGGATCAGCGCGCAGACCAGCTGCAGTTTCTGTTTCATGCCGCCGGAAAGGTCACCGGCACGGCGCTTGATGAACGGACGCATATTGCTGAAATCGAGGAGCTCTTCGATGCGCTGCCTCCTGCCCGTGCGGCTCATCCCGTAGAGATCGGCATAAAAATCTATGTTCTCCCCAACGCTGAGATCTGCATATAGGCCGAATTTCTGGCTCATATAGGCGAGCTGATCCTTGGCCTGGTCACCATCCGTGGCCGCATCAAAGCCGGCTATATGGGCTGATCCGGCATCAGCATCCATGATGGTTGCCAGCATGCGCAGGCTGGTCGATTTGCCGGCACCGTCAGGTCCGACAAGACCGAAAATCTCTCCGGGGAACACCTCCAGATCGAGTTGTTCGACCGCGGTGAGCCGCCCGAATTTCTTGCTCAGTCCAGCCGCTTTGATGGCCGGCTGGCTGCGTTCTGAGGCCTGTTGAGATGACATTGGCTGAGATTGCAAAATTGGAGAGGGTTCAAGTCAATTTGCAAAACCGATGAACCCGTCAGCCGGCATGCCCGGTTTGAGTTCGTTGGCATCGTTGTCGAGGGTGATTTTGATGCGGTACATCAACTTGACCCGTTCCTCGAACGTCTGCACCGTTTTCGGCGTAAACTCGGCCTGAGCGCTGATAAAGCTGACCCGGCCCTGATATGTCTTATCGGGGAAGGAATCGGTTCTCACCTCGACCACCTGACCAAGCTTAATCCTGCCCAATTCGGTTTCGTTGATATAGGCCCGCAGCCAGGGTCTGTCCAGACCGCCCAGGGTGAGCACTGGCGAGGCCGGATTGAGATACTCGCCCGGCTCCGCGGCAACGCTGAGTACCACCCCATCCATCGGAGAGAGCAGCCCGGTGTAGGCAAGCTGCTGCCGGGCCTGGTCAAGACCCGCTGCAGCCGCCTGAAGTTTGGCCCGCGCCTGTTCGATAACCTCCTCCCGGGGACCGGCTTTGATCAGCGCGTATTCAGCTTCGGCCTGCTGCAGTAGCGCCTCCGCCTGTTGGATCTGCTCGATGCGCGGACCCGCTTTGAGCAGACTGAGCTGCTGGACGGCGCTTCTCGTTCTTCCCTCAGCTTCCGTTACCTGATTTACGGCGGTATCGTAACGGGCCTTAAAATCTTCGAAGATGTCCTTACTGACGCTGTCGGTCTTAAACAGGCGGCTGTACCGTTCATACTCACTCTGGGCCCGGTTCACCTGTACGACGGCAGATTTTTCGGCCGCTACAGCCCGATCCAGTTCGGCCTGGGCAGCCGCGATATCTTCCACCCGGCTGCCATTTTCCAACTCGTTCAGGCTGTAACGGGCCTGCATTACCTTGGCCTGGGCCCGGTCGATATCCTCTGGCCGACTGCCCGCCTCGAGCTCAGCCAGAACCGCCCTGGCGTGGGCCAGATTGGCTTCAGCCTGGTCTACACCAATCTGCTGATCTCTCCAGTCGAGGCTGGCCAGCAGCTGACCGGTTGTCACCGCATCACCCTCTTCCACCAGACGCTGCTGCAGCCGGCCGCCAATGCGGAAACTCATCTGCGCTTCGGTAACCTCGATATTGCCGGAAAACCTCAAGCCCGACTCATCATCGAGTCCGGTGAAATGTCGGAAGGCGAAAACTCCTGCAATACTAGTGAGCAGCAGCACAGCAATAATCAGGATTCGTTTTTTCATGTCTCTTAAGCGTTTTTCATTATTGATGCTTCTCTGATCCGGGCAATGCCTCCCAGTGAAAAATGCCAGACAAAATCTGCCAGCCGATCAAGATTATCGGGGTTCGGTGCGTCACCTGCACCGATTTTCGTGATAATTTTGGAGGCCAGGGAGTAGTAGATACACTGGCCAATAATCGATATCGCGCAGCGCATCAGCGTTTGCGGATCATGCTCCACCTGCATGATGTCTGCAATGATCGAGACCAGCAGATCCTTGTGCGGCTTGATGTATTTTTCCAGAACAGGCTCGAGCGCGGGACTGGGGTCGAGCAGTTCACGGGCGATCAGCTTGCCTTTTCCCGAGAAGCCGCCCCACCCTTCCCTGCTCTGCAGACGATAGATCATGGCTCGGATAAAAACGTGCAACTGTTCTTCGGGTTTGGTGGCAATCTCCTGATCCAGGTGCACGGGAAAACGGGTAAACCCAGTTCGAAACACATCCTCCAACACCACCCCGTAGAGCCCCTCCTTATCCCTGAAGTGGTAGTTGATCGCCGCGATATTGACCTTCGCCTGCTCGGCGATTGCCCGGATCGTGGTGTCCTTGAATCCTTTCTGCCCGAAGATCTCCCCGGCAGCTTTGAGGATCCGCTCTTTTGTTTCCACGGCCTGCTCAGACATATTCGTCTCCGCATTAAAAGTTCATTTTAAACAAAAATATAAAACAATTGTTTTAATCATGCAAGAGGCGACGTTTGCAAAGAGCTGACCGGTTTGGCCTGTAGTCTAAGAGGCCGTCTTCCGCCCGAACGAATGCCCGAACTAACTGACAAGTCTGATAAAGTGGTTTATGATGTGATTCCGCCGCCATTTCGATATGTTTTTATCTGCTGCAATGGTGCGGCAAACCACCGGTACGATAACCTGCAAAAGGAAAATAACTGGATGGCAAACACCTTGAGTAAAAGCCGATTTACGGTGATAGATGTCGCCAGGTGCTACGGAATTGGACTGGTCTTTTATGGGCATTTTATCGAAGAATTAATGCTGCTGAAAAATCCGGTTGCAGCCAGTCAATACAAATTCATCTATTCGTTCCACATGGTCCTGTTCATCCTTCTGGCGGGATATGTCGCCAAGCAGCAATCCTTCGAGATGAGTGCAGCACAGTTTGCCAGAAACAGGTTTTTCAGCCGACTGGTGCCTTTCATCTTCTTCACCTTCCTGATGCTAATTCCGACATTTTTCTTGGAAGGAAAATTTTTTGATCTGGATCTCCCCAGTTTTCAGGGCTATGCAAAAGGCTTGATAAGAACAGTTTTTGGGCTTCCACTCTTCTGCGTTCCCTCGTGGTTCCTTTTACTTATCATTGGCGTCGAACTGGTTCATTACAGTTTCTTTCGATTCCTGCGGGACTCAAACAGGAAAATATTGATCGCCTCAGTGATCTTCTATCTGGTCGGCTATCTGCTCAACCTGAAGCTTGATATATTCAATCCGCTGAAAGGACGGACCGTCGGTTGGAATTATTTCTTTATACACGAAGCGATAACCCTGTATGGGTTTTACCTGATAGGAATATACCTGAGGCGCAAGGCTTACTTTTCCGAGCGTATTGCCATGCAGATTGCCGCCCCAGGCGCGATTGTCCTTTTTGCCGTGGTACTTTTCACCTATCAGCTCAATAGAGGTCCATTCAATTTTCATGTCTATGATGCCGTGGTGATTATATTTGCCTCCCACGGGCAGATACTGCTCTTTCCGCTGACAGCACTTGCCGGATGCCTGTTGGTGCTTTTTCTTGCCGCGCTGAATCGCCCGCCGAAGCTGGTTGCATATATGGGCCAGAATACCCTCGTTCTTATGTGCTTAAACGGAATATTTTACCACTATATCAATCCTCCGCTGGCCCAATGGGTGCTGGACAATCTAGGAGGATCAGGCGCGATGGTTACTCTTTCCGGATTGGTTACAACAATCGTCAGCATGCTGCTCTGCCTCCCGTTCATCTATTTCTTCAACGCCTACATGCCGCTGATGATAGGCAAGACGAAAGCGAGCGCACGGATTCTTGCGAGTCCCGGCTCCTGATCTCGCTCTGTTCTGTCCAGCAGCCGGACAAATTCACTTGAACCGAATCCTTCTCGACCCATCTTTTCCAGGTTGACTGGACCTGGCGAAGATTAACCCGAACCTGGAGCAGGTCGGGGCATGAAGGATGACAACTGCTCCTATCAATAAAAAGCAGCGCACGCTCCCTGCGGTCCACCCATGGTCGGGTGCCAATGGCTTGTATGTATCAGGTCAGAAATAGCCCGCTCCGCTGCTTCCGGTACAAGGCTGCTTTTCTTTACGCCTGCTGTGTTTACAAATTTGTTGTATTTGTGCGACCCGAACGGATTGGGCTTGCATCTGCTCTTTTTAAAAAAAATAATGGCTGATTTTCCATAGAGGATTATCGTTTGTGTGTATTTCAGCGGCTGGCCCCGTCTTGACTCTACATACCGTACAAGAGCCAGGCCAGTCTGAAAAAACTGCTGGCGCCGACCTACATTTTCGAAAAAATCGAATATTTCGAAAACAATTTCGAATGAAACGAAAATAATTCGTTGATCTTTCGAAAAAAATGTAGTTAATGAAAATAAGTCGGTACAAAACCGTTAAATCAACAGCTTAAGGAGGTTATCTGAAAACGTAGTCGATGCAGTGAGGTTCCTACAAATCCGCTATACCAACAGCTTAGGGAGGTCATCTTCATGTTAAAAAAGATTGCATTATTCACAGCTGTAGCCGCACTGAGTGTTTCAAACGTATCTGCTGGTGTTGATGAAGCAAAGAAATGGATTGATGAAGAATTCCAGCCTTCGGTATTGTCAAAAAGTGAGCAGCTCAAGGAAATGGAATGGTTCATCAACGCCGCCAAGCCTTTTGCCGGAATGGAAATCAATGTCCTCTCAGAAACCATTCCCACCCATGAGTATGAGTCAAAAACCCTGGCGAAGGCATTCGAGGATATCACCGGCATCAAGGTCAACCACCAGTTGCTTGGTGAAGGTGAGGTTGTACAGGCGGTACAGACCCAGATGCAGACCAAGCGCAACCTCTATGACGCCTACATCAATGATTCCGACCTGATCGGTACCCATTCGCGCCTGCAGCTTGCCGTCAATCTGACTGACTGGATGGCGGGCGAAGGCAAAGACGTTACCAACCCAATGCTGGATGTCGACGATTTTATCGGTAAATCGTTCACCACCGGCCCTGACGGCAAGCTCTACCAGCTTCCCGATCAGCAGTTTGCCAATCTGTACTGGTTCCGCAAGGACTGGTTTGACCGTCCTGATCTGAAGGAAAAATTCAAAGCAAAATACGGCTATGAACTGGGTGTACCGGTGAACTGGTCCGCTTATGAGGATATCGCCGAATTTTTTACCGATGATGTCAAGGAAATAGATGGTGTTCAGATCTATGGTCATATGGACTATGGCAAGCGAGCACCAGACCTTGGCTGGCGCATGACCGACGCCTGGCTCTCCATGGCGGGCGCCGGCAGCAAAGGGCTGCCGAACGGCATTCCCGTCGATGAGTGGGGAATTCGCATGGAAGAGGGCACCTGTAATCCTGTAGGTGCCTCTGTATCACGTGGTGGTGCGGCAAATGGCCCCGCTGCCGTCTATGCAATTCGCAAGTGGGACGAGTGGCTGCGTAAATATGCCCCTCCAGGTGCGGCCAGCTATGACTTCTACCAGTCGCTGCCGGCCCTTTCTCAGGGCAATGTAGCCCAGCAGATCTTCTGGTACACCGCCTTCACCGCCTCCATGGTGGCACCCAAGTCGGAAGGCAACAACACCGTAGATGACAACGGCATGCCGCTGTGGCGCATGGCCCCCTCGCCCCATGGCCCCTATTGGGAAGAAGGCCAGAAACTGGGATATCAGGATGCCGGATCATGGACATTGTTCAAATCAACCCCGGTTGATCGCCGCAAGGCAGCCTGGCTTTACTCACAGTTCGTGGTTTCCAAGACGGTGGACACCAAGAAAAGCCATGTCGGTCTGACCTTCATCCGCGAGAGCACAGTCAATCATGAATCCTTTACCGAGCGTGCCCCGAAACTCGGCGGCCTGGTTGAGTTTTACCGTTCGCCCGACCGTGTCATGTGGTCGCCGACCGGCGTAAACGTGCCTGATTACCCGAAACTTGCCCAGATCTGGTGGCAGCAGATTGGTGACGTGAACTCCGGTGCGTTCACCCCGCAGCAGGCCATGGACCGTCTTGCCGAGGAAATGGATCTGGTCATGGCCCGTATGCAGGCGGCTGATGAGAAGGCCAACACCTACGGCGGCTGCGGCCCGAGGCTGAACGAGAAATCTGATCCGGCCATGTGGCTGGACAAGCCAGGCTCTCCCAAGGCCAAGCTGGCCAACGAGAAACCCCAGGGAGAAACGGTGAATTATGATGAACTGGTTAAGCGCTGGATGAAGTAGTTTTCCAGGCCTTACCAATGAGCAAGTAAATCAGGGTCCGCCGTCAGGCGGACCCTGATTTACATCAGAAAAAAAATCATCGTCTCCTGATTAGCATGCAGCCTGAGATAAGCGCACGACAGCGTGTGATCATGGAATATATCCGTGAGCAAGGTTCCGTGCAGGTGGACCAGCTGGCAGAACATTTACAGGTTACCCCCCAGACCATACGCCGTGATCTTAATCAGTTATACGATTTGAAGTTTGTTCAGCGCGTGCGGGGCGGAGCAGTCATCAAAAACACCGTCGAAAACCTTGGTTACGGTGCCAGAAAGACCCTGATGGCTGATGAAAAAACTGAAATCGCCAGGATCACTGCCGGAATCATCTCAAACAACTCTTCGCTCTATATCAATCTGGGAACCACCACTGAGCGGGTAGCCGAGTTTCTAACGGGTCACACTTCTATTCTGGTGATCACCAACAACATAAATGTGGCGAGCATATTGTGGCCTCTTCGCAACATAGAGGTCATGATAGCCGGCGGCATGATACGTCAATCCGACGGCGGCATCGTTGGTCCGGCCACTGAGGATTTTATCAATCGGTTCAAGCCCGATTATGCGGTTATCGGGTGTTCTGCCCTAGATGACTCAGGAGAAATACTGGACTATGACCTGCGTGAGGTGCGGGTAACCCAGGCGATCATCCGACAGGCTCGTTCGGTCATTCTGGTAACCGATTCGATGAAACTGGAGCGCTCGGCACCGGTTAAGGTGGGCACGCTCGACGACATCGACATACTGGTTACCGATGACGGTATATCGACCGAGTTTGTTGAGTTATGCCGACAACATAATGTAGATGTGAAGATCGCAAAATCTGCGACTTAGAGAAGGGCTAGGACAACACCATGTCTATCGAACTAAGAAAAATTACCTTTCGGGTTGGTGCAGAGCCGCATATCTATGAAACGTCACTCACTCTGGAGCCTGGTGGATTCAACATTCTGCTCGGCACAACGCTCAGCGGCAAAACCACGCTGATGCGATTGATGGCAGGGCTTGAGAAACCCACCACCGGGGAAATCTGGGCCAGCGGTAAAAACGTTACCCGTCTCCCCGTGCAGCAGCGCAGCGTGGCAATGGTCTATCAGTCCTTTATCAATTATCCCAGTTTCAGCGTTTACGACAATATTGCCTCACCTCTTAAAGTGGCAGGGCTAAGCAAACAGGAAATCGACGAAAATGTTCACCGTTTTGCCGATCTGCTCAAATTGACCCCGATGCTCAACCGGCTGCCCAGGGAACTTTCCGGCGGCCAGCAGCAGCGAACAGCGCTGGCGCGGGCTTTGGTCAAAGGAGCTGAGCTCGTCCTGCTTGATGAGCCTTTGGCCAATCTTGACTACAAGCTGCGCGAAGAACTCCGTGACGAATTGCCGAAATTGTTTGCCGATACCGGTGCCACCGTAGTCTACGCCACCACAGAGCCGCTCGAAGCCCTGATGCTGGGAGGCAACACCGCAACCCTTAAAGAAGGCAGGGTGGTCCAGTTTGGCAAGACATCATCAATCTATCGCAAGCCGGCAACCATGGAAAGCGCAGAAGTGTTCTCGGATCCGCCGATCAATTCGGCAGTAATCAGCAAACAAGGGGATCAGGCTGTCTTGGGAAAGGTCGCTTCCTGGAGGGTTCCTGCACAATTTGCCGCCCTGCCCGATGGCGAATACAAAATCGCCCTGCGCCCCCATCATTTGCTGTTGACGGGGCAGGGGGTCGAAGTGAACGGCACGGTTCAGATCGCTGAGATCAGCGGCTCCGAATCGATTATACGCATCAGGGTAAACGGTAACGTCTGGGTCAGTCAGACCCAGGGTATACACTCGTTCGAATATGGTGAAAAAGTCCGTATTTATTTTGATTCCAGCCACTGCATGTATTTCGGCAAGGATGACAAATTGATTGATCTATAATCCAGACAGGTTGCACCATGGCAAGAATCAGATTCAGAGATGTCAGACATGCCTACCCCCAACCAAAGGGGCAGAAACCGGTTTATGCATTGAATGAAATAAACCTGGTGTGGGAAGACGGCGGCGCCTATGCCCTGCTGGGCCCCTCTGGCTGCGGTAAGACCACGCTGCTTAATATTATTTCCGGGCTGTTAACGCCATCGGAGGGCGAAATACTTTTCGACGGAAAAGAGGTGACCCATCTTCCTACCTCGGCCAGGCAGATAGCCCAGGTTTTCCAGTTTCCGGTGGTCTATGACACGATGACCGTGTTTGATAATCTGGCCTTCCCGCTGCGCAACCGGGGTATGGATGAGAAACTGGTAACAGAACGCGTCGAACAGATCGCGGAGATGCTTGATCTGAGCGCCAACCTCAGAAAGCGGGCCTCAGGCCTCACGGCCGATGGTAAGCAGAAGATCTCTCTTGGTCGAGGCCTGGTCCGTTCCGATGTCAACGCGATCCTGTTTGATGAACCTCTAACGGTAATTGATCCCCATCTGAAGTGGCAGCTCCGATCAAAACTGAAGGAATTGCATCAACAGGTGGGGATGACCATGATCTATGTCACCCACGACCAGATTGAGGCTCTGACCTTTGCGGAAAAGGTGGTGGTCATGTTCGAAGGCACCGTGGTTCAGGTGGGTACTCCGGTAGAACTGTTCAACCACCCTCGGCATACCTTTGTGGGTTATTTCATCGGCTCTCCGGGAATGAATATCCTGCCCTGCACCATTGATGCCGGACAGCCCGTTTTTGGCAATAACCCGCTGCCTCTTCCAAGCCGCATCAAGGGTGAGTTGAGCGGCAAACTCGAAGTCGGTATCCGCCCTGAATTTATTGAGTTCGCAGATGACGGTATTCCGGTGAGCATTGAAAAGGTTGAGGATCTGGGACGCTATCAAGTGCTCACCCTGACGCATGAATCAGAGACAATCAAGATGGTGCTGACGGAAGACCAAACGGTTCCGTCCGAGAATCCCAGGATTCAATTCGACCCGCACCATACCAAAGTCTATCGCGACGACTGGGTGGTTGAGGAGGCGGTCAATGGATAAAACGCAAAACAACAAGGCCTGGTGGCTGGTGGTGCCTGTCTTGATCCTGGTGGCCTTCAACGCCTTCATACCACTGATGACGGTCGTCAACTATGCCTTCCAGGAGACTTTTGGCGACAACGTATTCTTCTGGGAAGGCACCACCTGGTTTGAACAGGTGCTGCGTTCGCCCCGTTTTCACGCATCTTTAATTCGACAGCTTATCTTTACCGGAATGATCATTGCTATTGAGGTGCCGCTTGGCATCGGCGTTGCGCTGGCCATGCCGCGCAAAGGCCCCTGGGTCTCCGTCTGTCTGGTGCTGATGGCTCTGCCGCTGCTCATTCCGTGGAACGTGGTCGGTGCGATGTGGAATATCTTCGCGCTGCCCGAGATCGGCCTGCTCGGCTACACCCTGAACTCGATAGGAATCGATTACAATTTCACCAATCAGCCGATATCCGCCTGGTTGACCACGGTGGTCATGGACGTATGGCACTGGACTTCGCTGATCGTGCTGCTCTGTTACGCCGGCCTGAGTTCAATATCCGATGACTATTATCAGGCAGCCTACATAGACGGGGCAAGCCGCTGGGCAATATTTCGCTATATCCAGCTGCCGAAGATGAAGCGCGTCCTGACCATCGCCATCCTGCTGCGCTTCATGGACAGTTT
Source organism: uncultured delta proteobacterium (assembly GCA_963707715.1). GTDB lineage: Bacteria > Desulfobacterota > Desulfobulbia > Desulfobulbales > Desulfocapsaceae > JABDQA01. Next base: position 64,038 of record CAVPRJ010000009.1, read on the forward strand.
TATGATTTATACCGAGCCGTTCGTGCTAACCGGCGGCGGCCCCGGCAATACCACGACCTTTCTGTCCATCGACCTGGTCAAGATTGCTCTCGGCCAGTTTGATCTGGGACCTGCGGCGGCCATGTCGCTGATCTATTTTCTGATGGTACTGCTGATCTGCTGGGCTTTCTACACCATTATGATGAGAAATGAGGAGCAGTGAGATGATCCGTTCCAAGAAATGGCTGGTGCCGACCCTCTACATTCTGTTTTTGATGCTGCCGGTCTATGGTCTGCTTTCCATGTCCTTTAAGACGACCAATGAGATCCTGGGCGGCTTTTCCTTCTTTCCCCAGGATTTTACTCTGGCGAATTACAAGGTCATCTTCACTGATCCGACCTGGTATAACGGCTACCTCAATTCGATCATCTATGTGGTGATCAATACCCTGCTGTCAGTTACCGTGGCTTTGCCGGCCGCTTATGCATTCTCACGCTATCGTTTCCTGGGCGACAAGCACCTGTTCTTCTGGCTGCTCACCAACCGCATGGCCCCTCCGGCGGTATTTGCCCTGCCTTTCTTCCAGCTGTACTCTGCCATTAACCTGTTCGATACGCATATAGCCGTAGCCCTTGCCCACTGCCTGTTTAATATTCCTCTTGCCGTCTGGATTCTTGAGGGCTTCATGTCAGGTGTACCGAAGGAACTTGATGAAACTGCATTCCTGGACGGATATTCGTTCTGGCGATTTTTCATCCGTATTTTTATTCCGACTATCGCCGCCGGCATAGGGGTGACGATGTTCTTCTGTTTCATGTATTCGTGGGTGGAGTTGTTGCTGGCTAAAACGCTGACTTCGGTGGAGGCCAAACCGATCGCTGCCACCATGACGCGCACCGCAAGCAGTTCGGGGTACGAACTGGGCCTGCTGGCTGCCGCCGGCTCGCTCACCATCGTGCCTGGGGCAATCGTCATCTATTTTGTGCGCAACTACATCGCCAAGGGCTTCGCCCTCGGACGGGTTTAGTCGAGGAGGATAGATTATGGGTTTATCCTGGATGGCATGGACGTGGCCGACAGCCGCATTTTTTATCGTCGTTGTACTGTCAATAGTGAGCATGGGCATATGGGAACATTTCAGTCCAGGGGGCAATCCGCGGCGAGGTGTGCTGGGACTGGACACCACTCGAGGCGATCGTCTGTTTATATCCTGGCTGGGAACCGGATTCATCAATATGGGCTGGCTCGCGTTTTACGGAGCCCCGCTTTGGGGAGGGCTCATCATCTCCATCATCTGGTTCATGTTTGTCTTCAAATATGTATAGCCCCAGCCGACTCAACCCGGATACCCGACCTGCATGCCGTACTCCCCATCCGGGCAGGTTTCAGGCAACCGCTCCCAGCTAACGAGACTGGCGCAGACAATACGTCAGCAGAGATATTATGAAATTGAGAAACCAAAACATCCAAAAGCTCAAAACCGAGACCTTCGATGTGCTGATTATCGGCGGCGGCATGAACGGAGCCGTGTGCGCGGCTGCGCTTGCTGCCCGCGGGGCCAGAATAGCGCTCATCGATGCGCGTGATTTCGCCGGATTTACCAGCCAGTACAGCTCCAATCTGATCTGGGGCGGAATTAAATACATGGAAAGCTATGAATTCGGCCTGGTAAACAATTTGTGTAAATCCAGAAATGAGTTGCTGCGCAGCTTTCCCTCCACGGTCACGGAAATTCGCTTTCTGAGCACGCTGTCGAAAAAAACCCGTATTCCCCCCTGGCTCATGCTGATCGGCACCTGGATCTATTGGCTTATTGGTCGGGGGCAGACACGAGCGCCCTCTCTGTATTCCACTTCTCGGATAAAAAATGCTGAGCCGCTCGTCAATGTAAACGACAGTCGGGGTGGGGTTGAATACTCCGATGCCTATCTGCAGGACAACGACGCCCGTTTTGTCTTCAATTTTGTCCGCAGTGCGATGGACAAGGGATGTATAGCGGCGAACTATGTTGAATACCTCAAGGGTGAATACGATTCGCATAACAAATGGCTGGCGACGGCCAAAGACAAAATCAGTGGTGAGCAGTTCGAGATACGCGCCCAAACCGTGATAAACGCCGCCGGGGCTTTCGTGGACAGGCTCAATGGCCTGGCGGGGGTTACGACCGAGTATCGACACATCTTTTCCAAGGGTATCCATCTCATCGTTCCGCGCCTTGCCCGGCAGAAAAGGGTACTGGCGTTTTTCGCCGATGACGGGCGGCTGTTTTTTGCCATCCCGATGGCCAACCGCACCTGTATCGGCACCACCGATACCCCGGTTCAAGACCCTGAAACCGAAGTGACCGAAGAAGATCGGCAATTCGTATTGTCCAATATCAATGCCCGCCTTGACTTGAGCAAGCCTCTTGGGGCCGGCGATATCATCTCGGAACGCTGTGGCGTGCGGCCCCTGGTCCTGAAAAAGGGACAGAAATCAAAGGATGACTTTTTGCAGATGTCGCGCAAACATGTGGTCGAAACGTCCACTGAGAAAAACCACATCAGTATCTTTGGCGGCAAATTGACCGATTGCCTTAATGTCGGTGAGGAAATCTGTGAAAAAATCAGCAAGATGGGTGTGGCTTTGGGCTCGGTGGAGGGCAAGTGGTACGGCGAGCCGGGTAATCAAGTGAAGAGCGCCTATTATAAAAAGGCCTATGAACTCGGCCTGGACCACAGTATCGCCAGTGACACCGGTGAAATGCTGAGCGACCGGTTATGGCGCCGCTACGGCCAGCACGCCCTGCAGATGCTCGATAAGATCGAGGAAAATCCTGAGATGACTGAGCCGCTGATAGAAGGTACCGGTATCCGTCGCTGTGAGCTCGATTATATCAGAGATAATGAGATGGTGGTTACCCTTGAGGATTACCTCAAGAGACGTTCGAAACTGGCCTATCTCCTCCCTTATGAGGATCTCAAAAAGCTGCAAGGCATCCATGAGGCCTGCAAGCACCTGTTCGGTGATGAGGCGCAGGCCAGATATGAAGAGTACTTTTCACGGTAGCGTTCAACATAGCTGGCCTCACGCCTGAAGGGGTCGCTCTTAACTGACGCATTCCCCCTATCGTTTTTCGGGTCAGGCTGATCGACGAACGATGAGTTCTGCCGGAAACCGGTGCTGAACACCACTGTTTTTTCTATGCGCGACTTTTGGCGTGAGCATTTCTGCAGTCCTTGCCGCCAGAATGGAAACCGGAATTTTAATGGTGGTGACACCTCCGCCTATCCAGCGATACCAGAAGGGGTCACCGAAGCCGACGAACGAGAGATCCCGGGGCAGGGAAACGCCCAGCGCCAGGCAGCCATGCAGGGCGCCGTTGGAGATTTCGAAGCCGCCACAGACGATGGCTGTGGCCCTGCCCTGGTCAACAAGATCCCGGGCAGATTGATAGCCCATCTTAAACGACGGCCTCTCGATGATCATCAGTTCAGCGTCGGGCTCCAGCCCGGCCATCCGCATACCGGCTGCAAAGGCGGCAGCGCGGCTGGAGCCCGATGAAAGCGCGCAGTCGCCCCCTATATAGGCAATTCGACGGTGCCCCTGCTCTGCCAGGTGGCCCACCGCCTGAGCGATGGCCCCGGAGTCATCGACCAGAACGGCTGCAAGCGGAACGTCCATGTCACGCTGCCGGATCAGCTGGATGATCTGCATGTCCCGCAAATAATTCTGCTGATTTTTGCCAACACCGGGGGCGGGAACCAATACCACCCGGCTGGTTTGGATCTCGCGAAGTTTGAGAAGCGCCTGCCGTTCTCTATCGATATCGTCATAGGTCAGATGAATGATGAGCTGCTGTCCTTCAGCGCCCAGATGCTGGGCCAGGCTGTCGGCAAAACGGGCGTAAAACTCATTAACCAGGTTGGGCAGCAGGAGGCCGATCAGCGCGGTCTGCCCGCTGCGCATTGTGGCCGCGGCAAAACTTTTCACGTAGCCCAGCTCTGTTGCCCGCTGCAATACCGTTACCCTGGTGTCCTCCCGCACCTTGGGACTGCCTGATAAGGAGCGCGACACGGTCATATGCGAGATGCCCAGATCTTCGGCGATAGATTTGATGGTGACCCGCTTGGTCAACGCACACTCCTCATATTTATCGTTTCAATGCAGTGCAATAATAGATCTGACTTGACAGAACGAGATATCCAATGCTAGTAATGTTCACGTGAACAATACTTTGAGGCCCTTACTATGTCAATATCATTAGAAGAGCGCTGCAGGAAATTGATAACTGCCCTTGACCTTGGGGCCGGCAATAATCTGGTGTCGATCACGCCGCTCACCGGCGGGGTATCGTCCGATATCGCCCTGGTGAATCTGGGAACCCGCAAGGTGTGCGTGAAATTCGCCCTTGATCAGCTCAAGGTCCTAGAAGAATGGCATGCCAATGTCGACCGCAACCAGGCCGAATATCTCTGGCTGCAGTTTGTCCAGACGATTGCGCCACAATCAACACCGGCCCTCTACGGCAGCTCTGCTGAGTTGAACGGCTTTGCCATGGAATATGTCGAGGGCGACGAGGTGTATCTCTGGAAGGCCGCCTTGCTGCAGGGGCAGCCTGACCGCAATGAAGCCGCAAAAGTCGGCGCCGTTCTGGGCCTCATCCACCGAGCCTCGGCCACTTCCGAACCGCTCAGGAAAATGTTTCAGAACCAGGAAGATTTCTACGATCTGCGTCTGGAACCTTACCTGGTGTTCACGGCGACCAGGCACCCTGAACTCGGCTCGAATATACATGTCTTGGTGGATATGCTCAAGCATCACCAGCCGGTATTGATCCATGGCGACGTCAGTCCCAAAAATATCATGTTCAGGCAGGGCGAGCCGATCTTTCTCGATGCGGAATGTGCCACCATGGGCGACCCCAGCTTCGATATTTCTTTCTGCCTCAATCACCTCATACTCAAAGCCTTTCATATGGAAAATTCCCGAACAACGCTGCTGGCTTCGGTCAAGAAATTCTGGGCTGCCTATCGCAGGGAGATTACCTGGGAAGAGACTGTGGCGCTGGAGAGACGGGTCTGCGCTCTGCTGCCGGGCCTGATGCTTGCCCGGGTGGATGGAAAATCCCCGGTTGAATACCTCAAGGCAAGCGAGCAAACGCAGGTGCGCTCACTTGCCATTGCACTGATCTTAAAACCAGTTGAGTCCCTTGACAGGCTGGTTGATCATTTATCCCGCAATCTGGAGCGATAAAATCATGGCCCTGATCAAATCAATAACCCCCCGAAGAGTCTGGGACTCGCGGGGGAACCCGACCATAGAAGTCGATATTATCCTGGATAACGGTGCGTTCGGAAGCGCCATTGCCCCCGCGGGCGCCTCCCGGGGAAGCCGGGAGGCCATCGACCGGCGCGACGGCGGCACCCGGCTGCGCGGCATGGACGTCAAAGGGGCGCTGGCCAATGTCAACGAGATTATCGCCCCCGCCCTGATCGGCATGCCGATCAGTAATCAGGCGGCCATTGACGGCGCCCTGGTTGATCTGGACCCGTCTCCGCTGAAAGAGCGGCTGGGCGGCAACGCCACCGTTGCCGTGTCGCTGGCCGCGCTGCATGCCGCCGCTGCCGCCGCAGCCAGGCCCCTGTGGCGGCACATCGCGAGGCACTACCAGAGAAACGCCTCGCTTCCGCTGCCCGAAATCCAGATCTTCGGCGGCGGCGCCCATGCAGAACGCCGGGTCGATATCCAGGATTTCATGATCATGGTGCCGGGGGCCGAAAATTTTGATGAGATGCTGGAAATCACCAGCGAGGTATACTTTGCCGCAGGGGCCATCATGGCGGAAAAAGGCCGCCTGGCGGGTATTGCCGATGAAGGTGGCTGGTGGCCCGTCTTCGACAGCAATGAAGAGGCTCTGGAAACCCTGGTGCGCGCCATTGAAAAAGCGGGCGAAAAACCGGGCGAGCGGGTGGTGATCTCGCTTGATGTCGCCGCTTCCGAATTCGGCCAGAACGGCCGCTATCGCCTGGCCCTGGAAGACCGTGAAATGGACACGGAGGCACTGCTCGACATGCTGGGGGGCTGGCTCGATTCCTATCCCATTATTTCCATCGAAGATCCGGTCGGTGAAGATGATGCTGCGGGTATGATCGAATTTACCCGCCGTTATGGCGAGCGGGTGCAGATCATCGGTGATGATTATCTGGTAACCAATACCAAACTGGTGAGCGAAGCCGCCCGGGCCGGGGCCTGCAATGCGGTCCTCATCAAAGTCAACCAGGTTGGCACCGTCAGCGAAGCGATCGAAGCGCTGCTTGGGGCAGAACGGGCCGGCTGGCGCGGCGTAGTCTCTGCCCGCTCGGGGGAAAGCGAAGATGTGTCGATCAGCCACCTGGCGGTCGGGCTGGGCAGCGGCCAGCTCAAGGTCGGCTCCTTCAGCCGCTCCGAGCGCATGGCCAAATGGAACGAATGTCTGCGTATTCAGGATGAACTGGGCAAGGACGCCTTCGTCGGCGGTGCACCGCTGGCCGGCACCTGGTGGTGGAGAGAATTCAAGGCCGGGGGCGGAGCCTGAGAGGCTCATTGAGACAAGAGCTGCGCGAACGCAAGTTTATCGGTTGCTTATGCCTTGTCTAGGACTATTTCGTTGACATAACAGGATGCTATCTCTTAGGCTGACCAGTGTGATTTAAGCCATCGAGGTGACATGAGAAAATTTTTGCGCGAACCGCTAGTGCATTTCTTGCTGATCGGCGCAACACTGTTCGCTCTCTTCGACATGTTCAGCGCCCCCGCTGAATCGCTGGAGAAACTAATCGTAATCAGCAGCGGCGACCTCGAGGCGCTGCAGGCGAACTTTACCCGAACCTGGCAGCGTCCGCCTACTGAGCAGGAACTGCAGGGACTCATCGAGCAAAACATCCGCGACGAGATTGCCTATCGCGAGGCGATGTCCATGGGGCTTGACCAGGACGATACCTTCATCAGGCGCCGGCTACGCTTGAAGCTGGAGCTGCTGCTCGAAGATCTAGCAGCTTCCGTGCCGCCCAGCACTGACGAATTGGAGGCCTATCTGGTGCAGAACAGGCAAAAGTTTGCGATCGAACCGCGGCTCAGCCTGTCCCAGGTCTATCTCAACCCGGAAAAGCACGGTGCTGAGCTTGGGCAACGCAGTGCGGCGCTGCTGGAACAGCTGCGCCGCAGGGGAAAAAATGGGACTTTCGATGATTTGGGTGATCCGATTATGCTGCCCGGAGATATCCCACTTTCTTCCGTAAACACGCTCAGCCGCCAGTTCGGCAAGGAATTTAGCGAGGCGATTAAAGAAATTGAGCCGGGAACCTGGCAAGGCCCGATACTATCGAGCTACGGTCTGCACTTCGTGCTGATTCACGAGTATATTGCCGGCAGGAACCCTGAACTCGATGAAGTCCGGCCGGTGGTTGAACGGGAACTCCTGGCTGAGCAGCGCACCGAGCGGCTGGAACAGGCCTACCAGGCGCTGCGGGATCGGTATATAATCGAAATCGAGATCGATACTGAGCAAAAGCCTGGTGCATAAACAGAGCCGACGATGGTGCTAGTCAGAACATTTCCAGCCCTGCTCCTGATGCTTCTCATGCTTGGGCCAGCGGCCGTCCTGGGCCATGAAAGCCAGCCGGGCTCGGTGACCATGCACGAACTGCAGCCAGGCACGTTCGAGATCACCTGGCGGGCGCCGATCTATTACGGCAAGCCCCACCCGGCGCGCCTGGAGCTGCCCGATGACTGGCGGATCATCGGGCAATCGACCCAGCAAGCCCGAGCTGATGCGATTATCTTCAGACAAACGGTATCCGTTAGCGAGGCGGGCATCGACGGCCAGATCATTCGTTTTCCCGGACTCGAATCGACCATTACCGATGTCTTCATTCGGGTAACCAGGGCCGACGGCAGCGTGATGAGCACGGTGGCCAGGCCCACCAAACCCTGGGCCGAACTGCGCGGCGAACGGCCCTGGCAGGTGACCGCCGGCGAATATCTGTTTCTCGGCTTCCATCATATCCTGCTGGGCATCGATCATCTGCTCTTCGTTCTTGGACTGCTGCTGATCGTCAGGCAGCTTCTGATGCTGATCAAAACCATCAGCTCGTTTACCATCGCCCACTCGATCACTCTGGGCGCGGCAACACTTGGTTATGCGCACCTGCCGATTCCACCGCTTAATACCGCCATCGCGCTGTCCATTCTCTTTCTGGGGCCGGAGATCATTCGCCTACAACGCGGCGAAACCAGTTTGACCATACGCTATCCATGGCTCATCGCCTTTGGTTTTGGACTGCTGCACGGCTTCGGCTTCGCCAGCGGCCTGTCCACCACCGGGATGCCCCAGGCTGAATTGCCCTGGGCCCTGCTCTGGTTCAACCTCGGCGTCGAACTGGGACAGATCCTTTTCGTGCTGCTTGCCCTCAGTCTGCTCTGGTCCTTTACCACGCTGAAGATACGCTGGCCCCGCTGGAGCCTGCAAGTGCCCGCCTATACGGTCGGCAGTCTGGGCGCCTACTGGACGATTCAGCGAGGTGCCATTCTACTTGGAGGTTTTTGAGATGCGGCGTTTTCCGCCAATTCGACCTGTACTGCTGATCATCCTACTGGGTGGCTGCCTGCTGGCGCCGCCACCTGTCCGGGCCCATATCGAACAGGGGCAGGCAACCGGTTTTCTGACCGGCTGGGGCCATCCCTGGTCGGGTCTCGATCATATTCTGGCCATGATCGCAGTCGGGCTCTGGGGCGCCCAACTCGGCGTTCCGGCCATCTGGCTGCTGCCCATCGCCTTCCCGATGATGATGGCCGTCGGGGCGCTGATGGGGCTGCTTTCTATCCCGATTCCCGGCATCGAGATCGGCATTGCCTGCTCGGCTCTGGTGTTGGGTGCAATGATTCTCACCGAAGCCCGGCCCAAACTGATCGTCGCCCTTGTGCTGGTCGGATTTTTCGCGCTCTTTCATGGTCATGCCCACGGCACCGAACTGCCCCCCGGCCAGAACGGCCTGCTTTACAGCCTCGGCTTTATCGCCGGCACCGGCTGCCTGCACGGCGTGGGCATCCTGCTCGGGCTTATCCACCGCTGGCCGGTGGGTAAGGTATTATTGCGCGGCACCGGCGGACTGATCGCCCTGATGGGGCTCGTTTTTCTCTACCAGGCAGTTGCCTGAGCCATATGAGACCTCTTGCCGCATGCCAGCCGATAGGTGTGCTACTCCCTGTTCTGCTTGTCGACCTTTTTCTGCCCGACGAGGCGGCGGCCCATCTGGTCACCACCGGCATGGGGCCGGTCTATGACGGAACCGTTCACCTGCTGCTGACGCCTGAGGATCTTCTGCCGGTGCTGGTCCTGGCTGCCTATGCCGGCCTGCGTGGTGCGCGCTATGGCCGGCAAGTGTTGTTTGTACTGCCGCTATTCTGGTTTATCGGCGGTCTGGCCGGACTGCATATCCAGGCAACGATCTCATTTCCGCTGGCAGCGCTGTCGTTTCTGCTCGCCGGCCTGCTGGTGGCCGCTGATCTCGCGCTGCCCCTGTCTCTGTTCACCCCGCTTGCAGTGCTCCTGGCAGCGATGCATGGCGCCATGAACGGGCTGGCCTTGCGCGACGGCCCTGGAACTCTGGGGCTGCTGGGCGTCAGCTGCACGATCTTTGTTCTCGTCGCACCGCTCAGCGCCTCAGTATTGTCACTGACATCTGCGTGGCAGAAAGTTGCTGTCCGGGTCATGGGCAGCTGGGTTGCCGCCGCCGGCCTGCTAATGCTCGGCTGGTTTGCCCGAGGCCAGTAGCACGTTCTCCGATCAAAGTTTCCTCTTACTTTATTTCTCCCTGGACTCGACCGGCCAAGCATTTGTGCATATAATTGCTTGCACTACTCTGTGGTATTAACAGATAGCAGTCTTCCCCCTTGTGGGTTCGACTGGCATTTTTCAAGAGCACTGAGGACTACATGAAACGACGAGACTTTATCAAACACAGCCTGACAGCCGCCGGCTGCGCGGCTTTGGGCAATTATAGCCTGCTAACCCCCGGTCGGGCGGCGGCTGAATCCATGGTCGCGCCTTTTACCCGGCAGCTCATTATCCCGCCGATCCTCGAGCGCACGAAAGACGACCAGGGAGATTCAGTACTGGCTTTTGCCGCACGCAAGGCCCAGCATGAATTTTTCCCCGGCATTTCGACCGAAACCATCGGCTACAACGGCTCGTTTCTCGGCCCGACGATCCGGGTACGCGACGGCGAAAACCTGCGTTTTGCAGTGAGCAACGAACTGGACCAGGTTACCACTGTGCACTGGCACGGCCTGCATGTCCCGGCCCGCTGGGACGGCGGTCCGCATCAGGTAATCGAGCCCGGGGCGCTCTGGCGGCCAACGTTTCAGATCAAACAGCAGGCCGCCACCCTCTGGTACCATCCCCACGCCATGGGGCTGACCGGAGAACATGCCTATCGCGGGCTGGCCGGCCTGTTCATCATCGACGACGAGGTCTCCGATGCACTGGCGCTGCCCGCCGACTACGGTGTGGACGATATCCCGCTGATCATCCAGGATCGGCGGTTCTACGAGAATGGCCAGTTTGCCTATGTGCGCTCGATGCACGACGTGATGCACGGCGTGCTGGGCAACTACCTGATGGTCAACGGCATGCTCCAGCCAGCGCTTAAAGTGGGCAAGGGCGTTACCAGATTCCGGTTGCTGAACGGGTCTAACTCTTCGATCTACCGGGTGCGCTTCTCGAATGAACGGCCCGTCCAGGTGATCGGCTCGGACGGCGGGCTGCTCAGCAGGCCAGCGGCGGTCAAAGAGATTATTCTGACGGCGGGCGAGCGCTGTGAATTTCTGCTCGACTGCACTGAACTCAGCGAGGGAGACCGGCTGCGCCTGATCGTCGATCAGAGCGGAGGCAACAGCTTTGAGGCCCTGCAACTCGAGGTGAGCGGGAAAACCGCCAGGCAGCAGCGTGTACCGACCTTTCTGCGTGAACAGCTGCCCATCACCGAGAAAGAAGCTGACAATACCCGTTACTTCGCCATGGAGACCATGTCCGGCCGGGGCCGCGGTATGGGCATGATGGGCGGCAACCGTCTGGCGATCAACGGCAAGAAAATGGATATGAATCGTATCGATGAAAAGATCGCACTGGGTTCCACCGAAATCTGGGAGATCGAAAACCGCTCTGCGACCATGATGCAGCTCCCCCACTCCATGCATCTGCATGATGTGCAGTTCAATATTCTGGACCGCAACGGACAGCCTCCGGTCGAGGTCGAGGCCGGCAGAAAGGATACGGTGCTGCTCTGGCCGAACGACCGGGTCAGGATTATTTCACGTTTCGTCGACTACACCGGCATCTACATGTATCACTGCCATATGCTGGAACATGAGGATGACGGCATGATGGGCCAGTTCGAGGTGGTGGACGAGGCGACTAGGGCCTGATCACCGCAGCGGTGCCTGAAAACACCGGAACTATCCAGACCGTTTAAAACAGCTCAACGCGGCGCTCGCTTAGGAGACGCTGCTGCTTCTTGGTGTTTTCTCTTTTTTCTCTTGATCCAGCCGGGGCGTGCGGTTTTCTGATACTGCTCCCGCCAGTCGGTATTTTCTTTATTGTCAGCCTTAAAAAGTCCTTCGATGCTTTTTACCACGTCTCAGCCTGCCCCCCTAGCGGATTGAATCATCATAATTTTTTGAAGGACTATACCTGTTCCCGCAAGGGATTGTTTGTCAGGATACGCCAGAAACTTTGCCGTTGATGACAGATCCTGAGATGTGATCGGACCCGGCTCAGCAGCAGGTTGACAGCGTTCGGCGCACTGCGTTTTTCCAGCCCAGGTATTTACGCTGGCGAATCTCTTCATCGAGGTCCGGCAGAAAACGCCGGTCGCGTTTCCACAGGGCGGCGAACTCCCGCGGCGGCGGGTAGATGTTTTGCTGCAGGCCGGCAAGATAGGCCGCCCCGACGGCAGTGGTCTCGAGCGTCACCGGCCGGTCCACCGGGGCATTGAGGATATCGGCCAGAAACTGCATGGTGAAATTGGAGGCGACCATGCCGCCGTCCACCCTGAGAACCGGCGGATTGTCCTGCTTCCAGTCGTCCTGCATGGCTTCGAGCAGGTCCCGGGTCTGGTAACAGACCGACTCAAGCGCCGCCCGGGAAAGTTCGGCCGGACCGGTGGACCGGGTGATCCCGAAAATGGCTCCGCGAGCCTCGGCATCCCAGTGCGGTGCACCAAGCCCGGTGAAGGCAGGCACCAGATAGACATCCTGATTCGGGTCCGCCGAGCGGGCCAGTTCACCGGAGGCAGAGGCCTGATCGATCAGGCCCATCGCATCGCGCATCCACTGAACCGCTGCACCGGCCACGAAAATCGAGCCCTCCAAGGCATAGGTGGTTACGCCGTCAAGCCGGTAACCGATTGTCGTCAGCAGACGGTTTTTCGAGCGCACCGCCTGATCCCCGGTATTTAAAACAGCAAAACAGCCGGTACCGTAAGTCGATTTGAGCATACCCGGTTCGAAGCAGCCCTGCCCGACCAGCGCCGCCTGCTGATCGCCGGCGCTGCCGCAGATGGGGATCGGCTCTCCGAGGATCTCCGGAGCCGTAGTGCCAAACAGCGCGGAACAGTCGTGTACTTCGGGCAGCAGTGCTGCCGGAATGTCGAGCAGATCGAGAAGTTCACCGTCCCAGCGATGCTCATGGATATTGAAAAGCATGGTCCGTGCCGCATTGGTTGCATCGGTTGCATGCACAGCTCCGCCGGTCAGTTTCCAGAGCAGGAAGCTGTCGACCGTGCCGAATGCAAGCTCGCCGGTTTCGGCCCGCTGCCGGAGCCCCTGCTGGTGTTCGAGAATCCAGCGGATTTTGGTGGCGGAAAAATAGGGGTCGATCAACAACCCGGTTTTGGCGGTAACCATGTCGTTGTGGCCTTGAGCGCGCAGTTCCTCGCAATAGTCCGAGGTTCTGCGGTCCTGCCAGACGATTGCGTTATGTACTGGCCGACCCGTCTTCCGATCCCAGACGATAGTCGTCTCACGTTGGTTGGTGATGCCGATTGCACTGATTTCGCCAGCCTTGATAGCGGCCTTTTCGACCGCGGCCCGGCAGGTAGCCAGGGTCGAAGACCAGATCTCCTCCGGATCATGCTCGACCCAACCCGACTGCGGAAAAAGCTGAGTGAACTCCTGCTGGGCGACAGCCATCATCTCGAGGTTTTCATCAAAGACAATCGATCTGCTCGAGGTGGTGCCCTGATCGATGGCAAGAATATATCGTTGCATAGGTTTATCTCCCTTCAATTTACTGAAATTCAGCTTGAAAGTTCAGTCCCGCGGTGCAGAGAACCGACCCACCATTATTCATTGTTTTGATTATCTTCATTATCTTCATTATCTTCATCATCTTCCTGACCTGCATCATCATGAGGCAGTTCCAGCAACGATACAGACTGGATTGCATTGCCGGCGATACCCTTGATCGAACCATACATATCGGTGGTGTTGAGCAGCACCTTGTCGATCTGCTTCTCCCGCTTTTTCCAGATACTCCTCATGGAGCGCTGCTCAGAGAGCAGATCAGTCCGCATCTGGGTGAAGCCCTCGACGATGGCCTCGATCTGCAGCCTGAACTCATTGCTGGTCAGGTAATCGTAGAGCATGCCCATTTTATCGCCCTTGTTCTCCTGGGTGACGATCGCACTGCTGAGCCTTATAATCGATTCACGCAGAACTGTGCAGAGCCCTTTGAATTCCTCATAGCTACATATCCAGATGCCTTCTTTAAGGCCGAGCCGGTCCATGTCCGGCGGCATCACCTCGGTGACCAGAACCCCGATATCGGCGTTTTTTTCTCGGATATCGGCCTTGAATTTCTCGATCCAGTTGGCCTGGAAATGCTTGGTTCTCTTGCTCTCGTAATAGATTGAGCCGCAATTGCTGCGACTGCGCGTATTAACAATCTGCAGACAATCCGCTCCCCGCTCCCCTTTTTTGATCTCCTCGATCACGTCGAGCGGAAACTGTTCGGCCAGCCACTGCTCGATGGCCAGTTCCAGAACCTCCCCCTGGGTCTGCATGGAGCCCTGCTCCTGCTTGCGCTTCATCTCCTCGGTCAGTTTTTTCTGGTCGGCGAGCTGCTTTTCCAGTTCCCTGAGCTTGAACTGCTGTTTATCACCTTCTTCCTTCTGGATCTTCTCCCGTTCCGACGCCAGCCGTTGGCTGAACTCCCGGGCCGACTCGGCCCGGATCGCCGCCTCCAGCTCGTCTTTTTCCCGCTTAAGCCGCTCCAGTTCCGCAGCGGTCTTGTGCAGGTCCTTGAGTTTGCCAGACTTCTCCTGCAGCTCGTCACGCAGCAACTTGAGCGCAGCAGACTGTTCCTCCTCGGCCGCCGCCTTGATTTTCAGGACCAGCTCCTGCTCTTTTAACCTGAGGCCGTGGCGGATCTTATCGGCAATCTCTTCGTCCTGCTTCTCCTTCTGCTCCTCAAGTTTGTGCCGCTGCTGCTCGAGTTCTTGGGCCTGCGCCTTGAACTTTTCTTCGTGCCTGCTCAGCTCTTCGCGGTAACGCTTTTTCAGCTCCTCGTCTACCTGGTGATAGAGGATGTCCTGGACATCGATTTCCTCACCGCATTTCGGACAGTTGATCTTTCGGTTATTGCGCTGCTCCATACCTTTTCCCCGCTCGCTCAAAGCTTGTGCACCTGTGCCCCATTTGCGCAGCCCGTGGTGACGATGGATATGATCGTGATCTAGACAATACACCTAACATCTGCCTCCTGACAAGGGTCTATGGCCATAAAATTGCTGTGATAACAGGTCGCAGCAGCGTCCAAGAGATACTTTGCCGCGTCGGCCGTTTGCCGATATAATGCAGACAACCAATGATGATCTTTTCAGACAGAGACTGTACTGATCCTCAACACTACGGCAGGCTTTGCAACAGAGTACTGCCCAGGAAATAACGCCATGCAGAAAAATCGCCTCTGCCCGGTTGAACGGGCAGGAAGTCTGGACAATCGATTGCGCAGACTGCTCCAGAACCCCCGTAAAATACTGCAGCCCTTTATCGCACCCGGCATGACCGTCGTGGATCTTGGCTGCGGCCCTGGTTTTTTCACCCTGGATATGGCGCTCATGGTCGGTGCATCAGGCCGGGTGATCGCCTGCGACCTGCAGATGGGTATGCTCCAGAAACTGCAAAGCAAAATCCACGGAACCGAACTCGAACAAAGAATTACCCTGCATCGCTGCGACACGGATAAGATTGGGATTACTGAACCGGTCGATTTTATCCTGGCTTTTTACATGGTCCATGAAATACCCGATAAAACCGGACTCTTCGAAGAGCTTGAATCGATCCTCAAACCAGGCGGTGCCATCCTGCTGGTGGAACCGCCATTTCATGTTTCAAGCAGCGCTTTTGAGCAAACCCTGGACAAGGCCCGGCAAACCGGCCTGCAGAGGGAATCAGCCCCCCGGGTGCTGTTCAGCAAGGCTGCCCTGCTGAGAAAATCTGACCTCGACCGGCGCGAACGCTGAAATGATCGCTGCCATGGTCAACAGGCAATCTCCTGGCGTTATTGTAATGAGTACCTAAAGTCATTGCATTACCAGCACCGATCCAATACATTTGCACGACGCGCGGCCGGGCCTCATTTCAGACGAACGACTTCGCCATCCGCTGCCGGCCCGCAGGGCCGACAAGAATTTAATATCACATCTTTTTTTATCATTTCAATTCTTTATGGAACACAATCTGCTGCAGATAATCGGCAATGAAGCGGTGCTGCACGGCTATCTGGCCAAGAGCAGTATGTGGGTATTGCTGGCCATCGTCCTGGTTTCCATTGCTGTACTTTCCAAAGGCGCCGACTGGCTGATCGACGGCGCCGTCGACCTGGCCGTCCGAACCGGCCTGCCGAAGATCGTGATTGGCGCCACGGTGATATCACTGGGCACCACCCTGCCCGAGGCCTTCGTTTCGGTGATGGCTGCCTTTATGGGAAATCCCGGCCTGGCACTGGGCAACGGGGTGGGCTCGATTATCGCCGATACCGGGTTTATCTTCGGCCTGTCCTGCCTACTGGCGGCCATGCCGGTGAATCGCTACATCCTCAACCGGACCGGCTGGATTCAGGTTGGCGCCGCGGTGCTGCTGGTGGGGCTTGCCCTGCTGGCGCTTGTCACCCGTCCCCCTGGCATGGAACCGGTGCTGCAGCGCTGGGTCGGCTTTTTCTTTCTGACGCTCCTTATAGGCTATCTCTATCTTACCTATTACTGGGCCAGGGAACAAGGCGGAGGAGCCAGCCCACTAGTCGATATCGAAGAGTCGGAGCCGCGGGGGCTGGTGATTTCCTGGGTGATGCTGATCGGCGGACTGGTGCTGGTTATTGTCGGGGCCCGGCTGCTGGTACCGGGAGCCTCGGAAATTGCTGGCCGAATCGGCGTGCCGGACGACGTCATCGCGGCCACCATGGTAGCCTTCGGCACCTCACTGCCGGAACTGATAACCGCAATTACCGCCATTCGCAAAGGCCATCCGGAGATCACCGTCGGCAATATCGTCGGAGCAGACGTCCTCAACTGCCTGTTCGTCATCGGCGCGGCGGCGGCGGCGGTACCACTGCAGATTCCCAAGAATTTCTATTTCTTCCATTTTCCGACGATGCTGCTCATCCTGTTTTCCTTCAGGCTTTTCATATCGACCAACAAATCGGGCTATTTCAGCAGGGGCCAGGGAGTCTGGCTGCTGTCTGTCTATGTTGTCTATGTGCTGCTGCAGTATACGGTCCAGCCTGGGTAAACGGTTAGCGATCGTGGCCCCGCCGATTAATGGCATGGCATGGCGGCTGCTGATCCAGCTCAGACAACAGAACAATTCAGCCTTATTTGAAAATTAATACTTGTATTTCCTTAAAAAGGGTTTATCATCTCTGCTGCGAATACCTAACAATAGCATATTATCGTAAACCAGATCACGCACAGCGTCGCTCACCTCCTGTCTTGTAGCAATTATTCATTTCAGTTGCCCAAAGAGATTCTTGCTGGTCATAACTTCGGGGGAAGCAGGATGAAGCTCTTTATCGGCAATCTGCCCTATAATATATCAGAGTCGGAACTCATGGAGTTGTTTGCCGGATACGGCGAAGTCGTCAATGCCAACCTGATAAAGGACACCTACACGGGTCAATCCAAAGGCTTTGCTTTTGTTGAGATGTCGTCGCGCTCCGGCGGACAGCAGGCCATGGAATCGCTGAATAAGATGACCTATAAAAGCCGAGAGCTGGTCTGCAACGAGGCCAAACCCAAAAAGAAAGGAAAACGCAGAAGGTAATCGCAGGCAGTTGTGCGTGTACAAAATAGTGATCTTGATCCCCCTGTTCGGGGGGTTGATGAAGCATGGTCCAAACGCAGAAGTTGCAGGACCTTAATGGGTAACCCTTGACGGGAACCCAAATTACAAGTGGTTCATATAGAACCAGATTAGAAGGAGAAGTACACATGTCAGAAGGAACAGTAAAGTGGTTTAACGACGCAAAAGGTTTTGGCTTCATCGCCCAGGATGGTGCCCAGGATGTATTTGTACATCACTCAGCAATTCAGGCGGACGGTTTCAAAACCCTGCAGGAAGGCGGCCGAGTCAAATTCGACGTGGTAGACGGCCCCAAGGGACCGGCTGCGGCCAACGTCGTTGAGCTGTAATTATTTGTAGCACGTTTTTCCAGCACGTTTAAAGGGCTGCCGGAAGTCAATCCGGCAGCCCTTTTTTTATTTCCGCACTTCAGCCCAGCTCTTTGGACGTCTGAGCGCAACCCAACAGCTGGCTTGAAATACCTTACCGCTGTCCAGCTTCGCGGCCCGTCCCGCATCCTCATCAATCGCGCTGATCACTCACCATGCTGATATAGCGGTCCACATCGAACTTCCTGCGGCAGCCGTTTTCATTCATGTAACGGATTTTGCCAAAAATCGCCCGCTCCGACCAGGCCCGGTCATGCACCCCGCCGATGGACCAGGCAATGCCGGTATAGCCGTTTGGGTCCCGACCGTCGAGTGAGTAGCGGTCGTTGAGCAGGATGGCATAGTCAAGGGCCTGCTCCGGTTCGGCAGTCCACTCCAGTATCTTCTTGGCCCAGTACATGCGCAGGTAGCCATGCAGCTTGCCGGTCTGCACCAGATCTCGCTGGCAAGCGTTCCAGAGCGGTTCATGGGTGGCACCCGCCTCGAGTTCTGCCAGCGCATAGTTATACTGTCGCTGATCTGTGCGATGCTCATTCAGGCTTTTCTGCGCCCAGGGTGGAAAGCCATCGAAGCGATCGTAGTCTTTTTCGTAGTAGCAGAAATTATCCGCCAGTTCCCGCCTGACAATCAGCTCTTCGATAAACGCCGCTTTCTGTTCGGCCGCGCAGTCCGAGCTGCGTGCCAGCCAGGCCGCCCGCTGGGCCGAGAGCTGGCCGAAATGCAGATATGGGGAGAGCCCGGACTGCCCATAGAGACACGGGTTATTGCGCTGCTCGTCATAGCTCCCCAAGCGCTGCTCGATAAACTCGTTCAGCCTCCCTTCTGCAGCCTCCTCACCGGGCGTAATCCACCCCACCTCATCGACCGAGGTGTCTGAAACCATGCCGCTCAAACTGGCCCAATCCACCGGCCAAGAATCAATGGTGAAAGTGAACGGATGCTTTTTCAGCGCTGGAATATCGGTCAGGTAATCATCGAGCAGCCGGTTGATCTTTGGGCGGATAGTATAGGCCGCATATTCTTTTTTTTCAGAAACCACCCAAGCGGGAATGGTATTATGGGCATCGACCTCCTGGAGCGGCACCGTGATTCGCTCAGCCAGCCGGTTCTGCCACTGTCGCTTGATCCTGAGCGGATCAAAATCGCAGACCAGGCTTTGCGCATCCACCTGTTTGACAAATTCCGGCAGCCGCTCAACCGGATTTCCCTCCAACAGAAAAAAACCGATGCGATACTGTAAAAGCCGCTGCTGCAGCTGTCTCAGCGACCGGAGCATAAACGCGTAGTGGCGCTGATTGGCGCCCGGATAGTCGGGAATCAGGCAAAACACCACCAGCAGCGGCCGGCTGTGCACCAGCGCCTGCTGCTGGGCCCAGAGCAGGGCCCAATTGTCCCTGGTCCGCTGGTCCCTCGACATCCAGTAAAGCACCGGCCCGGCACCGGGAGTTCCCGGTGATATCAGCCGACCCCGCCGATCGATATCAGAATTTGTCTTCTCCATGATTAGCTTGATCTCCTGTTCTGGCTTCTTTCTGATCCGCACCGGACAGCATGCCCCTGCCCGGCTTTTGCATATACAGATACGCGAAAAAGTCGAGTTACGCAAAAAAGATAAAGAAAAATTAATGGAAAAACTGATCACTTTAAAAAGGTTTGGGGGAACGTTGGAGAACAACTTGTACAAATCTGGTATGAAAGACAGAGACGAGGAATTAATTTGGAAAAAATTTTATATTGCCTGCCCATCAATACAACCCGGCGAAACAATTATTCGATGCCAAACGATTCTTATCGCTATCAGGAGATGGCGCCGATTATGAACAGTTCATTCGACAAACCAATCGACAGAATGAATAGCGGCTCGATGAAGTGGGATGCGGCGGCTCAGATTTTTGGCCAGCACGATATCCTGCCCCTGTGGGTCGCGGATATGGACTTCGCCATTGCTCAGCCAATTACCGAGGCAATTGTCAAACGGGCTGAACATGCAATCTACGGGTATCCGGCGGAAGCTGAGTCACTGAAACAGGCTGTGGTGGACCGGATCGGCGCTAAATTCAACTGGCGCATCGAAAAAAACTGGCTGGTCTTCTCAACCGGCATCGTCCATGCACTGCATATGATTGTTATGGCCTTCACCAGGCCTGGTGATGGGGTGATCCTGCAGCCGCCGGTCTACTACCCTTTCTTTTCCGCGATCACCAACAACGGCTGCACCGTGATCGAAAATCCGCTGGTTAACAGGGAGGGGATCTATCGAATGGATTTCCATGGATTGCGGGCTGCATTCAAACCGGATAATTCCGGCTTGAGGCCCCGGCCAAGCAGGGCTCGGTTGCTGCTGCTGTGCAGCCCCCATAACCCGGTCGGCAGAGTCTGGAGCCCAGAGGAATTGGAGCAATGTGCAAATATAGTCATAGAAAACGATGCCTTAGTTGTCTCTGATGAAATCCATGGGGAACTCCTGTTTAAAGGCAACACCCATATACCGACCGCTACCCTGAGCGAGGAGATCGCTCAGCACAGCATCACCTGTTTTTCCGCAAGCAAAACCTTCAATCTTGCCGGGCTCAAATCATCTGTGCTGATCATACCTGATCCAAAAATCCGCCGTATTTTCCAGGAGAGAACCGCCGGCTTTCTCTCCTCACCGGGCATACTCGGCCTCACCGCCATGGAGGCTGCTTTCAGGTACGGGGATGCTTGGCTGCAGGAGTTGCTGGCCTATCTGGCCGACAACCTGCGTTTTTTGCACCATTTCATTGAAACTGAGATGCCTGAGATAAAAGTTATTCCTCCACAGGGAACCTACCTGGTATGGCTTGACTTCAGCGCCCTGGGGCTCTCCGATTACGAACTGAGAAAGCTCCTCAGAAAGGAAGCCAAAGTTGGCCTGGATGATGGCTTTCTGTTCGGTACCGGAGGCGAAGGTTTTCAAAGAATCAATATCGCCTGCCCGAGAGCGACCCTGGAAGAAGCACTCAACAGGATAAAAAATGCAGTGGACCGTACCCTGCATTCTTCCCCGTGAGGACACGCCTTCAGTTTTACGGCGCTTGGTATCATGGCTCACCGGACGCTTGTATCACTTAAAATCGTTCCTTCACCGTATGAGCAAAGCGAATTTTCTCCGGCCTGCCTTTTTTCCTTCTTCTGCGCTTGCCGAGCTCCGGTGCCTCATACGGAAGTCGATCATAGTCAATTTGGCTTAACAGGTGGGTAATGCAGTTGAGCCGGGCCTTTTTCTTATCGTCAGCTTTTACCCGGTACCAGGGAGCATGTTTCGAGTCCGTCGCCCGGATCATATGGTCATAGGCTTCGGTGTAATCATACCAGCGCTGGTAGGACTCGACATCCATCGGACTCAGTTTCCATTGGCGCATGGGATCTTCGAGCCGTTTGCGGAACCTGCGCTCCTGCTCTTTCTGAGAGACATCGAAAAAATATTTCAGCAGAATGATGCCCTCTTCGACCAGGTATTGTTCAAACATTGGTGTCCTCAGAAGAAATGCCTCATACTGTTTCTCCGTGCAAAATCCCATCACCCGCTCAACGCCAGCCCTGTTATACCAGGAGCGGTCAAACAGGATTACTTCACCCGCCGCAGGCATATGCTTGATATAGCGCTGCAGGTAGAGTTGGGTCTTCTCCCGTTCGGTCGGTGCCGGCAGGGCAACCACCCGGAACACGCGGGGGCTGACTCGTTCGATGATTCTCTTGATCACCCCGCCTTTTCCAGCGGCATCGCGGCCCTCGAAAACCACAACCACCCGAAGCCCCTGCTCGCGCACATAGCGCTGCAAAAGGCAGAGCTCCTCCTGCAAGCGCTGCAATTCTTCTTCATAGTCTTTGATTGATAATTTCCCGCCCGCCATAATGACCTCCATAGAAGTGGTTATCAGAGACCTTCGCTTACCTGAAAAATCACTCAAAGTATATAGACAATGGAAAACGACACGAAACAAGTCCACTGAACAGAGTGAGGCTCCTGCCTGTGCACACTATAGGAACAGCTTCCATATGTGCAGCGTATTTCTTGAGTCAGGCAGCAGAAAAAGACAACGGCCGCTTCCTCAAGTCGAGGACGCGGCCGTCGCGCTAGAGCAAAACAACCGACAAAACTTCCAGTCAGCGCCCCCGACTGCCGAAAACGAGCTTGCCGCCCATGTGTCCGGCCAGTCCGGCGGCGGCCACAGAAACCAGGCCGATACCCAGATAGGTCCAGCGCCCCGCTGACATGGCCACTTCCGGATCGATCAGGCGCCAGACCACCATGGCCAGGAGGGTGACGAAGACCACGATTGAAGCGCCGATCTTAACGCCGAATATTTTCGTTTTTGCGCCCTTATAGCGGTTCTGCCACTCGACGTAGCCGGTGTAGACAACCGCAGGCATGGTCAGCAGCACGAACACCAGGTTGTAGAAGGAGGCCTTTTCGAAGCCGCTGAGCCCAAGCACCAGCGCCAGCACCAGGAAAATGATGGCCAGCGGTATCACCCCGTTGGGCGTATGCACCGTTATCGGATGCAGATGCAGGTTCATGATCAGGGCGGTTATGCCGCTGGGCTTTGCTGCGGCCGGCTGGCTGGCAGCTGCCGGTGCCTCAGAGGGTGGCTCGGTTGCCGCAGCCGAGGTGGCTGCGGCCCCTGGCATATCCTTGCGCTGCGCTTCACCCTCAGGCCGCAGGGCAGCTTCGGTCACTGTCTCCTCAGCCTTTTCGGTAATCTCCTTGAAATATTCGGGACCGGCACCACAGACCGGACAGACTTCAGGGGGTTCATCACCCTCATGGATATAGCCACATATGGTACATTCCCATTTTTTCATGCGCTGGCTCCCGGAAAATTTTAATTCTGTTGTAAACCACTGACGTGTATATGTCAATTATCGTGTGACTAGATGGTAATGTGCCTCAAAATATTTCAATAATCCTGGTCCTGGTCGATCTGATCGATCCTGGCCTGGGCCTCCTCCCAGCGTCCCAGCCAGCGCTCGAGCCGGCGGCTGCAGTCGCTGTAATCCCGGCTGACCTTGCCCCAGGCAACCTGGTCCTGGTAGAGCTGCGGGTCGGCCAGCTCCGCCTCGAGTTCAATTTTCACCGCTTCCAGTTTCTCGACCTTGCGCTCCGCTTCGGCCAGTTTCTTCAGCCACGGACCGGCAATCTGCTGCCGCTTCTGCCGTCTCTGCGCCTCCCGGCGGCGCTTATCTTTTTTGCTGTCCGGCGAAATGGCTGAACCTGACTGATCAGCATTCACTGGTGTCTGATTACTGACGCTGGTCTCGCCTGCGTCCTGCTGACGCTCGATATACTCAGACACAGTCCCTTCGAACATGATCGCCCGGCCATTCTTGATCTGCAGCACCTTATTGACGAAACAATCCAGGAAATAGCGGTTGTGGGAGACCACCACGATGGTGCCGTCATACTGCCGCATGGCCTCCCGCAGCACCTCCTGGGAGAGCATGTCGAGATGGTTGGTTGGTTCATCGAGCAGCATGCAGTTGGCCGGCGTGGCGATCATTCGCGCCAGTGCCAGTCTGCTCTTTTCCCCACCCGATAGCACGGAGACCTTTTTATCCACGTCTTCGCCGCGGAACAGAAATGCGCCGAGCAGAGATCTCATCCGGGTGATGGTCATGTCCTGAGCCGCATGCGAGAGGCTCTCCAGAACGGTGTACTCAGGGGCCAGTTCCTGGGCCTGATGCTGGCCGAAATAGGTCAACTCGACCCCGCTGCCAAGCCGGCACGAACCGCTGTCCGGCTCGAGCTGCGCTGCCAGTATCTTGAGCAGCGTTGATTTTCCGGCCCCATTCACGCCGACCACGGCAACCTTGTCGCCGCGCTGCAATTGCAGGTTGATGGAACTGAAAACCTGTTTGCGCTGGTAGGCTTTGCTGAGATTTTCAACCATCAGCACATCGCGGCCGGAGTGGGGCGCCGGCGGAAAAGAGAATCTGATACTGTGCTCATCTTCGGCAAGTTCAACGAGGTCCATCTTATCGATTTGTTTGAGCTTGCTCTGAACCTGACGGGCCTTGGTCGACTTGGCCCGAAAGCGCTCGACGAAGCGCATGGTCTGGCGGATCTGGGCCTGCTGGTTGTCGTAGGCCGCCTTCTCGATCCTGCGCCGCTCTTCCTTATCCTTGATGTACTGGGAATAATTGCCCTTGTAGGAAGTCAAGCGGCCCAGGCTCAGTTCCCAGGTCTGGGAGGTGGTGCGGTCGAGGAAGGTGCGATCATGCGAGATGATCACCAGCGCTCCGTCATAACTCTGCAGGAATGACTCCAGCCAGGTTAACGAGTCGAGATCCAGGTGGTTGGTCGGTTCGTCGAGCAACAGCAGCGCAGGAGCCGCCAGCAGCATCTTGGCCAGCAGCAGACGCATAACCCAGCCGCCGGAGAACGTGGAGACCCCGGCCTGCAGGTCTTCCTCACTGAAACCGAGACCGAACAATACCTTTTCGACCCGCGCCCTGATCATGTAGATATCGCTGGCCTCCAGGCGCTGCTGGACCTCTCCCTGGCGCTTGAGGATATCATCGAAATCAGCACTGGCGGCGGAGGTCCTGGCCAGCAGATCATTGAGCCGGGCAGCCTCTTTCTGCAGCGCGAGCAGATCGCCAAAGGACTGCTCGGCCTCATCGTAGAGGGTTCTCCCCGAGCTCATCAGAGACGGTTCTTGGGGCAGATAGGCAACGGAAAAGAGTTTGGCTTTGTGTAAGACCCCGTCATCGACGGCGAACTGGGCCGCCATGATTTTCATCAGCGTGGATTTACCGGTCCCGTTCACCCCGACCAGACCGATGCGGTCCCCGGCATGGATGACAGCCGAGAGATCCTTGAACAGATGTTTCTCGCCGTAACGGATATCGAGATGATTAATGGACAGCATAATAGAAGGTATTTCGTTTCAGAAAGCGCTCTGTCCGCACCTCGAGCGCAGCCCCGCGGGTCAGGTTTTGCAAACGTTTCAGGTTGGTTTTATTGAGGCCGGCAAGGGCGGAATAGTCACGCTCAGAGACCGTCAGCTTCAGGGTTCTGCCCGATCCGGCTCGTTTCAGCAGGCGCCCGATCCGCAGATACCAGCTTCTTGTCATAACGAGCTCACCGAACGCAGGGTGATAGGGGCCGCCAAGCACTTGCCTGGCCAGTTCGGCAGAATCCTGCAAGCCCATCCGGATTACCTCTATCCCCTGCCCCAGGAGCCGCTCGCGCGCCCGGCCGGTAAGCACCACGGCCCGGGCCAGACTCAGCGGACGCCAGGACGAGCTGCGATAAAGCTCGGCCAGTCCGGTGTTGGCAAACACCAGCACAGGGTAGAGCCTGACAAAATCAGGAGCCAGCGCGGTGACCGCGTCCACGCCATCCATAAACGATCTGGTGGTCTCCCCGGGCAGCCCCACCATCAACTGGAGCCCGGTTTCCAGGCCATGTTTTTTGAGCAGGCTGAGCGCTGCGGCGGTATCGGCTGCCGTATGCCCCCGTCTGGCCCTGTCGAGCACCTGATCATTCATCGACTGGCCGCCGATCTCCACGGTGGCAACCCCGTTTGAAACGAGAAAGCCACAGATCTCATCGCTCAGGCAGTCGGGCCTGGTAGACAGCCGTATCGAATCGACTTGGCCCCGACTGATAAACGGTGCAACCCCCTGGAGCAGCTTGTACTGCAGGGCCTCATCGAGGCAGGTGAAGGAGCCGCCGAAGAAGGCGACCTGAACGCTGGCGCGCGGCCTCGATCTGCTCAGCCACTGCTCGATGGTATGGCCGAGCTCGTCAGCCGGGTCGGCGCCATCGGTAATGACTTGAGCGCTGCCGCTGATCGAATGCTGATCGCAGAACAGGCAGCGGTGCGGACACCCCTGATGCTGAATGAAAAACGGAATGATCAGCCCCATCAGAACCTGCTGTCGTCTCCTTGCAGCAGGGGCTCCAGGGCCGCCTGGGCAGCCCGCTGTTCGGCTTCCTTTTTCGATCCGCCGGCTCCGCTGCCCAGAACTTCATCCTGGAAGATCACCGATACGCTGAACTGCCTGCGATGGGCGGGGCCATCCTCGCCGTCAAGCCGATAAACCGGTGCCTCGTTGAACCGTTCCTGCAGATGCTCCTGCAGCCGGCTTTTGGCATCCATCAGCAGCAGATCCTGTTTTCTTCTGCTCGATCGCAGCTTCAAAGAGCCGCAGAACCAGGCCATCGACCGTCTGGTAGCCGCTGTCCTTGAAAATCGCTCCGATAACCGCTTCAAAGGCACAGGATAGAATTGACGACTTGTTGCGGCCGTTGGAGCTGTCCTCCCCCTTGCCGAGACAGAGAAAGCGGCCCAGTTCAAGCGCTCGGGCCATGCCGGCCAGGTGCGTCTCGTTGACCAGCGAGGCCCGGAACCTGGTCAGTTCGCCCTCGCTCATCTCGGGATACCGCAGGCTCAGCGCGTGGCCGATCACCAGATCGAGCACCGCATCGCCAATAAATTCCAGAACCTGATTGTCATTACCGCCCTGGTTCTGCTCGAAGGCATAGGAGGAATGAACCAGCGCGTTCTGCAGCAGACGCAGATCGGTAAAACGATAGCCGAGCAAGCTCTCGAGCTCGGCGAGCATCTCCTTGTGATCGCCCTGCCAGGCTGTCCATGTTAACGACTCCATCAAATACATTTCCCCTTGTCAAACGGTCCATCTATGGTATAAAGAACGGTCTCGGATACAAACCATGCGGCGGCGTAGCCAAGTGGCCAAGGCAGTGGTCTGCAAAACCATTATTCAGCGGTTCGAATCCGCTCGCCGCCTCCAATATCAGGGGATTACGGATTGCCTCCGTAATCCCTTTTTTTCTTATAGACCCCTAGGTTTCCCGCCCTGTTGTTCAGCGAATACAATCGAGGGATTCTGCTATTGCCCTACTCCCCGATCAACTACTTCTGAACAGAAGGCTGAGGCAATTTCCGCTGAGATTTTCGCAAGCCCCAAACCACGTGCACCTGTAGTTACCGTAATTTTGCCTTGTGGTCAATCGTATTGGGAGATCGAGAAGCGGGATAGATCGAGACCCTAGGCTTTAATCAGAGGCAACAGGTCGGACTCCTACTGCTTATAGTAGTGCAAAACAAAAAGCAAAACGACATATTGTGTATGTTCTTAAAAATTTTTGACTTTCTCCTCTCCCAACGTATAAAAAGCCGACAGCCTAACATATCAATTTACCTGTTGCCTGCTCTTTACAATAGCAGTTGTCTGAAATCAGGACGCGGAGGTAGTCGTCATGGTCAGACTCGTTCTCGTTATTGCCCTATTCATCTTCGGTGGCTGATTGTGCCTGAGTCTCAGTGCTTGCATCGGAGATTACCAGGATGACTCGCGGGCTTATTACAGCACCCTAAAGCTGATTGACAACCTCGAGGCTCCCGCAGCAGGCGGCCATTAGTCGATTTTCATCACCACCTGTTGTGCTGCCCTCAGGTTGCGGTACCGCCTGGCCTGTTCCGCCTGAATGGTAGTGTTTACCATTGCCCCTCAGCGGCTCACACCTTTATCCCCCAGATCTCGTTGGCGTACTGGCTGATTGTCCGGTCGGTGGAGAACTTACCCATCCGGGCCACGTTGAGTATCGCCATCTTGGTCCAGCGCTCGGTGTCGAGAAAGGCGTCATTGACCCGGTTCTGGCAGTCGAGGTAGGACTCGAGATCCCTGATCAGCAGGTACTGGTCATGCGGGCTCATCAGGCTGTCCACCAGCGGTTTGAAAAGGTTCCTGTCCCCGCCGCTGAAGGTGCCGTCGGACAGGGTGTCGATAATCTGCGCCACCTCGGGGTTGTCCCGGTATATCTTTGCCGGTGTTCTGCTGTTGTGGATGCGCTCGAATTCCGCTTCATCGGCGTTGAGCCCGAAGATGAAGATATTTTCCTCACCCACCTCTTCACGTATCTCGATATTGGCCCCGTCCAGGGTGCCGATGGTCAATGCCCCGTTCAGTGCGAGCTTCATATTGCCGGTGCCGGAGGCCTCGGTTCCGGCGGTGGAAATCTGCTCCGAAAGATCCGCCGCCGGGATGATCAACTCGGCCTGTGAGACATTGTAGTTCGGCAGAAAGACCACATGCAGTCGATCGCCGAGGCGCGGGTCGTTGTTCACCACCTCGCCGATCGAATTGATCAGCTTGATGATCAGTTTGGCCCGCCAGTAGGAGGGGGCGGCCTTGCCGGCGAAGATCACGGTTCGCGGCGCCAGGGCCGCGTCGGGTTCGGTGACGAATTTATGGTAGAGATGGATTACATGCAGTGCGTTGAGCAACTGCCGCTTGTACTCGTGGATGCGCTTGATCTGCACATCAAACATGGTTTCCGCACTGACGTCGACCCCGGTGCTCAGCGAGATGTAGTCGGCCAGCCGTTGCTTGTTGTAAAACTTGATGCCCTTAAACCGGCTGCAGAAATCACGATCCTCGATGAACGGTTCCAGATTGCGCAGTTTATACAGATCGACCTCCCAACCGCTGCCGATCTTTTCGTTGATCAGTCCGGAAAGCTGGGGGTTGGCCTTGAGCAGCCAGCGGCGCGGGGTGATGCCGTTGGTCTTGGAATTGATCTTGTTCGGGTAGAGCTGATGGAAATCCTTGAATATCCTGTCCTTGAGCAGCTGGGTGTGCAGGGCCGCGACCCCGTTGACCGAGTGAGATCCGACGATGGCCAGATTGGCCATGCGCACCATTTTCGGATAGCCCTCCTCGATGATCGACATTCTGCCCAGTTTTTCCATGTCGCCGGGATACCGCTGGGCAACCACATCGAGAAAACGTTGGTTGATTTCGTAAATGATCTGCAAATGCCGGGGCAGCACCTTGCCCAGCAGGTCTACCGACCAGTTTTCCAGCGCCTCGGGCATCAGGGTATGGTTGGTGTAGGCAAAGGTCTTGACGCAGATATCCCAGGCCTTTTCCCAGTTCAGCCCTTCCAGGTCGAGCAGGATCCGCATGAACTCAGGAATGGCAATGGCCGGATGGGTATCGTTGAGCTGGACGGCGACCCGGTCCTGAAATTTATCGAAGGTTTCGTTTTTCTTCTGGTAGCGCCGCAGGATGTCCTGGAAGGTTGCCGCCACGAAAAAGTACTGCTGCCTCAGGCGCAGCTCCTGCCCGGCATAGTTGTGATCCGGCGGGTAGAGCACTTTCGAGATCGTCTCGGAACTCACCTTCTGCTGCACCGCGCCGATATAATCGCCTTCGCCGAAATGGGTCAGATCGAGCTCTCTTGAGGCGCGGGCCGTCCAGAGCCGCATGTTGATCACATGATCATTCATATACCCCGGCACCAGAATATCACAGGGCATCGCCATGACATCCTGGGTGTCGATCCACTTGGACCGGTAGCAGCCGTTTTCGTCCAGATAGGTACTCACTTTACCGTAGAACTGGACCGTGAAGATCGGCAGGCGCCGCTCGAACTCCCAGGGCGTTCCGTAGCGCAGCCAGCTGTCCGGGCTTTCCACCTGGTAGCCGTTAATAAGCTGCTGGTTGAACAGACCATATTCGTAGCGGATGCCGTAACCGTAGGCCGGGATTTTCAGGGTCGCGATCGAGTCCATGAAGCAGGCGGCAAGCCGTCCCAGACCGCCGTTTCCCAGTGCCGCGTCCTCTTCCTGTTCACGGATTTCCTCCAGTCGAATAGCCCAGCCCTTCGACTGCCTCCTTAACTTCATCGAACAGGCCGAGATTGATGATGGAGTTGCCCAGCGAGCGACCGATCAGAAATTCCAGCGACAGGTAGTAGACCCGCTTCTTCTCCTTGGCGTAAAAGGTTTTCTGGGTTTTGATCCATTTCTCCACCATGATGTCGCGCAGCGTAAAGGCAAGCGCCTTGTAGATATCCGAGGCGCCGGAGCGCTCTGGATCACGGCCCTGAAAGCTCAACAGATGGTGGATGATATTGTCCTGGATCGATTTGGCCGAGGTCGGGAAAAATGAGGCCGAGCCCTGCTCTGAGACTACCTCACTGAGAATATCCGGCGTTGGTCTGCTCATAATGCTTCCTCCAGAAATAGCCCGTACGCCATCATGGCGAGGGGATATTTAATTTCAATGATTGACCCTTATGCGCACCAGAACGCATCAGAGATTGATGAGAATTTGATTATACGGCGGGATGACCCAGCCGGACTTTTTATTCAAACATGCCACCTCGAGCACCGCTCTGTGCGCTGCCGCTTGCTGGCAGCAGACCGCGCAAATAGATGCTACCACGGTGTACACATTTTTCGTTTCATGTCTATTATATGGAAATATCAGCCGAATTTTGGGCATTCGTTCATAATCATCTGTTCCCGCGACCCTCCGCGACCGACAATAAGAGTGTAAACATGGAAAAAAATCAGGCAACCGTCAGTAAACAGACACTTTATCTAACCACGCTTATCGTTTTTACAGCAGGCTTTTTGGCCGGTGTGGCCTTTACTGTGTTTAAAACCGGCGGCAGCCAGCCCGGACAAAGCATCGGCCAGCAGTCAGGGCAGGCCGCCCAGGAAGCCCAGGCGATCCTCAACCTGGAGGCAGAGGTTACTGCCAATCCGGAAAATTTCAACGCCTGGACCCAGCTCGGCCATCTCTATTTCGATTCCAATCAGTATAACAAAGCAATCGGGGCCTATACCAGATCGCTGGAGCTGCATTCCGGAGACGCCAACCTGTGGACCGATCTCGGTGTTATGTACCGCCGTTCAGGCGATCCTGAAAAGGCAATTGAAGCATTCACCAAGGCCATGGCAATGGATGCTGGCCACCTCCAGTCACGCTTCAACATGGGAATCGTGCTGCATTACGACCTCGGCAGAACCGCTGAAGCCATCCAGGCCTGGCAGGCGGTCCTCAGCCTCAATCCAGGTTATAAAACGGCCAACGGCATCGCCCTGCAGGACTTTATCAACCAGGTAAAGCAGGATGCAGCGAGCGGAAGTAAATAGTAACGGTTACCAAACCCACAATCAAGAAATCAAGGAGAGATAGATGAAATTCGAAACCATCGCCCTGCACGGCGGTCAAACCATAGACCAGGACACCCTGTCCAGAGCAGTGCCGGTTTACCGGACCAGTTCGTATGTATTTAAAAATACCGAACACGCCGCCAATCTTTTTGCGCTGAAAGAGCTCGGCAACATCTATACCCGGATCGGCAACCCGACCCAGGACGTGCTCGAACAGCGGGTCGCCCAGCTCGAAGGCGGGGCCGCTGCCCTGGCCCTGGCTTCAGGAACCTCGGCAGTCTTCTATACCATCATCAATATCTGCGCCCAGGGCGACGAAATTATCGCCGCCAACAACCTGTACGGCGGCACCTATATTCAGTTCGACTCGATCCTGCCGCAACTGGGCATCAAGGTCGTCTTCGTCAATCCCGAAGATCCCCGGAATTTCGCCGCCGCTATTACCGATAAAACCAGGGCGATCTTCTGCGAAACCATCGGCAACCCGACCCTCAATGTGGTTGACTTCGAGGCAATTTCAGCCATCGCCAAAAGCCATAGTCTGCCCCTGATTGTCGATTCGACCTTTACCCCGCCCTGCCTGTTTAAACCGATCGATCACGGCGCTGATGTGGTCATCCATTCGCTGACCAAATGGATGGGCGGACACGGCACCGCAATCGGCGGTATCGTCGTCGACGCGGGCCGCTTCAACTGGACCGATCCCAAATTCAGCCTCTACAACGAGCCCGATTCTTCCTATCACGGTCTGCGCTACGCTCACGACCTGGGCGATTTCAACCCGGTGGCCTTTATTCTGCGTATGCGGCTGGTCCCGCTGCGCAACCTCGGGGCAAGCATCACCCCGGATAACTGCTGGTTGTTTTTACAGGGCATCGAAACCCTGGGGCTGCGCATGGCACGTCACTGCAGCAATGCTCAGAGCGTTGCCGATTTTCTGAAAAACGACGCCCGGGTCGACTGGGTCTACTTTCCGGGCCACCAGGGATCACCGGGACATGAGAATGCGGCAAAGTATTTGAAGAACGGCTTCGGCGGTATGGTCACCTTTGGCATCAAGGGCGGACTCGAGGCGGGCCGGAAATTCATAGAATCGCTGCAGCTCATCTCGCACCTGGCCAACGTCGGTGACGCCAAATCACTGGCCATTCACCCGGCCTCGACCACCCACTCCCAGCTTTCCACCGAACAACTGGCCGAATCGGGAGTAACAGAATCGATGGTCAGGCTTTCCATCGGCATCGAGCATGTGGACGACATCATAGACGATATCGCTCAAGCCCTGGAGCTGGCAACCACCTGATCGCCTGCTGGAACCATGAACAAGATCAGCGAAGCTCACCTCCAGGTAGGCTCGGCGGGGATCGTGGAAAAACAATTCCACACCTTTGCCGAACCGCCCCACGAACTGACGCTGGAAAGCGGAGCCCGGCTCGGGCCGGTCACCATTGCCTATGAGACCTGGGGCCGGCTTTCAGAAAAACGGGACAACGTGATCATGGTCATGCATGCCTTCTCCGGCGATTCCCATGCGGCAGGATTCTACCAGGAGGACGGCATCGAGGCCAAGCCCGGCTGGTGGGATTCGATGATCGGACCGGGCAAGGGGCTCGATACCGACACCTATTTCGTCATCTGCGCCAATATTCTGGGCGGCTGCATGGGATCCACCGGACCTTCCTCGATCAATCCGGCCACCGGCAGTCCCTATGGTCTTGATTTTCCGATGATGACCATCGGCGATATCATCGAAACTCAGAAGGCGCTGCTCGAGCATCTGGGGATCTCGACTCTGCACGCCATTATCGGCGGCTCCGTCGGCGGCATGCAGGTACTGGAATGGTGCGTGCGCTACCCGGAAATGGTCCGCTCGGCCATCCCGCTGGCCACCACGATGCGCCATTCGGCCCTGGCGATTGCCTTCAACGAGGTGGCCCGGCAGGCCATCATGGCTGATCCACACTGGAACCGCGGCGACTATTACGGTGCCGAACCGCCGGATCTGGGCCTGGCGGTGGCCCGGATGATCGGCCATGTGACCTATCTCTCAGACGAGGCCATGCGCCGTAAATTCGGCCGGCGGCTGCAGAATAAGACAAATGTATCCTATGGATTCGACGTCGATTTCATGGTTGAAAGCTACCTGCGTTACCAGGGCTCCAAGTTCGTCAAACGTTTCGATGCCAATTCGCTGCTTTACATCACCAAAGCGTCCGACTATTTCGATCTGGTAGAGCGGCAGCCACCGGCCAGGTCGATCCAGGACATCTGCGGGGCGGCCACCAAATTTCTGGTCATCAGCTACACCTCGGACTGGCTCTATCCGACCTATCAGGCCAAGGAACTGGTCCAGGCACTGAAACGGGCCAATCTCGATGTCAGTTTCTGTGAGATCGAAGCAGATTGCGGCCATGATGCCTTTCTTATTCCCGACGCCCGCCTGGGTACCCTGGTTGGAGGATTTCTGGATGGTGTCCCCCGAGACTGAAAACATGCGCTTCGACCTGCGGGTCATCGCCACCTGGATCACCCCGGGCTCCAGGGTACTCGATCTGGGCTGCGGCAATGGCGAGCTGCTGGGCTGGCTGGCCGAGCACAAGCAGGTCAAAGGAGTCGGCATCGAACAGGACAAGGACAAAGCCGCGCTTTGCATCTCCAAGGGGCTCAGCGTACTGCAGGGTGATATGAGCCAGGAAGTCGACGACTACCAGGATAAAAGTTTCGATTTCGTTATTCTCAGCCAGACCCTGCAGCAGGTGTACGAACCCGCTCGCCTGCTTTACTCGCTGTCGCGCATCGGCAGACGCTTCATCGTCAGTTTTCCGAATTTCAGCCACTATTCCATCCGGCTGCAATTATTGTTAAAAGGCATGGCACCGAAAAGCAGCGAGCTGCCCTACAACTGGTACGACACCCCGAACATCCGGGTCATCACCCTGAAGGATTTCAGACAATTCGCCCGGGATGTGGGCTATCGCATCGTCGAAGAGATCTCGGTCAAAACCGACCATCACGCCAGCCAGGGCAGTGTGGTCAGGGTATTGAGCAACTTCAGGGCAACCTATGGGATATTCATGATTGAAAAAGAGGCCGGTCCATGAGTACAGAGAAAGCACCTCCCGCCAAGATCGACATCAAGGTGATCGCTGATGCCTGCGATCACCAGCAGGTCAGCGCCGCTTCAAGACACCACCTGATACCCGGGGTGGTGAGCAGGCTGATGAAATCCTGGGCCACCCAGGAGTGTTATGATCATGTCAGTCCGGTGGCCATTCCGTCACACCGCGCAATCATCGACATTATCAAACAGGCCCGGCGGATCCTCTTCCCCGGTTATTTCACCTCGGCACGCCTGCATGCCTCGAACCTCGAGTATTATATCGGCAAAGAAACCACCGAGCTCTACGACAAGCTCTGTGAGCAGATCGCCATGGCCATCCGGCATGACTGCCGCCGGCAGGACCAGCCCTGCACCAAATGCGAGGAACGGGCCAGCAATGCTGCCTTTTCCCTGATCAGCGCCCTGCCCGAGATTGCCTCGGTGCTGGCCCAGGACATCCGGGCCACCCTGGAGGGTGACCCTGCTTCGAAGAGTTCGGATGAGGTGATCTTCAGCTACCCGGGCCTGCTCGCCATAACCGTCTACCGCCTGGCCCACGAACTGCAGAAGCTCGTGGTGCCGATCATTCCGCGCATCATGACCGAGTGGGCCCACGGCGAAACCGGCATCGATATCAACCCGTCCGCCCAGATCGGTCCGGGCCTGTTCATCGATCACGGCACCGGCGTGGTGATCGGTGAAACCACGGTTATCGGCAAAAACGTGCGGCTCTACCAGGGAGTAACCCTGGGCGCCCTTTCGCTGCCGCGCGACGCCGGTGAGAGCCTGAGAAACAAAAAGCGGCATCCGACCCTGGAAGATGACGTGATCATCTATTCCAACACCACGATTCTCGGTGGTGACACCATAATCGGCGCCGGATCCGTGATCGGCGGCAACATCTGGCTGACCGAAAGCGTCAGCACCGGAACCAAGGTTCTGCTCAAACGACCGGAGCTGATCTACCACAACTCAAAGTGATACCAGGAGGACCCCATGTCCCTTCCCCTTACCAAGACCTACGGCTGTACACCGTTGCTTACTCTGCAGCGCTTTGGCAAAGAAACCGGCGCCACCATCCTGGCCAAGCAGGAGTCAAGAAACCCGATGGGCAGCGTCAAGTGCCGGATCGCGGTGTCGATGATCGAGGCAGGTCTTCGCGACGGGCTGATCAACGACGACACTGTCGTGGTCGAGCCGACCAGCGGCAACACCGGGCTCGGTCTGGCTTTTGTCTGCGCGGCTAAAGGACTGCGCCTGATCCTGACGATGCCCGAAAGCATGAGTATCGAACGCCGCATGCTGATGAGACATCTCGGCGCCGAACTGCTGTTGACGCCGGCCTCCGGCGGCATGAAGGGGGCTATTGCCGCCGCCGAGGATATTCTGGCCAAGCACCCGAACAGCTTCATGCCCAACCAGTTCAGCAACCCGGCCAACCCCGAGGTCCATCGCACCAGCACGGCCGAAGAAATCTGGCATGACACCAACGGCAGCGTCGATATCTTTGTGGCCGGGGTCGGCACCGGCGGCACCATCACCGGCGTGTCGGAAGTGCTCAAAAAGCGCAAGCCTGAGCTGCACACGGTGGCCGTGGAGCCATCCGACTCGCCGATTCTGTCCGGAGGTACCCACAGCCCCCATAAAATTCAGGGAATCGGGGCCGGATTTGTCCCGGATATCCTCAATACCGACATCATCGACGAGATCGTCACCGTGACCAATGAAGATGCCTTCGAAACCGCGCGCCTGCTGGCCCGCTCGGAAGGCATCCTCTGCGGCATATCTTCAGGAGCAGCCGCCTGGGCGGCCTTGCAGGTGGCAGCAAAACCAGAAAATTCAGGCAAGCAGATCGTGGTGATTCTGCCCGACACCGGAGAACGCTACCTGAGCACCGATCTGGTTCTTCAAAAAGAAAGCTGAGCGCGGTTGAAGAAAGCAATAAGCCCTGTGTCTGCCCGATCAGAGGAGACCGGCTTACCAGACACCGCTTATTGCTGCAGAGCAGAATGGGCAACAGTTTCGGCTCATCAGATTCTGCCTGATCGAGTATCCGTGCCGCCGGATAACGGTCTCACCACAGGCCTGGCAGCGGGTATCTTCTCCCCCGCCACCGACAATGTTGCCGACATAGACGTGGTGGAGTCCGGCAGCGAAACCGATCTGCCTGGCTCTGAGCAGTGCATCCTTGCTCGTGGGTGGGCGATCAAGCATTTTGAAGGTCGGCCTGAAGGCGGAGACATGCCAGGGAATGGCCGGGTCGCAGGAAGCTATAAAGTCGGCAATAGAGCGCAGTTCTTCAGCGGAATCATTGAGCCCGGGTATGACCAGGGTAGTCAGTTCCACCCAGACGCCGCGCTCAAAGAAAAACAAGACGTTTTCGAGCACCTGCTGGAGACCGCCGCCGCAGGTCTTTCGATAAAACGATTCGGAAAACGCCTTGATATCGATATTGATGCCGTCCAGGACCGAAGACAGATCTTCTGCGGCCTCCCTGGTCATATAGCCGTTTGATACGAAGATGTTCTTCAACCCGCGATTTCTGGCCAGCCGGGCACAGTCCAAGGCAAATTCAATGAAAATGGTCGGCTCCGAGTAGGTGTAGCTGATTGATCGACAGTCCTGCCGCAGCGCCAGATCGACAATTTCTTGAGGTCGCCGCTGCCGGTGAGCCACCCTGCCGATCTGCGGGCCAAGCTGGGAGAGCGAGTAATTCTGGCAGTGCAGACACTTGAAGTTGCAGCCGACGGTGGCAATGGAGCAGGTCAGGGAGCCGGGCAGGAAATGGTAGAGCGGTTTCTTTTCCACCGGGTCAACGTGCTCAGCCGAAACCCTGCCATAGGCCAGGCTGTACAATATGCCGTCCTGATTCTCACGAACCCCGCAAATGCCCCGCCTGCCGGGCTCGATTCTACAGCGGTGCGCACAGAGTCCGCAGACAACGATCCTATTTTCTGTCTGGTAGAAAAGCGCTTCT
This sequence comes from uncultured delta proteobacterium, assembly GCA_963707715.1. Classification (GTDB taxonomy): domain Bacteria; phylum Desulfobacterota; class Desulfobulbia; order Desulfobulbales; family Desulfocapsaceae; genus JABDQA01. The sequence continues at coordinate 100,801 of CAVPRJ010000009.1, forward strand.
TTCATCGGTTCAGGTTTAACTCGTCAATGGCGCCCTGGTTCAGGATGCAACCCGCTGCCAGAGCTCATTTTTCCTCAGGTAATGCGGCCTGAAGCGCGCCTTGTAGTCCATGGACGAAACATCTTCTATATAATACCCGAGGTAGAGGTACTCGATTTTTTTCTGCAGACAGAAATCGATCATGGTCAGGATATTGAACGTTCCCAGGCTGCGCTGCGCCTCCTTCACATCGAAATAAAAATACACCGCATTCATCCAGTTCTCGCCGATATCGATGATGCCGTTGCCGAGCAGGCGGCCGTCCTTGCGGTAGTGCAGTTCCAGTGAGGTGACGATGTGGTTTAGAAAAAAACCGGAGTAATAGCCCAGCGCGGTGTTGTTTTTCTGCGGATAGCGCACCTGCAGAAATTGCTCGCAGAGCTGCAGGTTTTCTTCGCTCATCTGCACCGAACTGAAATGTACCGATATATCGCGATTTTTCCTGGCTACCCGCCGCTGATTTCTGCTTGCTCTGAACTCGGCGGGATGCAGCCTGATCGGGATACAGCCGGCACATTCCGCACAGCGCATCGTATAGAGGCTGTTGCCGTTGCGCCGATAGCCCGCCGCCAGGAACAGCTCCATGATATGGTCGGTGATCGGCCCGAACAGGGCTTGGTAGAACGTGGCCGTATAGGGCAGCATATACGGGCACTCCATCGACATATTGACGAAATAGCGGTCAAGCTGGTGCTGGAGTTGGGTAAATTCCTGACCGCACTGACGATCATAAAACGACATTATCCGACCCCTGAAATTCGCTGCTAAACAAGTCCCTGGTCCAGCATGGCGTTGACCACCTTGACGAACCCGGCGATGTTGGCCCCGGCCACATAGTTGCCCGCAAGGCCGTATTCGGCCGCGGCATCCAGGCAGGTGCGATGGATGCACTTCATGATATGCTGCAGCCGGGTGTCCACCTCTTCGCGCGGCCAGCTCAGGCGCATGGAGTTCTGGGCCATCTCGAGACCGGAGACCGCCACACCGCCGGCATTGGCGGCCTTGCCGGGGCCATAGAGGATGCTTGTTGTCGAGGAACACGTCGATGGCCTCCGGCGTCGAAGGCATGTTGGCCCCTTCACTGACCAGCGTTCACCCCGTTTTTGACCAGGTTGGCCGCATCCTTTTCGTTGATTTCATTCTGGGTGGCGCTGGGGAAGGCACAGTCGGCCTTGTGGTCCCAGAGGGGATTGTGATCCAGGTGCCGTCGGTCTCGACGTATAGATGGCCTCGGAGTATTTGTCGATATATTCGCTGATTCGGCCCCGCCGGATGTTTTTCAGATCGCATCACGTAAGTCCAGCTTGTCGCGGTCGATCCCTTCCTCGTCGTAGATATAGCCCGAAGAATCGGACATGGTGACCACTTTGCCGCCCAGCTCGATAATCTTCTCCGCGGTGTACTGGGCCACGTTGCCGGAACCGGACACCAGACAGATCTTGCCTTCCAGGTTTCGTTCCGGGTGGCCAGCATTTCGGCGGCAAAATACACCACCCCATAGCCGGTGGCTTCGGGTCGGATCAGGCTGCCGCCCCAGCCCAGGCTCTTGCCGGTGAGCACCCCGGTAAATTCGTTGCGCAGTTTTTTGTACATGGCCGAACAGATAGCCGATCTCGCGCGCGCCGACCCCGATGTCGCCGGCCGGGATGTCGGTGTTGGGGCCGATGTGACGAGACAGCTCGGCCATGAAACTCTGGCAGAAACGCATGACTTCGTCATCCGATTTACCCTTGGGGTCGAAGTCGGATCCGCCCTTGCCGCCGCCCATGGCCAGGGTGGTCAAGCGAATTCTTGAACACCTGCTCAAAGGCCAGGAACTTGATAATGCTCAGGTTGACCGAGGGGTGAAAACGCAAGCCCCCCTTGTAGGGGCCGATGGCGCTGTTCATTTCGACCCGGAAACCGCGGTTGACATGCACCTGGCCCTGGTCGTCATCCAGGGCACCCGAAACAGAATGACCCGCTCCGGCTCGGTAATCCTCTCCATGACGGCCGCTGGCGGTACTCGGGGTTGCGGTCCAGGACCGGCTTGACCGACTCAACCACCTCGTAGACCGCCTGATGAAACTCATACTGCTCCGGATCTCTGGACTTAATCAGCTCGACAATCTGTTCCATGCCCTTCTCCTTTTAGAAATTGGCTATCAGTTATTAATAGTGCAGGTTTTATTTATCAAATCTTTACGATACAGCACAATTCCGATGGAATCCTGACCCTCGCATTTGATGGTCAGTGGGTAATCGAGCCGCAGGTGCCGCACCCAGCGGCCGTCCTGGTGCGGTTTGACCTGGAGCAGCCAGTCCCAGTCAATTTTGTCGCCCCCGCCATCTGCAGCCCGGTTGTTCTTCTCGTCAACAGTCAGATAAGAGATGCCCAGCGAGGTGATGTTCTGAAAAAAATGCGACCCCTGGGACGGGTCGGCCCGCAAGAGATTACTCCTGACCTCGACAATAGCCTGGACACCTGAAATATCGGACCACTGTACCGGAATACCAAGCCAGCGGTCATTGGTCCCCCAGCGCCCCGGGCCGATCAGCAGAAAGTTTCTGTGTTCGACCTGCAGGCTGCGGTTGATGGTGCCGATCTCAGCGGCGATTTCGACAGTTGCGGCCGGGTCGAAGACATCAGGCTTGACGAAGATGATGTCTCTGATACTGTTTATTCTGCCGTGCCCGAGGCTTTGGGTCGAATAGCAGATCGCCTGCTTGATTTCATGCTCGCAGATGTTCACATCGGCCCGCTCCCCGCCGGTGACCATCGGCCTGATCTGCAACAGATAGAAGGTGCTTTCCGAGAGGCTTTTACCGAGTTGCACGGCAAATTCGATCTCTATTTCACTGCCCATTCCGGAGCGGCCGATCCGGAGCAGTTCTGAGAGTATTGCCGGCAGCGGGTATGTCGAATATTTGAGGATCTGGGCGAAGGTCAGTACCTTGACCCCGGCCATATCAACATCTCTGATCCGATTTTCGTCGACGATATAGGTCGAGGCGAGCAGCCTGACCGGCAGATCGCCAGCCACATCCTGGACCTCATAGCGTACCAGGTTGGCGTTGTAGCGATTCAGGCAAGCTGAACTGTTCATATCCAGCCCATAGAGCTGGCGCTGGCAGTTATCCAGGATATCTTCCACACTGGAAAACTGGATCAGTTTCTGGGGATGGGCCGGGGAAAATCGCAGATTGCGCTCACCCTCCACCACCGTTTTGCCGATGCCGAGCGCAATATGGGCAATACCTTCCGCCGGCTTCATATCCTGGACCGGATAGTAGTTGTGGGACTGGGCAACCCCTGACAGAGCCGGGTACCAGCGCGAGTTTTGATTGGCCCCGATCATTTCCTGGACGATCACCGCCATCGAATCATCCCGGCCGCTGGAACCGATACCGCGGGTGAAGGCCTGGGGACCCTCGAACCAGGTGGAGGCATAAACCATTTTCACCGCGCATTCGAGCTGGCCCAGCCGCTCACCAAAATCATCGTGATTGTTGGTTAGGAAATAGGTGGAATAAAGTCCTGCATAGGGCCTGAACTGACCATCTTCGAGCAGGCTCGACGAGCGCACCGAAAGCGGAAAGGTGCACTGCTGCAGAAATGCTTCCAGCTCCTGGCTCAGCCAGGAAGGCAGGCGGGCGTCGATAAACAGGTCGGCAATCTGTTCATCGCTTGCCTGTGGAGGGATCTCCAGCTGGTTCTGGCTGATAAAATCATCGAACCCCTCGGCAGAAATCACCACGGTCCGGGGAATACAAACCGGATGTTTTGCCAACACCGATTCCGGTGGTGCGGGTCGCTGCAGATATGACCAGATGAAGGCCAGGCCGCGCGCCTTGCCGCCTATCGGCCCCTCGCCGATTTTAACGAATTCGGTGATGTCAGGTTCGTAGTTGTTCCTGTCGAAGCGGGTAATAACCCCCTTTTGTCGAAGCCGGCGCAGATTCCTTACTTTGTCGATAATATTTTCCCGCATCAGCGCGAGCTGATTCAGATCACCGATAAAATCACGATGCAGCCGGCGGGCCAGGCCGACCTCGGAGCGGGCCATCATCCAGTTGAAGAAATGATTGCGCGAGGCATGATACTGCAGCGACTCATCCGGAATATCTGCCAGCTGCCGTTCAAACTCGACGATGGATGAGGCATTACTAATGGGGCTGCCGTCCGGCAGCCTGAAGATAAAATCGCCAAACCCAAGGTAACTTAGAAAAAACTGGTGCAGTTCCTGGTGAATGTCGGGTGACTGCTTGGCGATAAACACTGCCGGGATCTTCTCCGCCCGCTGTCTGTTGGCCTCCTCCGAGGAGAGCATCAGCATCGGCAGATCAGGCACCTCTTCTCTGATGGCGGCCAGAAAATGTACGCCAGCCTGAGGGTCGACCCTGCCGTTTCGGGGAAAACGGGCGTCTGAGATGACCGCAAAGACAAAGGGTTTGTAGTCTTCGTATAGCCCCAGGGCTTCCTCATAGCTGTGCGCCATCAGAATTTTCGGCCGGGCCCTCATGCGCAGCAGGCGATGGCGCTCATTGATGCTTTCATCGAGCACCGCCTGGGTCTGTCTGACCACCTCTCTATAGATGGCCGGCAGAAAAAGCGATCGGTAGTCGGGGCTGTCCTCGACATAGATGATGACCCGGACCATTGCCCGGGCCGTATCGTTGTCCACGTTGGCGTGGTCCTCGACGTTTTTGATGATGGCCATCAGCAGGTCGTCCTCGCAGCACCAGAGGTAGATATCGTCGATGGCGCTGCGGTCCACACTGGCAGGCAGCGGGTAGAGGCTTCTCAGGTTATGGGTGAGCAGGACCACCGGCAGGTCCGGTCTGATCTCCTTGATTTGCCTGCCCAGTTTAAAGGCGTCCATACCGACCAGATAGGGCATGGTAATGACCAGATCGAAATGTTTTTCCTGGAGTTTGGACAGCGCCTCCTCCGCAGTTGACACCCGGGTGACCTTCGGTGCCTTGCTCAGATTGAGCCCGTGATACTCATGGATGAGCTTGGTGGTGATGCTGCCGTCCTCCTCCATGATATAGGCGTCGTAGAGGCTGGAGACGAGTAAGATCTCCTGCACCTTGAAGGGCATCAACTCGTGAAATACCTTGAAATGCGGATCAAAGGATGTTGGCAGAACAGCGGGATGTGCTGTCATTGGTCAGTAGGTCGAGGCTGAGTTTTAGTGCTGGACCGTTACGCCGGTGTAACCGGGCTCCGGTCTGCAGACGGCAAGCTGAATCATCGATGCGTCTTTTCAGCATAACTCTATTACCGTTGGCCTAAAAAATAAACGACAAACAGGGCTTTTGCCCAATTTATCGCTCACCGCCGGCCAACAGATACATCAGCGGATGGTAGGCGGCCACAACCAGGTAAGCACCAAGCAGAACAAGGCTCAACAGCGCCGCTCGCCGGATGAACCGCCTGCATCCGGCCCCAGCCAGGGCACCAGCACGCGGCCCGCTGCTGAGCAGTTGCACGAGGCCTGCTCCAAGGCCGGCCAGCACCGCACCATGGAGAAAGATATACAGGGGCCAGCCGGTCAGCCAGTAAGGCGCCTTGAGCAGATCGAACGGGCAGCGGTGGTGGGGCAGGGCGTACACATAGGGACTGATCAGGACCGTGATCACCACCAGCGAGAGCAGGTAAAAACAGGACCAGACGCCGATCGCGCACCAGCCCGCCAGCACCAGGATCTTGTTTTGTCCCCCCGGCTGGGAGAGCAGTACCAGGGAAACCCCGAGCAACAGCAGCAGACCGATGCAAACCGTGCTCAGCAGCGTCTCAGGGGCCTGATGGCCAAGCAGGCTATAGCCGTCGCCGGTGGTCTCGCCAAACAATACCCCGCAGCAGGAGGTGATGATTTCCGGTTCGAGACTGCTCAGATAGAGGTAAACGAGGATACCGTCGCCAATCAGCACGGGCAGCAGCACCAGCAGCCAGACACACTTCAGCCTGGTCAGCGGATAGTGCTCGGAGCCGATATCGATGCGGTGCAGTACGATCCACAAACCGCTGGCAAACAGGGCCACGATCTTGCAGCCCAGGGCCGGCAGCCCGTAAGCGTTGGCCGTCAGCGCGCCGGCGGCGCACATGGCACCGGTCAGGATGGTGGAAAAATAATCAGCCGCCAGCACGAACAGGAGCAGCGAGAAGACTTCGATGATCAAGCCGAACTGTACCAGGGTCGCGGCCAGCCAGATCCGCTGTTCCAGGCTGATCTGCGTTTCCGAATCAGAACCGATATCCCATTGGCGCAGAACCTTCCAGCCACTTGCTGCCCCGATCATACCCAGGAAAATGACCGCCGCTGAACAGCCCAGCAGCGCAATGGAGAACGCTTCCAGGATCATTTTTTAGTCGGGCCGGTAGGCTGTCAGCCGCCCGTCGCGCATGAACAGACAACGATCGATTACCGGATGCTCGAAGACCAGCGGGTCATGCGAGGCGATTACGATGGTCTTGCCGGCCGTTTTCAATTGAGCGATAATTTCCATTAACTGCAGGCTCAGGCGGCTGTCGAGATGCGCGGTCGGCTCATCCGCCAGAATGATAGAAGGATCGTTAATCAGGGCCCGGGCAATGGCCGCCCGCTGGAGTTCGCCGCCAGAAATGGCCGAGGCTGGAAAACTGCTGCGATGATCGATGTTCAGCAGTTTGAGGGCTTCGGTGGTGCGCTGCTTTCGTTCACGCACGGAAACACCGAGCGGCAGCAAGGGCAGGGCCACGTTTGCTGCAACCGTCAGTTCCTCGATAATCTGAAAGCGCTGGAAAATAAAACCGATAAGCTCGCGCCGGTAGCTTGTCAAAAAACGATCCGGCAGCCGGGACAGGCTCCTGCCGTCGATGGTCGCCCGGCCGCTGGTCGGCCCGAATAAAGCACCGATGATGCAGAGCAGGGTCGATTTCCCCGATCCCGAAGGCCCTTGGATGCAGACCGCCTCATTTTCTTCGACCGCCAGCTCGATCTGCTGCAGGGCGTGCACCTCGTTGGGCAGCCCCCGGTTGTACCATTTCTCCACTGCCGACAATTCGATCATCATATCAGACCACCGAGTCGGGACGTATGGTCGCACTGCGCCAGGCCGGGACCACCGTTGCAGCCAGGTAGGGCAGAACGGAGAGTGAAAAGATGATGAGCAGATCTGTCAAGCGGAACTGGATGATCAGGGAGACCGGAGGTCGAAGCACCGACCAGCCCAGCAGCACCGGACGAAAGAGCAGCGCATCGAAATAAAGCAGATGAATCCAGGCCAGCGTATACCCAAACCCGAAGGCCAGAGCAGAAATCACCATGGACTCCCAGAAACGCAAGGTGATCACATCTTCAACCTGCCAGCCGAGGGCCCGCAGAATACCGACTTCACGCCTCTGGTCGGGGCTCAGCCCGGTGGCCCGATCCCAGGCCAGAACGATGAAAGCGGCCACTGCACCGATAAGGCAGGCAAGCCCGAACCCTGAGCGCCAGCCGAAAGCGACCCGATAGGTCTTGGCGACGCGCTCCTTGGTGAGCACCCGGACCCCATCCAGACGGGCATCGATTTTTCCGGCAATGGTTTCGATCTCCAGCGGATTGACCACGTTGACCAGCACATCGGTTACCTCGCCGTCAGGGATGGCAAAGAGATCGCGGGCGGCGGCCAGATCCATCACGATCAGGTCAGCGGTCAGCAATGCGGTAGAAGATTCAAAGGCGCCAACCGAGACAAAGGATTTCAGGCTCAGGTCGGGCCGGAACAGGGAAAACCTCCGCCGGTTACCCAAATCCAGATTTTTTCCAACCTCCTCGCCAAGCAGGGCCGGACTGAGCCCGGGCTCAGGCGGCTCCATCGCCTGTTTGGATGTGTAATCAATGCGCAGGCCAGGGAGCTGCTCCTGCATCGAAAAGCCGGGATCTCCGATAACGGTATAATTCGCCCCGTTTGTTTCATCAAAATAATAGCCCCAGATCCGAGGCCTGATGTCTTTGATGCCGTAAATTGTTTCGAGTTCGTCGACAGCCGATTCAACCATATTGACTTGCCGGCCCGCCGACATCTGCTGGACGGTGATATCGGGCACGCTCTGCAGCAGACGCAGGGCCGACTCGCGCAGGGCCGTGGTCAGCAGACTGAATGAGGAGACCAGGAAAATGATCAGTGCAAAAATAATGACAACGGCACTGTTTCTGCCGGCCCGCCTTTTCAGACTGCCCAGCGCATAATCGAGTATATTGGCCTGCCTGCCGAGGGAATAAAGCACCATTCAACGCACCGGCACCCAGAACGAACCAGTGGGGAAGTATTCGATCGCACCCGGGTGGTCCATATAAGGCGCCAATCGGTCAGTCACCGAGAGGTGCCTGATATAGCGCGCATCGGTTGCTAAGCAGAGATCCGAAAGACCGAACCGTTGGCTGAGCCGCTGCATCTGCTGCTCGGCTGAGGCAGCCGCTGCAGCGCGCCGCTCAGCCCCGTACAGAAGAGCTGATTGTAAGGCCAGACAAGCGATGATGGCGGTCAAAAAATATATGCAGGGTCGCATCACCGATTAATTCTGCTTTCTCATTGGCTTCATTTTCTTCATCTTAATCATGTGCTTTTTCTTCATCTGCATAATCTGCTGGGCGTCTATTTCAGCAAAGCGCAGAATCTCGCTGCCATGGTGATCTGTTTTGAAATTCTCGGCTTCTTCGAGGCTGGAAAACGGGATCAGCTCTTCACCCATCGGCCCCATCACATCGCTGCCGACCACGTAATAAGCCCCTCTCGCGTTGATATAGTCGAGGGTATAATAGTTGCGCACCCAGATCTCGGCCGTTTTCATATCCGCCGTCTCGCCGTATCCGGCGGGATCGAAATAATAGGCCAGCATGTCCTTCACCCCGTCGAACACGAGCGGGTCTCTGCCCTCGATGATGATCTGGGCAAGCCACTGACCGTATTGAGCAACAAACATTCCGCACACCGGGCAGCGCTCACCCTCTTCAACCGGGTCGATGGGGGCGGCTGCACTGCCCGGCCCAGAAATAATCAGCAAACAGGCGATTGCCAAGACAGCCGGTATAAGACCTTTCATAATCTATCCTCTGTTGCTATTGAAGAAAGGAGCCGATAATTTCTTCCAATTCGGCCTCTGAGACACCACCGAGCACTGCGGTTATAATTTTCCTGTCCGGGCTGATAAAAATAGTCTGCGGCACGATGGTTACCTGATAGTCGGCTGCCATCCGCCCATCCGTATCAAGGGCTACCGGGAAACCGATGTCGAGATCGGTTATGTAACGCTCCACCCTCGGCCTGGTTTCGTTTGCGGTTGCCACATAGAGAACTTTGAGCCCGCGTTTCTGATATTGATCGAAATAGCGATTGAATATCGGTGTGTCTGCCCGGCAGAATTTACATTCGGTATCCCAGAATCTTAAAATCACCGGAAAACCCTGCCATTCATCGAGCGAATATTCCCTTCCCTGCAGATCAGTTATCGAAAACGCCGGGGCGTTGTCACCAATTTTCAAGCGCTTCGAGCCTGAAGAGCTGCACCCCGACAGCGCCATCAGAAGACAGCAGGCAAGCCCGATTGCGATGGTGATCAATGGTCGATACATTTTCCTATAGCGTTATCGGCGGACAGGGGTTACCGGAGGTCAGCAACCTTGTCACCTGTAAAACTACCCCTATCAGAACACTTTGACAAGCCAGAGAGAATCAGAATTATCCATTAGATTTCCAACTGATACCACAGAGTAATAACAAGCCAGTACTATCTTCCTGCAAAATTCTTCTTCTATGGGAAAATTCAAACCCCGGGGTAATTTATACCCGGTTCCACCCGGATCTGTATAAATTTTTCCCAGGCTTGCGGGTGAATTGTTATTAGAAAAAACCACCCTCTGAAAATTAATCATTTAATTACAAACACTTAACAAGAAAACAATAAACTGGTCCGCGCATTGCTTTGGCATGGATAGCGGAGCCGCCGCCGGGCGGCCTGACGCGCATGCCGAAGTGTTGGCAGGCAAGCGGTCTTCTGCATGGTTATTGCCGGCGATACATTAATCCTGCAGGAAGCAGACAGTTTCCTGCATCACTCATCCACTGGAGCAAACACTCATGAAACGTATCTCAATCAGGTTATTTATTGTTACTTCGTTACTTGCAGGCCTGTTTTGCCAATCGGTCTCAGCCGCCGACTATGCTTCCATGACTACCGAGCAATTGAGCGCCTTGCGCGGGACCATGTATGATAGCCCGGCCCAGGAGCGGGAGGCCTTTCGTAACGAATGGCTCAAACGCATCGAACAGATGACTGAAGCACAGAAACAGCACTACCTCGGCTCCGGCACGGGCAGGGGCATGGGCAGCAGAGGTGGCGCCGGAATCGGCGACGGCAGCGGCAGGGGTCGGGGCGGCAGTGGAAGCGGCAACTCCGGCGGCAATGGCAGCGGGGGCGGTAACAACGGCGGCAGCGGTGGCGGCGGCCAGGGACGGCAGTAGCGAGAGTGGTAGAGTCCGGTTCGTGCATTAAAACGAAAAGAGCAAACGTGCAGAGGGAAAAACAAGCACCATGAACCTGAGAAAAATTACCTCGATGACCATGATCTGGTCACTGATCATCCTGATCCTCAACTCGGTGGTATTATACGTGGTACCTGAAGGCCGCATATCTTACTGGGCCGACTGGCGCTTTCTGGGACTGACCAAGACGGACTGGTCGGCGCAGCATATCACCGTCGGTGTACTGTTTCTACTGGCCGGTTTCCTGCACATCTTCTACAATTGGAAACCGATCCTCGCCTACATGAAGAACAGGGCCCGTAAATTCAGCCTCTTCAGCCTCTCGAGCAGCGTCGGGCTGGTGCTCACTGCACTCTTTGTGGTCGGCACCTACTTTAATGTGCCGCCGTTGAGCACGCTTGTCGACTTTTCCGAATATTTCAAATACCGGGCCGAAGCAACCTACGGCAATCCCCCGTACGGTCAGGCTCAGTCATCGTCTCTGCAGATGTTCACCTCGCGCCTGGGACTCGATCTGGATAAAAGCATCGAACTGCTCGAAGCGGCCGGCATTTCAGCCCCCGCAAAAAGCGAAACGATCAGAACGCTGGCCGAAAGAAGCTCGCGCTCACCCCAGCAAATTTATGCTGTCATCCAGCCCGCGACCCTCCGGGCACCCTTCCAGTCCGAGGCAGGAGAGCAGGCAGGTGTAGAAGCTCCGGCCACCGGTAAATCGGGCATGGGGAGAAAAACCGTGGCCCAGATCTGCGATGAAGTACAAATGAATTGCGCTCAGATGATCCAGGCGCTCGAGGCCAGGGGAATCAAAGCCGAGCAGAATACCAAGCTCAAAGATATTGCTGCAGAAAACAATACCGGCCCAATGCAGGTATACGAAACCATGATGGAAATCACCTTACCGAAGACCAGTAAGTAGCGCCTCAAGGACGACCATTCGTGACCAGGCGGTTCAACGGCCCAGGGACTTACGTAGATAGAGCTAATCGTCCGTGAACCGCCCGACTGTTTATCATGGGGAGTATTATGGTTGTCCTGCCCATCCCGATATGCTACAATGTAGCTATACTGGACGGATTATCAGCAACGCCGAGCCTCAGCTTCCTCACAGCAGCCATGGACAAAAACGAGTTTATTTCAATCAGGAAAAAGCTGGGCAAGACCCAGAAAGATCTCTCGGAACTGCTCGGCATATCCTTGAAGGCAATCAGCAGCTATGAGCAGGGCTGGCGCAACATTCCGGGCCATGTGGAGCGGCAGCTCCTCTTTCTGGCAGCCAAAAAAAGTGATGTTGAAATGCAGGACTGCTGGGATATTTTGAACTGCTCTGCTGAGGCGAGGCAGCAGTGCCCGGCCTGGGAATTCAAGTCCGGTACGCTCTGCTGGTTCATCAATGGGACCGTCTGTCAATGCAAGGCCAAAAAAACCTGGCAGGAAAAGATTGTCATCTGCCGTTCCTGCCCGGTGTTCAAGGCCCAGTTCGAACTCTGAAATTTTGGGCCGCAGCGAAGCCACTCAAAGCTCATCCGGCCGGTTGACGTTGCGCCAGCAATGGCAGAGCTCGTCGGGTATCAGCGGCCGGGCTACTCCGTCTTTTCCGCAAAGCCGAGAAATCTTCTGCTCTCCGGCAGCAAGCAGGTCTTCGATCAGCACTGCACAGCGATAATCGTACCAGGCACAAAGCGGCTCGCTCCTACCGCTCTGCGGGTTTCGGGGAATAATCGCCATGGTTCCCTGGCAGCGCTGCCCAAGCAGCCATTCCAGCGCAGTCAAGGTGATCCCAGGCATATCGCAGGCCAGCACCAGCCATGAGACAAACGGCCTACTGCGCATCGCCGCGCCTATGCCAGCCAGCGGTCCGCCTATGTCCGGCAGGTCTTTCAGCCGAGGTAAATGACTCAGCCGCTCGGGAATATCACCTGCTCCGCAAAGCACCAGTTCGGAAACCAACGGATGCACGATAGAAACGGTGCGTTCCAGCCAGGTGATGCCATTTGCATCTTCAATCAGATGTTTGGGACGCCCCATCCTTAAACTTCTGCCACCGATCAACAGGCAGCCTGCAAGCAGCGTTCGGCGCCGGCAGTTCTGCAGCCAGGTGATGAGTGCAGCGGCACACCGATCAATATCATCTTCGGCCAGGCAGACAAAGTGCTCTGCCGCCGCCAGGCCGTCTTCGCAATCAGGCCCCGGTCCCAGCCTCAGGGCTGCAGGCCAGCGGGCAGGGCCGCCAAGAGGAGGTGAAGCCGAAGCTGAGCCCCGGTCAAACAAAAGCAGTTGCTGCACGGTCAGCACCCTGAGCAGTTCATTTGCCGGAGCCGGCAGAAAGCGCCCGGCTAACGCACTGCCGCCAACAGAAACCCCTGGGCGGCCGGGGCCCCGGCAAAAAGCCGAACTGAGCCTGACGCCGTCCTGCTCAAGGCGCTGCTGCAGCCTGCCAAGCAACTTGTCCGCAGCCTGTCCTGCGACTCCTGTCCGAACAAGGATCGGCAGGTATGCGGGAATCTCTGCAGGCAGATCGACCAGAAGCTTGCTCATGTCCCGGCCCGGCAACAGAACAGCTCATGTTCAGCAGACGGCAGAGCGCCGCAGCGGCGGCCCCTCTGGAAAAAGGCGACCACGGCCTGCCGCCCGACTTCCCCGAGATCGAGCGAGAAATCATTTACATAAAGGGCTATATGCTGCGCGACCACCTGATCGTCGATCTCCTGGGCATACCGTTTGATATAATCCCGGCACTGGTCGGGATGGGCCCTGGCCCACTGCAGACTGGCTCGAATCCGGTCTTCGATCTCGCCAATGAGCTCCAAGCCGATACTTCTGCGTACGCCGATGCAGCCCAGTGGAATGGGCAGGCCGGACACTTGCTCCCACCACTGGCCGAGATCCTGCATGCAGAACAGCCCTGACTGCCGATAGGTGAAGCGGCTTTCGTGAATGATCACCCCGGCATCGACAGCGCCCGCAGCCACCGCTTCGATGATGCGTTCAAAGCGCATCTCCACGAGGTCGACCGCTTGTGGACAGAACATCTGGAAAAGCAGCGCGGCGGTGGTAAATCTGCCCGGGATAGCCACCCTTGCACCCTCAAGCGATGCAGTAGGCCGGTTCCCGCTGGTCACCAGCAGCGGGCCGCAACCGCGTCCCAGGGCCGCTCCGGCAGATAAAATGCAGTATTCGTCGAGCACATGGGCGATCGCATGAAACGAGAGCTTGGTCACATCGAGCCGGTGACTGCGGGCCCACTGGTTCAGCGTTTCCACATCTTCAAGGTGAGGGGGGGCAAAAAACGGTTCCGAATCAGTTTCGCTGCAGGCCACCAGATCGCAGAAGATAAAGGTGTCGTTGGGGCAGGGTGAAAAACCAAGCGAGAACGGACGGGCAGGTTTCATATGTTTTCCGGAACATGATTGATTATAAGCATCGCTGCCCGGGCGGCACGGACGGCTGCCTCTTCCACCTCCCAGGGAGTGCCGGGACGGTCCTCGACCAGGTTGGAAACAGCCCGCACCTCGATCAGCGGCAGCGAGAACTCCTGGCAGGCGCGGGCGACCGCAGCTCCTTCCATGTTCTCGCAGAGCGCCTCGAACCTGCGGCTTATGGAGGCCCCCCGGGTAGCGGTACCGCTGGCCCCGTTGACCGTGACAAAGGTGCCGACGCTGCAACTGATACCGTGCGCAGTCAGCGTTCTCCAGGCAGCGTTGACGAGCTCTTGGCCGAACTCAAATTCCGCAGCGACTCGGAAATCAGCACCCGTGAAAGGCATTATCTCTTCGCCGCAGCAAATACCGAAATCACCGAGCACTTCCCGGCGTGCCAGACAGATATCAAGCATCTCGACCTGTTTGGCTGCCCCGCCACGATATGCGCCGGCGATACCGAAGTTGACAATGATTTTGAACTCTTTATGATGATCGGCAAGGTAGCGGGTACACCGGACCCCGCTTTCCAGCGGACCGACGCCGCAGACCAGGGTCTTTACGGCACCCCTTGGGCTGAATTCAACCTGGCCAAGCCCACTAATTCTTTTTCGGTTGCGGCAATCAGCAGATACATGGTAAGTAACCCGGCCCCGGACGTGATAATTCACTGACGGTTCAACAGATAGTTGAGGTGCTCTTGATGATCTCTTATTTAGTAATGAACCCTTACCCACTATGCAAGATGATTTAACCCTGCGGGCCTATCACTACCATCTGCCGGATTCCCATATCGCCCAGCATCCCGCCGAGCAGCGGGATCATTCCCGGCTGTTGACACTGAACCGGGGGAGCGGTGCAATAGAGCATCTTGAGTTTCATCAGATTACCAGGCTGTTCGCCCCCGGAGATTTGCTGGTCATCAATGACACCAGGGTTTTTCCGGCCCGGCTCAGCGGCAGAAAAGAAAGCGGTGGCAAAGCCGAGGTCTTTCTGCTTGGCTATCCGGTCGTGATCGCACCCGATCCAGAGCACGCAGAAAAACCGGATGCACTGGCCTTTGAATGCGAAGCATTAATCAGAAGTTCCCGCCCGCCCCAATCACGGACCCGGATCGAGCTCAGCGACGACTGTTACTGCATTTTGCTTAACAAAAAGGGACGGGGGAAATGGCTGATCAGGCTCTGCCTTGCAGCAGGGGTCGAACTCGATCAGCTGCTTGACAAGAGCGGGGATATCCCGCTGCCTCCCTATATCAGGCGTCCCCACGGGACCTCCGGTGAAGACGCCCGGCGCTATCAAACCGTCTACGCCGAGCGGCCCGGTGCGGTTGCCGCCCCCACCGCAGGACTGCATTTTACCGAGGATTTACTGGCCAAAATCAAGAGAAGTGGCGTACAGGTCGCTCCGATAACCCTGCATGTCGGCTACGGCACCTTCGCCCCGGTCCAAGAAGAACAGATCGCCAACCATCAGATCCATCGCGAGTTTGTCACCATCTCCGCGCCGACCGCCCGGCTGATCAACCAGACCAGGTCGACCGGCGGACGCGTCTGGGCGGTCGGCACAACCACCCTCAGGGCGCTCGAATTCTGTGGCGCCGGAGATGGCACGGCCAAGGCCATAGCGGACTGGTGTTCGCTCTATATTATCCCGGGTTTTGATTTCAAGATAACCGACAATCTGATCACTAACTTTCACCTGCCGCAGTCATCGCTTCTTTTCCTGGTCGCAGCCCTGTGCGGCAGGCAACGCCTGCTCGACTGTTACCGGATTGCCATCGAACGCGAGTATCGCTTTTACTCTTACGGCGATGCGATGGCCATAATAAAATAGTCCCGTCTGCAGCAAGCAAACAGGACATGGAGTAATTCAGTTGATTAAGGATAGGGCTGGGATCAGGCTGGCTGCCGGGCCCTCACTGCTCGGACGCTATTTGCCTGTGGCTGCGGCGGCCGGACAAGCGGAACATCCGGCCCCGGTCTGGCACGGTGGTGCCGGGCTGCTTTCTGCATTTTCTTTAGGCTTGTCGCTGGCGGAGGCATAGCCGTCCGCATACCAGCCGCCCCCTTTCAACTGAAACGAGGTCATGGACATCAATTTTCGCACCGAACCCTGGCATAGCGGGCAATTGCTCACCGGTGGGTCGGCAATTTTCTGCTGAACTTCAAAGACATTCTGACAACTGTCGCATTCGTACTCGTAAACCGGCATCGACTTACTCCTGATTGTTAGCGAGACATCGTGATCCCAAGAATTGACTGTTAACCCAGCCGTTGCAGACCACTGCCTGAATTATTTCCGGTCGCAAACATAATTCCTGAACTCGATTCTGTCAATACACTGGAGGTCGGCTAAAGCCTGCCAGTCGCTTTCCGGCTTTTCCTGCACGGCTGATATGCCGCGCATGGCGTCCGCCTGGTGTTGACACCTGTGACATTGTTGCCTAGCTTTGCTTCTATAACCAGCCGCTCCTACTGCCACGCTGCGGATTTTGCAGGACTGAACTACTGAGGCGGGCAAGTTGGCAAAATCAGACGATTTCTGTGGCTTGTCGAGACTGGAGGACGACCGCACCCTGACGGCTGTCAAATTGATTCAGAAGGCTGCACCTGGGGCGGAGAGCGCTTCAGTGACCAGTTAGCCAGGTATGGCCGGTAACCCGGCGTTTCATTGCTTGTTGTTCATTAACCTTTTTGGTATAGATCGATCAACACCGGCATCCGGCCGGGCAACAGAAAACTGCATGTCCAGCATCTCAATGATTACAATGCGACTCAATCAACTTCCAGCCATTCTACTGCTGCTGCCCACCCTGCTTTTTACCATCGCCTCGAGCAAGGCAGAACAGGCAAGCAAGGTTGTCGAAATCGCCAGACAGATCCAGGCGGCCTATGCTGCACTTGAAAGCCTCAGCTTCAATTTCTCCCAATCCACCAGCGGACAGATGACCGGTCGGCCCAAGATAGGTAAGGGGGCCGCACTCTTCGCCAAGCCTGGAGAGAAGATGCTGATGCGCTGGAACTACCACACCCCCGAACGCCAGGTTATGGTCAGTGACGGAACCAATGTAACGATGTATTTTGAAAAGCTCAATCAGATGATTGTCTCAACCACCGAACGGGCTCAGACCGATGTGTTCTTTGCCTTGTTTTCCGGGAAAGACCCGCTGGAAGATCATTTTCTGATCCTCGACCCAGAACTCGAGATAGACATCGAGCAGGCCCGCGAATTGAGCAATCTCGAAGTCATCCAACTTCGTCCCAAAGATGCTGAAACCCAGATACGGACGGTGCATCTGTGGGTAGGCGCAGATGCGCTGATCAGGCGGATCGAACTGCTCGATTTTTTCGATACCAAAACGACGCTCAATCTGAGCGATATCGTGCTTAATCCACTTGATCTGGACGACCAGGCCGATCTGGCCAGGCGCTTTGCCTTTACGCCCCCGGAAGGCACGGAAATCATCAACCAGTAACGACCTCGCCGCCCATTGATACCGGGTGACAGCCAACAGGACCCTCCCATGGAACAAAACAACGACAGCTTTGAAAAACTGCTCAACCAGAGCGAAGGCAAAACCCTGCGCAAGATCACCCCTGGCCAGAAGATCACTGCAATCGTGGTTGGTATTGACAAGGAAACCGTGTTTCTCGATGTGGGCGCCAAAAGCGAAGGAATCGTCGAGGCCTCGGAATTTCGCGACGAGGATGGCGCTATAACAATTTCACCAGGAGAGTCGGTTGAGGTGTACTGTCTGAAATCGGGACCCGCCGGGCAGGTCTTCACCGCACGGCTCGGCTCCGGGGCCAGCAGTGCCCATCTGGAGGAGGCCTATCGCAGTTCAGTCCCGGTAGAAGGGGTTGTCAAGGCAGAGATCAAGGGTGGCTTCGAGATTACCCTGTCCGGCAATATCAGGGCCTTCTGCCCCTATTCGCAGATGGGGCTGCGCCGGGTCGAAAACGCGGCCGAAGCCTATCTGGGAAACACGATGACCTTTCTGATCAGCCGTTTCGAGGCGGGTGGCAGAAATATTGTCGTTTCCGCCCGCCTGCTCCAGGAAGAAGAACAGCGCCAGAAAAGAGAGGAACTCCAGCAGCAGCTCGAAGAGGGCCAGACCGTCGCGGGTGTCATTTCATCGATCAGGTCATTCGGACTGTTTGTCGATATCGGCGGCGTAGACGGGCTGGTACCGATCTCCGAGGTCGGCTGGAGCCGGATCGAGAATCTCGAAGAGAGCTATTCGGTCGGGCAACAGGTCGAGGCCGTGATCAAAGGGCTGGACTGGGAGCACGACCGCATCAGCCTCTCCATCAAACAGACCTTGGACGATCCCTGGGATGTGGCGGTTGACAAGCTCTCAGCAGGCACCACGCTGGTTGGAACCATCTCCAGGCTGGCTCAGTTCGGGGCCTTTGTCACGCTGGCACCCGGTGTCGACGGCCTGATTCACATCTCGAAACTGGGTCAGGGACGGCGCCTCAACCACCCTCGCGAAGCGGTGGAGGCCGGACAGGATATCGAGGTTGTCATCGAAGCGATCGACCCCGAGGCCAAACGAATCAGCCTGACCCCGGCTGATTATGTCTCAACCGAGACTGAGTTGGAAAAAGAACAGAGCGCTTACCAGTCGTATCAGAACACCCGCAGGAACCCCTCAGCAGATGCGAACGAAACACTCTCCAGTTTCGGCGCACTTTTAAAGGCCAAGCTGGATCAGAAAAAGTCCTAGCCTGGTTAAGCAGAAGGCTGATAAAACGGGCCCGGCTCTCTCGCCCGAGGGATACGGTCAAGGCGTTTCAGCTCAGGAAGAGACCAGCGACTGCCGATGCATCTCAAACAAGATGACCGCAGCGGCGACCGAGGAGTTCAGAGAATCGATCTCACCGGTCATCGGTATTGACACCAGCACATCGCAGATTTTTCTGACCAGCGGCCTGATTCCCTTGCCCTCGTTGCCGACCACCAGGCAGGCGGGCAGATTAAAATCGGTCTGGTAGATTGATTGGGCCGCCTCGTCCTTGACCGCCCCGAATATCCAGGCCCCGGCTTTTTTTATCTGCAGCAGCGCCTCGCTCAGATTAGTAACCTGGGAGATCCGCACCCGGGAGATGGCCCCGGCCGACGCCTTGGCGGCGGTCCCTCCCAACGGGGCCGAACGGTCTCTGGTAAGGATCAGATAATCGACCCCGGCCGCATGGGCCGAACGGATGATGGCACCAAGATTATGGGGGTCCTGAATCGTGTCGCAGGCCACGATTTTTACCGCTTCTCCGCTGCTGCGCCGGTCTGCAAACAAGCGCAGCAGCTCATCGAAAGGCAGCAGCGCGATCGGGGCGGTTCTGGCAACCACCCCCTGGTGTTTGATGGGTGGTCCGGGGTTGTCGGTAACCTTCAGCCGCTCGACAAACAGGCACCTGGCGCCACACTGCCTGGCCGCATCGATCACTTCCTGCCGGGCCCGGCCATGCCGGTCCTTCTGAATGACCAGTTCGACAATCCTGGCCGGCTCGTTCTGCAGAGCCTCGAGCACGGGGTGGATACCCCAGAGCAGATCTTCACTGAAACGGATTCGGTGCTCCTGGCCCGCTCCGTCGCTTTTTCTCCGCGGACTCATCTGATGCCCGCCGGCAGCAAAGGCGTCCCGTCGATCGCCCTTCTCTTTCTGGCCCGCTCGGCATAAATGATCCCACTCAGCATGGTCACCGCGTTATCAACGCTGTCGTTGACGATCAGATATTCATACTTACCGCACTGGTTCATCTCTTCAGCGGCGTTGGCCAAGCGCTTGAGAATGGCCTGCTCGTCTTCGGTTCCCCGCCTGCGCAGCCGTTTTTCAAGTTCGGCCTTATCAGGCGGAGCGACGAAAATGTCGGTGGTCTCCAAGCGGTTCTGCTGCCTGACGATTTCGGCTCCCTGCACATCGATATCAAGGACGATATCAAAGCCCGCTTCAAGGCCGGCAGACAGCGATGCCAGTGCGGTCCCGTAGTAATTTCCATGCACCCGGGCCCATTCGAGAAAGCCATTGTTGTCTATGATTTCTTCAAATTGCTGCCGTGAGACAAAGAAATAATCCCGGCCGTCCTGCTCACCCGGCCGGGGCTGTCTGGTGGTGTGCGATACTGAGAATACCAAGCGTTCGACCCGCTGCATGGTTTCCTGCAAGATAGTCGTCTTACCGGTTCCGGAAGGAGCCGAGACGATGATCAGCGTGCCGCTCATTTCCAATCACCCTCCTCAGCCTTGGAACCGTCCTTGAACTCAGCGAGGTGATAGCCGGTCTGCAGAGCCGACATTCGTTGAGCGATGGTATCCGGCTGCACAGAGGAGAGGATCACATGATTCGAATCGGTCACGATGATCGAGCGGGTGCGCCTGCCTTCGGTCACGTCGATCAGGCGCTGGGACTGTTTGGCCAGTTCCTTGAGCTTTCTGGCCGGGGCCGAGCCGGTGTTGATGACCGCGATTATGCGGTTCACCATAACGGTGTTGCCATACCCGATATTGAGTAGCTGCATAGAGCGGTTACGGTTGGAGGCAGTGGTTGAACTTCTGGTTTATTCTATATTCTGCACCTGTTCGCGCATTTTCTCAAGTTCGCTCTTCAGGGTCACCGTTTTGTGGGCGGTTTCGGCATCGCTGATCTTCGAAGCGATGGTGTTGACTTCGCGCAGAAATTCCTGGATCAGGAAATCGAGCTTACGCCCCACCGGCTCAGTCGATTCGAGCAGCCCTCGAAACTGGTCTATGTGGCTGCGCAGGCGCACCAGTTCCTCGGTTACATCCGACTTGTCCGCCAGCACGGCGACTTCCTGGGCCAGCCGGACCGGATCCAGCTCTATGGTGGCCAGCAGTCTCTCCAGCCGCTCCTGCATCGCTTCCTGGCGCTGCTGCAGGATCGGTCCGATGTTCTGCTCGATCTCATCGAGCACCCGGGAGAACAGTTCCAGCCGCTCGCTCAGATCACGCACCAGCGCCTCGGCCTCAGCGGACCGCATCACCAGACACTGCTCCAGTGCATCATCAATGAGCGGTTCCAGGCGCGGCCAGACCTGATCAAGATCTTCGACCTGCTGCTCTCGAGTTATCACATCGGGAAGGCTGACCAGCATAGACAGGTCGGGCTGACCTTTGATTTTGAGATCTTTGGCCAGCTCAAGCAGGCTTCTGTGATAGCTTCTGGCCAGTTGGCTATCGACGCCGATGCGCACCAGATCAGAGAAATCACCTGAGACGGACAAATTCAGATCGACCCGACCCCGCATATGATAGCTGGTGATTTTTCTTCTAATCGTATCTTCCAAGGATCCATAGTTGCGCGGCAACTTGATCTTGGCATCGAGAAAACGAT
Organism: uncultured delta proteobacterium; assembly: GCA_963707715.1. Taxonomy (GTDB): domain Bacteria; phylum Desulfobacterota; class Desulfobulbia; order Desulfobulbales; family Desulfocapsaceae; genus JABDQA01. Next base: position 122,101 of record CAVPRJ010000009.1, read on the forward strand.
TATTGACGCTTCTCACTTCAACCGACCAGACCCTGCCCTGATGTTCAGCCTCAGCCCGGCCATAACCGGTCATACTTTTCAGGCTCATCTTGCTCTTCCTCAACAAAACAGATCAACGGCAGAAAACAGCCTTATCACACTAGTATAAAAAAAAACGATGCACAGGAACTCCCCGTGCATCGCCTGAGACGACATACCCTAAATAGGTGACGGGACAGATCCCTATTGACCCATCGCGGCATTAAGCTCCTTGACGAGTTGATCAGAAATGTCCACGGTCTGATCGAAGAAGATCACCCCGTTTTTCGAATCGAGAATCAGCGTGTAACCGTTATTCCTGCCGAAATCTCCCACGATACCTTCAAGGGCTTTGAGGATCGGCGCAAGCTCCTTGTCCTGCAGCGTCTTCAACTCGAACCGGGCATCTTCTGATTTCTCCTGCAGCTCACGCCTCTTTTTCTGAAAATCCCTTATTTTAACCTGCTTGGTTTCCTCGCTCCAGGCTGAACTCTTCTTCTCAATTTCCTGCTGCATTGCCGCCAGATCTTCTTCCTCCGCCTTGAATTTCGACTGAAGTTCCTTCATCTTCTCATCGAATTTGACTTTGGCGGCTTGACCGGAAACTGAATCGACCAGAACCTTCTGAACATTCATCACTCCTACCTTCATCTCGGCCGAAGCCAGGCCGGCGGAGAAGACCAAAACGCTCACCAAACAGAAAACCGCAACGATACCTTTGCTACGCATAACAACTCCCTGGAAAAGACATGCGGGCCCTAAGGGCCCGCATGTAAAGATAAATGAAATTTGGCCGGCCGGTTTATTTGACAATCACAAAATCGGCGCGACGGTTCTGGGCCCAGGACAATTCATCGTGTCCATGCATCAGCAGCCGCTCCTCGCCGAAGCTGACGGTGCTCAGACGTGCTTCGCTGACACCGAGGTTTACCAGGTACTTTTCCGCGCTCAACGCCCGCCGCTCACCGAGCGCCATATTGTATTCATTGGTGCCACGGGGATCGGTATTGCCTTCAATGCGGATGTTCGTGTCCATTTTACCCTTCAGGAAATCGCCATTTCCCTCGATTCTGGAAACCTGGTCCTGGCGGATATCGGAAGAATCAAAATCGAAATATACCGGCAACATGCCCTCTGAGGTTCTGCCCTCGGAGATGCCGATAGGTTCTGATTCAAGCGATTCTTCCTTGCCCATCGCGGCGCTGTCGGTAGACGGTTTAACCATTTCATCGGTGGCTTTGTCTTTCTTCGCACAACCGGCTACAACAATAAAGCACAAAATCAACAACACAGGCAGCAATGCCTTAATCTCCTTCAACATAGTAACAACCTCCCGTAACCAAAGAATTGATGACAACAGATATGTTTTTTTGGCTTATTTATCTGTTATTAAGGCTCTTTTGTTTGGAAACCTTTTTTTCCATTCATGCATCCTCAACGTCTTAATTATAGAAGAAAAACAATCTAATACAAGAACTATTTTGGCCAATCCAGTTATTTCCATCCCGGCAGTTCGCCCACAGATTAAGCCTGCTCGAGCCCCCAGGCTCCTGGGTTTTTCTGATAACGGCCGAGGGGCCTGTCCTGCTCCCTTATTTTGTGAGCTAAGGAAGCCCTTCATTGCACTTTTGACAGCAGATTAATACCGAGGGTAGGTCCGAATAATTCTTCCGAGAAGATTCTCAGTTTCCATTTTTCACTGTACTTTACTCTAGTGATATTTACTGTTTCGGTATAGAGTATTACTGAAAAAACAGACAATAGCGCACCGTGTCGTGTTGTACTGTATGAATACTGTGGTCGCGGGGACCAGGGTATGGCCATACACTGGTCTGTGCCGCCACCCCCCGGCCTCCATACGGGCCAACCCAGTCGGCAGTGCTTGAATCGGGTCTTACCCTGGAGATACCCATGGCCAAAATGCATGTCAACCCCAACCGCGCCACCGACAAGGCGGTTCGGGCTATTGATAGGAAGCGGGAGCAGGAGCGCAGAAAGATGTTTACCTTCGCCAGGGACCATGCTGAGCTTCTGGCAACCAGGCTTTGTCAACGCCTCATGGACCGCAACATCATAGAAACCACCTCGGCGGAATCCATTCGCAAGGCGCTTGAAAATCAGCTCAAATCGCTGCATCTGATAGAAGAGTTCGATCTGCAGATGAAACTGGCGCCGGTCCGCACCCTGGTGCAGGATCCAAATATCGTTTCACTTTATCTGACCCAGTACATCGTTGAGGACCTGATCGAACACAAAGACATTCAGGATATCTTCGGCGAGGATATCGACATCTACCGGGCCGTCGATTCGATTACCAAAGCGCTCAGACCCAAGTGATTCATCCCGATGTCCTGCCCTCTCTTGTCTACGCTGACGAGTCGGGCAACATTTGTGATTTCCCTGATCTCGCCATGACCGGCATGGCTCATGGCAGCTATCTGAAACCGGAACCAGAAGATCTCATCGAACTGCCGGCAGGCAGCGAGCTATTTACCCTGCCAGACCGCCTGCCGGTCGGCACCGATCCGCACAGCGGGGAACCGCTGATCTTTACTGAGGACCCGAATAATCCTGAGAAGAAGGTGCAGGCGGTGGCGGCTTTCATGGCACCAGCGCATACCGCGATCTATTCCGCGGCCTATCAGGAAAAAGACGAGGCTCAGCGGCTGCCGCTTTTTGCCTACACCGCCGTGGGCTGGTACGATGGCAGGTTCTGGGTTGCCGGGTTCAGAAGCGATCCCGATTCGCGCCAGGACTTTGTCCGGTTCAAACAGTCCGTAATTACCCGCAAGACCACCAGGGCGCTCAAGAAAAATCGTCAGAATCGGCTCATTCAACACCTGGGAAAATGCTGTCTGACCTATCACTGCCCGGCCGCCAGGAACTATTTCCTGGGCCGCTGGGAAGCCCCGCTACCGACATCCCCAACCTGCAATGCCCGCTGTCTCGGCTGCATCTCTCTGCAACCGGCGCAATGCTGCCCGTCAACCCAGGACCGCATCGCCTTTGTACCGACGGCCAGCGAGATAGCCGAGATCGCTGTCAACCACCTCGAACGGGCCGAACGCCCCGTGGTCAGTTTCGGGCAGGGCTGCGAAGGCGAGCCGCTGTTGCAGGCCCCGCTGCTGGAATCCGCCATTGAAAAGATCCGCCGGCACACACAAAAAGGCACCATCAACCTTAATTCCAACGCAAGTCTGCCCCTGGCGGTCCGGCGTCTTGGCCAACGCGGGCTCGATTCGATCAGGGTCAGCCTGAACTCCGCCCAGAGAATCTATTACCACCGCTATTATCGCCCGAAGCACTACCAATTTGAAGATGTGCTGGACTCTATCCGCGCGATGAAAGACTGCGGCGGCTTTGTCTCGCTGAATTATTTCATCTTGCCGGGCTTTACTGATTCACACGCAGAAACTGCGGCTCTCAGCAGGCTGATCGAACAAACGAGGCCCGATTATATTCAACTTCGCAACCTCAATATCGATCCACACTGGTATCTCACCACACTGAAGTCTGAAGCCGGCCAGCCGTTTTATGGAATACGCACCTGGCTTGCCATGCTAAAAAAAGAATTCAACCATCTGGGCTTCGGCTATTTCAATCCCTGCCTGTCTCCCTGAGCAGTACGCCGCTGGGCTGCCGGAGCAGGGAATCTGCCCTGGCTGATGCGCCACAACCAATCGCCGCCCACCCATCGGTCCCCGCCTGGCCTTCTGTCTCAATGCCAACTCCCTGCTATCGTTCATCTTTGGCTGAATTTTATATTGTAATATTTTCCTGACCATAGTATGAGAATGAGAAGTATTATTACGTTTGGTATCTGTAATCATTGAAACAGGAATCTGCCCATGAAGCGTCTTGAAGAACACCACGAAGCACCCGCTCAGATGAGACTGACCCCTCAGCGCCAGATCATTCTCGAGGAGCTCGCAAAGGTTACCTCGCATCCCACCGCCAACGAGGTGTATGACATGGTGCGCAAGCGGCTGCCCAGAATTGGGCTTGGCACCGTCTACAGAAATCTCGAGTTGATGGCCGACCATGGGCTTATCATGAAATTGGAAGTGGGCGGCACCCAGAAACGTTTCGATGCGACCACCCAGCTGCATTACCATATCCGCTGTTCCGACTGCGGCAAAGTCGACGATATCGAGCTTGAAGTCCAGTCCCGCATCAATCAATTGGCCGCTGCGGCAACCGATTACCAGATACTCGGCCACCGCATTGAGTTTTCCGGCCTCTGCGGGCAATGCCGACAGGCCCGAGAGCAGAGAACGCTCAATTAAACACACTCAGCGCGCTGTAACAAATCGGGGCAGGACATGAATGCATGTCCTGCCCCGCTCTATTTCAGGAATTTGTCTACCCTGCTTCTCCTGGCGATAGGCCGGTTCAGGGTATACCAGGTATCAGTTGATCGGCGGTCTCGGATAAAGACCTGAGCGCTCGACGATCTCGGGCACTTTCTCCTCCCATTCAATGGCCATCACATGGAAACCCGCCACGCCCTCGACTTCCTTGAGACGCTGGATCGACTCCACGGCTATGGTAATGCCTTCATCGGCCTGCTTCTTTTTATCCACCCCTTTCATCCGTTCGATCAGCTCATCCGGCACATCCATGCCGGGAACGTTTTTCTGGAGATAGCGCGCCATACCGACTGAGCGCATCGGCGTGATGCCGGCCAGGATATAGATCTTTTCGTGCAAGCCCCGCTGCCGCACACCCTCCATCCATTTCTCGAATTTATCGAGGTTGTAGATGCACTGGGTCTGGATGAATTCAGCGCCGGCGGCGACCTTCTTGGCCAAGCGCGGCACCCTGATCTTGAACGGGTCGCCGAACGGATTGGCCGCCGCACCGACAAACAGACTGGGCGGAACCTTGATCTGATCACCGCTTAAAAATTTGCCCTCGTCGCGCATATACCTGACCGTCTGGACCAGTTGCATCGAATCAAGGTCAAACACATTCGAGGCCTGCGGACTGTCACCGAAGCTCTGATGGTCGCCGGAAAGGCAAAGTACGTTATTGATGCCAAACGAGGCGGCCCCGAGGATATCGCTCTGCAGCGCGATCCGATTGCGGTCCCGGACCACCATCTGCAGCACCGGATCAAGCCCCATCTGCTTCAAGTGGATGCAGGCCGCCAGGCTGCACAATCTGGTGACCGAGGTCTGGTTATCGGTGACGTTGATCGAATCGACATGGTTCTTGATCAGTTCACCTTTTTCGATAATGTGTGCCGGATCGCTTGACCGGGGAGGACCACACTCGCTGGTGACCGCCTGATGTCCACTCTTCAAGACCTTCTCGAGTCGACTGCTGGTAATCGTTTCCACCATTAGAAGTCCTCCAGTTTAAAAGAACGAGGTCCACCGGACCGGTCCTTAGACCAATCCTTTATCGGTTGAACTTTTTCATAATCATCCAGACGGCCCAGAGCCTCCAGTCGATCGACCACGAGTTGCCAGGCACAGTCGATATTTTTTGAAATTTCACACATACCGCCTGTCGAGCCGCCGCAGGGACCGTTGAACAGCCGTTTGGCACAGCGGCTCACCGGGCATACCCCGCCGGTCACGCCAAGCACGCAGTCACCGCAGGCCTGACATTTTTCAGTGAACAGACCGGTTTCAGGGACGTCACCCAGGAACGTTGTATTGAGCGCTGGATATATTGGCGTACCCGGGTATTTGGTGGCCATAAACTGGACCCCGATTCCGCAGGCTAAACTGAGGACCGCTTCTGATTTACTGATCAGTTCCTCGGTCTTTTCGAAGAACTCGTGCTCACACTGCCGTTCGATGCCGCTGTCGACAATCTCGATATCGACACCGTTCTGGCTGGCCCGCATCCTGAGCTGTGAAGCAAGAATCCCTGCTTCCTTATTCCCCCCCTGGTGACAGACAGCGACACAGGTATTACAGCCGTATACGGTCAATTGCTTGTGACCCTTGACCATCTCCCAGATTTCTTCAAACGGTTTCTGTTCCCCAACGATCATAACGTTTTCACTCCTTCATCGGCGGCTGCCGACCATCGGCCCGGCGACACTGTCAGACGGGTTGTTTTTCCTGCGTTTGGCTCGAATCTTTCTTTTTCTTCAGGGCCAGCCAGACCGGCGATGGTCCCAGCTCGCTGATTTTTTCCGAAAATTCGGTGCATATCTCTGCCCATCTCGGACCCTGGGCGGCGGAAAGATTGTAAAAGTGCAGCCGCTCCGGGTTTATCCCAACGGTGAGCAGATGTTTTTTCACTTGTTGAACACGTTTGGCCGCGTTGGTATTTCCTTCCAGGAAATGACATTGTCCGGGCAGTCAGCCTGCCACGAAAACACCGTCTATACCGCGCTCGAAGGCCCGCAGCACATAGATCTGATCCAGTTTCCCGGTGCAGGGCAGCCTGACTACCTTGACGCTGGGAGAATACGACAGGCGCATCACCCCGGCCAGATCGGCCGCGGCAAAAGCGCAGTAGTGACAGGCAAAGGCAATGATGTTAGCCTTCCAGTCCGGCGGGATCTCCCCCGGACTCTTTTCCGGATTGACCGCCACCTCTTTTTCTACTTCACCGAGTGCCATTATCTTCCTCCTGGTTTAAGCCCGTCAGTGGAGCTCAGTTACCGAATCGATCATCGCGGTGATCTGATCATCTCTGAAAAAGTTGACCTGGAACGCCTTGGCCGGACAGACCCCGGCACAGATGCCGCAACCGGTGCACTTTACCTCGTTGTGGCTGACCATGCCGTCCTCGTCGATGAATGGGGAGCCGAATGGACAGGCCCGGAAACAGGCCAGGCAGGACATACAGATGTCTCTGTTATGCTTCGAGATGACCCCTGAAACGGTCAGTTTTTCTTTGGACAGCAGCGCCCCGGCCCGGCCGGCGGCGGCCAGCGCCTGGGCAGATCGTTTCTTCGAGATTCTTCGGAGCATGGGCCAGGCCGGCCAGGAAAAATCCCTCACTGGGGAAATCGACCGGCCGCAGCTTGACGTGGGCCTCCAGCAAAAAATCGTCGATATTGCAGGTCAGTTTGTATTTTTTGGCAAATTCGGTGGCGTCCGGCTGTGGCCGCAAACCGGTGGAAAGCACCACATAATCGGCGTTCGATGACCATCTCTTTGCCCAGGATCTTACCGGGCAGGCTGACCCGGAGTTTCCCGTCTCCGGTTTCGACCACCGGCTTTTCTTCCGGCGTGAATAAAAAGAAGAGCACACCCAGGTCGCGCGCCTGCTTGTAGAAATCCTCTTTCAGGCCGTAAGCGCGGATGTCCCGGTACAAAACGATCACCGTCGCCGCCGGATTGCTCTTCTTTGATGGCGATACTGTTTTTCAGCGCATCCTGGCAGCAGATCCGCGAACAGTAATTGGCCGGTTCCTCGCGCGAGCCGACACACTGGATCATCACGTAGGTCTCGCCGGCCGCCGGCTCTCGCTCAGCGAGCAGATCCTCGAGCTCGCGCTGGGTGATGATCTTTTCCGAATCGTTGTAGCCGTATTCATTCGGCGTATATTCGACGCCGCCGGTGGCGATCAAGATCGCTCCATGCTCGATGATGGTACCGTTGCCAGTCTGGTTTTGAAATTGCCGATAAACCCGTCGGTACTCTCGACCGCTGCGTTCAGGTGAACCGTGATCGCCGGGTGCTGCTCCACTCGGCTGATCGTCTCGGCCAGATAATTCTGGACATCGTCGCCTTCCAGATTGCGCCGCACCCGCCGCAGCAAGCCGCCCAGTTTGTCCTGGCGCTCGACCAGGTGCACCTGATAGCCCTGCTCGGCCAGCGACAGAGAGGCGTTCATCCCGGCAATGCCGCCGCCGACCACCAGGGCCGCGTGGTCTACGCCAACCGAGTTCTGGCTGACCGGATCAAGCAGCCGGGCCTTAGCCACATTCATATTGGTGATTTCGATCGCCTTCTCCGTGGCCTGCTCCTTGTTGTCTTTATGTACCCAGGAACATTGCTCCCGGATATCGGCCAGCTCGAACAGAAATTTGTTCAGGCCGACTTCGCGGATGGTATCCATGAACAGCGGTGAATGGGTGCGCGGGGTGCAGGAGGCGATGACCACCCGGTTCAGTCCCTTCTCCTTGATCAGTTCCTTGACCTTGGCCTGACCGTCCGGCGCACAGGCATACATGATGGTCTCCGCATGGGCCACCCCGTCTTCGGCGGCAGCGGCGTCGGCCACCTGCTGCACGTCAACGGTGCCGGCGATATTGACCCCGCAGTGACAGATGAAGACGCCGATTTTCGGATCTTCTCCACTGATATCCCGCTCGGGCGGCAACACCACTTCCTCGACCTCGGTTCCGCGGCTGTCGCCGAGCAGCGACATGGCTCCGGCAGCAGCGCCGCTACCCTGGATCACCGTCTCCGGAATATCTTTTGGCCCCTGGTAAATACCCGCCACGTAAATGCCGCTGCGGCTGGTCTGGACCGGGTTCAGTTTGGATGTTTTGGCAAAACCGTACTCATCGGCCTCGATGCCGAAGGTCTCGGCAAAGGCCAAGGCATCTTCGGGCGGCTCGAAACCCATCGACAGAATGGCCATATCGAATTCTTCATTGATGCGCCGTCCTTCATCATCGATATAGTGAATCGTCAGGTTGCCGCTTTGAGGGTCTTCAACGATCTCGGAGACCATGGCCCGGCGATAGATCGTGCCGCTCTCATTTTTGGCCTTGTCGATATACTTGTCGAAATCCTTGCCAAACGCCCTGAGCTCCATGTAAAAAATGGTGGCCTGGACGTCGTCGTCGTGTTCTTTGGCTATAATGGCCTGTTTGGCGGCATACATGCAGCAGACCGAGGAACACCAGCCGTTGGCGTTGTGGCTGTTGCGCGAACCGACGCACTGGATCCAGGCGAGACGCTTGGGGTGAGCTTGATCGGACGGCCGGGCTACCTCACCGCCACAGGGACCGGAGGCGGACAGCAGCCGTTCGAACTGCAGTGCCGTGACCACGTTTTTCAAGCGGCCATAGCCGAATTCCTGCCTGATGGCCGGGTCATAGGTCTTCAGACCTGGGGTCAGGATAATCGAGCCGACATTGAGGGTATACTGCTTGTCGGTATCTGCAAAATTGATCGCCACCGCATCGCAGGCCTTCTCGCACTTGCGGCAGACATTTTTAGTCAGATAGAGGCAGTGCTCCGGATCGATTGCCCTGGTATTGGGCACCGCCTGGGGGAACAGCGCATAGATGGCCTTGCGCTTATCGAGGCCCAGGTTGAACACGTTGCTCACCCGGCTCGGACAGGCGGGTTCACAGGCACCGCAGCCGGTGCAGCGCTCAGGATCGACATAGCGGGCCTTCTCTTCCAGAGTGACTGTGAAATTGCCCTCCTCACCCTCAACCGACAATACCCTGGTCTGGGTGTACATCCTGATATTGGGATGGCGGCTGGATTCGACCATGCGCGGCGAGATCATGCACATCGCACAGTCGCCGGTGGGGAACGTCTTGTCAAGGCGGGCCATGGTCCCGCCGATGGACGGCTCCTGGTTTATCATATGAACCAGCAACCCGCTGTCGGCCAGATCAAGCGAAGCCTGCATGCCTCCGACCCCAGAGCCGACAACCAAAACCGATCCAACCCTATCCTTGGTTTTCCCTACAGGAGCACTTCTCGTCAAAACAACCTCCTCCGGATTCGACCCTGTCTGCACCCGCTACCAGCGCTTCTGTTGCTGCCGGCGGCGACTACTCCCGATCAGATTTCTGCCAGTAACCACTTTCAGGGCTGCCCCTGAAACCCTTCAGCTCTGGCAGTTTTCCGGCACCATGCGAGCCGCTGTCGCCAGGCAGCTGATTCCGCCTGGTCAGCCTCTCACACACACACCTCAAACCTGCATGGCTGGCACCGGATTCCCAGGCACCCAATGGTCTGTACATTACAGCGGCTACCATTATTGTGGAAATTTCTTTTGATGACAATCTCTTTTTTCGCATTGGTCAGAACAGTGTTCCAAGGTGGTGATTATTGCTCAGTATTATTAACAATCTCTCGTTACTATCAATTTTGTTTGCAGTTATGCTCACTAATGCTGAATCGAAGCCCGTTCGTTACGATCAAAGCTGATTAGGCATCGAATCCGGGCCTAATCGCAGTGAGGTCAGTAAGCCGGCGCGGACAGTCAATGCACTCGGCAAACTGACCGCTTGCCGTTGCTGGCCACTATCGGTTATATGGTGAAACCGTTTTAAACCAGAATCGCCCCAGTACTATTATGTCCAATGACATGTGCATGACATTAACCGAGCAGTCAGAAGCCATGCAGCCAACCATTTCTTATGAAAACGAATTTGGCCGGGTAACGCTGTTCAAGCGGGGGGCCAGAAGCTATCAGAAATTCAGTTATCCGGTGCGCTGCGGCATATATCATGAGCTGATAACCGATGACCTGCTTGCCCATTTTAACCTCAATCACGAAATCATCCGGTTAATCGGCAAGTCAGGCGCCTGGCCACACCCCCACGAGTGGCTCAAACGAGGCGCCGGCAACGACTGGATCTATTACTCCACCGGCGGCTACACCGGGGTCGTGGAAACCACCGGCGAATATTATCTGCCCAATCTGCCTTATGCGACCAACAATCATATGGGCGGCAGCCCGCACCTGATTCCAGCCGTCGATGAGTTGCTGAAAAACTGGTACGACATGGTTCTTAACGCGGGATCACGCCTGGTCGCTGAGGAACCCGACCTGGGGGACTTCTTTGCGGCGGTCAAACAAAGCAGTCCCCGGCGTCTGGCTGAAAAGGCTGCGGAGCTGCACCGAAGTTGTGACGGCCCGGTGTCGGTGCTGCCCCCGGACTGCCGCCATGTCGACTACCAGGTGATCCCCTTGAATGTTGCCCGCGGCTGCCTCTACAAATGCACCTTCTGCCGGGTAAAAAACAAGACGCCCTTCCAGCAGCTGAGCACCAGCGAGATCGATCAGCAGATCGCCGCACTGAAGCACTGCTACGCGGATGACCTGGTTAATTACAATGCACTTTTTCTTGGTCAGCACGATGCGCTGCGGGCTGAGGGGTCGCTGCTCTTATATGCAATCGAGCAGGCCCACAACCTCTTGGGGTTGAAGCGCTCATGGTTCGAGACAAACAGCATTTTCTGGTTCGGCTCTGTTGGTTCACTGCTGGCCGCCGACCACTTTTTTTTCGACGAACTGGATCACCTGCCCGGCCTGAAATATATCAACATCGGATTGGAATCAGCCGACCAGGATACGCTGGATCTGCTCGGCAAACCGCTTGGCGCAGCTGAGATCAACCGCGCATTTACAAAGATCCAAGAGCTGAATCAGCGTTATCAGACGATCGAAATCACCGCCAATTTCGTCACCGATGAACAGCTACCAGCGGCGCACTTCGGGGCCCTGGAGCACCTGATCCGGGATATGGCCCGGCCGCACCGGGGCAAAGGCACCGTCTACCTGTCTCCACTGCGGTTCAACCAGCCGTCCCGGGCCAGATTGTTCGATTTCTACCGGCTCAAGCGGATCAGCCGGCTGCCTCTTTTTATGTACACCATTCAGCGATTATGATTTAGTAAGCGGGTGGTTTGAAATCATGATTTAGCACTGGCGAGCGACTCGAAACCGCCGATGAAGGAAAATGCACCCTCTGGCATTGCCCAATCAACTCAGGTGACAAGTATGCACGAAGGAGCCCGTTTACGCAAAGAGGTCCTCGAACGACGCGACCAGCAGTCGGATCAGGATAAGCGACGTAAAAGCGACCGAATACGCACCACCCTGCTGGAACGCGATGAGCTCAGGCGCTGCAGCTCCATCTTCATCTATGTCAGCTTCCGCAGCGAGGTCCAGACAAGCGGCATCATCGAGCATCTGCTGGCCCAGGGCAAAACCGTGTCCGTGCCGCTCACCAGAGTGGCGGAGAAGCGACTGGAAATTATCCAGATCAACGATCCCACGCGTGATCTTGCGCCCGGGTACTGCGGTATTCCGGAACCGAGAGAGGAGCTCGCTGCAAGCGCTGCGCTGCCTGCCGAATCACTTGATCTTATCATACTGCCTGGCTCGGTATTCGATGAGCGGGGGGGCCGTTTCGGTTACGGGGGCGGCTATTATGACCGGCTCCTGGCGCAGGCTCCTACAATTACCAGGATTGCCCTGGCCTATGAGATGCAGGTAGTGCAGAAACTGCCCCTGCAGGACCACGACGAACTGCTCGATATGATCGTTACCGAAGAACGGCTGATCAGGCCACCAGCCAGGCTGCTTTTCAACTCTGCTTCAAATTAACTTAACCCTTATTGATATGCACCGACCGAGCCGTCTCCGCCCTACTCATAAACCTCTCTACAGGATAATAAAAAAAAATGATAACAATTGCTTAACCGATGACAAGTATGGAGTCGAAGGGTCCGCCGGAGGGGGTGCAAACAAGCGGGCGCGGGGCGCTTTCCAGCTCAATAATTGACTTTTACTTTTTCGACCGGTACAGTCCGGATTCACAAGAGCCCTGTCTCAAAAACCTGCCGAAAGGGCCCCAGGCAGCCCCTCCTCGGTATAGACTGCGCTAAATCAAAGTTGTGGGATGGTTATGAACGTACTTCTGGGAATATCACTCGTTGTTTTTCTGGCTGGAGTTTCCTTTCGTATCTATGGCTGGCTGACCAGATCCATAACACCCCGGGATGAGATCACTGCCGCCGAGCGTTTTTCTGCGGCTGCCAAGGCAGTCATCTGGGGATTCACCGCAAAACTAGTCACTGTCGTCAAAACGTTTTTTACCGATGTTCTTTTCCAGAGGCGCCTGCTGCAGAAATCAGCGCTGCGCTGGGCCGCCCATTCGCTTATTTTTATCGGCTTTATTCTGCTGCTGCTGATGCATGGGCTCGGCACTGGAGTAAGCGATTTCCTGTTCAGTAATTATCTCTCAACCCTGCAGCCCTATCTGAGCCTGCGCAACCTCTTCGGTCTGATGGTACTGATCGGCCTCGCAATCGCCGTATACCGCAGACTCACCGACAGACCCAAGCGGGTCCAGAGCTATGCCAGCGACTGGGCCTCGCTGGCGATCGTTGCGCTGATCATTATCAGCGGCATGCTGTTTGAAAGTGCCAAGATATCTTCCTATTCGGCTTTTACCGCAATGGCTGAAGACTACGGTGACATCACCGAGCCCGAAGAGATGCTGCCGCTGGAAACCTATTGGGTCGCCGAGTTTGGCCTTATTTCAGCCAATGTCGTCAAACCGTTTGACCCCGAACTGATCGAGGAGGGACGGCAAATCCATGAAGACACCTGTATGGAATGTCATGCTCCGGCCCAAGGTGCCTTCGTCAGTTTCTCCCTGGCCAAAGTCGTCGGGCCGCTAGTTGCAGGTCTTGGCGATCAAGGGGTAGTCAATGTTCTATACTACCTGCATATTATCAGTTGTCTGGCCCTGCTCGCCTGGCTGCCGTTCTCCAAGATGTTTCATGTGGTGGCCGCGCCGATATCGCTGCTGATCAACGGGGTTATGGGCTTCAAGGAGCCCGGCAAAGACCCGGCCAACGTTTTGAACCGCCGGATGATCGGGCTCTCCGCCTGCACCCATTGCGCTGCCTGCAGCGAGCTCTGCTCGTCACTGATGTATTACGAATCATTCCAGAACGACTTTATCCTGCCCTCCGAGAAGGTGCAGTTTCTGAAGAAACTGGCAGCTGGCCAGCAGGTTGATCAGGCAACCATCACCAACCTGCAGAAAGGGCTGTACATCTGCACCAGCTGCGATCGCTGCTCCGAAGTCTGCCCGTCGGGCATCAACCTGCGCGAGCTCTTCATCAGCTCGCGCTACAGCCTGCTCGCCCGCGGCGTTCCTGAGACTTCGATGCTGAGCCATTTTTCATTCCCGCTGTCCTTGACCCGTAATTTTCTCGAAGATCATGCTGGGGCCCTGAAAAAACTGGAAGAAATTTTCAAAAGCTCATTTACCAGGCTCAAGGAGCTGACCAGTATCAGCGTCAGTGATCCCGCCCAGGTCGGCACCAGCAGCTACCAGAGCTGCTACTCCTGCCAGCGCTGCACCAACATCTGCCCGGTGGTCCGGCTTTACGACGATCCGATTGAGAAACTGGACATGCTGCCGCACCAGATCATGTTCAGCCTCGGGATCGGCAACAAGGAAATCGCCATGGGCTCCCAGATGATCTGGAGTTGCTCCACCTGCTACCTGTGCCAGGAACACTGTCCCAACGGGGTTGAGTTGACCGATATCTTCTACCATCTCAAAAACGCTGCCATTAAAAAGATCGAAGGGGGTCGCGCATGAAACTGGCTTTCTTTCAAGGCTGCAATATACCGATCAGGATCGAGCAGTATGCGGTCGCCACAGAAGCTGTGTTGAATAAATTCGACGTCCAGCTCGAAGAAGTAAAAGAATTCACCTGCTGCGGGTATCCCGTACGCAACGTCGACGAGAAGGCATATATCATCCCGTCGGTGCGCAACATGGCCATCGCCGAAAAGCGCGGGCTCGACATCATGGTCATCTGCAACTGCTGTTTTGCCAGCCTGCAGAAGGCCAGAAACGCAATGTCCAGCGACCCTGAACTGGCTGTTGAGATCAACGAGATGCTGGCCAAGGACGGCCTGAAATACACCGGCTCGACCACGGTCAAGCATTTTTTAACGGTGCTGCACCAGGATATCGGCATCGAGCAGATCAAGAAAAAACTGGTCCATATGGTCACCGATCTGAATCTTTCGGTGATACACGGCTGCCATATCCTGCGGCCCCGCGAGATTACCCGGTTCGATGATTCCTTCGTTCCCAGAATCACCGATGAGCTAATCGGCCTGACCGGCGCGGTGAGCCTGGACTGGCGGGGTAAACTGGAATGCTGCGGAGCCGCTCTTGGCGGCCTTAACAGCGTCCTGTCCGAAGCCCTGCTCAACGAAAAAATAGATGGCGCCCTGCAGGCCGGCGCAGCCTATATCACCCCGGTCTGTGCTTACTGCCATCTGCAGTTCGACACAACCCAGCCGGCCATACGCAGCGGCGCGCCAGACCAGGCGCTGCTGCCGGTGCTGCTGCTTCCCCAGCTTTTGGGGCTTTGTCTGGGCATCGACGAGCGGACCCTGGGGCTGCAACAGAATACGACCATCGACCCGGCTCAGGCGGAGCGCCTCAAAGCGCTGGTCGGCCCGGTGGTTGAGAAAAAGAAACGCAAGAAGGCCACCCAAAAAGCCGCCGCCTGATCGCCAGACGAGCGTATCTCAAGAAGTAAGCCGTTGGACCCGAGGTAATCTGGTCTGAACCGGCCTGCTCCTTTTTTTGTGGTAGTACATGCTTCATACCATGCTTATAGTGGTGCACGTCGTGCCTAAAATGCAACCGGACAGCAAACCTCTAACCACTGAAAACACATTATGAGTAAAATTATCGCATTCGCGGGCAAGGGCGGGGTCGGCAAAACCACCGTAGCGGCCCTGGTTATCCGTAGCCTCTCCAGGAGCGGGAATACGCCGATACTGGCTGTAGATGCAGACCCGAACAGCAATCTTGGCGAGACGCTGGGACTTGACGTCACCACGACCATCGGCGATATTCGTGAGAATTTCATGCGCGATCCCCAGGGTGTGCCTTCGGGAATGGACAAAACCATCTATCTCGAGAGTCTGGTCGAGCAGGCCCTGATCGAGAAACCGGAGTTTGATCTTCTGGTCATGGGGCGTCAGGAGGGTCAGGGATGTTACTGCATGGTCAACAATATCCTGCACAATTTCACCGAGCGGCTGACTCAGAGCTATCGCTACATGGTAGTCGACAACGAGGCCGGCATGGAGCATCTGAGCAGACGTACCAGTGGCAAAGTTGACACACTCTACCTAGTGACGGACTATTCCCTGCGCGGCCTCAGGGCACTGCGCCGGATCAACGAGATGCTGGGCAGCCTGAAATTGAAGGTAGCCGATCTGGGGATCGTCGTCACCCGCGGGCCGGCTGAACTCAACGACAAGTTCCTCGAAGAGGTGGAACAGATCGGCCTGCCGATTGTGGCGATCATTCCCGATGACCCTGCCCTGCTCGATTTCGATATGGAGAAACGTTCTCTGATGGATTTGCCGGACGATTCTCCAGCAGTGGCTGCGGTTGAAGCGATGCTGCAGGTGACCTGCCCCGTTTAAGCGGCGCCGTCTGATCTTGTCAAATCATAAACCGCACAGATATGAGCGGCCGGAGGCTAAGCATGACCCACGATGTAGCTGTCTTCAAACCCTATCCTTTCTCCGTCGGGCAGAAAATCCGAATCGAGGGCTCGAGGCGCGCTGGTGACTGGGAAGTTGCCGCTATCGGTGAACACAAGGTAAGGCTGCGCTGCCCGATCTCAGGCAAAGAATTTGAGTGGAATCGGTTCTGTTATCTGGTCGCTGAAGAGTCGGCTGTGGCCTGGCCGCAGACATAATCAATAAATACCTGCCATGGATGCGGCGGGCAGCGCTGAGATTACTGCCGCAGCCACATCAAATGGCCGATTCAGGCTATCCTGTCCAGATCTTCAAGCGTTTTATCAGGTTCCGGGCGAAACCGGTAATCGGTGTCGTAATCGGCAGCGGTCACCAAACCGTCACGGTTGATCACCAGCCGGGTCGGTATGGGCAGCGACCAGGAATCATCGCCGTTGAGCCGAGCCAGATCAACCGGAAAACCCAGATATACTTCTCTGAGATAGTCCGGCAGCACATACCTCAGGCCAAGTTTTTCGGCATAGCTGTTACCCTCATCCCGCAGGATATCAAAGCTCAGCCCATGCTTTTCGACCATCAGTTTTAAAAACTCGGGCCGCTGGGGGCACAGGGCCACCAAGGTTGCGCCACGTGCTTCGATCTCACCGGCAACGGATTGCAAAGCCTCCAGCTCTGCATTGCAATACGGTCACCAGTTGCCGCGGTACAGGGTCAGTACCAGATTCCCCTGCTTGAGCAATTTCTCAGAAGAGACCAGTTGCGCCTGTCGATTCTTTAGGGCAAAGGGCGGTAGTCGATCGCCTGCCTTGATTGCCGAATCAAGGATGTCGGAATTACGCAGCGCTTCATTGGCCCGGCCGATCATTTCCCTCACTTCCTCGGAAAACCGCTCTTTGGCCATATCCCTTATTTCTGCAAGTTTTTCTGCAAGTGACATCGGTGTCTCCCTTTCTGCTGATTTGGATAAAAGTAATCTGGAAATAATTCAGGTTCGATTCTGCCCTTCAGGCAATTGCCGCGACTGTGCGCAGACACAGCCGACACTGCCGCACTAAGGCGGCGTCACCGGCTGCCAAAAGGGTATCGTTCATCGAGGCTCCGAAGCTCGCTTCGGGCCCCATTCAGTCCTGCCGTTTCGGCCGCGGCGCATGCAATAGTTGCAGGTTACATGCAAAGTGCCGAATGCAGGGCCCGCTGGGCCTTGGCGAATTCGTCACGATTGACGATGAACTGCATGTTGGTCTGCCGGGTAGTCTGAGAGACCGCCAGGATATTGATCTTGTCTTCGGCCAGGGCCCTGGTGGCCTTGGACATGATACCGGGCTGGGCGATATTGGAACCAATGGCACAGACGATCGCCACCCGATTGGTAGTGACCGATTCGAAATTGTCGCTGAGTTCAGCCACCAGATGCGGCGTGCAGTCACGCTCCAGGATGATCATATCGATGGTGTTGGCGTTGGTCATCTTGCTGATATAAGAAACGCCGTGGCTGTCGATAACTTCCATGATCCGCCGGTCAAAGCCCACCTCGCCCACCATTCTCGTATCATGAATTTCGACACAGACCACCTGGTTCGAGCCGGTGACAATCTCCACCTTGGATTCCGGGGCAACGAAGTTTTTGGTGATCAGGGTGCCGGGATGATCAGGATCGAAGGCGTTTTTCACCCGTATCGGAATCGAATTGATTTCCAGTGGTTTGGAGGCTTTCGGATGAATAGCCTCCATGCCGACATCGGCGAGTTGATCGGCCACATCGTAATTGGTATTGCAGACCGGGTGAGCAAATTCCTCGCCGATCGTCAGCGGATCGCCGGAGCAGAGATGGTATTCTTTATGGATGATCGCCTCGGAAGCACCGAGCAGCACCGCAACCTTGGAAAAGGTCACCTCCGAATAACCGCGATCGAATTCGCGCATGATTCCCTCGGTGCCCTTGGTATAGCCGGTGGCAAAGCAGATCGTGGAAAATGGGTCGATTTCGTTGAAACTGTCCTTGATGCGCTGATCAATGGTCAACTGCCGGCCGTCCTCCCAGCCACTCAGATCGACAAAGGTTGCGTCATAGCCTCTCTGCTTCAGAATATTGGCAGCGTTGAAGGCACTGTGCATCTCTCCCAGAGAGGCCAGCAGTTCCCGGGCCGCGAGCAGAAGCTCGCCGCGCGACACGTAACCTGAGGCGAGCACGTTCTCCATGCTGCGCAGAATGTTAATCGACAGATCGATGCGATCGACAATGAAGTCGTTAGCCTCTGCAACATCCAGTCCCGAGCCCGCCAGGCTCTGGTTGAACTCGACCAATCGATCCCGCAGGGCCAGCATTTTGCGTGGGTAGTTCTCCTGTTTCTCGAAAAGTTTGTAAATCCCCGGCTGCCTCGTTTTCTTGTGCTCGAGAAGGTCATCGGTCACCCCGGCGTAGGCCGATACCACATAGACCCTGCCGAAGACGTCAGCCTCATTTTTCAGGATGATATTATCGATGATCTCGGGGAAACGCGACATCGAGGTCCCGCCGATCTTTTCAACACGCAGTTTAGGGCTTTTCATCGCATCTCGCCTGTTGTGCTCCACTGATCAGTTAATGCTGCCGTGCTTTGTCTCATATCCGAGCCCGTAAAAGTGAGACGAGCCCAATATCGGCTCAGGGCGCCGACGCTCGTTTGAACTCAGATCCGGCTTCGCTGCCAGATGCACCTGTTTCGCACTATTATAGTGATCTTGCCGCTAATGTTCAAACACTGCCGGAACCTAGCCGAATTTTCCATAATAGACAAGCAGGCTCTTAGCGCAGATCCTGCTGAAAAACCATAAAGCAACCTGAAGCGCAGACCAAATCGCCCCAAATCGCCGCAGAGCTGCGGCCACCGCGCTGAACTGAAAATTTTTTCTTCAGCCTCGGCCGAAGCAGAAATCCAGCCGAAAAGGCAACCCACCTCCTGGGACTGCAGGATAAATAGTGAGGGTAGATCATTGACTGTGTATTGACAGGAATCCAAAAAACCAGTTATAGTATTACGAATTTTTATTTTGTGTTACCGCGGTCGCTGTCTCAAGTGGTTTACTGATCAGCGCCCCAGGCTCAACTCGGTGACGCTCCTCTACATGACATTAATATCGAGACCTCAAATGCATATTTCAGAAGGCGTATTATCGGCTCCGGTACTGATCAGCGGGGCAGTGCTGACGGCCACCGGCACTGCCATCGGGCTGAGGAAGCTCAATATCGACCGCATCATGGGGGTGTCGATGCTGACCGGTGCATTTTTCGTCGCCTCGCTGATCCATGTGCCCATCGGCCCCGCCTCTATTCACCTGGTGCTCAACGGACTGCTCGGCATGATTCTCGGCTGGACCTGTTTTCCGGCCATTCTGATCGGTCTGCTGCTGCAGGCCATATTCTTTCAATACGGCGGGCTCATGGTACTCGGCGCCAATACCGCCACGATGGCGGTCCCTGCCCTGGTCTGCTACTACCTGCTGCGTCCGCTCCTGCTCAATGAGCGCACCAGGATGCTGGCCGGGTTTCTCGGCGGAGCTGGGGCCATCTTCTTTTCATCGCTGTGCATGGCCGCAGCACTGGCCTTCTCGGACATCGGCTTTTTGGCGACGGCAAAACTTACCATCCTGGCCAATCTGCCGATCATGCTGATCGAAGGGGTGGTAACCATGTTTACCGTCTCCTTTTTGGCCCGGGTGCACCCGGATTTGCTCAATGGAGGACACCGATGATCAGGCCCGCTCACCGCTTTTGTGCGGCAACGCTGCTTGTCCTGTTTTTGGCGGCGGCTGCCGCCGCCCATAATGTGCAGGTCTTTGCCTATCTGGATGGGGAAACTATTAGAGGCGAGGCCACCATCGGCGGCGGAAAAAAAGCGAAAAACGCAGATATTCTTATTCTCGATCCTGACAATAAAGAAACCCTGACGAGCACAAAAACCAACGATGACGGGAGCTTTTCCATGGCCGTCAAGCAAACAGGGCGGCAGCCGACGGAACCGCTTCTGGTCGTGTTGGAAGCCGGCCCCGGCCACCGCGCCGAGTGGCTTCTGCAACCCGTTAAAGCAGAATTGACTGCCAGCAGCCAGCCACAGCTTACAACCTATGCACCCACTGATAGTCAAAACCGGGAAATTAACCCATCGCCCTTGGATGCAGATGAACTGCGCCAGCTGATTGGTGCGGTGGTCGAGGAAAAGCTCCAACCGATAAAACAGATGATAGCCAACCAGCAGCATTCATCGCCGGGCCTCAAGGATATTCTCGGCGGGCTGGGCTTCATCATCGGGATCGGCGGCATCATCGCTTATGCGGTATCGCGAAAACAAAACAAGTAAATGGAGGTTACCCCATGAAACCCTTTTCCTGTGTCTTCCTAAGCGCTCTTATCGCATTAGCAGCCACCTTTGTCCTGCCAACCACCGAGGCCAAGGCCCATTTCGGCATGGTCATTCCGTCTTCGCCAATAGTTACTCAAGAGAAGCGCACCATCGAGCTGTCCCTGTCTTTTTCACATCCGTTCGAAGGGGTGGGCATGGACCTTGTCCAACCGGCACGCTTCTATAGTGTTGCCAACGACAAGGAAATCGACCTGGACGGCTGTCTTGAAGCGACCTCGATCATGGGCCGGGCCGGGTATCGCTGCAATTACACTCCCGCCCGACCAGGTGTCTATCAGTTCGTCATGGAACCGCAACCCTACTGGGAACCTTTAGAAGATTCTTATATCATTCATTACACCAAGACATTGGTCGGCGTCTTTGGCAGCGACGAAGGCTGGCAGCATCTGCTCGGTCTGCCGGTTGAAATAAAACCGCTGCTCAGGCCATTTGGCAATTACCAGGGTAACAGCTTCAGCGGACAGGTGCTGTTCGATGGCAAGCCCGCCCCCTATGCCACCGTGGAGGTTGAGTTCTATGATCAGGCAGGCCGCTATCGGCCGCCCACCGACTATCACACCACCCAGGTCATCACCACTGACCCGAACGGGGTGTTCACCTTTACCTGCCCGCTGAGCGGCTGGTGGGGATTTTCCTCGCTTACCGAGGCCGACTATCAGCTCAAAGATTCGCAGGGCAACGACAAGCCGGTAGAACTGGGCGGAGTCCTGTGGATTCGTATGGATGACTACCAGCAGCGATGAACTTCGAGCAATTCAGCTATGGCTCATCGTTTCTGCATCAACTCGATACCAGGGCAAAACTTCTAAGCTGCCTTATTCTGGTAATGATCCTGGCGCTCAGCCGCACCTACGCTGCTGCAGCGAGCGGTTTGCTGCTCGGCCTGCTGCTCGTGCTGCTGGCCCGTCTACCGATCCGGAACGTGGCCAAGCGTCTGCTGCTGGTCAACGCTTTCGTCGGCTTCCTCTGGATCACCCTGCCGCTGAGCTACCCCGGAGAAATCCTGTTCACTTGGGGACCGCTGTCGATCAGTTTGCAGGGACTGCTGCTGGCCGGACTGATCAGTCTCAAGGCCAATGGTGTTTTTTTATTGATCATGGCGCTGATAGCCACCTCATCCGTGGCCGATCTGGGCCATGGGCTGGAGCGGCTGCGTGTTCCGCTCAAGCTCTGCCTGCTGCTGCTTTTTTCCTATCGATACATTTTCGTTATCACCCAGGAATACCAGCGCTTGCTGCGGGCCGCCCGGCTGCGCTGCTTCAGGCCGACAACCAATATGCACACCTATCGTACTTTTGGCTATCTGTTCGGCATGACCCTGATCAAGAGTCTGCATCGCGGAGACCGGGTGCGCCAGGCCATGCTTCTGCGCGGCTTTCAGGGACGCTTCTACAGTCTGTACCAAGCACGTTTCGGCGCCAGTGAAATCTGTTTCTGCGCTGCAGCAATAGGTGCTGCCGCCGGCCTTATCTGTCTTGAATCTCTGCTGAGTTAAAATCACCATGCGTGCCCCGCCGCTCATCCAGGTCGAAGACCTGAGCTTCTATTATTCGGACGAAAGCCCGCCGGTGCTTGACCACGTCAACCTTACCCTCCAGCACCAGCAGCACCTTGGTCTGATCGGCCCCAACGGCTGCGGCAAAACGACCCTGTTTCACTGCATCATGGGCCTGCACAAGGTCCGTTTCGGGACGATCTTCTTCAGAGGCGGCAAGGTTGAAGACAAGGCCGGCTTCCTCCGGTTGCGCAGGGAAATCGGAATGCTGTTTCAGGATGCAGACGATCAGCTCTTCTCGCCGACCGTTATCGAGGACGTGGCCTTTGGACCGCTCAATCTCGGGGTCGCGCCGGAAAAAGCCCGGCTCGTGGCTTCTGATACGCTTGCGGAGTTAGGCCTCAGCCATCTGGAAAACCGGGTGACCCATCATCTTTCCGGCGGGGAAAAAAAACTCGTATCTCTGGCCACGATACTGTCCATGCAGCCACGTGCCCTGTTCCTCGATGAGCCGACTAACAACCTGGACCCCAAGACCAGATCGCGGCTGATCGAGATCATCACTAAGCTGGAGCTGGCCTTTATTATCATCTCGCACGACTACGATTTCCTGGCGGAAACCTGCAACGATCTGGCCTCGATGGAAGAAGGCCGGGTAATCCCCGCGCCGAAATCGTGCCTGCACACCCACCATCACGTCCACCCCCACGGCGCCCATCCCCATAAGCACGGCGATCACTGAATCTCGACGCCGTTAAAGCAGTGGCAGGTCGGTGGTGGCTGGGGTTTTCGCCCGGCTTCAGACCAGCAGAATAGAACTGCCGGACGTCTTGCGGGCCTCCAGATCGCGGTGGGCCTGCGCCGCGTCTTCGAGCCGGTAGGTGGTGCCGACCCGGATCTGGACCGCCCCGGATGTTACCACTTCGAACAGATCATTGGCGTGCTCGAGCAGATCCTGGCGGGCGGCTGTATAGTGCATCAGGCTCGGCCGGGTGAGAAACAATGACCCTCCGGCGGCCAGCGCTGCCAGGTCGAACGGCGGAACCGGCCCCGAGGACTGCCCGAAGGCGACCATCAGGCCGAACGGGCGCAGGCAGCCAAGGGATCGCTCGAAGGTGGCCTGGCCGACCGAATCGTACACCACGTCAACTCCCGATCCTTGTGTGAGTTCACCTACCACCTCGACGAAATCCTGTTCATCGTAGAGAATCGTATGGGCACAACCGTTGTTCCTGGCGATCTCTGCTTTTTCCGGGCTGCCCACGGTGCCGATGACGCAGGCCCCGAGATGACTGGCCCACTGGCTCATGATCGAACCAACCCCGCCGGCGGCGGCATGGAGCAGGATGGTAGTATCGGACCCGACCTGATAACAGCCCTTGAGCAGGTAGCGGGCCGTCATTCCCTGCAGCATCATGGCTGCGGCCTGGCGGGTTGTGATGGCTTCGGGAAGTTTCACCAGCCGGTGCGCCGGTATACATCGTCTCTGGGCATAAGCGCCCGGTGGTACGCCGGCATAGGCCACCCGGTCACCGACAGCAAATTCTTCAACATCATCAGCCACCTGCTCGATAATACCCGCCCCCTCCAGGCCGGGAACCGCCGGCAGTGCAGGCAGCGGGTAAAGTCCGGTGCGGTGATAGACATCGATGAAATTCAAGCCGACGGCTTCCTGAGTGATTAGTGCCTCCCCCTGTTTCGGAGGACCTGGATCGTGCTGCTCCCAGCAGAGCACTTCGGGCCCGCCGGTTTTGTGCATGACAATTGCATGTGTTTCCTGGGTCGCCTGGGTCATCGCTGTTCCTCCATGTGGCCGAGTTTAATGTGAAGGTGCTCAGTTTTTAAACTGTTGCCTTTTGCTGTTTAAGAAACAACTGGGGAAACTATAGTCATCGGTTCTGGTTTTGCCCGCCGCCACATTTTCCGCCCCCCGCCATTGCCTTGTTGCACATCCGCATCAATTTAGGTAGCTTCACAAAACATCGAATTATTCATGCCCACCAATCCAGAGTAAAGGAGATTCTCATGAAAGACAGAGCCTATCTTGATAACATCAACTCGCTGATGGCAAGCCTTACCAAAGGCGCGTTTCTGACGGTAAAAGCTGGCCAGGAGATCAACACCATGACCATCGGCTGGGCCACAATTGGCTTTATCTGGCGCAAGGAGATCTTCATGGTGGCCGTCAGAGACTCGAGGCACACTTTCGGGCTGATCGAAAAGAGCCCCGATTTCACCGTGACGATTCCGCTCGACGCATCGGCCAAAGATGCGGTGATGTTCTGCGGCACCAAATCGGGACGGGACCACGACAAGTTCAAGGAATGCGGACTCAAACCCGGTAAGGCAAAGCTGGTGGCTTCTCCGATCATCGATATCCCTGGCGTGCATTACGAATGCAGAATCATATACAAATCAGCGATGGACAGTGCTTTTCTGGATCCGGAACTGAACAAGCTCTATCCGGCCAAAGACTACCATACCCTTTATTTCGGCGAGATTCTGGCCTGCTACGAGACGAGTTGACGGTGCCCCTGAGATGATCGATGACCGATTGGTGAGCAACTCGTTTTTTACAAAAAGATGGTGAACATCATGAAGCGATATTGTTTTTTAATGTGGCTGCTCTGGTTCTGGCTGCCAACAGCTTCACCAGCAGCACCT
Source organism: uncultured delta proteobacterium (assembly GCA_963707715.1). Taxonomy (GTDB): domain Bacteria; phylum Desulfobacterota; class Desulfobulbia; order Desulfobulbales; family Desulfocapsaceae; genus JABDQA01. Next base: position 146,891 of record CAVPRJ010000009.1, read on the forward strand.
GACAGCCTAAAAATCGGCCTGCTGCTGATTGAAGATTCGGTCCCTTTTTATATTGCCGAACAGGAAGGCTACTTCGAGCAGGAGCATCTTGAGGTTGAACTGATACCATTTCTCAGTGCTCTGGAGCGGGACAGCGCGCTGATAGCAGGTGCACTGGACGGGGCCATCTCCGATCCGGTGGGTGCGATCCTGCTGGACCGCGGCCAGGGGATACTTAAAATTACCTCACTGGGCTTAGGCAAAACGCCCGGGGAAGGCGTGTTTGCAATTCTTGCCGCCCCCGGATCAGGTATCGAGCAACTCGACGAATTGAAAAACCAGCAGATCGCGGTCTCGAGCGGCACCATCATCGAATATGTCACCGACCGTCTGCTGACAGAGTCGGGTTTCAGCGACGCTGAAATAAAGAAAATAGAAGTCAAGAAGATGCCGATCCGCATGCAGATGCTGCTCTCTGGTTCCGTCAAGGCGGCCACGCTGCCGGAACCGCTGGCCTCGATTGCCGCCGGCAAGGGTGCGAAAATCCTGGCCTCGGATGCTGACGCGGCCACGAGCCTTTCGCAGACGGTCATTATTTTCAGAAGCAGCGTCCTGAACCAGCGCAAAGATGACATCAGGGCGCTATTCAGGGCCTATGGCAGGGCAGTGTCGGCGATCAACGAGGATCCGGAAAAATATCGCCGTCTGGTCGTTGAGAAAGGCCGCATACCGCCCTTTATGGCCGATACCTATCCAATAGCCACCTATCCGATGCCGGAACCATTCAGCAGAGCCCTGTTCGAGCCGGTGGCCGACTGGCTCAAGGCCAAACAGCTTATCGACGGGACCGACTACGAATCCATGGTGGCCGTCGATGCGATGAGCAGCAACTGAGCATGATCACTCTCAGTTCGGTCTACCTGAGCTTTTCCCACGAAGGACGCATTCATCAGGTGCTCGATAATATTTCTTTCCAGATCGAGCCGCCTTCAAGTTGTGCAATCATCGGACCGTCCGGCTGCGGCAAGACTTCCCTGCTGTTTCTTTTGGCCGGCCTGCTGAAGCCAGATTCCGGCACCATCGATATCTCCGGAACCCCCCGCTGCGGAACCATTCTGCAGAATTTTGGCCTGTTTCCCTGGAAAACCGTATTCGAGAATATCGGCCTCGGCCTCAGTCTGAAGAAACAGGCCCGGGCGGCCATCAAGGTGCGGGTCGACCAACTGCTCGAAGAAATGGAACTGTCCGGGTTCGGCGATCATTTCCCGGGTCAGCTCTCGGGCGGTATGCAGCAGAGGGTCGCTCTGGCCCGGACGCTGGCCATGGACCCGGAAATTCTGTATATGGACGAGCCGCTTTCCTCGCTCGACGCCCTGACCCGGGAGCGGCTGCAGAACCTGATTCTCGATATCAGCCTGTCCAGGCGGATTACCACGGTTCTGGTGACCCATTCAATTGAGGAAGCGGTTTTTCTGGGCCGCACGATTATTATCCTAGGACAGCGCCCCGCCCGTATCCTGCGTACCATCGACAATCCGGGAGCGGTGTCGGTGGCCTACCGCCAGAGTGAGACGTTCTTCCGGCAGTGCATCCGGCTGCGGGAACTACTGAAGGAGGAAAGCAATGGGCAACAAGCGTGATATCCTGATCGCAGCCCTGATTCTCCTGGGGGCCTGGGAGGCGGCGGCCCTGCTGCTCGATTCGATGGCCCTGCCCCGTCCGTGGGCAGTATTCAAGGATCTGGCAGTCAAATTTGGCAGCGGCAGCCTGCTCGATGATCTGGCCATCAGCGCTTTTCGTGCGTTGGCCGGTATCGGCCTGGCGGTGGCGGCAGCGGTGCCTCTGGGTCTGGTCACCGGCGCCGAGAAGTCGGTCAACAAGCGTCTCTCGCCTTTTATCTACCTGCTCTACCCTATTCCCCATGTGGTCCTGCTGCCGCTGATTATCATCGTTTTCGGGATCGGCAATTTCTCGAAAATATTTCTGATCGCGCTGATCGTTTTTTTTCAGATTCTGGTAACCACGAGGGATGGTGCAAAAAACATTCATCGGAACTATTTCTATTCGATGCAGACGCTTGGGGCCACCAGGCTGCAGATTTACCGCCATGTGATTCTTCCCGCGACCCTGCCGAAGATCATGACCGCGATGCGGATCTCCGTTGGAACCTCGGTGGCCATTTTGTTTTTTGTCGAATCATTCGCCACCACCACGGGGCTCGGCTATATCATCATGGATTCGTGGGGAAGGGCCGACTATATTTCACTCTACACTGGCATTTCGAGCATGGCTTTACTGGGGTTTATCCTGTACCTGATCCTCGACCGGCTCGAGCGCCATATCTGCCGGTGGACAATGAGCCGTTGAACCAAGAAAAAAATGCATGTATTTTAGGCTATTGCCAGACATTGCTTGAATTACGAGGCCAAGCTGCGCTATAAGGTAATGTCCGGATATTTCAGGGACCAGCTGCTCTGGAGCAGAAAACTCATCAATTCAATTCACCTTACAGGCCTGCGATTATGGATACCACGGTTTTATGGCTGATCATCGGCGGTGCCGTTGCAGTGGCAGGAGTTTCAGTTCTACTGCTCCAGAAAAAAGGTGCCGAAGCCCGAAAGCACCTGACGGAGCTTACCACTATCAAGGCATCGCTGGCAGAGCGTCAGCGGGCTCTGGCTGAGGTCGAAGAAAAACTCCACGCCCAGCTCTCGGAGGCAAAGGCCGAAGCCCAGCGGCTGCAGAAAGAGCTTGGCGACCTGAAAGAGTCTCAACAGACCATGGCCGAAGAGCTCGAGAGTGAGAAAGCAGCAGCAGCTCAGCAAATAGAAGGACTTACCAGCAGCCTGGAAGAAGCCCGGCAGGAACGAGATCAGAAAGCTGGGGAGCTGGCCGATCGAGATAAAAAGCTGCAGGAACGATCTGATATGGACAGGACTGAGGCTGAAAAACTGGCCAAAGAACTGGCTGCCGTTAGAGATGAACTGCAGAAAAAGAGTTCCGCGCTGGTAAAACTCGAAGAAGAGTTCGAAGAGAGAATGGACGATGTGGTTCAATCCTCGCTTCAGAAAATCTCCCACGCCGAACAGGCCAAGGAAGAAGCCGTTCAGGCCGCCCAGGACAACTATGAAGCCGCCGCCGAGGCCCATGCCCAACTCAGGGAAAAAGACGCCCTGATTAAAAAGCTGCAGGGAGCCTGATTATGCCGGGCCAGCGAACATCGGCAATTCTCACCCTATGAATCAGCGCCCCAATCCATCATCAACCTGAAATATACAAGCTCAGACCCCGGTTTTGCCGGGCGGCGTTTCATCACCTCGCCGGCAGCACCACGGTCTGGCGATACACCTGGATAGATCCGTTATCTAAAAAAAACGATAGCAGAGCATTGAAGATTATGGCCCAAATCAACCTGCGCCAGATGAAAAAAAATCAAACCGGCACCATCACCTCCGTCAAAGCCGCTGGCGTTCTCGGTCGGCGAATCCGTGAAATGGGACTGGTCCCCGGCACCGAGGTCACCGTCATAGGAAGGGCCCCGCTCAATGACCCGGTGGCGCTGCGGATCATGGGAGGCACCCTGACCCTGCGCAACAATGAAGCAGATTTCATTATGGTTGAGATAAACTGATCAGTTGATCAGCCCCCCAAGCCTCAGCGGCCGCTTCACCCAACCTCCAGCCCCGGCATTCAGCCATTTTTCGGGCCCGTTCACCTTATCTTTGATCGCCCAGCACTTTACTGCAGTGAGTCAATAATTATATTGACATAGAGGATTGTTTGGTGTACCTAAAAGTGGTTATTTCAGGGCGGTAATCATGGATAAAAAACTATTTTCTCCGGGCTGTGGCAAAGGCATGCAAGGACACCATAAAAGGCGCTGGTGCCAGCAGGAAAATCAAGCCACGCCTTTGAGCAAAAAAAGCACGTGCGGACCCGCCAAAATTTGCGGGGTGCGCGGTGACCGGAAACATTGTGCCCGGCTGGCAGCCTTGGGGGTGTATCCCGGAAGCGAGATCGAACTGGTAAGTCCCTCAAATGGCAAGGAGTGCATCATCAGAGTGCACGGCGGCACCATTTCGTTTGACCGGGATACCACGGACAATATCATTATTTCTGAATAAACCGGCTCAACAGCCCAGATTAACCAGACCGGCTCGGGCCGGTTTTTTTATGGACTATAGTTTTAGGAGCAACTAATATTATATCATGGTCCAAACAATTATTATCTGGATAATCATTGCGCTGAGCGCGCTTTATATCGGGCGCCGCTTTTTCAAACAGTGGCGCTCGGCCCTGCGCGGCGATCAGAAGTCAGGCTGCATCGACACAAGTTGCAGCTGCTGCTCCGCTGCTTCGGACTGCTCATCAATCAAAGAGATCCAATCACTTAACAAGGAGCATTGACATGGCCCGCACTCTGCGCAGCGATCAAGCCGACTTTATGCACCTGGATCTTGGTCCTGACGGATTATTAAGAGCGCAATTTTTGATGCATCCATGAACGCCTCCGTTGCAGACACGACGATTACCGTCGCTCTTGCAGGCAACCCCAATGCCGGTAAGACCACCCTGTTCAACCACCTTACCGGCGCCCGGCAGCATGTCGGCAACTATCCCGGCATTACCGTCGAGCGCAAAACCGGATATCTCAAATTCAATGACCGGCAGCTCTCGATCATCGATCTTCCGGGCACCTATTCACTCACCGCATATTCTGCTGAAGAACTGGTGGCCCGAGATTTTCTGGTCAATGAGCGGCCCCAGGTGGTGATCAATATCGTCGATGCCTCCAATCTCGAGCGAAACCTCTATCTGACGGCCCAGTTTCTCGAACTGGGAACGCCGCTCGTCATCGCTCTGAACATGATTGATGTGGCCAAGATCACGCGGCATTACCATCAACGCGGAAAAACTTTCAGAAATTCTCGGTGTTCCGGTGATTCCGATCATCGCGCGATCCGGCAAGGGGACCAACGAACTGCTTGAAGCAGCCCTTGGCATCGCCACCCAGAAGAAAGAGTGGCAGCCGATTTCGCTCTCCTATGGCGATGATCTCGACAAGGCGATTTTGGATCTGGTCGAGGATATCGAAAGTGAGCTATTTCTCACCGACACCTATCCGGCCCGGTTCACCGCCCTCAAGTATCTGGAGAACGATGAGCAGATTCTGGCCAAGGGCGAGAGACCACGATGCGGATCTTGCGGCCCGGTTCGAAACCCAGGTGAACAGGGTCTCTAGCCACTTTCAAAAGACCCTTAACGTGTACCCCGAAGCCGTGATGGCCGATCACCGTTACGGCTATATCAAGTCCATTCTCAGAGGCGGCATTATCGTACACACCTTCGACAAGGACCGGCTCTACACCTCTGATCGCATCGACAAAGTCGTCACCAACCGACTGCTCGGTCCTGTTATCATGCTCGGGGTTCTGTTCGGCCTCTACAGTTTACCTTTGCCTGGAGCGAGATCCCGGTCGGCTGGCTGGAGATGTTCTTCGGCTGGCTCGGGGCAACAGTCGACGGTATCCTCCCGGAAGGCCCGCTCAAGTCCATGCTTATCTCCGGGGTAATCGATGGTGTCGGCGGCGTGCTCGGATTTGTGCCGCTGATCATGTTCATGTTTTTCGGCATCGCCCTGCTCGAGGATTCGGGCTATCTGGCCCGGGTAGCCTACATGATGGATCGCATTTTCAGAATGTTCGGGCTGCACGGCTCCTCGGTCATGCCTTTCATCGTCTCGGGCGGTATTGCCGGTGGCTGCGCGGTTCCCGGGGTGATGGCTACCAGAACCCTGCGCTCCCCAAAGGAGCGGATGGCCACCCTGCTGACCGTGCCGTTTATGAACTGCGGCGCCAAGCTACCGGTACTGGCCCTGCTGATCGGTGCCTTTTTCTCCGACCAGAAAGCCATCCTGATGTTTGCCTTCACACTGCTTGCCTGGGTTGTGGCCTTGTGCGCCGCCAAGTTCCTGCGTCTGACGTTTCTGCGCGGTGAACCGACCCCGTTTGTCATGGAACTTCCCCCGTATCGCTTCCCCACCCTGCGTGGACTGCTGATCCATACCTGGGAGCGGACCTGGCAATATATCAAGAAGGCAGGAACGGTAATTCTGGGGATCTCGATGCTGCTCTGGGCCATGATGACCTACCCCGGCCTGCCCGATGAACAGCGCCAGAATTTTGCCGCACAGCGCGCCGCAGTGGCGGCGGATTACTCCGCCGAGATTGTTGCGCAGGCCCAAGCTGCTGATGTTTCGCTGTCAACCCCGGCCGGGCAGTATCTGGAAGAGGTGGAAGCGATCAACAAGCGTGAGTCGGAGCTGGCCCTGCGCAACTCATTTGCCGGTAGAATCGGCCTGGGACTCGAGTTCCTGACGCGCTATGCAGGCTTTGACTGGCGCACCAATATCGCTCTGGTGGGCGGATTCGCCGCCAAGGAGGTAATCGTCTCGACCCTGGGCACGGCCTACTCGCTGGGAGAAGTCGACGTGGAACAGTCAGACTCCCTGGGTAAACGGCTGCAGCGTTCCCCCCAATGGAACCGGGTGATCGCCGTTGCGGTACTGGTCTTTATCATGTTCTACGCCCCCTGCTTCGTGACCGTCGTCTGTATTGCCAGGGAGTCCTCCTGGGGCTGGGCAGCCTTCTCGATGACTTTCAACACCGCTTTCGCGCTGCTGCTGGCGGTTCTCATCTACCAGGTCGGGATGTTTCTCAATCTCGGCTGAGCCAACTTCAGGACAAAAATAAAAGCAGCCCGCCCGGAACTGCGGCTCCAGGCGGGCTGCGACACCCCCGTTAACGGGGAGGGAGGGGAAAGTTTACCTTCCCATATCTACCAGGTTCCCCGGTAGCCGGGACCAGGCTGCATGTTGTTCATGGGACGGCCGCCCTGGCGCATACCGCCGTAGCCGGGATTGCCGGGTACGAAGTCACGACCGTTTCCCATGCGTTGGGCCATCCGGCCAACTGCCGCACCGGCCCGCGGACCGTTCATCGGTCCGAGATAGGCGGTGACGCCGGCCTCTTCGGCTTTTTTATGCAGGGTGGTGCGCAGATCAAACAATTCGCCCGCCACCTTGCTCGCTGCTGCCGGATCGGGATTTTCGCTGCGCAGCAGCGCGATCCGCTCGGCTCGTTTGACGGCGATCTCCCTGCGGATATCTTCGGTATCGGCAAAAAATGCATCCAGCTTATCCTGCACCGCCGGATCGACCTGGTTGAACTGCATCTGCGGCCCGGCCTGGTTCATACTGCCTCCCCAGTATCCGCAGTACCCGCCGCCGCGCTGACCCCAACCCGCATATGCTTGGGTCAGGCTAACGAGTCCAAAGCCGAGTGCCAGTGTTGCAATCGCTATGTTTTTTTTCGTCCTTTTCATGTTCGTTCTCCTCTATGGTTGTGATCGATCTCACCGTAATCAATGGAATCGGTCGTTAATCAAGCAGCCTTTGGCTCATCTGCGTTTGTTAGTGATTAAGCAACCGCTGTGCCAAAACACAAAGATGCCCCGTAACGTACTGTTAATTATATACAAGTTTAAAATCAGACAATGCATTGGTTGCGTTTCAGAACTTGTAGAGCGTATTTTTTACCCACCCTGGGATCCCCGGGTGCATACAAATTACCCAGTTTCCTCAAAGCAATTGACTCACAATCGATCTCAGGGAGCCCAGGTCGGGCTTCACCACCTGTCGAAAACCCATCCCTGCCTTGATCTTATCAAACAAATAATTATTTAATTATATGCTTACGCGACTGGCATGATATTTGGATATTCTGCGTTTCAGAAGTTCTTGCTTATTAACATTTGATACAAAGGAACACGACCATGAACATGAGAAAAATCACCTCGATGACCATGCTGCTGTCGCTGGTTGTACTGATTATCAACTCGGTCATTTTGTACGTGGTGCCAGAAGGCCGGATCGCCAACTGGGCTGACTGGCGCTTTCTCTGGCTGACCAAAAGCGACTGGGGTGCCCAGCACACGACGGTGGGCGTTTTATTTCTCATCGCGGGCTTACTGCACATCTACTACAACTGGAAACCGATCGTCGCTTATATGAAGAATAAAGCCCGGCAGGTCAAGGTGTTCACCGGACCGTTCAACGTGGCCCTGGCGCTCACGCTGCTCTTTGTCGTGGGTACCTATTACAATGTACCGCCCATGAGCACGATCATTCATATCTCCGAATATTTCAAGGACAGCGCCACGGATAAATATGGGGAGCCGCCCTATGGTCATGCCGAATCATCTTCGCTGAAAATGTTGACCAGACGGGAAAACATCGATCTTGACAAGAGTCTCGAGCTGCTTCAGGCAGCGGGCCTCCAAGTAAATGGCGGGGAGGATATCATGAAAGATATCGCCGCCAGGAACAAACGCTCACCCCAGGATATTTATGAAATCATCAAGCCGGCCGTGACCGCAGCCGCTGCTGAAGGGTTGGACCCGGCAACCGGTGCAGCAGCGTTTCCGGATGCTCCTAAATCAGGCTGGGGCAAGAAAATACTTGCCGAAACCTGTGCAGAGTACGGCCTTAATCCCGATGAGATTATTGCCAAACTTGCCCAGAAAAACATCAGGGCCCAAGCCGATATGAGTATAAAAGATATTGCCGAGTCCAACGATATCGATCCGATGGGCGTGTTCGAGGCCCTCCATGATATTGTCGTTTCCAAGTGAGGCTGAAGCACCCATCTCAAATTATTTGGCATATAACGCCTAAGTGGATGCGGGGCCGAGGAGGGACAACACTCGAGCGGCTCCGCCCAGCCCATATCCGCCCGCTCGACCTCTTCTGCCAATTCAGCTCACGCTTTCCGGATTGAGTTTGATTATATGGATTTTCTTGACTTTATTCCGGTCAATTATATGATTATTGAGGACATGTCATTTGTCAGGCTGCCTGGCAGCCACTGCAGCAGTTGCTGACGCTTAACCAAACCCAGGGGAGTATCGCTATGCATGATGAGCGCAGAGAGTCGTACCGATTGCCGGATGTATCCAGAGCCACCTGCATTCTGAGGCATGGAGATAAGCGGTTTCTTGGAACCCTGCGTAACTTGAGCATGACCGGTTTCTTCCTGAAAACCGCCGATCAGCCTGAAGTCGGCCAGCGCTATGCAATCGAGATTGTTCTGGAGGGCGCGCACAGCCGCCTGGTAGTCGACAATATTTCAGGTGTCGTTGCCCGACAAGACAGCGATGGCGTAGCCGTAGAATTCACCGACAAATTTGAATGGCTCCTTCTGGCCCCTGTCTTCTACCACCAGACCAAAGCAAGCTGAGCCGAGCAGGCGGCAGCGAACCTATGATGGCCGCTTGATCACCGCCACTCAAGCGGCCTTTTTTACTCCAGGTTTCCAACCCCTCAGGCCCCAGACCAGGGCCAGCAGTCCGCCTGCGGTCAGCACCGCAGAGCTTATCGCGACTCCGGCAATCCCCGCAGACTTCCAGGCCAGACCACCAAGCAGCACGCCGAGCATCCTGCCGATGCCGGAGGTGGCATAATATCCCGCCATCATGGTTGCCCGCGAGGCAGGCATCAACTCGGTGCAGAGTGAAAAACTGGTGACCATGGTGAATTCGAAGCTAAGAAACAAAAGGAACAACCCCACCATCGCCCAGGCGAGATTTTTACCGATCACCGGCAGCAGCAGGTAGGATAAAATCGAGGCGGCGAGCCCCACGATCAGGGCTTTTTTCAGACCAAGCCTATCGGAAAACAGCGAGGTCAGACCTTCGCCAACGAGTTCAGCACTGCCGATGGCCACAGTGCTGAAGCCCAAGGTGACAACCGATACCAGAAAATCCTGTTCGAACCAGGCCCCATAGACAACGAAAACCGCGTCATTGGCAACTGAAATCATAAATCCGAAACAGAGCATTCCCAGGGCCGGGCGCACCCGGGCCAGTTCTTTGAGCGTGGCGAGCAGGCGAATCTTGCCGGACGGAGGGGAAGAAACGGCCGAATCCGCAGGAATCATCCGTCCCATCATCAGCCAGCCGGCAGCGCCCATTAACGCCAGCAGGAAAAATGAGCTCTGCAGCCCCATACTGTCGATGATCAAGGCCAGGGCGGGGATGCCGATCAAGGTGCTGCCGGCCCAGGCTGTTTCAACGATACCGATGATCCTGCCCCGTCTCTCAAACGGCACATTATTGCCGATATAGGCCTGCATGGCCGGATCGAATATACTCTTGCCGAAACTTGCTATAATCAGGCCCAGAAAGATCGGCCAGTAGAGCGGCACCAGCCCGCAGACAAGCATACCGATCGCGAGCATGACAAGCCCCGTGCGCATCATCGCGCGGCAGCCGAGGCGGTCAGCCAGAGGCCCGGCGAGCATGCCCAGCAGCGAGGTAAACTGTCCGGCGGCGATAATCGTCGTGATTGCGGTAAGCGGCACCTCGAGACTTCTGCTCAGAACCGGAGCGAACGGGTAGATAAACCGGCGGCCGGTATTGACCAGCAGTTTGCAGGCGGCCAAGACGATCACCTGCCTGGCAAAACCCTCCGGTATGTTCCTCCGCTTAAGTTCAGCCTGGGGCAATGGATCGATCTCTGAATTCATAGCGCGGTATTGCTGGTAAGATGGATGTTATAGACCATCGAGGGGGCGACCTCCAAGAAGACGCCAACACGTTTGTTTGTTCATGCCCTGCGCCGGGCGGCTCCTTTAAAGGCGGCGTACTGCTCATAGAACAGAAATTGCGATGTTGGGGGGGGCCTGCCGGTGAATTATTGCTGTCATCTCGGGACTCAATATGGTAATCCAACAGCGGAAGCAGCATCAATGGAGACATGGTATCTTATGATCGCTTCGTCCCGCAGACGGCTAAAAAAAATTATTCATATCCCTTCGGTTCCTTTGATTTCAATGGACAGCCAGCGCCCCCCGCTGCCAGAACCATTCCTACCATACACACCCCTTTTAAATCGATAAAAATGCAGACTTCAGACACCGAAAAACGTGTTATTCTAAGGCAAGGGTATCTGCTTGAACGGTTTGACGGAGAGCTCACCGTCTATCACCCCACCCTGACGACATCACTGTATCTCAATGAAACCGGAGCGCTTATCTGGAACCTCTGCGACGGAAACCGCAGCATCTCTGAAATAATTGCGCTTCTATCATCGTATTACCCGGAGAACAGCGCTCAGATCGAATTCGACGTGATCGCGCTTATCAAGCGACTCGTCGATCAAAACATTGCTGAACTCAGGTGAGTTCGACAGGTGCTCGCGCCGCCACCAATGCTAAATGAATAATTTCCGTATTTCCTTTGCCGGAGCAGCTGCAGCAATCCAGGCGAAAGACCAGGCCTCATCAGAATTTCTGGCATTGTTATTCAACGGCCTGCTCACCCCGATACAGTCGGTTTCCGGGCCCCAATTGAGCCTGGCTTGGGCGAACCAGCAAAAGGCTTTCTCGGTTGTCGAGGAAGATGTTTCAATATACGAGGGGCAATCAAAAATACAGTGCGCCGCAGTTCTGTATGACCGGACGATATTTCATCTTCTCAACGAAGCGAGCGGCGGTGCAGCCCTTCACTGCGGCTGCGTCTGGCGGGAAAAAAAGCTGATCCTGATTCCCGGGCGGAGTGGAGCCGGCAAGAGCACCCTGGTCTGGTGGCTGACAGATTGCGGATATCGCTATCTCACCGATGAACTGATCTTCATACATGAACAGGCGTCCAAACCCATCGACTTTTTCACCAGACCCGTCTGCCTGAAGACTGGCGCCCTGCCTCTGCTTGAAGCGAGCAATTCGAGTGTCTGGCAGCAGATGCTGCGCGACCGCCACGGGGCGCTGCTCAGGCCGCGATGCGATACCAAAGGGAACGCTGCCGGGGGATCGATACCCTCGCTCCCTTCCCTGGTTCTGCTGCCGCAGTATCTCGCGGGCTCACCTCTTGGGATAGAGAAGATCAGCAGGGCCAGACTGGTCGGCCTTCTGCTGCAATGTCATGCCAACGCCCGCAATTTGAAGGGCCATGGCTTCACGCAGATGGTGAGCATTGCCCGGGCCACACCTGCCTATCTGATCCGCTACGGCAGTTTTGCCGGTATTGTCGAAGCGATTGAGGCGACCCTGAACCGCATCGGCCAGGAATAAATGATTCGAACCATCCTCGGGCTCTGTGCCCGCGACCAGGGCCATGACGCCATGTACCAGGCCCTGGATCGGGCGCTTGCATCATATGGCAGGGATACATCCGCCTGGAAAGAACTTGTCCGCAGCGGCGAGCAGCAGGGCCTCAGTTCTCTTCTCTACAAACATCTCAGGGCGCTCGGTTTTAAGCTGCCTCAATCCAGCCGACGGGACCTGCAGTCTTTGTATCTGCGAACCAAGCGGTCCAATCAGCTCAGAAATGATGCGATCGCAGAAATTCTCGCGGTCTTCCGTCATCAGCAGATCAAGGTGCTGCTGGTCAAAGGCATTGCCCTGGCCAATTTCGTCTATAGTCTGCCTGAGTTGAGACCGATGCGCGACATCGATCTACTGGTCGGCAAGGCCGATCTTAAAAAAGCCCAGGAGACGCTTGTCGGACTGGGCTACCGGCAACAGAACGATCATGACATAGCGGATGACTATTATCATCTCGCCCCGATGATCAAACAAGTTGCAGGTCTGCCCATCAATATCGAACTGCACCACAATCTTCTGCCGTTCCAGCAGCAGTATCCAGCCTGGCCGATCGAGAAATCATCGGGTTCCGCAAAAACGATTACCGTACATAACCAGCAGGCCTGCACGCTTAATCTGGAAGAAAGTCTTAAGTATCTCTATCTGCATGGTCTTCAGGCGCCGCTGACCTATGAGGAATTCAGGCTCATCCACGTTGCCGATATCATCAGCCTGGTCGAAGCGCAGCTCACCAATATCGACTGGGGTTTAGTGCGCCGCCTTGATCCGCAACTCCTGGACATCCTGTCCCGTCTCCATTTCATAACCCCTTGGAAGCAGCAGGTCATTGATCTGCTGCACCTTGACCTGAACAAAATCCCGGCTGCAGCGGCCACCCCCTATCAAGGCTGGCCCAGGCGCCGACTCAAGGATGTCGGGCTTAGACAACTGCCCGCACTGGCCAGAGATACATTCTGGCCCTCCACATGGTGGCTTCAGATCTACTATGGACGTCTGGGCGGACCGCCTTATTGGAAGGTTCGGTTCTTCGATCATCCGCGTGCGATATGGCGCTGGTGTAAAACCTATAGTCTGGCTTTCTTCAAATCCAGGGCAGCACGCTGAACAGGCGGCCCCAGAAGATCAAGCCAGGGCCTAAACCTCTTAGAGGTAGCCCTCCGCTTTATACCAGGCCGCCGTTCTGCGCAGTCCCTCATCGATACTGACGGTGGGCGCATAGCCAAGATCGCGCTTGGCTTTATCGATGGAAAATGCCCGGTTCTGGCGGTACCAGTCCACCCGGCGAGGGAAAATCGGCGGGGTGATTTTAAAGGGCTTGCAGATTTTTTCGCAGATATGGCCAATAATAATTACCGGCCAGATCGGCAGATGAGGTATTTTAACCTTTACATTCAATGCCGCAGCCGTCTTTTCCACCAGCGTCTGAATCGGCAGGTAGTGCTCGTCGGCGATCAGATAGGCTTCACCGTCTCCCCTGCCGGGTTCCTGGGCAAGGACATGGGCATCGACAAGATGATCGATATAGAGCGGATGATACAGGGTCTTGCCGCTGCCGAACATGGGAAAGGTGCCCTTGTTGACCCGCTTGAAGATCATGAAAAACCGCTCCGGATCACCGGGACCATAGATTGCGGCAGGCCTCAGAATCGTGGTCGGCATGCCTTTGAGCTGATACTGCTTTACGATAGGCTCCGCCTCATATTTGGTCTGCTGGTAATAATCGGCGGCATTTATCGGGCTGTTCTCGTCACCTGGCGGATCATCGACGTTGCCGTGCACCCCGCAGGTGCTGCAATAGACGAATTTCTTCACTTTCTCCCGCCAGGCGGCCTCGAGTACATTTTGCGTACCCTGCACATTGACATCCCAATAGTAACTGTTGGGAACGTTGAGCTGCCTGAACGCGGCAGCCAGATGGTGGACCACATCCACGCCTTTCATGCAGCGGTCGACGATCTCCTTGTCGGTCACCGTGCCGATCACCACCTCGGCCCCCCAATCGCGCAATTCCTGGGTCTTCAGCCCTTCCTGAAAGTCCAGCGCCACCACCTGATGCCCGTCATCGAGCAGGCGGCGGACCAGCGCCTTACCGGTGAAGCCGGTTCCCCCAGTTACCAGAATTTTCATCTTTAACTCCTTGAAATATCAATCATTTATACTTTAATACAAGCCTTAGTCAGCGTGCTTGTCATACCTGGCCAGCCAACGTTATAAAAGTCCCTGAGCTCGATTCGAGCTATAGCGCCAACTGATGATAAACTGCCAGCAGCTGCTCTCCAGCCGATTTGATCGAGTAGGTGCTTTGGATGCTGTTTCTGCCAAAAGCACCGAATGCTTTGCGCAACTCGGCATCTGCCAGTGCCGTTTGTATGGCCCGGCCCAGGGCGGCGGCTTCACCTGGCGAATTCTGCGGCTCAACGGCTGCATAGAAACCATGGGCTCCAAGGTAATGCCTGTTGTTTTCGGTCGAAAAACAGACCACCGGCAGACCGGCCCCCATGTAATGCAGGATCTTGCCGCTGGCCTCACCCGAACCCGCCGGCTTCGGATCAACCGCCAGGTCGGCGGCGCCAAGCCAGTCTGCGAGCTCAAAGTAGTCGACTTCGCCAGGCAGAATGACGCGTCCGGCAAGCCCTGCCCGGCTAACTTCTTCCTCCACCCACGCTTTCGGATACCCGACCAGCAAGAAAATGCAGTTTGTATTGTCCGACATGACCTGGACCAACGCCTCGAGCAGGATATCGACGCCTTTGCCGGCAAGCAGAGAACCGCTGTAGATGATTGCCTCCGGCTCAAGAGCAATGCCCAGTTTCCGGCGCAGCTCATGTTTATCCGCTGCTGAGAAAAACTGCTCGGGCACAACATCTGCGACGAGATCGACCCGTCCATCGGATCCGCCGCGGGCGGTTTCAAGGAACCTCAGACTTGCCTCGGAGGAGCAGATGATCCGCTCCGGCATCCGGTAAATGAGTTTTTCAAGCCAATAGACGGCCTTGTACAGCAAACCTTTTTCCCTGATGGTACCATAGGTTTGCAGTTCACCGGAAAGGCTGCCCTGCATATCCATGACCAGACGAATCCCGCGCCAGAACAGCGCCAGTTTCACGCACCAGCCGATCAGCGCCCCTTCGTGCAGATGTGCATGAATAATCTTGACCCGCTCCTGCCAGGCAACCTTGAGGACCAGGAAGAAGAGCAGCATATCCGCCAGGGGCTTGAACACCGAAAACCCGGCACTGGTTTTGGTATATCCTGGAATCGGCCAGATCCGGCGCACATCGACGCCGTCCACGTCGTTGCCAAGCCCATAGGTGCATAAAATGACCCGGCAGCCGCAGGACTGCAGTCCCCGTATTTCATTCAATATACGGATATGGCAGCCACGATTGGAAAAAAACGGCGTCGGACCGATATGGACCACCACCGGCTGCTCATCAGGATATCGGCTGGGCTGCTCTGTCACATCATTCCCCGGTTGGTCCCGCGCTTGTCAGAATTCGTCCGTGCCAAGGCACAATCACTCATCAGCCCAGTGATAGCGCTGCTCAACAACCGCAATTTCCTGGTCATACCGCTCCTTGTCCCAACCAAGCAGCGGCCCGATAATCTCGCACACCCGCAAAAGCACGTCAGCCCCGGGATGGCCGATGGTCCCCAGGCCGGTCCGGGCAAATACCACATCATCGAGTGTACAGGCCATTTCGTGTTCCACCGCATAGGCGACCTCTCCGGCCAATGTCTCGCGCTGGTCCGAGAGCTTTTCCAGATACCCAGGCCGGCTTTTCAGATAGCTTACCACCCAGTCGATTTCGCTGCCATGCGAAACGATCAGATCACGCACGCTTGCCGGCTCGAGAATGTCTTGATAGTACTGCTGTTTCTCGGCGATAAAGCCCTTCAAATCGGCAATGCGCCCCTCGACAAGCGGCTCAGTCGCGGTGCGGCAGCTCCGAGCTGAATTATCCAGCCTGGCTGCCACGATATCCACTGCCTGCTCGGCGATTGCCCGGGCCGTCGTGTATTTCGCCCCCAGAACCGAGACGATCCCGTCGACCCCGTCGCGTTCTCCATGATCGACCACCTGATACTCGCCAGTGCCCTGATAGGTATCGGCCTTGACCTCGTCGCTGATCAGCGGATACAGGCCGGCAAACGCATAATGCACATCCTGCTCGGTCAAGGCAATGCCGGGTACGATCGCGTTGATGTCCTGCAGGAAATCGACGATGTCCGTGCGGCTAACGCGCACCTTGTCGAGGTCCTCGTTAAACGGGACATTGGTCGTACCAATAAGGGTGCGGCCGCGCCAGGGTATCATGAAAATATGCCGGCCGCCCCGGGTAACCAGCCCCTCGGTCTTTTTGCCGCTGCTCAGGGCCAGGGCGAAATTCTCTTCAAGCTGGCGGGTGACCAGGTGCACCCCTTTGGAAAAGCCGGTGGTCTTTTTGTCGAGATTCAACCCCTCGACCTGGGCATTGATCCCAGGCAGAAATGGACCTGCTGCATTGACTGCAAGGCGTGCCGCAATGTCAAACTCGCCAGCGTTCAAGCCGTCGCGACACCTGACCCCGGTGATGCGCCCCGAGTCAGAGGTAAAACGGACCACTTCGACATGATTGGCGGCAACCGCCCCGTTTTGCACAGCCGACTTGATAAAGGCAAGGGTCATCCGCTCCGAGTTGTTCATATGAACCTCGAAAAGCGTGTGGGCACCGTTCAAGCCATCAATGGCTTCGAGCATCGGTACCGCCTGCAGCGCTTCATCCCTGGAAAACAAAGAACCGTGTGCGATTTTTTTGGCAGGATCTGCAATCAGCTCATTGAGCCCGGTGCAGATGAGCCGATACATATTCATCCCGGCCAGCAGAGCTGCTCTGCCTTTCATCAGGCTGCCGCTGATGGTCGGAACCAGAAATGGAACGCTGCTGGTGATATGGGGGGCAATGATCTGGAAATAGGTGCGCTCGCGGGCCGATTCGCGCACCTTGCCAAACTGCAGCTTCTGCAGGTAGCGGATACCGCCATGCAGCAACTTCGATGAGGCAGACGAAGTGGACATGCCGAAGTCGTTTTTCTCAACCAGGGCAACCCTCAGGCCCCGCAAGGCAGCATCGTGGGCCAGACAGGCTCCGGTAATGCCCCCACCGATAATGACCACATCAAACGATGTCTCACTGAGACGCTGAATTTCCCGTTTCATAGAAAGTGCTGCCTCTGGAAAAATCACCAGCGGTAATATGGACGAAAGGTGGTGTCCAAAACATCATATGAACTGCACGAGTCCAGACGACGTCTTCAATTAAACAGTCTATCATAGGACGCCATACAATTTCAGTACCATGGCGTGACCTCATAGAACGGCCTGCGGAATGTGCATTAAAAAGAAAATGCTTTCCCGCCATCAGACACGAGAAAGCATTTTCCTGAAACAAATAAACACAGATACAGCTAACTACAAATCATCTCCTGTATGCGGTGATGCCATGCCATTTTGCATAAGATCCATGGGCGCCGCAGGGATAGTCGTCCGCTCCCCAGAATTCGATGACATCGCCATAATTGATATTATGCGTGCCAAGATCTATATCGGTATTCTGGTCGGGGCAGACAGAGCGCCAGTCATCGAGCGGACAGTCGCATTTCAGAGGACTTGACCAAGGATAATTTCCCTCTGCCACCGTCTGGCCATTTATCGATACCCGATATGGCGACTGGCCGTCAAACTCGGTCTGAGCAGCCAACACCAGCTGGTAGGTGCCGCTCTCGCCGGGAAATTCAATTTTGCAGGAGTCGTTGCCCGAGTAGGCCGTCAAGCCGAGCGCACCATCGCGCTCGGTCCACTTGCCCCCGCAGCTCCAATCGGAAAAGGCATCCATCCATATCTGCGAAGAACTTATCGGGCCTGCCGGTTCGGGCGGTGCCTGCTCAACGGCGGCAGTATTGTCAGTGGAAGCTTGGTCCTGGTTTGTTGCATCATCAGCGGCAGCATTATTAACTTCACCGCTTCCCCCGGTGGTGCCGCCGCTGTCGTTGCTGCTGTCACTGCAGGAGACAAAGAAGAGCCCCACCACCAGCAATATGGTTAAAAGTCGTAATTTGTTCACTTTCTACTCTCCGATGATTGGTAACAGTCCCGATAGCTGTTCTGATAAATACGGGTGATAATAAGATGTTTACTGGAAACAAACCGACGTCACTATAACACAATCTGTAGGCAAGTCCAGTGCCCTTTTCCCCTCTCATAAGGGATTCGCGGAAAGAAATGACGATTTCAAAAGCTTGCCTGTCAGACCATTTTCTTTTGGCACAAAATCCTGTCAATGGTATTTATTCGATGTACTTTGATCTCCATTCAAACAGGAGCGGCCATGGTCCAGCCCAATCCGGCATATATCGAAGAGATAAGCACTATTTTTGGGACAAGTCCGTTTCCAGCCCATCTGGGCATGCGCCTCACCTCGCTTGATCTCGATCGGGCAACCGTCCAGCTTGAACTCAAGGACTTTCACCTGCAGCTCTTCGGTATCGCACACGGCGGTGTGCTGGCCACCCTTGTCGATACCGCAACCTACTGGGCGGTTTATCTGCGGCTGCCCGAGGGGACGGGACTGGTCAATGTCGACCTCAAGCTGAATTATCTCAAAGCAGCAAGCCACGGAATGCTGCGGGCAGAGGGCTATGCAATCCGCAACGGCCGGACACTCTGTTATTCAGAAGCCAGCGTTTTCGATTCAGAAAATGATCGAATTGCCCACGGCACCTCGACCCTGATGGTCCTGCCGGATAAAGGGCTCACCCTGAAACAGGCTAAACATCTGAACAACCAGGATTGATACAGATCGGCAACCACCATGGAAGAATTTGAAAATCACCAAAAAGCTCTGGCGGCTGCATGATTCATGCTGGTATGCGACCTTGGCCAAAGCAGACCGGCAAGGCCTTACCTGATGTTCTTTTTTGCCCAAATAGAAACATGGTGCGATGCGGCCCTGCCAGTCGGCCCCTGATGGTTAATGATAAGGCAAGCGAGCCGAACGTGAGCAGCTGATGAGATTCAACCCCGGCAACTACAGCGTTGAACTGGACCTGCAAAGCAGCAGCTTCGGTCTGCACCGGGACCAGATCGCCCGGCTGACGGAACGCCTGGCTGAAATAGCCGCCGAAGCGCCCTGGTTCACCGATATCTGTTCGCTGCGTGACGGCATACTGCGCTATGAGTCCCAGACGCTGCTGCCGAGCCGGAGCAGCAGGCCTGCGGCAGATAAGCCCAAAGTACTGCTGGTGCTGGGCAACCCTGCGGCCTTTGGCGTCAAACAGGGCATGTTCTTTTATTCGCGCGCCGACGGTGATAGACACGAATTCTGGGCCAAAATGGATACAGCCGGACTGGTGCACATGGTGGATCAGACAACGCGAGCCCGGGAGGCCCGGCGGCGCTGTGAAATGATCCTGCGAGACACGGCCTCACGCCGGTTCAGCTTTGGCCTGACCACCTTTTACTCGTTTCCAACCCCGGGCTCGAGCAATTCACCCCATTGCGGTGCCGGAGGTGTTGAGAGGCTGTTCGAGCCAATGCTCAGACAGCTCTGCCGACTGGAGTCTCAGCGCCTTATTTCATATCCCTTCACCGATCGAGCGATTATCGTCTTCACTCAGAAAAGTTCACTCAAGAATTTCTACCGGGCCACCGGCATTAAACCTGCGTACTGGCCCATCCGCGGCGAAGATTCCAGCGGGGCGGAACTGGGCCGGCTGCTTGACCGGACCGGCAGAATTGAACTTACAAATCATGCCCTGCTCTTCTGAACGAGGCCATGCGGTGCGATCTGAGACACTGGCGTCGGGACCATGATCAAAGTCTACTTTAACCGGCAGTTCTATGACCAATATACCTCCGACCCAGCCGCCGAATCCGGCAGGATGGAAGCCATCATCAAGGCCGTTGAACCCATTGCCGATATCATCGAATGCCAACCGGCCGCAGAAGACGACCTGCGTAAGGCCCACGCCAGGCAACATATCGAGCATGTTCGCCGGCGGGGGCTCTTCGAGATCAGCGCCCTGGCCGCCGGCGGCGCCATCCAGGCAGCGCTCAGAGCACTTGAAGAGCCGAGCTTTGCGCTGATCCGTCCACCGGGCCATCACGCTTCGGCAGCCAGCTGCTGGGGATTTTGTTATTTCAACAATATGGCGGTATCGCTCTATCATCTGAAACAGAGTCAATTGATCGAGCGGGCCTTCGTGCTTGATTTCGACCTGCATTTCGGCGACGGCAACGTCAATATCATGGGGCACGATGCCTGGGTGGAGATACTCAACCCGGCGTCGAGCGGGCGGGAGACATACCTGGCTGAAGTCAGCTCCCGTCTGGCAGCCACGCAGGCCGATATGATTGCTGTTTCAGCAGGCTTCGACAACCATGTCAACGACTGGGGCCGCCTGCTCTATACCGATGATTACCGGACCATGGGGTCCTGGGTCCGGGATACGGCCCGGCGCAATAACGGCGGCTGCTATGGCCTGCTGGAAGGCGGATATAACCACAACGTCCTTGGTGAGAATGTCCGGGCCTTTCTGGAAGGCTTGCAGCAGAGTGGCTGAGCCTCGGATGATGAAGCCGTTTACATAATAGTTTCAATGAGATATTATTGGTTATTCAGAGACTTTTCAAAACCTCTTACTATTTTACTCATACAGGAGATACCCATGTCGATCTGGGCCAGAATCAGCGTAACCGTCATTTTGATGGTGGTAATCAGTTTTCTTGCAGGCGCTCTGTGGAACTCGATTTTTCATCATCCGATTCCTGCCTATGCAGCCGGCCTCATCGGCGGACTGGTGGCGGTTCCGGTCTGGGAAGTCCTGAAAAAATTCAAGCCTAAAGCCTCCCAATAAACTCGTTGGCACCAGGTTTCACCTGTGATGCATGGCTTGTGAATCGGGCGGTGCTGGCTGAAGCGCGACGGTTCGTTGCTGGTTGATCAGCTCAGAAAGGAATCAGATGAAAATCCTCAGCGTCGATATAGGCACCACGGCCATGAAGATGGGCATCTTTGAGATGCAGGCCAATAAATTGTATCTCGCCCATAGTCTGACCCGCGATTACCCGATCAACATCTACAACGATGGGTTGTTCGGCGACATAGAGCCTGACAAGTGGCAGAAGGCCTTTATTGAAGGTTGCCGGGTTCTCGAGCAGCATACAGCGGAGGTCGAAGTGATCAGTCTGTCGGGTACGACGCCGGGACTGACCGCAATGGACGGCGACGGTGTGGCCCTCTACCCGGCAATCCTGATGCTTGATCAGCGCTCGAGGACCCAGGCCCGGCACATTATCGATACCATCGGCGAAGCAGAACTGCTCAAACATACCGCCAATATTCCAGTGGCTGGCGGATGTTCCCTGGCCAGTATTCTCTGGCTGAAGGACAACCTCCCGAATGTTTACGAAAAAACCGACACCTTCGGTCATTCGAACACCGTCTTCTGCAAATGGCTGACGGGCCACTTCGCCATCGACCCTTCTTCGGCCTCCCTCACCGCGCTTTACAACACCACAGAAAACGATCTGAACTGGAACCGCCAGATCGCCCGGAACCTTCGGCCTCGATGTCGATCGCCTCCCACCGCTCTATCACGCCTACCAGAGCCCCGGCAGAATCAAACCGGAACTGGCCCGCCTCACCGGCCTCAGACGGGAGCCCCCGGTTCTTATCGGCGGCAACGACGCAGTGCTGGCCGCCTATTCGGTTGGTATCGATGAGCCGGGAGAAATTTTCAATATCAACGGGACCTGCGAAATTACCATGGTCTGTCTGCCGACCTGCATTCCGTCTAAAAACTACAACATCCGTACCCATGTCATCGACAACCGCTGGTTTTCTTTCTACGTGATGAACGCCGGCGGCAAGGCCTTCGAGTGGTTCAAAGCGCTGTTCTGCAGCGAGATGGATACTGACCAATTCTTCGATGAATTTATTCCCAGGTCAATAGATACCTGGCTTGAGAGAGAGAGTACCGTTCGCTATACCCCCTATCTGATGGGGTCTCGCTATTCCCAATTGCCGCTCAAAGCAGAGTTCCTCGGCCTGACCCAGGAAACAAGCAGAGAAGAGCTGCTGGCGGCATTGGTTAGAGGTCTGTGCGAATACCAGCAAGAAAATCTCAAAGAAGTCGCCCGCAGTCTCACCCTCGATGAAAAAATCATCGTCTCCGGCGGGGCGGTCAATGAGGCCATTGTGCGAGCCAAACAGAAATGGCTGCGCGACTGCCCCTATCATTTCGAGGCAGAATCCTCGCTCAAAGGCGCGGCGCTGCTTGGTCAGAAATTTTTAAGCCATAGTTGAAGGTGTCTTGAACCGTCTCACCACAAATATGCTCAAAACCCAAAACTGCCGGAACGACTGAGGCACAATCAAAGCTCCAGCTTAACTGACATTAAGCGAAAAAGTTTTGGGTGCCCTGCGTACACCCTTCCCGAATATCTGCTGACATTTTCCCGGAGTTTCTGTCGTTAACGGGTATACGAAACACCGTGCCAGAGAAGATAGACGCATACCACTTTTCAATTTACCTTTAGGCACATTTTACACTTACTAATTCGATAATTTATTCAATATTGCCTTTCCCAAACTTTATTATACTATAGGCCCAGGCAAGCGTATCAATGGCGCCTTTGTCCTCGTCTTTTTTATCAGTCTCATATCTCTTCACATGATAGCTGCGTTTTTCTTCAATTGCCTTTAATAGGTGTTCGTGAAAATCTTCAGCCGACTTGTATTTCATATCTCCCTCCCGCCAGTTGACGGTTAACTGCCATAATAGATTATTGTACTCTATTCACACCCTGCCGGGATGGCTAATCCTTTTGCTCTGAGGGCCATCACGATGGCGGCCTCGTTTTATCCTAATTCATTATTTTTTTTGACATTTCATCTTTCAAAAACATATAATCGGTTAATAACCCCCTACAAAAGGAGCGGGTTATATGTTCTGGCTGCCCCAGCCACTCTACACTGCGAAACCAGTTGTCTTTCTGCTGGCCGCGCTTTCCCTGATGCTGATAACCAATAATGTGCTCGTAACGCTGTTTGCGATCTGCTTATTTGGTTATTCATTATGGATTTTCGTAACGCGGTTTATGTGGAAAGACACTGGCATAGTTGAGTGAGCTAGCTCACTGGACTTCGCAAAAGCAGTTTCCAAACTGCCGCTGTTATCGGCAGCAGGTGTACTGTTCGCTTCTGAATCAGGTCCGTCATCGCGGCAGCCTCGTTTATTGCTGCAACTGCTCCTGAGCTGCATTTAAAACAAATTCCTTGCATATTCCTGTTCAAGCACCGACAAGGGGTGAAACTCCCAACAACGTATCAGGTGATGTCATGGGGAGAATGGCATTAGTTATGGCCCTTTTCATTATTGGCGGGATTGTAGGCAAGTATTCCGAAACTGTTTTTCACGGCTACAGAAACACTCAAAATAATGCATATATATTTAAAATTATAAACAATATTGAACCAGCCGCTGCTGGTAGATGGTAGTAAGCTATCTGCTCTGACTCAGTTCGCGCAAAACCCTGTATACTTCCTGCTTTATAGGGTTGCGGCAGGTTTATGAGTTCTTTTGAAAAATTTTCTCGGAAGGCCACGGGAAGGTTCTTTATGACCGCAACCTTGATGTCAGCCCCATGAAGGCTTTTGTAGAGCACGCCGTCCCTTTCCCGTCCTCCGCCTTCAGGCCAGGCGATATATGCCAAGAGCCTTTCGGTTCGACGCCGATAGCGACAGAGAATTGGCTGAAGCCATGGATCATTTCAGATGATCCTAACCGCCATTCAGGATAGATGGTGCCCCCGGCAGGATTCGAACCTGCGGCACCAGGATTAGGAATAATTTTCAATCAGAAAAAGCGATCTTCAACAAGACCAGCTAATTATCTTAAAGTACAAGAAAATGCGTTATCCATGTTCAGATAAATTCTACCCAATTTTCTTTTCCTTTTACTTTTTTCTTTTAGCCAGATTTTAATGAAATATCCTTGTGATCTAAATATGGCTTTCTCTAACGCCTAAAGCAGAATCTTGCCCACCTCCCTCCAGCTGAGTAATCGAGCTTTTGAACGTTGCTGCGATGTTTCGCCGCCATAGACTACCACATTATCCAGAGTATGGGATAGGCCGGCTGTCTGAAACCTCTTGGCAATCTGATCAAATCCTTTGAAAAAATCAGGAGCTGCTGTAGCTGCAGATTTTACCTCAATTGCATGCACGCCGTCACCCTGTTGCACCAGCACATCAATTTCCAAACCACGGCTTTCACGATAATGGTAAAGATTCGGTTGTTCGCCTTGGTGAGCCAGTGATTTGTATAGCTCTGACACAACCCAGCTCTCAAAAATAGCTCCTCGAAGAGGATGTAACCGGAGTTGTTCAGGTTCCCTGATCTGCAGAAGATGACAGATTATTCCAGTATCCAGGAAATGAAGCTTTGGTGCTTTCACAATTTGTTTACGGATATTGACGTGCCAGGCCGGTATCCTGTGGATGATATAACTTGCTTCTAGAATAGATAACCAGGCTTTTGCAGTATTATGAGAAACTCCGGCATCACCTCCAAGGGACGACAAATTAATCTCCTGTGCAGTGCGCCCGGCGCAAAGCTTGAGAAAGCTGGAAAAAGTCAACAAGTCACCAACATTCATGACCTGACGGACATCACGCTGTACATAGGTAGCAACATAGTCGGCAAGCCATTGATGAGCCGGGATGTTATGGTCATAGATCCTGGGGTAAGCACCCTGCCAAATAAGGGTAAACAGTTCATCCGGGACTGCTGAAAAATTCTGCAACTCATCAAAATCGGGGGGCAACAGATTCAGTAATCCACAACGCCCGGCTAAAGACTGAGAAATGATTTGCGATACACCAAAATGTTGTGAGCCGGTGAGAATAAAACGGCCAGGCTCTGGATTTTCATCGACTTCGGATTGCAGATAACTTACCAATTCAGGTGTTTGCTGGATCTCGTCAAGGACAGCCCCCTGCTGATACCCTGCCAGAAATCCTCGCGGATCGCTCAGCGCAAACTCGCGGAAATCTAGAGATTCGAGAGACACATAAGGTTTATCTGGAAAGGTGGCACGACACAATGTGGTCTTTCCCGCCTGCCTGGGACCGGTCACTGCTACAATGGGATAATAGGTGGCGAGTTGCCGCAGCTTTTCGTTCGAGTTTTCGGGTAATCATGATACCTACGATAAGAAAAATTACATAAAATGTCAATCTTATTTACAATTCATGCGACTGCGTTTTAGATGGCACTTCCATTGTTCTGGATATATTTCCACTGGCAACATCAATGAGTTGGCATCCTTGCCCAGTTAAAGTGTTCCTTGTGTTGCTGACCCCAGGATTCTGGCACAAGAAAATCTGTCAAAATCTTTAGCGAGAGAGAAAATTGAGGAAATGCTATTTGAGATAAATATTTGAAATCATTGGTGCCCCCGGCAGGAATCGAACCTGCGACACCAGGATTAGGAATCCTGTGCTCTATCCCCTGAGCTACGGGGGCAATGTGGCAGAAACTGTGACCATCTGCGGTGAGAGATAATCGGCACCAGCTTATAGCATCAGCACCGGCCAGTGTCAAATCCTGTTTACCTGGGGGATAGCCGCCTTGCTGCAGGACTACAACGACTCACCGTCCTGCAGAATCGGCTGCTGAAGGATTCGTCACTGGCCATGCACCCGACAATGCAGTTGCGGCCGATCTTTTTTCTGGCGGGATGCGGGCGAACTCCCCGATAAGCGTAATGCCGGTATAGAGATGCTTGGGATAGAGCCTGTTGGCGATATCGTGATGTTCGCCGACCCCAACGACGCGCTTTCCCCAAATCGGACCAGTTTGTCGGAAATGACCAGGTCAACGGCCCCTTTTTTGTCGATAAAGCAATCCCTGAAGAGATGGAGTCTTTCACGACCGCTCCCTCTTCAACCACCACGCCGGGAGAAAGGACTGAGTTGATCACCGTGCCCTTAATCATGCAACCTGCAGAAATCAGTGAGTTCTGCACCCGGGCAGTGCTGAAATATCGGGCAGCAGGGCGATCGGCCCGGCGTCCTTCAGCCTCGATATTGGTGCGGATCTGCCATTTTTCCGGGGAGATCAGATCGCCGTGACTTGAGCATATCCATGTTGGCTTCCCAGTAGGCCTGGATCGTGCCGACATCTCGCCAGTAGCCATAGAACGGATAGGCAAAGACATTGTCGTTTTCAATTGCCCAGGGCAGGATATGCATGCCGAAATCGATCTCTTGCCTTGTTGCGGGCCAGTGTCGCGCAGCAGATAGTTGCGGTCGAAGATATAGATGCCCATTGAAGCGAGGTTGGTCCGGGGACTTGCGGTTTTTCCTCCCAATCGACAATACGGTTGTCTTTATTGGTAATGCCGGCACCAAACTGATGGATCTCACTCTTTCGGCACCACCATCATGCCGACTGTCACATCCGCTTTTTTGGAGCGGTGATATTCAAGCATCGCATCGAAATCCATATGGTAAATATGATCACCGGAGAGAATCACCACCTCGTCGGCTGGATTGGCTTCGATGAAATCGATATTCCGCCGGACTGGCGTCAGCCGTTCCCTGGTACCAGTCGGAATCTTTCGATCCGGTCCGCGGCGGCAGGATGGTGACCCCACGACTCCGCCCGGTAAAATCCCAGGATTCGCCGGTGCCGAGATGCTTCATCAGCGACAGCGGTTTATACTGGGTCAGCACGCCGACCCTGGTCAAGTCCGGAATTCATCACATTGCTCAGACTGAAATCGATGATCCGGTATATACCGCCGAAGGTAACGGCCGGCTTTGGCCCTGGTCTGCGACGAGCAGATTCAGACGGCTGCCAACACCTCCGGCAAGCAGCAGAACGAGGGCATCTTCAGGTCTTTTCATCGCAGCACCTTCCCCGACTCGACCACCGGTAGCCATTTCTCCCGATCCAGAAGCGGCGATACGGTAATGCCGCGCCCCAACCTGGTATCGGCAGGCACCTGGTTATTCCAGCCAACTACGGTGATCTCCTCGTCAGCCGTTCCCAGATCGACGCCTATCTCAACTCGATCTTCAAAGACGGAGTTCACATCCGAGATAACCTGGCTGAAACGGCATTGTTCGCCTATTATGTTGCAGAAGAAGATAACGCAGTCTTCGATGAGCGAACCGGCGCCGACATGGACGCCGGGGAAGAGTATGGAGTTTTTGACCTGTCCCTCAATCACGCAGCCGTTATAGATCAGGCTGTTGGACACCACTGCGTTCTGGCCGATCAAGGCCGGTTGATAGTCCCGGAGACCGCGGTGATCCAGGTTGGTCCTGATTCCCCACTTTTCCATGTCGATCAGCGGCCGGTCCCCGAGCAGGTCCATGTTCGCCTGCCAGTATTCCTGCACCGTCCTGGTGTATCCCCAATAACCGTCGAATTTATAGCCATAGATACGGCGTCCCTGCTTGATCAGTCTCGGAATAATATCCTGGCCGAATTCATAAGAGGTATCGGCCTGGTTCTCCGCCAGAGCCTGGTAAAGCACCTCCGGCTTGAAACAGAGTACTGTGAGAGATGACCATTCACCCTCGGGATTCTCTGATTTCTCCTGATACTGACACCAGCCTGCCGCCCCGCTCACCGTCCTCATCGTCGATATGGGCCATCCCGAAGCGCGAGGCGCGGGCCCGGGCGACCCGCTTACACACCACGGTCAGATCAGCATTTTTTTCATGGTGATAGTCGATCACATCGCGATAATCCATCTGGTAGATATGGTCGCCGGACAGGATCAGGATCTCTTCGGGATTGTGGTAGCGGACAAAATCGAGGTTTTTATAGACCGCATCGGCTGAACCGCGATACCAGTCATTCTGCTCGGAATCGATAAAGGGCGGCAGGATGGAAACGCCCCGGTACCTGCCGATCATGTCCCAGGCCGCTCCGGTGCCGATATGGTTGATGAGCGAATAGCTCCGGTACTGGCTCAGTATCGCAATCTGCTCGATACCGGAATTCATCAGGTTGGACAGGGCGAAATCTATCACCCTGGCAAAACCGCCAAACGGCACTGGCAGCCTTGGGCCGGTAGTAGGTCAGGACATTGAGCTCATCGGCCCGGCCGCCGGCCAGAATCATCGCAAGTGTTGTCGGTCTCAACATTGCTTTTCTTGGCACCTCCTGGTTCGGACCGGTCAGGGCCGGCCTCGCAATTTGGCTCCGTAATGCCGCCAGCAGGGTCCTCTTATGCTATCTAATTCATATGGCGGGAGGTGAGACGTTTGAGCGTCTGGGTGTTGATGTCATTCTCGGTCATTTCAAGTGCCTTGAGCGGTATTTCCGCCCGGGCCGCACCCTTGTGACCCCCTGCCGGACCAAGATGGCCAAACACGCGGGCAGCAAGCTTACCAGCACTTTTACGATACCCGTCACAGCGAAAGATAACAATCAGTTTCTCGTTGTGGATGCCCGATACGAGCACCCAGTCGATATCGGAGACATGGTTGAGAAAATCGGCAATGATCACCAGTACATCAGGGCTGCGAACCTGGCCGATATGTGAATAGAATTTGCCTTTGGAATATTGCAGTTCGTTGAGCGCACTGCTGAAATATTTTAATTCCGAGCGGCGCAGATCTGTCAGTTCGAATTTTCTGACCAGGTTCCGGTTCGCGATGTCGAACAGATATCTGAAGGAAATACCGTCGGCCAGGCGCGATTCTTTTTCAAAATCACACGTATCGACTTTGATGCCATAGAAAAGCGCGGTTGACAGGGCAACCGATGGCTTCATATTGGCAGCGCGCAGATATTCCACCAGCATCGAGGAAGCAGCGCCATAGTCGGGCCTGATATCGACATAGGCAGCATTCCATTCCCGACTGATTGGATGGTGATCGATGATCACGTCGAAATTAATTTTTTCAAAGGCAGGCAGATGGTCAGGCTGAGAGTCAACAATGACCTTTTTCGTGTACTCGGAAACTTTGACCGTACCGAGTTTCTCCAGCGGGATTTTCAGACGCTCCACCATCGTCACGTTGTTCAGCCGGCTGATTTCGTTGGGATGGGCAATGGTAATGGTTTTGACGCGATATCTGAGCAGCCGCTTGATGGCCATCGCACAGGCCAGCGAATCGGGATCGGCGTTAATGCAGACCAGGACCGTATCTTCTTTCCCGAATACCCTCCAGAACTCCTGCAAGCGCAACTTGGCGGATTTCTTGTACGATAGTTCGCACAGATGAAATCCGTTTGCTTGATGTTTTCTCGCCATTAGTGGTAACCGTGACAATCTATCCAGACCGGGTCATTCTGAAACCAGCAACCACCCTGAATACCTGCAGTGCGGGTAGTGCCTTCCTGGGGTCCGATGCCCGTCATTGCCGATAGGCGCCGCGACAGATGCACCCGGAGCAATTTGCTGCACCGGCACCGCATCTTCCTGAACAGTTTGTCAGCCACCTCCTGTTGAGTTTTGCCTCGCCGGGCCCCGGACCAGTTGCAAGACAGAAAAATTGCCAGACGGCAGATGAAACATCCGGAATGTCGAACAATCGCGCGAAGATGTAATGTACCATAGTCAAGTCTTAAAATTCAAGCAAGATATAACGATTCAACATTCTGTAATCATACAATTTATTTTCTGGCTGACTGAGTATGGCTCGACGCTGGTAAGATCTGCCCGAGAAATCCTGCCCACAGCAAGGCGGGCAAGCACAACCAAGGCCTTGTTCTTGACTGTTCCCAACGGTAATGGTAGGTAATGGTTCTGTCAATACACACTATTCTCTCCGGCTGGTATGCTCTTTCAGGTCCGGGCGGCTGATAGCAAAAATAGAAAAGATGATTAGCAAAATTCTTGCCGTAGCGCTTGGCGGTGCAATCGGCTCCAGCAGTCGCTATCTCACCTCGGTTTTGATCGAGCGCTTTTCCAGATCCAATTTTCCCTATGAGACACTGGCTGCAAATCTTGCAGGCTGCCTGCTAATCGGGCTGCTCTGGGGGTATTTCGAGAAGATCCCCCTGAGCAATGAATTCAGGCTGTTTCTCTTTACCGGGCTGCTGGGCGGTTATACAACCTTTTCCACCTTCGCCAGGGAAAATGTTCAATACCTCAAAACGGGAGAACCGCTGCTGGCCGTTTCCTACATTCTGATCAGCAATCTGTTCGGTATTGTGCTGGTCGCTGCCGGATTTCTGATTGCCAGCCACCTGCAGCGGATAAGCTGACCCAGGCCTTGAATCATGTACCTGCTCACCCGCTATCTTCTGGCCCAGTTCGTCAAATACTTCATCACGCTCAATGTAGGTTTCGCGGCGCTTTACCTGTTGATTGATTTTTTCGAAAAGTTCGATGAATTCGCTGAGGCGGGAAAATCGATGACCATGGTCGTCAAATTTTTTATGCTCAACATCCCCTTCGTGGTCGATCAGCTCAGCCCGGTTCTGATTCTGCTCTCCGGCGTGATTACCCTGGGCATAATGAACAACAACAATGAATTATTGGCGCTTAAAGCCTCGGGAATCCCGTTAAGAAAAATCATTAACCCGATCCTGACAGGGTCCCTGGTAGCAACCGCGATCTTCATTCTGGCAGCCCAGTTTCTGCTTCCCAAGACCATTTCCACGACCAACGATATCTGGTATGAACAGGTGCGTGGCAAGGTACCGCTCGGAATTTTCAGAAACGGCCGCTATTACTACAAGGGAAGTGAAGGATTTTATTCATTTCAGTGGCCGAACAAGGAACGCATGGTTTTCCAGAATTTTTCCTATTCAACCTGGGATGAGAACTACAATGTCAAGGAGGTGGCAGTAGCGGAATTTGCCGACTGGGTGTCGCCGAACTGGGAGCTGAAAAATGGTCAGCTCATCGTCCCTGACGAATCCGGATCATTCGTCGCCAAACCTTTCGGCGTGTATAGTTTTGATTTTCCTGAATCCCCGGATGATTTTCTGGTGCCTGAATATGAATCGGCAGAAATGTCATTGACCCGGTTGTTCACTGACATCTCGGCACAGGATACCGAATCTGAAAAAACCAGGGCCCGGGCGGAATTTTTCGGACGCATCTCCTATCTGCTGATCGGCATTCCCCTATTGCTTCTCGGGCTGCCGATTCTTATGATTTCCTATCAGAAATGGGGGCGGGACCTCTCCATCGCCATTCCGGTAAGCTGTTTTATGGCGTTTGTCGCCTGGGGCACCTGGGGAGCACTGCAGTCTTTTGCCAAATCCGGCTACCTCATGACGCTGCCCGCAGCGTTTGCGGTCCATTTTATTTTTTCTGCCATCGGTATCTATCTGCTGAGCAGGCAGGATCTTTAAACAGCTAGAAAGAACCTAATGCAGCAGCAAGTGAATCAATTAAAGCAAGGTATCGTCTGGAGCACAGATCTTGAGTCATATAACCGTTCACTCGGCCCGCTGCTGGAAGCGGCAGATCTGGTAAACAAGATCCCCGAGCGGCAAACGGTTCTGATCAAGCCGAATCTGGTTGAGGCGCTGGCGCCGCCGATTACCACCCATGTCGGCCTTGTCGAGGCCCTGATCGACTATCTGCTGGATCGTAATCCGGGCATCAACATCATCGTTGGAGAAGGCACCGGGTCTTTGGAGTATGACACCTTTCACTGCTTCGAGCAGCTCGGCTATCTGCCCCTGCAGGACAAGACGCGGGTAAAACTCGTCGATCTCAACATCGAACCGTGCCGTCGCCTGCAAAACAGTGGCTGCAAGCGCTGGCCTGAGATGTATCTGCCTGCGCTATTATTCGATGTGTTTCTGATCTCGGTACCGGTGCTCAAAGCCCATTCACTTTGCCGGGTGACCCTGACCATGAAGAATATGATGGGCTGCGCTCCTCCAGCCCATTACCAGCAGGGCGGTGCCTGGGGCAAATCCTCCTTTCACCGGGGTATCGACGAGGCCGTCTTCGATCTCAACCGCTACCGAACCCCGGACTTTACGATCGTCGATGGCGCCGTCGGCATGGCCCGGGCCCATCTTTGGGGTCCGACCTGCAGCCCGCCGGTTGCCAAACTCGCCGCCGGCTATGACCCGGTGGCTATCGATGCTTACGGCACCAGCCTGCTCAAACGTTCCTGGCAGGATATCGGACACATCCGGATGGCCAATGGCATCCTGGGCTGGGCCGACCCTCTGGTGATCAAGGAACCGGCACTGGCCTGAATATCACCAGGCCAGTCAGCCAATCCAGTAAACAACTATTCGCTTTTCTTCTCCTCGGTCATTTCCTCTGCAGGCGCTTCCAACTCTGCAGGTTCTTCGATACCAAGCAGACTGATCTCAAAAATCAGCACGGAATTGGGTTCGATAACCGGTGGAGCGCCAGCCTCACCATAGGCGAGATCGGCCGGAATGGCCACCCGGTATTTGGAGCCCACTTCCATGAGCTGCAGCGCCTCAGTCCAGCCCGGGATTACCTGGTCCACCGGAAAGGTGACCGGCTCGCCGCGCTTGATGGAACTGTCGAATTCGGTACCGTCGATCAGCGTACCAACGTAGTCGACTTTGACCGTGTCGGTGGCCTGGGGCTTTGCCCCGTCTCCCGGTTCGATAATTTCAAACTGCAGACCACTGTCGGTTACCGTAACACCTTCTTTTTGGGCATTCTCCTCCAGAAAAGCCTGCCCGGCAGCACTGTTTTTCTCCATCATCTCTGCCAGGGCGGCTGCCTGCTCCTCTTTCAGCTGCGCAGCAAATTCCTGCTGGGCAGCGGCCATTTCCTCTTCGCCCAGTTTCGGCTCGACACCGCTGAAACCGTCATCGATGCCCTGCTTGAGGATGTCGAAATCGATTTTGCCTTTCATGTTGGTCAGATATTTGCCCAGATCGAGCCCGATACTATAGCTGACTTTATCCTTAGTTGTTTCAAACACTTGCTCGGCGGCCGTATCCGCCGCACTCAGACAGACTGGTGCCAGAACCAGTCCCAACACCAGCATTCCAATACGCTTCTTCATCATGTCTCCTTGTTTTTATCGACGATGGCGACCCCATAACTGGAATCGTTCACAAATCATCGGTTTATATCGTGTCAGAGGACCAAGGGCCAGTAAATAATAGGTTCCCGACCCAACAATTGTCGCCGGCGGCGTCACAACACAACAATAGTAACCCCGGGGTTGCCGAAATCGGAACGGCAGCTCTGCTCGAGCTGACCATAGCGCTTCAGCAGGGCTCTCCCGGCTCCCGTTCTTTTCTTGAACGTCTCACCAGCAATAAACGAGTTTATCTGTTTCTGCTCTACCAGATGATCAAGCACTTTGCGGCATTCATGGCGAATTCGGCCTCCCCTGCCCGTGGAACCATAACCATGGATCAGCGTCAGCACCCGTAAATTTTCGGTCCGGGCTCGCCGCAATTCATTTTCCATTCTTCTCAGCGCGGTCTCAACCAAGGGCCGCCCCTGCTCGAGATTTACGATTCGGTGCAGTTCGGTCGGACTCTGGTTAACCGGCAGCTTGTCGAAAGAAGCCCCGCAAAACCGGCAACCGCCATCGCCTGGAGCGGCCTCATTTCCGCATACCGGACAAAGCATCAATTAATCCTTCCCAGCCAAGCAATGGTCCGCTGGGTCCGACCGCGTTCTGGAGCGAGGGCTCCACTCGGCGCAAATCGTTGATCACTGACGATCGGCATAATCAAACTGATTTCGCATATGTGTCACGCTAACGACCGGAGCCTAGAGACGGCGCACCGAAATAACACCCTCCATCTGACGCAGGTGTTTGAGCACCAGCTGCAGATGTTCGAGATCCTTGACCTCCAGCGCAATACTGAATTCGGCCCGGTCCTCGGGAGTGGTATGAGCAGAAATTTTAACGATGGTGGCCATATCGGCACCGATCGCCGAACTTATCTCGGCAAAGATACCCCGGCTGTTCGATGCGGTGACCTGGAGCTGGGCGCGATAGGTCTGGCTTTCAGGGTTATTCCAGTACACTTCAATCCAGCGGTGCGGATCGGAGCTGAGCAGGTTGGCGCAGTCAGACTTGTGCACCGAGACCCCCCTACCCATGGTAATAAAGCCGACGATCGGATCGCCCGGCACCGGATTACAGCACTGACTTACCTTGGCCAGCATGTCATCGATGCCGTCGATGCTGATGGCTGAACCGGCGCGGCTGGTCCCGGTGCGGTGCTGGGCACTGACCATCGCCTGAGCGAGTTGCTCGGGCGTCATCTCTGAGGGAGCGGGCTCGCGCTCATGGCGCATCTCCGGCGGATCCAGGGCCTTGACCAGCGATTCTATGGTAATGGCGCCGCTGCCAACCTTGGCCAGCATATCGTCAAGCGAATTGCAGCGCAGCGATTTGAGCAACACCTTGAGGTGGCCACTTTTCACCAAACGCTTCAGAGTCAGACTGTGTTTCTTCAGCTCGCGCTCGCAGATCTCGCGGCCCAGCAACAGGGCTTTGTCCCGCTCCTCGCGGCGGAACCAGGATCTGATCCTGGCCCGGGCCCTGCTGGTCTTGACCAGATCCAGCCATCCCCGGCGGGGACGCTGGTTGACCGAGGTAATGATCTCGACGACATCACCGTTCTGCAGCTCGTATTTCAGCGGGACCAGGCGCCCGTTGACCTTGGCACCAACGCAGCGGTTGCCCACTTCGGTGTGGATGGCGTAGGCAAAATCGATTGGACAGCTCCGGGCCGGAAGCTCTTTCACCTCACCATTGGGCGTCAGGGCATATACTTCCGGGTCATGCAGCTCTCCTCTGAGGCTCTCTAGAAATTCACGGGAATCCTCCACATCCTGCAGTGAATTAACCAGCGTCTTCAATTCCCTGAAAAGGCGGGCATCCCGATCATCGACCCTTTGATCTTCCTTGTAAGCCCAGTGGGCAGCAACCCCTTCCTGAGCAACCCGGTCCATCTCCTCGGTGCGGATCTGAATCTCGATGAAATGATCTCTGGGACCGATCACCGTAGTGTGCATGGACTGGTAATTGTTGGCCTTGGGCACCGAAATGAAATCCTTGATCCGCCCGGGCACCGGAGCCCAGCTGGCATGGATGACGCCAAGCGCTTCATAGCACTCCTTCACATCGCCGACGATAACCCGGAAGGCGACCTTGTCGTAGACTCGCTCCAGGGGAATGTTCTGGGCCATCAACTTTTTATAGATCGAATAGAGATGCTTGGGCCTGCCGAGGATCCGGCTCGGGTAGACATTGCTCTGCTGGAGCTTGTCGTAAAGAATTGCGATCATCTCATCAACATAGCTCTGCCGCTCGGTCACTGAACTTTCCAGCTTGGCGATTAAATCTTCATATTCGGCGGGATAGAGGAATTTGAAGGCAAAATCCTCGAGCTGGCGCTTGAGCCAGTCGATGCCCAGCCTGCTGGCCAGCGGTGCATAGAGATCCATCGTTTCGCGGGCCACTTCTATCTGCTTCTGCCGGTCCACCAGATCAAGCAGCAACATGTCCTGCAGGCGGTCTATCAAGCGGACCAGCAGCACCCTGATATCCTTGGCCATGGCCAGCAGCATGCGGCGGACATTCTCGGCCTGGCTGGTCAGAGAGTTATTGTAATGAACCTTGGTGATCTTGGTGGTGCCGCTGACAATGTAGGCGACATCATGGCCGAATTTCTCTTCCAGCGTTTCGAATGGTACGCCGTTTTTCAGCGAACCGTGCAGCAGACCGGCCAGTATCGTATCCAGATCAAGATGCATGGAGGCCAGGGTGGAAGCCACCTCGAGCGCATGCAGCAGATAAGGCTCACCGGAAAAATGTTTGCCGCCCCGGTGCACTTCGACGGCAAGATCCCAGGCTTCATCGATCGGTGTCAGATCAACGTCGTGCAGATAATTGGCGGCCAGCAACTTCAGCCCGCCCGGATTTACCACCGAAACCTGCTGCATCTTTCAGTCTGCTCTGTTTTGGTCTTCTTCGAGGTTGAGACGTGTGCGGACAAAGTCAACCACCTGCATTGCCTCGACTTCCTCGGTCCGGCCATCTTTTCTGGACCTCACCTCAACCAGGCCGTCCTGGCTGAACCGTTTTCCCACGGTAATTCGATAGGGAAAGCCAAGCAAATCGGCGTCTTTGAATTTAACGCCCGGCCGCTCGTCACGATCATCGATAAAGACATCGAAGCCGGCCCGGCCCAAATCAGCATAGATCGTCTCTGCCGCTTCACTGAGCACCTGATCATTGGGGCCGAGATTGAGCACTGTGAGCTGATAGGGTGCCAGCGGCAGCGGAAAAATGATGCCGTTGTCATCGTGATTCTGCTCGATGGCGGCTGCCACAATCCGGCTCACTCCAATTCCATAGCATCCCATGACCAGAGGCCTTTCATTTCCCTCACTGTCCTGGAACAAGGCTTTCATCGACTCCGAATAGGAGGTGCCCAGTTTGAAGATATGTCCCACCTCGATGCCTTCCACCAGCCGCAAAGCAGCGCCGCAGGAAGGACAGGGGTCGCTCTGGCAGAGTCTTCTGAAATCACCCACCTCAGTTGCTTCGAAGTCCCGCGGGCAGTTGACATTCTGCAGATGTATGTTTTTCTCGTTGCCGCCCGCCGTTGCGTTGCTCAAGCCGACCACCTCCTGGTCGACCAGAAGCCTGATTTTGGCGCCGACCGGGCCCAGGAAGCCGCTGGGTACGCCGGTGGCCTCGAAGATCTCCCTGTCATCGGCCAATCTCAGCTCATTGACCCCAAGATAATTTTTCAACTTAACCTCTTCGGCCTCGCGGTCTCCGCGCAGCAGCAGCCCAACCGGCGCATCGTCGGCAATGTAGACCAGAGTCTTGATCAGCTGCTGTGGCTCAATATCAAGAAATTCGCAGACCGTTTGCACCTTTTTCTTGCCGGGGGTTTCAACCCTGATGAGCTCGGCAGGCGGAGCAGATCGATTTTCGGCGGCAGGCGCTACCGCCGCCTTTTCCAGATTGGCGGCCCAACTGCACGCGGTGCACACCGCAATGGTATCCTCGCCGGTTTTTGCAAGCACCATAAACTCATGGGAGAAACTGCCGCCGATGGCGCCGGAATCGGCCTCAACGCAGCGAAATTCAAGCCCGCAGCGCGTGAAGATCCGGTTGTAGGCCTCATACATCTTATGATAAGAAACCTCCGCCGCCTCATCGCTGACATCAAAAGAGTAGGCGTCCTTCATGATGAATTCGCGCCCCCTCATCAGGCCGAAGCGCGGTCGTATCTCGTCACGGAATTTAGTCTGAATCTGGTAGAGGTTGATCGGCAGATCACGGTATGAATGGATCTCGCGACGGGCGATGTCGGTGATGACCTCCTCGTGGGTCGGACCGAGACATGATTCTCGCTCATGCCGGTCCTTGAAGCGCAACAGTTCCGGGCCGTATTTTTCATAGCGTCCCGATTCCTGCCACAGATCGGCGGGCTGTACCATCGGCATCATCAATTCCTGCGCCCCTGCGCGGTTCATCTCTTCACGGACGATGTTCTCAACCCGACGGATAGCGGCCAGGCCATAAGGCAGATAGGTATAAATGCCCGCGGTCAGTTTTCTGATAAAACCGGCCCTGAGCATGAGCTGGTGGCTGATCACCTCGGCCTCGGCCGGGACTTCTTTCAACGTCGGAAGGAGTAGTTCTGAGAATCGCATCCACTTTCCTTTTAAGAGCGGTGTTACCAGTTTATACAGTGCTATGAGCGTATTCAGGCCAGCTTGTTGTCGGCCTGTCTGCGCTCTTCTTCCATTTTTTTGAGCTCGTCCATAAAGACGTCGAGCAGTTCGTGTTCCGGGACCCGCTTGTAGATTTCGCCCTTTTTAAAGATGATGCCGACCTGGTGGCCGCCGGCCACACCGATATCGGCCTCCCGGGCCTCCCCGGGACCATTGACGGCGCAGCCCATCACCGCAACCTTGAGCGGTGACTGCATGGTCTGAATAAAGGACTCCACCGCTTCGGCCAGGCCGAAGAGATCTATCCTGGTTCGGCCGCAGGTCGGACACGATATCAGCTCCGGTCCCCGTTCCCTGATTTTGAGTGAACGCAGCAGCTCGTATGCAACCCGCACTTCCTCGACCGGGTCTCTGGTCAATGAGATCCTGAACGTATCGCCAATGCCCTCATACAGCAGGATGCCCAGTGCCACGCTCGATTTGACGGTCCCGCCGATCAGCCCGCCCGCTTCGGTCACGCCAAGATGCAACGGGTAGTCGGTCTGCTCGGCCAGGGCCCGGTAACCGGCGATGGTGGTAAGCACATCTGCTGATTTTATCGAGATTTTTAACTCCTCGTAACCCTGTTTTTCAATGAGCCGGACCTGGTTCAGCGCGCTTTCAATCAAGGCGGCGGGATTTTCGGCGCTGGGATAACCCAAACGGGCCAGCAGATGTTTTTCGATCGAGCCACTGTTAACTCCAACCCGGATCGGTACCTGATGCAGCTTCGCCGCCGCCACGGTCTTTTCGAGTTTATCGATCGAACCGAGATTGCCGGGGTTGATCCTGATTCCCTGGGCCCCATGCTCCATCGCGGCTACCGCCAGGCGCCAGTCAAAATGGATGTCTGCAATCAGCGGTATCGAAATCGCTTCTCTGATCGAGCGAATCGCCCGGGCAGCCTTCTGGTCGGGCACCGCCACCCGGATGATCTCGCAGCCGGCCTGTTCCAGCCGGCGGATCTGCTCGACCGTTGCAGCCACATCGGCGGTGTCCGTGTTAGTCATCGACTGAACGGAGATCGGCGCTCCCCCGCCGATGGGCACTGCCCCGATACTGATCTGTCTGGTCTGCCGCCTGCTGATCATGATTGTTCCGTTTTGAGCGGACTCACCAAACTCAGCTCTGCATCTGATGAGCGCACATAGCACGGTCCCGCCTGATCAAGTTCGAGCCAATTGCCCCTGCGATGTTCATCAGAGGCCAGGAACCCGAGATGTGCCGCCTCGGGGTATCGATGTCTGGCCGCTGTTTTTACCAGCTTATCCCCCAATCTCCGGGTGAAAACTTCACTATAAACATCGGCTCCATCACCTGCCATCAGTACCGGCTCATCGAGCATTTCGGCAAGCTTCTGGGGCGCACAGACCAGTGGCTCCGAGCACCGGCGGGGCACCGCACCCCTCTGGCTGCGGTAGAGACAGCTGTAGACTTCCCGCTTGCGGGCATCCAGCACCACGCAAATCAGTTTGTCCGAAATAAGTGCAGCGGCGACAGCATCAAGCGAGGAAATGCCAATCAACGGAGTGTTGCTGGCGTGGCACAACCCTTTGGCCACCGCCAGGCCGATTCGCAACCCGGTAAAGCTGCCCGGACCAAGACCAATTGCAATCGCCGCCAGATCGTCCAGCTTCACCGCGGCCGTATCCAGCAGCCAGTCGATGCTGCTGAGCAGCCGTCGGGAATGGGTCACTCCCGAATCGAAAGAAAGTGCGCCCAGCACCCGCCCTTCGTCAAAGCCGCCGCAGGTCAGTGCGACGGTGCAGGCGGTCGTGGCGGTATCGAACGAGAGTATGAGCTCAGGGGCTTTCATTGGCTGAAGATCCTGACAATATCGTTATAGAAGACAAACAGCATCAGGGTGCCGAGCAGGGCAATCCCGACCTGCTGGGCAAGGATTTGGGCCCGCTCGTTCAAAGGCTTTCGGCGAATTGCCTCGATGGTCAGAAAGACCAGGTGGCCGCCGTCCAGGACCGGAATCGGCAGCAGGTTGAGAATACCGAGATTGACGCTGAGCAGCCCCATAAAATGAGCCAGGTTGAGCCAGCCGGCACGGGCCTGCTCACCGGCCAGCTGGGCAATCAGAATTGGACCTCCGAGTTCAGATGCGGGCACGACGTTCTGGATGATTTTCACCACCCCCATAAAGGTCAGGTAGATGAACATCCAGGTCTGCCAGACGCCGGCGGTCAGCGCCCTGATCGGCCCGACCCGGTCATATTCGATTATATTTTTTTTGACGATGCCGATCATAAAGCGCTGCTCGACCTCTTCACCAAACAGATTTTTCACGCTGTCAAGTGCCGGTTTCACGGTAATCCTGCGTTCCTGGCCATCCCGCAGAACGGTGAAAGCAAGTTCTTTGCCCCCGCTGCCGCTGACCGCGTTCAGCACGTCGAGCCAGCTTTCGATCGCCCGTCCGTCGATGGCGACAATCGTGTCTTCTGCAATGATCCCCGCCTGAAATGCGGGCGAATCAGGACTGACTTCGCCAATCGTCGTGGAATCACGATTCTCCGGTATGCCCATGACCAGAAAAATCAGGAAAAACAGAAAAACAGAAAAAAGCAGATTGAACAGCGGTCCAGCCAGTACGATAAAAAAACGGTTCCAGACCGGCTTTGCCGCAAAAGAGCGGTCGGCAAGTTCCGGATTGTCGTCCTTTTCTTCCGGCTGCTCGCCGTACATCTTGACATAGCCGCCCAGAGGAAAGGCGGAGATCAGATACTCGGTCTCTCCGACCACCCTGCTGAACAGCTTCGGACCGAAGCCCAGGGAAAATTTGAGAACCTTTACCCGAAACAGCTTGGCGAACAGAAAATGCCCCAGTTCATGGACAAAGATCAAGACACCGAGAACAATAATAAAAGAGACAAATGTATTCATAAAAGGTGGCTAATCAGAAAAATATCAGAATGGGTTTGAGCGCACCAGTGATCTGGCCAGTTCCCTGGCAGCCTGATCCGCCTCGAGCAGATCCTGCAAATCTTCATTGCTGCCGCCGTCGATTCGTGTCATGGTCTGTTCAACAATGGTGGAAATCATTGGAAAGGAAATTCGCTTATCCAGAAATGCGGCCACCGCCTCCTCGTTGGCCGCATTGAGCACCGCGGTACTCACTCCGCCTCTGTCGAGCGCCTCGAAGGCAAGACGCAGGGCTGGAAAACGCTGGTAATCCGGTTCATAAAACTCGAGGTCACTGCACTGCCAAAGATTGAGCGATTTCAACCCGAGCGGCAAGCGCTCCGGATAGGACAGCGCATAGGCAATCGGGATTTTCATGTCGGGGATGCCGAGTTGTGCCAAGACCGATCCGTCATGGTATTCGACCAGCGAATGCACGATCGACTGGGGATGAACCACCACGCTGATCGCCTTGGGGTCCATATCGAAGAGCCAGTGCGCTTCGATCACTTCAAGCCCCTTGTTCATCAGCGTTGCCGAGTCGATGCTGATTTTCTTTCCCATACTCCAATTAGGATGATTCAGCGCTTCGTCCCGCGTTACAGCTTCGAGTTCTCCGGCCGGGGTGTGCAGGAATGGTCCGCCCGAGGCGGTCAGAATGAGCTGTGAGACATCTTCCCTGCGTCCTGCTTCCAGGGCCTGGAAAATCGCACTGTGTTCCGAATCGATGGGCAACAGCCTGACCTTATTCTCTGCAGCCTTGCGCATGACCAACTTGCCAGCCACGACCAGGGTCTCTTTGTTGGCCAGTCCGATATCCTTGCCGGCTTCGATCGCGGCAATCGTCGGCAATAGACCGGCCGCACCGACAACTGCGCAGATCGTCATATCGACGCTGTCAAGCGCGGCGACCAGGGTGTTTCCCTCGGGGCCGCAGACCGCCAGGTCGTGAAACTCTCCG
Organism: uncultured delta proteobacterium; assembly: GCA_963707715.1. Taxonomy (GTDB): domain Bacteria; phylum Desulfobacterota; class Desulfobulbia; order Desulfobulbales; family Desulfocapsaceae; genus JABDQA01. The sequence continues at coordinate 188,627 of CAVPRJ010000009.1, forward strand.
GGAAGCAGCCGGCAGAGTTCATCACGGTGAAATTCGTCGATGACCGAGATCTGCTCAGGCTTGAATTCGAGCACCTGGTTGGCCAGCAATTGAGTATTTCTCCCCGCCGCCAGACCGCAGATCCGGAAACGATCCGGAAACTGGCGAACGACATTGAGTACGTTGACGCCGATGGAACCGGTGGAGCCGAGCAGCGAGAGATTTTTCATCAAAAATCCAGCAGGATAAGTATATAGTAGAGGAGCGGCCCGGCCAGCAGCATCGAATCGAGCCGATCGAGTACACCGCCATGACCACCGAGAATAGTACCAGAGTCTTTGACTCCGCAGCCTCTCTTGATGATGGACTCAAGCAGATCACCGACCATCGAGCCGATTGAAAGCGCCAAGGCGATGATTCCGATACCTATAATGCTGCTCTGCACGGTGAAGACCAGCGCCAGCAGCAGCGCCATGATCACTCCGCCCGCGAGCCCGCCCAGAGCTCCCTCCACGGTCTTGTTCGGACTGATATGCGGGCAGAGTTTTCGCTTGCCCCAGGCAGATCCGACCAGGTAGGCCCCGGTATCAGTACCGGCGGTGACCGCACTGAGGATGATCAGCCAGTGGGCCCCGTCGGCCAGGCCCCGGATCAGGATCAGATGGGAACCGAAAAAACCGATGATAACCAGCCCCAGCACCCCTCGATAGAGCAGAGCAAGCGGAGGCTCAAAGCGCCGGTAGTGATAAAGCAGATAGCCGATCAGGCCAAGCAGGCCAAGCAGAAAGCCGAAGGCGGCAGCATGTTCCTGCTGCCGGGAAAACAGGGCTGCGGCCACCGGCAAAATCATCAGCGCCGGTAAAATGATCCGGTCGGGCTCATAAAGTTGCCCTTCGAGCGCCATACGGCAATATTCACGGCCGCCGATAAAACCGATCAGCAGAACAACCGCCCAGAACAGTTGAAACGAGCCATATATCAGCAGAAGCAGCCAGGCGGCAGCCAGCAGTATCCCGGGCGCGGTGCGCGTCATGCGGCCCCCCCTCCCAGCTGATCGCCGGTCCGGCCATAGCGCCGCTGACGCTGCTGGAAATCGGCCAAGGCCTGGAAATAGGCTTCGCGCCGGAAATCGGGCCACTTGGTCCGGGTGAAATAGATCTCCGCATAGGACGCCTGCCAGAGCAGAAAATTGGACAGCCGCCGCTCTCCTCCGGTGCGTATCAGCAGATCGGGGTCGGGTTGTCCGGCGGTATAGAGATGCTCAGCGATGCATTGATGATCGATGTCTTCGGGCTGCAGGACTGATGATCTGCACTCTCTGGCGATCGCCTTGACCGCCTCACAGAGTTCGTCCCGGGCACCATAGCTCAAGGCCAGGTTGAGCACCAGTTTGTCGTTGCCCGCGGTTCGGCGGATCGAATCGTTCAGGGTCTGACGAACCCCCTCGGGCAGTTTGGTGACATCGCCGATACAGTTCAGACGGATGCCGTTCTTCTCCATCCGGGCCAGTTCGGAGACGAGGTAGGTTTTCAGGATATTCATCAACCCGGTGACTTCCTGCTTCGGGCGATTCCAGTTTTCCGATGAGAAAGCGTAGAGGGTCAGATACCCTACACCTATTTCCCGCGAGGCCTCAACAATCTCGCGCACCGAATCGGCACCGATTTTGTGCCCGTATAAGCGCGGTTTCCTGCGTTTCTGGGCCCAGCGACCATTGCCATCCATAACGATGGCCACATGTCTTGGAATGTTATCCGGATCAAGGTTCACTGGAGATGTCATGAAGCGGATTCAGAACGTTGCAACAGCGGCAGGCCGCTGTCTCAGACGTCCATCACCTCTTTTTCTTTGGAGGCGGTTATGTCGTCTATCTGGGCGATGTAAACATCGGTTTCAGTCTGTGCATCATCCTGGAACTTGAACAGATCGTCTTCTGATATCTCTTTGTCTTTTTTCTGCTTTTTCAGGATATCGATGGCGTCCCTGCGCACGTTGCGGATCGCGACCCGGAATTCTTCGGCGACCTTTTTTACCTGTTTGACCAATTCCCTGCGCCGCTCTTCAGTGAGTTGGGGAATGTTCAACCGGATGATTTTGCCGTCGTTGACCGGCGTCAGACCGACATCTGATTTCAGAATCGCCTTCTCGATGGCACCGAGGACCTGCGGATCCCAAGGCTGTATGGCAATTGTTCTGCTCTCGGGTATGGTCAGCGTGCTGACCTGATTGAGCGGCATCTCACTGCCGTAAGCGTTGACCTTGATATCATCAAGCAGGGCCAGCGAAGCACGGCCCGTGCGAACCTTGGCCAGCTCGTTCTTAAACGCCTCGACGCTTTTTTCCATCTTTTCAGCCATCTCAAATATCACATCGCTCATGGTGCTCACTCCTGTACTGAATTGAAAGTGATTGTCTACGAAGAGCTGATCAGCGTTCCGACATGTTCCCCACACACCGCCTTGCTGATATTGCCGGGTACCGTCATGTTCATGACCAGAATCGGCTTGTTGTCCTCTTTGGCCAGCGCAATTCCTGCAGCATCCATGACCCTGAGCCCCTGTTTGAGCACGGTATCGTAGGTCAGTGTCTCGAACTTCACCGCATCAGGATATTTTACCGGATCCTTGTCATAAACGCCATCGACCTTGGTGGCCTTGATAATCAGATCGGCATCGATCTCCAGGGCCCGCAGGACGCCGGCCGAGTCGGTGGTAAAATAGGGATTGCCGGTACCGGCGGCGAAGATGACGGTTCGACCTTTTTCCAGGTGCCTGGTGGCCCGCCTTCTGATATAGGGCTCACACACCGACTGCATCGGGATGGCCGACTGAACTCTGGTATCGACGCCGCAGCGCTCCAGGGCATCCTGCATGGCCAGGCTGTTCATCACGGTAGCCAGCATGCCCATATTGTCGGCGGTCGAGCGGTCCATGCCTTTACTCGCCCCAGCCACGCCCCTGAAGATGTTGCCGGCCCCGATCACCAATCCGGTCTGTACACCAAGACCGACGACGTCCTTGATCTCAGAGGCAACAAAATCGAGCACCGTGGTGTTGATCCCGAAAGAATCCTCACCCATCAAAGCTTCGCCGCTCAGTTTCAGCAGAATTCGCCGGTATTTGACCTGCATCGAGATGCCCCCGTATACTCGTGTTTTATCTGGCTTTCAGCTCTGCGTTGCCGATCACCGTGAAAAGCGTGCACCCTCCATCGATACGTTGATATCGGCTGGGCTTATTCCACCCCGATCTGGAAACGTGCGAATCGCTTGACCGAAATATTCTCACCCATCTTGCCGACACAGTCGGTCAACAGGTCCTGGACACTGAGATCGGGATCTTTGACATATTTCTGTTCGAGCAGACAGATTTCCGCCATGAACTTGTCCATTTTCCCGGAGACTATTTTCTCGACGATATTCTCGGGCTTACCTGACTCGAGCGCCTGCTGTACGTAAATATCTTTTTCCCGGGCGAGCACTTCATCGGGTACATTTTCACGGTCGATGGCAACCGGGTTGGACGCGGCAATGTGCATGGCCAGATCCCTGGCCAGCTCTCTGAACTGATCGGTTTTGGCGACAAAGTCGGTCTCGCAGTTGAGCTCGATCATCACGCCGAGTTTTCCGCCGGCATGGATATAGGTTTCGATAACCCCTTCTGAGGTCGCTCTGCCGGCGCGCTTGGCTGCCACTGCCAGGCCCTTTTTGCGAAGCAGGTCAACCGCCTTTTCCATATCGCCGTCGGTCTCGCTGAGCGCCTTTTTACAATCCATCATCCCGGCACTGGTCTTATCGCGCAACTCTTTTACCATCTGCGTGGTAATTTTCATGATATTCCTCCGTTGCTCTCCTGTACCCGCAGAAATTCTACCCCCAGCACGGATACAAATGGTGTTATGTCGAATCTGATTACAAATCGTAAGACCCTGCTGAACGCTCCTCTGAAGTCCAAGAGTTGCGTATCGGGTCAATAATGAAAAGGGGCCGTCAAACGACCGCCCCTGATACCTGTAAATCCCGCCTGCACAGGCGAGGTTCGTTATGCCAAACTACTCGGCGGCCTCTTCCTGCGCGGCGCTGTCCTGCGAGGCTTCCTCGACTTCAAGGGCACCATCCTGCTCAGCATCGGCCAGCGCAGCCTCCAGCGCCTCATCGGAGGCAGCCTCGCCATCGCGCGCTGCCTGGCCCTGCAGGACCGCTTCGGCAATATAGTGGGTGATCAGCCTGATTGCCTTGATGGCGTCATCGTTGCCCGGGATCAGGTAGTCGATGCCGTCGGGATCGCAGTTCGTATCGGTGATCGCGATGATCGGGATATGGAGCTTGCGGGCCTCGCTGACGGCAATTGCCTCGGCCTTGGGGTCAACGACAAACATGGCGGTGGGCAGGGAGCGCATGTCTTTAATGCCGCCGACGTTTCTCTCGAGCTTGAACCGCTCTTTTTCCATCTGCAGGATTTCCTTTTTCGGAAATTTGCTGATGGAGCCGTCTGCCTGCATCGACTCGATCGACTTAAGCCGCTCCACGCTGGTCTTGATGGTCTGGAAATTGGTCAGCATGCCGCCGAGCCAGCGATGGTCGACATAATACATGTTGCAGCGCTTGGCCTCTTCCCGAATAATGGCCTGGGCCTGCCGTTTGGTTCCGACAAACAGCACGGTGCCCCCGGAGGCGATTTCTTTGGTGAGATAATCGCAGGCCCTGTCGAACATACGCTTGGATAAATCCAGATTGATTATATAGATACCGTTGCGCGGCCCGTAGATGTAGGGTTTCATCTTCGGGTTCCAGCGACGGGTCTGATGCCCGAAATGCAGACCTGCCTGCAGCATCTCTTTTACGCTTGCACTAGCCATGAAAAACCTCCTTCTGGTTGTTCCTCCATCCCCTCATAATCGATCACAATGCCGACACCAGATTGGCGGGAGATGTGTGTTTTATGTATCTCGGTAAGCTGCGCCCGGCATGATGGACGCAAAACATATCCTTTTACCATGAACGCACCGCTCTTGCAAGCATCTGATCCACTCGAAAACGGGGCAAGCAGAGGTCAGCGCTTCAGCAGCGACGATCGTCCAGCGAAGATGTCCTTGAGCCATTCAAAACCAAATTTCAACAACTCTTCATCGTCTTTTTCAATTTTTTTTCTGAACTCGCGCTTGAACTGGTATTGTTCAGTCAGGCGCTGCTCGGCGGCAAAGCTTCTGAAGCCGTCAATATCGTAGCAGACCATGAAGGCAAGCTGTTGTTTGGGACCGCCGCTTCCCTCACCCTTCCAGGGGTTGGTGGCGAACAATGTATCGATTTCCGCCCAGCGGTCGTTCATCAGATTGTAGGCATCGAGCTGCTGATTTCTGATCCAGCGGCTGACGTTCATCTGCTGCTCCTCATAGTGCCCTTTGCAATAATCGTGTTTGACCAGAAAATAATAATCGTCGACCCGCCCTCGCGCTATACTGCGGTCCACCGCACGTTCCAACGGGTAGGTCCGGCAGGCAGTGGGCCGGTCCAAGTAGACCAGGCAGCCCGTCTCACCCAGAAATGGGCAACAGGCAGCATCTGCTTTCTGCTCCAGCTTGAGCTTGAGTGCAGGGAAATAGGGGTTAGCCCCTCTGGCAAGTTCGGTATGGGTCCGTATGAAGCGCTGTGATTCAATCGACAGATTATTCTTCAACCGGATGATATCGTAGGGATAGAGATCGAGATCCACGTTTTTGCAGCAGACCGTAAAACAGGAGACGCCAGGATGGCAGCGGAAGGTGAACGACGCATTTGCAAGCGGCGTCATGCCTTCCGGAAACTTTTTGCTCTCAGACATCGCACATATTTCCTCAACGCAAAAGAGCTGACATGAACCAGGTTCAATGTCAGCTCTTGGTAACCCTATCAACAGGGTTCAGCGTCAGCTCTCGCCAGCCTCTTCGCCCAGGTCTTCCTGGTAGCCGACCAGTTCGATGATGGCCATCGCCGCGGCATCGCCTTGACGGATACCGGTCTTGATAATCCTGGTATAGCCGCCCTGCCGGTTGCCGAACTGGCTCTGGATTTCATCGAAGAGCTTGGCAACCACATCCTTGCGGCGAATATAGTCCAGGGCCTGGCGTCTGGCATGCAGATCACCGCGCTTGGCCAGGGTGATCATCTTCTCGGCAATGGGTCTGATTTCCTTGGCCTTCTGTTCGGTGGTGACGATGCGTTCGTGCTCGAACAGCGAGGTGACCATATTCCTGAACATTGCCTGTCGATGTGAACTCGTGCGACCGAGTTTCCTGCCGGATTTTCCATGTCTCATGATATTTTCCTCAACTGATTATCGAGCAGCTGCAACCAGCTGTTTTAAGTCTTTTAAATGATGCTATTGCTCTTTTTTCTTTTCCGGAATTTGAGGGCGCATCCAGTTGTCGAACTTCATGCCCAGGGTCAGCCCCATTTCCGCCAGCAGCGTTTTGATCTCATTGAGCGACTTGCGGCCAAAATTTTTGGTCTTCAGCATTTCCTGATCAGTCTTCTGGGCAAGGTCACCGATGAAATAAATTTCTGCGTTTTTCAGACAATTGGCTGAACGCACCGAAAGTTCAAGATCATCAACCGGCTTATCAAGGTAAGGATTGAGCGGTTCTGCATCGCTATCGCCCTCTTCCTCTTTCTCCGGTTCCGCCTCTTCCTCGTCAAAGTTGATGAAGATGGACATCTGATCCTTGAGAATCTTGGCCGCATAGGCCAGTGCATTCTCCGGGGTGACGCTGCCGTCGGTCTCGATCTCCATGGTCAGCTTGTCATAGTCGGTCTGCTGCCCGACCCGGGCCTGGGAGACCACATACTGAATCCGTTTGATCGGGGAGAAAATCGCATCAATCGGGATCTGGCCGATGGCAAGATCCTCTTTTTCCTGGCGCTCGGCCGGCTGGTAGCCCTTGCCCCATTCCACCGTCATCTCGGCAACGAATTCGGTTTTGCCGGTCAGCGTGCAGATGACCTGGTCGGGGTTCATCACCTCGACATAGGCCGACGGCGTGATATCGGCGGCGAGGACTTCGCCCGGCCCCTTCTTCTCAATGACGATCTTCTGCGGCTCTTCGCAGTTGAGCTTAAGCCGGACCTGTTTGATATTTAGTATGATTTCACTGACATCTTCCATCACGTCCTTTAACGTGGTGAATTCGTGCAGGGCACCTTCTATCTTGACGGTGGTAATCGCCGCTCCCTGAATCGAAGAGAGCAGAATTCGCCGCAGCGAGTTGCCTATCGTCGTTGCGAAGCCGCGTTCCAGCGGCTGACAGACGATCTTGGCATAGGAGCTGGTATGACTGTCTTTATCCGTCTCAAGCTTTTCAGGCTTAATAAGCTCGTGCCAGTTTCGGTAAAAAGGTATATTCTCGTTGGCAGCGTGAGTCATATCATCCCTTTGTCTGTGTTTTGCAAAACCCTCAGGCAACCGGCCTGTGCCGGTAAAACCAAGGCCTCCGGCACTGTTCCACCGGCGACGCCGTCAAGAAGGCTTCCAATTGATAAGGACAAAATCCCGGATCTCAGGAACCGCGGTTTGTCGATTTTCCAGTCAGTACTTATTTGGAGTACAGTTCGACGATGAGCTGCTCCTGAATCGGCATGGTCAGCTCTTCTCTGTTCGGCAATGCCTTGACAGTCGATTTGTACGCTGTTTTATCAAGCTCGATCCAACTGGGAACCCCTCTACGCTCAACCGCCTCAAGGCTCTCGTTGATCAATGCATTGGCTCGGCTTTTTTCCTTGATGGTCACCTCATCGCCTACCGAAACCTGAAAGGAAGGAATATTGACCTTTTTGCCGTTGACCAGCACGTGCTTGTGCCTGACGAGCTGACGAGCCTGGTTTCTCGACGAGGCGAACCCCATTCTAAATACCGCGTTGTCGAGACGCCGCTCCAGCATGATCAGCAGGTTTTCACCGGTAACGCCCTTCTGCAGGTCCGCTTTCTTGAAATACTGACGGAACTGGCCTTCGAGCATACCGTACATGGATTTGACTTTCTGCTTTTCTCTGAGCTGAACCGCGTAATCGGATTGTTTCCTGAACCGTGCCTGACCGTGCTGGCCGGGGGCAAACGCCCGCCGCTCAAACGAGCACTTGTCCGAATAACAGCGATCTCCCTTGAGGAACAGTTTCAGTCCTTCACGTCTGCAGCGGCGACAGGCCGCTCCTGTATCTCTAGCCAACTTAACCTCCGTTGATTGTATACTCTATCTAACCGCCAGATTCTCAGCGTTTGTCGCGCGTCAAACTACACGCGACGACGCTTGGGTGGCTTGCACCCGTTGTGTGGTATCGGGGTGACGTCAAAGATGCGGGTCACCTCGAGACCGGCGCTGAGCAGAGCACGCAGCGCAGCCTCACGACCAGGTCCGGGTCCCTTGACTTTGACCTCGACTTTTTTCATCCCCTGATCGGTTGCCTTTTTTGTCGCATCGGCAACCGCATTCTGGGCGGCGAATGGTGTGGATTTTCGGGACCCCTTGAAGCCGAGCACCCCGGAACTACACCAGGAAATGACGTTTCCCTGCTTATCGGAAATCGTCACGATAGTATTGTTGAAGGTGGAATAAATATGCACCACACCTTCGGGAACATTCTTCTTAACCTTGCGCTTAGACCGCACTTCCGTCTTCTTTGCAGCAGCCATACTTTTCTACCTGTTAGTTGTCTGAATTATTTTCGACGTACCGCACCGCGACGGGGGCCTTTTCTTGTCCGGGCGTTGGTTTTGGTTTTCTGTCCCCGGACCGGCAGCCCCATACGATGACGCCTGCCACGGTAACAGCCGAGATCCATCAGCCGCTTGATGTCCATCGACACTTCCCGGCGCCGATCACCCTCGACGACGAAATCGCTCTCGATCACCTTGCGGATACGGTTCACATCGTCACCGCTCAGGTCATCACTGTTCATCGTATAGGGGAGATCGACCGCATCGAGAATCTTGCGGGCCGAGGTCAATCCGATACCGTAGATATAGGTCAAGGCCCGATCCATGTGTTTGTTTTTTGGAAGGTCAACGCCTGCTATTCGTGCCAAGATGTATCTCCTTTACGCTATTGGGGAAAAAGTAACTCAGGCTTATCCCTGCTTTTGCTTATGTCTTTTGATTTTGCACGATACGCGAACCACGCCGTTGCGTTTATACACCTTGCAGTCGCTGCAAATCTTCTTAACCGATGACCGTACTTTCATGGTGCAACCTCTATTTCTTTTTCTTGGCGTTCTTTGCTCTGAACGTTACTCTGCCGCGGGTCAGATCGTATGGAGAAAGCTCGATCGTTACCCGGTCTCCGGGCAGGATCTTGATGAAGTGCATCCGCATCTTGCCGGATATATGGGCAAGAACCTTGTGCCCGTTGTCCAGTTCCACTCTGAACATGGCATTGGGCAAAGGTTCGATAATGGTCCCTTCTACCTCTATTGCTTCTTCCTTGGCCATATATGATCCTGGTTGTTAATAAGTGTCAAAAGCGGAACATTATAATACAATTGCTCAAAAAAGAGAAGTACTATTATTTCCCCTCAAAACCCATCCCGAGAACTCAATACCAGCGGGCCATCAGCCGTCACCGCCACCGAATGCTCGAAATGAGCCGACGCCTTTTTATCGGCGGTGACCACCGTCCAGCCGTCCCGCAAAACCTTCACCTTGTGGGTACCGATATTGACCATCGGTTCGATGGCCAGCACCATCCCCTCGATAAGCCGTGGTGATGACGAATTCTGCACGAAATTCGGAATCTCCGGGCCTTCGTGCAAGGCGGTCCCGATCCCGTGCCCGACAAATTGCCTGACGATCGAAAAACCGTTCAGTTCCACATGGTCCTGAACAGCCGCCGAGATGTCCGAGATCCGTTTGCCGACCCTGACCTGATCTATTGCCTTGTATAACGATTCGTCTGTTACCCTGAGCAACTTGCGGGTAACGCTGTTTACCGTTCCCACCGGGATGGTAACGGCCGAATCGCCGTAATAGCCTTTGTACAGGGTTCCAAAGTCCACCGAGATAATGTCACCCTTCTTCAATTTGCGCTTCCTCGAAGGAATCCCGTGCACGACCTCCTCATTGATCGACACACAGAGGCTTCCGGGGAACCCTCGGTATCCCTTGAAGGCCGGGACTGCGTTTCTTTTTGTGCAGAGTTCCTCGGCCAGCCGGTCAAGCTCGTATGTGGTGATGCCAGGCTCAACTGTGTTTTCCAGCATGACCAGAACTTCGGCCACGATCTGGTTGGCTTCTTCCATGATCCGGATCTCGTCGATACTCTTGATCGTGATCGACTTGCCGGTGGGCGTATTGGCCGAAGCAGACACCGCTTATCTCCTGCCCTTGATTCTCCCCTGCTTCATGAATCCTTCATAGTTCCTCATCACCAGGTGGGATTCGATCTGGGAGATCGTATCGATCCCGACCCCGACAACAATCAGCAGGGCGGTGCCGCCGAAATAAAACGGCAGGCTCAGCTTGGAAATCAGTATGGTCGGCAGCACACAGACCGCACTCAGATAGATGGCACCAATCACCGTCAGCCTGGTCAACGCCTTGTCAATAAATTCAGCGGTGCGTTTTCCCGGCCTGATGCCGGGAATAAAGCCGCCATTTTTACGCAGGTTCTCGGCCACATCTTCGGGTTTGAACTGCACCGCCGCATAGAAAAAGCAGAAAAAGACGATCAGGCCGATAAAACAGATATAGTAATACACCGTGCCCGGCGACATCGCGGCCGAAACCCGCTGCACCCAGTCGATCTGGATAAAGCTGCCGATGGTGGCTGGAAACATCATGATCGACGAGGCGAAAATCGGTGGGATAACGCCTGAAACATTTATTTTCAATGGCAGATGCGAACTCTGGCCACCGTATACCCGCCGGCCGACCACGCGCTTGGCATACTGGATCGGAATCCTGCGCTGGGCCGTCTCGAAAAAGACGATCAGGCCGATAACCGCAAACATCAGCAGGACGATAAACGGTACAAAGAACACCTGAATCTCGCCAGCCTTGACCAGCTCAATCATGTTGATGATCGCCGATGGGCCGCGCGCCACGATACCGGCGAAGATGATCAACGAAATACCGTTGCCGACCCCGCGCTCGGTCATCTGCTCGCCGAGCCACATCAGAAATGCGGTTCCCGACGTCAGGGTGATCATGGTCATCAGCTTGAACTGCACGCCCGGATCCAGAACGATCATCTCGCCCCCCGGACCGGTCATGCCTTCAAGCCCTGCGGCGATGAACGAGCCCTGAATAATGCTGAGTACCACCGTACCATACCTGGTGTACTGGGTGATCTTGCGACGTCCCGACTCGCCTTCCTTCTTGAGCGCTTCGAGCTGAGGAATGACCACGGTGAGCAATTGCATGATAATCGAGGCACTGATGTACGGCATGATCCCCAGGGCGAAAATGGAGAAATTCTCCAGCGCGCCGCCGGAAAACATGTTGAACATACCGAACAGCGTTCCGGCATTCTGCTGAAAAAAGGCGGTGAGCGCCTCGCTGTTGATGCCCGGAGTCGGTACCTGGACACCGATCCGGTATACCGCCAGCATGATGAGAGTAAACAGCAGCCGTTTTCGTAATTCAGGAATCTGTGCTGCGCTTCGCAATCCGCTCATAATGGTCCTTGGACGTTAAAAAAGTGGCTTATTCCGTTGCCGGACCAGCCACCCGTAAACCTGCAGGCACGCTGCTGTTACTGTTGATCAGCCGGAGCGTCCACAACGCTGCCGCCCGCTTTTTCGATCAGCTCTCTAGCCGAACCGCTGACCTTGTCAACCTTGACGGTAACGGCCTTGGAAATTTCACCGTTGGCCAGGACCTTCACCAGACGACCCGGCTTCACCACGCCCGCCTGGACCAGGACTTCAGTCGTTATCTCGGTTCCGGCATCGAACGAGTCGAGCTGGCTCAGGCTGACCAGGTCAAAGACCTTGCGGAACTTATTGTTGAAGCCCCGTTTCGGCAGGCGCCTCTGCAGAGGCATCTGGCCGCCCTCGAACCCTGGCTTGGATTTGTAGCCAGAACGCGCTCTGGCGCCCTTGTGGCCGCGTCCGGAGGTTTTACCCAGGCCCGTTCCAGGACCCCGGCCAAGCCGTTTTCTATCTTTTTTCGCCCCTTTCTGGGGTGAGAGATTAGCAAGCGATAACATTTACGCCTCCTCCACACGAACAAGATGGGCAACCTTGGCCAGCATACCCCTGATCTCCGGGGTATCCTTGCGCGTCACTTTCTTTTGCATTCTGGTAAGCCCCAACCCGGTCAGGGTGGCGCGGATTTTTTTGGTACTGCCGATTCCGCTCTTGACCAGGGTAAAGGTAATTGTATCAGCCATCTGACTACACCATATAATTTTAAAAATGATCTATTGGCGCCGCATGAACCCGGCTCCGAGTCGCCTCTGCTCAGGCCCTGATCTCTTCAACCGTTTTACCACGCAGCTCAGCAATTCTGTGAGCACTTCGCAATCTTCTCAGACCGTCCAGCGTTGCCTTCACCATATTATGCGGATTGTGGGAACCGAGGCATTTGGTCAGGATGTTTCCCACCCCTGCAGCTTCGAGCACCGCCCTGACCGGTCCACCGGCGATAACACCGGTACCCTCAGAGGCGGGTTTGAGCAGCACCTTGCCGGCACCGTAACGCCCGGTGATCTCATGCGGGATGGAGACATCGGTCAGCGCCACGGTCTCCATGTCCTTGCGGGCCCGCTCGATCCCTTTACGGATCGCTTCCGGCACCTGGTTGGCCTTGCCGAGTCCGTAACCGACTTTGCCGTTTCCGTCTCCAACCACCACGATTGCACTGAAGCTGAACCTGCGACCGCCCTTGACAACCTTGGCAACCCTGTTGATATAAACAATTTTTTCAATAAGTTCCTCGGCACCTTCACCTTTGGAACGTTTAAACTCAGACAAGGAACACCCCCATTAGTACGAGTTAAAAATCCAGACCGCCTTCACGGGCCCCTTCCGAGAGGGCCTTGACACGACCATGATAAAGACAGCCGCCCCGGTCAAAGACCACCTGGGAGATCCCCGCGGCTTTTGCCTTTTCAGCGATCAGCTTGCCAACCTTTTTGGCGTCTGCGGTTTTTCCTTTTTCGTCGCCGCCTTCAAAGGATTTATCCACCGTCGACATGGAAACAAGCGTGGCGCCGGCGGTGTCGTCGATCAACTGCGCATAGATATGTCTACTGCTTTTAAATACCCGCAAACGTGGCCGCTCACTTGTTCCAACAATCTTTCTACGAATCCGCCTTACCCGTTTCTGACGGGCCACGGCACTGGGATTTGTTTTTGCCATCTTCCTATCTCAACCAGTTAGATATCTCTTGCTCTTATGCATCACCGCTAGGAGGACGCACCTGTTTTACCTGCCTTGCGCTGAACGTATTCGCCCTCGTAGCGGATGCCCTTGCCTTTGTATGGCTCAGGCTTGCGAATGGCACGGATCTGGGCAGCGGCCATGCCGAGTGCCTCTTTGTCGATCGATTCCAGGACAATGGTCGTATTATTTTCTACATTGCCTGAAACATTCTCGGGCAGCGCGAATTCCACCGGGTTCGAATAGCCGACGCTGAGCGACAGGGTCTTACCCGAAGCACTGGCCCGGTAGCCGACACCCTCGATTATCAGTGTCTTCTTGAAGCCCTCACTGACCCCGATCACCATATTGTTGATCAGCGATCTGGTCAGTCCGCGAAAGGCATTGATTTTCTTGTCCGCTTCTCCGCCGCTTATCAGCACCTGATTGTCCTCAACCACAATCCCGATCTCGGGATGAACGGTTCGATTCAGGCTGCCTTTGCTGCCAGTGACACTAATCTCCTGGCCGTTGATCGCAATCTTGACGCCGGCCGGAATTTCTATGGGCATTTTTCCAATTCGAGACATATTTTCCTCCCTTAGACGGTGTTAGCTACCACACCTGGCAAAGAATCTCGCCACCGCTGTTCATCTTTCTGGCGGCCCGGTCCGTTACCAGACCCTGGGACGTCGAAATGATGGAAACACCGAGTCCGTTGAGGACCGTCGGAATGGCGCCTGCCCGGGCATACTGACGCAGGCCCGGTTTACTGACCCGCTTCAGGCCGGTGATCACCGACTCGCCGTTGGGGCCGTATTTGAGGTTGATGATCAAGGTTCCCTGCGGACCGTCATCGGTTACATCATATCCTGCAATATAGCCTTCTTCCTGCAGAACTTTGGCGACGTTCACCTTGATTTTTGATTTGGGCATCTCGACCGAATCAAATTTAACCATCACTGCATTTCGTATCCTGGTCAGCATGTCTGCCAGGGGATCGCTCATTGACATAGCGAACACTCCTTCTCTATTTCACCCGTTTTGATAGTGCAAGACCCTGGCGATGTTACCAGCTGGACTTGGTTACACCGGTTATCTCACCTTTTGAGGCCAGGGTTCTGAAACATATCCGGCAGACGCCGAACTTCCTGATGTAGGCCCGTGAGCGCCCACAGAGGGGGCAACGGTTATACTTGCGAACGTTGAACTTGGGTTCGCGCTGCGCCCGTGCAATTATTGATTTTTTAGCCAAACCAGCCTCCAAATATGTCGATATGAATTTGCATTGTGCACCAATTATTTGCGAAACGGCATTCCCATCAGACTCAGCAGCGACAGCCCTTCGGCATTGGTCGGCGCGGAGGTGACGATGGAGATGTTCAGTCCCTTGACCTTATCGATCTTGTCATAGTCTATTTCCGGGAAGATGATCTGCTCTTTGACGCCCAGCGAATAGTTGCCCCGTCCGTCGAAACCTTTCGGCGAAACGCCCCTGAAGTCACGCACCCGGGGAAGGGCGACATTGACCAGTTTAGAGAAAAAATCATACATCCGGTCACCGCGCAACGTCACCCGGCAGCCGATCGGCATACCTTCTCTGAGTTTGAAGCCGGCGATCGATTTCTTGGCGTTGGTAACCACCGCCTTCTGCCCGGCGATCAAGGTGAGTTCCTGCGCCGCACCTTCGATGATCTTCGGGTTCTGAACCGCCTCACCAAGACCCATGTTAAGCACAATCTTTTCCAGCTTGGGAACCTGCATGATGTTTGTGTAGCCGAACTCTTCTTTCAGAGCCGGAACGCAATCGTTATTGTAAAAATCCTTAAGCGCACCCATATATAACTCCTGACGTCACCCTCTGGTGACCTGTTATTTACGTTCGATAGACTCGCCGCATTTCTTGCAGAAACGAACCTTCGTGCCATCCTCGAGAACCTTCCTGCCGACCCGACCGGTCTGCGTGCATTCCGGGCAGATGAGCTGAAGGTTGGAAACATGAATCGGCGCCTCACGTTCAACGATCTGCCCCTGCTGGCTGGCATCCCGCGGCTTGGTATGCCGCTTAATCATATTGATGCGTTCTACAGTCGCCTTGCTCTCGACAGGAAACACCTTCAAGACCTTGCCTACCCGCCCCTTGTCCTTACCGGCGATTACTTCGACCTGATCGTCCGCTTTCAGGTATGTTCTACCTTTTCTCATGGTTTTACCTATTGTTCCCATCTTTGGTAATTTCCTCTACAGTACTTCAGGAGCCAGCGAGATAATTTTCATGAACCCCTGGTTCCTCAACTCGCGCGCCACCGGTCCAAAAATTCGGGTACCGATCGGCTCGCCTGCAGCGGAAAGCATCACCGCGGCATTCTCGTCAAACTTGACCCAGGTATCGTCCATCCGCTTCATTTCCTTTTTGGTCCGGACGATAACGGCCGTCATGACATCCCCCTTCTTGACCTTGGCATGAGGGATCGCTTCCTTTACCGCCACGATAATGACATCGCCGATGCCGGCATATCTCTTCCGGGTGCCGCCGAGAACCCTGATGCAGAGCACTTTACGCGCTCCGGAGTTGTCGGCAACATTTAGTATTGTTTCTGTCTGTATCATAATCTCACCTGACTCTTAATCCGCCTAAGCAGTTGCCTGTGATTCAATGCGCAGGCGCGGGTATCAGACCGCCTGCTCAAGTATCGACTTGACCCGCCACCGCTTCCTCTTGCTTAACGGCCGGCATTCTTCAATAAGGACGACGTCTCCGATATTGCAGCTATTATTCGGGTCATCGGCAAGATACTTGACGCTCGTTTTGACATATTTGCCATAGAATTTATGGCGAAACGTGCGTTCGACGCGGACGACTACCGTCTGCTCCATTCTGTTGCTGACAACCGAACCAGTCCTGGTCTTTCCTTGATTTAGTATGTTCGCTCATAATGTGTTTTCATAATGTTGTAATGCAATTGTGCGGCGCACTGTTGAACAGACCCCTCTCAGCCGGCCACCTTCTCGTTGGCTACAGTCCTGAGCCGCGCGATATCTTTTTTAATTTTTCTCAGGCGCGAGGTATCTTCCAGCGGCCGCAGCTTATGCTGGAAGTTCAGACTGCCAAGCTCTTCACGGAGTTCACGTTCCTTCTTGGCAAGATCTGCGTCGCTTAATTTTCTTAATTCCTCGGACTTTCATAACGTGTTCCTCTTGGAGATGACCTTGGTGGCAAAAGGCAGTTTGTTGCCGGCCAGCGTCAGGGCCCGCACCGCCAGTTCCTCATCAACTCCGGCCAGTTCATAGAGCATCTTGCCCGGCTTGATCGGGGCAACCCAGAACTCCGGGCTTCCCTTACCTTTACCCATCCTGGTCTCGGCCGGCTTCTTGGTCACCGGCTTGGCCGGGAAAGACTCTGATCCAGACCTTTCCGCCACGTTTTATCTTTCTGTTGATCGCCACCCGGGCAGCTTCGATCTGCTGGGCGGTCATCTTACCCCGGCCGACCGCTTTCAGGGCATAATCGCCAAAGGCGATGGATGAACCACGCTGGGCGGTGCCGCGCAATTTGCCCGTGAATACCTTTCTATGTTTTACCTTTCTGGGACTTAGCATGTCTTACTCCGAAAATTGTCTGAACCACAATCAGGCAGGCTGCCGGATCAGTTCTCACCATCCATTGCATCCAGAACTTCGCCATTGAAAGATCCACACCTTCACACCGATGATTCCATACGTCGTGTTGGCTTCGGCCAGGGCATAGTCGACATCCGCACGCAGCGTATGCAGCGGCACCCGCCCTTCACGCACCCATTCGCTCCTCGACATCTCAGCACCGCCAAGGCGGCCGGAACAGGAGATCTTGATACCCTGCACACCGAACCTCAGGGCCGAGTTAACCGCCTTTTTCATGGCCCGGCGGAACGCCACCCGACGCTCGAGCTGGGAGGCGATGCTTTCAGCCACCAGCTGGGCATCGGCCTCGGGGCGCCGCACTTCCTGGATGTCCAGGGATACAGGACGATCGACCAGGCTCTCCAGATCCTTTTTGAGCATCTCGATCTCGACGCCTTTCTTGCCGATCACGATGCCGGGGCGGGCGGTGAAGAGCTTGACCTTGATCTTCTCCCCGGTGCGCTCGATTTTAGTCTTCGACAGACCGGCGTGATAAAGACGTTTCTTGAGATATTTGCGTATCTTCTGATCTTCGATGAGAAGGTGAAGAATAGTCTTTATCGGCATACCAGATTGAATCCCAGGTACGGGTGATATTCAGTCTGAGTCCTATTGGATTAACCTTCTGGCCCAAAATAATCCTCCACCTAAGTAGCTAGTATCTGTTTCGCGTGTGTCTACGCTTCGTCCAGAACCACGGTAATGTGGCTGGTACGCTTGATAATCCGTGTCGCTCTGCCCATGGCCCGCGGCCGGATCCGCTTCAGCGAGGGTCCGCCGTCCACCGTGACCTTCTTGATGAACAGGTTGTCCACATCGATCTGATCGTCCTGGGTTGCATTGGCAACCGCTGACTCTATCACCTGGCGTAGAATCCCGGCCCCCTTTTTGGGCATGAACTTCAGGGTGGTAATCGCCTGGTCGGCACTCATTCCCCTGACCACATCGGCAACCAGCCTGACCTTCTGTGGCGATATGCGGATATATTTTCCAACGGCTCGTGCTTCCATCGTATCTGCTCCTAGTACCTAAAAATACAGCGTAAAATCAGGTTTTTAGCCTTTCTTCCTGTCCGAGGCGTGACCGTAAAACGTCCTGGTGGGCGAGAACTCGCCAAGCTTGTGGCCAACCATATTCTCGGTGACAAACACCGGCACGAATTTTCTGCCGTTATGCACTGCAAAGGTAAGGCCGACCATCTCAGGGGTCACATCTGATCGACGCGACCAGGTCTTGATCACTTTGCGCGAACCCGATTCGATGGAACTCTCGACCTTTTTCATCAGATGATCGTCAACAAACGGTCCTTTCTTAACTGAACGAGACATCGTCTACTCCTTGTTATGATCTTCGTTTGACAATCATCTTGTCAGACGCTTTGTTTCTTCTCGTCTTGTAGCCTTTGGTCGGCTTGCCCCACGGAGTAACTGGATGACGGCCACCCGAGCTCTTGCCTTCACCACCACCCATCGGATGATCCACCGGGTTCATGGCCACGCCGCGCACGCTGGGGCGTTTGCCGAGCCAGCGCGTGCGGCCGGCCTTGCCCAGCTTGCAGCTCTCATGTTCGCGGTTTCCGACCTGACCGATACAGGCCCGGCACAGATGATGAAACTTGCGAACCTCGCCTGAAGGCAGCCGCACCAGGACATGCGCACCTTCCTTGGCCATCAACTGGGCCGAGGCTCCGGCGCTGCGCACGAGCTGGCCGCCCTTGCCGATCTTCATCTCGATATTGTGGATGATGGTACCCAGTGGAATGTTGGTCATCGGCAAGCAGTTGCCCGGCTGGATATCCACATTGTCCCCGGCAACGACCTGGTCGCCGACGGCAATGCCGTCCGGAGCCAGAATATATTTCTTGTCGCCGTCGAGATAACTGAGCAGGGCGATGTTTGCCGAGCGGTTCGGGTCATACTCGATGGAGACGACCTTGGCCGCAATATCGGTTTTATTTCTCTTGAAATCGATAATCCGGTATTTCCGTTTGTGTCCCCCACCACGATGCCGAGAGGTGATACGGCCGTAATTGTTGCGGCCCCCGCTCTTGGACAGACTGGTCAGCAGACTCCGTTCGGGTCCGCTATTCGACAAGTCCGGGTTTCTGGTTGACACGTGGTGCCTTTTACCGGGTGATGTTGGTTTGTAAGTCTTTATGGCCATGATTTCCCAATCGCTCCATCCGTTGCGTTGGACAACGTTTTTGTTTCTGCGGGTCTTCTGCGTTTGTAATCCGCCCCTGCTAGAGCTCGTCTACGAAGCTGATCTCACCTTCGGACAGCGTGACATATGCCTTCTTCCAGTCCTGGGTGCGCCCTACATAACGCCCAACTCTCTTCTGTTTGCCGCGCATGGAAGTTGTGCGGACATTGCCAACCTTGACGTTGAACATCTTTTCGACGGCTTGTTTGATTTCAATTTTATTTGCAGCGGGATGGACCTTGAAGACAACCTTGTTGTTCATCTCCTGCTGCAGGCTCGCCTTTTCAGTAAGGCAGGGTCCTTTCAGAATCGTGTGCATATCTTTCATGCCGTAAACCTCTCCTCCAGGTTTTCGATGGCCGGCTGCAGGAGCACGAGCTTTTCGTGCAGAAGAATATCATACACATTCAGCCCCTCCGGCTTCATCACTTTATATCCCGGCACATTGCGAGACGATTTGCTCAGAGTGTCGTTGTCCGAATCGACCACGATCAGGGCGTTGTTCAACTCGAGCAGATTCATGATACTGACAAAATCCCTGGTCTTGATGGTCTCCATCGTAAAGCCGTCGAGCACGACCAGGTTGCCCTCCTGAAAACGGGCAGACATGGCCATCGCCACTGCCTGTTGCCTCACTTTGCGATTAAGCTTGAAACTATAGTCGCGCGGCTTCGGGCCAAAAACGACACCACCGCCCCGCCAGACCGGTGATTGCCTGCTGCCCGCGCGGGCGCGGCCGGTGCCTTTCTGCCGCCAGGGTTTAGTGCCGGAACCGCGCACCTCCTTTCGGGTCTTGGTGGAGGCAGTTCCGGCCCGCTTGGCAGCCCGCTGCTGGCGGACCACATCGTGCAGCAGGTATGGTTTGACCTCACGATTGAAGATCTGATCGTTGAGCTCGATCTCGCCGACCTTCTCGTTTTTTGTATTTCTGACTTCTACCGTTGACATTTGCTTCTCCTTGAACCCACTGTCCCTGAAATCTACTTGGAGTAGATCTTCAGCAGGCCGTTCTTGGCCCCGGGAACGGAACCCCTTAAGAGTACGACATTTTCCTCGGGCCTGACATCGACAACGATGATATTTTTCTTCAAGACCGTATCATTGCCCATCCGTCCCGGCATTTTCTTGCCCTTTATAACCCTGCTCGGCCAGGCGCTGCTGCCGATCGACCCCGGCGCCCGATGGAAGCCGGAACCGTGCGCCGCACCGCCACCCTTGAAGCCGTGCCGCCGCATGACTCCCTGAAAACCGCGGCCCTTACTTTTCCCGTGAACATCGACCATGTCCCCGACTTTGAAAACAGTGTCGAGGGGCAGTTGCTGTCCGACCTCAAAGGCTTCCGGGTTTTCCACGCGGAATTCGCGGACATGATAAAACCCCTCGGCTCCCGCCTTCTTGAAATGACCGGCCTGAGGCTTGTTGACCCGGCTCTGTTTCTTGGCCTCAAAACCAAGCTGAATGGCGTTATAGCCTTCCCCTTCGACGGTCTTCACCTGCAGGACCGTACAGGGGCCGGCCTCTACGACGGTGACCGGAATAGCAAATCCCAGATCGTCGTAGACGCGGGTCATCCCGACTTTTTTACCCAATATACCTAATGTCTTTGGCATGATCGTACCCGATGCTTCTATTTAGCTCTTTACTGCGCTGTTACGGCAGCTTGATTTCGACATCGACACCGGCTGAAAGCTCCAGCTTCATCAGCAGGTCGATGGTCTGCTGGGTCGGCTCGAGAATATCGAGCAGCCGCCGGTGGGTCCTCATTTCGAATTGCTCCCTCGACTTTTTGTCCACATGTGGCGAGCGAAGGATGCAAAACTTCTTCACCGAGGTCGGCAGCGGGATCGGGCCTGCAACCGACGAGCCGGTCCGACGGGCGGTGTCAACAATCTCATGGGTGGACTGGTCCAGCAATTTGTGGTCGTATGCCTTGAGGCGTATACGAATCTTCTCTGTTGGTATCATCTCTTATCCTCAGGCCATAATTTCGCTGATAACGCCAGCCCCAACCGTGCGCCCGCCTTCGCGGATCGCAAAGCGCAGGCCCACGTCCATCGCAATCGGCGTGATCAGCTCCGCTTCTACCGACACGTTGTCGCCCGGCATCACCATCTCCACTCCTTCGGCCAGCGTCACTACCCCCGTCACGTCCGTCGTGCGAAAATAAAACTGCGGACGATAACCATTGAAAAACGGCGTATGACGGCCGCCCTCATCCTTGCTCAGGATGTAGCACTCGGCCTTGAACTTGGTGTGCGGGGTGATTGAACCCGGCTTCGCCAGGACCTGACCGCGCTCGATCTCGTCCCGCTTCACGCCGCGCAGCAGCGCGCCGATATTGTCACCGGCCTGACCCTGATCCAGCAGCTTGCGGAACATCTCCACCCCGGTCACCGTGGTCTTCTGCGTCTTGCGGATGCCGACGATCTCCACCTCTTCACCTACCTTGATCACGCCCCGCTCAACACGACCGGTGGCCACCGTGCCCCGGCCCGATATGGAAAATACATCCTCCACCGGCATCAAAAACGGCTGATCCACGTCACGCTTCGGCTCCGGGATATAGCTGTCAACCGCTTCCAGCAGTTCCCAGATGCACTTGGCCTTCGCTTCATCTTCGGGATTCTCCAGCGCCAGCAGCGCCGAACCCTGCACGAACGGAATGTCGTCCCCGGGAAACTCATACTTGTCCAGCAGCTCGCGAAGTTCCAGCTCCACCAGCTCGATCAACTCTTCGTCGTCGACCATATCGCATTTATTCAAAAACACGACCATGGCGGGAACGCCTACCTGACGCGCCAGCAGAATATGCTCCCTGGTCTGCGGCATGGCGCCGTCCGTCGCGGCAACCACCAGGATCGCGCCGTCCATCTGGGCCGCGCCGGTGATCATGTTCTTGATATAGTCGGCATGGCCCGGGCAGTCCACGTGGGCGTAGTGGCGTTTGACCGTCTCATATTCCACATGGGCCGTGGCGATCGTGATGCCGCGTTCTTTTTCTTCAGGCGCCTTGTCTATCTCACCAAAATCGATGAAGGTGGCCTGACCCTTTAAAGACAATACGCGGGTGATCGCTGCCGTCAATGTCGTCTTGCCATGATCGATGTGGCCTATCGTCCCTACATTCACATGCGGCTTCGTCCGCTCGAATTTCTCCTTTGACATCTTCTTTCCTCTACTATTATTGGATTTAGATCCCTCTTATTTTCTTTATTATCTTCTGTGCTTTTGCTTCCGGCACCACATCAAATTCCAAAAACTGCATAGTGAAATGGGCCCTTCCCTGGGTGGCCGACCTCAACGAGGTCGAATACCCGAACATCTCTGCCAGCGGTACGTGGGCCCGAACGATCTGCACGTCTTTTTCCGCCTCGATCCCGGTTACCCGGCCCCGTTTGGAGTTCAGATCCGCAATGGCTTCCCCCACATACTCTTCGGGCGTTACCACCTCGAGATCCATCACCGGTTCAAGCAGTACCGGTTTGGCCGCCATGCCGGCCTTGCGCAGGGCCATCGCCGCCGCCACCCCGAAAGCCATCTCGGTGGAATCTTCCTCATCGTACGAACCGCCTGTCAAGCGCACCTTGACATCGGTGAGCGGGTAACCGATGAGCGGCCCCGAGTCGAGGGTGTCTTTGACACCTCGCTCTATCGCAGCAAGAAAGGTCGATGGGATGGTCGCCTCATCGACTTCATTGCTGAAAACAAATCCGGCGCCGCGCTCGAGCGGCTCAATCCGCAGCACGACATGCCCGTACTGCCTGGCCCCGCTCGTCTGCTCGAAACGTCCTTCTTCAGTAACCCCGACCGTAATCGTCTCTTTGTAGGCCACCTGAGGTTTCCCGACATTGGCGGAAACCTTGAATTCATTGAGCAGCCTGTCTACGATTATCTCCAGGTGAAGCTCGCCCATCCCCGAGATAATCTTCTGACCCGTATCCGCGTCGGTGTTGACCGTAAAGGAGGGGTCTTCCAGAGCGATCTTGTCGAGCGTCTCGATCAGCCTCTTTTCATCTGCCTTGCTCCTGGGCTCGATGGCCACCCCGATGACCGGGTCCGGAAAATCCATCGATTCAAGAACCACAAAATCGCCGTTTTCACAGAGCGTATCGCCGGTGGTGGTGAACTTCAATCCAACAACGGCTCCGATATCGCCGGCCCTGATCTCCCTGACCTCTTCACGCTTGTTGGCGTGCAGTTTAAGAAGCTTGGAAACTTTCTCCTTCTTCTTTTTAACAGGGTTAAAGACCTTGCCGCCGACGCTGAGCACTCCCGAGTACACCCTGGCAAAAGCGAGGTTCTCGACGAATGTATCGCTCATCAGCTTAAAAACCAGACCGCAGAATTTCTCCTGGGGACCGGTTTTGCGCTGCACCGGCTCGCCCTGACGGTCGAGCCCTTCAACGAAGTCGATATCCGCCGGTGAAGGAAGATATCTGACCACGCTGTCCAACAGGGGCTGAATGCCCTTGTTTTTAAAAGCGCTGCCGCACAGTACCGGCACTACTTGAAGCGCCAAAGTAGCCTTTCGCAGTGCACGGTTAATCTCGTCAACCGAAACCGGTTTATCGTCAAGATATTTTTCCATGACACCCTCATCGAAATCGGCCAATTTCTCGAGGATTGCCATTCGTGCGGCCGTGAATGTTTCTTTATATCGATCAGGAATGGGTGACTCCACCACTTCCTGTCCAAGAGACTGCTCGCTGAAGCTGAGCATTTTCTCTTCAATAAGGTCAATGACCCCTTCGAAGTCCGCTTCTTTACCGACCGGCAATTGCAGGGGCAGTGGATTCGCCCCAAGCCGTTCGACCATCATCCTCAGACATCGATCGAAGTTGGCCCCCACTCGATCCATCTTATTGATGAAGGCCAACCGGGGGATGGCGTACCTGTCGGCCTGCCTCCAGACGGTTTCGGACTGGGGCTCTACCCCGCCAACCGCACAGAAGACAGCGATGACGCCATCCAGTACCCGCAGGCAGCGTTCCACCTCAATGGTGAAATCGACGTGCCCCGGGGTGTCGATAATATTTATCTTGTGCTGCTTCCAGATGCAGGTCGTTGCCGCGGAGGTGATCGTGATGCCCCGCTCCTGTTCCTGCTCCATCCAGTCCATCACGGCAGTGCCGTCATGAACCTCTCCCATCTTGTACGACCGGCCGGTGTAGTAGAGTATCCGTTCAGTCGTGGTAGTCTTGCCGGCATCGATGTGGGCCATGATGCCGATATTCCGTATGGCCGATAACTCGCTGGCAGCTGACATCAACAAACCTCATATCTTCTCTTATGCCGATTTCAGCTCCAGCCCCTGCCAGGCCGTTTGTCGTATTACCAGCGGTAATGGGCAAAGGCCTTGTTGGCTTCCGCCATACGGTGGGTGTCGTCTTTTTTCTTCACAGCGGCACCCCGTTCATTGTAAGCATCGAGCAATTCAGCCGCCAGTTTCTCCGACATCGTTTTTCCCGAGCGGGACTGGGCGAATCCGATAATCCAGCGAATTGCCAGCGCGTTTCTTCTGGTCTGACGAACCTCCATCGGCACCTGATAGGTGGCGCCGCCGACACGCCGCGACTTGACCTCGACACGGGGCCGGACATTTTCCATGGCCTGTTCAAAAACGATCATCGGCTCTTCATCGGCTACCTTGGTATCGATGATATCCATGGCGTCGTAGAAAATCCGCCGGGCCACGCTCTTCTTGCCGCGCTGCATCAGGCCGTTGGTAAACTTGGAGACGAGCACGTTGCTGTAACGCGGATCCGGCTCGATAACTCGTTTTTCTGCACTTTTTCTACGGGACATAATATAATTCTCCAGCCCTTATCAGGAGGGCTTCTTCGCACCATATTTCGAACGCCCCTGCCGGCGATCCGATACACCAAGCGTGTCGAGCGTGCCACGAACGATGTGGTAGCGGACACCGGGAAGATCTTTCACCCTGCCGCCCCTGATCAGCACCACCGAGTGTTCCTGCAGGTTATGCCCGATTCCCGGGATATATGAAGTTACCTCAATACCGTTGGTCAACCGTACCCTGGCGACCTTGCGCAGCGCAGAGTTCGGCTTCTTGGGCGTGGTGGTATAAACCCTGACACAGACGCCCCGTTTCTGCGGGGACCCCTTCAGTGCAGGCGTATTGGTTTTCTTAACCATTTTCTTCCTGCCCTGCCGTACCAGTTGATTGATTGTTGGCATTGCCTGTAGCGCTCCTGTTCAGTTTTCTCGGTTATTGCACGGCAGCGAAATAAGCTCCAATGTGCTGCGGCACAAAAGACAATATTTACCTCACACTCTTTTGAGAGTCAAGCCCAAAAACGTTTCCTTAGTCTTTATTTCACCAACTCGTCACTGATGCCGGTACCGGCTGAAATCAGCCGTCCCATGATCACATTTTCCTTGAGTCCCTTGAGTTCATCCAGCTTTCCAGCCATTGCCGCATTGGTCAGCACCTTGGTGGTCTCCTGGAAGGAGGCCGCGGAGATAAAGCTCTCGGTGGATAGAGAGGCCTTGGTGACGCCGAGCAGGAGCGGTTCGGCGGCGGGCGGTTTGGGAGCCTCGCTGATATCGCCGCCTCCGGCTATAAAGTCCCTGCGCGTTTCCATCAGGCGGTCACGCTCATTTTCAAAGACCCACCACTCGACCTGCTCGCCGATCATGAACTTAGAATCACCCGCATCGGTGATCATGACCCGGCGCAGCATCTGGCGGACGATGACCTCGATGTGCTTGTCGTTGATCTTCACACCCTGGAGCCGGTAGACCTCCTGGATCTCATTGACCAGAAACTTGGCCAGTTCTTTGACGCCCAGGACCCGCAGGATATCGTTGGGCACGATGGTGCCTTCCATGAGCCGTTCACCGGCCTGCACATAGTCGCCCTCATGGACGATGATATGCTTCGACTTCGGTACCAGGTACTCCTGGGACTCGCCGTATTCAGGCGTAACGATAACCCGGCGCTTGCCCTTGAGTTCCTTGCCGAAGCTGACTCGTCCGTCGATCTCCGAGATGACTGCCGGCTCCTTGGGCTTGCGCACTTCGAAGAGTTCGGCCACCCGGGGCAGACCACCGGTGATATCCTTGGTTTTGGAAGTCTCGCGCGGAATCTTTCCGACAATGGTGCCCGGCTGGATCGACGCACCGTCTTCAACGGTGATGATCGAGTTTACCGGTAAACTATAGCGCGCGTATATCTCTGAGTCCGGCAGTTTTAAGGTTTTCCCGCGTTCGCTCTTTACTGAGATCCGTGGATTAGTCTGTCCGGACTGCCCACTGGTTGAGTGGACAATCACCTTCGAAGACTTGCCCGTTACCGGGTCAAGTTTCTCCTGCATCGTGGACCCTTCTATAACATCTCCGTATTTAATGATTCCTGCAACTTCCGCAACGATCGGAATGGTATATGGATCCCACTCGGCAAGAATTTCACCCGGCTCGGTAGAGGCCCACTCTTCAAAAAGAATCTGGGCACCGTAGTTCACCTTGAAGCGCTCACGCTGAGGAAACTTGTCACGGTCTTTTAGGCGTACAATTTCCTTGTTATCCGCCCCAAATAAAACGAGATCGTCGTTGGACTCAATTTTCGCTTTAAGCTTGTTACCCTTTTTGTCGCGAAATACGATCCCTTCAACAGGCTCTTCTACCTTTTCGCCGTTTCTGATTACTTTCCTGAGGACTGGCTCTTCTACCCGTTTATCATCTCTGAGAACCTCTTTGAGTATGATCTCTTTGGCAATTTTTATCCCCTTGAATGAATCATCTGAAGGCAAGCCCAGTAAATCCTGTTTATCGAAAATAACGACCTCGGCATTCCGGTTCATGACGATTTTCAGACCCTCGTCGTTTTCAACGGCATGCAGGTTTTTAAAGGCTATAACACCACCCAGGCGGGTTATGAGCTCCGCCTGTTCCACGGCTCTGCTGGCGGTACCGCCGATATGGAAGGTCCGCATGGTAAGCTGGGTACCCGGCTCCCCGATTGACTGGGCGGCGATCACACCGATGGCTTCGCCGATATTGACCATATGCCCGCGGCCCAGATCACGGCCATAACATTTGGCGCAGACCCCACGGCGCGAGCGGCAGGTAAGCACCGACCGGATGTTTACCTGATCAATGCCTGCTGCATCGATCTTTTCGACAACCGATTCAGTAATCTCCTCGCCGGAAGCAACGATAATATCCTCCGAGCGCCGATCCCTGACATCTTCCAGCGCCACCCGGCCGAGAATACGCTCGCCGATCGGCACGATGATCTCACCACCATCCATCAGCGGTTCGGCAACGATGCCGTCCAGCGTCTGGCAGTTGACCTCGACGATAGTTGACTCCTGGGCTACATCCACCAATCTTCTGGTCAAGTATCCGGAGTTCGCGGTTTTCAGCGCCGTATCGGCGAGACCTTTACGGGCACCGTGGGTCGAGATGAAATATTCGAGAACGCCGAGGCCCTCTCTGAAGTTCGCCTTGATCGGCGTCTCGATAATCTCGCCGGAAGGCTTGGCCATCAGCCCGCGCATACCGGCCAACTGCCTGATCTGGTCTCGCGACCCCCTGGCGCCGGAGTCAGCCATGATGAAAATGGAGTTGAAGCTCGGTGATTCGACCAGCTTGTTGTCCCGGTCGCGCACATATTCGACCTTGATCTCCCCCATCATTTCGTTGGCCACGCCCTCGGTGGCCTTGGACCAGATATCGACGATCTTATTGTATTTCTCGCCGGAGGTTATCAGACCGTCGGAGTATTGTTTTTCGACATCTAAGACGTCGGTCTCTGCCTTCTCGACCATGTCTTCCTTGGCCAGCGGGATTTTCATATCGTTGATGCAGATGGAAATACCGGCCCGGGTCGCATATTCATATCCGATATCCTTGAGGCGGTCGGTCAAGATGACCGTATCCTTGGTGCCGGCATAGCGGTAGGTGTGGTCGATAAGCTTGGCCAGCGCTTTCTTGGAAAGCACCTGGTTGACCACCTCAAAGGGCAGGTTTTCGGGCAGCAGTTCCCCGATAATAACCCGGCCCATCGTGGTGTCGACGATCTTGCCGTCCATCCGGACCCTGATTTTAGCCTGCAGATCGACCTCGCCGTGGTCGTAAGCGATGCGCGCTTCCGCCACATCGGCAAAGAGCTTGCCCTCGCCCTTCACGTTGATGCGCTCCCGAGTCATATAATAAAGCCCGAGCACAATATCCTGGGACGGAATGATGATCGGCTCGCCGTTGGCCGGCGAGAGAATGTTGTTGGTGGACATCATCAGCACCCGGGCCTCGACCTGGGCTTCGACCGAGAGCGGCACGTGGACCGCCATCTGATCGCCGTCGAAGTCGGCGTTGAAGGCCGCACAGACCAGCGGGTGGAGCTGAATCGCCTTGCCTTCGATCAGCACTGCCTCAAAGGCCTGCATACCAAGCCGATGCAGGGTTGGGGCGCGGTTGAGGATTACCGGGTATTCGGTGACTACCTCGTCGAGCACGTCCCAGACCTCTTTGACCCCTTTTTCCACCATTTTCCGAGCGCTCTTGATGGTCGTTACATAACCGCGCCGCTCCAACTTGTTATAGATAAAAGGCTTAAACAGCTCGAGCGCCATCTTCTTGGGTAGACCGCACTGGTGCAGCCGCAGGTTGGGACCGACCACGATGACCGAACGGCCCGAGTAATCGACCCGCTTGCCGAGCAGGTTCTGCCGGAAGCGGCCCTGCTTGCCCTTGAGCATATCGGCCAGGGATTTAAGCGGACGCTTGTTGGCCCCGGTGATCACCCGGCCCCGACGACCGTTGTCGAACAGCACATCGACAGCCTCCTGGAGCATGCGCTTCTCGTTGCGGATGATAATATCGGGGGCATCGAGTTCGAGCAGCCTTTTGAGCCGGTTGTTGCGGTTGATCACCCGCCGGTACAGATCGTTCAGGTCAGATGTGGCGAAGCGCCCGCCTTCCAGCGGCACCAGCGGTCTGAGATCGGGAGGCAATACCGGAATAACTTCAAGGATCATCCACTCCGGTGCGTTGCCGGAGTCGATAAAGGCCTCGATGACCTGCAGCCGTTTGCCGAGTTTCAGGCGCTTGGTCTGGGAGCCGGTCGTGCCCATTTCGGCCCGCAGCTCCCGGGACAGCTCTTCAAGATTCTGGGAGGCGAGCAGCTCACGGATCGCCTCGGCACCGATACCGACCTTGAACTGGCCCGGATATTCATCCCGGGCCGCACGATATTTTTCTTCGGTGAGCAGAGTGCCGGGCGGGATGTCTTCGGTTTCCGATTCGACCACCGCATATTGCTCGAAATACAGAATCCGCTCGAGCTGTTTCAGGGTCATATCGAGCACTGCTCCGATCTTGGAGGGCAGGCTCTTTAAAAACCAGATATGGGCCACCGGCGCGGCCAGCTTGATATGGCCGAGCCGTTCCCGGCGGACCTTGGACTGGATGACCTCGACGCCACATTTTTCGCAGACTACACCGCGGTGCTTCATGCGCTTGTATTTACCGCAGTTACACTCGAAATCCTTGACCGGCCCGAATATTTTGGCACAGAACAGACCGTCGCGTTCCGGCTTGAAAGTCCGGTAATTGATGGTTTCCGGTTTCTTGACTTCCCCGTGTGACCAGTCGAGAATCTTCTCGGGCGAGGCAAGAGATATTTTTACCGCTTTAAATTTGGTAGGAGCTTTCGGTTTTTGAAAAAAATTGAATAACTCTTCCACGAGTTCACCTCTGCTTCACATTTTTATTACCCGGACCAAAGTGATCGCGGGTATCGAAGAGCCGGTTTGGTTGCTGAAAAATGGCAGCCAACGGCTGCTATTCCTCAATGAGCTCCATATTCAGACACAGTCCCTGCAGTTCCTTGACCAGGACATGGAACGATTCCGGCAGGCCGGTCGCCAGGAAGTTGTCTCCCTTGACGATACGCTCGTACATCTTCGTACGCCCCTCCACATCGTCCGACTTGGCAGTCAGGAATTCCTTCAGGGTGTAGGCGGCACCGTATGCCTCCATGGCCCATACCTCCATCTCGCCAAGCCGCTGCCCGCCGAATTGAGCCTTACCGCCCAGCGGCTGCTGGGTGACAAGCGAGTAGGGCCCGGTCGAGCGGGCATGAATCTTGTTGTCCACCAGATGGTGCAGCTTCAGCATATACATCGCGCCTACGGTCACCTTGTTGGCAAATGGCTCGCCACTCAGACCGTCGTAGAGCTGCATCTGCCCGACTTCATCGACGCCAGCCTCGTCCAGCAGCGCTCTGATATCAGCTTCCTCGGCCCCGTCAAACACCGGCGTCGACATATGCAGACCACGCTGATGCTCGCGGGCCCATTCAATCAGTCCTTCATCGCTGATATCCTTGGTTATGCTGGCAAACTCCTCTGGCGAATAGACTTTCTTGAGCTTGGCCTTGATCTCCGCTACCGCCTGTCTGTTGGCCATTTCACCGAGCTGATCGCCGAGCTTCTTGGCGGCATAGCCCAGATGCGTCTCAAGCACCTGGCCGACGTTCATACGTGACGGCACACCCAGCGGATTCAGCACGATATCGACGGTGGTGCCGTCCGCAAAATAGGGCATATCCTCCTCCGGCAGGAGGCGGGAAACCACACCCTTGTTGCCGTGACGTCCGGCCATCTTGTCACCGACCGAGAGCTTGCGCTTGGTGGCCACATAGACCTTGACCATCTTGACCACGCCGGGGGGCAGATCGTCGCCCTTTCTCAGGCGGTCGATAATACCATCGTAGCGTTCGCTGATCAGACCGGCCTGCTTTTCGTAACGGCCGTATATATCTTCGATCTTGTCCAGATATTTTACCCGCTCGGAGAATTCGAGCTTCGCAGCGCTGAACCCGACTTCCTCTGCAAGCTCCATATCGAACTTCTTGCCCAGCTTGACCAGGACCTTGCCGCTTTTGGAAGAGACGTCTTCTTTGACGGTCTTGTTGTGGAGCAGTTTGCCGACTTCGCGGCAGACGCCCCGCTTCAGGCTGGCCAGTTCATCAATCTTGTCCTGATTGAGCCGCTCGATTTCCAGGTCCTCGATCATCAGTGAGCGCTCGTCCTTGTCGACACCTTTGCGGGAAAAGACCTTGGCATCAATGACCACGCCCTCGATCCCGGGGGGGACCCGCAGCGAAGAATCCTTGACGTCCTCGGCCTTCTCGCCGAATATCGCCCGCAGCAGTTTTTCCTCGGGAGAGAGCATGGTCTCACCTTTCGGCGTCACCTTGCCCACCAGGGTATCCCCGGCCTTTACTTCTGCCCCGATGCGGACGATACCCGACTCATCGAGGTTGCGCAGGGTTTCTTCGCTGACATTGGGAATATCCCGGGTAATCTCTTCCTTGCCCAGTTTGGTATCACGGGCCATGGTCTCGAACATCTCGATATGCAGCGAGGTGAACGTATCTTCCTTGAGCAGCCGTTCGTTGATCAGGATCGAATCCTCAAAGTTGAAGCCGCGCCATGGCATGAAGGCGATCGGTCACATTCTTGCCGAGGGCCAGTTCGCCCTTTTCGCAGGACGGTCCGTCGGCCAGCACGGTGCCCTTTGTACACGGTCACCGGGCTTAACCAGCGGCTTCTGGTTAAAACAGGTATTCTGATTCGATTTCTTGTATTTCTGACAGACGGTATACGGCGACACCGGTATCAAAACCGTCCATTCCCGGTTCGTCATAGCGGACAACGATGCGGTTGGCGTCGACCTCTTCGACCACGCCGTCACCGCCGGCCAGAAGACAGGCTCCGGAATCCCGGGCCACATATTTTTCCACCCCGGTGCCGACCAGCGGCGAGGCGGTACTGCAGCAGCGGAACCGCCTGACGCTGCATGTTTGAACCCATCAGCGCGCGGTTGGCATCATCATTTTCCAGAAACGGAATAAGAGAGGCGGCACACTGACACAAGCTGGTTCGGGGCAATATCCATCCTGGTGACCTGGTCCGCATGAGTATGGTCACTTCACCGTCTTCGCCTGACAATCAAACTGTCGGTACAATTCGGTTCTTTTTGTCGACCAGCGTCAGCTTTGCCGGGGCGATAATATGTTCCGCTCCTGCAGCGCGCTCAGATATCTCAATCTCCTGGTCGTAGACGTTCCGTTCTGTTCACCCTTCGGTAGGGAGTTTCGATAAACCCGTACGGATTGACCCGGGCATAGGTCGCCAGAGAGACGATCAGACCGATGTTCGGTCCTTCAGGGGTCTCAACCGGACAGATCCTGCCATAGTGGGTCGGATGAACGTCACGCACCTCGAAACCGGCCCGCTCCCGAGACAGACCCCCCGGGTCCAAGCGCGCACAGCCGCCGCTTGTGGGTCACTTCGGACAGCGGGTTGGTCTGATCCATGAACTGGGAGAGCTGGCTGGTGCCGAAGAACTCCTTGATGGCCGACGTGATCGGCTTGGGATTGACCAGGTCATGGGGCATCAGGGTTTCCACGTCCTGCAGGCTCATGCGTTCCTTGATGGCCCTTTCCATCCGTGACCAGCCCCATGCGGTACTGATTTTCCACCAGTTCACCCACGGTCCGGACCCGGCGGTTGCCCAGGTGATCGATGTCGTCCACCGTCTCTGGCTGTCTTTGAGGCGGACCAGGTATTTGACCGCCTCGACAATATCTTTCTTGGTCAGGGTCCGCTGATCAATCGGGATGTCGACGCCGAGCTTGGCGTTGATCTTGTAACGGCCGACCTCGGACAGGTCGTAGGCTCGGGGTTGAAGAACAGGTTCTGAAAGAAACCTTCGGCTACTTCGAGGGTCGGCGGGCTGCTGGGTCGCAGCCGCCGGTAAATTTCCAGCAGAGCTTCCTCGGTCGAGCCGACCTTGTCAACCGCCAGAGTCTTTCTGAAACGAATCCGAGAATTTCACTCCGTCAATGCCAAGCACCCTGAACTCTTTGACGGCTGCTGCATCGAGCGTCTCGAGAAGCGATTCGGTAATTTCAGTGTTATGCAGGACAAGTGGCTGCTCTTCATTGGGGTCGGGGATGTCATTGGCAATCACCTTGCCCACCAGCGCCTCGGGTGATATCCGCAGATATTCGATGCCCGCCTCTTCGATGCGTCGGCATAGCGCCCGGGAGATTTTGCGTCCCTTTTTGCTGAGTACCGTTCCGTCCTTGGGGTTGACAAGATCGAATTCGAGCCGGGTGCCGAAAGCGGTCTCCTCGCTGTAGCTGACCTTGTAGCTTTTTTTCATCCTTTTTGACGGTGCTGATCGGGTAGAATTCCTCCAGCAGTTCAATGCCCGAGTAGCCCAGTGCCTTGAGCAGGGAAGTGACCGGGAACTTTCTGCGTCGGTCGATGCGGACATGCAGAATATCCTTGATATCGAACTCGAGATCGATCCAGGAACCGCGTACCGGAATGATCCGGGCCGAGTAGAGCAGCTTGCTGCTGGCGTGACTCTTGCCCTGGTCATGGGTGTAAAACAGGCCCGGTGAGCGCTGCAGCTGGGAGACAATCACCCGCTCGGTACCGTTGATCACATATACGCCGTCGGCGGTCATCAGCGGCAGGGAGCCGAAGAAAACCTCCTGTTCCTTGATGTCGCGGATCGACTGAACGCCGGTCTCCTCATCCACGTCGAAGGTGATCAAACGGACTACGATCTTCAGTGGTATCTCGTAGGTCATTCCACGCTGTTGACATTCCTGAACCGTATACTTGGGTTCGCCAAATTTATATCGAACAAATTCCAGAGAGCAGACGCCATTAAAATCATTGATCGGAAAAATTTCTTTAAGAATCGCCTGGAGCCCTATATCTTGGCGCTGATCGGGTTCAATATTCATCTGCAGAAAGTGTTCGTATGACTTTCGCTGCATTGAAATCAGATGTGGCGGCTCCAGGATGCTTTGTGCACTGGCAAATTGCTTTCTGATTCTTTCCATGATTTTCCTCGAGGTTGTCTAGAACCTATCTATTCATTCCGGCAGACCTGGTATTGTGTACTGGACAATACGCGGTTCAGCTCATGCATATGCACGGGGGAGCAGGATTTGCCGCTGCATGCAGCGGATATGGAAGATTTGGTCCATACCCCTGATTTCCGTGGTACACCGACGAAGCAAGGTAATACTGATTAAGCATCAATATAGACTCCGTCAATCGAGCACTCCACTCGAACCAGGCAGCATAAATCCTATAACTATTTAATTTAAAATAACTTTTTGCCTGCCCCACAGAAAACTGCCCGAAACGAGACACGCCGCGCATGAAAGCGCAGCGTGTCTGACTCGTCGTGGTCCGGACAGGGGAACCACTTCATATGTACGGGGACTATTTAATCTCGACCGATCCACCCACACCTTCGATCTTAGCCTTGATCTCTTCGGCTTCTTCTTTGGTGACGCCTTCCTTGACCGGCTGGGGAGCACCTTCGACCAGTTCCTTGGCCTCTTTCAGACCCAAGCTGGTGATGGCGCGGACCTCCTTGATGACCTTGATCTTCTGATCGCCGGCAGCCGCCAGGATCACATCGAATTCAGTCTGTTCTTCGGCCGCTGCAGCACCGCCCGCATCACCTGCAGGACCGGCAGCTGCTATCGCAACCGGGGCGGCAGCGGATACGCCGAATTTCTCTTCAAGTTCCTTGATCAACTCGGACAGTTCAAGAACGCTCATGTTGGCGATAAATTCAATTACATCGTCTTTTGTTACAGCCATTTCGTTTCCCTCGTTTATGTCTTTTTTGAATAAATTAGCTCAAGACCCGATATTCAGGCCTGTTCCTTCTGATCCTTGATTGCCTGCAGACCATACAGCAGGTTCTGGGGTACTGCTGAGAGCACCCGGACAAATGCGGTTGGTACGCCATTCATCACCGACAGCAACTGGCCAAGCAATACCTCTCTGGAAGGCAGCTTGGACAGCGCGATCAGGTTGTCGACGGTGATTTTCTCTCCTTCGAGAACAGCAGACCTGAGCTGGAATTTCTTATAATCCTCAGCACATTTAGCCAGAACCTTGGCTGGAGCCACCGGATCGTCATAGGACGTGACAATGGCTGTGGTCCCGGTGAAATCGTCAATGAGCGCTTCACAGGACGTGTCGGCAACTGCTCTTCTCAGAAGAGTATTCTTGGCAATACGGATTTCAGAGCTCGCTCCCCGCAGATCGCGGCGGATTTTCTCGAGATCTGCAACCGTCAAACCGCAATAGTCTGCGACGGCAGAAAACTTTGCCCGATTGAACGAGTCGTTCAATTCGGCGACTATTGCCGCTTTTTTTTCACGATTCAAATTACCCTCCTCGTTGGTGAAATTACCTTGTTTACGAAACAGCAGTTACCAGATGATGGAAATGTCGCTAATGCCTGTAATTACCATCGTGTGTCAGTCTCGGCAGGTCGGCAGCGCCGATTAAACTCGCGTACCTGCTGTCTTCGACAAATTAATTCCCGCTCGATGCGGTGATTAATTATTCCTCTTGCCTGAAAACCTTGTAGCTATTTAATCCGGGTCCGGACATCAAGGGAATCCACTTTGTATCCTGGCCCCATGGTTGATGATACGGAGATCGAGCGCAGATAGATGCCTTTGCTGGTCGACGGCTTCAACTGAATGAGCCGCTCGATAAAGGCTAGTGCGTTTTCACACACCTTCTGCTCGCCAAAGGAGACCTTGCCGATACCCGCGTGGACGATGCCAGCCTTATCGACCCGGAAGTCGACCTTGCCGCCCTTGATCTCTTTGACCACGTTGGCGACATCGAAGGTTACGGTGCCAAGCTTGGCATTGGGCATCAGGTTGCGGGGGCCGAGGATTCGGCCGATCTTGCCGACGGTACCCATCATATCCGGGGTCGCGACGGTTTTATCGAACTCCAACCAGCCACCCTGGATCTTCTCGACCAGATCGTCCGAACCGACATAGTCGGCGCCGGCCTCTGTGGCTTCAGCTTCTTTGGGGCCCTTGGCGAAGACCAGCACCCGGGTAACTTTGCCGGTGCCGTGGGGCAGGACCACCGAGGAACGCACCATCTGATCGGCATGGCGGGGATCGACCCCGAGTTTTACTGCGATATCGACGGTTTCATCAAATGCTGCATAGGATGAGTCGAGTACCAGTTTGACCGCCTCTTCGATCGGCCTGACCACACTCCGATCGACGCCGTCGATCTTGTTTCTGTATTTCTTTCCGTGTTTCGGCATGTCAGCCTCCTACTGCACGTGAACCGCGTCCCCACATCATTATCGGACAACAAAGCCCAGAGGTACGTAGTAAATTAAGGTTTTAAATCAGTCCACCACCGTGAGCCCGGCACTTCTGGCCGAACCCTCGATAATCTTCATCGCGCTTTCGATATCATAGGCATTGAGATCAGGCATTTTGACCTCGGCAATCTCTCTGATCTTATCCCTGCTGATTTCAGCAACGCGCTCGGTTTTAGGGTTGCCCGAACCTTTCTGGATGTTTGCCGCCTTGAAAAGCAGAACCGAAGCAGGCGGCGTCTTGGTAATGTAGCTGAAAGAGCGATCCTGATAGACGGTTATCACAACGGGGATAATGGTATCGCCCATTGACTGGGTTTTGGCATTGAACGCCTTGCAGAATTCCATGATGTTCACGCCGTGCTGACCAAGAGCCGGTCCGACGGGCGGAGACGGATTGGCCTTGCCGGCCGGAATCTGCAGCTTGATGTATGCCATTACTTTCTTGGCCATGTTCTTACTCCAACAATAGTGACTCAATCACCGAAAAGAGATGCGGAGCACCCTTTTCTATTTGATAAAATCAGGTATTTGATACCTGAACAAATTCCAGTTCAACCGGTGTTTCCCGACCGAAGATGGAGACCATCACCCGGACCCGGCCCTTCTCCGGGAATACCTCGTCGACAACGCCCTGAAAATTGGCAAACGGCCCATCGATCACCCGGACCACCTCACCAATATCAAAAACGACCTTGGGCCGCGGCCGCTCCGAACCGTCCTGAATTCTGCCGATGATCTTGCCGGCATCCTCATCTGATAGCGGCACCGGATCGCGGTCATCGCCGACAAAACCAACCACCCGGGGCATGTTCTGATGGATGATATGCCAAGTCGTATCGTTGAGTTCCATACTCACCAGCATATAGCCGGGAAAGAATCTTCTCGAGGAGGTTTTGCGGGTCCCTTTGATCATCTCAACAACCTGCTCGGTCGGAATGAGGATTTCTCCAAAATAGTCCTCGAGGCCCTCTTTGCTGATGCGTTCCTGAAGCGTGGCCTTTACCCTTTCCTCATACCCTGAGTGGACCTGCAATATGTACCATTGTCTAGCCATGTAAGTGCCGTTTTCTTGTAGGTCAGGAAAAAGTCGGATTCATCTACGATTCATCAAGCTATCGCAACTCGTGAAATTCCCCTGGCGCAAATTAACGCAAAATTAATGAGATTATTTTACCCAGAATAACATCGACGGTACCGAGATAGGCAGCAACAACTATGGTCAGCAGCACAACCATGCCGGTCAGTCCGAGCGTAATCTTTTTGTCCGGCCAGGTGATCTTGGAAAATTCGGCCTGTACCTCGCCGACAAATTTCTTGATCTGCGTCGGTGAAAAGGGAGAAGGCGGGGCCTTTTCCGCGGTCACGTTCTTGCCGCTCTGATTTGTTTTTCCTGCCATCTCTACACCGTTATCGTTGGAATGCGCTCCTGTCAGTGGCAGGCCAGGAGGGATTCGAACCCCCAGCCCCCGGATTTGGAGTCCGGTGCTCTACCAGTTAGAGCTACTGGCCTGTCCGACAGCCTATTTCGTCTCTTTGTGCGGGGTATGCGTCCGGCAAAAGGGACAATATTTTTTAAACTCCAGCTTACCCGGTGTATTCTTTTTGTTTTTCGTCGTCGTATAGTTGCGACGCTTGCAGGTACCACATGCAAGGGTAATGATATCTCTCATTTTTTTTACTTCCTGCTACAGAAACAATTACCCCACTCCTGGTCGAAGCGGGGTAATGAAGCCTGTGTTTTTTCTTGGCCTCAGGCCATAATTTCGCTGATAACGCCAGCCCCAACCGTGCGCCCGCCTTCGCGGATCGCAAAGCGCAGGCCCACGTCCATCGCAATCGGCGTGATCAGCTCCGCTTCTACTGACACGTTGTCGCCCGGCATCACCATCTCCACTCCTTCGGCCAGCGTCACTACTCCCGTCACGTCCGTCGTGCGAAAATAAAACTGCGGACGATAACCATTGAAAAACGGCGTATGACGGCCACCCTCATCCTTGCTCAGGATGTAGCACTCGGCCTTGAACTTGGTGTGCGGGGTGATTGAACCCGGCTTCGCCAGGACCTGACCGCGCTCGATCTCGTCCCGCTTCACGCCGCGCAGCAGCGCGCCGATATTG
Organism: uncultured delta proteobacterium; assembly: GCA_963707715.1. Taxonomy (GTDB): domain Bacteria; phylum Desulfobacterota; class Desulfobulbia; order Desulfobulbales; family Desulfocapsaceae; genus JABDQA01. The sequence goes on from CAVPRJ010000009.1 coordinate 227,128, forward strand.
TCACCGGCCTGACCCTGATCCAGCAGCTTGCGGAACATCTCCACGCCGGTCACCGTGGTCTTCTGCGTCTTGCGGATGCCGACGATCTCCACCTCTTCACCTACCTTGATCACGCCGCGCTCAACACGACCGGTGGCCACCGTGCCCCGGCCCGATATGGAAAATACATCCTCAACCGGCATCAAAAACGGCTTGATCCACGTCACGCTTCGGCTCCGGAATATAGCTGTCAACCGCTTCCATCAGCTCCCAGATGCACTTCGCCTTCGCTTCATCTTCGGGATTCTCCAGCGCCAGCAGCGCCGAACCCTGCACGAACGGAATGTCGTCCCCGGGAAACTCATACTTGTCCAGCAGCTCGCGAAGTTCCAGCTCCACCAGCTCGATCAGCTCTTCGTCGTCGACCATATCGCATTTATTCAGAAACACGACCATGGCCGGAACACCTACCTGACGCGCCAGCAGAATATGCTCCCTGGTCTGCGGCATGGCGCCGTCCGTCGCGGCAACCACCAGGATCGCGCCGTCCATCTGGGCCGCGCCGGTGATCATGTTCTTGATATAGTCGGCATGGCCCGGGCAGTCCACGTGGGCGTAGTGGCGCTTGACCGTCTCATATTCCACATGGGCCGTGGCGATCGTGATGCCGCGTTCTTTTTCTTCAGGCGCCTTGTCTATCTCACCAAAATCGATGAAGGTGGCCTGACCCTTTAAAGACAATACGCGGGTGATCGCTGCCGTCAATGTCGTCTTACCATGATCAATGTGGCCAATCGTCCCTACATTGACATGCGGCTTTGTCCTTTCAAATTTCTCCTTTGACATTTTTCTGTCTCCTCAGGCCATTGAATTTTTTGTTTTCATTCTACTTTTCCATGGAGCTCACGACCGGAATTGAACCGGTGACCTCATCCTTACCAAGGATGCGCTCTACCAACTGAGCTACGTGAGCGCGTTCTCACAATTCGTAAAGCCTGGAGCGGGAAACGAGACTCGAACTCGCAACCCTCAGCTTGGAAGGCTGATGCTCTACCAATTGAGCTATTCCCGCCAATTATGTAAACCTGCAGAAAGAAGAGATGGTGGAGGGGGGAGGATTCGAACCTCCGAAGGCTCCGCCGACAGATTTACAGTCTGTTCCCTTTGGCCGCTCGGGAACCCCTCCACAGAAGCTGAAAAGTGCCTAACTCTTTATACTCTACTCAATACTTTGTAAAGTATTTTCTCGTATTTGTCCGCAGTGGAGCTGGCGATGGGACTTGAACCCGCAACCTGCTGATTACAAATCAGCTGCTCTGCCAATTGAGCTACGCCAGCTTACAAAGCCAACTAATATACATCTCTGATATGTTTAAGCAATATGTTTTTTTGTCAACCACTATTTTCAAAGTTACTGAAATAAGTCCCTGAAACAGGCCTGCAGGGTTAGACGAGGTCGAAATTTTTACGCAGAAATGAGAACTCAGCAAACGATTCGCTGCAGCACGCAGTTCGGCAAACAGATGAGCAATAAAAAAAGGCCGCCCCCTGTCCGGGACGGCCTTTTTTGATCGGCCAAACGGACCAGCCGAAATCTGATATTACTCAATTGCCGGTTTGCCGAAGGCACTCTCACGATATTTCTCGAAGGACATCGCGGTGGTGCGGTAAGCCAGGTGAGCAAGCTTGGTATACGGCAGGTAGAGAAACAGCATCATTACTGAGACGAGATGGCAGAAATAGACGATGTATCCCAGGGACGGAATACCCAGCCACCGCAGGATTTCAGCACCAAAACCGGTGACGCCGACGGCCATGATCTCCCAGATCAGGAACCAGTCGTAGAAGGTTTTGCTGCCACCTTCCTCGGTCTCTGATTTCGTACGATTGCTCCAGAGTACGAAAATACCGAAGAGCAGGGCGATGGCGGAAACGTTGGCCAGGATCTTGAAGGGGTCGAAAAGCAGCATCGGCCCATGCCAGGACGGCAGGAACAGGCCGATGATATCGTTTTTCAGCAGGGACCAGCAGGTGACGATGAACAGGCCGATAAAGGCGAGCATCAGCGGCAGATGGCCACGGACCCGATCGCTGTTTGTGCCGCATTCCTTGAAACGGTTATGCTTGACGATCTCAACCAGCGAGGGCCAGAGGAACTCGTCACAAACTGCGGTACCGACGGCCGATACGCGGAAGCGACGCCGGTCCTGGCCGACATTTCCTTCCACAGCCTGGTCAACCCCTTATAAAGCGAGAAGACGGCGAGACCAAGCGAGGGCACCATGATCATGACGATAAAGAAAATGTTCTTGGCATACCACTTGAAACCCCAGTGGCCGAAGAAATGCTGGTACCCATGGACCGCAAAATCTTCCTTGCTCGGGATATGCATCGCCCCGGATATCAGCCAGAAAACAAAGATAATCACCGCCGGGATACCGATCAGCACCGGCAGATCTTTTGCTGAACAGGCCAGTTTGGCCAGACCTGCAGGCCAGCCGTAAATGGTATAGGCATAGGCCCTGATAGCGCCAAGGACATCAGCCGGCTTTGCGCCTCGCGGACAATAGGTGGAGCAGTCACCGCACTGGTGACAGAGAAAGACGTCGGGATCGGCAACCAGGTTGTCTTTCATGCCCCACTGCGACCAGATCATCTCCTTTCGGGGAAAGGGTTTTTCATCCGAGGAAAGCGGACATCGCAACGGAACAGGTGGCACACTGGTAACATTTTTTCAGCGTATCGCCGCCCGGCTCCTTTCAAATGTTTTATAAACTCAAATCAGGTTGAACGTTCATCTTTTTCCTCCTGTTATCTTATCAGTAGTCAACCTGATGGTCGTATTCAATTCGCATGCCGGATCTGCCCTGCCGCAGGCAGATCCGACTTGATAAAACACAGGTTAGAAGCCCTTGAACGGATTCGGTCCCATCTCGACGATTTCATCGACAAAGTCGTTTATGATCTGCGGAATCTTATCATAATCCGTAATGGCCACCTGCTCTGCCGCACATCGTTCCGACTCGAGTCCGAGGGTAGAAAGCGTGTCACCAATATTTTCCATACGCTTGTTGGCAATTTCGGAGCCCTTGACAAAGTGGCACTGGTAGTCGTCACCATAGGTGCAGCCCAGCAGCATGGCTCCGTCCATACCGGCCGACAGGGCATCGCGTATCCAGGCCATATTGACCGAACCGAGGCAGCGAACCGGAATAAAACGGATCATGTGGTTGATGCCGTTGCGCTTCATGCCTGCCATATCGAGCGCCGGATAGGCATCGTTCTCACAGACGAAAACCAAGATTCTCAAGCGGTCGTCGTCATCCTCGGGAACTTCAACCGATTTGATCATGGAACCGATCAGATCGATGTTGTAGTCCTTGAAACCGATGATACGTTCCGGACAGGCAGCCCATACAGGTACCGCAACGGCGGCATCGGGTGTTATTGGGCAGCGGCGTTCCTTTTTCATCATCGTCAAGGGCGCCGAACGGACATTCCTCGGTGCAGCGTTTACACTGGGTACAGCGCTGCATGAAGAATTCGGGATAGGTCTTATCTCCGGAACGCGGATGAACAGACACGCCGCGATCGGTTGACTCCAGACACTGGATGGCTTTCAGGGCTGCGCCGGTTGCATCGTCGATGGTCTCGTCGATGGTCTCCGCCTTGCGCACACCGCCGCAGGTGTAAACACCGGTTCTTCTGGTTTCGTAGGGAAAGCAGATAAAATGGGAATCGGCATAGCCGTCGAACAGATCGAGATCGGAAAAAGCCGGCCCCTGACGATAGGCCAGGTTGATGGTACTTTCAGCCTTGGTTGTCGGTACCATGCCGGCAGCCAGAACGACCATATCCACCTCAAGGGCCAGATCTTCGCCGAGCAGGGTATCCTCGGCGGTGACCTTCAACTTGCCGCCGATCTCTTCGACCTTGGTTACCGCGGCCTTGGTCATGAAAATGCCGTCGGTCTGCTGGGCACTCTTGTAGAAAAGTTCCATGCTGCCCGGAGTGCGCATATGCTGGTAGAGGATATAGGCCTTGCCTTCCTCATTGTCCTCGCAGACGTACTGGGCCTGCTTCAGGGCGACCATGGAAGTAACCGAGTTACAGTACGGAAAATCCTTGTCGTGCTCTTTGCCGCCCGGACTCTGGATGAAGGCGACACTTTGCGGGGACCTTGCCTTCCTTGGCCATCTTTTCAAACTCGACGTTGGTCACCACCTTGGCCAGCGAGCCGTAACCGAGGTGCTCGTATTCCGAGACGTCGGCCGGTACCCAGCCGGTGGCCAGAACCACGGCACCATGCATGTCGGCCGATACGTCGGTGGCCATATAGTCCTTCAGACCGGCGTTGGGGTTTTCCATTTCCCCTTTCTCGATCTTCTCACGTTCTTCCGTCGTTACTTTGGCCGGGGCGTCCCACTCGGTCTTGGTGCCTGTGGCTTTCATCGAGACCTTGAACGCCCCGGGGCCGCCGGCGATACGGGCTACTTCAGTGCCGGTTTTGACGGTGATTTTGGCATCGGCTTGAACCGCCGCAATCAATGCTTCAACCGGATTTTCCTCGAGCTCGGTCCAGGGCGCCTTGGTCGGAAAAGACTTCCTCCAGTCGGCCGCCTGGCCACCGAGGGTTTCGCCCTTCTCGACCAGGGTCACCTCATAGCCGGCCGCCGCGGCTTCCTTGGCTGCGGTAAGCCCGGCAATACCACCGCCCATGACCAGAATTTTTCGGCTCATGTTTTCAAGCTGATAGGGCTCGGGAAGTTCAGTTTTTTTGGCCCGGGTACAGGCCATGCGCATGTAGTCGCTGGCTGTTTCCATCAAAAACGCGGCAGCTTCAGCGTGCGGCTCCCCGCCTTCAGCGGGCTTTACTTCAGACCAGACGACCTGCTCTCGCAGATTGGCGCGTACGGTGATCTTGTCTTCACCGAAATCGAATTCATTCTGCATCACCCGCGGGGAGCAGGCACCAACAACCACGGTATTAACCCCGTCAGCGATGTCTTTTTCTATCAAAGCTCGTCCATCGGAGCTGCACAGGCAGGCGGCGGTCTTGCACTCCATGGACATTTCACCGGTCACCACTTCGGCAAGTGCTTCCATATCGAGCGCTTCGCCGATGCCGCAACCGGAACACAAATAGGCGCAATATTTTTTATCCATTGTTCATTACCTCCTGGAAACCTGAATTGCCTTCAAGGCAGCGGCAGTGGATGATTGAGTAGTGGTAACAACATCGGCGGCTTTTTTGGCACAGCCGGCGCCGATCATTCCTTTGTCGTAATCGGAAAGAACAAAGCCGTTCTCGTCCAGCGCTACTCCTACAGCACCGCCTTCGGCAAGCGACGGCTGCATACCGGTTGCCAGCACCGCCAGGTCGACTTTCTGTTGTACCTTGGCTCCGGTAACGGCATCTTCGGCAATGACCGTTACGCCATCGCCCTCTACGACGATGTCTGCAACTTTACCCTTGATGAAGGAGGCATTCTCGTCCGCCATCAACTTTTCCCGGAATTTTTCGTATTTTCCAGGGGTTCTCAGGTCGATGTAAAAGACATAGATCTTGGCCTCGGGATATTGTTCCCGGATGTAATTCATCTGCTTGAAGGTGGCCATGCAGCAGATATAGGAACAGTACTCGAGGTGCTTCTCGTCGCGCGAGCCGGCACACTGAACGAAGGCTATCGATTCAGGCTCCTTGTCAGAGCCGGGGATGACGATTTTGCCGCCGGTCGGTCCGTTGGGTGCGGCCATCCGCTCGATCATCATATTGGTGACGATCGCCCCGGACTTGCCATAGTTGAGCTTGTCAAGTTTCTCGGCGTCGTAGGGCTGCCAACCGGTGGCCCAGATGATCGAGGCAACATTTAAGCTGATGCTTTCGGTCTTCATATCCAGATCGACCGCGTCATATTTACACGAGCCCTTCACCGCGTCAGCGCCTTCAGCCGACAGAGCCGCCTTGTCGATCACATAGCGGCGGGGAAAGGCCATTTCGTGCGGCAGGTAAGCCGCCTTGCATTTGTCCATGCCGAAATTGAACGGATTGTCGATCTCATCCGGGCAGGCGGTACCGCAGTCTCCGCAGGCGGTGCAATTGCTGTTGACGTAACGCGGGGCTATATCGATGCTAACCTCATAATTCCCCGGTCCACCGCTTACCGACCTGACGCTCGCCATGGTGTAGGTGCGAATTTTGCGATTGTTCTTGATCCGCTTGAAATTGATCTCAAGTCCGCAACTTGGCGGACACATCTTCGGGAAATACTCATTAAGCTGCGCGACCCGTCCACCAAAATAGGGATTCTTGTCGATAAGAAACACGTCGTTTCCGACTTCGGCGGCTTCAAGTGCTGCGGTCAGCCCACTTATTCCTCCGCCTACGACCAAAATTGCACCATTGGTGCCTTGCTCGTCAGTCATACTTTCCTCCATGGTTACTCTTAAATTGTCCTGTTGGCGGCCCCGGGTTCATGATGCCAACCCAGGAGACGTCAAGTGTTCAACAATCATTTTCTAGCTGATAATCTTTTTCATCGGGAAAAACGCAAGAGACTTGAGGCTTTCCCGATGAAAAAAGTGGCTCCCACCATAGAAAAAATCTCCAGGAGCCAGAGGCCCCTGGAGATTTTTTTTACTTCATGACGATCAAGCTGTCATTCAATGACTACAGCCACGGCTCAGTCTCGATGATGTTCACCATCTCAACCTTCTCACACTTCCATTCCTTGGACTCAGGATTGAAGGTGGAGTTGACGAAACACTTCCAGTTTTCGTCGTCGCAGGTCGGGAAGTCGGAACGATAATAGAAACCCGGGTAGCGGGATTCTTCACGGAACAGAATGTGACGGATATGAGACTCAACACACCAGATACGATGGTAGTTCTCCCAGCAGCGCAGCAGTTCGTGCAGGTCGCCGGCAGCCATCTTCTCTGAGTCCTCGCGGAGCAGCTCGAGCAGATCCATACAGATCTGCAGCAGCTTGCCGGAGGTCATGTAGTAGGTCGCCACACCACCGCCATACTCGTCGGTGGCCTTCATCAGACGCATCATCAGACCTGCAGGCTTGCAGTAGTTCGGGTTGACGTCTGCAGCGGTAGAGGCGCCGACAAACTCGTGGTAACGCTTGACCGGAGCATAAATCTCGTCGGCGATTTCCTGGGCACTCACCTTCAGTTCCGGAGTGAAGTCAGCATTGTCGCGGCAGTATTTAACCATCTGCTTGGCGACGATACGACCCTCGGCATGGGAACCGGAGGAGAACTTATGACCGGAGGCACCAACACCGTCACCGGCGGTGAACAGTCCGTCTACCGTGGTCATACGGTTGTATCCCCACTTGTACTTATGAGCGCGGGAATCATTGGCTATATCGGGTACCCAGTCCTCTTCCGGACCCGAACACCAGATGCCGCAGCAACCGGAGTGCGAACCGAGCATATAAGGCTCGGTCGGCATGATTTCAGAACCGATTTTCTCAGGCTCTACGTTCAAACCGGCCCACAGCCCAGCCTGACCGACGGACATATCCAGGAAGTCTTCCCAGGCCTCTGATTCCAGGTGCTTCCAGAACTTCTTCAGGGCTTTCTCGTCCATACCTGCCGCTTTACGCTCTTCCATGAAGGCATTCAGAGCAACGTCGGTGGCCATGTAGATCGGGCCGCGACCGGCTTTCAGCTCGTTGAGCATCAGGTGGTTGCGCAGACAGGTCGGGGTGACCGGAGAAGCGCCGTAGGGCATGAATTTATTGAGTTCTTCCTGGGCAGCATCGCCACCGGCGTAGAACTCGCCCAGGCCGTTGGATACCTTGGCCTTGAACAACAGGAACCAGGCACCAACCGGTCCGTAACCATCCTTGAAGCGGGACGGGGTGAAACGGTTTTCCATCATGGTCAGCGTAGCACCAACCTGAGCGGCCAGGGTGTAGGTGGAACCGGCATTCCATACCGGATACCAGGCGCGGCCTTTACCTTCGCCGGTGGAACGCGGACGGAAGATGTTTACCGCTCCGCCACAGGCAATAACGGCGGTCTTACACTTGATCACGTATACCTTGTTTTCACGCACGGAGAACCCGGCGGCACCAGCGATCTGGTTCGGCTTGTTCTTGTCGAGCAGCAACTTGACGATAAACACACGCTCAAGGATATTGTCGTCGCCCAGGGCGGTCTTGGCAGGCTCAGCCACAATACACTTATAGGATTCGCCGTTGATCATGATCTGCCATTTACCGGTGCGAACCGGCGTACCGCCTTCGCGCAGGGTCGGAGCTGGCTTGGCGCCGTCGAGGTTTTCACCGTCCTCGCTCCTCTTCCAGACCGGCAGGCCCCACTCTTCAAAAAGCTTGACGGACTCGTCCACGTGGCGACCGCAGTCGTAGACCAGGTCTTCACGGATAACGCCCATCAGGTCGTTACGGACCATCTTGACGTAATCTTTGATCGAGTTTTCGCCAACGTAGGTGTTGATGGCGGAAAGTCCCTGGGCAACAGCACCGGAGCGCTCGAGGGCAGCTTTGTCAACGAGCAGGATCTTCAGATCTTCCGGGGCCCACTTCTTGATCTCAAAAGCGGCGCCGCATGCTGCCATACCACCACCGATGATCAACGCATCAACTTCCATTTCGACGATCTCAGGATCGACGACGGCTAAGAGTTCACCCTTTGGTTTGTTTGGTAATGCCATATTCAAATCTCCTTTTGAATAAAGATTTTAAGATTTTATACAATCCAGCTCATCAGGGGGTCGGAAGATCTGCCTCAAGCAGCAGACACTCATCATCAAGGTTTGCGCCTTTGTCACCCGCATAAGCATTGGCAGCACCTTCAACCGTGGTCCGGATCGGGAACTTGAAGCGCTTCATGTTGCCATTGCGGAACTTGACAGTCCACATAATGGAGTCGGAAGAACGCATCGGATGAACCTGACCGCCCATCGGCACAAAGTCATCGTAACCGCGTACAAAGACCGATCCCTGCGGACAAATCTTAACGCAGGAGTAACATTCCCAGCAGGCATCCGGCTCTTGATTGTAAGCCTTCATCGTCTCAACGTTCAGAACCATCAGATCGTTGGGGCAAATGTACATGCATGCAGTCTTGTCACCGCCTTTGCAGCCGTCACATTTTTCAGGATCTACATAACTTGGCATTAAACTACCTCCTCAGTTAGATTAACCGTTGTGGCCCTGAACTGACAGGACCCACTAAAACCATAGTAAAATCTACTACTAACCAGTACTGCTGGCAGCTGCCCCTCACTAACGTTGAACAAGCAACTGCTTAATATTCATATATAATCTTATCAATAATTAACCGCGAACGAGCGCCTAAAAAAAATGAACGCTCACTCATTTTTCCAAGAGTTTCGTTATAAAATGTTGACCGGAAATTGTCAAGAAAATTAATCGCTCGAAAACCTCTTTACTCGTAGGATTGGCGTGCCAGAACTTCACGCGGTTTGGCACCGTCGGCAGGCCCGACGATACCGTCTTTTTCCATCATTTCGATGATCCTGGCCGCCCGGTTGTAGCCGATGCGGAACCGGCGCTGGACCATCGATATCGAAGCCTGTCCAGCCTCACAGACAAAGGCTACCGCCTCATCGTACTTTTCATCGCAGTCCTCCTCGAGGCCGCCGCCAGCCCCCGAACCTGCCTCTTCGATCTGTTCGAGAACAGAGTCATCGTAAACCGCCGCACCCTGTTTTTTCAAAAACGATACCAGTTCGGCAGTTTCCTGTTCGGAGATGTAGGCCCCGTGTACCCGTTTGATAGTCGCCGAACCGGGAGGCATATAGAGCATATCTCCCATTCCGAGCAAATGCTCCGCCCCCGAGCCGTCGATGATGGTCCGGGAATCGACCTTGGAGGACACCTTGAAGGCGATCCTGGTGGGAAAATTCGCCTTGATCAGCCCGGTGAGCACATCCACCGAAGGCCTCTGGGTGGCGAGAATCAGATGGATGCCCGCAGCCCGAGCCATCTGGGCCAGCCGGGCGATCGCCCCTTCCACATCCTTGGAAGCAACCATCATCAGATCGGCCAATTCATCGACGATCACAACGATGTAGGGGAGCTTTTCTGCGGCGCTGTCGTTGTATGAATCGAAGCTCTTCACCCGCGCCTCTTCCAGCATTCGGTAGCGGCGCTCCATCTCCCGCACAGCCCAAAGCAGGGCCCGGCTGGCCAGTTTGGGCTCGACCACGACCGGGTGCAGCAGGTGCGGGATGCCCTCGTAGCCAGAGAGCTCGATCCGTTTGGGATCGATCATCAGAAAGCGCACCTCCTCAGGCGTCGCATTGAACAGAATCGAGGCAATTATGGAGTTGATCGCCACACTCTTACCCGCGCCTGTCGCTCCGGCGATGAGCAAATGCGGCATGCGGGCCAGATCGGCAAAACTCGGATTGCCAACCACGTCAAGCCCGAGAACGATACCGAGCTTCGCCTTGTGATTCTTCAACTGTTCGGACCCAAGCAGTTCCCTGATATAGACAACCTGCCTGATCTCGTTGGGGATTTCGATCCCCAAGGCCGACTTGCCCGGAACCGAACCGACCACCCGCACCGACTGAGCCTTGAGCCCCAGCGCCAGGTCGTCGGCCAGGCCGACGATCTTGTTGATCTTGACTCCTGGAGCCGGAGAATATTCATAGGTGGTAACCACCGGCCCGGGCGATATGCCGACCACCTTGCCTGAGACCCCGAAATTCTTCAGCTTCTGTTCAAGCTGCTTGGATATTTTCAGGTAGACATTCTTGTCTATCTTTTCTTTTACCTGACTTTTTCTGGTCAGGAGAGAGAGCGGCGGCAGCTTCCAATTGCCCTTGGCCACCGGGGCGGCACGAAAATCTTTGTCATCTTCAGTCGCCGGAGCAGGCTGCGGAAATTCCTTGACCACCGGCTGGACAAGCGCTTGAGCCGGTTCTGGTTCCGCCTCCCGCTGGACAACAGCCGGGCCATTTTTTCTGGTTCCTGGCTGTTTTTGCGCTATCGTTCTTGACTGTTGGCGGCTCTTGAACCAGCCAGCCAGCGCCTTAAAAGATCTGGCAATCAAACCGAAAAATCCGCTGATAGTGGCCCTGGTCGCCCGCCAGAGAAGCCTCATTAATTGATACGGCGAAAACTGTATTGAGAGCATCAGAGAGACCAACAGGATCAGCATTAGAACGAGTATCGTGCCGCTGCCACCGAGTACCGAATGGATCAGCGTGAACACGGTCCGGCCGAGAAAACCACCGGTTTCGATCAGCTCCGGCGTTCGCAGGCTGAACGAGGATAGCAGCGCACAGCAGGAAATAATGGCGCCGGTAAGCCCCAGGGTTACCTGGGGCAGCCGGTCGAAAGACATGCGCGGATTGAAAAAAAGAAAAGAGATAAGCGCCAGCAGGCCGACCAGCAGATAGGCACCCCAGCCGGTGAAACCGAACAAAACCTGGGAAACGAGCCGGCCCACTTCTCCGCACCAGTTGCCGGACTCAGAAATCTGGGCCGAGACCAGACTGATCAGCACAAAAGCTGCGATAAACAGGCCAAACACCGCGGCAAACTCCTGTTTGAATCCCGGCCTGCCGCTCTTCTGAGACTGAGCCATACCTCTGCATACCCCGTAGAAATAATGAACCGCGAATTCGATACAGGCAAGATGTACCCGCAATCTCTGGAAATTGCAAGAAGGCAGCAGGCTGACCCGTGCGTCTGAGGTGGCCTGGAAGCGGCGGCGGCGTAGCGGCCCAGAGACCGGTGGAGCATCAGCGCCGGGCTGGCGCCTTTATCGCTGGGCCAATAAGGAGCTGGTGAAAACAGCTCTGCAGAAAGAGGCGCAATGATTTTTCAGGCATCAAACGGAAGGTGGGCTATCCGCCTGGTGAACACGCTGCTGGCGGGCCTGCTGAACGGCATCGAGCACGCCATTGATAAAAGCGGGTGATTCTTCGGTGCCGAAGCGCTTGGCGATTTCAACCGCTTCGTTGATTGCCACCTGGGCCGGCACGTCATCGCGGAAAAGCAGTTCGAAAATACCAATGCGAAGCAGATTGCGATCGGTTCCGGCGATTCGTTCCAGGCGCCAGTTCAATGCGTGCCGGCGGATTTCCGAGTCGATCTGCTCCATTTTAGCGGCAATGCCGCGCAGCAGCTCAAAGGCATAAGGCCGCGCCTTTCTGTTGACCTGGTAGAGCGCGCTGAACCGGGCAAAGCGCTGCTCGAGTTCGATATCGGCGTTCCTGCCGAGTTCGAGAAAATCGTCTTGAAAGAGAAACTGCAGGGCGGCTTCCCGCGCACTTCGCCTGGTACCCATTATCGTCTGCTGATCAACCTGTCCAATTGCCACGGTTCCACGAGAAAAGCCGCATCACACTGCAATGCGGTGGCTGCGGCTTGTTGCTGGTATATTCTCTGATGTTCGAGCCATTTGCAAAACGATCTTTTCGCCCAAACTCTGTGTTATGCTCAAAATTTTATCCTCGGAATATCAATTATATGCCTGTGGTAAAATTTCTCGCATGCCTTGATTTTGAACGAAAATCTTAGTTTTGCAAAAGGCTCATTCGTTAATCGAGTGCTTCCACAAGGTTTGCCATCTCGATGGCCGCCACGGCTACCTCGGCGCCCTTGTTGCCGGCCTTGGTGCCCGCCCGCTCGATGGCCTGTTCGATGGTCTCGGTGGTCAGCACCCCAAAGAGTACAGGTACTCCGGATTCCAGGCCAACCTGGGCGGTTCCCTTGGAAACTTCATTGACCACCACATCAAAGTGCGGAGTCGCTCCGCGGATGACCACACCGAGGCAGATGATCGCATCATATTTCTGCGATGCGGCAAACTTCTGGGCGAGAAGAGGAATCTCAAACGCCCCGGGAACCCTGACCACGTCGATGTCGGACTCAACCACGCCGGAACGGAGCAGGCTATCAATAGCACCTTCAAGCAACTTTTCCGAGATGAACGAGTTAAACCTCGAGACAACGATACCGAATTTTTTCCCGTCCCCACCCAGGTGGCCTTCAATATAGTTTACCATTTCTGTTTTCCCCTTGTTGGAAATTGACTTACTTAACCTGGATCAGATGGCCCATCCGGTCCCGTTTGCAGAGCAGATAGCCCTTATTTTCCTCGCCCGCCTCCATCTCGATCGGCACCCGGTCGACAACCTCGATGCCATAGCCTTCCAGACCGACGATCTTCTTGGGGTTGTTGGTCAGCATCCGCATTTTGGACACCCCGAGATCCCTGAGGATCTGGGCGCCGATTCCATAATCGCGCAGATCGGCCTTGAAACCGAGCTTCAGATTGGCTTCCACCGTATCGAAGCCTTCCTCGTCCTGCAGTTTGTAGGCCTTGATCTTATTGACCAGACCGATACCGCGGCCTTCCTGGCGCATATAGAGCACCACGCCGCTGCCCTCCTGGTCTATCATCCGCATTGCCGCATGCAGTTGGCCGCCGCAATCGCAGCGTGAAGAACCAAAAACATCGCCGGTTAGACACTCCGAGTGGACACGCACCAGCACCGGCTTATGCGGATCAATGTCTCCTTTAACGAGCGCTATGTGCTCCATCTGGTCGACATCGTTGGTGTAGACGATGGCGGTAAATTCATTGGCATGTTCGGTCGGCACCCGCGCTTCTGCCGCCCGGTGAACCAGCACATCGCGGCGCAGCCGATAAGCAACCAGATCGGCAATGGTGGCAATTTTCAGATCGTGCTTACGGGCGAATAGCTCCAGGTCCTGCAGCCGGGCCATGGTGCCGTCATCCTTCATCACTTCGCAGATCACCCCCGCGGTGCGCATACCGGCCAGCCGGGCCAGATCGACCGAGCCCTCGGTCTGCCCTGTTCGCACCAGCACACCACCGTCCTTGGCCCGCAGCGGGAAGATATGCCCAGGACTGATGATATCGTACGGCGTAGCATCCGGGGCCACAGCTGCCTTAATGGTACGGGCCCGGTCGGCTGCCGAAATACCGGTCGCCACACCGGTGCGGGCCTCGATACTCACCGTGAAACCGGTGCCGAACGGCGACTGGTTGTCGCTGACCATCATCGGCAGGTTAAGCTGATCAACGATATCGCTGCTCAGGGTCAGACAGATCAGGCCGCGGCCATGGGTGGCCATGAAATTGATGGCCTCCGGGGTGACAGCCTCGGCTGCCATGCACAGATCACCCTCGTTTTCTCGGTCTTCGTCATCCACCAGGATAACCATCTTGCCGGCTTTAATATCTTCAATTACCTCTTCTATGGGGCTGACCGCCATAACACACTCATCCTGAATATATAAAAACTAATAAAAGCCTTTCTCGGCCAGGTAACCCCTGTTTATAACGGATTGGCCACTGTCTGCACCATCTTTTTCGGCCAGGAGCTTTTCCACATACTTGCCGATAACATCCACTTCGATATTGACGCTGCCCCCGGTTTTCAGGTCTCCCAGCGTGGTTGTCTGCATGGTATGGGGAATTATCGAAACGGAGAACATCCCTTTTCTACATATGTTTACGGTAAGGCTGATACCATCGACCGTGATTGAGCCCTTCTCAATGATATAGCGATCCTGCTGGGTTGGCACCGAAAAATTCAACAGGCTAAAATCACCTTGATGGCCAATTTCGGTGAGCCGGCCGACACAGTCCACATGACCCGAAACGATATGGCCGCCGAGGCGATCGGAGAGCCGCAGGGCCCGCTCCAGATTGACCATCGAGCCGACCCGCAGGCCGCCCAGGGTCGTTCTTGAAAGACTTTCCGGGGAGACGTCAGCTGAAAATCTGCGCCCGTTTATATTATACGCGGTCAGACAGGCGCCGCTTACCGCAATCGACTCACCTTCCTCGGGCTGGTCAAGATCGAACCCTGCCTCGATCTCGAAGGCGAGACCGCCGCGCACCGAGCGGCTGTTGACGATTCGACCTCGCCCCTGGATGATCCCGGTGAACATCTTCCTACTCGATTGCCGCCGAGGCATCGCCGAGCAGACTGGCAGCTTTCTTCTTCAATGCATCGGCAAGGTTTTTATGCCCGAAATTGGCGTGGATCGAAGCCGCTGTTTTGTAGGCGTCTGCTGCCTTTTCCAGCTCGTTTGCATCGATATATACCTCCGCCATGCGCTCGAGAATCTCAACGGAATTTTTCGGATCGTTGTTTTTTTGATAGCTGTCCAGCAGGTCAAGACAGATATCGAGTGCCTGGCGATATTCTTTGAGTCCCCGATGGGTTTCGGCCAGCTGCTTGGACACGGTCAGGAGGCTGACGGGATCGTTCAACTCCTCGCAGAGCTCGTAGGTCTTGCGGTAGTGAACCAGTGCTTTGTCGTAATCCTGGCGCAGCAGACAGGCATGGCCAAGCTGATTGGAGGCGTTAGCCATACCTGCCCGATTGTTTTCCTCTTCGAAACCGCGCAGCGCGTTGTGCAGCGCTAACGCAGCTAAAGCGGACTCGCCCCGCTCCACGTAGCCTCGGCCTTCCTCGTAATCGATCTGGGCCTGACTCTTTGGCGATCCAGACCCCGCCGTTTGTTCCGCAGGACCGATGGAATCGATGCTTTGAATAGGTGTGCTCATGGTAATTAATTATCCTTCAGTAGTGTTAGTGCCTGGGCGGCCTGCTCAGCAACCCTCGTCCGAACCGGCTCCCCCTGCTCCCAGATGATCAGCTCTGCCTCGTCGCCATGCAGCCCCATGAGCTGAACCGTTGCCTCGCTTGCCTTGATCCGGCCAAGCAGGCGCACCACTTGACCCCTTACCTCTGCCTGGGGGTGTTCAAGAAACTGGAAAAGCGCATAAAACGGCATGCTGCGCACCAGATCAGGCCGTTTTCCGGCCACCTCGGCCAGGGCCCAGATGGTTTGAACCCTGGTTGAGTCCGCTCCGGCATAGTTTAACAGATATTGGGTGAATGCACCAAAAATGTCCGGCCGGGCGCCGATCACCGAGCCGATGGTCTCAATCATGCCCCACGGAGTCGCAGCAGAATCTGAGCAGGCCTCGAACAGTCGATGCAGGAGCTCGGACACCTGCCCGGGATCCCGGGTCGCGACTCGGGCGCAGACCCGTCCCATCAGCCAGGCCGTCCGCCAGCGACTCTCTTCAACCGGGTCATAGAGCTGCCTTTGCATCAGGCGCAGGGTTTTCCTGTCATCGAGGCAGAGCGCCACCAGCGCGTCCTCATCGGCCGCCGCCACGAGTTGCTTGACCAGCTTCTTGTTGGCTTTCTGCCTCGTCCGATGCTCCGGCGGGGCCGGCTCCACCGGGGGCGGGGAAAAGCCACTGCCTGACTGTATGCTTTCGACCTGCTGCTGTTTTTTCCGCTGCAGCCGATCGGATATTTCGAAAACTTCCTTGTGTAAACGTATGAAGTAGAGTACGCCTCGTACCGCCCGGCCATCCAGGCTTCTGGTTTCGATTACCTGATGGGTTACCTCGTCGTAGTCTTCGATTCTGCCGGTCAGATAGTCATCTTCCGGCATCAATTCCCAGGCCAGATCACCATTGTCACCGCAGGCATAGAACAGGGTCTCCACCATCGCCGCCCCGACGTTGTAACCGGTAGGATCACAAGCGTAGACGGCACCGCAGGAACAGCTGCCGACGCTGAATTCACTCATCTTGCGGTGGGGCAGGTCCGCCGCCCGGGCCACCTTCTGACCGCAGAACGGACACCAGGGGCGTTTTGCTATCAGTTGCCTACTCATAAAAACTTGTTGTGGAGGATGACTCTATGATGACTGACCCAGTTTTTCCTCGAGGCCGGCAATGAAATTGGGATCAACTGAATAGCCAAGTTCCATAGCCTTATCCAAGTGTTTCTTGGCCTCGCTGAACTGCTCACTGAAATAGAGTGCCACCGCCAGATTATTGTGGGCCAGCGGTGATTCACTGTCCAGCTCGAGTCCTCTTCTGGCGGCCTCCAGGGCTCGGGCATCCTCGCCTTTCATGGTCAGGACCGAGGTCAGATTGATCCATACCGTAGCCAGCTGCTCATCCATTCTGATGGCTTTTTCATAATTTTCGATCGCCCTATCAAGCTCGTTTCTCTGCTGGCAGATCAAGCCGAGGTTCGCGTAAGCCTGCGCGGCTTTCGGATTGACCGAAAGAGCCTGTCTGTTGAGCCTTTCAGCCTCATCAAGTTGGTTCTGGCCAAAATAAATGGCCCCTAGATTGATCATGGATTCAACCGACTGCGGGTCCAGACGGATTGCCGTTTCCAACGATTTAATCGCCGCGTCGACCCGGCCGGCCTTCATATAGACCAGCCCAAGATGGTGATGCGCCATCAGGTTATCCGGCAACTCCTCGACCTTTTTTTCCAACTCTTCTATGACCGCTCCGAGATCTTCTTTCAACTGCTCAGACATGACACACAGCTCCTATTATATTCGGTTAAGTGGTATTTCTTTTGAGAATATAAAAGATGGCAATGACGGACTCGGCCCGCCATTGCCATCTCTATATCGGCCTGTTCAGGGCTTGCGGGCCGCCGCCTGACGAACACCGGGGCTGCCGTGAAAACGCCGTCTATCAGCCGTATAATTGCGGCGTATATTACAGACACCGGCCTCTCTCTTTCAAGCATAAAAAACAAATCATTTGCAAATCATAGCCTTACATTGTGGCACCGGATTCCGCTTCGCAGGAGATCTGCAGATCCTGCTCCCGCGCTGCAAGAACTTTTTGGGCCTCGAGCACGTCTTTGGCAATCTGTTCGGCCAGATCTCGAATACCGGAAAATTTCTTTTCATCCCTAATGAACTTGAGCAGATTCAGCCTGATCGGCTTACCGTAGATGTCCCGGTTGAAATCGAAAATATGGGTTTCCGCGACCAGCCTCTGTTCTCCAAAGGTCGGGTTGTAGCCGATGTTCAACACGCCGCCGAAGCATGTGCCGCCGCAGATTACCTGGACGGCGTAGACCCCGATGCGCGGTACCAGGTCTTCTTCGTTGACCTGCAGATTCGCGGTCGGGTAGCCGATCTCGCTGCCGCCCCGTTTCTTGCCGACCTGGACCACACCCCTGATCTGATATGGCCTGCCGAGCAGAGACGCGGCATCCATCATCCGGCCCTCGGCCACCAGATTTCTGATCTGGGTTGAACTCACCAGCATCTCGTCCTTATAATAGGCGGGCACCACGGTAACCGGGAAGCCCTTCTGCCGGCCCTGGTCCTGCAAAAACCGCGTGTCGCCGCTGCGGCCCCGGCCAAAAGCATAATCGTAACCGACCACCAACTCGGCCATGCCGATCCGCTCAAGCAGGATATCCTGCACGAACTCCTCGGCGGAGGTAGTGGCAAAAGGGCGGTCAAAGGGGATGATTACCAGAATATCGATGCCGGCCCGACCTATCTGCTCGATTTTCTGCTCGACCGTGGAGATCAGTTTTATTCCATCGGGCCGCAGCACTCTGAGCGGATGGGGGTCGAAGGTCACTACGACGGCACGGCCACCTCCTGCTCTTGCCCTCTTGACGACCTCGGAAAAAAGCTGATGATGGCCGAGATGGACCCCATCGAAGTTACCGATGGTAACGCACGCCCTCGCAAAGGGAGTGTTTATTTGCTCAAGACTCCGGAATATTTCCATGACTGCTTCAGCGACTGGTTCTTTTTCATTATCGGTTTCAAGAAACTCTTGACAAATCGAGGTTCAGAAATCATATTCACCACACTTATGCCGAAGTGGCGGAATTGGTAGACGCGCTAGGTTCAGGGTCTAGTGGGGGTTTCCCCGTGGAAGTTCGAGTCTTCTCTTCGGCACCAGTTGTATAAAGCCTGTTGTTCATTGGCAGGAGCGTCAATGGCGGCAGGCTTCTTTCTTTCCAGGATCCCGGACCAGTTCCTCTGTTCTTCTCCTTCTTTCAAGCAACCAACTCAGGCTTATACAGTAAGCGCTTTGCCGCTGTTTTCCAAGATGTTCACCGGGACACATCGTGCAGGCCGGGGCTGGTATGCCCCGGGCCACAAAGACAAAAGGCTTGTAACCTGCTACAGTTACAAGCCTTGATAGAAACCTGGTGCCGAAGGCGAGATTCGAACTCGCACGACCGTGGGCCACTACCCCCTCAAGATAGCGTGTCTACCAGTTCCACCACTTCGGCAACCATTCCAAGCTCGATTACCCAGCGCTATTTCGTCTGGGCTTCTTTGTCGACCGGTACTGCCTGTGCCTGAGGCGCAGCGGTCTTTTCCGCTTCGGCGGGAACCACCAGTTGCGGTTCAGCGGTGGTGGTCGCTTCCTGCTGGGCCTGCTCCCCCAGCAACTCACTCATCACCGAACCTGAACCTTTCTGGGTGGATATATAGGCAAGGGCAACCGAAGTCACCATAAAGACCACCGCAGAAAAGGTCGTTACCTTGTTCAACAGCGGCAACGGACCTTCGGTGCCGAAAAGCGACTGGCTCGAGCCACCGAAGGTGGCGCCGATATCCGCCCCTTTTCCGTGCTGGAGCAAAACGATGCCGATCAGAAACAGGCACACGATAATATGAACGATGATCAGCAGGGTTTCCATCTTGTTATTGCTCTGACTCTTATTTGTTACTGATATTGTATTATGCGTCCAAACGAGGCCGCATCCAGGGCCGCTCCGCCGACCAGCGCCCCATCGATATCGGGCTGGGCCATCAACTCGTCGATATTGGTCGGTTTGACCGAGCCACCATACAATATTCTCAAATGGGCGGCAACTTCTTTTTCGTGGAGCTCTGCGATGAGTCCACGGATAAACGCGTGAGCCTCCTGGGCCTGCGAGGTCGTGGCCGTCTTGCCGGTTCCGATTGCCCAGACCGGTTCATAGGCGATGACCACCCGGCCCATTGCTGCCGCCGACACATCGCTGAGTCCCTGCCGCACCTGCTGCTCAAGTACACTGAAGGTTTTACCGCCGTCGCGCTGCTCGAGGGTCTCACCGATACAGAAGATCATCAGCAATTCATATTTCAACCCGCCGATTAGGCGACGGTTGATCAGCTCGTCGGATTCCAGAAAAATCTGGCGCCTTTCGGAATGACCGACAATGGCCGCAGCTGCCCCGGCATCCTTGAGCATCAGTGGCGAGATCTCGCCGGTGAAAGCCCCGTGTGGTTCCCAGCAGACATTCTGGCCGGCCACCATCACGGCCGAACCAGCCAGCGCGCCGGCAACACTGCTGAGCGCCGTAAACGGCGGAGCAAGCAGCACATCGCGGTCACTGACCTGAGCACAGGCAGCGGCCACCTGCGCAGCAAGGAGTTTGGCCTCGCCGGCAGTGGTATGCATTTTCCAGTTACCGGCAATCAGGCTTCGTCTCGGCATTGATCTCTCCACATTGATAATCGCGTCATGCTAAAACAGTCACGCCGGGCAGATCACGGCCTTCCATCAATTGCAGAAAGGCACCGCCGCCGGTGGACATATAGCTGATGTTGTCAGATACCCCCGCCTTTTTGATCGCGGCGTTGGAATCGCCGCCGCCGATAATCGACAGCGCATTGCTGGCGGCAACCGCATGGCACAGCGCCATGGTTCCCCGGGCAAAATGATCGATCTCAAAGGCCCCCATCGGGCCGTTCCATACTATGGTCCCGGCATCGGCCAGGGCCTCCTGGAAATAGACGGAAGTGGCCGGGCCGATATCGAGCGCCTGCCAGCCGCCGGGGATTTCTTTATACGTCACACAGGTGGCAAGCACTTCCTGGGAAAACGACTCAGCGACCACGAAGTCAACCGGCAGATAGATCAGGACCCCGCGCTGTTCGGCCTGGGCGATAAATTTTCTGGCCGTCCCCAGAAGATCATCTTCCACCAGAGAAGCACCCACATCAATCCCCTGGCTCTTCAGAAAGGTGTTGGCCATCGCCCCGCCGATCAGCATTTTGTCGACCCGGCCGAGCATATTTTCCAGGGCGCCAAGCTTGGATGACACTTTGGCGCCGCCGACGATCGCCGTCAGCGGCCTGACCGGATTGTCCATGGCCTGGTGGAAGTAGTCCATCTCTTTCTGGAGCAGAAATCCCGCTGCTTTTTCTGCAATCCGCTCGGCAACACCGACTACCGAAGCATGGGCACGATGAGAGACGGCAAAGGCATCGTTGACATAGACGTCTGCAAGCCGGGCGAGTTGTTCCGAGAACCCTCCATCATTGGCGGTCTCCTGCTCGTGGAAACGCAGATTCTCAAGCATCAGCACCTGGCCCGGGGCGAGTGCATCAGCCAGCGCTTCAACCGGCGCACCAATGCAGTCGGGGGCCATCTGCACCGAACACCCCAACAGCGAACCGAGGTGGTCAACCAGAGGAGCCAGGCTGAACGCCTCAACGCGGCGGCCCTCGGGTCTGCCCCGATGGGAACAGACAATAAGTCTGCCCCCCTGCTGCCGGATGTAATCCAGGGTCGGCAGAACCCCGCGCATCCTGATATCGTCAGTGATGGTGCCGGCGTCGTCCATCGGCACATTGAAATCGACCCTGACCAGCACCCTGCGATTCTTCAGCACTATATCCCGGATGTTTTTCATTTACTGGTTCTCTCGGCTTTTGAACTCCTCGAATCTGCTGCTTTCAGGCGTATGCCCGCACCATAATCAACAAAGAATTTTTCGCAGCACCAGCCCGTCGTCCCGCGGCTGGTTAAAATAGTTAATGCGCCTGTCCATAAGTGTAAAGCCGCGACGCTGATAAAATGCCAGAGCCGCATCATTTTTCGACCGTACTTCAAGAAAGATGCATCTTACCCCGGACTCCAGCAGCCGACCTTCAAGCGCCGTCAGGAGTGCTGTGCCTATAGCCAGACGCCTGTGCCCTACTTCGACCCCGATTTTGAGCAGTTCGGCCTCTGCGTCGACAGAGCGGGCACAGCACCAGCCAGTCAACTGCTTATCGAGACAGGCCACCAGGGCGTGGCCGTGCTGCTGGTTCAGCTCAGCCTGTATCATCGACTGCGGCCAGGCCGAAGGTTCGCGGCGCTCGAGCAGAGCAACTGCTTCAACATCTGCTCGTTTCATATCCCGGAGCACCAGGCTCTCAGACCATCGTTTCCGCAACTTTAACCGTCAGGTCGCCGAGCATATTGGTATAGCTGCCAAGCTCATTGTCGTACCAACCGTAAATCACGGCCTGGGTGACCGGCACCTCGAGGATGGAATCTGCCTCCCCGGAGAGCTCCGCTGCCCCGGTTCTGGCAAGATTGACTCTGATCGATGCAGTTCTGGTGTGGGTTTCCGTCCCCTCGATGATTGCGGCGGCCTCCGGCACACCGATGATATCGGAGGACACATTCTGATTCTCGCTGTATTTCAGATAGGGATTGGAGGCCGCATAGTCCCGATAGATGGAATTGATAAAGGTGCGCTTGGTCGGATTCCCGGGCTCATCCTGGATATTGACAACCAGCACGATCAGCGAGCCCGTCGAGGTCGGTATACGCACCGATTCAGCGATGAAACCGATATTTTCCATTTCCGGAATGACCAGCCCGAGCGCCTTGGCCGCGCCGGTGGTGGTCAAAATGATATTGTTCAGAATCGAGCGGTTCTTCCTCAGATCGACGGCGCCGGCGCCCGGCAGACGGTCCAGAACCTGCTGACTGCCGGTGGCTGCATGCACGGTGACCATCGATGCGCTGAGCAGGTTGTCGGCCCCGATCGTCTCCAGCAGCGGCTTGACCATGTAGGAGAGGCAGGTTGTCGTACAGGAAGCGGCCGAAATGAGGTTGTGCTGATCGGGCAGATACGCGTCGTCATTGATGCCCATTACTGTAGTCACTGCATCGTCGGGCATCTCCAGGCCTTTTGATTTGATTTTGAACGGGGCGGACAGCACGACCTTGGCTGCGCCAGCCTCCAGGTGCCCCCGTAATGCGCCTTTGGGACTGTCCGGGTCGGTGGTCGGATCATTGAACACGCCGGTGGAATCAACCACCAGTTTCACCCCGTTATCGCTCCAGCCGATCGCTCTGGGATTACGCTCACTGCGCAAAATTTTCACCGGGGTACCGGCAATTACCATCGCTCCGGTCTGCTCATCGAGGTCTTCAATGATACGCCCTGCCCTGTGCCCGTAGAGATAAGAACCAAGCCTGCCATAAGTGGAATCCCGTTCGATCGAGGCGGCCAGATCTGCGAGATTACCACCAACCCCGCGTCCGATATTCACAACGATCTCGGAGAAATGTTTGCGGGACAGGTGGCTCCACAAGGATAGTTTTCCAATTCGACCCAGGCCGTTGATTCCTAATTTCATGGCAATGGTTCTCCTAGACGGTTAGTATCAGCAGCACACCCGCTGAGCAGGTTCTCCACGACTGCTGGGGCTGGCCGTGTCGTATGCCACACAAAGCCTTGACGGTTGCGGATAATTTATTTGATAAAAGATAGTTAGATACTCTTGCAGGCGGTTATTACCGAGCCGTCCTGCCTACTTCATTAATAGCATCTGCACCGGCAAAATTCCAGCGAGAAATCATGCATTTTCCGGTAAAGCTCAGGCCGGCGACACTGCTGAGAAGATATAAACGGTTTCTCGCGGATGTCAGGCTCGAAAACGGTCAGGAATTGACCATCCACTGTCCCAATTCCGGTTCTATGCGCTCCTGCTCGGAACCGGGCAGTCCGATCTGCTATTCAACTTCTGACAACCCGAAACGCAAATACCCGCAGACCCTGGAGATGGTCCATAACGGGACGACCTGGATCGGGGTCAATACGTCCCGCACCAACGCGGTCGTGACCGAGGCCCTGGAACAGGGCAGGATTGAGGAACTCAAGAAATTCGACCGCCTCAGGAGGGAAGTACAAACCTCCGGGGGAAGCAGGCTCGATATAATGCTTGAGCAGGGCGGAAAAAAGACCTATGTCGAAGTCAAGAACTGCTCGCTGGTGGAGGACGGCTGCGCGCTGTTTCCGGATGCAATCACCTCCCGGGGTACCAAACACCTGCTTGAACTGGCCCGTCTCGTCTCGGCAGGACATGCGGGTGTTATTTTCTTTCTGGTGCAGCGGCTCGACGGCCACCGTTTTTCCCCGGCGGCGGCGATCGACCCGCTCTATGCGCGTACCCTCTCGGACGTGGTTCAGCGCGGGGTGAAAATCCTGGTTTACCAGGCGCGCGTGACGCCCGACTCGATCGAGGTGGTGCGGCCTCTGCCGGTTATGCTCGACTTGAAACAGTGAGCGTCCAGCTCAGCGAATGATATCGGCCAGCCGGTCCCAGCGTATGGATGCGATTCGATCGGCCGAAATGAGCGGCTTGTCTATATCCCAGGACCAGTAGATGATAATTGCCTTGCCCAGCACGTCGCGCTTGTCGACAAATCCCCAGAAGCGGCTGTCCGAGCTGTTGTCCCGGTTATCACCCATAACGAAATATTTTCCTTCAGGTACGGTGATCGGGCCGAAATTGTCCTTGGGGCTCACCCCGGCGGGCAGGACGACGGTCGAGGTAAAATGGGCGTGCGGGTCATCAATCCGTTCGCCATTACGGTAGAGTTTCTTGTTTTTCACCTGGATCGTATCACCGGGTACGCCGACGACCCTTTTAATATAGTCTATTGATCGATCCTTCGGAAATTTAAAGACGATAATATCGCCAGATTTCGGTTCTTTGACCGGCACCAGGACCTTACCGGTGAACGGCACCCTGATACCGTAGATAAATTTATTGACCAGCAGATGGTCACCGATCAGCAGTGTGGGGAGCATAGAACCCGAGGGTATCTTGAATGCCTGAATAACGAAAGTCCTGATAAACAGAGCCAGCAGCACTGCAACGATGATGGCTTCGGTATACTCTCTGAAGGTCGACTTCTTTTTCTGCTCGCTTGATTCCACCACGATACCTCTGTTTTGACGCAAAACGCGCCGTATAGTATTATAGCCAGGGCAAAGCTACTGCAATTCGTTTCTATTTACAACAAAGATCACCGGATTAGACCGGGGTTGATTTATTTTCCCTTAATTAACAACGGTCTAGAAATATAACACACCATATGCAGATGAGGCGCCTCGCAACTCACCACATGTTGTAGTTTTATGGTGGTTTTATCGCCACAGTCAAGTATAAAAATTTTTACTTGGGGCAATAAATACCCGTTAAAAATAGGAAAAATTTTTAACTATTTTTCTCGTTTTCCTTGACAAAGATCTATTTTTATGTCCTAAATGTAATTTAAGTATTGGAAGTCTTAGGTTTATTGGCTGATCCCTAACAAAAAACGGAAATTGCTGTTTCACAACTACTGATGCAAAAATTATGTTTTCCTCAGCTGAACTAGTTGTTGGTGTAGATATCGGCTCGCACTCTGTCAAGGTTTGCCAGCTCAGACGCACAAACAAAGCCTACTCGATTGTCAGTCTGGGCAGTGCCATCCTTCCCGAGGGAGCCGTCGACGACGGGGCCCTCAATGAGCCGGAGGTTGTTGCCTCCGCTATTTCCAATCTGTTTAAAAATCTGAAGATAAAAAAGAAGAAAGTTGGTATCTCGATCTCCGGTTATTCGGTCATCGTCAAGAAGGTCAACCTGGCGGTGATGAGCGAAAAGGATATGGAAGAGCATATCATGTCCGAGGCGGAGCAATACATCCCCTTTGACATCCAGGATGTCTATCTCGATTTTCAGAATCTCAAGACCAACACCGCCGATCGCGAGCGCACCGATGTGATGCTGGTGGCAGCAAAAAAAGAAATCGTCGACGATTACCTCGAGATGCTCGACTCCATCGGCCTGCAGGTCAACATTGTCGATGTGGACGGTTTCGCGCTGGAAAACACTTACGAATACAGCGTTTCAAAGGTCGAAAATGTGGCTCTGATTGATATTGGTGCCTCGAAAATGAACATCAATATTATTTCCGGTGGCATGTCGGTCGTGGCCCGCGATATCGTTGTCGGCAGCCGGCAGTTGACCGAGCAGATCATGGGTCAGCTGGATCTTGATTTCGAGGAGGCCGAGGCCATCAAACTCGGCGCTGCCTCGGCCGGGGAGCAGCAGCAGGAGCTGGAAGAAATATTCTCCTCGGTCTGCACCCAGTGGGTTCTGGAGATCAAAAAGGCGATCGATCTTTATCGCTCCAACTACCCTGAGGCACCGCTGGCCAAACTGGTCCTGAGCGGCGGAGGCTCCAAGGTTGCCGGCCTGTGCGACTACCTGAGCCAGGAGACCGGCATCGAGGTCTTGCAGTTTAATCCGTTTGTCAAGATGACCTCGAATAGACGGAAGATTGATCCAGAATATCTAAAAAATATTGGTCCGGAAATGGCCATCGCTTCAGGCCTCGCGATCAGGCCTACGGTAATATAGGAATATTACGGACTTTGGTGATTTATGCTTAGAATAAATCTTCTTCCAATACGACAGCTGAAGAAACGGACCAAGGCGCGCAACCAGTTGCTGGCATTTGGTGTGGTTTTTCTGGCCGTTCTCGTTCTCCTCGGTCTAACCGGTGTTCTGCTGAACTCCAAGATAACTGAAATCAATAAAGATATTGTTGCTAAAACGGAAGAAAAGAACTCTTTTGACGCTGTCGTAAAAGAAATTGCGGCTCTCGAGCAGAAACGACTGGATCTCAATAATAAGATTAAGATTATCAATCAACTCAAAACCGACTCTTCGCTGACCGTTCATGTACTCGATGAGGTCGCAAAGATTATCGACAACAAACGAATGTGGATCACCTCATTCAAACAGAACGGCGGCAGCCTCGGGCTTTCCGGTTATGCGCTGGACAATAAAACAATCGCTGAATTCATGGAAAACCTGACCGCTCGATCGGCATACTTTAACGCTGTCGACTTGAGCAACACCTCATTGAAAAACGTAAGCGGCAACAACCTGAAGTCATTTTCGATTTCTGCAAGCGTATCGTCTCCCAAGTCTGCCGAGGAAGCAGCAACAGACGAACAAACCAAGCAGCAGTAACATAATTCAGGTAACGAACAGACCATGAATAAGAGCAATACAAAATTTGCCAGGTTCCTTGACCAGAAATATATTCCGCTCGACCGCAAGTTTAAATTTCTGCTTGCGGCTGCCTTATTGATCCTGCCCATCGCGCTTTTCTACTTTCTCTTTTTTCAGCCCAAAATGGAAGAGATCAAAGGCCTTGAAATTACCAGGGATAAACTGGTTAAGGAAATTCAGAATTTACGGGAGAAAAAACGGCGCCTGCCGATCCTGCTTGCCCAGGTTGCCAAGGTGGAAGAAGAATTTGAAGAGGCAGCCAAAATGCTTCCCACGGGCGCTGAAATCCCCAAACTGCTCACCGATATCTCGGCCCTGGGCACAAATGCCGGTCTGGACTTCGTTTCATTTACCCCGAAGGGAGAAGTTCAAAGAGATTTCTATAACGAGGTACCCGTTGCCATCAGTGTCAGTGGCCCCTATCACAGCATAGGCGGATTTCTGGATCAGGTAAGCAAATTGGATCGTATCGTCAGCGTGACCAACTTATCGGCAGGCTCCCCCAAAAAATCAGATTTGGGCGAATGGATAGTCAGCGCCAGTGGTCAGTTGGTAACTTATCGATTTACCAATAAAGCGTTGCCAAAAGAAGATGACAAGAAGAAAAAGAAGAGGAATTAGACACTCTTCCCACGAGCATTTCATGAAAATGATACTTAGCCGACACAATCTCAGAAGACGCATGGTCAGTACCGGGCTTCTCCTGCTGGTCTTCATCCTGGCCCCGGCGCTGTTTGCCGCAGATGCCCAGGAAGACCAGGCTGCAGCGCCGGAAGAAACAGTGCCGATCGAAATCAAAGAAAGCGCTTCTACCTTCGAATATCAAACCGAAGACAGACCTGACCCGTTTGCCCCGTTTGTCTCCGGCCCGGCTCGGTCGAACCCGGTCACCCCCGATGAGATCGTCGAAAACAACGAGGTTCTCACCGGCATGCAGCTCTTTGAACCCGGTCAGCTGACGCTTGTTGCACTCATGCTGACAGGCAACAACCCATATGCGATGGTGCAGGATTTTACCGGCAGAGGATACATCATCGAAGAGGGCATGAAGATCGGAAGACGGGGAGTGATCACCAAAATAGCTGAAGACAGAGTTATTATAGAAGAAACTGCACAAACCCGTAGCGGCAAGACGCTTAAAAACGAGATCGCTATGGTTTTAAAGAAAGAGGGAGAAGAATAGACAATGTATACCAGGTTTACGACTACATTATTGGCCATTTTCTCCATCATTTGCGCCTATCAGGTGGGTTTTCCATCCGTTGCCGCAAGTCAGACGCAGACCATGTATCAGATCTCCAGCGTCACCACCGATATCGGCACGGACAGCCTCGAGATGAACATTCTCGGGAATACGCCGCCGACCTACACGGTATCCGAGCGTTTTGACCCGTACCGGTTGATCGTCGATATTGCCGATACCGAGCTGGATGCCAGCCTCAACCCTGAAAACCTCCTGCCGCAGAACGAACTCGCCAGCCTGCAACTGTCGATGCTGAAGGATCAGGATCCGTCCCTGGCCCGCTTCGAATTCACCATCGGTGAAAATGCTACCTATGATGTGCAGCGCATCGAAAACGATATCAATATCAAAATTCTTTCTCAGCCCGGCGCCCCTGGTGCAACCAGCATTAACATCAATTCGATGAAAGCCGCTGATTCGGCAAAGCCAGGCGACATGGACGAATCGATTTTTGAATCGCCCCAGCTGGGTGCCGCAGGTATCCAGATGCCCAAGGAATCGGGGGGCGGCCAACTGGAAGATCTGCAGGACAATTTTTCCTTCTCGGGATACAAAGGGGAACGTATCAGCGTTGACTTCTACAAAATCGACCTGCACAATGTATTTCGACTTTTCAGGCAGATCTCCGGCATGAACATTATTGTCGATCAAGCGGTCAACGGCACGCTGACCCTGGCATTGAATGATGTCCCCTGGGAATTTGCCCTGGATGTCATCATGAATCTTACCGGTCTGCAGAAGGAAGAGCGCTACAACACTCTGATTATTTACCCGAAGAACAAACAATTCGTCTGGCCAGCTCAGGCAGAAGACAATTTATCGTTCGAGGCCGATATCGAAGTAGTCAAGGAAGAAGCCCTGATTATCCAGGAATCGGCCAGTCAGCCGGCTGAGATCATGCAGGCCAAAGAGCTGCTCATCAAGGCTCATGAACTTGAAAAACAAAGTGATTTTGAAGCAGCCGTGGCCCTGTATGAAGAGGCCCATACGCTCTGGCCCGATAACGTGAAGATCTCCGATAAACTGGCCAATATCTACCTTGGTCGTATGCAGGCCAACGCCAAGGCATTCTATTATGCGAAGAAATCGCTCGCCGTCGATCCGGCGGACACCAGAGCCGCCCTCTACTGTGCAATAAGCTCAGCCAATATGGAGCGCACCGCAGAGGCCCTGGAGTGTTTTGCCCAGAGTATCAGCGGCGATCCACCCATGAAAGAGGCGCTGATCAGCTATGCCGCTTTCAGCGAAAACAACGATCGGCCGGAGGCGGCGCTGAAGCTGCTTGACACCTATAGCAGCTATTATGGAGACACGCTCCACACGATGGTAAGCAAGGCTCGCATCTACGACAACATGGGTAAGCGCGATCTGGCAACCCAGCAGTATCGCTCATTGCTGGCGTCAGGATTCCAGATGCGCCCCGATCTGAAAAAATACATTGAAAATAGAGTTACGGCCGGGAATTTCTAATTGAGATCAGGTCAAAACGTTACCATACCCAGAAAGCTACCAATGTCGACGAGGTTCTGAAAGATGAAGACCAAGAGACACATGCACTATTTGACCATTCTGCTGCTCCTTGTACTTGCAACATCGTGCACCAATCAACAGCAGGTTGTTGAGGAGCCGATCGTTCCGCCGGAGCAGGCGGCTGCTTCGAACCCGATTGAGCAGCCGCCCGTATCGCTGCCGACAATGTATCAGACTCCCGCCTATATCGTCGATTCCGACGAAGAGTCCGAAGCCATTCTCAGCAACGAGGAAACCGCACTCAAAGTCGGGGCGACGATCAAGTCGACGCGAGGCCCGCAGCCACTCTGGGATATTCTGAAGCGGCTCGCTGCGCTGAAAAAGATGAATGTCTCCTGGGCCAGCGATGTTGACCAGAACGTGCTCGTCGATGTTGACATCAATGCCACTGATGATTTTTACGAGGCGGTCGACAATCTGCTCAGACAGGTGGATTACTTCCATGAGATGCAGGGCGATACGATCATTGTCAAATACAAGGAGACCAGACAGTTCAGAATTGCCATGCCGTTTATCCGGCAGAATTACCGTACCGGCACAGGTGGCAATGTTTTAGGCAGTTCAGACCTCTCGACCAACGTTGATGGCACCATCGAGCTGAAAAGCCCGGATAACACCTTTGACGTCTGGGAAAGCATCCAGGCTAACATGGACAAGATCATTGATCTGTGGAGCACCACTGCCGTTACGCCAGAAGCACTCGTTGCCGATGATGCTGCAGGAACTGATGAACCCATTCAGCAAGCAACTCGGCGAGTATCTTCCGGCGGGGTCCAGTACTTTATCGACAAGCCGATCGGCATCATTACCGTGGTCGCTCCGCGACCACTTCTTGATGCGCTGGGGGAATATTTCAACAGCCTCACCAGCGAGCTTTACAAGCAGATCTCGATCGAAGCAAAAATCATAGAAGTTCATCTGGTGGATAATTCTTCGATTGGCATTAACTGGAATTCGGTCCTGAAAGACTTTAACGTTCAGGGGCTGATAACCTTCGGGGACCCGAGCAGAGGAGATGGCGGTGGCGGACAGGTATGGCCGTATGTCTCTTCCGTCAACAATTCATTCAATGACGGTATCGATCAAGGCCCGATTTACGACCCGACCCGGTTTATCTCCAAAATTTCGCTCAATGCTGCGCCGTTCAATGTATTTCTCAATGCTCTCAAAACTCAGGGCGATACCCAGGTCCTTTCGAACCCCAAGATCAGCGTGATGAACGGCCAGCCGGCCCTGATCTCCGTGGGACGCAATGTTACCTATATCTCAAGCATCGAGGTGGACCGGGATACCGGTGGCGTACAGACGCTTCTCACCTATACGGTAGAAACCGAGCGGGTGCTCTCCGGCATCAGCCTGGCCCTGACCGCCAATATCCTGAACGATAACGAAGTCATCATGAATCTCGTACCGATCACCTCGGAACTTGAAGAGCCGATCGAGTATCGAGATATCGGACTTGAAGGTCAGCAGGTCGGACTGCCGGTTGTCAATGTCCGGGAAATGAGCACTACGGTGCGGGTCAGAGACAACGAAATGCTGGTGATTGGCGGTTTGATCAGCGAAGTGGATGACACTGAAGGTAATTTCGCCCCGGTTGTCGGCAAGATCCCGATTGTGCGCTATCTGTTCGGTTACGAAGAAAAAGTCAAGCAGAAGCGTGAGTTGATCATTCTCTTGAGACCGAGAATTATTTAATCATTGGATTGGTAATATCGACAAAGAAGATTATTCCATCATTTGGCAGGGAGACTATTATGGACAGGCTGAAATATCTGATCCTCGGAATTTTGGCGTTGATCATGGCCGGCTGCGGCCAGACCGTTGTTGAATCACTCAAGGTGCCGGAGGGGGCAGGGCCAAACGCCCCAGGCATCGGCAAATCGGTGGTCATTCTGCCGTTTGCCGACTACAGTTTTGCCGACAGCATGGCCGCGGCGTATCGCCGTAACCTGCAGGTTACCGAAGCGCTGACCGACAACCTGGTGGCCAACGGCTTCGGTACATCGGTGCAGGAAGACGTTTTCCGCTACATGATCGACAAAAATTTGATCAGCCTCGTTGCCTATGAAGAGACCCATGCGGAATCTCTGCGCAACGAACTTGGCGGCGAATGGTCCAGTAATATGAAGAACATTCTCCGCACCTATATCTCCGAGCAGCAGCTGGCCGGGGACAACAAGGCGGTTTCGGCACCGGGAACCCATGGCCTGGACGAGAGCACCATCCGCCAGTTGGGCCGGCGCTTCAATGCCGACTATATCGTGCGCGGCCGGATTCTTGAGTACAAGACCCGACAGGACCCGAGCTGGGAACCCTGGAAGAAAGGCTTCCTGCCGTTCCTGCTGCAGGGTACCTCACGAATACTGGTTGGCGTAGCCGACTCGGACAAATACGACCGTTATGGCCAGATGGCCGCCGGCGCCACATATGGAGCGCTGATCGGCTATCAGACGGTATGGCCGTTTGACAATGATGGATCATCGTATTTTGGTGCCTCGGCCGCAACCACCAATGCCATAGTCTGGGGCGCAACAGGCGCTGCCCTGGGAGACCTGGCATACAATAGCGGGAGAGTAGATCAGGCGGTGGTGCAGTTGCGCATCTGGGTCCAGGAAGCCGCCACCGGCAACCTGGTCTGGACCAACCGGGTCCGGGTGCAGGTGTCTCCGGAAACAGTCTATTCCGACATTCAATACGACGCCCTGTTCAACAGCGCCATCGAGAAAGGCGTCAGCAGCCTGATTGACAATTTCGTCACCTACGGATTGTAATCAGAACAAAGCCTACCCCTGCCTAAAAAAGGCCGCCTATCCGAAGAGAGGCGGCCTTTTTTCGTTGTTGCTGATTTGACTCAGCAGATCAATTCGATTTCTCTTTATTCTTCTGCGCATTCTGAAACAGAGCCATAAAGTTGATCGGCTCCATCAGAAACGGCATAAACCCGCCGTCCAAAGAAACCTGGCTGACCACCTGCCGGGTAAACGGAAAAAGCAGCATTGGACACTCAACGTTGAGCACCAGCGCCATATGCTGCTCGGGGACATGTTTCAGAAAAAATACCCCGGCATGCTCGATTTCGAGAATAAACAAAATCCGCGGCTCGTCTTCTTTGGTAACCACCTTGGCATTGATCTCTATGGCAACTTCCCAGTGATCATCGCTGATCTTTTTGTGGTTGAGCTGCAGATTGAGCTCCACCTTGGGCTCTGATTTCTGCGTATCCCGGAAAATTTCGGGGGCATTGGGATTTTCAAAGGAAACATCCTTGATATACATCTTCTGCATCCGCAGAACTGGGGTTTCCTTAATTTCTTCTGTCGCAGGGTTTTCGGCCATATTCAATCCTCAGCGTTTGAGATTAGCGGTTAGCAGTTTCCGGGGCATTTAACCGTATGCGCTGCGGCTGCGCAAGGTTTTACTGATATGAGATATGACATCTATCCGGTCGCCGAGTCCACTTCGCCATTGAGAAGCTGTTTTAAAAACATACCCGTATACGAGCCACGCTCCTGAATGATCTGCTCAGGCGCACCCGCGGCGATCACCTGCCCCCCTTCATCGCCCCCCTCCGGGCCGATATCGATGATCCAGTCCGCCGTCTTGATCACGTCCAGATTGTGCTCGATGACCACTACCGTGTTGCCGCTGTCAACCAGCCGGTTCAGTACGGCAAGTAGATGTTTGATATCGGCCGGGTGCAGACCGGTGGTCGGTTCGTCGAGGATATAGAGGGTCTTGCCGCTGCTGCTGCCCGCGAGAGCTCGCGGGCCAGTTTGACGCGCTGCGCTTCGCCACCGGACAGGGTCACGGACGACTGACCGAGCTTGATATAGGATAGCCCGACATCAAAAAGCGTCTGCAGCCGGTTTCTTATTGCCGGAATGTTCTCGAAGAAATCGAGGGCCTCGGCCACCGTCATCGCCAGTACTTCATGGAATGGTTCTTATCCTTGTAGGTGATGTCGAGCGTCTCCAGGTTGTAACGCTTGCCGCCGCAGGTTTCACAGACCACATAGACATCTGGCAGAAAATGCATGGCGATGCGCAGCAGCCCGTCTCCATCGCAGGCTTCACAGCGCCCGCCCTTCAGGTTGAAGCTGAACCGGCCCGGCTTGTAGCCCCGCGCACGCTTGATTCGGGCAGCCGGGCAAAAAGTTCCCTGACCGGGGTAAACACGCCCGTATAGGTTGCCGGGTTGGAACGCGGCGTTCTGCCGATCGGGACTCTGGTCGATGTCGATGATCTTGTCGATATGTGTCGAGGCCGCTCAAACCGGTACCATGACCTGGTCACCTTATCCAGCCAGGTCGACTTGCCGTATTTGGCCAGTTTGAAGAGGGTCTCCATGATCAGGCTGCTTTTGCCCGATCCGGACACCCCGGTAATCGCACGTCATAACTCCAAGCGGAAAGCAGACATCGATATCTTTGAGATTGTTCACCCAGGCCTTGGTAATTTTCAACCTTTTGCCCCCGCGCATATGCACTTTGCGCCTGCTACGCGGGATGTCGATATTTCTAGGCTGCCCGACGAGATATGCCCCGGTTTCAGATGCTTCACAGTCCAACAGGCTCGGCACCGTTCCGCTGAACACGACATCTCCGCCATGCACCCCGGCGCCGGGCCCCATGTCAAGCACATGATCGGCTGCCAGGATGGTATCGGTATCATGCTCGACAACGATCACCGTGTTGCCCAGGTCCCGGAGCTCGATCAGGGTCTTGATCAGTTTCTGGTTGTCGCGCTGGTGCAGCCCGATGCATGGCTCATCGAGAATATAGAGCACCCCGGCCAGGCGTGAACCAATCTGGGAGGCCAGCCGGATGCGCTGAGCCTCCCCGCCGGACAGGGTCCCGGCTTTGCGGTCCAGGGTCAGGTAGCCGAGCCCGACATCCTCGAGAAATGAGAGCCGGTCGACGATCTCCTTGAGAACCGGTTCTCCGATGATGCGCTCACGTTCGTTGAACGGCAGCAACGGCAGGCTGGCCAGCAGTTGCGCTATCGACATCGTGGTCAGCTCGTAAATATTGCGGTTGCCGATGCGCACTGCCAGCGCTTCAGGCTTGAGGCGCGCACCCTCGACAGGCGGGACAGATCTGCTCGTTCATGTAGCGGGCCAGTTCATCTCTGATCATGGGTGACTGGGTTTCATGATACCTGCGGTCAAGCTGCGGAATAACCCCTTCGAATGATTTCACCGCGGTCATCACCCGCTTACCTTTGCGGTAATAGAACTCGATCTCCTCG
This sequence comes from uncultured delta proteobacterium, assembly GCA_963707715.1. GTDB lineage: Bacteria > Desulfobacterota > Desulfobulbia > Desulfobulbales > Desulfocapsaceae > JABDQA01. Next base: position 262,059 of record CAVPRJ010000009.1, read on the forward strand.
CCTCCTGAACCGTAAAGGATGATCTTTCTATGTTTTTCCGAGAGTTTATCGAAAGCGCGTTCTAAGTGAAAACCCGTAATGCTTGGCCACGGCGGCCAGCATCTGGCCGGTATAGGTCGATTCATTGCGCCACCCCCACGGGGCAATGGCGCCCCCGATAATCGACAGGGCGTGGTCCGGCACGATCAGACTCTCGTCGAAGAACTGTTTGACCCCGAGTCCCCCGCACTCGGGACAGGCTCCCTGGGGGTTGTTGAAGGAAAGCAGCTGGGTGGACAGCGGCGGCATCGAGACCCCGCAGGAATGGCAGGCAGCCAGCTCGCTGAAGAGCTGCTCTTCGCCTCGCTCGGGGTAGTAGGCCAGCAGAAACCCGTTCGTGACCTTTACCGCGGTACTGATCGAATCAGCCAGCCTCCTGCGCACGGAAGGCTTCAGCACCAGCCGGTCCACGACGATGTCAAGCGAATGTTTTTTGTTCTTGTCCAGCGGGTTCACCTCGTCGGCATGGACAATATCACCGTCGACCCTTACCCGGACAAAGCCTTCCTTTCTGATCCGGGCCAGCAGCTGTTCATGGCGGCCCTTGCGCTCGGAGACCATCGGGGCCAGCAGAATAACCCTGGTACCTTCCGGTTCGCCCAGCAGGCTGCTGACCATATCCTCAATCGACTGGGAACGGATTTCCTCTCCGCATTCAGGGCAGCACGGCCTGCCGCAGCGGGCAAAGAGCAGTCGCAGGTGATCATAGATCTCAGTTACCGTGCCGACGGTTGAGCGCGGATTCTTGCTGGTGGTTTTCTGTTCTATGGATACCGCCGGCGACAGTCCTTCCAGAGAATCGACATCGGGTTTGTCCATCTGCCCGAGGAACTGCCGGGCATAGGTAGACAGCGACTCCACGTAGCGGCGCTGTCCTTCGGCATAGAGGGTGTCGAAGGCCAGCGTTGATTTGCCCGAGCCGGACAGCCCGGTAAAGACCACCAGGGCGTTGCGCGGCAGATCAACATCGATATCCTTGAGATTGTGCATCCGTGCACCACGGACGCGAATGGTTTGAGGTTCCATACGCTCTGTAAGTCGAGATTAATGAACGAGTAGACGGGCGTGTTCGAGCTTGATACAGCGATCCATAACCACATCGAGGCCATGTTCTGCGGCGCTTCTCGCAGCCGGCTGATTGACGATGCCCAGCTGCATCCAGACGGCGCCGGCACCGATGGCAATGGACTGCTCGACGATCGGCATCACCGCCTCGCTGTGGCGAAAGATATTGACGATATCAACCCGGTGGGGAATCGATTCCAGGTCGGGATAGCAAGGCAGACCGAGGATTGTCCTGCTGGCCCGGATTGACGCCGGATTATCCGGTACCCAGCCCGGATCAGGTATCTCGCCACCATATTGCTCGGCCGCTCAAGCTTCGGTGAGAGGCCGACAATGGCAATATTTTTTGCAGCAGTCAGCAGGGATTCGATCCGCCGATCGGTTGTTTCAGGAATCATCGATGGTGCAGGCTCCATGCCCAGGTAATGGCAAATAAGATCAGCAAAATATAATGGAGATCGGCTGGACAAAAGTCAAGATAGCAATTATAACCTGGAGTTGCAGAAGTCCCCTGAGATCCGTCCGTAATCGAGGGCTGGCTCGGATGATTCGTTTTTCTTCTCGAGCAAGGAGTGTACATGAATTTCCAGGATATTATTGCTGAGCTGGACACCTACTGGGCAAAACAGGGCTGCGTCATTCACCAGCCCTACGACATGGAGGTGGGGGCCGGCACCTTTCATCCGGCAACCCTGCTCCGGGCCCTGGGACCCGAGCCTTGGAAAGCAGCCTATCCGCAGCCCTCTCGGCGACCGACCGATGGCCGCTATGGCGAAAATCCGAACAGACTTCAGCATTACTACCAGTATCAGGTTGTCATCAAACCATCGCCGATCGATGTTCAGGAGATGTACCTGGAAAGCCTGAAACGATTTGGCCTCAACCTGCTCGAGCACGATATCCGGTTTGTCGAGGATGACTGGGAGTCCCCGACGCTCGGGGCCTGGGGACTGGGCTGGGAGGTCTGGCTGGACGGCATGGAAATTACCCAGTTCACCTATTTCCAGCAGGCAGGCTCGATCGATCTGCATCCGATCACCGCCGAAATAACCTACGGCCTCGAACGTATCGCCATGTACCTGCAGGGGGTCGACAGCGTTTACGACATCGCCTGGAACGACGAGATAACCTATGGAGAGATCTTTCACCAGGCCGAAGTTGAGTTTTCCACTTTCAATTTTGAGGAAGCAGATGTCGACAAGATGATCTCCTTTTTCAATGATTACGAGGCGGAGGCGCAGAAACTGATTGGCCGCAAACTGGTGCTGCCGGCTTATGATTACTGTCTCAAATGCTCCCATGTCTTTAATCTGCTCGACGCCCGCAAAGCGATCAGTGTTGCAGAGCGTACCAGATATATCGGCAGGATCAGAAATATTGCGCGAAACGTCGCCGAGACCTATGTCAGCCAGCGCGAAGAAATGGGTTTTCCCCTGCTCAAAAAAGCGGCTGCCTGAAGCGGCAGTCAACAGACCGGAGGACCGCTGCCGCCGGCAATCATCGCTTGGCTCCCACAGGCAATCATTTACCTGCAGGAGCTGGTTAATGACTGGATTCGATTGGAGGCCTGGAAGGGTGCGATGGTGGTCACCCAGATCGTAAACCGGTCGCATCTATGAATCATCGCGGAGAATCTCGGCTGAGCAGCCATCTGGACTTCTGGCTCTGAGGGCTTTGTATGGAAGTTGACAAGGAAAAGCAGGCGCGGGCACTGGCGAAAGCCAAGCAGTCACTCCTGCAGGCCGAAATCAAGCGCGAAGAGGCCCGTCTCAGCCAGAACGTCGAGCGCTTCCTGAAAGGAAAATACGATGCACTGCTCAACGACGAGTTCACCGAACATCTGGCTCCCCACATTATCAGGCTCTACCGCGGAGATCAGCGTAAATCCGCTATCGCCCTGCTGGAGCAGCTGGAACAAAGCGTCTGCAACAAAAAACCCCCAATCCGGGAACGCTCGCTGATCGTTATCCTGATTCTTTCAGAACATATCTATAGCAACAGCATCAGGGAACTGAGCTCAATCATAGCCAGAATTACCAGCGGCTGGCTGGCTTTTGAAAGCGAATTTATCGCCGGGTTCGAGCCGGTCTGCCTGCAGCTCCAGAAAATCATCGTTGAAATGCTCGCCACCGAACAGTGGTACGAGGTCGAGGATCTCATTGTTCTTTTGAACCGGATCAGCAGCAAATCACTGAAGAAAAACAATTTGATCCATGGGGTTGTGGCCCGGATGCAGGAAAATCTGGCCGATCCGGAAGCGCTCGATATCCTGGTCAAGGCCTATCTCGAAGAACTCAGCCAGAGAAGGGATGTCGCAGAGACCATTCTGCTCAACCTGGGCCGGTCCGGCAGCCAGTATCTCGTGCAGAAACTGATCCACAGCAACGACAAAGACGAGCGGCTGGCGCTCATCGATCTGATCCCGCGTCTCGGAGAAGTCAGCGTGCCGGTAGTCACCGGATACCTCGCTGAAGACCAGCCCTGGTTCGTGATCAGAAATATCATCATGATCATCTCCCGGCTGGGCGATAACGCTTTATACCAAAGCGTCTCGAGCTACCTGAGCCATCCGGACATCAGAGTACAGCAGCAGGTGATCAACTGTATCGAGGTGCTCGGCGGCGACCAGATGCGCGGTCGGCTGATCGAAGCCCTGTCTCTGATCAGTGATGAACTCAAGGCGCCTCTGATTGACCAGTTGATCCAGTTCGACGGCAGCGACATCGAAACCGCCCTGCTGGATCTGCTTGAGCAGCATCAGATGTTCAGCAGCCATACCCATGATTTTCTGGTAGCAAAACTGTGCGGCAAGGTCGTCTCCTACCCCTCACCTCGCACCGTCAATATACTCCTGGATCTCATTGAAAACAGGAAACAACGCTACGGTTCCAGCGACTCCATCGTCCGGGCAGCCTCGGACAGTCTGCACACAATCGAGCAGAACACCAGCGACGCAGCCCGAAACGCATACCAGCCTGGCGGTGCCAGCCAGCCCGGCAGAGATGAAAGCGCCGTGCTCGAGCAGGAGGTGCTGGCCCAGATTCCGGCCGACCCGAGCCAGATGGGTGAGGCCTTTGCAGACGGGGGCCTCAGCGACATCTTCGTAGCAACCCTGACCGATGCCCCCAGCACCCAGGATGAGTCGGAAAACGAATCTTCAGCTGACCGGGGAACTGCGCCATATCATAGCCAGGACCATCATTTGCTGGTCTGGAGCGGTTTTTATGAACAACTCACCACCGACGAGGTGAACGGCTTTTTCTCCATCCTCAGGCCGGCCACCCTGGCAGCCGGCGATTATATTGTCGAACAGGGCAGCTCGACCACCACGCTTTATTTTATCGATAACGGTTTTGCCGATATCTCGCACGGCGATGACTCAGAAAATTGCGTTATGGCACCACTCCAGGCCGGCGAACTCATTGGCAGCGAAGGATTCTTCGACAACCTGAACTGGTCTGTCACCCTGCAGGCCCAGACCGAGCTCCAGGTGCGCCTGCTCGAACAAGAGGACTTCCTTAAACTGGTCGAGACACAGCCCGGCTTAAAGGATAAACTCGCCAGCTACTGCAGGCGCTTCGACCTGATGCCCTATCTGCTTCGTGCCGCAGACAGCGGAAACGATGGAGAGGAGTCCACTGAACTTGTCATACACAGCGCTTCTGTCACGTTAACGGATAAACTCGACGGTGAACAGAGACTCAGCGGCAGACTGCACCAGTGTATGAGCGGCGGCTTCAACTTCAGCGTCCCCCGCCTCGACCTGGAGACGCTTACCAGCTGGATAGGTCACCAGGCCTCGGTGGAAATCGAGGCCAGCGATGGTCCGCATCAGCGTTGTTTCGGCATCATCTCAGGCGGCGGGACACACGACTCGGCTGACGACATAAGCGTTTTCCAGGTCAAACTCTACCATCCGCTCGAGCAGGAAGATTACCGCTGCCGGTCAATCGAAATCCTCTGAAAACCGCACGGGAGCTAACGGCAGCCATGGCCAGGGGACTCTTTTTCGGACTCACCACCGTAGACATCTTCAATCTTGTACCCACCCATCCGGCCGCCAACCAAAAGGTCAAAGCAGCCCGGCAGCATTGCAGCGCCGGCGGCCCTGCTGCAAATGCAGCAGTCGCCTATGGAGCCCTGGGCAATGAGGCCCGCCTCTGCAGCGGTCTCGGGAATCATCCGCTGGCGCGGCTTGCCGCAGCGGACCTGCAGGTGCATGGGGTAATCCTTTATGACCATGCCTGCTGGGGCGATGACGCGCCGGTCATTTCCTCGATCCTGGTTGATGCTTCTAACGGTGAGCGCTGCGTGATCTACAGTGATCCCGACAGCTACCGTCTTGTATCTCAAAGTGGCCGGGACCAGTTGCTGGATGGCTGTTCAATTGTGCTGTTTGACGGCTTTTATCACGAGCAGGCCCTGAGCCTGGCCCGGGCTGCCCGGGCCAAAAACATCCCCACTGTTCTGGACGGAGGGTCCTGGAAGGACGGACTGGAGCGGCTGCTGCCGCTGATCGATTACGCGATCTGCTCGGCCGATTTTATGCCCCCGGGTTGTAACGATCCGAGAAGCACACTTGGCTATCTGGCGGATAGGGGCATCAGCCACAGTGCGGTCAGCCGCGGGCCGGAGCCGATTGTCGTCCTCACGGAAACAAAGATACACCATCTGGCAGTAGAACCGGTCGAGGCGGTCGATACGCTTGGCGCGGGAGACATTCTGCATGGCGCTTTCTGCCATCACATCGTCTCCGAATCGTTTATACAGAGCCTGCAGTTGGCCAGTCGAACCGCTTCCTTGTCCTGCCGTTATTTCGGCACGAGGGACTGGATTAGTTACCTGCCAAACCAATAATTAAATGGAAGCAATCAAGACTATCGGAAAGGACCCATGAAAAACGAGAAAAGCGACCCGGTCATCGGTCAGAATCTGGTCAATGCGGTCAGCAACCCGCAGCATTCAAACAGTCAGGAAAGCTTTGCCAAGGCACTGGAAATAACCAAAGCCTACGCCAGCTCCGGGGCAGCCACCCATTACAGCGCGGTGGCCAGGCTCTTCTTTGATCTTTTCGAAATGTTCGAAACCGGTCGGGACCCCCGGGAAAAGTAGTTGGATACGCTGCTGCCAGGCTTGTTTTCTGGCGTCATCTGTGCAATACCCGGCAGCTGTTTGCCCTCCCCTTGAGCAGGGCAGCCGCGCATCTGATACCACCAGGAGATAGTACCTGTATTGTTGCTGTAAACTTTTACTTTTTGTATCAACAATGTTTCAGGAAATACAAAACTAAGATAAACCACAGAAATACCCTGCCGAGACAAGCCGTCACGGCCAATTATTGCGCTGCTCCTGGAGGATCATGCAAGCACCCCTGGAAGATTCCACCGTCATTCTGGTGGTCGACGATGACGAGCCGGTCCTGGACACCATCGCCGCTCTGGTAAGGTCTCTCGGCCACCTTTGTCTTACCGCCCACAGCGGCCGACAGGCGGTTGAAATTTTGAAGACCACCAGGTGCGACATTGTGCTCTCGGACCTGATTATGCCCAAGATGGACGGGATGGAGCTCTTGCAGCACATCATCCACTACCACTTCGATACCGATGTCATCATCGCCACCGGCTATTGCCAGCAGATCAGCTATGCCGACGTTATCGGCGCCGGGGCGATCGATTTTATCAAAAAGCCGATCGATGGTGCTGAGTTGGAAGCGAAACTGGCCAGGGTGCTGCGTGAGCGGCGCCTGATTAAAAAGCTCGAGACCCTGTCCATGAGCGACGGGCTCACCACCCTGCTGAATCGACGGGCCTATGACCAGCGCTTTCCCCATGAGGCTGAACGGGCCTATCGGCAGGGCTATCCCCTGTTTCTGGCGATCATTGACGTGGATAATTTCAAAAATTACAACGACTCCCACGGTCATGATGAAGGTGACAAAGTACTCATCTCCTTAGGGGAAACCCTAAATGAATGCACCAGAAACAGCGTCGATCTCTGCTTTCGGATCGGCGGAGATGAATTTGCGGTGCTGCTGCCCCAGACTACGGTGCAGCAGGCCAAACAGATCATGGAGCGCATCCTGAATAAATTCGTCGAATGCAACTTTAATGGGACGACCCTGTCGATTGGGATTATCTCCTGCCATAGAGATCCGCAGCGCGATCTCAATGCAGACATCCACAGAATGCAGAAGCAGGCAGATCAGTCCATGTACGAGGCAAAAAACTCAGGCAAAAACTGCATCATCTGTCGAATCTGACTCGCGGGGAGAAGGTGGACTGAAACGGAGGTGCAAAACCCCTGGCGCCTGCCTACTTGCAGCCATCCAGCGCATTCTTGTGAAACCGCAGATCCGGCTCGATCGGATAGTCGGCATTGAAACAGGCGAGGCAGAAGTCGTTCATGGTCAGGCCGGTGGCTTCTACCATGCCTTCCAAACTCAGGTAGTAGAGTGAATCAAGGTCGAGAAAGCGCGCAATCTCATCGACCTTGTTTTTGCAGGCGACCAGCTCTTTGCTCGAGGGAAAATCGATTCCATAGTAGCAGGGGTGTCTGGTTGGAGGACAACTGACCAGCATGTGAACCTCTTTGGCCCCGGCATTGCGCAGGGACTTCACCCGACTTTTTCCGGTGGTTCCTCTGATGATCGAATCCTCGATAATAATCACACGTTTTCCTTCAAGAAACGAGCGCACCGGGTTAAGCTTTACCCGCACCGCAAAATCACGCATAGACTGGGTCGGCTGAATAAAAGTCCGCCCCACATAGTGGTTGCGTATCACCCCGAATTCCAGGGGAATCCCGGACTCCTGGGAGTAACCAATGGCCGCATAATTGCCCGAGTCCGGAAACGGCATCACGAAATCACCGTCAATTTTACACTCCCGCGCCAGGATCTGGCCCATCCGTTTTCTCGTCTGGTAGACGTTGATGCCGAAGATGTCCGAATCTGGCCTGGCGAAGTAGACGCTTTCGAAAATGCAGAAACTGTGGCGCTGCTGCTGCCAGGGGTGCAGCGACTGCAGCCCGCCATCCCGGAAGATCAACACCTCACCCGGCTCGACGTCCCGAATATACTCGGCTTCGACCAGATCGAGCGCACAGGTCTCCGAGGCAACGATATAGCCCCCGTTATTCAATTTACCCAGGCAAAGGGGTCTGAACCCGTTGGGATCGCGAATGGCGACCATGGAGTCTCTGGTCATCATCAGCATCGAAAAGGCGCCTTTGAGTTGGGTGAAGGTCTCCTGCAAGGCATCCTCGAAGGATTGATCGGCCGCCCTGGCCATCAGGTGCAGAACAACCTCGCTGTCCATGGTCGTCTGAAAGATCGACCCTTTTTGTTCAAGGGTTTCTCGCAAAGAAATCGAGTTGACTAGGTTGCCGTTGTGGGCTACCGCCAGGGTAATACCCTTGTGGGTTATCATCAGCGGCTGGGTATTGATGATGGTAGAAGCACCAGTGGTCGAATAGCGCACGTGGCCGATCGAGATATCACCTTCGAGCCGGGCCAGCGTCGACTCCGAGAAGACCTCGGAGACCAGCCCCATATCCTTGTGCAGACGCACCTGCCGCCCGTCCGAGGTGACGATGCCGGCACTTTCCTGGCCCCGGTGCTGCAGCGCATAGAGGCCAAAATAGGTCAGTTTGGATGAATCCTGGTGATGATAGATACCGCAGACACCGCATTCATGCCGGGGACGCAGTGAAGCAGCGCTTGGCACATCTGTCTGAAGAGCTGGACTGGTCATAGGAGGTTCCTGCAGCCGTGCCTCAAAAATGCCCCGCGCATGGCCTGCTGTGACTGACAAATATGTAATGAATTCAATTTCATAAAAATGTTAAGGCACAAAGAGAAACTTTTCTTTGTGCCCTGCTTCTACAGCCGATCTGAATTGTTTAAATCAAGTGCGGCCGAAATTCAACAAGAAAGAATTTCAGCCGCCGGCACCTCGGCCTGCTCAGTGAGTCACCATCGCGCAGAGCAGCTCAGTCAGTTTGACCATGTCGTTTAAATCCGCCCGCTCATCGGTGGTGTGTACATCGGTCATACCGGTAGCAACAATTGCAGTCGGTAATCCATATCCATTGAAAATGTTGGCGTCGCTGCCGCCGCCGGCAACAACAAAAGACAGTTCCCTGCCCAAAGCAAGGCCCGCCTGTCGGATCGTCTCCACTACTGGATCATCTTCTGAAAGCCGCATCACAGGGTATTCGGATTCTACTTTCAAATCCACCGTTGGCGGTTTGAAAGCGTCGTTGTCCGGCACCGGCCAGCTGGCCACCGTGTCGAGAAACACCGTTTTAATTTCTTCGGTATAGGCCCTGAGCTTCTCCGTGGAGTGACTGCGCACCTCCCCTTTCAAGCTCAGATGTTCCGGGACGATGTTGGTGGCCACCCCCCCGCTGATCAAACCGATATTGGCCGTCGATTCCTCGTCGATCCGGCCGAGTTTCAAGCGGGTAATGGCCTGGGCAGCAACCAGAACGGCATTGACTCCGGCTTCCGGGTTGATCCCGGCATGGGCTGCGGTACCGTGTATATCTATTTTGAACCGGTTGGCAGCGGGAGCCCCGATAATAACCTTGTCGATTCCGGTCGAATCAAGTGCGTAGCCAAAGGCTGATTGCACGTGCTGGTAGTCAAGCGACTTTGCGCCCTGCAGCCCGATTTCCTCGCAGGTTGTAAAAATCAGTTCGATAGTTCGATGCGGTATCTGGTATTCCTTGAGCAGGCTGAGCATCTCGATCAGCGGCGCAATACCTGACTTGTCATCACCGCCGAGAATGGTATCGCCGCGGCTGGTGAAAATATCTCCCTCGCGCTGCACCTCGATATCTAAACCCGGTTTAACCGTATCCATATGGCAGGCGAAAAAAAGCGCCGGTGCATCGATTGAGCCATTGAAACGAAAAATCAGGTTGCCGCTGTCGGAGCCGGTTACAGCAGCCGAACCGTCTTCAAAAATAAAATCGGCACCCAATTCAGCGAAGACATGTTTCAAATAATCGGCCACCGGCTTTTCCTGCCTGGACGGGCTGCTGATCTCACACAGGGTTTTAAAGCATTGGGCCAGCCGCTCTCTGTCGATACTGTTTTTCATATATGTTTTTCCTCGGATTACTTGAGCCTGCTTAAACTCGATCTGTCCTTAGTTTCTTTTCCAGCAGCACGACGGCATGGCAGCTGATGCCCTCTTCTCTGCCGGTATATCCCATCTTCTCGGTGGTAGTCGCCTTGATATTGAGCCGTTCGGGCTCCACCCGGCAGTGATGGGCAAGCCTGATTCGCATCTCTTCCATATATGGTGATAGTTTCGGACTCTGGCAGACAATGGTGATATCCGCATTGGCCAGAGCCAGGCCCCGCCCGGCAACAAGCGTGGCGACCCGTTCCAGCAGCAGCAGCGAGGATATGTCCCTGAACTGCTCATCATTGTCGGGAAAATGACGTCCAATGTCGCCGCTGCCGGCCGCACCGAGCATCGCGTCGCAGAGGGCATGGCAGACCACATCGGCATCCGAATGGCCCGCCAGCCCATAGTTGAATTGAATTTCTACCCCGCCAAGCACCAGCCTTCTGTTTTCGGCAAAGCGGTGAGCGTCAAAGCCGTGGCCGATGCGCATTGAAACAGCCTGTTGAGTCATGATGGCTTGTGCACGAATCAAATCCTCTTGCCTGGTAATTTTGAAATTACACGCTTCACCGGGGACGAGCCGCACAGGAATGGCAGCCTTTTCCAGCAGCGCCGCCTCATCGGTCACTTCCGCCTCATGGGAGGCCAGATAGGCCTGTTCCAGCAGATCTCTGCGGCACCCTGGGGAGTCTGGGCCTGCCAGAGGCCGCTGCCGGTCAAGCGTTGCTTTACGAACCGTCGGCCGCGTCCTGCCGTTTGAGGGTATCACGTACCTGGAGAGCCGCAAGCGCTGCACCGGACTGCTGCTGTTTCGGCAGTAACAGCGTTCGATCAGGTCGCTGCGGTTACCAACGGCCGGGCACCGTCATGGACCAGGACGATTCGGTTTCATCGGGCAGACGGCCAGCAGGCCAGTTCTTACCGAATCCTGCCGCCGCCTGCCGCCGCTGACGATGATGATCGGGGGGCCCTCGATCGGTTCCGGCTAAGCAGTTGTCCCGGATGGTTGCGCCGTCGACCGGTTCATCTGAGACCACCACGATTATCGGCCCGGATCCTGTGCGCAGCGCGAGGAAGTCCGTGACGGATAGCACCAGGATCGGCACACCGGCCGAGCGGCAGCAAACTGTTTGGGTACTGCTGACTCGCATCCGAGAACCGCTTCCGGCGGCAGGGATAATTGCGGCGGCTCGTGGATTCATTGGAGTTTGTATCTGAAAACGAGCACCAGGATCCTGCCAGAACCGGACTCGGAAAAAAAGGGGTGGGCTGTAAGCCGAATTCTGTTTCTGCATCAGCAGACCATGATCATTTATCTGGGATGCCGGTCACCCGGCACCTCGTGCAACCTACCCGGAAACTTCAGACGGGCCGCCCTCAATACGTTTCCCTATTTGGTCTTGCACCCGGTGGGGTTTACCCTGCCTTCCGTGTCGCCACGAAAGCGGTGAGCTCTTACCTCGCCATTTCAACCTTACCTGTGTCTGCCCGGAGGCAGACCATCGGCGGTGTATTTTCTGTGGCACTTTCCCCCGGTTACCCGGAGTTCGTGTTACGAACCACCGTGCCCTGTGGTGTTCGGACTTTCCTCCCCGACTGCAAAGCCGGAGCGATCATGCGCCCGCTCCGGCTATGAATGTAGTTCTTCTGCAGAAAAGATCAACGAAAACCGCGTTAATTGCTGACTTCCTGATGATAGATGAGGCGCTGGCAGGATGGACATTCAAGAATCTGATCGCCCCTGAGCAGCATGTTGTACTTCTGCGGTGGCAGATTCATGAAACAGCCCTGACAGACACCGTCGAGGACATTGACGATGGCCAGCCCGTTGCGCCGTTCACGCAGCAGTTCATACTTCTGGATCATCGATCCGTTGACCGCCTGGGCCTGTTTATCGCGCTTATTTATTTTTGTCTTCTTGCCCTTGCTCAAGTCGTCGATGGCCGATTTAACCTTGTTTTTCTCTTCGTCAACCAGTTTCTTTTCGGCTTTGAGCAGGTTTTTCTCCTCACCCATCTCGGAGCTTAATTTTTCCACCTGCTCCATGATGGAGACGATCTTTTCCTCGTTATCCTTGACGTTTCGCTTGGCATCCTCGATTTCCTTGAGCAGCGCTGTCTGTTCCCGGCTGGTCTGCACCTGCATCATTTTGGACTGACGCTCCTTGACGCGGGCAATCTTGTCGGTCATTTCATCTTCGAGGGTGCGTCTCTCCTTTTCCAGCTCCTGGATCTGCGCTTCCTGATCGCTGATCAGCTCTTCCCGCTCCATCAGAGAGGAGATCCGGCTGTCCAGCCCATCCTGTTCCTGTTTGATCTCGTTGTCGATCTTGTCAATTTTCAGATCGATGGCCTGCAATGACACCAGTTGTTCAATTAATTCGTTCAAGACGCGTCTCCCTATGTGGTTAAATTATAAGTATCGTAAGCTATGGCTAACATTGTCGATGCACCGTTGAAAATGGATGTTTCTCACCTGTTGATTCAAATATTGTCAGGTCCCAGCCCTGTGTTTGAGCGTAGCAGACCAGATGTTCAGTCAGTATTTTGACGGCTGGCTTCTCAGTCGCGTAATGGGTGCCGTCAATCACGCAAAAACCAGCTTCTTCGGCCCAGCAGCCGATGTTGTGCTTGATTTCAGCAGAAACATAGATATCAGCACCGCGCTGCCTTGCTGTTTCTGCAAATTCAGAACCGCTGCCGCCGCAAAGCCCCACCGTTTGGATCCTCTCGGGAAGTATTCCGGCCACCTGGACCGAAGACAGCTCGAGTACATCGAGCAGCAGTTCGATGAACTCCCTGCCGCTCTTGGCGTCGGGGTAGCGGCCGAGCCGTCCCAGCCCCGCACCTTCAGCACCTGACGCATCAGCAGGGAGCAGCGCACTGAGCTCTGAGAGTCCGAGAAGTTCGGCCAAGGCATCGGTCACACCTCCGACCGCACTGTCCAAATTGGTGTGGCAGGCCAGGATATTGAGTCTGGACACCAGGGCGGTTTCAAGAAAAATGCCTGAAGGCTCAGCGGTATCGATCGAAGGGAACGGTTTGAATATCGCGGGATGATGGGTGATCACGGTATCCGCACCTTTTTCGAGCGCTTCTCTGAGGAGGCGATTGGTCGGATCCAGGCCGACCAGAATCGCTCTGACTTCCCGGCGTCGGTCGCCGATGAGCAGGCCGACATTATCCCAGGACTCCGCCATGCCGAACGGGGCGAGGTCATCGAGGCAGGTGATGATATCTGAGATGGTAACCGTCATAACTCCTTTTCCAGGATTCTGAAAAAGCCATAAAAAAAAGGTACATCCCATTTTAGGGGTGTACCTTTAAACCTCCTGCGTCCAGGTCGGTTCGACTCCTGCTGAACCCTTCGTCTTTAGAGAGAGGAAGCCGATTTGGGCCCCTCGCTGCCTGTTCCGTGATATTTTTGTTTTCAAAACCCTTTCTGAGTTTTCGTTTTCTCTGGTGGGCGCAGTAGGACTCGAACCTACGACCGACCGGTTATGAGCCGGTGGCTCTAGCCAGCTGAGCTATGCGCCCCGACCGGCAGTGAAACATATTATTAAAAATGATCAGCCTAGCAAAGTCAATAAAAAAAAGAAATCACGAAATACGAGCTCTCAGTTCCACCCGCTGGTATAACACGGGCCGGTATTGTGCTGAATCCGACCGCGGCTTGCTGAGCGGTTTAATCGGCACTATAGTGGTGACACGCTCGCACCTGAAAAGATTATCAGCAATATTAAAATGATATCAAAATATCCGTGATTTACGCCAATCTGCTTGTCTTTCTTACCGCCATTTTCCTGATCAGTATCGATGCCGGCGTTACCTCGTCCTCCAGCACACCGGGTGTAGCAACCCTTTTGGTGCTTGCGGGATCATTGTCTGCCTACTGGTTTCTTGCGGTCCGCTGGTTCAGCAAGACCACAGCGCTGAGTTCAAGCGACTATTTCAGCACCGAAAAAAGACTTCTCATCCTGGCTCTTGCCTTTTTCAGTTTCCTTCTCTTTGTCGGCGACATCAACGTATATCTGGCCAAATTGAGCTTTGACCAGCGCATGCCGATATTTGCCAATCTTGCCGGGCTGGCCCTGTTCATTGTTTTTCTCTGCCTGATGTGGCTTGCCGCCAGGAAAAAATACACGGCCGTCTTTGGCAGGGAGTATTCGAGATGGTCATTTATTCTGCTCAATCTCCGGCTCAACCTGCCCATCGTGCTGCCCTGGATCACCCTGAGCATCATCTACGACCTGCTCAACCTGGCAGCGCTGCCGGGAATTTCGGGCCTTCTTGATACCACCTGGGGAGATATTTTCTTTTTCGGTCTGTTCCTGGTCCTGCTCATGGTCTTTTTCCCGCCGCTGGTGCGGCGGCTGTGGGGCTGCACAAAATTGGAGGACGGCCCCTTGAGATCCCACCTGGAACGCTTCTGCCGCCAGCAGGATTTTACCGGGGAGTTCTACGTCTGGCCGCTGTTTGAGGGGCGTGTGCTGACCGCGGCGGTGATGGGCCTGCTGCCGGGGCTGCGCTATATCATGCTCACCCCGGCCCTGATGCAGAGCATGAACATCGAAGAACTCGAAGCCGTAACGGCCCACGAGATCGGCCATGTAAAAAATTACCATCTTCTGCTCTATGTCCTGCTGCTCGGCGGCTTTTCGATTTTCGCAGGTTTTCTGGCCGAGCCCATCCTCTATTTCTTCCTGTCCATGGACTGGGTTTTCTCGCTCATGGCCGCGGACTTCATCTCCGCTGAAACCCTCGTTATTATAATCGGTGCGCTGCCGCTGCTGATTCTGCTGCTGGTCTATTTCAGGTTCATCTTCGGATATTTCATCAGAAACTTCGAGCGCCAGGCCGATCTGTACGTCTTCAAGGTCTTCGGCAGCGGCCGTTCGCTCATTGCTGCCTTTCACAAGATTATCCAGACCAGCGGTCAGCCGGCTGAGCGGCGGAACTGGCACCACTTCGGCATAGCAGAGCGAATCGCCCACCTCGAGGCATGCGAGCGGGAACCCGCTTTGATCCGCGGACAGGACCGCAAGATCAGGCGCAGCCTGGCCGGCTATGTTCTGCTGCTGGCCGCAGCTATCGGGTTGATTCAGCAGCTGCCCGCCGAGCAGTTGACCAGCACCTACGAAGGTAAATATATCGAGCTGGTCCTGATGAAAAACATCCAGGGCGTCGAGGACAAAGGCGACTGGTTCCGGCTGTTCGGCGATCTGCTGTTCAGCAGGCAGCTCGAAGACAAAGCCTTGAGCGCCTACCAGCAGGCCCTGGAGATCAAAGATAGTGACCCGGAACTGCTCAACAATCTTGCCTGGCTGCTGCTCACCGCGCGCGAACCGTCGCTCAGAGACCCGGTCCGGGCGCTGGAACTGGCCCGCACGGCCGCCGAGACCCGCCCCCTGCCCCATATCCTCGACACCCTGGCGACTGCCTACTGGGCCAATGGTTATACTGAAGAGGCGCTGCAAACCGAGCGCGAGGCCCTGCGGGCAGATCCGTCCGAGTCAGTCTATTACCGCCTGCAGTTGAAGCGCTTTGAGACCGAAAACTACAGTACTGACTTTTTCTTCATCAATTAACAGGAGCAGTCCAGCACGCCATGCCGTTTCTCGGAGCGCACGAATCAGTCAGCCAGGGGCTGCATTATGCTTTCGACCGGATCGAACAGGTCGGTGGGGAATCTCTGCAGATCTTCACCCGCAACCAGCGCCAGTGGAACCCCAAAAAGCTTGACCCCGCAGAAATAAAGGCTTTCGCTGAGGCCCGGGCGCGTCATCAGGCTATGATCATTGCTTCGCACGCCTCCTATCTGATCAACCTGGCCAGCGCCAAAGATGAGCTCAGAACAAAATCCATCCATGCCTTTGCCGAGGAGTTACGCCGCTGCCACCAGCTCAAGATCCCCTATGTGGTCCTGCACCCGGGCTCGCATGGCGGTGACGGTATTGAAACGGGGCTGCCCCGTTTTACCCGGGCGCTCGATGAAGCCATCGAACGGGCCGAATCAGAGGCGACGGTTCTGGTGGAAACCACCGCCGGGCAGGGCACCGGGCTGGGCAGCAGCTTCGAGGAACTGGCCTGGATTCGCAGTGCTTCACAGTGCGCAGAGAAGATCGGCATCTGCCTCGATACCTGCCATGTGTTCGCTGCGGGCTACGATATCCGTACCGCGGCAGGCTACACCAAGACCATGGCCGCGTTCGACCGGATAATTGGCCTGCGACACCTGCACTTTTTTCACCTCAACGATTCCAAGAAAGAACTCGGCAGCCGGGTCGACCGGCACGAACATATCGGTGCCGGCTGCATCGGCTTGGAGGCCTTCGGCCTGCTGCTCAACGATCACCGCTTTGCCGATCACCCAATGACCCTGGAAACGCCAAAATCCGAAGATCTGCGCGAGGATGTGGAAAATCTGAACCGGCTGCGCAGCCTGATGGGCAAGTGCAGCTTAACCAGGCCTCCCAAACGAAGCGGTGCCGACCCGTTATCGATTGCAGCCGAGGCAAGAGCCGAGGAAAGAGCCTTGCGAAAATCATAAGAAAAGAGGAGAATAAAACGGTTTGAAATCCTGCACTGAGGAGATGAACAAGGAGTATCGATGAAATTTCTCTATAGCGAAGCCCTGCTGGATCTGCTGGTAAAGCACCGGATCCTGACCGATAAGCAGCGTACCTTCGTCAGCCTCGAAAAGGGCAAGCAGCGGCAGAAGCTGCTCAAGAAGAGCGCCGCCGCCGACCAGCTTGATAAAAACTATCCGGACCTGATCGACATCATCGTCTCGTTTAACCTGAAGCGCGGCGGAACCGGCAAGGTTCTGGTTGACGAGGAGACGATCATGCGGGCGGTCGGCCGCGAATTCAACATGGAGTTCAAGAAGCTCGATCCGCTCGAACTCGACATGGACATCGTCACCAAGACGATACCGAGGACTTTTGCGATCAGTCACTTTCTGCTGCCGTTCAATATTCTCGACGGGGTTCTGGAGATGGCGGTATATCACCCCGACTCCCAGACGGTCCTGGCCGACATCGAACAGGCCAACCAGGTCAAGACCAGACCGTATATCTCCACAAAATCAGAAATCAAGCGTATTCTGGCCGAATTTTTCGGTTTCCAGACTTCGATCAGCGCCGCCGAAGATCAAATCGGCATGAGCCAGACCGGCACCTCGGTCGATATCGGCAACCTCGAGCGCTACGTCAAGATTTCGGCCAAGGACATCACCCAGTCCGATCAGCATATCAAGACTGCGGTCAATCACATCTTCAACTACGCTCTGGACCAGCGGGCCAGCGACATCCATATCGAACCCAAACGCGACATCTGTATGGTCCGTTTTCGGATCGACGGGGTCCTGCATACCATTTACAAGCTGCCCAAGGTCGTTCATTCGGCCATTATCTCCCGGATCAAGTTCTTGTCCCGCCTGGATATCGCCGAGAAAAGACGGCCCCAGGATGGCCGCATCAAGGTCGGCATGGGGAGGAAAGGATATCGAGATCCGGGTCTCCACCGTGCCGGTGTCGTTTGGTGAAAAGACGGTGCTGCGTATCCTTGATCCTGAGATCATTTTCAAGTCCGTGGACGATCTTGGCTTCTCCAAGCGCGACTTCAGCGTGTTCAAATCGTTCATGTATGCCCCGCACGGCATCACTCTGGTGACCGGGCCGACCGGCAGCGGTAAGTCGACCACGCTCTATTCCGCCTTGAAGAAGATCGCCACCCCGGAAATGAACCTCGTGACGGTGGAAGATCCGGTGGAAATGGTCTACGAGGAGTTCAACCAGATCGCGGTGCAGCCGCTGATCGATGTGACCTTTTCCAATATCCTGCGCAATATCCTGCGGCAGGACCCGGACATCATCATGATCGGCGAGATCCGCGACTATGATACCGCCGCCCATGCGGTGCAGGCCGCCATGACCGGCCACCTGGTATTTTCCACCCTGCACACCAACGATGCGGTCTCCTCGATCGTCCGGCTCAAGGATCTCGGCCTGGAGCCCTTTCTGATCGCCTCGACCCTGCTCGGTGCGATGGCCCAGCGGCTGGTGCAAGACCATCTGTCCCGACTGTTCGGAGCCGATCAGCGTGGAAGCGGAGATGCTTTACAAGATGGGTTTTCCGGTCTCCGGAACCGAGCCGATCACCCTGAAACGGGGCAAAGGGTGCCGGCAGTGCCGGGGCACCGGCTACCAGGGGCGCTGCGGGATCTTCGAGATCTTCCCCATGTCCGACCAGCTCAAAGCGATGATCGCCGAAGGGAAAACCTCCGAAGAAATGCGCCAGGTTGCAATTCGCGAGGGGATGACTACCTTGCGCGAGGACGCCTGGAACAAGGTCCAGGCCGGCGTCACCACCTACGAAGAGGCCCTCCGGGTCACCGCCGAATAGTCGGGATTCACACCGGAACGCAACCAATGGCTGTCAAGCTTGTCTGCCGCAATAAAAAGGCCTATCACGATTATACCATCGAAGCCAAATTCGAGGCGGGCATGGTGCTGACCGGGCCCGAGGTCAAATCACTGCGGGCCGGCAAGGCCAACCTCAAGGACGGCTACGTCAGCATCGATGAGCGCGGCGAGGCTATTCTGCACAACGTCCACATCTCGCTCTACAGCTATGCCACCCACAACCCCAACGACCCGCTGCGGGTGCGCAAACTGCTGCTGCACAAGCGGGAAATCAGAAAGCTGATCGGCAAACTCCACGAGAAAGGCCTTGCCCTTATCCCATTGAAGATATACTTTAACGAAAGCGGCAAGGCAAAAGTTGAACTGGGCCTTGCCCGGGGCAAGAGGCAGTACGATAAACGGGCCTCGCTAAAGGAGAAGCAGTCCGACCGGGAGATGGAGCGCGCCATGCGCCGCGACCGCGATAATTGATCTTTTACAATCTGGGGGCGAAACGGATTCGACGGGGATGTGTAAGCTCATCGTTGCATGCCGAGCTTCTGTTAGCTCGTAAATCCAATAGAACCTAAATATAATCGCAGACGATTATAACTACGCAGTAGCAGCTTAGTACCTGTCATACTGCCGTTCCACCGGTCTTCGCCTGTAAGGCTGGAGTTGGAGCGTCGACTCAACAGGCTGGCCCGCTGACGGTGTCTGTACGTCAGCAGGTAAGATTTTCGCAGACTAGCACCAGGTCCGCTCTGTTCCCGCGACAGACCCGGCGCGAAACTTCAATCCGGGAACTAAGCATGTAGATACGAGAGGGGAGTATTTGCGGACGCGGGTTCGACTCCCGCCGCCTCCACCAGAATAATACGATTGTTGTTCGTATTTACGGGAGATTAGCCACATGGCTTTTCTCCCGTTTTCTGTTTAGTGTAAAATTGGTGTAAAAAATTCACCCACACACAAACTATTAACCTACCTGCTGTAAAGGCGCTGAAGGCGATTGCGGCGCTTGAGCCAAACCAGCAGGCGCCCTTTGTCGAGCGGCTTGAGCGCGTCCGACGAGATACCCACCTTGGCTTGGGGTTGGTTGATAGCGAAGTTAGATCTCTCAGAGGTCCTCTTCTTTTAAGTTTTCTTTACACTTTTAAAGGGATTCATCTTCGAGAAACCGAGGCTGCACAGCCCGGTCCGATTCAAGACTCTTGAGCAACTGGGTAACCAATTCGATTATGCGCTCGATAGAAACGCTTCTCTTCCGCCGCGTACCAAAAAGTACAGCCGTTCCTTCTGCAAGCTGCACCAGGATATGCGCTATTTCTGTCAGCGTAGCCTTTTTCGTTTTCGGGTGTGAACGCTGCAGCATATCTGCCAACCTCTCCATCAGGATATCGTAGAAGTCATCGACCGCATCCCTGATATCATCGTCGTGCAACGCCATCGCCCAGATCTCGCGTGAAATCCGCACCGTTCCCTCGGAAGCATTATCCATCAAAACCCAATGGACTAACCTTTCGGTCTCCTGCTCTGAGGAAATATCCGGGTCGGAAAACATAGCGTCAAGTTGACGCGAATAGTCCTCCATAATCCGACTAATGAGCGCCCTCAGCAAGGTATTTTTCCTCGGGAAGTGGTAGGTCAGGTTTCCCGGCGAAATCCCGGCCGATTGCGCAACGAGGCGCATCGTGAAGCCGGCATAACCGCTCGTGACGAGGATCTGGTAGGCGGCATCAAGAATGTGATCGGCCGTTTCAGCAGAGTCACTCCGCTGTCTTGACTTAAATGAAAAATTTTCCATGGAAATCTTGTCTGCACTAAAAGAACCTGTGGCAATTGACAGCCTAGTACTCCTGTACTAATATCAATTAATAGTTGAATTGGTCATATTTTATCAATCCTAATTTTTAAGAACCTGCTTTGTAAGAGTTTCCATTGTTAGCAGCGCAATGGAAAAAATGCACACTAATCATCATATTATCTGCTGAATACATAGCCTGAAGCGACCATCTCGCCACTAGTATCGATTCTTTAAATACGGAAAAAAATACTCATCGCCAAATTTGATTTTAGGCACTGTGTCGGAGAAGGCAAAGACACGATTACGGGCAGCTGGTTGGGAGCTAGAAGAAAACATCGCGGAGAACATTGACTTGCAAATGTAAAACCGCTGCCTGTGGAAAACAACAAACGGATTGAAGAGATTTTTCTCACACAAAATTTCGGCAAAAGGAGTACATAGTATGAATGCAAGACACCTTATTCTCACGCTACTCGCAGTAACAATACCATTAAGCGGCTTTCTCTCTTCTGGGTGGGCCGCTGCTCCAAAAATGAAGATGACGACGGATATTCCCGAGTCCATCACCACGCCGGACCGCGTCGAGACACGCATCGGCACCCTCGAGTTTTTCGATGGGATCCCGACCCAAAAGACAGCCGAATTGGTCTACGACAACCTCGACTTCTTACGTGCCGTGGAGACCTTCCTGAATGGGATCCCCGCCGCCTCCATTGAAGCACTTCGGCTTGGCGCGGCGTCGCTCGGGCAAAAGAACTCGAACCAGGTCCTCTACTTTGACGGGCTGATGGACAGCAAGGCGCTGTTTCTCACCGGCAACACCAGCACCGTCTATGCCATCCCCATTCTCGATCTCAAAAAGGATGGCCCGACGGTGGTTGAGATTCCGGCCGGGGCCGGCCCGGGAACGGTGAACGATGCCTTTTTCCGCTTTGTGATCGACATGGGTGCTCCCGGCCCGGACAAGGGTAAAGGCGGCAAGTATCTGATCCTGCCCCCGGACTATGAAGGCGACCTTGAAGGTCCCATCGGCGGCAAGGCACAGGTCATCGACGGCGAGACCTATTTCGTTGCCAAGTCCACCAGCTATGTGAACTGGATCGGCTTGCGTGGATTCCTCGTCGACGGCAAACCAGACGCAGCTGCCAAGATGTGGAGGGAAGGCCTGAAAATCTATCCCCTCGCCAAGGCAGACAATCCGCCCGCAATGGAATTCATCAGCGGCTCCGGAAAATCGTTCAACACGATTCATGCTAATAATTTCGAGTTTTACGAAGAACTCCACAACGTCATCGAACGTGAACCGGTCGAGATGCTTGACCCCGAGTTGCGCGGACTCTTTGCCTCCATTGGGATCGAGAAGGGCAAACCTTTTGCTCCGGACGCTCGAATGAAGAAGATCCTGACCGAAGCGGTGGCGGTGGGCAATGCGACCTCACGGGCCATCCTCTGGGATGAACGCAATAAGGAGGAATTTCTCTATGAAGGCAGCTACTGGAAGAAGGGTTACGTCGGCGATTCCTACCAGTTCCTCACAGATGAGGGCATGGGCGGGCGCAATCTGGATGCACGGACCCACTTCTACTACTTTGCCACGGTGAACACTCCAGCGATGGCGATGAAGTTAGTCGGCGCGGGCTCGCAATACGCCTGGGGCTATCTGGACTCCAACGGCAACTACCTCGACGGCAGCAAGACCTATAAGCTGAACATACCCAAGGATGCTCCCGCCAAGAAATTCTGGTCGGTATGCGTCTATGATCCCCAGACCCGCTCCATGCTCCAGACTGATCAGACCTTCCCCAGCAAGCAAAGCCAGCGCGACGAGCTGATCGCCAACGACGACGGGTCGATCGATCTTTATTTCGGCCCCAAGGCCCCGGCCGGCAAGGAGGCGAACTGGATCCAGACGGTTCCCGGCAAGGGCTGGTTTTCTCTGTTACGTCTTTATAGCCCCACCGAACCATGGTTTGACAAGACCTGGCGCCCGGGTGAGATCGAGCTGGTTCAATAACTATAAAAACAGTCAGCGAAAGCGCATACCTGCTTTCGCTGACTAGTAAGCACATGGGGAGAAAAGATAATGTACAAAAAAGCAACATATTGGTTCGTAGCCCTATTTCTTAGCGTTTTTCTATCCCAGCAGGTTCAGGCCGACGAACGGGTCACCAAAGCATCATCAGCCGCGCCAAAGGCTTGTGCCGCTGATGACTGGCGCTATAGTTGCCGCATCGAAGGTATCAATATCTCGGCAATAACCTGACCGAAGCTTATTTCAGTTTCTCTTAAGGTAGAGGGGTACGAGAAGAACCATTCATAAAGTTATAATTTAAGTAACACATAAAATTTCCCATTTTCTTCCCGGGAATGTGTGAACGCTTGTTTTTTAAGGCAGGACGCGGGTTCGACTCCCACCGCCTCCACCAATTAAAAAAGACAGACCCGTCCACTAACCGCGTCCGGTTATTGGGCGGGTTTTGTTTTTCTTGGTATTGTCAGAAACTTACGTCGCTTTCGGGGTGTCGGCGCTACCGCCCCGATCACTCCCGTTTCGGGAAATCCGTCATACCCCGCTTCTCTTTCGCCCGAAAATTCTCCGCATTCTTCCCCTCATTCTCCGGACCTCGTCCGGTTTCCTTCATTTTTTCCTGCAACCGCTGCTCGGCGATCTCGTCGGCAAACTGGTTGATACTTTTCATGATTCCGTCAAACAGGTCGTTGATATCGATGGTCGGTCGCACCTCGTTTTGGTCTATGCCCCTACTTACTGGAGAGACAGAGAAAGTGTCGGGCGTCGGGTGTTTTTTTTTGTGTCTGCTCCCATGGCCCTTGCTTACCGGATCGGTTTAAAATCTGTCGGGGTCACCTCGAGTTTTGAGTTGCACGACGCATAGCAGATGTTATATTGTCGAACAGTTTTTAAGCCCTTTCGTGCGCCCTGCGATTTTGGGTGTGCAAAGGCCCAGTAGATGAATCAGCTGTTTGGAGGCTGAGCAATGAACAGACAACGTGCCCTAGATCTGCTGACCCGCAGCAAGCCGGAGCTGCAGGCCCGATTCGGCGTGACCCGGTTGGCCCTGTTCGGCTCCACCGCCCGCGATACGGCGACCAGCGGCAGCGATGTCGATGTGCTGGTGGCCTTCGACGGCCCGGCCACCTCCAAGCGTTATTTCGGCGTGCAGTTCTACCTGGAGGACCTGCTCGGCTGTCCTGTCGATCTGGTCACTGAAAAGGCCCTGCGACCGGAGCTGCGCCCCTACATCGAACAGGAGACGGTCAATGTCTGATGCCAGCCGGCGCGAATGGCGCTTCTACCTCGACGACATGATCGACTTCGTCGGCAAGGTGCTCGTTTACACCGACGGACTCGACCAGACCGGTTTTATAGCCAGCGGGCTGACCTATGACGCCACCCTGCGCAACCTGGAGCTGATCGGCGAAGCCGCCACGCATATTCCGGATGAAGTCCGCGCCGCCCATCCAGAAATCCCCTGGCGGATGATCATCGCCACCCGCAACCGCCTCATACACGGCTATCTCGGCATCGACGACGACACGCTCTGGAGCATCATCCGGGATGAAGTGCCTGAACTGTTAGCGCTCCTCAAGGCCCTTAAAGATGAGGCGCAATCATGAAACCCGGCAGCGTCAAGATTGTCGACCGTGTCTCCGCCGTCGAAGCGATCAAGCGCTTGAATGAGGAGGATCTGCTCTTTCTCAACCGGCTGATCGTCGAGCGACTGAAACTGATTTCCCAGGCCCGTGCAACAAGGCTGATGACCAGCTTCACCAAGGGCGACCGGGTCGGCTTCCAGGCCCCGGACGGCCGGACGCTGGAAGGCCTGGTGCTGCGCCTCAACAAGAAGACCGTCAGCGTCGCCACCGACGATGGCCACCAATGGAACGTCGCACCCGGTTCGCTGCGCCTTGTCCAATCAGCGGGAGATGTTCAATGGCCATGATCCGCCAACCCGAAAACTTCCCGGAAACGGTTAAGGAGGTCCGGCGGCAGCTGGCGCTTTCCCAGGAGGAACTGGCCCACGCCCTCGGGGTGAGCTTTGCCACCGTCAACCGCTGGGAGAACGGCAAGACGACGCCATCGAAGCTGGCGCTGGCAACATTCAATAATTTTTGTTCCAGGATGACACGGCAAGGGAAATTGAATCATGCTCAGCCCTGAAACGGCCAAGCGCCTTCTCACTTGGCGATCGACACTACTTGAAGGGAAACTTGCGGCAGCCTCGCGGTACCGTCGCCGCGCCAGCCTCACCGATCAAGCAGGTTCAAGCCCCATTCAAGGATTGAGCATAAATAAATTGCCTTTATGGACACCGACGATCTGAGTGAAATGGCCTGGGACGTCATCGTCCGCGCTGCCCACGCCTCGGATACCCTGAAAGCCGAACTTGGCGCAATGGCAAGCCGCTTCAAGACCGAGGATGCATGGCTTCGAGGGGTTCGTGCTCATCTGATAGAAATCTTCGAAGATCCCGCCGAGTATGTCGACTATTGGGACCTTGAAAACGCGGAAGCTCTTACGGCAGCCATGATCGGCAGCATTGCAGCGCAACTCTGTGGTCGAGTGGATATCGTTTTGTCCACGCCAATGAACAAAAGAGGTTCACGGTCATGGTGATTGTTAAGATGCCGGAACGCCTCAAACCAAGGTTTAGCCTCTCTATCGGCATCGACACGTTGCCGTTGGTCGAGTCGGTTTATGCCGGGAAACCCGCCTTTCCCCTGAAGTTCTCAAACGCCTTCTAAATAATCAACCCCTGCATGGGGGATAGCGGTCCGTCGCTCTCGATGGCCTCAATGAGGTTGCTCGGCAAATCCTTGTAGTTGGCCAAGAGCTGTTTGGTATCCTTGGACAAGGATGCGCGGAATAAAGTGTCGCGGGGGGGGGGAGACTGTTTTGCACCAGGGCGACGCACCCACCAGTGGCTAGGTACAGGCTGAATTTATCTGAATTTCAGGCATGGAAAAAACTCCCTGAGATGAAGGAAAAAATAACCTATATTTAGCTTGTGAAATCAAGCTAATACCCCCGGGCGCTCCCCGGATTCAGGCTCATCACCTGTTCTTTAATCTTGTCAAACGTGCCATTTATCTCGGAGTCAGAGAAGCCTGCATCCCTGAGACAGGACTGGAAACTGCGGGTGGCGAAGTTAAGTTGGGCGACCGAGACCCGGCCAATGTCGTGCCCGTAAATGGCATCGCCCATGGTTTTGCCCTTGCCTTCACATTGTGTCGGGACAGGCGGCACATACACAGAGGAAACCGAGCCGCTATCGTCTGATAGTTCTGCAGATTCCTGGGAAGATGAGCCGAGAAAATGCTGGTAGGCAAAATAACCAGCGACAGCCACGACAGCCAGGATGATTAGATTTTTCATATTATCCTTTTGTTATCCTTTCTTGTTTGACGTTCAATGAAGCCAATCGCAGGGCCGTATCTGCAGAAATCTTTTAGCTGATGGAATTGACCACTATCGCCCAGCAGTTGATGATGATCACAAAAAGCAGGAAAAAATTCCCCACTCGCCGGCTCAAGCAAACCACACACGTCACTGATACCAATTGCAATATCTTCCCGGCCAGATTGCCGCTATCTGGCCCCAGTTTCTCCATCATCAGTCTGGTGACCAGGTTCGCCTCGGCATGGACTCCGTACTTTGACACAAAGGCAGCGGTTGACGAATAATCAAAAGACATTGTCACGAAAAAAATCAGCCACCAGTACCAATATCGCTTCAAGGAGAAAGCGAGATTTGCTGCAATTGGTACTTTTTCATCGAGTATCTTCATAGCAAAGCGTCTATAGTCGGATCACCTACACTTTAGTTCGTATCTGGTTGAAAGCGATGGTTTCTTTGACTAGACTGTAATCAGCATTTACCAGCTAGTGGAACATGAAAAAATTCCAATTAAAAGCAACCGCTCAGGATAAAATGCTTTTTCCCTGTAACATTAAAACAGTTTTTGCTCTTGTCCTGCTCTCGTTCCTGCTGTTCGGCTGCAGTGCCCAAAAACAGCAGACGCAGCAGACGCAGCATTTACCGCCAGCCAATGTGCCTCCTGCCTACAAGCCTGCGACCGAAAACTACTGGTGGCGATGTCAATTCAAGATCGGATGGCCCGAGAACAGTAACATAGACTGGGGGATGGATGTACTTCTTGCCCACGCGGTAATCTCCCCCATTCTTAAAGATCATTACCGGGATATCTCTTATTGGCGCTTCCATCGAAGAGCGGCGCGGGACGGCGCCGGACACCAGTTTTCGTTCATCTTTTACAGCAAGCCGGAAACTGCTGCCTCTGTGTATCGGGATATCCAACAGAGTTCGACCTTGCAGCATGCTCTGGAGGCCGACCTTGTGGAAAAAGTCATAACAGGCGACCCCGAGAATCCTGAATTGTCCAATATTGAGGATACCAGCGATCCGGCCTGGCCTCTTGATCTGCAAAAGAACTGGCCTTCATTCATCATGGGGGTCAGCTCATTGTGGCTCGGACTGATCAATGAAGCTCTTCGGGACTCACCCGATGAAATTGCAGATATCAACCTACTGCTGGCGAAATATCGTGAAGTTGATGACCAGGTCACGCTCACCTGGAGAAACGAGGGGCAGCATGCGCTGCTTCACCACCTCAATGCCATCTTCGGATACAACCCTTTGTTTGTAAGAAAAATGCTCACCTTCTGACACTACGGTTTTTGGTTTTTACAGGTAAACGGGGTAAAGCAGGCAGCTGAGTTCAATCAGATAGTTATGGGGAGTCAATGGAGCCCCGGCTCGACTCCCGCAACTGCAGCCATTTAAGACAGGAGACACCAATGCATAAGGTCATGATTCATCCCGCCACCTATGACAACTGCCGGAAAGCCGTCGATCGGGCCTTTGAACTGTTCCCCCAGGCGCTCACAGGCAAGAAGGTCGTCATCAAGCCAAATGCTTTAAGAATATCGCAGGCGGACGAGCACGTGGTCACCCATCCCGCGGTGCTGCGAGCTGTGGTCGACAAGGTAGAAGAACTTGGCCCGGCAGAGATCGTGGTCGGTGACAACCCGGGCCTGCACAATTACGGCGACAATTACAAAACGTTCGAGCAGACCGGACTGCTCGAGGCGGCCAAGGGGCACTACCACAACCTGGGGGACGATTCACGACAGGTCGAATTCAACAAAGAGTTCATACCTCGCGTCGGTGTGTCTGCCAAGATTTTAGACGCCGACGTGCTGATCAGCCTGCCCAAATTCAAGACCCACGGGCTCACCGTCCTGACCGGGGCGATCAAGAACAATTATGGTTACCTGCCCGGAGCGCAGAAGGCACGGCTGCATCAGCTGGCTGGTTCGCCGGCACGGTTTAACGACATGGTGGTTGACGTTTTCCGCCTGCGCATACCCGATCTCTTTATCATGGATGCGGTGATCGGCATGGAAGGCAACGGACCCGCATCTCCCGATCTGCGGGAGATAGGCGTGATCCTGGCGGCTGACAACGGGGTTGCCCTGGACGGGGTTGTTGCCCGCATGATGGGTGTCGAACCCGGTAGTTTGCGCTTCCTGCAAAAGGCTCGAGCTGAGGGCCTTGGCGATTACGCCGAAGATACGCTGGAGATAGTCGGCAATCTCTTTACAGTGCCGGACTTTAAGCTTCCCCCTCTGGCCGGAGCGGGGATCGCCAGCAATGCCGCTATCGCCGAAAGGATGCATAAAACGATCCAGCTGCGGCCGCAGGCCGATCCCGACCTGTGCAGCAGCTGCGGGACCTGCATCGAGCAATGTCCGGTGTCCGCGCTGCACATGGAAGACGATATTCCCCTGGTAACGGAGGAGCTCTGCATCACCTGCTTCTGCTGCCAGGAGATCTGCCCGGAACAGGCGATAACGCTCAAGTGAAGCTTTAATAAATGCTGGCAGGCCTACTGTGACAAGCCCGGAAAATTCTCGCATATACTTGATAATACATGAAATTCTACCGTATCACTGAATCGCGGATTGATTTTCTGTGTTATTGCTGCTGCGTGATGCCATGGTTGCAGCACGACCGTTACGATCAATTTTCCGCTTGCTTTTTGTATTTCAGTATTTAATATAATATTTATATATTGGCGGGTGTCACTACTGCCGTATAAACCTCCTGGTGGTGCAGCCTCCCTATCCAAGAACAATGCTGCACCACCTATCCCCCTCTTTGCAACTAATGATTTTCAGTTTTCTGCAGCAGTTTTTTAAAGTCGGCAATTCCCGTCAATGGACATCTTCCATTTCTTGCAGACAAGTGCTTCTGTATTAGTGTTTCGCTCATATTGCGCAGTCTCCAGCAGGCCGATGCCGAGCCCCCGGGCGGTGCTATCTTAGTTGGTGGACAGATTGGCTTAGCAAGACAATTTCACGAGAGGATGATGATGGAGGGACAATTATGTACCGGCTGATCTATAAGAGCCAGAGTGTTGCCGAGGTTGATCAGGAAACGGTCAAAGACATCATTGAGCGCAGCTGGAAGACCAACGAGAAGAACAATATCACGGGCGCTCTGCTGGCAACACGGACCCATTTCCTGCAGGTACTGGAAGGGGAGTTTGCTGAAGTTAACGAAACGTTTTTCAGGATCGTCTCGGACCCGAGACATCAATATATCCAGCTTATTTCATTTGCACCTGCTGCCAGGAGATTGTTTGAGGGGTGGACCATGCAGGGGTTCGGCCTCTTCGATCTTGACCTCGCATTGGAGCGGCGCCTGAAAGTGAAATACGGTGAGGAGGCCGGTGGCATTTGTTTTCCGGTTGAGGAGTGGTCTTCGCTGTCACTCATGTCCGATATCAGGGCAATCAGAGATCAGTAAAATGACTAGGGGAGCGTCATGGCCGCAGCTGAAATCGTCCTACCGCAGCGTAGTCAGACCGACAAAGCTGCCGTCGTTGTCTTCGGCCAGGCGGCGCATCAAGGCGGCGAACCGGGCCACGTTGAGCTCAGCTCCGGTCTGCCCGAAGAGCACCGGGAAGCCGACCGCATGGATGCGGACCCGCCGGGAGCCGTCTGAGGCAGAGGTGTTTATCGCATCCACCGTGGACACCACCTCCTGGATGGAGCCCCGGGAGAAATCATCGCCCAGGATATAGATGCTGATTTTTTTATCGGTGGCGTAGAACCTTCGAATCGCCGCATTGATCCCCTCGACCGGGCTCGAATTGGAAAACGGCGCCCAATCGCTCAGGCGCTGCAATATCGCCCTTCTTCTGGCCGGAGAGTCCTTGATCCACTGACCGGCGTACTGGGAGAACATATAGTCGCCCATATCGTTGAGGACCTGGATGCCCTGCACGCGTGGATAGATCTGCAGGATCTCCTCCATCTTGCGCCGGACGGCGGGCCAGGCGAACTGCTGCATCGAGCCGGAGGTGTCGATCACGAAAATGATATATTCGCTGTCCACCGGCACCCCCCCGATCGGCGCATCGACCCGGGCAGCCGGCTTGATCTGCTGGAGTCGCCGCTGCTCCTCGGTCAGTTCCTGGCGGGCCTCGAACAGCTGCTTGATGATCACCTCCTGCGAGGCACGCTCCAGCTGCTGTTCCTTTATTTCATCGGCTGCTGCGGCAGCCTGGTTCTGCAGCTCTGCCAGCCGCTGCTGCTGCGTCTTTTCCCGCCCAGTTAGAAGTTCACGGCTGCGATACAAGTCGGCCGATTCCTGTTTGAGGGCGCTGGTTTGCTCCTGCACCCGCACTATCGTTTCCTCGAGGGCGCCCGAGGCGTCTTCAACCACCGAAGGCTCCGAGATCTTCATGATCACCAGAAGCAGCACGATGGCACCGAAGGCGCAGCTGATCACATCGAGAAATGAGAGACTGAAGACTTCGAAGCTGCGACGCTTTTTCTTCATGGCCAGTCCCTGGTAGGGGTAAAAAAGGAGCCGCCGCTGTCCACCGCCAGCTTCCAGTAGAGCGCAGCGGCCAGGGGGTCGCCTTCGATCGGAAATAAAATAGTGTTGACCGGTACCTTCGCCGGCAGATTTTTGATCGCCCGCTCATAGAGCTTGACGCGGGCCGCCCCGTCGATGGTAGCACTTCGCCTGGCCTGTTTGGACTGGGTCGGCAGACCGTCGGTGATCAGCACGATATTGTCCGGCTGGGGAGTAAGCGTGCGGGCCTTGAGAAACGGATTTTCCAGGTTGGTGCCGCCCAGTGGCGCCACCTGCTTCAGCTCGGTGAGCAGCGCCTCGATTTTGTCAAAATCGGTAACCGGTATCCAGCCCTGGCCCGCTGCACCGCCCAGCATGGACACCTCAGTGCTGAAATGAGCAAGCTGAATCGAGCTTTGCGGCGCCAGATTGGCAACCAGCCACTCCACCGTCGCCAGGGCCTTCTGCCACTTCGGCGCCCGGCGGCGTTGCTCTTCGTCGAGTACCTTGCGCCGGACGATATCGACGATTTTCCTGTCCAGCATCGAGGCGGAGGAATCGACCAGAACCAAGACCCGCTTGCCGTCGAGTTTCAGACCGGTCAGATATTGACGGTTGCCCTTGCCGACAAAGGCCCTGACCTGACGGCCCTGCCGCGCCTCGAGCGCTGCCGCTTCAGCCTGACTGGCCAGTTCCCGGTTCTGCTGTTCCAGGGTTTTCAACTCCTGCTGCAGCTGGGCGATGCGCTGTCTCTCGTCCTGCCTGCCGATTGCTTCCCCGCCGGCCTGCCTGGCCTGCTCCAGCTCGGCAGCGGTTGCTTCTATTTCGCTGTTCAGTTGCTCGATACGCTGCTCGACGGCACCACGCTCACCACGCAGGCGCTGCACCTGCTGGGCGGTGAGGCGAAATTCCAACTCCTGTTCGCTCAGTTCACTGCGCAGCCCTGCAAGCGTCTGCTCACGGCTGCTTCGACTGTGGGAGCTGATCAGCAGAACCAAAAGAACCACCGCCCCAAAGCCGCAGAACATGATATCCAGAAAAGAGAGGCTGAAGGTCGATATGTTCCGGCGTGAAGAAGTAGCCATGCTCAGCTCGGATATTGGTTCAGGGCAGCGGCCCGGTGCGCAGTCGGTTGATCAGGTTGTCGTTGCAATAGGATTCACTGTCCAGCACGATGCGTTCCTGAAAGAGCTGCACCTGGTGGATAAAAAACATCAGCACGATCGAGATCACCAGCGCGATGAAGGTTGAGTTAAACGCCACGCCGAGGCTCTGGGTCACCCCGGTGATATCGCCTTCCACCGCCCGGTTCGCCTGGGCGAGCGCGGCGCCGATGCCGCGCACGGTGCCGATGAAGCCGACTGACGGGATCGCCCAGGCGATATATCTGATGATCGACAGCTCGGACTCCTGCCGTTCGGCCTCCGATTCGCACAGGTCGCGCACCGCCGTTGCGGTATCCTGCACATTGCCGGTGACCCCGAACCGCTGAATGCCCAGGCGCAGGGCCCGCACCGGCAGATAGTTGGCAGTCGGAGGCTTGAAGGAGGCCAGGTGTTCGAGCAGGCCCCGGGTGTCTTCGGGTCCGATCGGCAGGGTCGGCGGCAGCTGCAGGATATCGGTGTCGAGGAGCTGCTTCTGCCGGTAGCCGGATACCCCTTTCAAGCCGAGAATGGCGATGGCCCAGAGCATCAAAATAAAACAGGCCTCCTGCTCATAGTCCTTGATCACCACATAGAAATTTCTCTGCTGGACATAGTTCGGGTCTTGCGCCACCTGCTGCTGCTCATAGGCAATGAAGCGCTCAGCCTGGGGCCGGATCACGGTGACATAGGCACCATGCACAATAATGAAGGAAATCAATAAGGTGAAGATCTGGTAGATGAGCTGAACCGGCAGTTGTTGTCTGGGCATGACACCCCTCAGATATCGGTTGGAAAAGAGATTTGCGAATCGGCCCCGACCTGCTCGGAGGGCTGAAACGGGCGCGGCCAGTCCGGCTGTTCCGGCGGGGCAGACTCCGGTGTGGCAGGCTCCTGGGCAACGGGGCCGACGGGCTGAGACCCGGCCGGATCCTGCTGTTCCTGGGCCTTGAGTCCGCTGCTGCAGAACAACAGGAGCACAAGCAGTGCAGTTCGTATCATGGGTACCTCGCTATTCTGAAACCGACATTATTTCTGGCTTCCCGGTCATAACCCCGGTAGCTCAAGCGGGTCTCGGCCACCGAACCGTCCTTGAAACTCGAACCCCGGATGACCCGATGGGTGCCGCTTGCCGGGCCAAGCGGATCGGGCCGGCCGTCGAGCGTGCCGGTATAGGCAGAGTACCAGTCGTGGCACCATTCGGAAACATTTCCTCCCATATCGTAAAACCCTCCCCGGTTGGCTGGAAAGGAGCCGACCGGGGAACTGACCGGGTAGCCGTCGTTATAGCCTTCGATCACCATCGGCAGAATAGTCCTGGCGGACTCATCGGCCAGGTTGGCCGCCACCGAATTCGGCGGGAACCCACCGGGCCACGGGTAGCGCTGCATGTCGGGATTGTTGAAGCGGCGGCCACTGTAGGCCCACTCCGCTTCACTCGGCAGCCGATAACCATTGCTCGCCTCAGGGGCTGCGACATAGCGCTCGCCCTGCTTGATATAGAAGGGCTCAAGCTTGTCTTGTTCGCTGAGCCAGTTCAAATAGGCAGCGGCCTGATCCCAGGAAACATTGACCACCGGCTGCTCATCGCCGTTCAGCGAAAAGCCGCCGAAGGTGCCTGAATCATGGGAGGGGTCGAACATCCTGAATTCGCGGTTGGTGACAAGTTTCTCAGCGAGCAGGAACGGCCTGGTCATATTCACCTGCCGCTCACGCTCGTTGGCCCTCCGGCCCGGCTCGCGGCGCGGGGCCCCCATTATAAAGGGCTGCGGCTGGACCAGAATCAACTTCGAAGCAGAAGACCCTGCCGTTAATGGGACCTGTGCAGCTGACGGCTGGGGTAATGACGCCGATTTTTCAGGCTCCAGCTCGATCGAGATCTGCTGACTGAATCCCGGCTTGGGCGTGAAGCTTTTTGTGACGCTGCGGTAACCGGGTGCTGTGACAACGAGCTTCTGGGGTGCGGCCGGCAGAGTCAGCCGACCCTGGACCGTGTCGATCTGCTTGCCGTTCAGGGTGAGCAGCGCCTCCGGAGGGGTGACACTGAGATAGATATCGCCCTGTTCCTGAACCAGTTCAAGCGCCAGATCCAGCCTCTGCCCCGGTGACAGCTCAACCTGGCGCTGCACCGCCACATAGCCCGGGGCGGAGAGTTCAATCTGATATCCGGCACCGGTGGGCAGCTCCAGTTCCACCGGCGTTGCCCCGCGATATTGTCCATCGACCCTGACCGCGGCTCCGGCAGGACTGCTTCTAAGGCCAAGTCGGCCGGGCAGCGGTTCGAGGATCACCGCAACGCTTTGATGGGCACCCGCCACCACCTCGAGGGTCTGCTCCTGGGCCCCATAGAGCTCTTTTTTGAGCATCAACCGGTGCTCGCCGCTGAGCAGCTGCAGGCTTGCCGGCGTTGTACCGTAGTCTGCATCATCGATCAACAGCTGCGCCCCGGGCGGCTCAGTAACCACGGTGATGTCGGCCCAATCCGGCAGCAGCTCCGCCTCGAGCCACTGCGTCTTGCCTTCTCCTTCAATGTCAATCTCGGTGCTCAACGTCTGGTAACGATCCTTGCTGAGCCTGAGCCGGTGGCTTCCAGCTGGAATCTTAAGGGTGTCAGGCGGCGTCGTGCCAAGCAATGCATTGTCGGAGTAGATGCGCACCCCCGCGGCCGGCGTCAGCGCCAGTTTCAGGAAACCCGGCAGCTTTTTGAGCTCGACCGACAGCCGGTTGTCCGTGGTCTTGTCGACCACGACCTGGCTTTTATAATCGGCGTAGCCCGCTTTTAAGACCTCGAGGGTATAGGTGCCGGGCAGCATCAGGTAACGATTCCCGAAACTCAGCGCCGGCATGAGCCCCGACATCGATACCGAATCGGGCGCAGGCTCTATCTGCAACTCGAAGGGCCGAGCCGTCAACACGAAAAAGAGGCCACAGCCCAGCAGCAAAAAAACGAGGCCGAGCAGCGCCAGAATAAATTTCCGCCTGCGCGCAGCCATCCTTGTTGCGCCAGGCGCAACCGGGATTTCCCCGCCCAGATTAGCGTTGTTTGCTGATTGAGGCGGAGGTGCCTGCGGCGGCGAAAGGGGCGGCGCAGCCGACTGGTTTTGCAGAGCCGACACCGAAAATGACGCACGATCTCCACTGACGCCATAAACCACCTGCGCCGACTCGCTGCTCAACCGGTCATGGGCTTTAAGCCAGACCGAGGCTGACAGCTGACGATCGTTGTGAAAAAGCGGCAGGTGATTTTCCGCGGCCGCCTGGATAAACAGATGCCCCTGCGATTCACCTATATAAGCGGCGATCCCGTCGCAGCCCGGCAGCTCGATCTGGCAATCGGAACCGGCGCCGACACTCAGCGGCAGATCCGTTTCGGTGAAATTACGCTCCGAGCCGTCAAGCAACCTGACCGTGATGAAGCGCTTCAAATTGGCTCCTCGCACCTGATTGCAAAACGATTATTCCGGTCCTCTGCGCTGCTGCCAGCCACGACGGTTATGACTTTTCTGACATCACGGTAACCGGTCCTGCTGCCCACAACCGTGTAGGTTCCTGGTTTGAGCTCGATCTGTTTGGAGATGAAACTGCCGAGACGGCCGACATGGTAAATGGTGACCTCGGTTGCATTATCAGATTCGAGGGTGACGGCAATGCTTCTCGACGCCTGCTCGATCAGCGCTTCAAGCGCTTGTATTTGTCGGTCAAGCCGCGGCCCCGGCGGATGCATCTGCCTGGCATACTCCAGCAGCTTCGAGGCAGCCTCGCGTTGCCGGTCATCCTGCAGCCGCTCAACCCTGTTGATGGTCTCGGCCAGGGCCGTATCGAGCTCGGCCCGCCTGGCCGCCTCGGTTTTGCCGCTGAGCGCAAAAAGAGCATCAGGCGCCGCTGCGAGGATTTTGTCATAGACCGCCAAGGCCTGCTGCCATTGCTCGGATTCGCTCAGCTCTTCGGCCTTTTTTCTCTGGGAGGCCATGAAGGCCTGTTCCTGCTTTTCGGCCAGGGCTTTGCCCGCCAGCTCGGTCTGCTCCGGGTTGAGCCCTCGTTTCTCGAGTGCTTCAAAGTACTGTTGCGCAGATTTCAGATAATTTTGATCGAGGGCCGTATAAAAGGCACGCAGCTCCTCAGCAAAGCGCTGTTCAGCCAGTTGGGCCTGCACCCTTGCACGCGCCTGCCGCCCCTTGATATAGGCGCCGTCGAGTTCCAGCAGCTCAGCCAACTTGTTCAGCGCCTGCTGCAGATCCCCGGATTCTTCCAGGCTCAGCGCCTCCCGGTACAGGGCTGCCGCAGCCTCGATCGTTGCAGCCCTGCCCAGGCCCCGGCGGCCATCCTCGCTGGCAGGCTCGATGGCCAGCGCACGCTGAAAGAACGCCATCGCCTCCTGCCCGTTTTCCTGGCTGAGAGCCAGATCCCCGGCCTCAAGCGAGGCCAGGTAAATCTGCTGCCTGGACTCGAGCAGCAGCCGGAGTTCTGCTGAAACCTGGTCATAGAGCCCAGTCGCCGCCACCCCGTCCTGCCGGGCAAGGGCTCGGTCCGCCTCTGCCATGGACTGCATGGCTGCCCGATATAACTCACCGCCCCACATCTCGACCGCCTGGGACTCGGCCTCTATCTTCAGGGAGACGGCTTTTTCCCGGGCCAGCTGCGCCTCGCCCAGGTCCGGCTGTTCGGCTTGATCCGACCTGCCTGCGCCACCGTTTTCGAGCACCGGCGCTTGCTGCTCATCAGGCTTGGTTTCGGTAATTTTTTCCACCTCTGCGGTAGGCTGCTCCACGGGCTGGATCTGCTGTTGAGGAAGGAGAAAAAGCACTGCCCCCGCAGCCACCATAAGCAGGATAAATCCGCTCAGCACAAGCAGGGGGCCACGGCTTCGACTTCCTGCCTCAGCCCCTTCAGGACCCGCATCCGGGGGAGAGAGGCGAGCCTTTATCTGCTGGTTTTGTCCGTTTGAGTCGCCTGTCGTCATTGCTGCTCTTCAACCAGGCCGGAAGGCGAGAACGGTGCCTCGGAGGTCGTCTCAGGCGGGGGCACCAGCCCGGTTTCCTCGGCGTAAATCTGCTTCAACATGGAGCGCCAGCGGGCATACTGCTGCTCCGCGGATCCGGTCAGGCGAATGGTTTGACCCTCCACTTCGACGGTCAGGGGTTCAGCCTCGGACGAAAAGGACGTACCAAGCTCCTCGATAGCGTCCTTGTTGATCTTGCTTTCCTGCCTGGTCTGGTGCCCGCGATAGACCGAGTAGGCACCGCCGGCCAGCAGTACGTCCTGCATCGGCCGGGTGCGCACCGCGTTTTCGTAATCCCCGCCGACGCCGAGCGCAATGGCTCCCACGATCGCGGTGATCCCCAAGAGCTGCTCGGTCAGCGCCTTGCGCTCCAGCCTGCGCAGGGTGACAACCTCCTCCTGACGATATTTTCGCCAGTTTGAATAGGGCTCCCAGAGATCCTGATAATACATGTCGTAGTAGTTGTTGATCGCATCGACGAGCAGGTCGTCACGCACCTTGACTGCCTCGACCCGCTGGAACATCGGATCATCCTGGGCGGGCAGCCGCTGCACGGTAACCCTGCCTTCCGGTGTGGCCGCCAGATATGAGCCAAATGCATCGGGTGCCATGGTGTTGGCGTATTTGAGCAGCGCCACCTGGCGTATCTCATCGATATCCGACTGGCTCAAGCCGTTGCGATACAGGGCGATATCATTGGCAATGGTATTAAACAGGTCCTGAAATATATCGCGTTTTTCACGTTCGACGCCAAAGTGTTCGTCGACACGGGCGGTCTCGGCGTAGGTGTGTTCGAACCAGGTGACGTCCCTGGCATCGGAGACCCTTATTTTAAGCGCGGTGTGTTCACCGTCGGAATATTCGATACGCCCCTGCAAGAGGACTTCTGAGCCGATGTCATCATCGGGAACGACCCTGACCACTCCCCAATAGCCGGTGCGCTGCAGGGTATGTTTCAGGTGTATAGGGGCAAAACGCGACTCCGCCTCCCTGATTTCAGCTGACAGACCGCTGCGTTTTTTGGGGTCTTCCGGCAGCTGGCCGGGATCGAACACCGCAATCGAGACATTGAGCAGCTCGGTATCGCTCAGCTCATGCCCGGGCATCAGGGGCGCCACCTGATCGGGCACCTGGGTTCCCGGCGGCCTGGCACAGCCGTTCAGGAGCAGCAGGAGCAGGCAGACTGCGCCAAGCAGAGGCAGCCGCCGATAATGTCGCTGCCTCTGAACGAGACTGGTTCGCTGAGCTCTGATGGTCTGCATCATTTGATACCTTCTTTATATTTTTTATACTCTTCCCAGAGTTTCGCCTTGATCTCGGGATCACTTTCCTGTTCCGCCGCTTCCCGCAGCTGCCGGGCAACGATGTCATCATCATCGCTGCTTATTTCTGTGGAACCGGAGGTGGGCGGCAGCCTGCTCTGCTGCTGGCCGTTCCCCGCCCCGCCGCCACGGGCAGATGCTTCGCTGGAAGCGGATGAATCCGCTGGCGCTTGCCTCCCGGATGGGCGGTCCTGCCCTGCTGCTGCACCGTCAGCGCCGGATTGCTCACTTGGCTGCCCCTGCCCGGATTCATAGGTCGCCCCTCCAGCCATAGTGCCGCTCTCGCGTTGCCTTGGCGTATGGGCGGCGATACGTTCCTGTTCCTTCAGAAGCATCTCGTCAAATTCCCCGAGCGCCTGGTTGAGTTCTTTCTCCAGGCCGGCTACTTTTTCACCACTCGTCTGGCCCGAGGCTTCAGGCACCGGGTCATACCTGCTCATTCCAGCCGGCTCACCGGCACCCGCCGGACACGGCAGGCCTTCCAGGCCGCCTGGACCCGCGAGCAGATACAGTTCGCGGCAGGATTGGTATATCCGGCCGTCCAGGTAGGAAACAAAGAGCAGCACATCCTCGCGTGAGTAGCGATGGCGAGACGATGGCTGCCCATTCTCTGCGACTGTCTTCCTGCCCGCACCTTCGACTTGGCTCTGCACAACCGAATCTCTGGCCCTGGCAAGCGTGGTAATGGTGCCGCGCAGCAACTCAAGCGGTTGAGTTGCCGCTACAGACCATCCGGGTATGGCGCTGCCACTCAGCAGGATAAGCAAGAGGACTGTTCTACAGGGCTTCATCTGGGCACTCAAAGACTGTGGTTATGCTGGACGTCCGCCAGAGGTTCTGGCCTCGAGCTGAACCCTTCGGGCGCAGCCCGTCGAGCTTCAGGCACGACCGAGCCAGGAATCTTTATAAAAGTCAAATATAACTACACTGACGTCCATCCGCTAATACTCTTTGGACCCAAACGCTTTGGCCCCCGGTGCACAGAGCTCTTGCGATGTACTGCGCTGTGGTTATTGTAATTTTCAGGCAGGCTGTTAACCAAAGGCCCTGATGACCATCCATCATTAACGAAGTATTCAAAGCAGACTGCATGGAGCTCAATCATGTCCGCTATAACACTCATCTCCGCTCCTGAAGCTTACCAGCACTCTGCAGATGGCAGCGCTCTGCTGGTCTGCGCCTATGAGAGCGACCGAAAATTTCACAACGTACACCTCGAGGGTGCAATTGCGCTGAGCGAATTTCAGGCACAACTCAACACCATAGACCGCGACAGAGAGATCATCTTTTACTGCGCCTGACCCGGCGGCGGTTCTGCTGCCGGTCGGGCAGCACACTACCGGGATGAGGGGTTCACTGCTACCAAGGCAATCGACGGCGGGGTAAGCGCCTGGAAGAGCGCCGGGCTTCCGGTAATCGACAAAGAAGAATCTGCAAGCTGAGACGCTTTATCGCCTGCAACGCTGGGCCGGCCTGCTCTTCGTTGTTTTGATTACCAGTGAACCCTAACTGGCAGCGGCTCATCGAGATGTGGTGAAGTTTTATTGATAAACGCTATATTATCGATGATCGATAGAGGCATCATGGCGAAAGAGCGAGTGGTAAGATAGAGCCTGAAGGACCAGATCAAAACCATCCTGATCGATCGCATGGTGTACGGTGAACTGGCGCCCGGCGCCGGCAGCAAATTGTAACCGTGAAACAATCAGCCTGCCATGGCGGATGCAACAGGGCGATACCCGTTTTACTGAGTTTTACCCCCGGCAAAAAACCTTATGGGCCTGATATTGTAAATAATATATTTTTTATGATAGACTGAGGCAGGATTCTGTTTCTTAAATCTTGAAATCTGCCCTGCCGATATCATGAACACGAATGCAAAACCATGCTCTGCAGCGATTATTGTTTTTCTGCTCTGTCTGATAGCAAGCAGTGCTTTACCCCCCGACGCGCAGGCGAATTCTGCAAGTTTCCAGCTGACGGTGGCCAACACCCGCCAATCGATCGAATGCCAGAAGCTGCGCCTCGACCCGGGCTCATTCAGATGCAAGCGAGGTGATACAACCTACAGATATCAGGCAGAGGCAGTCGAATCGGTAACCCATAACGGTATGGTTATCTACCCCTATGACACAGGCGTCAGATTGACAGAGGCCGATTTGTACAGCAAGGACTGTGATTATCTGATCGAAAAAATCAGAAGCCCGCTGCTCCTCGAGGAGGACCCTGAGCTGTTTGTTCTAGTCGGTACCATGTATGAAAATGGCATCTGCACCCGTCAGAACACCCAGAAGGCCTGCACTTACTATCGGCGGGCCGGAAAATACGGAATGGAAAAGTACACCGAGCTGCGCAAGAGACTCAATTAGCCGCCTGCGCAGAATTTTCTCTAATGAGCCCGCAGCCCTTTCTCATAGCCCGTCCTGAGATAGTGGTCGATTGCCTCTATATAGTTATTCTCACCATATTGCCTGGCTACACTTGGGTTTAACTGCAGATATTTTTTTACCTGAAAATCCGGGTGGCTGGGTCTGCCCTCCTGACGCCCGGTCTGGTACCAGTGCTGCACAGCTTTGGGGTAGTTATCCTGGCCGAAGGTTTTGGCCACATCGGGATTATGCTTCAAATAATAACGCACATCGAAGACCGGGGAACTTACCCGCCCCTCCTTGAGGCCGAATTTGCGCCAATGCTCAGTGAGTTTGGCGGTGTTGTAGCCCGCCTGCTCCCGGACATCTTTATTCTTATCTGCATAGTAGTTGGGCACGAAAACAGCCGGCTCGACCCACAAATCGGCCATGGCCGGAACGGCCGTCATCAGCAGAGCAATTGCCGCGTATTTAAGCAGCGATTTCATTGCATCTCCTTTTATGATGTTTATCTGAGTATCTGTACCTGCCGCAAACGCAAGTTTAGAAAAAAAACAATTATATGATTTTAAATGATTTATCTGCCTGTAGCCGGATAACTACAGATATGGAAGATTAATAAAGACAGATGTTCATAAAGTCAAAAAATAATCCTACATCGCACCATCAATAGGCAAGCACGGTGTTCGCCTGAGCTGTTTTTGCATCGATTACCCTTTTTATCAGATCAAGAACACGGTAAAATCCCGGACGACTCAGCGGATGTAAAATCAGATCTTATGCCGACAGGCTGATCGCAGCGCCACTCGATGAGCAAAGCCAACCCCAACAAAAGGACCGCGCTCAGATACCACATCTCATTATGATGCACACCACCAGAATATCGTGTCAACTTTCATATCTCACGGCGGCCCTGCTGCTTCTATTACTGCCGTCCCAACTTTTCAGCGCAGAAAAGAACAATCTCGAAGCAGAGCAGGACCCGGCAGCCGGGAAGGCAAACACCGAGCAGAAACTTAACCTGATCGAGATCTACACCTGGTCGAACAAACTGCCGATGGATCTGATCGATCTGCAAAACAACATCAGTTCTCTGCATGACGTCGACGGGGCAGAAAAGCAGCTGCCGGATCTGGACAGGGAGGTCGAGGAACTTGAATGGCAGTCGACCACACTCAAGTCGAACCCGAACCTCACCTTCCACGAATTAAAACTTTTTGAGGAAAAACTGGCCAGAATCTCCACCAAACTGAACCGGCTGAATAAACCGATCGAACGCAACATAAGGGAATTAGAGGTCTGGCAGAACGAATGGTTGAAAAAAGAAAAAGAGTTTCAAGACATCACAGGCGTCGGGGATAAAGACTTCGAACTCAATGATGCCTTGCCAGACTTCGACTACCTGACAAATCTCATCAACTCTGGAAAATCGCTGCTCGAAAAATATTTCAGCCAAAATTTGTTCACCGGACATGAAATCGGCAAGTTCCAAACGAGATTGTACGCCTTAAGCGATCTGGCCGCTTCGCTTGCCAGGGAGCGAAACAAACTGGGGGCCGAGCAGACCTCGCCTTCGATGCTGTCAAAGCAATTTTACGAGCAGATCGACGTGCAGGATTTTATCAAGGGTTGGGAAAACGCGGTCCTGTTTGTCAAATACCAGTGGGGCTATCTGAAACAAAACCTGGCCCTGGTTGGTATCAGTCTGTTGATCATCCTGGCGCTGGCTTTTGCCATCCATCTGACCAAACGCTTAACCGCACCAACCTGGAAGTGGTACATTTTCGCATCCCGACCAGTCATCACAGCGCTTTTTATCTTCTCCACCAGTTTCAGCGTTATCAACGCTCTGAATATTGAATACTTAAGTCTTCCCCCGGACTGGGAGACCATGGGCAATCTCTTGCTGATCTTCGCCATTGCGGGGTTGATTGAAAACGTATTCAAATCCCGCTGGCAGGCTTCTCTCTGCCGGCATCTGCTGGTCTATGTCGGGCTGGGCATCGTGTTCAACGTGATCAGCCTGCCCCCGCTGCTGTATTACCTGTTCGTGTTCTATGCGTCCGCCATTCTGCTGGCCTATTATTTGCTACAGTTTTTGCAGCGCCTGAGCAGGCCCGCCGAGCGTAGACTCACCTGGGCTGTGCTTGTCTGGGGTGTATTCCCGCTGCTTATCATCGTTGCCGGAATAGGCGGCTACGATCAACTCGCGGTGGTGCTGTTCGGCCGGATATTGGCACTGATCACCGCAACATTAGCTATCCGGATCCTGCTGCTGCTCACTGCGGAACTGCTCGAACTGCTGCTTCATCAGATCCCCTGGGCACTGGTGAAGAATAACGCGGCAACCATCGTCAAGCAGATTTCACCGCTGCTCATCCTGCTGTATATCGTGCTGTGGTTGACGGTGACCCTGAACATCCTGTGGGTCTATCCGACCCTGAATGATTCTTTTGCGGCAATCACTTCACTGAAACTCAGCTCATTCGGCCTCACGGTAACCCCCGGA
Organism: uncultured delta proteobacterium; assembly: GCA_963707715.1. Taxonomy (GTDB): domain Bacteria; phylum Desulfobacterota; class Desulfobulbia; order Desulfobulbales; family Desulfocapsaceae; genus JABDQA01. The sequence continues at coordinate 304,759 of CAVPRJ010000009.1, forward strand.
GCCGGCCTGAGCATCGTTCTGATAGTATATATTACTTATCTGGTATCAAAAGGATTTCAGGCGTTTCTGCTGCAGGAAGTATTGCCTGCCCGTGGGGTGGATAAAGGGGTGCAGATTTCGATTGCCCGGCTGGTGCATTACGCCATCCTGACAATCGGATTTCTGGTGCTGCTCTCAGCGCTTGGTTTCGGTTTGAATCAGATTACCATACTCGGCGGCGCCCTCGGCGTGGGCATCGGTTTTGGGCTGCAGGCTATTGTCAACAACTTCGTCAGCGGTCTGATCCTATTGTTCGAACGGCCGATCAAGGTTGGCGACATGATAGACGTCGACAATCAGGTCGGTGAAGTAAAGGAACTGGGCCTCCGGGCCACCGTGGTCCAGACCTTCGACAACGCGGAGATAGTCATTCCGAATTCTCAACTGATCAGCGGCAGTGTGACCAACTGGACCCTTACCGAAAAAAAGATACGGGTCAAGGTCCCGGTCGGGGTTGCCTATGGCTCCGATATCGAAAAGGTCTTGAAAATACTGCTGGCCTGCGCCAACGACAACCCGACGGTTCTGAGCACTCCGAAACCCGTAGCACTGTTTCTCGCCTTCGGGGCCAGTTCGCTCGATTTCGAGCTGCGTGTCTGGATCGCCGACTTCAACGACAAGCTTACCATACTGAGTGAATTGAACCAGGAAATCGACTCGGAATTCCAATCTGCCGGCATTGAAATCCCCTTCCCGCAGAGCGACCTGCATCTGCGCTCGATCGATCAGCAAGCCCTGCAGGCCCTGTCAGGGCCAGTTGAGAAACCGGAGAAACTACCCTGACCGACACTGTTCGCTGTCGCAGCGAGACCGATTGGCCTTGATATCTGTCTCGCTGCAGAAAACCGGCTCTTTTGAAGTTAGAACTTTTTTGACTCGGTCGGGGTCAGGGTCGACCAGCCGTCGCCGTTTGTTTCTGCGCCACGGCTCAGTGGAATCACCCGGCAGTGATTGTGCAGAACAACCTTGATTCTGGAGTCGGCCAGCATCACCGGGATAAAGCCAGACAGCCTGCAGCCCCGTTCATCGATCGTGTGGTCAGCCCGGGCCTCGGCGCAGAGATGCGCCGCACTGAGCGTCCTGCCCGGGGTACCGACCCGCAGCCAGCCTCTGAATCTGCCGTCATTGCCGCTCATGCGCAGACCGATACCGGCCAGCGCCCCGATTACCCCATCTCCGGTGCCGCCATGCTCTGAGAGATGGATTCCTGAGCGACTGGCAAGGTCGTAGGCCTCCGCTTTGCTCAGCAGGCAAGCCTTTGCCCGCTGCCCGAATTCGATAAGCTGCCGACGGTTACCAATGTGCTCGTCTGCGGCGATACAGAGCCCCGGATCTGATCCCGGGGCGGAAGATCGTCTGATAAAATCCTGCGCCACGCTGGTCAGGCGCTCATAGCAGTGCTTATTGCGCTCAGCAAGCGTCAGGAGGAAGCACATCGCGCTGTTATGGGAGGTACAGGGTACATCTTCGTGGACATAGAGCTGATGCCTGCTGATGGCCGAGCAGTTCGAGGCCAGACCAAGCCGCTTTACATGTGCACTGAGCAGTTCGGCAAGCTGTCCCGAACCGGGACTCTCGTGGTTGTCGGTGTCGTCGATACTTAAAAAAATGTTCATCTGCTTTCCATTTTCATGTGGTTCTGACTAACAGATCAGGATGCGCAGGGTATAATATCAGTACCCGGTTTCCCATAAGCGAACGTGCTCCAACCAGAAACGACCAAGAATTACCGTCGCCATGTTGCCAATAATCGTTTTGCCATCCTCGCTGCCACCTTGCCTTCGACACTGACAAAGCCTATGGTGTAGCGACCGTTGCAGAAAAGAAAATCAAGAGTAGTGGAGGATAGCAGATGGCTGGAAAAATATTTTATCGTGAACGATTAAAATCCAAAGAAGGGCAGCAGACGCCTCGCTTCAGGATCATTGCGGCACATGATATCGATCTGAAAATCTACGCCGATCATTTTCGCAAAAAAGAACTGGAGCAACTGGCTTCTGAGACCAAGGCCAAACTCGTCGAACTGAAGCGGGACAAAAAGAGCAAGAGTAAGAAATAAGGGCACCAGGCGTATCGTAAGCAGAAAGGAGCAGCATGGCACTGGTAAGAGAAAAAGACGGTAAACGGCTTCATGTGAAAAGTGCGTTGATGGGCGAGAGTCTGGTCAGCAGGGAATTTATCGAACAACTCGACATTGCCCCCCAGGAACGGCTCTATCCCGAGGTCAGCGTCATGAAGATCGGCGGCCAGTCGATCTGCGACCGGGGCGCCAAAGCGCTGCCTGCCATCCTCAAGGAGATCGTCGCCAACCGGACCGAGCACAAGATGCTGATTACCACCGGCGGTGGCACCAGGAGCAGGCACATCTACACGATCGGCCTGGAAATGGGTATGCCGACCGGTGTAATCGCCAAATTCGGCTCCATGATCTCCGAACAGAACGCACTGATGATCGCCACCCTGCTCTCCCCCTGGGGCGGTGTCAAAATCTCCCATGCCGACATCGTCAAGCTGCCCACCTATTTTTCCGAAAATATCATTCCGGTCATGCACGGCATGCCTCCCTATGACTATTTTGCGATCAAGCCCAAGGTCGGGCGGATTCCGATTCACCGGACCGATGTGGGCCTGGTCATCCTGGCCGATCTGATCGGCTCCAGAAACGTGCTGTTCATCAAGGACGAAAACGGCCTTTACAGCGACGACCCGAAAAAAGACCCCGAGGCCACCTTTATCGACAAGATCGGGGCCGCCGATCTGCTGGCCCGGGACCAGGACGATCTGGTGATCGAGCGGCCCTGCCTGGAAATCATCCAGAACAGTGAGGTTCTGGACAGCGTTCAGGTGATCAACGGTCTGGTGCCCGGCAATATCACCCGGGCTCTGAACGGTGAGCACGTCGGCACGATTATCTATCGACAGTAAGCGCTCTCTGGAAGATGGGTGATTCTCACCGGGCGTCAGACCGAGAACCGCTGCCAGCGCAGTAGTCGCTCGATCAGGATGCCGACGATAAAGCCGGCAGCCAGATTCGATGCCAGGGTGATGCCGACGATGAGCAGGATCACGAAAAGGTCGCGACGATTGAGGATATCAAGAATAGTCAAGCCAAGTTGTGCTCCGGCAAAAATCAGCAGAACTCCGAGAACGGACATGGGCAGCAGGCGGATGATCGCCAGTGTCTCAGCGCCAAAGAGCAGCGCGATTACGAGAAAAACAGAGCCTATGAACAGGTTGGATCCGCCGGTTCGAGCACCGAACCGGTAGCGCGAGGCGAGCCCCCCCGCCCCGTGGCACACAGGCATTCCGGCAATTAAGAAGCTGCCCAGATTGGCCAGGGCCATGCTGAGGCAGAGCCCTTTATGGGTTACCCGGCCGCTCTCTTCTCCAAAATACTGTTTTGACAGATCAGCATTGGCAATGACCGCGTTGCCGATAGTCATCGGTATCTGGGGCAGACTCAGGATAATCAGGGCGAAGCTGAAATCCGCCGCAGTAGGCAGTCCATATGGCATCAGTTCCGGCAGATGAATCCCGGCTCTGAGTCCAGCCAACTCCTGGGGCCGGCCCAAGACCACCCCGACCAACATTCCCAAGCCGACGATCACCACTGCGGCGGGCAGTTTCTTGTTGTCGAGCAAATAGAGGCAGACAAAGCCGAGCACGGTTCCCAGGAGCACCCCGATCGGCAGGAAGGCAATTTTCTGCATGTCCAGGAAGGGTTCGCCCGCCCCTTGAAGCAGTTGAACCGAAGAGGTTCCCAGCATCAGATGCACCCCCTGGGAGAGCAGCAGAAGGCCGGTGGAAAGCTGCACACCCCGGACGATCGATTTGGAGATATATCTGCTGAGCAGATCGATCAGGCCGGTGATGCCGAGCAGCAGTAAAATGAGAAAAACCCAGAGGCAGGAAGCCTGGAGCTGGGTGGCCGAGATCGAAGTAGCGATCGCATAGCCGCTGATCACCTTCATCGGCTCTACCGGGCAGGTCACCCGGAAATAGAGCCCGGAGCAAATATAGAAAAGACCGATAATCCAGAATACCCCGGTGGGATCAAGACCGTTTATGGCAATCAGACCAACACCAAGGGGCAGGAGCGTCCCAAGATCCCCCAGGGAGCCGGCAATTTCCGCCCGGTTGAATTTCATGCTGATCGCCATTGCCCCTTACCCCATCAGATAAGATGTTGAAATTCAAAAACCATTACTTTATTTGAACGATTTTTCCGAGCAAAAAGAGGGGGCTTGGTCTTCGGCCGAGATAAGGAAATCGGGGGCAGAGCAGGGTCCTGTTGTCGCAGGCCCGCTAGGACAGTGCCTTGCCGTACTTTTTGATCTGTTTTTTCATGCGCTGCAGTTCGACATCGCCCGGCACCACGATCTCAGGCTTCGGTTTGAAGTTGAGGCTGCGCCTACGCCCCCGGTATTTCACCGACCTCAGAATCAACTTCATGGTCTCCCGGCGGGCCAGGTGTTTGTCATCGGATTTGATGATCCACCAGGGGCATTCGTTGGTATGGGTTTTCTGCAGCATAACCAGTTTTTTCTCGGAAAATTCATCCCAGAGGTCCTGGGCCTGAAGATCAACCTCGGAAAGCTTCCAGTGGCGCAGCGGATCGTTTTTACGCCGCTCGAAACGCCGGGCCTGTTCATCTTTTGACACCGAAAAATAGAGCTTCAGCAGGATGGTCTGCCCGGCATCGAGAATGAAATTGTTTTCGTACATCGTGACTTTTTTCAGAAATCGCCGGTACTGGTCGTCGGTGCAGAACGACATGACCGGCTCCACCATGGCCCGGTTGTACCAGGAGCGGTCGAACAGTACGATTTCGCCGGCCCGGGGGAACTGCTCGATATAGCGTTTCATGTGCAGTTCGGTCTGCTGGACCGGATTGGGCTTACCGAGCGCCACTACCCGGTAATGTTTGCCGTTCATGTAGCGGGTGACCCTCCGGATGGTGCCGCCCTTGCCTGAGGCGTCACGGCCGTCGAACAGGATGATCATCTTCTTGCCGGTCCGCTCCAGGTGCTCCTGCATCTTGATCAGTTCGGCCTGATACGGCTTCAACTCTTCGGCCTTGTAATATTTGATCAGTGACGATTTGATGATCTCTTTCTTGTGTTTCTCCTTTAATATCGAGTAGATCTTGTCATGATAATAGCTGTCGACCTCAGGTTCGCTGGGCAGGGTGTCAAGACTCTTCAGGACGGATTCGACGGTTTTGCTGCTGCCTTCCTCGAACTTCTTCATCGGGCTCATGCGGCTCTCTATAGTTGGCGGTGTCGCGGGTGGCGGTCGCGGGTTAGGCTACGTGCGCATGTTACCCATCGATCCCGATTAAGTCCACAGGCTTCTTTTCCCGACGTTTTTCGATATTGAATTCATCCGCCAGAAAACCGACAAAATCATTTTTGGCGGCGAGCCCACCATGTTTTTTAAGAAATTTTCGCATCAGGCGCTTTTTCTGCGATGGATCTGATACGGACCAGAGATTCATTGCAACTTCCAGGATAGTGGTGCTCATGGGATTATCTCCTCATTTTCATCTGTTAATCTGAATGCTTGAATCATTACAGATCCAGTCAGCCTCGGCACTGGAACAGACGAAGCTTAGGGTTTAATCAGGAAGCCGTTAGAAATACGTAAATAATTGTGCGGGGCAGGCGGCGAAGAAAAGAGCCCGGTTCAGGTCCGCGCAGGTACCAGAACCGGGCTGGGCAGCTAATAAACGCAGTGAGCGGGGGGCGCGCTCAGCCGGGGAACATCTCGCCGACGGCTTTGCCATACTGCTGGCAGGCCTTAGCCCCCTCAGCTGTTTTGATCATCTCTTCTGTCAGGTTGAGGGGGCCGAGACTGGTCATATCCATCTTGAAAACATGCTGCATGGTTTCATAGATCATCGGCGCCGATTCACCGCTGTGGGTGTGGGAACCGAATGCGCCGCCGATTTTGCCGACCAGGTTGGCCCGTTCGGCCAGAAACAGAAACTGTTTCATATTGCTCGTCATATCCTTGTGGTAGGTCGGACAGCCGAACACGTAGCCGTCATAGCCGATTACCTCGGCATCGCTGTTCACCTTGGAGATACTGACCAGTTCAACCTCGCACCCGGCCATACGTAACCCTTCGGCAATATACTGTGCCATTTTCTCAGTGATTCCGGTCCTGCTGAAATACGCGATCATTACCCGTGCCATAGCATCTCCTTATGGTTCCATGTTGAACTGCATCTTCTCCTGTTTTTTATTTAACACGGACGTCCTGGAAATCAATGGAATTCTGCGGGCCTGCGGAAATAGGGACAGCTGTGACAGGAAAAATAAGAGCGCCCTGCCTGATGGCCCTGGCCACCAGAAAACGCTATCTACAGTACAGCCGCGTTGAAGGTGTCGCAGGCCTCGAGATCACCAGACTGCAGCCCGGTGATGAACCAGCGCACCCGTTGCTTGGAACTGCCGTGAGTAAATGAATCGGGAGTCACATACCCCCGGGCCTGTTTCTGGAGGCGGTCGTCGCCGATCATCGAAGCGGCATTGAGTGCTTCCTCGATATCGCCCTGCTCCAGGATATGCCGGGTGCGATCGGCGTGGTTGGCCCAGAGGCCTGAGAAGCAGTCGGCCTGGAGTTCAAGCCTCACGGAGAGCTTGTTGAAATCACTCTCGGACAGCCTGCTGCGCATCGCCTGGACCTTGTCGCTGATGCCCAGCAGGTTCTGGACGTGATGGCCGATTTCGTGGGCAACGACATAGGCCTGGGCGAAATCACCGGGAGCGCCCATCTTCGTTTTGAGATCCTGGTAAAAGCCCAGATCGATATAGACTTTTTGATCAGCCGGACAATAAAACGGCCCCATGGCCGCTTGGGCGAAGCCGCAGGCCGACTCGACCGCACCGGAAAAAAGCACCAGCACCGGCGGGTCATAGCGGCCACCGGCCCTGCTGAACAGAGCGTCCCAGGTATCTTCGGTATCCGCCAGCACGACCGAAACAAAGTCGGCCAGTTCGTTCTCCGCCTCGGTCGGCGTGTACTGCTGCTCCACCGTAGTGGTGCCAAGATTGGCCCCCTGCTGCATAATGATCGACGGATCTATGCCGAAATACATGCCTATCAGGGCAAGGATCAGGATACCCAGGCCGCCGCCTTTAGCCTTGCCGGACAGCCTAATTCCCCTTCTATCTTCAATGTTGCCGCTTCTGCGGCCATCTTTCCAGCGCATTGGCCAGCCTCTTGGTCTGAGGTCCAAAACAATGGGTTTTAGTGATAAACCCGATTCTGTAAAATTCCCGTGCGCCGATGTTTTGGCGCTTGGTGAAGATCACAGCCCGTCTCTAATGAGAGTTGGTGATAGTCTGCAATAGGTAGGATAATAGTACCCGCATGGGGCCCTGTCAAACGCCTTGCTATCATGGCCCTGCCCAGGCCGCCAGCAGGCTCCATCATGCGTTGCGCACCGGGGTCAAACGTGGTATTTGTTGCGTTCTCCCGTTTTGTTTGCCGGCACCTTGCTGTATCCCGAGGCTTTGAGCGCTTATGACACCCATCAAAACTGTTATATTTTGCTGCTGCATTTTTCTGGCCGCCAGCTTTTCAGAAAGCCGCGCCGACGACGGAGGAGCCTGGGAGCATATTCTCTCACGGGCACAAGGCCAGAGCGTCTATTTCAATGGCTGGGGCGGCTCAGAAGTCATCAATGAATATATCCGCTGGGCCGGGGACCAGGTTCGGGAACGCTACGGCGTAAGCGTCATCCATGTCAAGGTGAGCGATATCGGCGACGTGGTCAGCAGAATCCTGGCGGAAAAGAGCGCCGGCAGATCGAGCGGCGGCAGCGTCGATCTGATGTGGATCAACGGCGAAAATTTCCAAGCGATGAAAACCAACGGCCTGCTGCTTGAAGCATATACCCAGCAGTTGCCCAACTATCGGCTGGTCGATTTTGAAAACAAGCCCTCCACCCTGTTCGACTTCACCGTGCCGGTCGACAATCAGGAGGCCCCCTGGGGAATGGCGCAACTGGTCTTCCTTTTTGACTCAGAAGTAGTGACCAACCCGCCGGCCTCGATGGCCGATCTGCTCGTTTTCTGCCGCAGAAATCCGGGGCGCTTCACCTATCCGGCCCCGCCTGATTTCTACGGAACGACTTTTATCAAGCAGGCCCTGCTGGAGCTGACCGATCAGCCTGAGTTCCTCTACAAGCGGGTTGATGCAGACAGCTTCGGGCAGGTGACGGCGCCGCTCTGGGACTATCTCGAGGCCTTGCACCCCCACCTCTGGCGCAGCGGTAAAGCCCAGCCCAGCAGTGCGCCCGAGATGAAGCGGCTGTTGAACGATCGTGAGATTTTCATTTCCTTGAGCTTCAATCCGGCCGAGGCGAGCAACGCCATTGCCACCGGCGAACTGCCCGACAGCATCAGGACTTATGTGCATCGGGGAGGTACCATCGGCAATACACATTTCGTGGCGATCCCGTTTAACAGCAGCGCCAGGGAAGGGGCACTGGTGTTAGCAAATTTTCTGCTCTCACCTGAGGCCCAGGCACGGAAAAGCAATCCATCCATCTGGGGGGATCCGACCGTGCTGGCGCTGGCCAAACTCAGCCCGGCCGAGAAAACTCTTCGCAGAGGTTCCGCAAGGCGTCGCAACTTTGGGACCGGACGAATTGGGCACCACCCTGCTGGAGCCGCACGCTTCCTGGGTCGACGCAATCGAAAAAGAGTGGCAGAAACGATACGCGCGCTGAGTATGCCGGTATGAACGAGCCCAGGCGAAGTCGTCTGAGATATTTTCCCTACCTGACCATGACGGTCTTTTTGCTGCCAATCCTGGCTGGGCTGCTCTTCACCTGGCTGCCGGCCTTCGGCTACCTGCCCGTGGTCAATGCCCACCAGTTCAGCCTGGAGCCCTTTGTTCGGCTGCTGGGTCACCCCAGCCTGCCGGGGGCACTCCGCTCGACGCTGTTTTCGGCGCTTGCGGCGAGCCTGATCTCTCTCGGCTTATCGCTGTGGCTGGCCATTACCCTCTATGGCTCCCGGCTCTGGCGGATCGTCCAAATCAACATGGCACCGCTGCTGGCCCTGCCCCATGCAGCATTCGCCGTAGGTTTCACCTTTCTCATCGCGCCGAGCGGCTGGCTGATCAGGCTGGTGTCCCCGTTTCCCAGCGGCTTCGACTACCCGCCCGGCTGGATCACCGCAGGTGATCCCTGGGCGATAAGCTTGACCCTGACCATGGTCTGCAAAGAGACCCCGTTTCTGCTGCTGATGATCTTTGGCGGTCTCAACCGTCTCGACGTGCGGAGGATCATCTGGGTCGGCCGCAGCCTGGGCTATCGTCGTCTGAGGATATGGACCCGGTTGATCATTCCCCAGCTCTACCCGATGCTCCGGCTGCCAGTGCTGGCAGTACTGGCCTATTCGCTGTCAGTCGTTGATCTGGCCGTCATCATCGGCCCGTCCACCCCCCCGACCTTGTCCGTGCTGATCGACCGCTGGTTCAACGATGCCGATATCTCCAGCCGGCTGATGGGCGCTGCCGGAGCTGTCCTGCTGCTCATGCTCACTCTGGCTCTGATCATCTGCGCACTGGCAGCCGAAAAGCTGGTGAAGATAATGGGCTCGGCCCGGATACTCAGCGGCAGCCGCAGTTCGCTGCTGGAACCGCTGGTCTCGAGCGGGGCGCTCTGCGCGATGATTCTACTGGGCATCAACCTGCTCAGCCTGGGTGCACTTTTTGTCTGGTCAATCGCCCGGAGCTGGCGCTTTCCATACGTTCTGCCGACCAGCTTCAGCCTGTCAGCCTGGGGCAGAACCGCGGGACAGCTGGTCCAACCCTTAAGCACCACTGCGCTGGCCGCCTTGGCCAGCGGCCTGATCGCCCTGATCCTGGTGATCGGCTGTTTTGAGAACGAACGCTATCTAGCCAGGGCCAGGCTCCCCTCATTCAGCCAGCGCACCCTGTGGATCATCTACCTGCCCTTGTTGATTCCCCAGATCGGTTTTCTGTTCGGCATCCAGGTCATCCTGATCGCCCTGCATCTGGAAGGCCGCTGGATCAGCTTGATCTGGATACATCTGGTTTTTGTACTGCCCTACGTGTTTCTCACCCTGGCCAACCACTATCGCAGCTACGACCAGCGCTTCAGCTCGGTGGCGGTGACCCTGTGCAACAGCGAAGTCCGCAGTTTCTTCCAGGTCAAACTGATCATGCTGATCAAGCCGGTGCTGTTCAGTTTTGCGGTCGGCTTTGCCGTCTCCATTGCGCAATACCTGCCCACCCTGTATGCTGGAGCCGGCAGGTTCGCCACCATTACCACCGAGACCGTCAGTATTGCCAGCGGCTCGGACCGAAGAATAATCGCCGTCTATGCGCTGGGCCAGTTTATCCTGCCGCTGTGCTTCTATCTTGCGGCCATCCTGCTGCCGGTCGCAGCCTTTAGAAATCGAACAGGAATGCAGAACTGAGCTGCATCGACCAGGTTATGTCCTTAACCCTTGACCAGGTGGCTATTGCCTTGCACTCCCATGAGCTGTTTGCACCGCTGAGCCTGCAGGTGGCCCCCGGCGAGATAGCCACCGTAATGGGCCCGTCGGGCTGCGGCAAATCGACCCTGCTGGCTGCGGTCTGCGGCATGCTCGAACCGGACTTCAGGCTGTCCGGAACGATCGATCTCAACGGTAGGCGCCTCAATGAGATGCCCATGGAAGCCCGTCGGGTCGGCATTTTGTTCCAGGACGATCTGCTCTTTCCCCATCTTGATGTTTTCGGCAATATGGCCTTTGGTCTGCCCCAGACGATGAGTAAAGATTCGAAGCAGCAGCGGGTCGCCGCAACGCTTGAGGCGGCCGGACTTGCCGGTTTCGAAAGACGTGATATCGCCACCCTCTCCGGCGGGCAGAAGGCCCGGGTCAGCCTGCTGCGCGCCCTGCTGGCCGAGCCGGAAGCAATTCTGCTCGATGAGCCCTTCAGCAAGCTCGACCAGCAACTGCGCAGTGCGATGCGTGAATTTGTCTTTGAGCAGATCTCTCGAATGAACATTCCGGCGCTGCTGGTCACGCACGATCAGGCCGATGCTCCGGAAGGTGCCATGATCGAGCTCAAGTCAATGTGCAGGGGTTCCCATGCTTGATCGCCTCAGCCTGCGTCTGCTTGACCCGGTACTGCAAACCAGCGCCCGATTTCTGGCAGCCCGGGGCGTACGCCCCGATCAGCTTACCATCACCGCCTTTCTGATCGGTCTGCTCGGTGCATGCTGCATCGCCTTCAGCTACTATCTATCCGGCCTGGTCCTGATTCTGCTCAACCGGCTGGGTGACGGCGTCGATGGCCCGCTGGCCCGATTGAGCCGGGCAACCGACCGGGGAGCTTATCTCGATATCGTACTCGACTTTATTTTCTATTCGGCGATTGTTTTTGCCTTTGCGCTGGCCGATCCACCCAAAAATGCGCTGCCCGCCGCCGCACTGATCTTCACCTTCGTCGGCACCGGCGCTAGTTTTCTGGCCTTTGCAATCCTGGCCGAGCGGCGCTCGATAACCAGCCTGCGGCTGCCGGACAAAGGTTTTTACTATCTGGGCGGCCTGGCCGAAGGAACCGAGACCGTTATTTTTATGGTCCTGTGCTGCCTGTTTCCAGCATTTTTCCCACTGCTGGCCTGGGTCTTTGCCGCTATCTGCCTGGGAGCTGCCGCTGTGCGCGTCATCTACGGCTATCTGGTGCTGCGCTGAACCTCCATGGGCGGCGAGCTAATCCGGTTTCAGGTCGCTGCGGTATTTACGCAGCAGCCCCCTGAACTGGTCATAGCTCAGGCCGAGCAGGGCAGCGCTCTTTTTCTGGTGATAACGGCAGGTTTCGAGGGCCTGGCGAAGCAAATTCCGCTCGTATCCACTGACCAGTTCCCTGAAGCCCCGGCTCAGATCCTGCAGCGGCTCCTTCTGCTGGCCCAGCTCAGCGCCAGCTACCTGATTACTCTCCGCCTGATCCGGACCCGCAATGTAGGGCGATTCGAACGGATTGAAGCTGATCTGTTCGATGCGGCCTGAACCGGAGCGGTACACGGCCCGCTCCACGACATTTTTCAGCTCCCGGACATTGCCCGGCCAGCGATACCCTTCCAGCGCCCGCACCGCCTGATCGGTGAACTGGATATCGGCGTCGATACCCAGCTCATAGGCCATTCGACCCGCGAAGTGACGAGCCAGCAGCATGATATCCTCACCCCGGTTCCTGAGCGGAGGAAGAACCAGCACTTCAAAACAGAGCCGGTCCAGCAGATCCTGCTTGAATTCACCGCCCTGAGCCAGAGCAGCCAGGTTGGCGTTGGTGGCGCCAATGATCCGCACATCGACCTCGATCGGGGCGGAGCTGCCCACCCGTTCGAAAAATCCGTACTCGACTACCCGCAGGATTTTCTCCTGAGCCTGCAGCGGGATCATACCGATTTCGTCGAGAAACAGCGTTCCGCCGCTGGACGCTTCGAAACGCCCGACTCGCCTGCCCTCAGCCCCGGTGAAGGCACCTCGTTCATGGCCGAAGAGCTCCGATTCGATCAGCGTCGGCGAGAGCGTCGCACAGTTCAGGGTCACTAAGGGCCCCTGCCAGCGGCCGGACAGAAAATGCAGTCGCCTGGCCGCCAGTTCCTTCCCGGTGCCGCGCTCACCTAAAAGCAGAACGGGCCGCTCCACCGGGGCCACCAGGGAGAGACGGTCCTGAAAATCGAGAAAAGGCTCGGACTGGCCAAGCGCCTCTTGGCGCGTCGATGCTGAATTAACCATGCTGGAAAAAGGTGTTTTGTGGGTTGTCCCCAATCAGTTGTTTCTTCAAGAAACCAGGCGGCCCGTATGCTGCCTGCTTCCCGAATATAAGCTTTTTCATATCTAGCCGATCGCTGAACACCTCAGGCCAAGACGCACCCCAAGCAAGGGCGATATCCACAACCTGTTAGATGGTTAATTATACTGTTTTTTATATAATTTTACTATTTAATAGTATGTTTGACCATCTTAAAACAAATGTTCAAATATCGCAAGATGCCAGAATTATTATATTTATCTAAATTATTTAAAATTGGCACATATCCTGCTTTTTCTCAAACAAACAAATCACAACCGAACACTTTGGAGGTTTGAGATGAGCATTTTCACCAGATTTAGAGATATCGTCAGTTCAAACATCAATGCCATGCTGGACCGGGCCGAAGACCCGGAGAAGATGATCAAACTGATGATCCGGGAAATGGAAGACACCCTGATCGAATTGAAATCGGCCTGCGCCGGGGTGATTGCCTCGCGCAAGAAACTGCAGCGCCGCCAGGACGACCTGGGAGAGCGGATTGCCCTCTGGGCGCAGCGGGCCGAGCTGGCGATTAACAAACAACGAGACGATCTGGCCCGTGAGGCCCTGATCGAAAAACGGCGTTTCGTGGAACTGGCCGACAGCCTGGATCACGAAATCCTGGAGCACAGCACCCTGATCGAGCAGTATCAGGGCGATATCAGCGAGCTTGAAACCAAGCTCACTTCGGCCAAGGAGAAGAAACGCATGCTGATCCAGCGTCACAAAAAAGCCGGTCACAAAATGCGGGCCCAGGAAGAGATCCGCAGGATGGACAGCACCGAGACCATGGCCCGCTTCGAGCATCTGGAAAGCCGTATTGACCGGATGGAAGCCGAAGCCGACCTGGTCAACTACGGTAGAAAAGCGTCGGCCGACGAGCAGTTCGATGACCTGGCTGCCGATGCCGACATCGAAAAAGAGCTTGCCAACATGAAGGCTGCTGCATACGGTGACAGCAAAGAAACTCATCGCTAGACTCCACCTTCAGCGGCGGCTTAAACCATGCAAACCGTGCTCATCGTAGCAATCGTTTTCGGCTCGCTCGTAACCCTTGCCGGGCTGCTCTGCGGCACCGTGCTGGTCATTATCAGGATGCGTCAGTCGCGTTCCGGCCCTCCAGGCCAGGCCAGCCGGGAAGAAGCCAGGATGTTCCAGGAAATGTATCGCGGTCTGGAGAACATGGAGCAGCGCATCGAAGCGCTGGAAACCATATTGATGGACAGGCAGGACACAGACGGAGATAGACAATGACAGAATATAGAACCAGTAAACGCGGCATCTACCGATCCAGAAACGGGCTGATCCTCGGCGTCTGCCGGGGTGTAGCGGACTACTTCGACATCTCGGTGTTCTGGGTGCGGGCCGTGATGATCATCATTTTTCTATTAAGCGGCTTCTGGCCGGTGATCGGGATTTACCTGGTTGCCGCTCTGCTGATGAAAGCAGAACCGGTGAGCTCTTTTGCCAACGATGATGAGCGGGAATTCTACGACTCCTACACTCACTCTCCGCAGAGCGCCGCCCAGCGGCTGAAAAAGAAATTCCACGATCTGGAGCGTAGAATCCGGCGCATGGAAGACAGCGTTACCGGTAAAGAATACGAGTGGGACCGAAAGTTCAACTCCTCTTCCTGACCCGGTCCTGACCGGCAGGCAGTGAGGCGCCCGGTTTATTTCTGGAATTCGCCGGCGGTATGGAAGTAGAGGGGCACCATGGCAAACCATTCGAAGCGCTTGTCGAAACGGATGGCCAGGCCGGCACCATTGCTGCGCACCACCCTGCCGGTCAATTCTTCAATCACCACCCTGCTGTGTTTGCCGGCCAAAATGATCTCAACTTTATAGGCGGTCCCGATGGCCGGCTGGTGCTCGGTCAGCATGAACAGACCGGCAATACTGATATCTCGTATAGCGCCGCTGATCTGCTGCTCACCTGAACTCAGCCGGCAGATCGCCCTGGTAGCGACATCCATTCGAAATGCTGCACGGCGCTCCTGCATGACACCCATAGTCCCTTTCCTGTTTTCAGATTAAACCGCTCCCCGCCAGACTTTTCCAATCCGGAATTTATCGTGCTTGTGCAGCAAATTCAACAGCTAAAATAGCTGCCGCAGAAGCAGCGGCGGTTCAGTTCTCGTCTTTAAAGCGGGCTTCCAGGCTCACCATGTCCCCTTCACCGATGATCTTCACATCGTAGTCGAGGCTGTGAAAGAGCTTGATCATGCGTTTGTTGTCTTTTGAGGTATAGGCCGAAAAACCTATGATTCCGCTGTCCCTGGCGCCTTCGGCAAGTTTTTTGATGACGATTGAAGACAGACCCATGCCCTGCCAGTCCTTCTGCACCGAAAAGGCGATTTCGGCAATATTGGTCTCCGGGTTCGTGTAGTATTCGCCAACCGCCAGTATCGTTTCGTAGCCCGGTTCTCCCTCGACTGCGACAATGGTCAGATCGCTGGCTGTAATCGATGATAAAGGTCCGTTCGATCTGTTTAGAGACAAAGCTGGTCTTCTCGTGAAAAAAACGGGATACCACATCGATCTTGTCCAGGCCGTAATAGTGCTCCTGAAGGGGGCGTTCGTCGGTCAGCTTGACCGGCCGGAAGGTGAGCTTGCGCGGTTGATGATCCTGGTTTCCTCCAGGTGCAGTGGGTAGGTGGCATGCATCTCTTCTCTGAGCGAGCGCTCGGGGCCAAGCAGGCCGAGTCTCCTTGGCCTGCTCGAACAGGCTGTCACGGAAATTCGGGTGCGCGATCGAGATCAGCGCGATGGCCCGCTCCTGGATGGATTTACCGAACAGGTTCACCGAACCGTATTCGGTGACGACGTATTGCACTTCCCCGCGCGGCACGACCACCGCACTGTTCTGCAGCATCGGCACGATCCGGCTCTGCCGGTCATTATTCCTGGTCGAAGTCAGCATCAGTATCGATTTGCCGCCGTTGGACATCGAAGCCCCCCGGAAGAAATCTACGATTCCGGTCACCCCGGAAAAGTTGTTGAAGGCCAGCGCATCGGCAGCCACCTGGCCGGTGAGATCGATTTCCTTGCCGATATTCATGGCCACCATCTTGTTATTCTGCGAGATGATCCGCGGATCGTTGACATATTTGGACGGATGGAATTCCACCGCTGAGTTGTTGTCGAGCAGATCGTAGAGATCCTTGGTGCCGATCGCGTTGCTGCAGATGATTTTACCGTTGTTGAAGCCTTTCTTCCGGTTGGTCACCACCCCCATGGCCATCAGCTTCATGATGGTGTTGGTGACGTACTGGGTGTGAATGCCAAGATCGTTTTTTTCCAGCAGCGCCTGCGATATTGGCGTCCGAAGTCGCCCCCAGCGACATCTGCATGGTGGAGCCGTCATCCACCAGGCGGGAGACATAGCGGGCGATGGTGCCCGCCGCAGTCGACACTTCGGGATAGGTCGCCGATCTCCCGCAGATCCTCGTCGTACTCGACAAAGTAGTCGATATCATTGACATGGATGTTGCTTCTGCCCTGGACCCGGGGCATTTTCCGGTTGACCTGGGCAATCACCAGATCCGCAGCGGCGGCGGCCGAGGCGGTCACATCAACGGAAATCCCGAGGCTCATCCAGCCGAAATCGTCCGGCGGCGTCACCTGGATCAAAGCGACCTGGATCGGCAGCAGGCGCGACTTGATCAAGCGGTGGATATCGGAGAGGTTGATCGGCGTGATAAAGCGCAGGTCGCCCTTGAAGCTCTCGGAATCGGCGGAACCAAGATAAAAGGAGCGAATATTGAGATTCTGCGATTTGGATTTGTCGGCGATGCTGCGACAGCGAGGTGGATTCACCGCTGAACAGCCGGACGATCTCCAGATCGGTGAACAGCAGGCTGGCATCGGCCAGCCCCTTGACCAGGTGCTGGGGCTCACCGCAGGACGACCCGATAAAGATACGCTGCCCCGAATGTATCTTTGCAATCGCCTGGCTCACCGACAACCTGTTCTGCTGGTAGTTGTCCGCCCAGTATCCTGATTTATTTGTCATCTCATCCTCCCGCTGTGTTGATGGTGGCCTGGGAACCTTCTAACTCAAACTATTGGTTGTTACCCGTTTTGGCAAGCAAATCGAGCCTCATGGTGCAGATGACTGCCGCCTGGAAAAATATATTGCCGGAAGCAGAGCCACACGCTAGGGTAGCGGAAGCAGACGGATGGGATGGCAACGCTAAAAATGGACCGGACAGCATCAACAGGACGGGAACAATGATGAAAAAAACCGGCTTTGTTTTCGACGAAAAGTATCTGCAGCACAAGACCTTTGACGGCCACCCTGAATGTTCCGCGCGGCTCAAGGCAATTGTCGACGGGCTCTCCGAGGCGGGGCTGCTGGAGCAACTCGTACCGATCGCAGCCGAACCGGCCAATCAGCGGTGGATCGAAACGGTGCACAATATCCACTACATCATGAAATTTGAAGAGGCCTGCTTGTGGGGCCTGCCCGACTTCGAACACCAGGACAATTCCATTTGCCGCGATACCTTTGAAATCGCTCTGCTTGCGGTTGGCGGGGTTCTCAAGGCGATCGATGCGGTGATGAACCAGGAGGTTAAAAACGCTTTCTGCGCCGTCCGCCCGCCCGGCCATCATGCCGAAGCCAACCAGGCCATGGGCTTCTGCTATTTCAACAACGTCGCCATCGGGGCGCGCTACCTGCAGAAACAATGGGATGTGCGCCGGGTGGCAATCATCGATTTCGATGTCCATCACGGCAACGGCACCCAGCACATCTTCGATACCGACAATACGGTATTCTACTACTCGATCCACGAACATCCATCTTTTTCCTACCCGGGGACCGGCCGGGAATTCGAAACCGGCTTCTCCACCGGCGAGGGCTACACGCTGAACTCGCCGATTCTGCCGGGCAGAGGTGATGAGGAATACCGGGAAAAACTGCTCGCCGATCTAGTACCGGCGATCGATAAATTCAAGCCCGAAGCGGTGCTGCTCTCGGCCGGCTTCGACGCCCATGAAGCCGATCTGATGTCCGGCACCAGCCTGAGCACTGAGGGTTATGATTTCGTCAATGACACGATTCTCGGCCTGGTGAACGGCAGCGCCGGGGGACGGGTCATCTCGGTTCTCGAAGGCGGCTACAATCTCGACATTCTGCCTATGCTGGTGGCCAACCATATTAGAAAACTAATGGAAATATAAGAACTTTTACCCCCAATGAAAACCATTTCGATAGCTGAATAAGCGGAGGCCGCAATGTTTGTTTTTGAAAAAATGAAGACTGACCTGATCTCAGTCAGGCCCGAAACCACCCTGGCAGAGGCCAAGGCGCTGATGCAGGACAATAATTTCCGTCACCTGCCGGTGGTTGACCAGAACGACAAACTGGTCGGGATCATCACCGATCGCGACATGCGAGACGCTCACCCATCGTCGCTTCTCAGCCAGGAAGCTTACCAGCGAACCCTGGCTGAAGTAATGCAGCACCCGGTCGAAAAGATCATGACCAGAGACCCGATCACCATTTCCCCCTATTACACGCTGCAGGACACCCTGCTGGTCATTGGTCAGAAAAAGGTCGGCGCCCTGCCGGTGGTCGACGAAGAGGGCCATCTGAAAGGCATCATGTCCACCCGCGATCTGCTTCAGGCCTTTGTCAATATCATGGGGATCGATGAACCGGGCACGCTGCTCTGCATCCTGGTCAACGGAAAAGACCGGACAGTTGAAGCAAGATCGTCGATATCGTCACCGAAGAAAACGTTTCCATGGGCAGCGTACTGGTGGCCCGCGTACTGGGACAAGGAGAAACGCGCCATTTTCCCGTATCTGCTGACCAACAATGTCATGGCCATCAAAAAGAAACTGCTGGCGGAGGGCTTCGAGTTGCTCGATCCGATGAAGTGGTATCTCGATCAGCTGCCCAACAAGTAGCAGGCCGTCTCAACTCGCAAATCTCAGGCTATTGGTTTTCCAGCGCCTGCGCCGCGGCCCTGCTGAACAACCAGATATCCGCCTGTCCGGCGACCAACCGGTAACCCCGTTCAAACAGCTCCGCGGTCGTCGTGCCGGGCAGCGGAAATCCGCCAAGCATGGTGCCCGAACCAAGTATGCGCTGCTCCACATTGTGGATCGCGGCGATCACTTGGGGTTCGGCAAGCCCCTCGAGGCACCCCATCGAACCGGCAAAATCCATCGGCCCGACAAACAGCATGTCGATACCTTCGACCGCGGCAATTTCCTCGATCTGCGCAACCGCATCCACGTGCTCGATCTGGGCGATCAGCAGCAGTTCAGCGTTGGCTCTGGCGCCATACCCGGAATCGGCGCCGTAACCGGACGCCCGCACCACCGGCGCGGCATAGCCCCGCCTGCCTGCGGGGGGATAGCGGCAGGCGGCAACCGCCTCCTGCGCCGATTTTCTGTCGTTGATCATCGGAATCATCAATGACTGAACACCGATATCGAGAATGCGTTTCAGATATACCTGATCGTTCCAGGGTACCCGCGCGATCACCTCACCGCCGGCGCCCTCCACCGCGCGGATCAGATGAATGGTGGTCTCCAGGTCGGTATAGCCGTGCTCGTTGTCGATCAGGATGGTCTGCCAGCCGGCATAGACTGCTGCTTCGACGATGGTGGGGCTGCCCGACTGAGTCCACATCGGAGTGATTTTTGCTCCTTCTGCCAGCCATCGTTTCACCCGGTTTTCTCTGGTAAACATGATTCCCTCTCGCTATCTATCTTCTGGTAAACTGCGGCGCCCGCATGCCGTCCACACGGGAAACGCCGAGGCAACGGGCACCCTTAATTTGTAAAGCCATCCGGTCGGCCCCGCGGCGGCCGGCATCTGTTTCGACCATAATCCGCTCAGGAGGGCACCGCAAAATGGGCCAGAAACTCACGGTCGACCTCAATTCCCAGCCCGGGCCCGCTGGGCAGCGAAACAAAGCCGCCGTTTGTCTTCACCTGGTCAAGGATGTTCAGAGACTCGACCAGCATCTCCTCGCGGAAACGGTTCGGGGTCGTATCATACTCCAGCATCGGCTGTACCGGATGGGCCCCGCCCGGCAGATCCGGAAGTGAGGCCAGCAGATGGAGATTGACCGCCACCGCCACCGCAGAGCCCCAGACATGGTTTACCACTGGAATAAAATGGGTGTGGGCCAGGGCCAGCACCTTGAGGTACTCGGTGATCCCGCCCAGCCCGCAGACTTCGGGCTGCAGCAGGTCGACGCAGCGTTTTTCGATCAGATCCCTGAAGCCCCAGCGGGTAAATTCACCTTCGCCCCCGGCGATATTCATATCCAGCGCCACGCACAGATCACGATAGCCCTGATGGTCTTCCGAGGTCACCGGCTCTTCGAACCAGTAGACATCGAGCTGCTCGAGCGCCCGGCCCAGCGGAATTGCCTCGCGGGCCGTGTAAGCGTGGTTGGCATCGACCATCAGCTTGATATCCGGGCCGATCGAGTCACGCACCGCCTCGACCAGTTCGATATCTTCTTTCGGGCCCCGGCCGATCTTCATTTTCACCGCCTTAAAACCCTGCCCGACAATGGCTGCGCTTTCAGCTGCAAAACGCGCCGCCAGATCATCCACCCGCTGCAGCATCATGCCATAACCGTAAGCTGGAATCGTCTGTCTGAAGGCGCCGCCCAGCAATTGATAGAGAGGCAGGTTCGAGACCTTTCCGGCGATATCCCAGAGTGCTATATCGATGCCTGACAGCGACTGGATCGGCATGCCCTTCTGGCCATGGTCCCGCAGGAGGTTGTACACCTTGTGCCAGATCACTTCCCGGTCCAGCGGATTCATGCCGATCAGCATCGGTGCGATGGTCTGTTCGACGATGGTCCGGTTGGCCAGGGCCACAGCGCCGCCGCCGAAGCATTCGCCCCAGCCGACAAGCCCCTGGTCGGTGGCCACCTCGACGATATGGGCCGTGCGCATCGTATAGTATTGCTGTGAATAGCCCAGTTCCTCTTCGAGCGGGTACTGAATCACGTGACTCTTGATCGCGGTTATGCGCATAGCTCGTTCTCCACGTCCGGTGATGATGCCTGGTTTACCGTGCAATCGCGGTCGCCGGCGAAGCGTTTTTGCCTGGTTATCGAATCTAACAGTATTTCGCAGGTTCGATCAACAATTTGCGGGGCCATCCCGCCCGCGCCTGAGCTGATTGACGTCGATATAGCGGGAAACGAGGGATAGCACCCGCGGGCAGAATTGCAGATGGCCCCCAGGTCAATTTCCCCCACTTTGAAGACAAAGTTTCACCCTGTACTTTTCTCCAGCAGCCTGGACGACAGACTGCTTTGCCGAGTCGCCGACCAGGCATATGGTTTCGCGTTTTGGGGCTCGGTCGATCGATCCGCAAAAGCCTGACGCCGGCGGCGGCAGCAAACTGATCAGTCGGCCTGCAACGTCGCCCAGAGCTTCTTTAAGCGCCCGTTGCTGCCGGGATTGATGGTTCTCGGCGGCATCTTACCTGCCAGAATCGCCTCAACCTGTTCAACCGCGCTCCAGGCCTGGGCTTCGGCATTCTGAACGGTCAGCCCGCCCAGATGAGGAGTGGCCACGACCCCGTCCAGCTCCGCTATGTGCTGGGAAGGCCGCTGATCGGGACCGCGGCCGACATCCATCGCGATTTTGGCGATGCGTTTCTCACGATAAGCCGTCTCCAGCGCCTGTTCATCCACCAGGTTGCCGCGCGAGACGTTGACGAAATAGGCATCGGGCTTCATCAGGGCCAGGGTGTCCGTATTGATCAGGTTTTCAGTCTCCGCATTGGCCACTGCCAGCGGTACCACGAAATCAGCCTCGGCCAGCAACGTAGCCAGCGCAACCTGCTCCACCCCATCCTGGTCGGCGGTGACATACGGGTCGCTGACCAGCACCCGCATCCCAAGCGCCACGAGCTTCTGGGCCAGGTAGCTGCCTATGGCGCCATAACCAATGATGCCGGCGGTGGAGCCGCTGAGCTGCCTGCCCATATTGGACGGCGGCATTCGGCCGCTCTTGAACTCGAGGGTGGAGGCTGTCACGTCGCGGGCCAGGTCGAGCATCAGGGCCAGGGCCAGTTCAGCGGTAGCCGGAATAAAGGCGGGCACCGAGTTGGCCACCAGGATATCGTGGGCCGAGGCCGCCTCGACATCGACATCACTGATATCGACCTGAGGCCGGATAAAGAGCGCCAGATCAGTGAGCTGCTCGAAAATCTGCCTCTTGCCGTGGGTCGAGCGATGACAGACCACGACCTGGCAGCCGCGAGCCGCATCAATCAATTCTTCGGTCGTTAGATCGCGGCTCCCGGGGTTCAGCACCACCTGACCGAGACCAGTCAGGGCTGCATGGGCCTTCTTGAAATAGACGCTCAGATCTTCCGTGTTGTGGGAGAGAAAAATGTTGATCATGGTTTTACTGGATATGATGTTATCTTGCAAAAGGTTGGAGCTTTGATCCATAGAGTGATAAGTGGCTCTCAGACCAGTTGGGCGGCTGCCTAAAACCCATAGAGCTCAGCCGGATTGTCCCGCAGAATCCTGGTACGCACCGAAGCGTCATCGACCCAGTCCAGCAGCAGGTCGAGCAGATCAGCCTCATCAGGCGGCTGCTTCTGCCCCGGGTGCGGCCAGTTGCTGGCCCAGAGCATCCTTTCAGGTGCCGCTTTTACCAGCGCGCGGGCCTCTGGCGTGACATCGGCCCAGTCCGGCGGACCGGCTTCGGACGACTCATAGGGGGCTGAAAGCTTGACCCAGCAGCGCCCCTTCTGGAGAAAATTGAGCAAGACGCGAAAGGCCGGGTCATCCGTGGGCACCGGCCCCATGAAGCGCCCCACATGATCGACCACCAGGTCGCAGCCCAGTCTGCTCAGCAGGGCCTCTTTTTGGGGGAATTCCCGGCCGTTCATCTGCAGCTGCACATGCCAGCCGAAATTATCAACCCGGGCGGCCAGCTCTTCGAGTACATCCCAGCCCAGCGCGCCGCCGGGCAGCATATGAAAACGGACGCCGCAGACGCCAAGCCCGCTAAGCCGCTCCAGTTCTGCATCGCTGACGGCGGGATCGACCACCACTACTCCCCGTGCCTCGGCCCCGAAGGCCTGCATCGCCTCGAGCTGGCAGGAATTGTCGGTCCCGTAGGTGGTGGGCTGCACCACGACGACCCGCTTGAGCCCCAGCCGCTGCTGAATCGCCTGATAGTCTTCAACCCAGGCATTGGGAGGGGTCATCAGTGCAGTCGGTGCCGAAGCAAACCGATCGTTATAAAAATGCATATGGGTGTCGCAGGTGTCCGGCGGAGTTGTCAGTTGAGGAAATTTTCCAGGCGTGCTGCTCATCGATGCACCTCCTTTGTTCGCATCAGTTGTTATCACCGGGCAGAAGCGCCTGCATCTGCTTTTTCCATTGCGCATGCAGGCTGACCAGCGCATCTTCCAGCGCGTCCTTTTCGGCATCCACCTGGCTGGCCTCGCGCTCGAACCAGTCCACCATCATCGTTATCCCGGCATCGAGCCCGATATCACAGCTGAATTCGGGGATTGCTCCCCTGATTTTGGCATTGTCGAACAGACCGGCGTAGGTCTTTTCATAGTAGAGATGGCTGAACAGGCCGGGATCGGCCGCCATCAATAGTTCCGAAGGGATATGGACGATCTGCACCGCTTTACCCAGCACCCGGCCGAAGGCCAGGTAGAGATCCTCCCAACGGCAGCGCTCCTCGCTGCAGACATGGTAGGCCTGGCCGTAGGTCTGCTCCTTGCCGAGCACCCCGACAAAGGCCTTGGCCAGATCGGGGGTGAAGGTAAAACTCCAGGGCGTGCTGCCGTCGCCGAACATGACCAGCGGCTTGCCCGATCTGATCCGCTCGATGATGCCGTAATTCTGCCGCAGCACCCCCACATTGGCCGCCCCGGGGCCATAGGTCAAGGACGGACGGATAATGGTGAGCGGCGCTTGCCCGCTGTCGATCACCGTCTTCAGATAACGCTCCGCCTGGGCCTTGTCGTAGGCGTAGCCGAAGACCGGATCGTCAAACAGTGTCTCGGCCGCTTCCACCGTCGGCACAGAACGGTAGGGACGTTTGTAGGCGGCAACGCTTGAGCAGATCACCAGCTGGGCGCCCGAATCCTTGAAGGCGGCGACCGTTGAGCGGGCATCGGCCTCATTGAAGCAGATCATGTCGATTACCGCATCGAATGACTCACTCCGCATCTGGCTTTCAAAACCTTCGCGGTCGGAGCGATCACCCTTGATGACTCTGATATCCTCACTGAACGGCATATGCCGGCTGCCGCGGTTATACACCGACACCGAATGCTGCTTTTCGAGCAGCAGTTTGACGATCTCCCGGCTGATCACGCCGGTCCCTCCAAGTACCAGTACTCTCATCCGATCTCTCCTGCGTTTGTATGCCTGCTCAGCGGGTCATCCAGCCGCCGTCCACGGTCATCGTCGAGCCGGTGATGAAGCCGCCGGCATCGCTGGCCAGCAGCAATACCGGGCCGACCAGTTCATGCGGTTTTCCCCAGCGCCCCAGAAGCAGCATCGAGTCAAAATAGTCCCGCAATTCCCCCTGCACCAGACGATCCGTCAGCGGGGTGGAGAACGGACCGGGGGCGATCGCATTGGCGGTAATGTTCCACGGCGCCAGATCCTGGGCCATGGTGCGGGTGATGCCGATCAAGCCGGCCTTGGTCGCCGAATACCCTCCCCGGGCCTCCTTGGTGCAGAGTCCGAAGATCGAGCTGATATTGACGATCCGGCCCCAGTTGCGCGCTTTCATCTGGGCTGCCAGTTCGCGCACCAGCACAACAGGAGCGCTCAGGTTGAGCTCGACCAGTTTGTCCCAGTCCTCGTCTTTGATCTTATCGACCGGACTGACGATGTTGGTGCCGGCGTTGTTGACGATAATATCTATCCGGCCCATCGTCTGGACCGCTTCAGCGGCGAGGTTGATCGTCTCCTGCCGGCTGAAGAGATCGGCCACCACGCAATGTCCCCGGCGCCCGGTGCCCTCCAGAATATGGGTCATGGCCTGCTCCATCTCTTCGCTGCTGCGGCTGTTGATGACGATATCAGCCCCGGCCTGGGCCAGACCGCGGGCCATGGCCATACCCAGCCCCTTGCTGCCGCCGGTGACAAGGGCCACCTTGCCGGTTAGATCAAATAGCTCGTGTATCATGATGAAGCCCCCGGATAATGGTTTGCTGTTGCTAAAACAATAGTTGCAGCAAAAGTGCAGACGCTGCGCCACCTTGACAGGAATACGCTCCCGCACATGAGAGCAGGCTGCTCAGTAAAAATCAGCGCCTCTATCTGCCGCGGGCCGCGATGCAACGCAACGAAAACTAGTTCAGCTCAAACGAGCTTTCATAGTGGTTCAGGTCTTGAGCCTGGCTGCAGCCTCCGCGATCAGTTGACGAACTGTGGCATCAGCCAGCGCGGCAGCGCCATGATGATATCCGGGAACAGGATCACGATAAGCAGCACCCCGAGCATCGGCAGCAGGATGATCGCCACATCTTTCATTGCATGCTTGAGTTCCACCTCTCCGATCGCACAGCTTATCAGCAGACAGAGACCGTAGGGCGGCGTTACCAGACCGAAGGCCAGCGAGATAACCCCGATGATGGCGAAATGAATCGGGTCAAGTCCGGCAAACTGGGCCATCGGCCAGAGCACGGTACCTAGGATGATGATCGCCGGGATCGCATCGATAAACATGCCGATGAACAGAAAAGCGCCGGCCACGATCAAGCCGGTGCTGATGGGGCCGGCTCCGAATTGCTTCAGGAAGTCGACCAGCGCCAACGGTATCTTGTAGTAGGCCAGCAGCCAGCCGAAAGCCGAGGCTGTGCCTACGCAGAACAGCGAGATGGCCGCGAAGCGGGCGGATTCGTAGAGAATCTTGGGTATATGTCTGATCTTGATCGTATGGTAAATCACCATGCCGAGAATCAGTGAGTAGATCACCGCAATAACGGAGGCCTCGGTCGGGGTAAAAAAACCGGCCACAATCCCACCGACGATAATCATCGGCGTCATCATCGGCAGGGTCGCCTGTAAAATGGCGATAATCGCCTCTTTTAACGTCGATCTCGAGTAGATTGGATAGTCGTAGATCTTAGCGTAGACATATACCGTGGCCATCTGGGACAGGGCCACCAGCACCCCGGGGATTACCCCTGCCAGGAAGAGCCCGCCGATGGATACGGTCATCAATCCCCCCCACACAACCATCAGGATGGACGGCGGAATGATCACCCCCATCACCGAGGAACAGGCGGTAACCGCCACCGAAAAGGTCGGGGAAAACCCCTGTTTTTTCATCTGGGGGATCAGCAGCGAGCCGATGCCGGCAGCATCCGCGGTGGACGAACCGGAGATTCCGGCAAAGAGCATGCTGACCACCACATTGATGTGTCCCAAACCGCCGGGAAGGTGGCCGACCAGCGCCCGGGCCAGCTTCACCAGCCGATCCGTGATGCCCGCCGAGTTCATGATATTGGCGGCCATCAGAAAGAACGGGACCGCCAGCAGAACGAAAGCGTTGTACGACTTGAACATTTCGTTCATCAGCAAGAACGGCGTGAGCTTGTCATCGATCATGAAAACCGGCACACAGGCCAGCCCGAGGGCAAAGGCAACCGGGACCCTGAGGATCACGAGAACACCGAAGGTGATAAAAAGTATCGCTGCTACGAGTGCTGGTGTCATCGCCTATCACTCCGCCACAATTTAACGTTGTCAACAAATTTTTCGATCAGGAAAAGAATCCACGTTATACCCGCAATCGGCCAGGCCATGTAGATATAGACCATCGGCAGCTCAGCCATCTCGGAAGTCTGCAGCAGGCCAAATTTGACCAGCGGCCAGCCCCAGACGATGAAGACGATGGCGGTCAGCAGAATCCAGAAATCCACGAACATATTTAAAGATGCCTGACCACGCTTGGTCGAGGCTTTGGGCAGCAGGTCCACGGTGAAATGCGTACCGTCTCTGACCGCCACCATCGAGCCCACCAGGATGACCCAGATAAAGCAGAACCGGGCCATTTCCTCGGTCCAGATATAGCGCGGAATAAAGCCCATATATCTGCTGATAATCTGCAGAGTCACCGGAATCATCAGCAATCCCATCAGCACCGCAAGCAGCACCTGCAGAAACCGGTAATAGCCGTTCAATGCTTTTCTTATCATCTTAGAATCAGCCCCGCCTTGCTTCGACGATTTTCAAATACTGCTCTTTCATGCACAAAAGCCGGGGGCGTAGGGCCCCCGGCTTTTGTTTTGAGCTAACTACAACACCTGCAGGTTTATTGAGCGGCAGCCTGGATCCGATCATACAACTCGGGAACACCCTGCTCCTTGAAGTATTCGATGAGAACCGGCTTGGATGCCTCGACCAGTTTGTCGCGATCCTTGAAGTAGATGGTCTTCAGTTTGCCTTCAGCCTCCATCTGCTTCATCTTCATCTGGTCTTCAGAGGACTCGAGGATACGGCCGTAGGTGCCTGCATCCTTGCCCGCCTGCAGAATCGCGGCCTGCAGGTCTTCGGGCAGCTTCACGAAGGTCTTGTTGGAGAAACAGAGCGGGCGTACGGTGATCGCATGGGCGGTCAGCGCGATGTTCGGACCAACCTCGTAGAACTTCATCTGCTGAATACCGGCAGCCTCGTTCTCGGCCGCATCGATAACACCTGTCTGAATGGCGTTGTAAACCTCGGCATAGGCGATAACGGTCGGAGCCATGCCAAAGGCGGAAAACATCTTGGTCTGGATCGGGGCGCCCATGACGCGGATCGGCAGGCCTTTAACATCTTCCATGGTCTGGACCGGCTTGTTGACGATCAGCATCCGGGTTCCACCGCCGCCGTAGCCGATGATCCGCACGTCAGCCTTGGCCAGGATATCATCGACAATCGGCTGCAGGGCATCGCCGCCCAGCACTTTACTCCAGTGAATGTGATTCTGATAAAGCATCGGCGGATCCATCAGAGACGCCATCTTGGAAAAGGTTGACATATGAGAGGGGGAGGCGACCGCGTAGTCGACCGAAATTCCCTGATTCATATAGGCAACGTAATCTTTTTCAAGACCGAGTTCGGAGTTGAGATGCATCACGAACTCAATGGACTTGTCCCCAGTGTAGTAAAGCTGCACCAGTTCTTCGAATTTACGCATCAGCCTGGTGAAAGCATGTTCCTCGTCGAACTGGCTGGCGCCGTGAAACGTGAAATCGGCCCCCTGAGCCGCCGAAATCGTCATGAAACTGGCAAAAAAAGCAACAAAGACTGCACGAAATAACTTGGTTTTCATCGACCGTCCCTCCTTTTTCTTGTTATCTAGCTTGACTGCGAACACCTCCACTGATCGAAAACGAAGCAGCATGACTCAGAAGCGATGCCGCCTGAGATCCACCTGTTGTTACCTGATTTAACCGGAATGGTTCAGCAAACACTACCGACCCGGCATGGTTTTTGTCAAGCATTATATCGGTTGCAGCAGGGCTTAATGATGACAAAAATGTCGACAATCCATATTCCTTTGCTACCATACTATAAATTACTGATAATTAATAATTTATCCATTGAAGATTCTGTCCCTGCGAGACAGCATAGAGATGTCCCGCTGGGCCTGCGCCCAAAGCTTGAAAACAGGTCTTCCGGTGGCATGCAGACTCCCTAGTGCCGTATTGCCGTGGCAGCAGAACGGTGCCTGCATGTGCTCAATTATTGTTGACAGGATTGTTGACAGTGGTAGCCTGCAGATTAACACCTCGGATTAAAATCTTATGGTCAGCCTAAAAGCATGAATAAAAATGCCAGTTCCCCAAACCTTGTGCAGCTCATTGTGCGCACCCTCGAGGTCGATATTCTTCTGGGCCGCCTCTACCCAAGGGAACGGCTCATCGAGGAGCAGCTTGCCAGACGCTTCAAGACGACCCGGCATGTGGTGCGTCAGGCCCTTCTGGAGCTGGAGATCGCCGGCCTGCTGGTACGCGAGGCAAACAAAGGCGCTACCGTCAGCGAATACAGCGGGGAGAAAGTCAATCAGCTCTATCAGATGCGTGAGTTCGTCGAGCGGCAGGCGGCGCTGCTGATCGACCTGCCGATCGATACCAAAGCCTACCAGCGCCTTAAAAAAATCTGCGACCAGCATCGGGCTGCGGTCGAAAAATCCAACATGATCGGCGTGGTGGCCGCCAACAAGGAATTTCACCAGGTGCTCTATCGCTTGTGCGGCAACGATTTCCTGGCCGACGTGATCGATGAGATGGCGCAGAAAGCAAACCTGGTCAGATTTGCCTCCGGCACCGATGCCAGACTGCTCAAACAGGCCAGTGACGAGCATTACCTGATTCTGGAAACGCTGGCAAAAGAAGACAACCAGACTTTGGCCGAAATCTGTGTCAGCCACCTGCAGCCATCCCGAATAAAATACCTGGAAAGGCGGGGACTGCTCGCCTGAACCCAACAATAGAACAAATATTCTCAGGAGATTGTGCATTATGCTTAGCAGCGAACTAATGTCGGGTGTGCTTTCACCCGTGATCACCCCGTTTGACGAACGCCTCAACCCGGATGCAGAGAAGCTGATCAGCCACTGTCGCTGGCTGTTGGACAACAATGTCGGCCTGGCTGTCTTCGGGACGAATTCGGAAGGCAATTCTCTGAGTGTCGAGGAGAAAATTTCCCTGCTGGAGGCGCTTGTCGAAGCCGGACTGCCTCCCCAGCGCATGATGCCGGGCACCGGCTGCTGCGCCCTGCCCGACACCATCGCGCTGACCAGCCGGGTGGTCGAGTTGAATTGCGGCGGAGCCCTGATGCTGCCCCCCTTCTACTACAAAGGAGTCAGCGATGACGGGCTGTTCCGGTCTTTTGCTGAAGTGATCGAGCGGGTCGGCGATAGTCGGCTGAAAATTTACCTGTATCATATTCCCCCGGTTGCCCAGGTCGGCATCACCCTGCCGGTCATCGAGCGGCTGCTCAAGGCCTATCCCGGCACGGTGGTCGGCATCAAGGACAGTTCCGGCGACTGGAGCAACACCAAAGCCATGCTGGAAGCGTTTCGCGGAGAAGCCTTTCATATTTTCCCCGGCTCCGAGACCTTTCTGCTCCAGGGACTGCGTGCGGGCGCTGCCGGCTGCATCAGCGCCACCGCAAACGTCAATCCGGCAGCCATCGCCCGGCTGGCGGCAACCTGGCAGCAGGCTGACGCCGACGAGCAGCAGGCTGAACTCGACCAGATCCGGTCGATTTTCCAGGGCTACGTAATGATCCCGGCCATGAAAGCCGCCGTTGCCCACTACGCGAAAATGCCTGGCTGGCGGCAGGTTCGCCCACCGCTGGACCCGTTTGACGAGGCCCGGAGCCTTGAGCTGATCAGGTCCCTTGAAAAGGCTGGGTTTTCGATGGAGGGACTGCGGAAATAAGATGAACAATCTGACAACAGGGTCCAGCTGATGCAGGTTTTCCGCTATGAGGTCCTGAAACAGTTCGTCGAGGCCGTCTTCCAGCATATGGGCTGTTCAGCCGGGCATGCCGACCTGGCCGCCGACGTCCTGCTGGCGGCTGACTTGCGGGGCATAGACTCGCACGGGGTTGCCCGCCTGAGCTCCTACATCAGGCTCTGGGAACAGGGCCGAATCAGGGCGCAGCCGGAGATCAGCCTTGTCCATGAAACACCAAGCACCGGAGTCATCGATGGCGACTCCGGCCTCGGCCTGGTCGTGGCACCCCGGGCAATGCAACTCGCTATTGAAAAAGCCGCCCGGGTCGGCACCGGCTGGGTCGCAGTGAAGAACTCCAATCACTACGGCATCGCCGGGTACCATGTGATGCAGGCCCTTGAGCACGACATGATCGGGATAAGCATGACCAACGCCAGCCCGCTGGTTGCCCCGACCTTCTCCCGGGAACGGATGCTCGGCACAAACCCCATCGCAGTGGCCTTTCCCGCTGACGAAGAGCCGCCCTTCGTGGCGGATTTTGCGACCACCACCGCAGCCTACGGCAAACTGGAACTTCTGCAGTTTAAAAATGAGCCGGCCCCGCTCGGCTGGATCCAGGATGCTGAGGGCAAGCCAAGCCGGGACCCCCACGCGCTGGCCCAGGGCGGCGGCCTGCTGCCGCTGGGCAGCGACCGCGAGCACGGCAGCCACAAGGGCTATTGTCTCGGGGCCATGGTGGACATCTTCTCGGCGGTGCTGTCAGGCGCGAATTACGGCCCCTGGGTGCCGCCCTACGTTACTTTTCTCAACAAGAAGACGGAACTGGTCGGCGCTGGGATCGGTCACTTCTTCGGGGCGCTCCGAGTCGATGCGTTCCGCCCGGCCGCCGAGTTCAAGGCCCACATGGATCGCTGGATCAGGCGTTTCAGAAGCGCTCAGACCGTTGCAGGCCAGCCGCGGGTGATGATCCCGGGCGACCCTGAACGGGAGTCTGAGGCGCAGCGCCTGAAAGAGGGAATCCCACTGCTGGAGCCTGTGGCGGCAGATCTTGCCGTCATAGCCGAAAAATTTGAGATAGCTTTCTAAATCACGGGCTCCCCGGCCAACGCGCCGCAGACATCGAGCCAGCCAGTCTGTTTCAGCCGGCGAAAAATGCCCGCAGTTTCTGCACCGCCGAATCGGGTGCGGCAAGAACCGGCGCAGAACAGCGCTGCGCGCACAAATCGACGGCGGTAGACATGGAGAAATGGGCCAGCAGGAGCACCTCGATGTCGCCCAGCCTGGCCGCCGCCTCTGAGATGAGCCGGTCGTGCTGCGCTTGGTCGCCATGATCGGAGGCCTGGCGGGCCCCATCAACGTAAATCGTGGTAATCGTTGCACCGGTTGGCGCCATCGCATAAAACTCATTTTCCATGCTGGCGATCGATGGAATGAAAGTCGCCAGCATGCCAATCCTCTTACCCATGTTCAGGGCCTGAGCAAACATGGCCTCATTGGGCTTCAGGACGGGTATCTGCAGCCTCTCTCGGACAGCTGAAATCGCCTCGCCGAAGGCCGAGCAGGAAAACAGGAGCGCATCGGCCCCGATGCTGAGCGCATAATCTGCCAGGGCATGTATCCGGCCAGCAGTCTCCCGACCCGCTGCCCGGTCGCGGGAAAGACTGTCGTCCAATATATGGACGCGCTCCGCCTCCGGCCAGAGCGCCTCAAAAGCCCGGTCGGTCGGTGGAATGGACAGCCTGGTGGCGTGAATCAAGGTGGTTCGGGTCATCTCCGCACGCTTCTGAACAAGGTGATTATTCTTGCCAGCACAGGATTGTTTTGATTATCCTCGTATGATTGCCGGGCTGGTCCCCGGATACACCGCGCCCAAACCCGCTGCCGTCCCGATCAGACGAGCCATCGGGCTTGATTATCAGTCTCTCAGACAACCTGAACAGGAACAGATGAGCCATGAATGAGCAAACAATCTCTGCAGGCTGCCGCGTCAGCTTCTCGAAAACGGTCGGTGAAAGTGATATCTACCTGTTTGCCGGCATCACCGGCGACCTGTCGCCCAACCACGTCAACCGCGAATTCATGAAGCAGACATCGTACGGTCGCCGGATCGCCCACGGCTCCCTGCTGATCGGCTACATGTCGACAGCCTCGACGATGATCCTGGACAAATACCCGGCCGCCGACAAAAATGCGACGCCGGTTTCGCTGGGCTACGACCGCGTGCGTTTCCTCAAGCCGGTGTTCATCAACGACACCATCACGGTCAACTACATGATCGAGTCATTTGATGAAGCTCAGAACCGCTCTCGTTCAAAGATCGAGGTCGTCAACCAGCACGGCGAGCTGGTCGCGGTAGCCACCCACATTCTTAAATGGGTGCCCAATTCCTGAGTCTGCAGCGGCGGCGGCAGCCATTGTTGCAGCCAGGGAAATCGGCCCGAAAGCTCAGCACTTAAGCCCGGCAATTTCGCGTTCGATCACCTGCTCCATCACGGCCAGCGGCGCCTCCAGGTCGGTATAGAGCTCGACCTGGCCGCAGGCCTGGTGGAGCAGCATGCGCACCCCCTGAATCGTTCTGCAGCCGGCCGCGGCGGCCTCTGTCAGCAGCCGGGTTCTGGGCGGCAGAAATACCGCATCCATTACCACCGGTTTCACCCTTTCGCTGGAACCCGCCGCGAAGCGCTGCAGCTGCGCCGGCTCCACGGGACTCTCCTGCCGGCTTTTAAAACCGATCGAGGTGCAGTTGACCAGCACATCGAATGCTGCATCACCGGGAAATTGGTCAGGCGCTCCGCCAGCCTCCAGGCCAAACGTCTCAGCCAGCCGGGCGGCCTTTTCGAGCGAGCGGTTGAAAATGGTGACCCGGGCCCCCCGCTGCACCAAGCCATAGGCGACCGCCCTGGCGGCCCCTCCGGCGCCGAGCAGGGCCACCCGCGCACCAGCCAGATCGACCTGCTCCTCCAGGGCCCGCAGCGCCCCGATATAGTCGGTGTTATAGCCTATCAGTTCCCCGTCACGATTGTCGATGGTGTTGACCGCGCCGATGGCCCGGGCGGCCGGGTCAATCCGGTCAAGATAATCAAGCACCGCTGCTTTGAACGGCATCGACACATTCATGCCGCGAATGGAAAGTGCGCGGATCGCGGCCACCCCGGCTGCCGGGTCGGTGATGCCGAAATAGACGAAGGTATAGTCGATCCCCAGCGCCCGGTAGGCAGCATTGTGCAGTTCCACGGCCAGCCGGTAAGGATGCGCCGCCATGGAGCCGCACAGGGTCGGCAAAGTCGGTGACATCTGATCTGCTTCCTCCTTGCGGGTTCCTGTCGAATCAGGCGAAATAAAGACCGCCGTTGATCTCGATAATTTCGCCGGTGATGAATGAACCCAGCTCCGAGACGAAATAGATTACCGCCCCGGCAACATCGGCCGGCGTTCCGCCCCGCTTCAGCGGCGTGGCATTGATGGCGCCCTGGATGCCTGCGTCGGTGCTGAACGTTTCATGAAACGGGGTCTCCAGGATCAGGCCCGGTGCTACCGCATTGACCGTGATGCCCTGGGCGGCGACCTCCTTGGCAAGCCCCCGGGTATAGGCAATAATAGCGCCCTTGGAGGCCGCATAGGCCACCGCTCCGTCGCCACCGCCGTTGCGGGCCGCCAGTGAGGACATATTGATGATGCGCCCCCAGCCGGTGTTCATGAAAGGCAATACCGCCCGGGTGGTATAAAAGGTGCTGCTGGTGTTCACAT
Organism: uncultured delta proteobacterium; assembly: GCA_963707715.1. GTDB lineage: Bacteria > Desulfobacterota > Desulfobulbia > Desulfobulbales > Desulfocapsaceae > JABDQA01. The sequence continues at coordinate 338,812 of CAVPRJ010000009.1, forward strand.
TCATGACCGTGTGCCAGTGCTCGTCACTCATCTCGGCAATGGTCGAGCGCCCGACCAGGTGCCCGGCATTGTTCATCAGGATGTCGATATGGCCTCCCAGTGCCTTCGCCGCCCGGTCCACCACCTCGTTCACCTGGCTGCTGTCGGTGGCGTCGAGTTGAAAGCCAAAGGCCTTCCTGCCCATGTTCTCGATCATTTTTACGGTCTCTTGACCTTCCTGTTTATGGGAATAATAGGTCAGCGCGACATCCGCCCCGCAGGCTGCCAACGCACAGGCAATCCCCCTGCCGATTCCCAGATTTCCCCCGGTTACGAATGCGGTTCTGCCGCTTAAATCGATGTTCATGATTCACTCCTGCTGTTTTGAATGTGGCGCAGACCGGCGGCCTGCATAGCCAAACATCTATGATGCTCGGCATTTGTCTTGGCTGGTTGATATTTCGTATTCGACCCGCCTAGTGGTTTTATGCCTTTCCCTGCCGCCTGTCAATACCAGATGGTATACCATCCAGCTTGCCACCGCTTTATGAAACGGCTAGGATAGCACCATGCAGATCGTCGCCATCATCGGTGATCCGATCAGACAGGCCCAGTCGCCAGCGGTCTTCGGATCATACTTCAACAAACATCGCATCGAGGCGGTCATGGTGCCGCTGCATGTGACGGCGGCCGAATTCGAGCGTGTGCTGGACGGCCTGCGCCGGATACGCAACTTCGCCGGCCTGGTGGTAACTATTCCCCACAAGATGCGCGCCTGCCAGATTGCCGAGGTGCGCGGACCGATGGCCCGGGCCACGGGCACGGCCAATGTGCTGGCCCCGATTGGCGACAACCAGTGGTCCGCCGAAATGTTCGACGGTATCGGCCTGCTCACCGCGCTGAACCGCAGACAGATAGACATTACCGGGCTGGAAGTACTGCTGATCGGCGCCGGCGGGGCCGGAACCGCCATTGCAGTCGCTTTGGAGCAGCGCGGCCGGGTTGGCCGAATCTCTATAGTCGAAACTGAGCCAACCCGGGCCGGCACCCTTGCGGCCAGGCTGCAGGCCGCCCGGGTCATTGGGGCAACAGCCGACCCCCTCGATCTCGCAGCCTACCAGCTGATCATCAACGCCACTCCAGTCGGCATGCGCTCAACCGAAGTACCGCTCGACGCCTCCGCCTGCGCAGCCGGAACGATCGTCTGCGATGCAGTCATGGATCCGCCCAAGACACACTTTTTAAGTCAGGCCGAACGAAACGGCTGCATTATCGTTGCAGGGCTGGAAATGCTCAAAGGCCAGGTGGAACCGCTGGCGCGTTTTCTGGGGCTGGCCGCTCCGGAAGATCCGCCGGTCGATGCAGCAGGTGCATGCAGAGCAGGCGCCAGCGATAACCGAGGATAAACAGGATAGCCAAATGAAAAGAGCAGAGACAACCCGTGTTGCGCTGATCAGCGGCGGTTCGCGCGGGATCGGCTACGGCATTGCCAGCGCCCTGGCCAGAGACGGGTTCGATCTGGCCATTATCGGCCGGCGCGCCGAGGCGGAGGTGGGCAGCCTGGCAGCGCTCAGGCAGATTGGCCGGCAGCTACTGTACTGCAGCGCGGACATCTCGCAAACCGCTGACATCGAAACTGTCGTCGAGCAGGTCCTGGATTATTTCCCCCAGGTGAATCTGCTGGTCAACAATGCCGGCATCGCCCCGCGGATCAGGGCTGATATCCTGGAAACCTCCGAACAGAGCTACCGGGAGGTAATGGACACCAACCTGGCCGGCCCGTTCTTCCTGACCCAGCGCCTGGCCAATCATATGGCAAAAATGAAATCGGCACAGCCCGATTACCGGGCTATGATCATCACCATCAGTTCAATCAGCGCCACCATGGCCAGCGTCGAGCGTCCCGAATACTGCATATCCAAGGCCGGCCTGGCCATGCTGAGCAAGCTTTACGCCTGCCGGATGGCCGAGTTCGACATTCCGGTTTTCGAGGTCCGTCCCGGCATTATCAAAACCGACATGACCTCAGGCGTACGCGAAAAATACGACCGGCTCTTTGCCGAAGACCTCGCGCTGACCAACCGCTGGGGCCAGCCCGACGACGTCGGCAGGCTGGTTGCCGCGCTGGCCCGGGGAGACTTCGGCTACTCGACCGGTCAGGTCTTCATGGTGGATGGCGGCCTAAGCGTCGCGCGGCTCTGAACCCGCTTCCTGTTCAGCCTTGAGCAGCTCCAGCAGAAATCGGTCGCGCCTGTCGATGACCGCCTGAGCGTCGCGCCTGCTCCAGTCGTAAAACCCCTTGCCGGATTTTCTGCCGAGGTCGCCGGCCGCCGCTTTCTGGCGCAGGATCCGGGCAGGCTCGTGCGCATTGCAGAGCGAACTGCACAAATACTCCTGAATGGCCAGCACCATGTCCAGACCCACCACATCGGCGTGTTCCATCGCGCCGTAGACTGGAAAGCGCCTGCCCAGGCCGTTTTTTATCGCGATATCCACATCCTCGGCCGAGGCCACACCCTGCTCGATCAGATAGATCGCTTCCCGGGTCAGGGCATGCAGCAGCCGGTTGCCAAGCTGGCCGGGCATGTCCTTATGCACCGTAACCGGCTTCTTGCCCGCCCGCTTCATCAACGCCACCAGGGCCTCGGCAGTCGAAGCGGCGGTTCTTTCCCCTCTGACGATTTCGACCAGTGGCATCAGATGCGGCGGATTCCAGAAGTGGGTCACCGCAAAGCGCTCCGGATGCTGCAGCTTCTCCGCCAGCCGGGTGGCCGGCAGACCGGAAGTGTTGGAGGTCATTACTGCCGAAGCCGGACAGCAGGCTTCGAGCCGGCCGAACAGTTGCTGCTTGAGCAGCAGATCCTCGGGGATCGACTCGATGATCAGGTCAGCATCGGCGGCGGCCTCCTCGAGCCGGCTTGTCACCATAACCAGGCTCTTGACAGCACTGCTCTTATCATCTGCAATGCAGCCGGCCTCCTGGAGCAGGGCCAGCAGCCGCTCAAAGCGGCGCCCGCCCTGTCCGGCGCTCTGCTCGGTTCTCCCGTAAAGCTTCACCTCAAGACCGGCGGCGGCCAGACTGAAGGCGATACCCGGCCCCATCATTCCGCTGCCGACAACCACTGCGCGCTGCCATGCTCTGCTATCCATCCTCACCCTCCTACTGGCTTGCTGAACTCTAGTCTCTGCCGCCCCTGATACAAAACGAGTTTACCCTTGACGCCGGCCTTTGGGAAATCTAAATTTCGCCTGGACACCAGATCAGTCAGAACCGGCCGCTGATACTGCCTCTTTCCTGTGCCGCCCGAAAAAATTACGGAGACCGCCATGCTCGACCTGCTCAAAGGAATACGGATCATCAGCTTCAACCATTTCCTGATGGGGCCCCTCGGCGTGCAGATACTGGCCGATATGGGGGCCGACGTGATCTGTATCGAATCCCCTGCAGGCGGATTCCAGCGACGCTTCGGCGGAGCCAGGACCTTTATCGATGGAGACGGCTGTTCATTTCACCTGGCCGGCCGCAACAAGCGAAACATCGCCCTCAACCTGAAACACGCAACCGGCATCGAGATCGCCAAAACGCTGATAAAATCAGCCGATGTGGTCACCGAAAATTTCAGGCCCGGGGTCATGGAGCGCCTCGGGCTGGGCTATCACCTTTTGAAAGAGGACAACCCCGCACTCATATACGCAGCGGCCACCGGCTTCGGCGCATCGGGCCCGGGCGCCGACCGCCCCGGACAGGATCTGCTGATCCAGGCCCTGTCCGGCCTGACACTGATTAGCGGTACCAGAACCAGCGGCCCCCGGCCCGTCGGCGTGTCGATCGCCGATCACCACGGCGCCGCCCTGTATGCGCTGGGCATTGCCGGTGCCCTGCTACGCCGGGAGCGTTCCGGTAAGGGCTGTTTTGTCGATGTCGACCTGATGTCGGCGGCCATCGATCTGCAGGTCGAATCGTTCGTCAGCTACTACAACGGCTCCTATCGCGATTCCCTGCTCAGCCCGGATTACATCGGCGGCTGGTACAACGCGGCGCCGTATGGACTCTACCCGGCCAGCGACGGCCATCTGGTTATCTCCCACTGCGATCTGAACCTGCTGGCCGAGGCCCTGGAGCTGCCTGAAGTCAAAAACTTCATCGACCAGGATCTGTTTGACTGCAGAGAAGACCTGGCCCACCTGATCTCTGAAAAAACCAGGCTGCTGCCTGCCCGTGCATTGCTCGACTCTCTGCTGGCGCGCCAGATCTGGTGCGCACCGGTCAATGATTATGAAACGCTAATCGAGGATGCTCAGGTGCAGCACAACCAGAACTTCATTTCAGCGCACAGCGCCAAGGGTTCCCCGCTCACCCTGGTCAACCATCCGATACGCTACGATGGCCAGGCCGCCGAGATGCAGCTGCCGCCTCAGCCCCTCGGCGCCCAGTCGGCCGAGATCCTCAAAGAGCTGGGCTGGGACAAATCCGCCATAGAACAACTCGCCAGGGACAAGATCGTGCTGCTCGGCGGTTGATCGCCGCCCGGTTGCTTCGCCGGTTCTAATCAGCATGCGTCTCGTTTTCGATCGATTAGTCAATTGCGATACGGTCAGCGTTGACTTTCTCCACCAGTTTGGTTACCCTCTGCAGAAATTATGGGTAACGAAACAAACTTAAAAACGCGGATTTTCGAGCTGCTCGGTGAGTCGGACACGGTGCTCTCCGGCGAAAAAATCAGCCTGGAGCTGGGCATCAGCCGGGTCTCGGTCTGGAAACATATCCAGAAAATGATCAAGGCCGGCATCCCGATCAGCTCATCGCCAAAAGGTTACCGCCTGCAGCCGGATCCGGACAGCCTGCAGCCTCTCCAGTTCGGTGAGTGGCAGGAACTGATTCATTATTTCAGCGAAACCGGCTCGACCATGAATGAGGCGGCAGCCCTCGCCCGGCAGGGCTGCCCTGACTTTACCGTGGTGCTGGCAGAGCGGCAGAATCAGGGCCGCGGCCGCCTGCAGCGGCTCTGGACCTCAGCCGATGGCGGGCTCTACTTTACCGTCGTCGTACGGCCCGAAATTTCGCTCAATGCAGCCGGCCTGCTCAATCTGGCCGCCGCAGTGGATATGGCTGAAGTATTGAAAACAGGATACCAGATAGCTGCCCGGCTCAAATGGCCCAACGACATCCTGGTTGAAGATAAAAAAATCTGCGGGCTGCTTTCGCAGATGGAGATAGAAGGTGGCCAGGTCGCCCATGTCAATATCGGCATCGGCCTCAACGTAAACAACCGGCCGGAAATACATGAAGCGGGCTCAGTTTCGATGCGGAGCCTGCTGGGCCGGCCCGTTGGGCGCCGGGAAGTGCTGATCTCGTTTCTGGAACGCTTCAAACAGCGTCTCAGCCATTTTAACGAGGCGGCCCTGATCGAACAGTGGAAGGCCAACAACTCCACCATCGGCAAACAGGTAAAGATCGCCACTGTCAAAGAGACCATCGAGGGCACCGCGGTGGATCTCGATCGACACGGCGGCCTGATTCTGAAACAAACCGGCGGCACGCTAGTAACCGCGGTCCATGGCGACTGTTTTTATAACTAACCTCTACCCCAAAAGCTAACTATGGATTCAACCCAGCAGCTTCGTTCGATGGTGTACGCCTCGCTGATGGCCGCACTCACTGCAGTGGGCGCCTATATCGCGATACCGATCGGCCCGGTGCCGATCGTTCTGCAGAATCTTTTCGTCATGCTTACCGGTTTGCTGCTCGGCAGCCGCTGGGGGCTCATTTCGATCGGTATCTATTTGCTGGCCGGGGCCGTAGGTCTGCCGGTCTTTGCCGGCGGGACCGGCGGCATCGCCAAGTTTCTCGGCCCGACCGGCGGTTATTTGCTCGGTTTTGCGGCGGCCGTCTATCTGATCGGCCTGATTTCCGAACGCGGCCGTGGCTCGGTGGCTGTCGACGTGCTGGCCATGCTGGTCGGCAGTCTGGTCATCTACGCAATCGGTGTAGGCTGGCTCAAGGTCGTCACCTCGATGAGCCTTGCCAAGGCGGCAAGCGTCGGTATGCTGCCGTTTCTAATCGGCGATGCGCTGAAGATCGGTGTGGCAATTCCAATCGCCCGGGCGGTGCGGCCCCTGATCAGTTCCAAGACTGCTGCACTGCAGCCGGACAAACAGCCGGTCAGGTAGATCGGCGCCAGTAATTTTCAGGACCTCGCCAATGGTACAGCAATGGCCATAATCGAGACCACCGGGCTCTGCTATCAATACCAGGACGGCTCCACCGGACTGGTGAATGTCTCGCTGAGCTTCAGAGCAGGGGAATTTGCGGTGGTGGCCGGGGCCAACGGTTCGGGCAAATCGACCCTGCTGCGGCATCTAAACGGCTTACTGCTGCCCGGATCGGGCTCGGTTTCTGTCTGCGGAAAAGCGGTGCGGGAGGACCCGGCCCGGGCCCGGCAGCAGGTCGGCATGGTCTTTCAGGATGCCGACTCGCAGATTATCGGGGAAACGGTTTACGCCGATGTGGCTTTCGGCCCCGAAAACCTGGGCTTGAGCCATGATCAGATCGACAAACGGGTCCAGGCCGCCCTGGAGGCGGTGGCCCTTACCGGGTTCGATGATAAAAGCCCCCATCATCTCTCCGGCGGCGAAAAACGCCGGCTGGCGATTGCCGGGGTGTTGGCCATGGCGCCCCAGGTGCTGCTCATGGACGAGCCCTTTTCCAATCTCGACTATCGGGCCGCACGGCTGGTCCTGGCCCAGATCCTGAATCTGCACCGGGCCGGTCATACCATCATCATCACCACCCACGACCTGGAAAAGGTGATCGGCCACGCCCAGCGGCTGATCATTATGGAGCGGGGCCGGGTGGTCAGGGACGCAAACCCGGCAGCGATCATCGCCGATGTCGAACGATTCGGTATCAGACCGCCCTGTTCGGTGCAGTTCAACCAGGGAATCCAGCCATGGCTGAGCTGACCAGCATCGGCTTCAGAACCGGCACTTCGGTGCTGCATCGGCTCGATCCGCGTACCAAGCAGATCCTGCTTATGGTTTTCGGCCTGGCCGCACTTTTCGGTGACGAACGTTTTCTGCTGCTGGCTTCGGCGTTGGTGGCGCTGCTGCTGCATAAGGCAGGGCTGCGCGCTTCAACCATCGTCCGGGAGACCCGCTATTTTCTCTACCTGCTCATTTTTGTCTTTGCGGTACGGGCAATCAGTTTCACCGATCAATTTCACCCTGTCATCTCAGCGGAGGGATTGTCCGAGGCGCTATTTTTCTGCTGGCGGCTGCTGCTGATCGTGCTGATGGGCCTGCTGCTGGTCTCGACCACCCGGACCAGCGACATCCGTGCGGCGATCATCTGGTTTCTGAAGCCGCTGCCGCTGGTCGACGAAAAAATGGCCGCCACCATGGTGGGGCTGCTGGTCCGCTTCCTGCCGCTGATTCTGTTCCAGGCCCGGGAAATCGACGAGGGCATGCGGGCCCGGGGCATCGAACGACGCAGAAACCCGCTGGTGCGGCCGGTCCGCTTCAGCGTTGCCCTCTTCCGCCGGGTCTTTGTGCGGGCCGATGAACTGGTCGAGACCATGCAGGCCCGCTGCTACAGCGAACAGCGCACCCTGCCGCAACTCCGGTTCAGCGCAGCAGACGGCTGGGCCGCAGGGTTCGGCCTGCTGGCGCTGCTCACCGCGTTCCTGCCCTGAACAGGGCTCCTTAAGAAACGGCGCAGCTTCCGCCGCCGGCTCAGTGTCGGGTAAAGCAGTCGATGATCTCCATCACTTGCAGCCCATCCGTGGTGGGACAGGGACAATCGCGCAGGCCGAGGAAATAGGAGCAGACCTGCTCGATCATCGGCTGCTGGATGTTGACCGGATTGGCAAAGGTGATGAGCTCTTCGGCCCCATCGGTGCAGAGCCGCAGCTCGTCACCGAAAAAGGTGCAGCTGATCCGGCCTTTATTGCCGGTGATCACCAGCAGCTCGGAGGCGGCACAGGGAGCCACGCTAAAGCACCAGCAGCCCTTGAAGACGACGTTACCGGCAAAGCGCACCGTTCCCTGAACAAAATCATCGGCCGGGGAAGCCTCATTCTGACGCAGCGCGAACCCTTCATAAGACAGCGGCTTGCCAAAGTAGGTCAAGAGCAGATCGAGCAGGTGGGGGGAGAGGTCGTGGAACAGTCCTCCCCCGGAAGTTTCGGGGCTGAGCCTCCAGTTGTCGCCGGTGTCGGGTATCAGTGAATTGGCCTCAGGCAGGAAAAAATTGACCTCGGCCAGCCGCACCGCGCCGATCGAGCCGTCTGCGATCAGCTCGCCGACCTTTTTAAAGGCCGGCAGCGCCCGCCGATAATGGGCCACCGCAACCTTAGAATCACTTTTCTGCTCGGCCTCGATAATTTCCCTGCACTCGGCCGCGTTCATCGCCATCGGCTTTTCCAGATAGACATGCTTGCCTGCGGCCAGCGCCGCCAGGCAATATTCCAGATGGAAGCGCGGCGGCGTGGCGATATAGATCGCATCGATATCGGGGTCCGCCAGCAGCGCATCGGTTGCGTCATACCAGCGGGGAACCCTGTGACGCCTGGCAAAATCAGCTGCCTTGAGACCATCTCTGCGCATCACTGCGAGCAGCTCGGAATGTGCGGCCTTCTGAAAGGCAGGGCCGCTTTTAACCTCGCAGACATCGCCTGCGCCGAGAATGCCCCATCTGATGGTCCCGCTTGCATCGGCCATGTTTTTCTCCCCCCTGTCTCAGGTTATCGGCGGTGTGGTGCGTGCAGCTACTTGTCCAGGTAATACTTGTGATAGACACCATCATTTGCCAGCCGCTTGAGATAGACGGCCAGTTCCAGCAAATGATAATCGCCCCACATGCAGGACTCGCCGCAGGGCACCTTCTGCCCATCGGGCACATGATCCCAGCCGTTGGGCCGGTGGTAGACCGAGTGCAGCAGAAGTCCCTGGTGCTTAGGATCAAAGGAAAGGTAGGGCTCGCCGAGCAAGGTATCGGCAATGCTGAGACCCGCCTGGATATAGCGTTCGCCTTTTTCGGCCTCGCCCCGGTTTTTAAAGAACCTGCCGATTCTCAGAAAGCCCTGGGCGCAGATCGCCCCGGAAGATGAATCCACCGGCTCGAATTCGTTGTACGGATCGGCCGGCCGGCTGGTGTAGTCGCCCAGATGCACGAGTCCCGGGGCACCGGTATCCCAGTAGACCATGCCGTCCGTGGTGCAGTGGGCCAGGTAGAAATCGGCCACCGCCTCGGTAACTTCGGCAAAGCGTGCGAGCACCGCAGCCTTGTCCGGGTAGACTTCCGGCAGCAGGTCCGTAAAAACCTCATCATCAACGGTTTCGATATATTCGATAAGCTCCGGGTAGCCGGAAAATATCCAGGCCAGCCCGCGGGTCCAGGTACTGAAGGGTGAATAGCCCTGCTGGGTGTTGGCGCAGCGGTAGGTCCCGTTGTTTACATTGAAAATCGTCTCATGGGCGACCCGGCCCCTGACATCGTAAGAATCGCGGCCGGTGCCGAAAAACACGTTGTACCTGGCCGTGGTCTCGGCATGCTGCAGGCCCCGTTTGAGCAGGTTGATCTTTTCGTCCTGTTCACCCATCAGCAGATGACCGAGCTGGTGCGCCATGGTCAGGGCGCGCACGGTCCTGATGGTGTCGGCAAACAGCGAATGCGGCCCGTTGAAGGAGCAGATGTAGCCCAGGCTGCCCGGCAGACTGGTCCAGCGGGCCGCCTGCACGGCCCCGGTCAGCTTGATGGCCAGTTCATAGAACTCACGCTCCCGCTGATTCTCTTCGATGGCCCCCTCGTTCATCAGCCGCAGCAGGTTGCCATAAGTGGAAACGTTGTTGAAACCGTGATCGTGCACGCCGACATGGCTGATGTGCGGCGCCATGTGCTCGACCGTGGCTCTGCGGCCCAGCTCCAGAAAGTCCGGGTCTCCGGTGGCGTCGAACTGCAGCAGCGCACAGCCGAACTGGAACCCCTGGGTCCACTCGGTCCAGCCCCGAGAGGTGTAGGTGCCTTCCACTGTAAAGACCGGGGTGCCCCTGGCCGGGTCCCAGCTTTTCTGGATCGAGACGATCTTGGCCGCGGCAAGATCGAACATGACATCGAGTTTGGCTTCCAGTTTCTGCGGGGTAATGGCGGGATCGATGTTCAGCATGGCGGTTATCCTTTGTGTCGTTTGAGCTTTCTAGGATGAGCGATGAAGCTGACGGATAGGCGGTCAGCCATCCTTGGCAATATCATTTATAGAGCTGTCTGGCAATAATGGTGCGCTGGATCTGATTGGTTCCTTCGTAGATCTGGGTGATCTTGGCATCGCGGAAGAGCCGTTCCACCTCGTAGCCGCGGATGTAGCCGCTGCCGCCGAAAATCTGCACCGCCTCGGCACTCTGCCTGACCGCCACATCAGAGGCAAAGCATTTGGCCATCGAACAGGCGCTGGTGGCGGATGCACCGTTATCAAGCAGCATCGCGGCCTGATGCACCAGCCCCCGGGCGGCGGCAATCTCCATGGCCATCTGGGCCAGCATCCACTGCACTCCCTGAAAATCAGCGATCGGTGAGCCGAACTGCTTTCTGGTGGCAGCGTATTCCAGTGCCGCATCGAGGCCGGCCTGGGCAATCCCGGTGGCCAAGGCGCCGATGCCGACCCTGCCCTTCTCCAATACGCTCATGATCATATAAAAGCCTCGATTGAGCTCACCGAGCAGGGCGTTTTCCGGCAAACGCACCTTGTCGAAGAACAGCGGTCCTACCTGGGAGGCCCGCTGGCCCATCTTGTGCTCCTTCGGGCCACGGGTGACCCCTGCTGCCTCGAGGTCTACGATGAACACGCTCATGCCCCGGTGTCCCCGGTCCGGGTCAGTGCGGGCCAGGACCAGGCCGACATCGGCCAGTGGCGCATTGTTGATCCACAGTTTGGAGCCGCTCAGATGCCAGCCGTCTGAGCTTTTGAGAGCGGTCGTCTTCAGGCCGGCCAGATCGGAGCCCGCCTCCGCCTCGGTCAGGCAATAGGCCACCTTCTGCTCGAACGAGGTGATCGACGGCAGATAGCGCTGTTTCTGCTCGCCGGTGCCGTAGGTGTCGAGCAGGGTGCAGATCAGTTCGACCAGGCCGCACTGGTCGGCGATGGCCGAATAGCCGCGGGACAGCTCCTCCATCACGATGGCATAGGCGTAACAGTCGATACCGGCTCCGCCATAGCGCTCGTCGGTGGTGATGCCGAACAGGCCGAGTTCAGCCATCTGTTTGAAAATGGCTTCCGGAAACTCCTCGTCCCGGTCGAGCCGCTCGGCCTGGGGCCTGATCTGCTCGCGGGCAAAATCGATCACCATCTCCCTGATCTGCTCATAGGTGTCCGGCGAGTTTTTCGGTATCTGTCTCAGCATGAAATTCCCCGATTATTAAAATAGTTGCAAAACCTAATAATTCATTCAGCCGTGCCGAAAGCGTTCCAGCAGGCCAAGCTTGCCCTGCTGGTAGATAATGGGGTCGATGGTCTTCAACTGCGGACTGATGATCGGCGCAAACGCCATCATATCAAGCACATCGCGCTGCAGATCGACCCCGGGGGCAATCTCGATCAGCATCACGCCTTCGGCTGTCAGGGTAAAGACCGCACGCTCCGTCACGTAGAACACGGTCTGACCCCGCTCGATGCCGCTTCTGCCCGAAAACGAAACCTGTTCGACCTGGTCGACGAATTTCTTGAATTTGCCGGGCTTGGTAATCACCAGACCGTCTTCGTTTATCTGCTGCTCTGCTTTGACCGCAAAGGTCCCGCAGTAGACGATTTTCTTCGCCGACGAAGAGATGTCCACGGAGCCGCCGCTGCCGGTGATAAAGTTGTTGAACCGGGTGGAGTTGATATTGCCGAACCTGTCGACCTGGGCAAAACCGAGAAAGGCCATGTCCAGCCCGCCGCCGTGGAAAAAATCGAACTGGTAGACATCATCGACGATGGCGGTCGGGTTGAACATCGCCCCGAAATTGAGGCCGGTGGTCGGAATACCGGCTATCGCACCCTGCTCGATCATGAAGACCAGCTGATCGGTGATGCCTTCCTGCTGGGCGACGATCGGCACCCCGTCGGACATGCCGTAGCCCAGGTTGACAAAGATATCGGGCCGCAGCTCCAGCGCCGCCCGCCGGCTGACCAGGCGCTTGACGCCTTCGAGCCTGAGTTCTTCCGCCTCATAGGCGACATCGCGTTTGACCAGGGCCGGATCGAACTTGGTCAGAAAGGTCATTTCCTGCTCCGGCTCGACCACCACGTAATCGAGGAACACCCCCGGCACCTTGACCTGTCCGGGATCGCAATGGGTATCACGGGTCCGCTTGACCTGGGCGATGACGATGCCGCCGTTTACTTTGGCCGACTGGGCGATGGAGAGCATCGAAAAAAAGCCCACCTCCTCCTCCATGGTCAAATTGCCCTCGCAGTCAATCGTGGTCCCCCGGATAAAGGCGACATCAACCGGCAGCGACTTGTAGAACAGGTATTCTCTGCCGCCGAGTTCGAGCACCTCGACCAGGTCCTCGGTGGTGATCTCATTGAGCCTGCCGCCCTCGAGGCGGGGGTCCACATAGGTGTTGAGCCCGATCGGCGTGATGATCCCGGGCTTGCCCGAGGCAATGGCGCGCATCAGATGACCCAGCACCCCCTGGGGAAAGTTGTAGCCCTTGACTTTATTGGCCAGCGCTAAATCGACCATCTTCGGAGCATTGCCCCAAAAGCCGCCGATCACCGTATCCGCCAGCCCTTCATGGGCGAGGTGGTTCATACCGCGCGAGTCGTTATCGCCGATACCGCACGGGTGCAGGACGGTGATTCCTCTTGGCCCGCCGGTTTTCCGGTAGTGTTCGCCCAGCCCCTGCATCAGTCGGTCGGGCACTGCGTGTCCGGCACCCGCCCCCCCGATGGCCAGTGTATCGCCGTCCTTGATTTGCGCCGCCGCCTCAACTGCGCTGACAATGCTGTACATATAAATTCCCTGGTTGATAGCTCTTGCTGCCGCCGGGAAGCAAGCACCCGGCAGGCTCTGAGACCGATGCTTTTTCAGCTGCTGATCCACAGTGCTGAGACAGGCTGAGACAGGCGGTAAATCGCCATGGCTCGCACACCTGAATAAGCGCTTTGCCAGAAAATACACCAAATAAATATTGGTGTCTAATAATAACTATCATTATCTACTTATTTTACTGTAATCATATAGTTTATTAAATTTGACAATTAATACCAATAATGTTAATGGTATTTTAATTTGTTTTTCAAATTTTAGTCAGCAATTCTCATGCAGAGCAAAACCATCGAGGCGCTGGAGATTCTGCGCAGCGCGATAAACAGCGGCCGTTACCAGCTCGGCCAGCGCCTGCCCTCGGAGCGGATGCTCTGTGAAGAGCTCGGCATCTCCCGCAGCGGGCTGCGCAAGGTATTGTCCCACCTCGAGGCAGAAGACCTGCTCTGGCGGCACGTCGGCAAGGGCACCTTTGCCGGCCCCCGCCCGGCCCTTGACACCGAGGCCTTCCAGATCGTCACCCGCAAGACCAACCCGCTGGAAATCATGGAGGCACGCCTGATGCTCGAACCACAGATCGCCGCCGCCGCCGCCCAGCGGGCATCGTTTCAGGAAATCGAGCGACTGGCCCTGTGCGCCAAGCGCAACCACGAATCCAAGGATCTCCAAACCAACGAAAAGTGGGACGTTCTGTTTCACGAGACCCTGGTCATCGCCACCAGAAATTCCCTGCTCATTGCGCTTTATGGCGGCATCAGCAAAATGCGGCTGTCCGATGAGTGGTGCCTGAAACGCCAGGAGTGGATCACTGCCGAAAACTGGGATTCGTTTAAAAAGGAGCATGCCGCGGTCGTCCAGGCGGTGCGCAGAAGAGACGAGAACCACGCCAGACAGGCGATGCGCAGCCACCTGCTCTCGGTTAAACGACATATTCAGTCAACCTATTGAAAACGGCCCCCCCCTGCGGTCAGCTCCAGCGGCTTGAGGCAGGCCGGGGTGTCTTGAAGCAGTCCCAATCACCATAAGGAAAAGTCATGAACAATTCACCTGAATTCATTCATTTCAGCCGCCAGGATCAGGTGGCGCTGATCACCATCGATCGAGCCGACAAACTCAACGCCTTGTCCTGGGAGATGATGAGCGCCCTCGATCACCATCTCGACGCGGTTGACCGGGACCGCAACATCCGGGCCGTGATCCTCCATTCGGCTGCAGAGCGGGCCTTCGGGGTCGGCGCAGACATCAGGGACTGGGCCGATCTGCCGCCGCTTGAGATGTGGCGCTCCTGGGTGCGTCACGGCCATCGCATCATCAGGAACCTTGAAGAACTGCTGCAGCCGGTAATTGCGGTGACCAACGGCTACGTTTTCGGCGGGTCCCTGGAACTTGCCCTGGCCGCCGATCTGCGTATCGGCGAAAGCGGCTCTCAGTATGGGTTTCCGGAGGCCTCCGTGGGTACAATACCAGGCTGGCTTGGTACCCAGAAGGCCCTGCAGCTGCTCGGCCCTGCCAGGCTCAAGAAACTGATCTTCACCAGGCAGCCGATCGAAGCCGAAGAAGCTGAAGCCATAGGCCTGATCGACGAAGTCGTTCCCGCTGGAGCCGGCCTGGCGCGCGCCCGGGAACTGGCAGACCAGATCTGCACGGCATCGCCGGTGGCGTTGGCCCTTGCCAAGCAGGCAGTCAACGCGCTGGCCTCCGGCCAGCCGGCCACTGCACTCGAATCGATGGCCAGCGGCCTGGCCGCCCAAACCGATGATGGCCGCGAAGGCAAAACGAGCTTCAGGGAGAAACGAGCCCCCTCTTTTTCGGGTTTCTGATCAGTGCGTATCCAGAGCAACTGAAACGAGAGCCGCCAGTGGTTGATTTTCCTTCAGCGGCCTTTCGACAGCGCCGCAGGCAGTACTTCAGGGCACCATTCAACACCGCCTTGACGGTCGGCTTGAGCTTGGCCGGAGGGTGGTCTGGCACCCTCTTTTGACATCTCGAGCAATTTGAATTAAAAGTGAACGTTCACTCATTATTAAGGAATTAATCATTGACTTTGGCGCTTCGATTATTTAATAAAACCATAGTTTGCTCCACTATCGGAAACAAATAAATGCTGCGCCTGCGTTGGTTTTGGGACGCTATTTCAGGCTTTGATTTTTTATCTATCGCAGTGCAACACCGACCATTTTTTTTTGCCTGGTCGTTGATATAGAAGTTCGATTTACCAGTTTTACCCGTTTTGTTCGATTAGCTGTTGTTAGAGAAAAACCTGAAATATTCGAAGCAGGATGCCTTATGACCATTCACCGATCAGGTCAGTATCAGGCTCATGGCTCAGCAACGCGCATGCGCCTTTTCCCAGAAATTCCGACTGCATCCTCCCGTTTTTTCTTGCCTATCCAGCCCTCTGCGGGGTTGACATCTCCAAAAATCCACCCCTTATGGTGTAATCCTGCGATGAGGGGATCATGCTGACAGATCTGCGCTGCTCATCCGCCCCGCGCTGCACGACACCGGGCAATGACTGCAAACCCGGGTTACCACAAGACTAAGAGTGTTACTATGACCTATATCGGCGGCTACAACATATTGCTGGAGGGCGCGCCTTCCAATGAAACAGTAACTTACGACGCGCCCGAGGTTCTGCACCTTCCTCTTTTTTCGAGCAGACTGGAATTCTCCCAGTTGCAGGTAGAACACGGCCAGTCGGTGACCCGGGGCCAGGTTCTGGCCACAGACCCGGTCAATTATTCGATTCCACTTCTGGCGCCGGTAAGCGGTACAATAAACCTGGAGGCGGTCGAACGTCACATTACCCTTGAGAACCTCTCTGACACAGCGCCCGATAACCAGGGTGATTCCGCGGTCCAGCACGGTGCAGAAAGACAGGCACTTTTGCAGCACGGGGTCTGGCCGGCTCTGGCCGTGCTTGGCAGCGGCAACATCCCTGACCCGGAAACCGACCCCGACGCATTGCTTGTGCCAGTCACCCGGCTCGAACCCTTTTTCCCTGATCCGGACGTATTTTTGCCAGGCGCCGTCGAGCGCTTAGGCAGCGGCCTGGCAAAATTGCATGCGACACTTGATGAGACCAATATCCATCTCATCTGTTCCGAGGCAAAAAGCGGCCTTGCCGTTCAACTGCGCCAGCTTGCCGAGAAAAGCGGCGCCTGGCTCAACCTGATCGAGGTGCCGGACACCTACCCCTTCGACAGTCCCGCCCTGGCCGCCCAATCACTTAAACTCAACCCAGACAGAACCTGGACCATCGATCCCCAGGGAGTACTTGCAGCCGAAGCGGCCCTGAATCAAAACAGAGCATGGCTGGAACGGCTGATATCTGTCAGCGGTCCTGCCGCCGATTCACCGAGTCATGTCCGGGTACCGCTTGGCTTCCCGCTGTCGGACCTGATCGGTCCGCAGCGTGAGCGCCAGGAAATCAGACTTGTCTCGGGCGGGGTGCTTACCGGCACTGCCATTGACGCGCAACAGCTGGGGCTTGATGCTGAAACCCCTGCCCTGACGCTGCTCATTGAAAACACCAAGCGCGAGGTCCTGGCCTTTGTCCAGGCTGGTTTTGGCAAGCGCTCATTTTCAAACGCCTTTGCCAGCGCGCTCAAGCCGCTTTTCAAGGAAAAACTTACCACCGCGCTGGGCGGCGAATCCAGGCCGTGCGTGTTCTGCGGTTATTGTGAAGACGTCTGTCCGGCAGGGATCATCCCTCATCTGATTTATCGATACCTGGACAACGACCGACCCGAAGATGCCAGCCGTGTCGGTTTTGATAAATGTATTGCATGCGGTCTGTGTGCCTATGTATGTCTGTCGAAAATTGATCATCTGGATCTCTTTCTGGCGAATAGGGCAAAAAACATCATGGAATCTGTGGAAGGGTGAGCGGATTAATCTGCGGCCGGCGAAACCCGGCCGTTTCCTTCACCATAGTCGGATAACACGGCGAATTAAGGAATTAGAATGAAATGGCTGCAAGACTTATTTGACTCGTTCCGGCCTCATTTTGAACCGCGGGGCTCGCTCGGCTACTTAAAACCGCTGTTCGAGGCCATTGAGTTTATTTTCTTCTACCCGCCTGCCCGGACGGCAACGGCGCCCCATGTGCGCGACCCGCTCGATATTAAACGCTACATGACCATCGTGATCGTCGCACTGCTGCCGAGCATTTGCGCTTCTGTCTACTTCTTCGGGCCGCGGGTCCTGTTGATGATTCTGGTCTCCTATGCAGTCGGCGGCCTGGTCGAAGTGGCCTTTGCCTGCGTGCGCAAAACGGAAATCCATGAAGGGTTCTTCGTAACCGGGATCATCTTCCCGCTGATCCTGCCGCCGGCAACTCCGCTCTGGGTTGTGGCCGTGGGTATCTTTTTCGGCGTGTTTTTCGGCAAGGAGGTGTTTGGCGGCACCGGCCACAACATCTTCAATCCGGCCCTGGTCGGCAGGCTCTTCGTGACGATTTCCTTTCCGACCATACTGACCAGCGGCTGGACGGCTCCGGGCGCCTGGCGCGGAGCAGCCGATGCGGTTACAACCGCAACGCCGATGGCACTGGCCAAGACCCAGGACATTTTGACTCCGCTTGGCGACCTGCTGATGGGCGTACCTTCGGGAAGCGTGGGCGAGACCTTCCGGCTGGGCATCATCATCGGCGGCGTTTTCCTGATGCTGACCCGGGTCAGCAACTGGCGCATTCCGATCACCTATCTGGTCTCGGTCTTCGTCTTCGCTTTCGGCGGCAGCCTGATCGGCGGCCTCTTCGGACTGGCCGAAAACACAGCATCCGGCGGCGTATTCTCCGCTTCACTGAGCTTTGCGATGTTTCAGTTGATGGGCGGCAGCCTGCTGTTCGGGGCCATGTTCATGTCCTGTGACCCGGTCACCTCGCCCTATACCAAGACCGGCAAGTTTATTTTCGGCATCGGCTGCGGGCTGCTTACCGTGCTCATCCGGGTATTTTCGGGGTATGTGGAAGGTGTCATGTTCAGCATCGTGATCATGAACGCTTTTACCCCGTTGATCGATCACATCGTGATCTCGACGAAATACCGAAGAGTTGAAACGTAAGGAGATTTCCTAACGTGTCTGAAACCATGTGTGGAGAAATGGCGTGATAGACAAGATCAAGATGATCGGCTTCGTTCTGGTGTTCGGCGTGTTCTGGTCCTCTGCCCTGGTGGCAGTGGACACCTGGACCAGCCCGCGGATTGAGAAATATCTGATCGAAAAGAAACGTAAAAAGGTGCTCGAAGCATTGGTCATCCCCTACGAGGCGGACACCATCGAACAGATCTACACCGCCAATGTCTCCTCCGAGGAGATTGACGGTAAAACCATCTATAAGGCCGAGGACGGCAGCGTCGCCTTCGAATTTACCGGCGCCGGGTCGCAGGGACCGATCAGCGGCATCATCGCGCTCGGACCGACCCTGGAGACGATCAAAGGCATTACCATCATCAAGCAAAGCGAGACCCCGGGTTTGGGCAGCCGGGTGCTGGCAGTGGACAACCTGCAGAAATTTCAGGATAAGAAAATTGTCCCCAAATTGCTGATCGTACCCTCCGGGACCGCTTCCGCCGATAACGAGGTCGATGCCATCACCGGAGCCACGCTGACCTGTAAATCGCTGGAACGAATAGTCAACGAGAATGCCAAGCAAACCACAGCTCTGATGGGACAATAGAACATGAACCTCAAATCACTCTTCGGCAAGAAAGGTGCCAAGACCATCAAGAACGGCATCTGGCGGGAGCACCCGATCTCCTCGGCGACCCTGGGCATCTGCTCGGCCCTGGCCATCTCCAACAAGGTGGAAAACGCCATCGCGATGAGCGCCGGCGTGATTTTCGTGCTGCTGCTCACCTCGGTGATCATCTCGGTGTTGCGCAAAATGATTCCGTCCCGGGTCCGCATCATCATCTACATGATCACGATCGCCTCCGGCGTAACCATCGTCGACCTGTTTCTTGATGGCCTTTTTCCCGACCATCAGCGAGGCCATGGGCCCCTACGTTCCGCTGATCATCACCAACTGCATCATCATGGGCCGGGCGGAGGCCTTTTTCGTGCAGAACCCGCCCAAACTGTCCCTGCTCGATGCGCTGGCCAACGGCCTTGCCTACACCTATACGCTCATGGCCATCGCCATTGTGCGTGAAATTTTTGCCTTCGGTACCCTGCTCGGCGTCAAGGTCACCCCGGCCGGCTGGGTTGACTGGGTCGTGCTGGCCGCGCCCGCCGGGGCATTTTTCGTGCTTGGCATCTTTTTGTGGATTACTAGAACCTGGGCCGGCGTCGAGCCGCCCGGCAAGGGCTGAGCAAAGATGAAACCAGGAGCTTTTTCAGGAAAATAGAGCAAAGGCACTATCATGGGCGAAACATCTCTGTTGTCGATTTTCATCACGGCGCTGCTGATCCAGAACGTCGCACTCTACTATCTGCTCGGCATGTGCCCCTTCGTGGCCCTGTCCCGCAGCCTGAAGACCGCCTTCGGCATGGGGGCTGCGGTCATCTTCGTGGTCACCCTGACCTCGTCGGCAAACTGGGCGATGTATCAGATCCTCGAGGCCACCGGCAGCCTGATCATCCAGTACATCGTCTTCATTATCGTGATCGCCGCCTGTGTGCAGCTGGTGGAGATGATCATGGAGCGCTTCTTTCCGGCGCTGCAGGCCTCGTTCGGTATCTTCCTGCCGCTCATCACGGTAAACTGCACCGTGCTGTTCATCTCGCTCAAGGTCACCACGGTTGATAACCTGGGCTATATCCAGACCGTGGTCTACGCCATCTCGGCGGCTATCGGTTTCTGGCTGGCCATGGTGCTGGTAGCGGCCATCTATGAGAAGCTCGATCTGATCGGCAACGTTCCCAAAGGGCTGCAGGGCCCGGGAATCATCATGATTATCACCGGCATCATCGCGCTGTCCTTTATGGGCTTCAGCGGCATGGTCTAGCCCGGTAGAAACGCTATGCGGAAAACAACCAACCATTATCCAATCACACCCATGGGAGTTTTTTCACCATGCTAGAAACATTGCTTCCTGTCGGGATTATCACCACGATACTGTTCAGCCTGACCGTTGTTCTGCTCATTGCCGACCGCTTCCTGGTCTCCTACGGCGACTGCAAGGTTTCCGTGGAACAGGAGGAGGGCAGGAACGAGTTCGTCGTCCAGGGCGGCACCACCCTGCTCTCGATTCTGATCGACCAGGGCATGGAAATTCCGGCCTCTTGCGGTGGCCGGGGCAGCTGCGGCTTCTGCAAGTTAAATGTGAAATCAGGCGGCGGCGACATCCTGCCGACCGAGGAAATGTTTATCAGTAAAGAGGAAAAGAAAACCGGCACCCGGCTGGCCTGCCAGGTAAAGGTCAAGGAGGACATCGAACTTTTCGTACCTGATCTGATCAGCACGGTCAAAGGCATGGCCGACACGGACACCTTTGATACACGGACGAAATGGACTTTTGCCCGCGAGGGTCAACTGCAGATAGCAGAGGAAAAGAAAAAGGCCAGACTCGACCGCACCCAGAAACGGCAGGTGCAGGACATTATTGACAAACACCGCGACGACCCCGGTGCGGTAATGCCGATACTGCACGATATCAATGGCACCTTCAACTATCTGCCAGAGGCGGCACTGCGCCAGATCTCAAAAGAGCTTGAGGTGCCGCTCAGCACGGTATTCAGAATTGCCACTTTCTACAATGCCTTCAGCCTCACGCCGGTGGGCAAGCACAAAGTGACGGTCTGCACCGGCACGGCGTGTCACGTGAAGGGGGCCGCGGGCGTCATCGAGACACTGGAGCCGATGCTCGGCATCAAGAGCGGCGAAACCACCCAAGATGGACTTTTTACCATCGAGGAGGTGCGCTGCATCGGCTGTTGCGGGCTTGCACCGGTGCTCACCGTCAACGAGGATGTACATGGCCTGGTAACCAAGAAGACGGTGTCCGATATCGTCAAACAATATCAGTGATAGCCGCATTACGCGAAGAGACGATCGTCTGAATTCACGAGGCACTGAGACACAGAGAATATGCAGAAACTGAACATCGAAGATCTTGAGAAGATAACCGAACGGGTACACAAGGCGAGCCTGCTGAGCGAGGGTGCGGGCAGGGCCAAGATCACCGTGCATATGGGCACCTGCGGCATCGCCGCCGGGGCCGGTAAAGTGAAGCGTACCCTTGAGGAGGAATTCGCCAAGAACAACCACCAGGACGTGCTGCTAACCACATCCGGCTGTGCCGGAATGTGCTGCCAGGAACCGATGATGACGGTTGAACTCAAGGGCCAGGACCCGGTCCACTATGTCGGTCTGAACGGTGAGGATGCCCTGCAGATTCTGGCCGAGCACGTCGAGGGGGGAAAGATCGTCGAAGATTTCGCCCTGGGGATTGGTCACGAGAGAATACTGGGCGAGTCGCAGCGTGCTCAAGCGGTGGTGCCGTCCACCGAGGAAACAAAAGGAGTGCCGGATCTGCTCGATGTGGGCTTTTTCGGCCACCAGACCCTGGTCGCCCTGAAAAACCGGGGTATGATCGATCCGGAGAAGATTGACGAGTACATCGCCAGAGGCGGCTACCAGGCGCTCGCCAAAGCCCTGACCCAGATGAAGCCTGAGGAAATCGTCGACCATGTGAGCGTCTCCGGGCTGCGCGGCCGGGGCGGCGGCGGCTTTCCGGCCGGCAGGAAATGGGCCTCAGCCGCGAAGGCCGCCGGCAGGCCAAAGTATATCATCTGCAACGCCGATGAAGGTGACCCCGGCGCTTATATGGACCGGAGCATCATCGAGTCAGATCCTCACTCGGTGCTCGAGGGTATGGCGCTGGCCGGCTATGGGGTCGGCTCCACCATCGGTTATGTCTATATTCGCGCGGAATATCCGCTGGCCACCTCCATTCTGAGGACTGCCATCGAGCAGGCCCGGGAATACGGTCTACTTGGCGAAAACATCTTCGGTACCAATTTCAGCTTTGATGTGTTCATCAAGCAGGGAGCAGGCGCCTTTGTCTGCGGCGAATCGAGCGCTTTGCGCGCCTCAATCGAAGGGCTGCCCGGTGAGCCGACCGTTAAATACGACCATGCCACCGACAAGGGACTGTGGGAGAAGCCGACCGTACTCAACAACGTCGAGACCTTCGCCAACGTTCCGGTCATTATCGACAAGGGCGGTGACTGGTACGCCACCATGGGCACCGAAAAGAGCAAAGGCACCAAGGTTTTTTCGCTGGTCGGCAACATCGTCAATACCGGTCTGATTGAAGTTGAGATGGGCACCACCCTGCGCAAGATCATCTACGAAATCGGCGGCGGGATTCCGGGCGGCAAAGCCTTCAAGGCGGTACAGACCGGCGGACCTTCCGGCGGCTGCCTGCCGGCGGACAAGCTCGACATGCCGGTCGATTTCGATCAGCTCAAGGAAGCCGGTTCGATCATGGGCTCCGGCGGCATGATCGTTATGGATGAGAGTGCCTGTATCGTCAACGTCGCCAAATATTTTATCGAGTTCTGCAACGACGAATCCTGCGGCAAATGCGTATCGTGCCGGGATGGATCGGCCGCGATGGTCGAGATCCTCGAACGGATCAGCAACGGCGAGGGACGGGAATCCGATATCGAGCTGCTGGATGAACTGTGTCATGCGATTACCGATGCCTCGCTCTGCGGTCTGGGCACCTCTCTGGCAAACCCGGTGCTCAGCACCCTGCAGTATTTCAAGGATGAATACCTCACCCACATTAGAGACAAGAAATGTCCGGCCAAGGTCTGCAAGCCGCTGTTCGAGTACCGGGTGATTACCGAGAACTGTAAGAAATGCGGCCTTTGCTTCAAGAATTGTCCTGCTGAAGCGGTCATCTGGAAGAAGAAGGAAGTAGCGGAAATAATCCAGGAAAAATGTATAAAATGCGGTATTTGCAAGGAAGTTTGTAAGTTTGAAGCCGTAGAATAATCGAGGAACTCAAATCAATGGTCACATTTACGCTTAACGGCAGAGAAATAGAGGCCCACAAAGGCGCCACCATCCTAGATGTGGCCCGGGCGGAGGGTATCAAGATTCTTACGCTCTGCTACCATGAAGAGATGTCCTCATACGGGGCATGCCGTCTCTGCTTGGTGGAAGTAACGAAACGCGGCTGGCCTTCGATTCAGCCGGCCTGCCTCTACCCGGCCCAGGACGGCATTGTGGTGGAAACCGAAAGCGAGCGGGTGCGTAAGACACGCAAAATCATGCTCGAACTCTATCTGGCCCGCTCACCGGATTCGCTTGCCATTCAGGAAATCGCCCGAGAGTATGGGGTCAGGGACACCCGTTTCAAACTCAAGCCGGAAGATACCAGCAACTGCATCCTGTGCGGGCTCTGCGTCCGTGCCTGCGCCGAGATCTCTAAACGTCACGCCATCAGCTTTGCCCACCGGGGCAGCAAACGCGTGATCAAGACGCCCTTTGCAGAGCTTTCCGAGACCTGCGTCGGCTGCAAGGCCTGCATGTTCGTCTGCCCGACCAACGTGATCGAGATTGAAGAGGCCGACTGAGCAGCCCTGCGGGTCGAATAAAAAAGAAAACTGGTCAAAAGAGGAGGGACGGATTTACAATCTGTCCCTCCTTTTCTCTTTTTCATCCGGGTGATTTTCGAATTTGCGGGTTTGAATCGCTCCGGTTATCATAGGTCGGTATCTTATCTGCGAGGAACCACTCAATGAAGACCAACAGCAAACCGAGGCTGAGTCCAGCTTTTGCGCTAGAGGAGTTCGACGGGGAAATCCTGCTCTACGACGAGGCCGGTTCCAGGGCCTTCTACCTCAACGACACGGCAAATGCTGTGCTTCAGCTCTGCACAGAGGATTTGAGCGTCGCTCAGATCATCGAATGCCTTCAGCGGAACTACCCCGAACATACGGACGCCATCGCAGAGGACGTCGCCTCCGTACTGGAAGTGCTGGTGGAAAACCAGGTCATCGAACTCTCAGATGAGTAATCCCCAGCGCGTCCTGGAGACCGGCTTCAACCAGCTCGGTCTTACGATAACCTGCAATAACGGCCAGGCCGCCAGCCTGGCCGAATTCCTGTTTGGTGACTTTCCCGGTGGTGATGATGCAGGGCAAACCAGGCACTATGATATCGTCTGCGCCGGCCTGCAGCCGAAACTGTCGCTGTGGGAGGGAGAGAAACGGCTCTACTTCGGCACATCGCTCTACCAGCTGGCCTACACGCTGATGAACGAGGTGACCTATCACTGCATCGACACCGACACAACCCGACATGCGCTGCATGCCGGCGGCGTCACCAGAAACAGTACCTGCATCCTGCTGCCAGGAACCAGCGGCTCGGGTAAGAGCAGCCTGACCGCCTGGCTGGTCGCCCACGGCTACCGCTACCTCTCCGACGAGCTGGTTTTTCTTTCAGATGACGGCCGGGTATGGCCGCTGACCAGACCAATCAGTCTCAAGGTCGAGGCAGGCTTTTTCCCCTGGCTGCCGTCCGACGAGGGCGAGCTGAATCGGGCCCAGGCCATCATATCGAGTCAGGGCTCGATGCTTCCCCACCGGCTGCTCAATCCCGAGTACCGGGCCGAGCAACGGTCTGCCACCCATTTTGTCTTCCCGCGGTATCGGCCCGGGGCAAAAACCGAGCTGCTGGAGATCTCGCCGGCCCGGAGCTGCCTCTACCTGATGCAGTCCCATGCCAACGCCAGAAGCCTGAGCGGACTCGGCGTCGCCAAGCTATCAGCGATAGTCAGAGGGTGCCGGTCCTATACCCTTACCTACGGAAGCTTCGACGAGCTGGAGCCGATCTTCTTTTCCAGCCAGATTTTTTCCATCTGATGCACCACCCGCTCTTAAACGTCTGCGCCCGCATCGACGGGCATGGAGCCCAGCATGAACTGGTCCGGCAGCGCTGTTCTGCCGTGCAGGACTGGCAGAACCTGCTGCAGCAGGCCGAACTTGAGGGGCTGACCCCGCTGCTGAGCAAGCACCTGGACGAGTCCGACAGCGTCTATCCCGCCTGGGTCAAGCGCAGCCTGCATTTGTCGTGCACACACCATCGCCGCCAGGCTGAAGCGCGAACCCGGGTGCTGCTCGAGGTACTGGCGCTGCTGCAAAGTGCTGGTATCGAGACGCTGCTTCTCAAAGGCTCTGCGCTTGCCTATACGCTCTATCCCGACCCCGCCCTGCGGCCGATGCGCGACATCGACCTGCTCTTTCGCCCAGAAGATGCCCAGCGGGCCCATGATCTGCTCAAAGCGAACGATTTTACCCAGGCCGAAGCAGTGATCCCCCCGGATCACTTCCACCTGCCGCCGCTCTACCGGCAGGCTGGCAGCACCAGTATCTGCATCGAGATCCACCGGGGGCTCTACCCGAACTGCCCGCCCTGGTACCCCCAGGTCGATTTCGACAGTCTATTTATGACCGGGCGCCGCTTCAGTATCGGCGGCTGCGAGGCGGTATCATTTGCCGACCAGGAGATGCTGCACTACCTCTACCAGCATGGCTTTCACGCCCCGCTCACCTACGAGCCGTATAAACTGATCAATGCGGCGGACCTGATCGGCTTTACCGAAAAACATTACAACCACCTGGACCGGGAGTATATCGACAAGCGCTGCCCGCTGCTCGCTCGGGCTCTGCCGGCGCTGCATTCCATTTCACCCTGGAACGGGGCCAGAGTTCCGACCCGCTTTCTTAAGGAAAAACGGCTCGAGCCGAGATCCTACGACGGCTGGCCGCATAAACGGCTGAAGGAACTGAAGGCCGAGGGCTGCCGGCTGCCGGAGATATTGTCCAGAACCTTTCTGCCCCCGAAGTGGTGGCTGAAAATCTATTATGGCGCGGAGACGATCGGAGAGCGGCTCCGCTGCCTGGGCTGGCACCATCCCCGCCATATCTATTGGTGGGTAAAGATGTATCGTTCGCTAGCCAAATAGTTCCAGCTCAGGCGGTTTGCTCCCCGAGGATGAAGCGCTTCTGCAGTTCTTCCCTTGCCAAGGGCAGCAGCTCTATCCGGGTGGCAACCGAGGGCTCGGTGATGAACTGTCGCTCCATTTTTCTGAGGTACTGGTCGATTCCGTGATGAGCCTCAAGCCAGGCTGCCATCGCCTCCCGGGAATCGGGCAGGTCGCCCAGTACCTTCTCAAAAATCTCTTTGCCGTAGGCTATTGCAAACGTGCCGCTCACCCCCCGGGCCAAACGCAGATGCTTACAGCCGGTGGCAAGCGGGCAGGTCTGCCCCCGGTGATGGCTGCCGAGATAGAAGAGATTCCACTCCCGCTGTCTGAGCTCGGCCACGCTGTTGGCAAGAATATCCAGAGTATCATCGAGAAACAGTACATCGTCCTCGAAAACCAGCACGTTGTCGAGGCCCTGCTGTTGCGCTTCTTCTATGACTGCGCGGTGCGACAGTGCAGAGCCGACATGGTGGTTGTCTGGCCTGGCAACCGCCCTGAATATGCGCACGCACGCCTCAATCCCCAGGGCTTTGAAGCGGTGTTGCATCTTCTCCCAGCGTGGTAGGTCGGTATCGAGGGTAATACAGTAGATGGCGTCGAAATACAAAAACGGCGATTGTATCTCTTGCTCGACCAGGGACAACAGCTGCGCAGCCGCCCCCTCGCCCAGATGTTCCTTGAAATGGTCCTGCAGCGGCCCGCTATCGAGTCCCAGTTCGTCCAGTCCGACCATATAGTTGAAGATCCGATCGTGCCAGTCGATCCTGTAAGGCACGCCGGCAGGCCGGGCAAAGCGGTGCAGCCATCGTAGAAAGGGCAGACACAGGGTCCTGCCGCCCCGCTGCCTGAACTTTTCGTGGATATAGCCCTCCTCCCCGCCGAAGCCGCGAAAACGGGGGTTGAAGCCGACCCAGGCATCTTTGCGGCAACCAAACAGGCCAAGCCCCTGCATCTCGATATCGAACGGCGGGCCATCTGGATCTTCGGCCCGCTTGTCGATTGCCCAGCGGCCGTACATGCCGGCGCTCCACTTCGGTTCGAAATGGGTATGCAGACTTTTCAGGTTCTCGGCGTACATCGGTCCCTGAAGCAGGTCGGTGCTGTCGGGATTGTCCCTGAAATACTCGATCAGCCGCTTCAGCGCGCCGGGCGCAACCATCACGTGGCCATCCAGGCAGAGCACGAAATCCGCGTTGGCCTGGCGGAATACCAGGTCCCGCACCGCGGTGCTGCTGCGGCTGCCAAAGGGGAAATAGCGGTAGTTGGCGACAATGTTCTCGAGATTTTTCAGGGCTTGGGCCGCCGGGCCTTCCGGGTTGTTGTCGATCACCAGGATTTCGGTCTGCTCGGTTATTTCCGGATGGTACAGCCTGATCGCCTGGACAGTGAAATAGACCCCGTCATAGTCGTCATAGGTGGCCATACCGATGCTCAACACCTTTTTTTCTCCGGCCGCAGTTGCTGCCGCAATGACCGCTGGAGGTTTCGTGGTCTCAGGTTCTGACCGATGGACGGAGACCGAATGTACCGGCTGAAAGCTTGCCAGAAATTCTTCAAGCTCCGCGGTAGAAAGCTTTGTATCGACGATATAGGATAGTGCGCGGTCCAGATGCGCAAGCTGGGCAGAAGCACCGTAGGTCAGCCTGAGGCAGCGCACCTTTCGGGTCAAGGCGGCGGTCAGCTGAAAACTTTTCTGGTTCGGGTGCACCGCGCAGCGCATCAGCTCCGCCGCCGCCCGGGCGGCGGACAAGACTTCTAAACGATACTGCACGCCGCTGGCATACCTTGGAAAAACGATCAGTGCAGGCGATGAGTGGTCATCGGAGGCGGCGATCTGAGCAGGGTTGAGCACCACATGATACCGTTCACTGCCCGAAAAATAATGCTCGCTCCCGCCGCCCAGCTGTGCCAGCACTGCAGGCCCGTCATCGGCCCTGATGGATGGGGGCGTGGCGAGGTAGCTATAGTTTACATCTGCCTCAGCAACACCGACGCATTCGTCGGTAAAGTACTGCCATCCCCTCGAAACCAGATAGACTGCGAGCAGGCTCTTGCCCGACGAACGCACACCTGGAAAGATGATAATTCTGCCCCCCGTGGCCAGCGCTGCGGCGCTGAGAACGCATTCAGACGCAAGCGCACCAAAGACTTCTCGTTTCAGAAATGTTGGCAGGGCTTCGAGCAGACGGTTATGCCCTTCTAAAAGATCTGACTGGCTTGTGGAGGAAATGATGCGAAAAGAGTCGCCCGGCCCTTCTCGCAGGATTTCAACAGCCTTCTCGTCCCCAGGTCCATCCGTGAGCTCAATGTCCCTGAGCAACAGGCTGACCGGCTCAGCCAGTTCGTCAGGGTAACAAAGACAGAAACGTGCTCCGGCAAAGGTTAACCCGATATCCTGCATGGCGGATCATTAAATCGCTGTGAGGGCTATTTTCATCGGTTTAAGCTAGATAATCAGGTGAAGGTCATGCTGCCAAATACTGCGAAGAAAAACTTTACCAAAGGTAATCTCTACTGCATGACTAGTTTGCTCTTTTCAAGAAACTTTTCTTTTGACAGGCCCCTCTCGCTTGTCTATCAGGAACACCTCGTAACAAGCTCAACGAAATCCGCGTTGTTCCTTACGCTAGGATTAAGACATTTCTGTCCTGTCTTTAACTAGTTGCTAATCTACCACTTATAAACCATACAAGTTCCTTCAGTCAACAGATAATGCTTGCAAAGATCAGCTCGCAACTGCCTGTTTTCGGGCCGATACGACTTAACGGGCATGGTCCAGGGCCGCCCTCAGCTTCTTATCACGCCCCTAGAGGCGCTCATTGAAATGGAGCACCCCGTCTTCATCATGCCAGGCGGTCTGGTACCTGAGATGGACCGGGGTTTTCCTCTCCAGCTTGACGATGGTGCGCTTGCCGCCCATGACAATCTGGTCCACCTTTGCGCGATCCCACGGGCCGTTCTGGCCGACCAGCAGGATTCTGGCGCCAGTGCCTGGGCTGCGTATCATAATCTTCCTCTTGACCATTTTGGGACTCTTGCTCCTGGTGTAAAGCATGATTTGGAGCACATCAAAGCGCTGAAAAATCGGCTCACTTAGGCTGAATTTCAAAGATCAATAGCTCAGCCGCCGGTGATCACCGCCTCAGGAATCCGGTAGTGCTCGTAGTCGTTGACCTCGATCACCCAGAGATCGCCGCTTTTTTCGGCTTCGACTTGGGCGTCTGCATCCGAGCTCACCTTTTCGCCGTTAAAGATAAGTACGCGTTCGAAGCTGACCCGTTCAACCTTGATATCATCCCTGGCTCCAGCCGCCCCGGCGCCCAGGGCACCTATGAATAACGCTAAAAGTGCTGTGCTGATAATCGTGCGCATTGTTTGTTTCTCTCCGCTGATTTTTTGCTTGCCTGACGGGGTGAGCCACGAATAGCCCACACTCCCGTACTCACCCGATTATAGATGTTGCCTCAGAAAGGTAAAATCAAGCCTGCCCGGGTGAATTATGCAAAAACAATTATTCTGTCCTTCTCTACCCATGCCTGGACTTGACTGGCGCAAGCCATTGCTTAGAGTTGCGCTATTGTGGCGCTATCTGTGACAGTGGAGTAAGCGAAAATTCGGGCAGGCAGCGATCATTTACTCATGCAAGGGTGCCTGTGGATGTCAAACGTCTCCGCAGACGGGCCGGGTGGAAACAATGCCGAGCCCCCGCCCGGGGAAGGTCCAATCAGATGACAAAACCATAAAGAGCCCGCAGAGAGCCCCAGGAGCACAATCATGATGACTTTCGGCAACGCAGTACAGACCTGTCTTAAAGAAAAATACATTGACTTCAACGGCCGGGCCCGGCGCTCGGAATACTGGTGGTTCGCCCTGTTCAGCTGGGTTGGGACCTTTGTTTTATCTCTTCTCGACAACCTGATTTTCGGCAGCGCTTCGGGCTACAGCCTCCTCGCCACCATCTGGGGCCTGGCTATTTTACTGCCGTCCATAGGAGTGGGTGTCAGACGGTTGCACGACCTGGATAAATCGGGCTGGTGGCTGCTGCTCTGCCTGATCCCGCTGATCGGCTTTCTTGTTCTGCTGTTCTGGTTTATTCAGCAGGGCACACGCGGCCAGAACCGGTTCGGTGCCGACCCCGTGGGGTAAAATGATGCTGTTGCCATAGACAACGGCAATAATGATAATTACTCTCGTCAGAGCTGTTCGTTTTGATGCATTCCAAGCAAGCATCCTTTACAGCCAACCGGTCAGGGCAAATTCGGGCCCTGAAATACTGTTTCACACACAACGAAAAAAGAGGAGGGGCGCTATGGTCTTCTTGAAAAAAATGTGCACTGGCGCAATGCTTGCGGCTGTTGCAATGCTGGCCGCCAGTTTTGCCCTGGCGGCTGATAAGCCTAACATTCTCGTCGTCTGGGGTGACGATATCGGCCAGTCCAACATCAGTTATTACACCCACGGCCTGATGGGTTACAAGACCCCGAACATCGACCGCATTGCCGAAGAAGGCATGGCTTTTACCGACTACTACGGCGAGCAGAGCTGCACCGCCGGCCGGTCCAGTTTTATCACCGGCCAGTCGGTCTTTCGCACGGGTCTCTCCAAGGTAGGCCTGCCTGGGGCCGAGGAAGGCATGCAGGAAGTGAACCCGACGATCGCCGGATTGCTCAAGGCCCAGGGCTACGCCACCGGCCAGTTCGGCAAGAACCATCTTGGCGACCAGGACGAGCACCTGCCCACCAACCACGGTTTCGACGAATTTTTCGGCAATCTCTACCACCTCAATGCAGAGGAAGAGCCGGAAAACGAAGATTACCCGAAGAATCCGGAATTCCGTAAGCGCTTCGGCCCCCGCGGCGTAATCCACTCCTATGCCGACGGACGTATCGAAGACACCGGCCCATTGACCAAAAAGCGGATGGAGACCATCGACGATGAATCCTCGGATGCGGCCCTCGATTTCATGCAGCGTCAGGTCGCGGCGGGCAAGCCGTTCTTTATCTGGTGGAGCGGTACGCGCATGCATTTCCGCACCCATGTCAAAGAAGAGCTGCGCGGCATCTCCGGCCAGGACGAATATTCCGACGGCATGGTGGAGCATGACATGCACATCGGCAAATTCCTCGAGGCCCTCGATGAACTTGGCATCTCCGACAACACCATCGTCTTCTACTCGACCGACAACGGCCCGCATATGAACACCTGGCCCGATGCCGCGATGACGCCGTTTCGCGGAGAGAAAAACACCAACTGGGAAGGCGGCTGGCGGGTGCCGGCCATGGTGCGCTGGCCCGGAAAAATTGAGCCGGGAGCCTGGTCCAACGAAATCATGCACCATATGGACTGGCTGCCCACCTTCCTGGCCGCGGCCGGTGCGCCGGATATCAAGGAACAGTTGAAACAGGGCGGCGTCTCAGCCATTGACCGGACTTACAAGGTCCACCTGGACGGCTATAACTTCCTGCCCTACCTGACCGGCCAGGAGGAAACAGGGCCGCGCAAGGACATCTTTTACTTCTCCGACGACGGCGACCTGACCGCGCTGCGCTATCAGGACTGGAAGGTCATCTTCATGGAGCAGCGGGCCGAGGCTACCTTTCAGGCCTGGCGTGAACCGTTTGTTACGCTGCGCATTCCACTGCTGGTTAACCTGCGCCGCGACCCCTACGAGCGCGGCATGGTGACCTCCAATACCTATGACGACTGGTTTCTTGACCGGCCCTATCTATTGCTGCCGGCCCAGGCCTATGTGGCCAAATTTCTCGAGACCTTCAAGGAATTTCCACCCAGCCAGAAGGCCGCCAGCTTCAATCTCAGCCAGGTTATGGAAAAACTTTCCGAGGGGGGCGGCGGCTCCAAATAAGGCCGTCTAAGCCTGCGGTTCCAGGATAGCCGTGCCGGAAGCCGCAGCGGGTTCAGCTCGCTGCGGCTTCCGGTCTTTTGACCTGAACAAAGAACAGGCAGGGCTTCCCCGAATCTGGCCCGAATCTGGCTATTTCTTGAGGAAGACCATCAATGACAGCAGCGTTCAGCATGATCAGCATCTATTTTCTATTTTTTCCTAATCTATATTTCCCTAATAGTTGATCTAAACTATTTGCAAACGCCTGTCTATCACGCGGGCTCAGGGCGGACGGGCCCCCAGTTTCTATTCCGCTCGACCGCAGAGTATCGAGAAAATCTCTGGCACTTAACCGCTCTTTTATATTTTCTTCAGAATAGACTTCCCCACGCGGGTTAAGAGCAAGCCCCCCTTTTTCAACAACTCTTGCAGCTAAAGGAATATCGCTGGTAATTGCGAGATCACCAGCCTCAAGTTTGTTGACTATTTCATCGTCAGCCACATCTTGGCCATGTGGAACCTGGAGTAAGGTAATGAATGAGGATTTTGGTATGTGAAAGTGATTATTAGCGACCAGGATTAATGGTACATGCGTCCTTTCTGCCGCCTTATACAAAATTTCTTTAATCACCACTGGACATGCGTCCGCATCTACCCAGATTTTCATTTCATCTATTAATACGGTTAAGCAAAACGGCGATATTCAGCGGTATTTGATAATCATACCAATTAGATAAGTTGGCTACTTCCAGGGCGGCGCCACCAGGTTATATACAAACGATTGGTGTTAGAAGAACAACTGGCGGAAGTGCATGGGAATCGAACCCACCCAGCAGGCTGTTAACCCGCTACACCGGATTTGAAGTCCGGGAGGGCCACCAGTGCCCTATCCACTTCCGATCGTTGAATTGCGCTGGTGGGGTCGGTAAAATTAATTAATATTGACCCGGAAAGCAACTTATTATTATAATACCATATTTTTAAATACGCGATATTAAGAATCCTCATCTCAGAGCCAACCCATACCCTATGCAGTGTGAAAGACTGATTAAACTGGCCAAACAATGGTATCTGCACGTCAAAGATGAAACCATGGCGCCCGCCCGCATGGTTCAGTTCATCAAACAACACGTGGCGGCTTGCCCCATCTGCGCTGAAGACCCCGATATCGACGCCGAAATAGAAAGAATTACCGAGATTATTCTGCCCGAGTCCAAAATCCCCAAAGCGGTCCGCATGAAACAGGAAGCCGAGGAGGCGGAATTTGATGACGCCGAAGAAACGGACGCAGATGAAGAAACCGAAGGAACCGAGGAAAACGTCGAAGACGATACCTCTGAAGGTCCGTTTGACTCGGACGACTGATACTATTGATCCACCCCCTGCCTTTCTTTGTCTCAACAATGACCTGTAAGCAGCTGCCGACGCGGCCTGCTGGTTCCCCTCACAGCACACTCAGCCCGTTTTCTGTTTTGGAAGTTTCATGGAAATAAACACCGCAGTTAGGGCCAGGGACGAGGCAAGCAGAAAGGCAGGTCCGAAGCCGCCGCTCCGCTCCGCCAGCAGTCCTGCGCAGTAGGGCCCTGCAATCTGGCCGATGCCGAAAACAAAGGTGATGTAGCCAAACACCGCTGCGGTCTGCCGGGGGCTGGTGAAATCACCGACCAGTGCCGCCATGATCGACGGCACGCTCCAGGCCACGATGGCGAAACAGAAAGCGGACAGGTAGAGAAAGGGGAAGGGCAGAAAAGCCGCGGCAGAGCCATAGGCAAGCGCCTGAATGGAGAACACCAGCATCAATCCGGCTCGCCGGCCAAGCCGGTCGGACAGGGCACCGAACAGCGGGCCGGAGCCCAGGCTCAACAGACCGATCCAGGACCAGACCAGCCCCGCCTCCGACTCGCTGAAGCCACGCTGCTGAACAAGCGATGAGACATAAAACGTGGCGTAAATCACGTAGGTAAAACCGAACAGGAAGTAGATGGCTGCAGCACGCCAGAACAG
Organism: uncultured delta proteobacterium; assembly: GCA_963707715.1. Lineage (GTDB taxonomy): Bacteria > Desulfobacterota > Desulfobulbia > Desulfobulbales > Desulfocapsaceae > JABDQA01. The sequence goes on from CAVPRJ010000009.1 coordinate 372,610, forward strand.
GCGCTTGTCAAAGCGTCTGTCGCTATTATCGCCGATATGGCCCCCTCTTTTCTGCTGGGCCGCCCTCAGCAGATAATCATCCTCCCCGCCCGGTTCATTTCTGAGGAGCAGCCAGCAGATAACGGCAACCACCAGCACCGCCCCGCCGAAGACCTGCCAGCTCAACTGCCAGCCACGGCCCAGCCCGTTGAGCAGGGGTACCAGGTGTCCGCCCAGGATGATGCCGAGACCATTGCCGATCACCACCATGCCAATGGCTCTGCCGCGCAGGGCCGGCTCGAACCAGCGCGAGATCAGCGCCATGATCGGCACATTGGACAGACCGCTGCCGACCCCGGTCAGCAGGTAAAACAGCATAATCAAGCGGATATTTTCGGTCCAGCCGACTGCACACATGGAAGCGCCAACCAGCATCAGAGCCAGGCTGATCAATGTCCGCGAACCGACCCAGCCGATCAGCCGGCCGCAAAGCAGGACCGCGGCGAGATAACCACAGAAGTTAAGGGTGCCGATAAAGCCCATCTGGCTGTAGGTGAGCTGCAGCGGTTCGACCATCGCCGGCAGCAGCATGCCCAGCGCGAAACGACCGATGCCCAGGCTGGCGAACAGCCCGAAGATACCGCCGAGGACGATGACCCAGCGGTACGTTCTCTTTTCTTTTCGGGGCTGCCGCATTGCAGGTTCTTGGGGCTGGAGTGAAAAAGATTGTCCTGAAAACGGACTCGTATTATCCTCTATATACTTTAAAAATAAGGTACCCTTGAATAATTCACAGCGCAATGCACAAACCCTGAGCCCCCAGTGACAATGCCCGACAAGAGCAGGATCAATAGTTTTAATCCGTTCGAAGACCGCCTCAGCCGCGATATCAGAAATGATCTGTCCGAATCGATCATCGAGGTCCTGTCCAGCCGCAGCCTCGACGCGGCAGAAAAAGCGGCGGCACAGCACCGGGCAGACGATTTGCCCGCGGCCCAGGCAGACTATATCGACAATCGGCTGACATGCTATGCCCGGGCGTTGACACATATCGCCCCGGACAGTGACCTGCTTTACCAGGCGGCGGTGTTATGGGATCTGGCCCTGTTTTTCGAGGTTCATGAGATTCTTGAGCCCGCCTGGATCCAGGCGGCCGGCGACCGGAAGCGCCTGCTCCAGGCCCTGATACGGGCGGCCGGCGTCTATATCAACCTCGAGCTCGGTTATCGTCAGCGGGCCGAAAAAATCGCCGGCAAGGCCTTGCCCGTGCTCGAAGAACTTGGCCACAGCCTGGCTTCGGTCATGGACATCGAAACCTTGATCGAGGCGCTGCAAACCCTGCCCGACCAGGCTCCCCGACTGACCCGAAGCTGAACAAAAAAGCGCCGGCAGCATCGTTCCTGACCAGGACGACGAGCGGCGCTCCAAAGGCCTACAGCTCAATAAATGCGGGCTATTTCAGCAGGTGCTTCACCTTCTTCCTGATGGCTGCCGGGTCGCAGCCCTGATGGGTGATCTGCTCGCCAAGTCCGCCGCAGCCCTCGCGATACGTTCCCAGATGGTCATACTTCGGGGTAAAACCGTATTTCAGCAGCCAGGTGCCGTAGCGACTGCCCAGGCCGCTCTTGATGGACTGGCTCTCGACCACCAGCACGAAAGGGCTTGCCCCGGCCAGCGCCAGGATTTCTTCATCGATGACATTGAGAGTGGGCTTGTTGATCAGCCCGACGTCGATACCATCGCGTTTCAAGCCTTCAACCGCATCGAGGCTGCGGTAGAGCATCTCACCATAGGAAATGATATAGCCGGCGGTGCCTGCTCTGACAATCTCGTCCCTGCCCGGTTCAAAGGCATAGCCAGCCCCGTAAAACCGCGAGCCGTCCTCAGCCTCGATAAACGGCGTTGCAGATCTGGTCGAAAAGATAAAGCGCAGCCCCGAATCATTGAAGATCCTGGGCAGCATCGCCCGCAGCTGCAGCGCATCTGCCGGGAAATAGAGCCTGGTGGCATCACCATCCGCCAGCCCGTTGTCGGCAAAAAAATTGTTAATCCCAAAGTGGCAGGTGTTGTCTGCCATATCATCGACGCCGGCATGGGAGAAATGGGCCAGCACATTGGCCCGGTTCAGGCGGGCCATGGTAATCTCGGAAACCACCATCTCGAGAAAGGCCGAGAAGGTGCCGAAAATGCCCTGCCGCCCCGGTTCGGAGCCGAACCCGGCAGCCACCGAATAATTGTTGCGCTCCATGATGCCGCCGGAGACATAGACCTCCGGGTGATTCTTGCGGATATGGTGCAGCCCGCAGGAACCCTCCAGGTCGGAGTCGACCACGATGACCTTGTCGGCCGGGCTGTCCATCTTGTCGAGCAGCTCACAGATGATTTTGCCGAAATCATCCCGGCACTTGCCGGTCTCGGCGCTGCTGCCCCGGTAGACAGGCTTGTCCGATCCTGCCGGCTTCTGTTTGAGCAGCTCGACTGCGGCCTGCTGGCCCCGTTCCTCGAGATATTGAATGGCATAATCCACCGGAATTACATCGTGGCCTTTGGGCAGGCCCTCGATGCCGGGAACAGCGGGTGCCATTTTGCGCTTATTGATCAGTGCCACCGGCCCCTCGGTATAGAGCGCAGCGGCGATGCGCCTAAACAGCCCCTCGAGATCCTCGCCGTCGCCTTCATCCACCGCAAGACCGTGCCCGGCCAGAGTCTTGCCGACCTCGAAGCCTTTGAGGTACTGGCTCGGGTGGCCGGCAATGGTCACATCATTGTCATCGATCAAGAGCTTGACCTTGAGCCCCCGGGCCACCGCATAACGCGCCGCTTCGGCAGCGTCGCCCTCCTGCTGGGAACCGTCGCTGCCAAACATTACCACGATCCTGTCCCGGTCGGCTTCGGCAACCCCGTTCACGTAACTCCACAGATGACCCAGCCGGCCCGAGCTGAAAAACACCCCGGCTGCTTCGTCGCGTTCCGGGTGGCCGTAGAGGCCTTTGCCGAATTCACGGTAATGGAGCAGATCCTCGAAACGTTTCTGGCCGTTCAGCGCCGCCATCATATACTGGATCGCCACCCGGTGACCGGCTTCGTCGAAATAGACCGGAACAATAGCCGAATCACCCTTCATGAAGCCATCGACGATCAATACTTCAGGGACGATATCGTAGGCGCCACCGGTATGGCCGCCAAGCCCTTTTACATTGGCCAAGGCAGTGAAAAAAACCAGGCTGTCGCGGACCAGGGCTATATTGGTGATCAAAATCTGCTTCTCTTCGGCGCTGAGCTGCCGCTGGGCGGGCTCGAACCGGAGCGGCTGATAAGCGGAGAAATCGATTGGAAATGTCATACAGACCTCCAGATAAGATAGCGTGAATTTGGTAAACGGTGCAGACCGACTTGATCAGACTCGTCTGAAGTAAACAGGAGCCTACTCTATTCGAGATCCGCTTGAAAAACCATGCTTTTTTAAGCGGCGATCACCGCCCTCCACAGGCGGGCAGCCACTCATCAGTGTGCTTTACCGACCCCGCCGCCCGGCGTTTCGATCACCAAAGACTTCGACCTATATATCGATCTCTGCGTTACCCGGCCAATATCAGAGGATTCAAGCCTTTTTTTCTGGTTCAAACTATCGAGGCAGCATTAGTCTATGGCAAGCCCCAGAAATTATAGAATCGCGTCAGCTCCGAGCGAAGTCTGAGGGGATCTGCCAGAGAAAAACGAAGCGGGGTATCGGGAAAAGCCTGAACCAGTCTAAAAAGGTCCAGGCGCGAGACCACGCCCAGCATGGGATAGCCACCTGTAGACTGGCGTTCTTTCAACAGGATAACAGGCGTTCCGTCGTTGGTTATCTGAACCACTCCCAGGGCAACCGGTTTGCTGAGTATATCGCCCTGCCCCCAAATGACCGGCGGACCATTGAGCCGGATGCCGGTCCGATCCATTTTGCTGCTGACTTTGTACGCACTGGAAAAGAATATCTTCTTCGATTCTTCCGGAAAGCTGTCATGGTCGTAGCCCGGCATAACGCGAAGCGTCAGGGGCTTGTCGAATCGTGGAATCTGATCCGGCGGCGTCGCCAGGGTCGGGCACAGCGGCCTGTCCAGAAGCGTCAACAGCTCATCTCCTGCGGCCAGTTTTCGTCCATGATAGCCGCCGAGTTTTTCTCGCTCCACCGTGGATGCGCTGTTAAAACAGAGGGGAATGTCAAACCCGCCTTTCACCGCAAGATAACTGAATATCCCCTTTCCTGCTGTGTTTTTCAATTCGAGTTCCTTGCCGGGCATCAGGACAAAACTCTGCCAGGGCGACAGCGGGGCGTTGTTCACCCTGGCCGACATGTCGGCTCCGGTAAGGGCCATGGTTACGGGGCTGTCGGAGGTTATGCTGAACAAACCGCTGATGATCTCCAGCACCGGGGTGGTGATCGCATTGCCGACCAGATAATTAGCCCGGAAAAAGGAATATTCATCGGCCACGCCGCTCTGGGCCAGGCCCAGGTGCTGCGTGCGCTGGCGGCCCATGTCCTGAACGGAGGCAAAAAAGTCTGCTCTGGTAATGGTTAATTTCGCCATTTTTCCTTCAGCCTGTAAAATTCATCTTTGTCAACCGGTTGAAAACGCACCAGATCCCCGGCCCTCAATAGCGTGGGGTTGTCCTGATCTTCAGGGTTGAAGAACGGAACCGGGCAGCGGCCGATGATGTGCCAGCCGCCCGGCATCGCAAGCGGATAGACGGCGGTCATGAAATCGGCGATGGCGACACTGCCGGCAGGGATTTTCGTTCTCGGAGATGAACGTCTCGGCTGCTTCAGGGCATCCGGCACATCCCCCATGTAGGCAAACCCGGCACAGAACCCCATGGCATAAACCTTATAGGTCTGTTCTGAGTGCAGTCTGACGGCTTCGTCTACTGAAAGTCCGCCCTGTTCAGCAATTTCAGGCAGATCTTCGGCGAATTCCTCGTCATAGCAAGCAGGAACCTCGATCAATCGGGGTTCGACCAGCACCTCGTCCTGCCGTTCCAGTTTCTCCAGGCATCCGGCAATGATCGCTTCCGGGTCTTGCCCTGCACTGAAGGATCGTGCGGACAAGGTTACCAGGAGGTCGGCAAAAACAGGAACGACCTCGGCCCACTGGTCGTCGAAGGCCTCACGGATCAACTGGGCGGCAAGGCCCACCCTGGTCGGTTCGGGCAGAGAGGTCTTATCGCCGGGGAAACGAATCAGATAGCTGAACTCGGAAAGAACCTCAATTTTCATAGGAATCTACCAGTTTCCTGAGCTGGGCTATGACGGCTATGCTCGATTCGGAGTCACCATGGACGCATAAGGCATCCACCGGGAACTCAAGCTTCGTCGAGTCAGTAGCGGCTATATATTTATCTCTGCAGAGAACCTCGGTCTGCCTGAGTATATTTTCGCGGTCGTGCAGGGCGTTGGGAAGATTTCGCTTGCGCAGGCTTCCATCCGGTTCGTAGGCCCGGTCGGCAAACGCCTCCCAGAGCAGTGTTACGCCATGGTCTCCGGCCAGCTGCTCATGGTGCTGCCAGCGGGGCGTTGCCTGGATCATCACCGGGATCTCTGAGCCGTAGCTGGCCACCGCCTGAAATACTGCGATAATAACAGCGTCGTCAGCCATCATGGTATTGTACAGCGTGCCATGCGGCTTCACAAAACTCAGCGGGGTCCCGGCAGCCTTGCAGAATGCAGCCAGAGCGCCGGTCTGGTAGAGGACCATGGTGCGGATTTCGTCTGCCGTGTAGCTGATAGCGCGGCGCCCGAAGCCCTGTAAATCGGGATACCCCGGGTGAGCGCCGACCAGGACCTTGTGCCGGACCGCCAGAGCCACCGTTTTTTCCATGACCGGGGGATCGCCGCCATGGGCTCCGCAGGCTATGTTTGCCATGTGCACATGCTTCATGACCTCTTCGTCGCGGCCGATTTTATAGACCCCGAAGCTTTCGCCCATATCACAATTGAGTTTCATAACCCCTCGCTCTTTGGACCGTCGGGCCGGATTCTTTTTTCCCCGTCAGCCGGTCCGGAAAAGATTGTCAGTAGGTATCCATCAGGCATCAACCATCATAAATGATTATTACAGAAAGGGGATGTACGCTCAAATAAATTTTCATGTCATGTATAGTTTGAACCATTTTAGAATTGTGCTAGGATAGAAAGCCCGCTTGTCTGCGCGGCAGTTTCGTTACAACCACCCAACCTTCAACCAATATGAGGAGCGCACTATGAAAAGAGTTTCGAAAATGTTCGCAGGTCTGCTGGTTCCGTTCTTTACTCTTACGCTGGCAGCGTCAGCGCTTGCCGAAACCTGGGATATGCCGACCCCTTATCCTGAAAAACCTTTCACACCCAGAACATCATGCAGTTCGCCGACGAGGTGAAACAGGTGACCGGCGGCAAACTGGTGATCAAGGTTCATTCCGCAGGCTCGCTGTTCAAGCATCCGGAGATCAAGAATGCCGTGCGGGGCGGCCAGGTGCCGATCGGCGAGTTCTTCCTGTCGCTGCTGTCCAATGAAAACGCGGTGTTCGGGGCCGACTCACAGCCGTTTCTGGCCACCAATTACGATGATGCCGCAAAACTCTGGAACGCCCAGCAGCCGATCATCGCGCCGCTGCTCGAACGCCAGAACCTCATGCCGCTGTTCTCCGTGCCGTGGCCGCCGCAGGGACTGTATACCGGAAAAGAGATCAACACCGTGGACGATCTGAAGGGCATCAAGTTCAGGGCCTACAATGCGACCCTGGAGAAATTCGCCAATGCGGTCGGCGCCGCACCGACCCAGGTGGAAGTTCCGGATATCCCCCAGGCCTTCGCAACCGGCCGGGTCGAAGCGATGATCACCTCGCCTTCGACCGGTGCCAACTCCAAGGCCTGGGATTTCGTCAAATATTTTACCGACATTCAGGCCTGGGTGCCGAAAAATATCGTGGTGGTCAACAGCAGTGCCTTCAACAAGCTCGACGAGGACGACCAGAAGGCCGTGCTGGCAGCCGCCGAAAAGGCCGAGATACGCGGCTGGGAGATGAGCAAGAAAGGAAACCGCTGAGCAGATCGCCGATCCTGAAGGAAAACGGCATGAAAGTGGTCACCCCGAGTCCCGAACTGATGAAGGGCTTGAAGAAGGTCGGCGATGAAATGCTGGCTGACTGGAAAGACGCTGCAGGCAAAGAAGGCGAAGAACTGCTGAAGAAATACATAAGTGAGCAGTCTCCGGGAGCGGTCGGAAACGACGGGGCTGCCCCGCCTCGTTTTTACCCTGCTGACCCGTCCACACCAATGCGAAAAGTTCTGGACCGCCTCTATCTGGGCGAGCGGCTGGCTCGCGGCCGGCTTCATCGCCGCCATCGGCCGCCCTGGTCGTCGCGCAGGTGGGTCTCAACCTGATCGACCGGTCAGCGCCTGCTCACCGGTACGGCGATCGGCCTGACCATTCCGTCCTACGCCGATTTCACCGGCTTCTTTCTCGCCGCGTGCGTCGTTCCTGGCCCTGGCCCACACCTTGCGGCAGGGCGACCATATCCGGGTGACGCTGCTGATCTCGCATCTTCCTGACAGCCCTCGGCCCGGGCCGGTCGAATTCTGGTGCGTCGCGGTGGCCGCCGCCATATCCTCTACTTCACCTGGTATACCGGTGCTTGTCCGGGATTCCTATTCAGTTCCACGACCTCTCGCCGGGCATGATCGCGGTGCCGCTGTGGATCCCGCAGAGCGGCATGCTGCTGGGGCTGGTCGATCCTGTTCGTCGCCCTCGCTCGATCAGCTTGTCGGCCTGTATGCGGACGCCGAGCTACCAGGAGCCCGGCAGCAATGCGGACCGGAACACTCCGGCAAGGAGGGAGTCAGGTGAGCTGAACTGGGCATGACCCTTCTGCTGCTCGTCTTTCTGCTGGCCTGCTGGCCGGCGGGCATCTGGGTGGCGTTTTCCCTGCTGGCGGTCGGCATGGCCGGCATCTTTTTCTCCGGCGCGCCGCTGGGCAGCGTCTGGCCACCACCAGCTGGGGGGCCAGCAACAGCTGGGCCCTGGCGGCCCTGCCGCTGTTCATCTGGATGGGGGAGATCCTCTTTCGCTCGCGGCTGTCCGAGGACATGTTCACCGGCCTCTCGCCCTGGCTGACCAGGCTGCCGGGCCGACTGCTGCACGTCAACATCTTCGGCTGCGGCATCTTCGCCGCGGTTTCCGGCTCGTCGGCCGCCACCGCCGCGACCATCGGCAAGATGTCGATTCCGGAGCTCGCCGGCGCGACTATCCCCAGAAGATGATGATCGGCACCCTGGCCGGTTCGGCCACGCTGGGGCTGCTGATCCCGCCGTCGATCATTCTGATCGTCTACGGCGTCGCCACCGAACAGTCCATCGCCCGCCTGTTCATCGCCGGCATCCTGCCCGGCCTGCTGCTGGTCGGCCTCTTCATCGGCTACGTGGCGATCTGGTCGCTGCTCCATCGCCAAGGAACGATTCCCGCCGACGACGTACAGCGCTACCCCTGGGCGAGAAAACTCAGGCGCTCCCGCCGGCTGATCCCGATGGTCCTGCTGATCGGCGGCGTGATCGGCTCGATCTATGCCGGCATCGCCTCTCCGACCGATGCCGCCGCCGTCGGCGTCCTGCTCTCTCTGGTGCTGTCCAGGCTGAGCGGCACGCTGAACCGGCGGACTTTTCTCGACGGCGCTGATGGGGGCGACCAAGACCTCCTGCATGATCGCCTTCATCCTGGCCGGCGCCGCCTTCCTGACGGTGGCCATGGGCTTTACCGGCATTCCGCGAATGCTCGCCGTCTGGATCGGCACCCTGCGGACTGTCGCCCTATGCCCTGCTCGGCGCACTGACCATTTTCTTTATCGTGCTCGGCTGCTTTTCTCGACGGCATTTCGGTCGTTGTGCTGACGACCTCGGTCATCATGCCGATGGTCGAGCAGGCCGGCATCGACCCGCTCTGGTTCGGCATCTTCATCGTCCTGGTGGTCGAGATGGCCCAGATCACCCCCCGGTCGGCTTCAACCTCTTCGTCATCCAGGGGCAGACGGGCATGAACATCCTCAGGGTGGCGGCAGCCGCCGTACCGTTTTTCCTGCTGCTGATCGGTCGCCCTGGTCCTCATCACCCTCTTTCCGCAGTATCGTCACCGTTCTGCCGGAGATGATGAGCGGTTGAGCCAGGGAATGGCGTTAATCGGCCGCTGGTGGATATTTGTCCGGGATCGGCCGGCCTTGCGTAACCGATGCTTATCCTTATCTTATTTCCATCCTAACGCTGATATCTGATACTGGTTCAAGAAAAACGACTTCTGAGCGCCACAGGCGGCTATCTTGCTTCCGGGTCTGCATAACGAGACCAGAACATAGACCAATTCGATAGTACCAGCATTCTGCCGCCCACCCACAGCGAGGACCGCATGTTTCGCGTCGACCAGGTCAAATAGCCCAGTACTACCCTGATCTCAATGACAGGAAGATTGTATCCTCGGTGGTAAAGCCGATTCTCAGACCAGACGGCTGCTGCACGAGCAGGTCTTTGTCGACTTTGCCGCACAGTACCCGCACCTGCAGGGCATCGAGTTCGTCGAACAAGTGCTCGATTATTTCAATTTCAGCTATGCGATCTCCGATAAGGAACGGGAGAACATCCCCCTGACCACCGGCAAGGTGGTGATCATCGCCAACCACCCGATCGGCTCGCTGGACGGGCTGGCCCTGCTCAAGCTGGTCCACGAGGTCCGCTCCGACGTCAGGATCGTGGCCAACGACCTGCTGATGTCGGTCAAGCCGCTGCGCTCCTGCCTGCTGCCGGTCCGGGTGTTGACCGGGGTTAATTCCAAACAGCATATCGTGCGGATCAACAACGCGCTGGAGCGCGGCGAAGCGCATCATCATGTTCCCGTCCGGCGAGGTCTCCCGGCTCGGCCCGGGCGGCGTCCGCGACGGGCGGTGGCACCCCGGTTTTCTGAAAATGGCCCAGCGGGCCAAGGCACCGATTCTGCCGATCCATATCGGCGGCCGCAACACGGCAGCCTTCTATCTGTTTCGCTTCGATGGTGGCTATACCGCTGTCGACCCTGATGCTGGTCGGCCAGATGTTTCACCAGCGCGAAAAGCAGATCAATATGAAAATCGGCGCGATTATCCCCTATGAATCGTACCGCACCCTGCCGGTGCGCAACAATGAGAAGATCGAGCTGTTCAAAAAGCATCTCTACCGGATCGGGGCCGGCAAATCGGAGCTGCTGACCACCGCTTCCTCCATAGCCAGGCCCAGCGCAAGACCGATCTGAAAAAGGCAGTGCTCAGCGGCGAACTGCTTGGCCGGACACCGGATGGTAAATCCATCTTCCTGTTCCAGACGGCCGAGCCATCGCCGGTTATCAGAGAAATAGGCCGGCTCAGGGAATTGAGTTTTCGTGCGGTCGGCGAGGGAACCGGCAAACGGCGCGATCTCGATCATTTCGACCGCTATTACCAGCACCTGATCCTCTGGGATGAGGACGACCTGGAAATTGCCGGCGCCTACCGCTTCGTCGATGCCGGGAAAACCCTGCGCGAGCGCGGGGCAGAGGGTCTTTACACTGCCTCGCTGTTTAAACTAGACACTGCACGCTGCTTCTTTTTAAACAATTCTCTGGAGCTGGGCCGCAGTTTTGTTCAGCCGCGCTACTGGGGCCGGCGCGGTCTCGACTATCTCTGGTACGGGATCGGCGCCCACCTGCTGAGACATCAGCACTATCGCTACCTGTTCGGCCCGGTGAGCATTTCCAGTGCGATCCCCCAGATGGCCAGGGAGCTGCTGATCTATTTTTATAAGCTCTACTTTTCGGCCGGCAGCCCTGATTCCTGCTCACGAGAATCCGTTTCGTTTTCACAGCCCATCGAAAAACTGGAAAAAGAGTTCAACGGCGACAACTATAAAAAAGACTTCAGCAAACTCAAGTCGCTGCTCGCCAACCTCGGTACCGCGGTTCCGCCGCTGTACAAGCAGTACACCGAACTCTGCGAGCCCGGCGGGGTGGTTTTCGTCGATTTCAATATCGACCCGGCCTTCAGCAATTGTGTAGACGGGCTGGTCATCGTCGATACCGATAAATTGAAGCCATCGAAACGAAAACGTTACATCGACGAGACAATTCTGGTATAACTAATTGAACTCAACTTCAACACGACCTGCAAGGAGGTGATTCCCGTCGCGTAGAGTCCGCCGCATCCAACTGAGTACCTGAGAGATTATTACTTATTATCACCGCTTCAGACATTCACTATGCCGACTCAGAAAAAGATCTTCATTCTCGATACCAACGTAATCCTGCACGACTCAAGCTGCATTCATCATTTCGACGAACACGACATCATCATCCCGATCACGGTCCTCGAAGAGCTCGACCAGTTCAAGAAAGGCAGCCAGATCATCAATTTTCACGCGCGCCAGTTCGTCCGGGAGCTTGACAATCTCAGTTCCGACAAGCTCTTCAACGGCGGCCTGTCGCTGGGCGATGGCAAGGGCTGTATCTCGGTGCGCCTCGAGCGTGACCAGCACCCGGATCTGCTCAACAATTTCCCGAACGTGGACAAGGCTGATCACCGCATCCTGAACATCGCCTATCATATTTCCAAGGATCATAAGGACCGCTCGGTAATCCTGGTGAGCAAGGACGTGAACCTGCGCATGAAGGCCCGCTCCATCGAACTGCTGGCGGAGGATTACACCTCCGACCACGTTCGCGATCCGTCCAGGCTTTACTCCGGCTGCCGCTACGAGGAAGATGTCAACTCGAAGTTGATCGAGCAGCGCCACGACCAGGGCGGCCAGATTTCGGTGGCTGAATACGCCCCTCAGACGCCGCTGCAGCCCAACGAGTTCATGGTCCTGAAAAACGGCAAGAAATCGGCGCTGGCCGCCTTCATGCCGGGCGACTATGAAAATGAATTCGTGATCAGACGGGTGATCAAAGAAACCGTCTACGGCATCTCGCCGCGCAATGCCGAACAGTCATTTGCGGTGCATGCCCTGCTCAACCCGGAGATCAAGCTGGTGACCATCTCGGGCAAGGCCGGCACCGGCAAGACCCTGCTGGCCCTGGCCGCCGCTCTTGAAACGCGCTCCAAGTACCGGCAGATCATGCTGACCCGGCCGGTGATGCCGCTGTCCAACAAGGATATCGGCTATCTGCCGGGCGACATCGCCTCCAAGATCGGCCCCTACATGCAGCCGCTTTACGACAACCTCGGCGTGATCCGCGGCCAGTTTCCGGAAAAGAGCGAGATGTTCCAGCGTCTGCAGAAGATGCTCGACGAGGAGAAGCTGACCATCGAGCCGCTGGCTTATATCCGCGGGCGCAGCCTGGTGAAGATGTACATGATCGTCGACGAGGCCCAGAACCTGACGCCCCACGAGGTCAAGACCATTATCACCCGGGCCGGCGAAGGCACCAAGGTGGTGTTCACCGGGGATATCAACCAGATCGACCACCCCTACCTGGGCATCCGCTCGAACGGGCTGAGCAACCTGATCGACAAGATGCAGGGCCAGAAGATCTACGCCCACATCGACCTGCGCAAGGGGGAGCGCTCGGAGCTGGCGGAGCTGGCGAGCAATATTCTTTAGGGCTGATTCGTCAATCTTGATGACAAGAGAGAAGGAGCGGAAAAGCCGGTCAGGAAACCCTGGCCGGCTTTTTGTATTGGAGATATAGCTCTTATTTGCTGATTAACTCAGGCTCCGCCATCATCCGGGGGCGGGATCAGGCTGGTGAGATCAAAATCGTAGTCCACGCCGTCGACTGCGTCGTCACCATCGCCACCGATATCGTTCGACGCTATCTCAGCGCCGGCTGCTTCCAGACCGGGAATCGCCTCGGTCATATCGGTATCAGCGCCGTCATCACCAGCAGCATCACCAAGATCGGGCACCAGTGTTTCAAGCGCTGCCACCGGCTCGATGGCCTCCCAGTTCTGCAGAAGATCCTGAACAATTCCGGACTCGACCGAAACATCGCCCAGATCGGGCAGCACATTGCCCAGCACATCGTCATCGATGGTCATGCTGGTCATTCGATCCAGCTCGAGCTGGGGGGCGGCATTGTCGCTGAAAACGATGGACAGGGCCCCGTCGCTGCCGGTGTCGATCGCATCATGCATAAAAATCGGGCTGTTGGGCTGCAGCACCGTGCTCACGCCGTTGACCGACTCGGCCTGAACCGTGCCGTGCACGACCAGTGCCTGGCCAACTTGCTCCATCGCCTGTGTTATCATGACCACACCTCCGCTGAGAGGTTTAACTATTTAGTCTCTTATCCAGCAACAATAGCCATTTAACTGAGAAGGTGCAGCAATTATTTCTCCTAGGTAGCTATCTAGTCACACATTAACAGACCATATTTCTCCAGACTGTTTTTCATCCGGTAAACAAACAGCCAGTCAGGATTTCTCCTGACCGGCTGCGGCTGTGATCATACTCAGGTCTTTTATCGAACCGGTTTGGGGTTTTTCATCAAACGGTTCCCGGATCAACCGGTGGGATCAGATGGTCTAACAAATCGTCTCCTCCTGGATCGCCAGGTTCAACCACCGTAGCATCGCTAACATCCTCAGCTGAAGAGTCTTGAGCATTTCCGGCTATATCAGAAGCACTGTCTCCAGTATCTGCTATTGCGCCGCCGTCAATGATATCAGTTTCTCCATCCTCGACAATAACCGGATTTTCCGGATCGGTGAAATCAACTATATCACCTACCAGCACATCGCTGTCCGCACCGCCTTCAAGCGTATCGAGTCCATCACCCCCGATGATCACATCGTCTCCGGCACCACCGTCAAGAAGATCGTCACCGATATCGCCGACCATGAAGTCATTGCCCTCACCACCATCGATACTGTCACCACCTGATCCGCCGAAGACAACGTCATCGCCTCCGTCTGCAGTAATGGTATCGCTGCCCTCTCCACCGTAGATCACGTCGTCACCACCTTCGGCGGTATCGGGATCGTCACCGTAGATGACATCATCCCCTCCACCACCGTAGATCGTATCACCGTAGTCGGTACCGATGATTAGGTCACCCTCGCTGCTGCCGGAGATCGCCATGCCCGTGGTGGAGTCTGTTCCGTCCACCGCATCCGCCTGCGTTGCATCAATGATACCGTCACCGTCAAAGGTAACGGTGAAGTCGGTGGAGACAGTATCTCCGTCCGCATCGGTGATGTTGACCGGAATGAGTAGCGTCTCATCAAATCCCTCATTAAACACCTCTACCTGGGCTGACTGGATCCTAAAGGCATCTCCGTCTCCCGCTTCGAAACGAACTTCATCGAACACCACACCCCCGAAGTCGCTCACGTCGATATGCAGAAGGTCATCCTTCGCATCGGCAGAAGATCCGGTTCCGGAATCAGAGCCGGATATGGACAGTTCTCCCGTGCCAACCTGGACATCCTGATACCAAATCGTGTAATAGGCCGATTCCGCCGAGCCAAGGTGATCAATCACCAAGCTCACACCCGTCAATTCGAGCGCTGTAGAGTTAGTTTCGTTGACACGCACGGCATTCTGGCTATTGCCCGATTCATTTACCTCTAGTACCGAGAAAAACTTCAGAGAGAGAATATCGGATTCGCGAAGACCTGGGTCTTCCGATACATCACCATCTACCATGCTGCCCGCACCGACGCCGACACCTGAGTTCGAATAGTTGACCGTTTCGGTATCCATAGCCAAATCAAAAGCGGTTGACTGGTCGGCTGAGGCTCGCGCCCAGACAAACACACTATCGCTATAAGTGGTTGTCGTTCCAACGGTCACTGCAGTTGCGCCATCGGGTCCAAAGACCGCCTCATAGGTATTCCCGCCGTTCAATGCAGCGGCGAAATCAATGAGTTGTGTCGAACTGGCACCGTCTAGTCCATTGTTTTGAAAAACAGTGTAGGTACCAGCATCAGGATCGACACTTACCGTGAAGGCGACTACCCCCTGAGTTGTCTGAGCTGACCAACTTCCATCATCGTTTTCATGCCAAAACAGCGGTGCCCCATCTGAGGTAAAGCTCTTTGGAGGAGCACCAAGATAAGTAACTACGGGAGATCCCTCAGTCAACGCAATTTCGACGCTGGCTGGTTCGTCCGCACCGGAAGAAACGATACCAAGGCTACCAGTTACGCTATTGCCAGTTTCATTGGCCAGCACAGCATCCTGCGCTGGACCGATGGTCGGCACGTCGTTCTCAACACTGATGTCGATCAAGCCGGTAAAGTCCGTGCTGATCAAATCGTTGTCAGCATCTTCCGTCGAAACCGTCACATACTGGCCCAGATCATTGATATGCAGCACTTCGTCGTCATCCCCGGCGCCGCTGTGGTCCAGCTGGTCGTTGAGGTTGAAGACCGCCTCGCCGCTGGTGGCATCCACCGTGAACGTGAACACCGTGGTCCCGCCTGCCGAGGCAGTCAGCGTGTTGCCGCTGGTGTTGTATACCACCGCCACATTATTGGAGGTGTACGAGGTGCTCTGATTGGTAAGCTCAGCCAGGCCGTAAACCACCGGCGAAGGCTCGTCCGCACCGCTCGAGGAACTGACCAGACTGGACAGCTGGATTGTTGCGCTGTCCGAATCATTGGCGTTGTCATCAATATTACCGGTCGAGAAATCGCTGTCCGTGTCGTTCTCGCTGTCGGCCGTGTCGTTGCCGAGCGCGTCTTCTTGCACATCACCGGTAAGCGGACCGCCGCTTACCGTCAGGCTCGGCACGTCGTTCTCAACACTGATGTCGATCAAGCCGGTAAAGTCCGTGCTGATCAAATCGTTGTCAGCATCTTCCGTCGAAACCGTCACATACTGGCCCAGATCATTGATATGCAGCACTTCGTCGTCATCCCCGGCGCCGCTGTGGTCCAGCTGGTCGTTGAGGTTGAAGACCGCCTCGCCGCTGGTGGCATCCACCGTGAACGTGAACACCGTGGTCCCGCCTGCCGAGGCAGTCAGCGTGTTGCCGCTGGTGTTGTATACCACCGCCACATTATTGGAGGTGTACGAGGTGCTCTGATTGGTAAGCTCAGCCAGGCCGTAAACCACCGGCGAAGGCTCGTCCGCACCGCTCGAGGAACTGACCAGACTGGACAGCTGGATTGTTGCGCTGTCCGAATCATTGGCGTTGTCATCAATATTGCCGGTCGAGAAATCGCTGTCCGTGTCGTTCTCGCTGTCGGCCGTGTCGTTGCCGAGCGCGTCTTCTTGCACGTCACCGGTAAGCGGACCGCCGCTTACCGTCAGGCTCGGCACGTCGTTCTCGACACTGATGTCGATCAAGCCGGTAAAGTCCGCGCTGATCAAATCGTTGTCAGCATCTTCCGTCGAAACCGTCACATACTGGCCCAGATCATTGATATGCAGCACTTCGTCGTCATCCCCGGCGCCGCTGTGGTCCAGCTGGTCGTTGAGGTTGAAGACCGCCTCGCCGCTGGTGGCATCCACCGTGAACGTGAACACCGTGGTCCCGCCTGCCGAGGCAGTCAGCGTGTTGCCGCTGGTGTTGTATACCACCGCCACATTATTGGAGGTGTACGAGGTGCTCTGATTGGTAAGCTCAGCCAGGCCGTAAACCACCGGCGAAGGCTCGTCCGCACCGCTCGAGGAACTGACCAGACTGGACAGCTGGATTGTTGCGCTGTCCGAATCAGTGGCGTTGTCATCAATATTACCGGTCGAGAAATCGCTGTCCGTGTCGTTCTCGATGTCGGCCGTGTCGTTGCCTAGCGCGTCTTCTTGCACATCACCGGTAAGCGGACCGCCGCTTACCGTCAGGCTCGGCACGTCGTTCTCGACACTGATGTCGATCAAGCCGGTAAAGTCCGTGCTGATCAAATCGTTGTCAGCATCTTCCGTCGAAACCGTCACATACTGGCCCAGATCATTGATATGCAGCACTTCGTCGTCATCCCCGGCGCCGCTGTGGTCCAACTGGTCGTTGAGGTTGAAGACCGCCTCGCCGCTGGTGGCATCCACCGTGAACGTGAACACCGTGGTCCCGCCTGCCGAGGCAGTCAGCGTGTTGCCGCTGGTGTTGTATACCACCGCCACATTATTGGAGGTGTACGAGGTGCTCTGATTGGTAAGCTCAGCCAGGCCGTAAACCACCGGCGAAGGCTCATCCGCACCGCTCGAAGAACTGACCAGACTGGACAGCTGGATTGTTGCGCTGTCCGAATCATTGGCGTTGTCATCAATATTACCGGTCGAGAAATCGCTGTCCGTGTCGTTCTCGCTGTCGGCCGTGTCGTTGCCTAGCGCGTCTTCTTGCACATCACCGGTAAGCGGACCGCCAGCTTACCGTCAGGCTCGGCACGTCGTTCTCGACACTGATGTCGATCAAGCCGGTAAAGTCCGTGCTGATCAAATCGTTGTCAGCATCTTCCGTCGAAACCGTCACATACTGGCCCAGATCATTGATATGCAGCACTTCGTCGTCATCCCCGGCGCCGCTGTGGTCCAGCTGGTCGTTGAGGTTGAAGACCGCCTCGCCGCTGGTGGCATCCACCGTGAACGTGAACACCGTGGTCCCGCCTGCCGAGGCAGTCAGCGTGTTGCCGCTGGTGTTGTATACCACCGCCACATTATTGGAGGTGTACGAGGTGCTCTGATTGGTCAGCTCAGCCAGGCCGTAAACCACCGGTGAAGGCTCGTCCGCACCGCTCGAAGAACTGACCAGACTGGACAGCTGGATTGTTGCGCTGTCCGAATCATTGGCGTTGTCATCAATGTTGCCGGTCGAGAAATCGCTGTCCGTGTCGTTCTCGCTGTCGGCCGTGTTGTTGCCCAGCGCGTCTTCTTGCACGTCTCCGGTAAGCGGACCGCCAGATACCGTCAGGGTCGGAATGTCGTTCTCAACACTAATATCGATCAAGCCGGTAAAGTTTGTGCTGACCAAATCGTTGTCAGCATCTTCCGTCGAAACCGTCACATACTGGCCCAGGTCGTCGATATGCAGCAGCTCGTCGTCCCCGGCGCCACCGTGATCCAGCTGGTCGTTGAGGTTGAACACCGCCTCGCCGCTGGTGGCATCCACCGTGAACGTGAACACCGTGATCCCACCTGCCGAGGCAGTCAGCGTGTTGCCGCTAGTGTTGTAAACCACCGCCACATTATTGGAAGTGTACGAGGTGCTCTGATTGGTAAGCTCCGCCAGACTGAAAACCACCGGTGCAGGCTCGTCCGCACCGGTCGAAGAACTGACCAGACTGGACAGCTGGATTGTCGCACTGTCCGAATCATTGGCGTTGTCGTCAATATTGCCGGTCGAGTAATCGCTGTCCGTGTCGTTCTCGCTGTCGGCCGTGTTGTTGCCGAGCGCGTCTTCTTGCACGTCTCCGGTGAGTGGACCGCCGGATACCGTCAGCGTCGGAATGTCATTCTCAACCTCAACGAGAACAATTCCATCCAGATCCGCACTTACCTATCCCCATCGAAATCAGTAACACTGACAGAACGTATTCTCCGATATTTATTACGGTATCATATGCCTCGCCACCGTGCCGAGATAGGTGTTATCTCCGCATCACCAGCTCTTGCAGTTTGTGATCCAATCTGATCATTGAGGTCGAAATACCGCGATCGTTGTGGCGCCTTCGTCACCCGCACTAGGATAATACTCATCACCGAATTCGACCGTACGGATTTCCACGGTGAATATTGTCCGCGGGTCTCCTTCCTCCGGGTCCGTCCGAGCTTCAAGATGTTGCTCATCAATTTTGTAATAATACACTGCTTCACCGGTAGAGGTATATCCGGAAGGATGCCCGTCAGCGAACCCGTTAAGCTGAAATACGGATCTTTGGCATACGGATTCTGCTCTGAGGTCGGATAGTCGTCAGCTCCGACAACTCCCTGTTGGGATCCTCTCCTCAGGTTAAACTCACCGTCGACATCGGTGTCTTCAGCGTTGTCATCGATATTACCGGTTGATTCGTCGACATCGTTGTCGTCATTGAAAAGTCTCGTCGGTCTCGTTACCCAATGCGTCTTCATAAAGCGTCTGGGCAGCTATTCGCCTAATTGCGAGTACGAATCGGTCGCAAGCACATTGACCGTTGCCACCAGTGAGCTTCAGGCAAGTATCGCCATTGCTATCTTCGATGGTGTACCCAAAGGTTAAGGCAATCTGGTCCTCTGTATTGATTGGATCACATGATTTTCTGAATGGTGGTCCAGTTGCTTGCAAACTGGGTATAGGTATATTCACCCGGAACGGCATCATTAAGGGAGAGTTCGAATACAGGATGCCTCGATACCGCCGTATGCCGGTATCGTCTCCGTCGGCGTGATAAAACGGTTACGACACGCCCCTGCGATTGCAGATTGGCCAAACCTTCCGGTGCGGTGGCGCCAAAAGTACCGCTACCATAGATGCTTCCGGTCCGTCAAGACCGAAATCGACGTCTACCGATCCAGTCAGGGAGGTTGGAAACTCTTCAAACGGTGAGGTTTCCGTATCATCATCGCCAGTGGGATCGAAGAAGGTTTCATCAATCACAACCTCATCACTGCCATGGTTGGCTGTATTGGCTCATCGTCGGCGGCGGCGGCGTTGTCACCGGCGGAGGCGTCGTTCCAGGCGGGGGCGTTGTCCCGGCCTCAGCGGCGAAAAAAATCGGTTCCGGTTCCGGCGCTTCCGGTTCCGGTGATTCCGGTTCGGCGGCGGAATAACCGGCTCCGGAACTATTATTTGCGGCTCCACAATGAGCTGCTGCTCGGAACCGGTAAAGTCATAGTCGACCCCGACGGTCTCTGCACCGGAGGTCACCTCGCCTTCATTGCCATCCACGGCGAATTTCGTCAGGACAAAGCCGCCGCCTCCGTCACCTGCGGCTGCACCACCCGCTGCGGTCTCTTCCAGGACGATTTCTTCACCGGTTTCCAGGGCTTCCTGAATGGCTTCAACTTCGACGGTAACATCTTCGAGGTTGAGCTCTTCCGAGGACAGGGTCGACTCGTCGATGACCATGTCGGTCATCCGGCCCAGGTCGAGTTGGGTGTTGACCGCATCATTGAAGACGATGGACACCGCACCGTCGCTGCCGGTGTTGATGCGGTCGTTGATAAAGATGGGGCTATTTGGTTGCAGGACTCGGGCGACACCGTCGGTGGATTCAGCCTTTACCGTGCCGTAGACGATCATCGCTTTGCCTATTACTTGTGCTTGCTCTGCCATGGGGTTTCCTCACTGATGGGTTGTTGGTGTTATTGCCAATCTTATCTGAAATTCTAGCTCAACTGGTTTGTTTCACAATTGTACTTTGGTACTAGAAATTCATTTTTCTCGTCTTGAGGCGGGATACACGATCGCCCGCCAATATCACTTTGTATTTAATTGTAGCTGCGGAAACCGCCATTTTGAATTGTACTTTGGTACTAAGAATTCATTTATTGTTGCTTATGAGGCTGCAGTACGGTGGGCTCCAAGCAGTTGGTTAACTGCTTACAGAGTTGAAAACTGATCCCAGGTTTCGCATTACATTAAAAATATAGTGTTCAAAAAATTCTAAAAATGACCATTTAAAATACACCTGTCGTACTGATGGTTTAAGAATTGCGAAATTCTTCTACAATATAGTTTTCACCATACGCCTGATTCAGCTTTTTTTCAGGGAACATCCTCCCCTAATGGCTTGTTGTTGCAAGCGCCGCGGTAAAAACACGATTATTAAAATCAAGTAATTTTATGGTGTTGCTCAGCTCCTGCAAAACCATATCTGCCCGAGGCCGCCCCCTTGGTGGGGGGAGAGGGGTGAGGAGGAAGGTGACACAAATTGTCAGTTTTCTCGCTGATTATTGTCAGTTGAGCAGAAATATCATGTGCTCATCTTAATCACCTACGAATCGAGATTTGCAATCTTGCCCACAAATATTTGATATCATGAATTTTTAGTGATACAATAACACATTCGGTATATTTGGCTTTATAATTGCATAGAACCATTGCCACCATTGCGAAAAATCAAGGCAGAAAAAACAAAAGCAGTAATAAACCACAATAAAATCTTCAATAACGCTATATAGTTAAGGAGGCTCATAATGAAACAATTCAATAGAGCCGGGTTGATTGCTTGCGGAATGGTTCTTGCCCTGAGCAGCACATCACAGGCAGAAACAATTTCTGAGGCGGTCGATCAGGTAATCCAGACCAACCCTCAAGTCAGAGCCCAGGTCCACAACAGGCTGGCCCGGGACCAGGAGGTAGTTCAGGCCAAGGCCGGCTATTTTCCGACCCTTGATGTCAATGCGGCCGCCGGCTTTGCGGAAGACCAGGAACCGGTCGAACAATCGCGGGATCCCTGGGAAGCTACCATCGGTCTGCGGCAGAATGTTTTCCGAGGCTTTGCCGATATGGGCGAAATCTCCCGCCAGGAAGCCCGAGTAGCATCTTCTGCCTATCTGCTTCAGGGGACCTCAGAAGACCTGGCGCTTAATACCTCACGTGTCTACACCAACGTTTTGCGCAAGCAGGAGTTGAAGAGAATCGCCGATGAAAATCTCGAGATTCATCTGCGCATCGCCGATCAGATCCGGCTGCGCAGTGATTCCGGTGTCGGCAGCCAGGCCGATACCGAGCAGATTCAGGGACGTCTGGCACTGGCCCAGTCCAATGTTGTCATCGCCGAAACCAATGTACTCGATGCCCAGACCGAATACCTGGCGGTGGTCGGCCATTTGCCTATGGACCTGACCCAACCGGCCTCGCCGGACAGCCTGATGCCCGATTCGCTCGAGGATGCCACCCTGCAGGCCATCTCGGCCAATCCGATCCTGAAATCGGCCATGTCTGATCTCGAAGCGCGCCAGCAGCAGTACGAAGTTGCCAAGGCGCCCTACTACCCGATTCTGGACATCGAACTTGACCAGCGCTGGGAAGATGACCTCGAACGGGATAATTTCAGCGGCGAGCGGGAATACTTTCAGGCGCTGGGCCGGGTGCGCTACAATCTGTTCAACGGCTGGCGCGATCAGGGCCGTAAAGCGGAAACGCTCGAGCAGGTCAGTGAAGCTCGTGAAATCAAGAACAACACCGAGCGCCAGGTGGTCGAATCCATGCGGTTGTCCTGGATGGCTTATATGTCTGTGCTTGACCGGATCGACTACCTGAGAAACTACATCACCTCGACCGGCGCCACCGCCGAGGCCTATGCCAAGCAGTTCGACATCGGCAAGCGGACATTGCTGGACGTGCTCAATGCCGAGGCCGAGGCGATCAATGCTCGGGTGGATCTGGTTGACGCCGAATACGACGGGCTCTATGCCCAGTATCGTATTCTCAATGCGACCGGTTCTCTGGTCGAGGCCTTCGGCCTGCAGTGGCCCGAAGAAGCCCTGGTTGATGATGACCAGGATATGGAAACGGAGGGCGATAACGGCTGATTCCGTAAAAGCAGGGCCGCAACTCCGGGCTCAGTCGAACCTATTCAGGCCGCATCGGCACTCAGCCGGTGCGGCCTTTTTCTTTCTTCTCACCCCCATCCTCGAGGGCTGTTCTTTTCTTGAATACCGCCCCGTTTTGATGTTCAATCAGAAGATGGACAAGATTTCCATTTATTGCCGCAACTTAATCTTGTTTACGGATGGTTTGAGTAGATCGAGTCCGAGGAAACGCTGTCGTCATACCTTCAAGCGCATCAGCACAGCTAGAGGCTTATAAAATGCGCAGGGTTAATTATCCAGGGTGAAATTCGTCTCACGCTATAGTCGTAAACATCATGCGGCAGTCTGGCTTGCGCTGGTTCTCGCTGTTCTGTTTTTGTTGAGCGTGCGGGCCGATATCGGTTTCGAGCTTGATTCAAGGCTGCTCGACAAGGTAGAAAAGAAGCATGGTGCAGTCGCCAGAAACCGCCTTATCAGGTGGCAGGAACTTATCACGTCAGACAAAAGCACCACCGATCTGGAGAAACTCGCCAAGGTGAATGATTTTTTCAACCAGGTTCAGTTCGTCTCGGACATCCTGCTCTGGAAGAAGACCGACTACTGGGCAACGCCGGTCGAATTCCTGGCGCAGAATGCGGGCGACTGCGAAGATTTTTCAATTGCCAAGTATTTCACCCTGAAAAAAATGGGTGTGGTCGAGGACAAGCTCAACATGACTTATGTCAAGGCCCTGGAGCTCAATCAGGCCCATATGGTGGTGACCTACTACGAAACGCCCGAAGCAGAACCGCTTATCCTGGACAATCTCAACCCCGAAATCCTGCCCGCCTCCGCCAGAAACGATTTGATGCCGGTTTTCAGTTTCAACGGTTCCGGACTCTGGCTTGCCAAGCAACGCCAGCGCGGTGAAATGGTCGGCAGCAGTGACCGCTACAAACGCTGGAGGGATCTGCTTCAGCGGATGCCTGACGGACTCAACTGAGGAATCGCCATGACGCTCTACAGACAACTTCTGATCTTCACTCTGGTCCTCTGTTTCGTGCTGTTCATCGGGGTCTGGGCATACAAGGTTCAGTCCACCAGGTCTTTTCTGGAGCATCAGCTCGAGGCCCATGCCCAGGACACCGCCACCTCGCTGGGTCTGTCGCTGTCGCCGCTGGTGGCCGCTGATGACCTGGCTGGTGTGGAGACCATGATGAATGCGATCTTCGACCGGGGCTATTACCAGGAGATCATCTTCAGCGACGTGCAGGGAGAAGTAGTTGCCAAACGGATCCTGCCGATCAAGGTCGAAGGCGTTCCCAACTGGTTCATCAAAGCCGTTCCCCTGTCTGCCCCGGGTGGGGAAGCGCTGATCATGGACGGCTGGAAGCGGGCCGGCTCGGTGCTGGTTAGCAGCCATCCCGGCTATGCCTATCAGACGCTTTGGCAAACCTTTGTGCGCATCCTTGTCTATTTTCTGCTGACCGGGTTCGTCGTGCTGACACTCGGCGCCCTGGGACTGCGCGTCCTGCTCCGCCCGCTGCGCAGGGTCGAGCAGCAGGCCGAGGCAATCTGCCGCAACGAATTCGAGATTCAGCAGAAGATACCCAGAACCCGCGAACTGCAAAGCGTGGTGCGCTCGATGAACACCATGACCAACCGGGTCCGGGAGATGTTCGAGGAGCAGGCCGCCATCGCCGACAAGCTGCGCCAGAGCGCGTTCGGCGACCCGCTGACCGGGCTGGGCAACCGGCGTTTTCTGCAGGCTCAAGTCGAGGCGGTCATGCAGGACAAACAGAAAATCAGCCGGGGCTCGTTTCTGCTGATCCAGGTTCTCAACCTGCAGGAGATAAACGAGGAAAAAGGCTACAGTGGTGGAGACCAGCTCCTCATCCGGGCCGCTGACATTATCGGTGAGGTAACCGCCCGCCACGGCGCCCCGAGCCTGGCCCGCCTCAACGGCGGCGACTTCGGTGCCTTTCTGCCGGATATCGACCGGGACGATGGCGAGCAGATCGCCGCCCTGCTCTGCGAGCGTCTGGCAACTCTCTCGGTGGAAGATCTGAGTCTCTCCAGCGAGACCTGCAGCATCGGCGGCGTCTACTACAACACCCAGTGCAACTTCGAGCAGCTTCTGGGGCAGGCGGACACTGCGCTGATTGCGGCCAGACACGAAGGTCCAAACCGGTGGCGGCTCGAACCCGCCGTCTGCAACGAAGACGATCCCACCCAGGGCAAGGTTTGGTGGCGCAAGACCCTCGAACAGTCTCTGGCTGACCGGGCCATCAATCTTTACGGCCAACGGGCCGTACAGACCAGTGCGCCGGCGGTCACCCTGCACCGGGAGTTGTTTTCCAGGATCACCATCGACCAGGATAGAGAGGTTCCGGCCTCGGTTTTTATCCCACTGGCAGAGCATGCCGAGATGATCACCGCGCTTGACCGCAAGGTCGTCGAACTGATCCTCGAGACCTACCCCTCCTGGCAGGCCGGCGCGCTGGCCATCAACCTCTCGGTCACCTCCCTGCTGGAGAATTCCTTTACCGACTGGCTCTATTCCCGCTTGAAGACGATCAGTGACCAGTCGCTCGAGCTGTTTTTCGAATTTCCCGAATCAAGCGTTGTCAGCAACCTCGAAGCGGTACGTGAATTCAGCAGAAAGATCAAGAACCTGGGCCACGATATCGGTATCGACCACTTTGGCCGCAGCTTTGCCAATTTCGGCTATCTCAAATCACTGCAGCCCGATTACGTCAAAATCGATGCGGCCTTCACCCGGGAACTCAATTCGCAGCATAGTGACGGGTACTTCTTTATCGGAGCCCTGACCGGTGTGGCCCACAGTCTAGACATCAAGGTAATTGCCGAAGGCGTCGAAACCGAAACCCAGCTCGATGTGTTCAAGGAATTGAAGGTGGACGGATTCCAGGGCTACCTGGTGGAACAGCCGCTGCTGCTGAGTTCGAAGGTGTAAAGGCGGATTCTTAGAGAATATCGTCGACGGTAATATCGGAACTGCTCTCCTGCAGCCGCTTGCGCGTCTGTTTGCGCAGGCCGAGCTTCTCGCAGGCCTCCCGGGGCAGGTCGGTGAGCATGATCACGTTTTTTCTGACCAGCACCTCGATCAAGTCATCGAGAACACGGATCATTTTTAGATCTGCCGCGCGCAGCAGCGCTTCATAGGCGCCGCTTCCGTATTCACCACTTAAGAATTCTTCAAGTTCTTCGTCACTGAGCGGGTCCGCCTCCTCAGTTTTGATTGCAGAACCGGTTCTTATGGCGATTATTTTGCCATCCTTATCGCGTTCGGCGTAGAACATGGTTATCCTCTATCCGCAGTGATGATTTGATCGGGCAGACCCAATTTAACCACAGAATTCTAAAATCGCCTATTTTTTATTTTTCATTTAAATATCTAGCATGTATGATATGTGATACGGGAAAAAATCATGGGTGTTCCTCAAGCTGCAGCGAGTTCCGTCAAACGAAATATGAAAGCCACGATTCGAAAAAAGCCGCCGGCCTCTACCTGGAAGGTGAAAAATGTCGGCGACGCGATTGACGACCCGATTGCCGATTGCCTGGTCATCCTCTCCAAAATCTACGGACAGCCGATCTCCAGAACCGCGCTGCGGGCGGGTCTGCCGCTGGAAAACAACCGCCTTTCCGTCACTCTGACTTCCCGCGCTGCGGCCAGGGCCGGCTTGTCTTCGCGGGTACTGGCCAGGTCGATCAAGCAGATGTCCACCCTGGAGTTGCCCTGTATCCTGCTGCTCAACCCGGACAGGGCCTGCGTACTGACCGACATCAACTACCAAGACCAGACCCTGACCGTCCTGCTGCCGGCCACCGGCATGGGCAAGGAAACGTTGTCGATAGAGGAACTGGACAAGGATTACAGCGGCTACGCGATCTTCGTGCACCCCTCTTTCGACCGGGTGCGCGACGCCTCGACGCTCGAGCGCCCCAAACACAAGAGCTGGTTCTGGGGCAAGATGTTCGACTCGTGGCGCATCTACCGCGACGTGCTGGTGGCATCGTTTCTGATCAACACCCTGGGGCTGGCAACGCCCTTTTTCATCCTCAACGTCTACGACCGGGTCATTCCGAACAACGCGTTTGAAACCCTCTGGGTGCTGGCCATTGGCATCGGCATCGTTTATCTCTTTTCGCTGCTGATGCAGAGCCTGCGGGGCTATTTTGTCGATCTTGCCGGGCAGAAGGCCAGTCTGAACATGTCAGCCGAACTGATCGAAAAGACCCTGGGCATGAAGATGACTGCCCGGCCCGAATCGATCGGCTCGTTTACCAACAAGATCCAGCAGTTCGACTCGATCCGCGACTTCATCACCTCGTTTTCGATCACTGCTATGGTCGACATGCCCTTTGTCATCCTGGCCCTGCTGGTGATCTGGTATCTGGCCGGCCCGATCGTGCTGGTGCATATCGTAGCCATCTGTTTTCTGCTCCTCTATTCGCTGCTGATTCACCGGCCGCTGAAGACTGCAATCGAAAACAGTTACCAGGCCACTTCGAAAAAAAATGCCATCCTGGTCGAAGGGATAAACGGCCTGGAGAACCTGAAGATGCTCGGGGCCGAGAGCAAAGTCCAGAAGGACTATGAAGACTCTATTTCGCTGATTTCGCGCTGGGGCGCCAGATCGAGGTTCCTGTCGACCTCGGTGAACCACATCTCTGCTTTTGTCCAGAACGGCACCGTTGTGGCGGTGGTAATCTCCGGCGTCTATGCAATCTCCCAAGGCGCCCTGACCCAGGGCGGACTCATCGCGATCGTTATCCTGACCCGGCAGGCGATAGCCCCGATGACCCAGTTCGTCGGCCTGATCGCCCGCTTCCACCGGGCCCGGACCGCCTATGTGACCCTGAAAAAAATGATGGAAATGCCGGTGGAACGGCCGCCGGACTCCACCTTTCTGCACCGGGCTTCGATCAAGGGCGCGATCGAGTTCAAGAATGTTTCCTTCAAATACCCCGACCAGAATGCCTACGCCTTAAAAGATGTATCGTTTGCGATGAAGGCGGGCGAGCATGTGGCCCTGATCGGCTCCATCGGCTCGGGCAAGAGCACTCTGGGCAAGATCCTGATGGGGCTGTATGAGCCGGAGAACGGAATGGTGACCGTGGACGGCACTGACACCCGGCAGATCGACCCCAACGACCTGCGTTATTTCATTGGCTGCGTGCCGCAGGACATCACCCTGTTCCGCGGCTCGGTCCGGGAAAACATCATCATGGGCCACCCCGACGTGGACGACGAGGCGATCCTGCGGGCCGCCCAGCTTGCCGGGGTGACCGAGATCGTCAAAAAACACAGCGCCGGCTTCGACATGCCGGTGGGCGAGCAGGGCCGCAGCCTGTCCGGCGGTCAGCGCCAGACGGTGGCTCTGGCGAGGGCGGTGCTGCACGATCCGCCGATCCTGATCCTGGATGAGCCAAGCAGTTCGATGGACGCCCGCACTGAGAAGCGGCTCTGCAGCCAGCTCAGCCGCATATTGGAGGGCAAGAGCCTGCTGTTGGTCACCCATCGGGCCTCGCTACTGACCCTGGTGGACCGGGTCATCGTGCTGGACAACGGCACCGTGCGGGCCGACGGACCCAAGGACCATATCCTTGAAGCAATCCAGAAGGGACAGTTGAGTCTGTAGGCGGAGATGTGTCGGTGAGCAAGAAAGTATCCAAAAAAAATATCAACCAGAAAGACCTCGACCTGGTCACCGATATCCGGACCACGATCCTGGTGCAGTCCCCGCGAGGCGGCCGCTCGATCATCTGGCTGACCCTGATCCTGTTCGCCTCTGCCCTGGCCTGGGCGTCCGTCTCGGAGGTCGAGGAAGTGACCAGGGGCATGGGCAAGGTCGTACCGTCGAGCCAGATCCAGGTAATCCAGAACCTCGAAGGTGGTATCCTGGCCGAGACCTACGTCAATATCGGCGATATCGTCCAGAAGGGACAGCTCCTGATGCGTTTGGACGAAAAACGTTTTTCAGCGCCGTTTAAGGAATACCGGCTCAAGTATCTGGCTTTGACCGCCAAGGCCGCCCGCCTTACCGCTGAAACGGAAGGCCTTGAAATGGTGCTGCCCGAGGAGGTGGAAGTGGAGAACACCGCCATTGCCGACCGGGAATTGCAGCTCTACAACTCCCGCAAAATGGAGCTGGACACGACCATTGAGATTCTCGAGGAAAAAGCCAAACAGCGGAGACAGGAACTGGCTGAACTCGAAGAGAAAAAGACCGAGCTGACCCGCACCTACCAACTGCTCAAAAGAGAGATCGAATTGACCGAGCCGCTGGTCGCCCAGGGAGCGGTCTCCGAAGTTGAAGTCCTGCGGCTGCAGCGCCAGGCTTCGACCATGCTCGGCGACATCGCCGCCGCTAAGCTCAGTATGCCGCGGGTTCGCTCCCAGTTGAACGAGGCCTTGAAGGAAATCAAGGAGGAACAGCTTCAGTTTGCCAACAGCGCAAAAAAGGAACTCAACGAGGTCCAGGCCGAACTTGATACGCTGTCGGCAACCTCGGTGGCGCTGGCCGATAGACTCGACCGGACCGCAATCCGCTCGCCGGTATACGGGACCGTCAAGCAGGTGCTGGTCAACACCATGGGCGGCGTCATTCAGCCGGGCATGGACCTGATCGAGATTGTGCCGCTGGAAGACACCCTGCTGGTGGAGGCCCAGATCAAACCGGCAGACATCGCTTTCCTGCGCCCGGACCAGAAGGCGATGGTGAAATTCACCGCCTACGATTTCACCATCTACGGCGGACTCGAAGCCAAGCTTGAATATATCAGCGCCGATTCGGTTGTCGATGAAAAGGGCAACGCCTTCTATCAGGTGAAGGTCCGGACCAACCAGAACTATCTGATGGGCAAAGGCGAGAAGATGCCGATCATCCCCGGCATGGTGGCAACCGTGGACATCCTGACCGGCAAGAAAACCATCCTTTCGTACCTGCTCAAACCGGTACTCAAAGCAAAGCAGACCGCATTGCGAGAACGATAATGACCAATATATTACTCTGCAGCAAAAGCGACACCGTCCTGAAACGCTGGTCCGGGGCGCTGGTCAAAAAAAACAGGATTTTCGAGGCAACCACACTGGAGACCGCTTACCGGATTCTGAACAAGAACAAGATCGAGCTCACCCTGCTGCATCGAATCATGATCAATGAACAACAGATCAAAGAGATGATCTCTGTCAAGCCGGCCCACAAGGTATTCGTTTTTTCAGACCGGCCGGGCAACGAGGAAGGCATTGCCTGCCTCAGGCTCGGCTGTGTCGGTTATGCCAATTCCTATATCGCCCAGCCACGGCTCAATTTCGCAGTCGATGCGGTGCTGTCGGGGCTGGTCTGGACCGGGACATCGCTGATGCAGCATATGATCCAGGCTTCCGGACAGAAACAAGCCACAGCAGACGGCAATGAAGCATCTGCCCTATCCCCGGTTCTGGGTCAGCTTTCCAAAAGAGAATACCAGGTGGCTGCTCTGGTCACCGAAGGATTGAATAATCGGGAGGTGGCTCAGCGGCTCGACATCACCGAGCGTACGGTCAAAGCCCATCTGAGTTCAGCCTATGCCAAGACTGCGACCAGGAGCAGACTGGGTTTGGCCCGTTTGTTCAGCAAGGCATAATACGGCAGGGCAAGGTATAAAAAATGCCGAAAATACATAAAAAAAAGGGCCTGCTGATTGCGCAGACCCATATGTAAAAGCTCCTCGACTGGAGCCAGTGAAGTTTTTTTTTGATCCACCTGTCGGCAAGGCGGCTTAAAGATAATACTGCGAATTTGAAACGCAAGTCTTTTTTTATCCTTTTGTTGCGTCTTTTTTCGCGCTGTGCAGCGCCCTGCACGGCAGATTTCAAAGACAGAGGCCAAGGCCCTGCTCTAACCGTTAATATCTGTCAATGAGGTCCTGATGAACATCCTGGTTATCCTCGGAAGTCCCCGGAAAGGTGGGAACAGCGAGACCGCAGCGACTACCGTAGTCAATGAACTCGACCACCAGTTGAACGCCACGGTCGAATATGTCCGCCTTGCTGCGCTCGATGTCGCACCCTGTATAGGCTGCGGCGGCTGTGGCAAGACCGGGGTATGTGTGGTCAAAGATGATATGGGCGAGATTTACCTCAAGATAGACGCGGCGGACATCATCATTTTATCGGCACCGACCTACTTTTATGGATTGAGTGCCCAGATCAAAGGCTGTATCGACCGCATTCAGGCGCGCTGGTCGAGAAAATACCTGCTCAAGGTGAACTATAGAAAAGATGATTTACGCAAAGGCTACCTGATCTGCACTGCCGCAACCCGGGGTAAAAAACTGTTCGACGGTTCCGTGCTGGTGGCCAAATCTTTTTTCGATGCGATCGATGTCGACTACGGAGGCGCATTGCTGGTTCGAGGGGTGGACGAGCGGGGCGCTCTAAGGGACAACCTCGAGGAGATGGACCGGGCCCAGGCTTTCGCCCGTGATATCGCCGGCGGCTTCAAGACCGGGGTGTCTGCGGCAGACTGAAACTCAACTTACAGATCAGCTATATGGGGCGTTACCGACTGCGATTATCGCTGTTGCTGTTGGTACTGATCATCGTGTTCGGTACGCTCGGCTATACGGTGATCGAAGACATGTTGCCATTCGACGCCTTCTACATGACGCTGATCACCATCAGTACCGTCGGGTTCGCCGAGATCTCCCCGCTGACTCACGCTGGAAGACTCCTCACCGTTATCATCATTGTATCCGGCATAAGCCTGCTTTCCTACACGCTTGGCCAGCTCGCCCGGGTATTTATCGAAGGTGAACTCCATGAGCTTTTAGGGAGGAGAAAATTCGTGAAACAGATCGCTCAATTACATGACCACTTTATCATCTGCGGCTTTGGCAGGATCGGAGAGGTGATCTGCCGTGAACTGGCCGACGACAATATCACCTTTATCGTCATCGAAACAGATGAGGAAAACATCGCACGAATCGAGCGCGAGCACTATCTCTATATCCCCGGTAATGCCGCCGACGAGAAGGTACTGCTCGAAGCGGGACTGGAAAAAGCCCGCGGACTGGTCACCGCAGTGACCAGTGATGCCGACAATGTCTTCATCACCTTAACGGCCAAAGGCTTACGTCCCGACATTTTCGTACTTTCCCGGGCGGCAGATTTGCGAAATGAAAGCAAACTGCTGCGGGCTGGAGCTTCGCGGGTGGTCTGTCCCTATAATATGGGCGGCTCGAGAATGGCTCAGATCCTGAAAAAGCCGACGGTTGTAGACTTTCTCGACGTCGCCCTGGCAAGCCGCGGGCTCGACCTCAAAATCGAAGAGACGATTTTCCCCGAGCATTCCTACCTGGTCGGCAAAACCCTGGTAGAGAGCAACCTGCGCCATGATTTCGGGGTCATCATCATGGCCATCAAAAAGGCGAATAAAAAAATGGTTTTTAATCCCGGCCCTGGTGAACGGCTCGAAGCGGGCGACGTTCTGGTAAGCGTCGGCAAAAAAGACGATGTTGGCCGGATGGCTCGAGCAGTGCTGGAAACCACTGCCCCCGGCTCAAAGTAGCGGCCATGGACCGGGTGGCGGGTGGCATCATCGGTGCAGGTTGCGGCAATAAATCGATATGTCTCGTCGGTGTTGATGACCAACCTGCAATGATCTAAAACTGTCTGCTGGCAAAACTGAACTTCTGTCCGCCCAGAGAAGCCTCATACATCAGACCGCCTTTGGTGATGGTGAAGGTGGCCATGCCCTTGTTGTAGCCGGCGCTGCCGATGGCGGCGTTGTTCTTAGTGCCGCTGGCCGTGGCTGAACTGCCGCCGGTATTTGCCTGCGCTCCGGCCGAAGCGGTCAGCACCGTGGCCTGCGCTTCTGCGCCAAACTCAAAATTGCCGCTGACGAACTCGGCAAAGGCTCGTTTATCCTGAAAAAAAACAACCTGGCTGAAGCCGGTACCGCCAAGTTGAAAGCCAATGGTCGCCTGAACCATTTTTGTATTACCCACATATCGTCCCTGCTCATAAACGCGACCTTCACCATAAGCACCGCCGACCACGAAGCCTCCCTTGCCGATGGTCGGAAAAAGCGCATAGCCATAGGCGGTCTCGAACATATTGGCGATGCCCGCTTTCTCAAAGATCGCTCTCGTCTCATCATATTTATCAGCCCAGGCGGAAGAGCAGAAGAGCAGAAGAGATAGACTGAAGATCAGACCGCGCCCAACGTGATTCATGGATCACCTCAAAATTGTTGTTGAGTGGTTGCTATTGTCAGCTTGCTTTTACTACCGTTGATACAACTACTGAAACACCCAATATCGCCTCGATAATAATCAAAACCATCTGATTTACAAGCCCAAGATTATGATCTTCAGTTATCTCGATAGCGGCAGTGCAATTCCCGCCTGCGTCCCTGATCGTTATTTCAGCGCTCTGCTGCTCTAAACGATATGGTAAAAAAGGTCCATCTCCATTAAACTGCGCTCTCATCGTTACCCCAATAGTGCCGTTATAACGCGCTGCCAGGCACGTGCGCCAGGCAGTGCGGCACGTCAATGACAATCAGGCACGGCAGTGTCTTTTTGATCCTTTACCTGGAGGAATAACTCGTGGAACATGAAATCGGTTTTGAGATGGCGGCGTCAAATATTCGATTCGGCAGAGGTATCACCGCTGAGATCGGTATGGACCTGAAAGATCTTGGCGTGAAAAAGACCATGTTTCTCACCGATCCCAATATCGCCAGGTTGCCGATGAAGGACACCGTCATCGACTCGCTGGACAGGGATGGGGTTGACTACGTGGTTTACGATCGGGTGCGGGTCGAACCGACCGATACATCATTCAAGGACGCCATCGCCTTCGCCATTGACCACAAGGTGGATTCCTTTGTCGCGCTGGGCGGCGGTTCGGTGATCGACACCGCGAAAGCGGCCAACCTCTATTCGACCTATCCCACCAATGATTTCCTGCTTTATGTCAATGCCCCGATAGGTAAAGGCATGCCGGTGCCTGGTCCCACCAGACCGCTGTTCGCGATACCAACCACTGCCGGCACGGGCAGTGAAACAACCGGGGTGGCCATCTTCGATCTCGAAGAGATGCACGCCAAGACCGGTATTGCCTCACGCCAATTAAAACCAACCCTGGGTATCGTCGATCCGCTCAACACGATCTCGATGCCGCCGATGATCACCGCCTCCACCGCGCTGGATATCCTGACCCATGCCGTCGAGTCCTACACCGCCATCGAATACACCAGGCGGCCGCGGCCTGAACGCCCGATCCATCGTCCGGCTTACCAGGGGGCTAATCCGATCAGCGACATGTGGGCCATCAAGGCCATGGAGATCATGGCCAAATATTTTTTCACCGCCGTGGAAGAGCCAACCAACGAAGAAGCACGAGGCATGATGGCACTGGCCGCCGCATTTGCCGGGGTGGGCTTCGGCAATGCCGGTGTCCACCTGCCCCACGGTATGTCATATCCGGTATCCGGCATGGTGCGCGCCTACATTGCCCCCGACTATATTTCCGATCATCCCATCATTCCCCATGGGATTTCGGTGGCTATCAATGCACCGGCGGTGTTCAGATTTACCGGGCCGGCCAACCCCAAGCGGCATCTCGAGGCTGCCAGGGCGCTCGGCGCCGATACGGAAGGCATCAAGGAATCCGAGGGTGGCGAGTTGTTGGCGGATACTATGATCGGCTATTTTAAGCGCTTCAATATTCCCAATGGGCTCAAGGACGTGGGCTTCAGTGAATCCGATATTCCCCGGCTCGTCGAAGGCACGTTGCCGCAACACCGAGTCACCAAGCTGTCACCCCGTCCGGCCGGAGACAAAGAACTGGCCGCCCTGTTCAAGGATGCGATGCGCTACTGGTAAACCAATCTGCAGCCAGGACGACGGTTTACAGACCAGCAAAGTCGAGGAAAATGGGGCCGGATAAGCGATCATAGAGATGCTGCCTGGCGGGCCCTGACTAAGACATTTAAAAATAGCGGCTGACACGGAATAGAGAGCGGAAATTCAACCGGGGAGAAGCAAGGGAGTTGCTCCTCCCCCTAAGCGGGACTAAGCGGTTGATATGGCAGTCTTGACTTTTTCCCGGCTTAAAATGTTGACGTTTATATCACAGATTCCTCACAAGCGATGACGGAGCTAAAGGGTCGCCGCAAGCTCCGGACCACGCCGCCGCAGCACATCAGCGCCGGCAGCAGCAGAAATACGCGGTGTAATCAACAAGATTTAGTAAATCTTTCCACCCCCTGAGGATATGACAGGCAAATTATCTGCATAGCACTTGATGCTCATCCTATCACCAACCAGACCGATCAAGCAATAGGGCCTTCCCGTACAAACCGGTAGGTATAAATACCGGCAATTAGAATATTTTTAATTAATTATCAATTGTTTATACATTGCAGTGATGTTTAAAGAAAAATTACTGCTTGCACATTTTTGCTGTTAGATTTCTAAACTACCACCGAACAGTTGAAGAGAGCCGCGCCAGCGTCTTTCTTCACAGCTGATATCAGCACCCTATAATTCGACTAAAAAACCCCCTGAACAGGCGGTGTACGCTCACCGATACCGGAGCCAGACCATGACCAGACGCAGCCAGAAAATCCTTGCCCGACCCGAATGGTCGATGAACCGCGCCTTCTATAAATCCATGGGCTACAGCGACTATGACCTGGAGCGCCCGATGATCGGCATCGCCAATTCCTGGAACCGGGTGGTGCCCGGTCATTACAACCTCAACCAGGTCTCCGAGTACGTCAAGCAGGGCATCTTTCAGGGCGGCGGCACCCCGGTCGAATTTGGCGTCCCGGCAGCCTGCGACGGCATCGCCCAGGGCAATGAAGGCAACCATTTCGTGCTGCCCAGCCGGGATCTGATCGCCAGTGTCGTGGAAACCATGATTCAGGCGCACCAACTGGACGGAGTGGTGCTGCTGGGCTCCTGCGACAAGATCGTGCCGGGCATGCTGATGGCCGCCGCCCGACTGGATGTGCCGGCCATATTCATCGCCGGCGGCCCGATGCAGGGCGGCTGCTCGTTCGACAACCGGGCCAGCGACGCGACCTCGATCACCGAAGGACTCGGTATGCTCAAGGCCGGAAAACTCAGCCAGGACGAATACCGCAAACTCGAGGACAAGGCTCTGCCGGGCTGCGGCTCCTGCTCCTTTCTGGGCACCGCCAACACCATGTGCTGCCTGGCTGAAGCCATGGGCATGAGCCTGCCCGGCAGCGCCACCATTCCGGCGGTGCACAGTGCCAGGCTGCAGGCCGCCCAGGCCACCGGCAGGCAGATCGTCACCCTGATCGAAAAGGGTATCAACGCCCGGCAGATCATCAACCAGGCCTCGATTGAAAACACCATCCGGGCCAACGCCGCGATCGGCGGCTCCACCAACACCGCCCTGCACCTGCCGGCCATTGCCTACGAAGCGGGCCTGCAGCTCGACCTTGACCGGTTCGAGGAACTGAGCCGCTCAACCCCGCTGGTGGCCAAAATGAACCCCGCCGCTGCACCCAACGTGCCAGATTTTCATGAAGCGGGCGGCATGCCGGTGGTGATGAAGCAGATCCTGCCGCTGCTCAACCACGATGCGCTGACTGTCACCACCCTCACGGTGGCCGACAACGTCTCTGACGCAGCCGAACCCGACAACATAATCGTTCGCCCCTTGTCCAACCCATGGAGCGCTGAAGGCGGCCTGGCCGTGCTCAGGGGTAATCTTGCCCCCAATACCGCCATCACCAAGCCGGCGGCAATTCACCCGGATATGCACCGCTTCACCGGACAAGCCCGCTGCTTCGACTCGGAGGAGCAAGCCAATCAGGCAATTCTCAATGGAGAGATCGTCGAAGGTGAGGTCGTGGTGATCCGCTACGAAGGCCCCAAGGGGGGGCCCGGCATGCGGGAGATGTATACTGCGATGAAACTGCTCTACGGCCGCGGCCTGGCAATGAAGACCGCCCTGATCACCGACGGCAGGTTTTCAGGCACCAACAACGGCTGCTTCGTTGGACACATCTCGCCCGAAGCCGCGGAAGGCGGCGTGCTGGCCATCGTCGAGGACGGCGACCGGATTACCATCGACGTGGCGGCCCGGGACCTGCACCTGCATCTTGACGAGGCTGAAATCGCCAGCCGTCTGGCTCGCTGGCGAAGACCGGCACCCAGATACCGACGAGGCTATCTCGGGCTTTACTGCCAGCTGGCCGAATCTGCTGACAAGGGGGGCATCCTTCGTATCCGGCCAGTCGATGATTAGCGGGTAAAGTACCGTTCTGCTGCGCGGATTGGCACTATTTCAATCCCTGCCGAAATTTGGCGACGCCACCAGAGTCAACACTGCCAGCACCATCAGGGCAGCCAGCGCGACAAAACCGAGCCAGCCCAGACCAAAATCACCGAAAACCCCGAGCAGTGCGGGTACAACGCCTCCGCCTACAGTGACTCCCGCGGTCACGATTATTGCATAGGTGATGTTCTGATAACTGCCGTCGCCGATATCAGCAAGTGCGGAGAGCAGGGCCGGAATCATCATCACCAGAAGGGCCGGCTGGGCAAGCACCACAACGACGACCATCGCCCCCTTGACCAGACCGATGAGGCCGGTAAACAGGCTGGTGAAAAGCAAAATCCAGATCATTGTGTTACGCTTGCCGAGCAAATCGATCAAACTGCCGGCACCCAGCAGCAGCAGAACCGATGATACCCGTGAGATGGTCAGCAGGGCGTTGGCATACTGCGGAGATAAGCCGTTTTCTTTCACGAGATAGGCTGGCAGTATGGCATATACTCCGTGCAGTGCCCCGATTACCGCAATAAATACAAGAATGCCGACATAGGTATCAGGCAATCTCAGAATGGTGCCCATGGTACTGAACTTTGGCGCCACCCCGAATCCGCTGCCCTGAACCCCCCAACGCCGAAAAGCAAGTGCAGCAAAAATGCAGACAACCGCCATCAGCGCCAGAACCCCTCGCCAGCCAAACCATGGCTCAATAATCAATACGAGCAGTGGGCAGAGCACCAATGACAAATTTGGGCCTATCTCATGAAAGGCGAAGGCGGTGCTTCTTCTGGCGAGGCTGATCTTGGAATTTATCATCGCGATGCCGGACGGTGGATAGATGCCTGCTCCAGCGCCAATGAAAACCATGCCGACGGCAAGCATCATCACCGTTGGTGCAGCGGCTGCAAGGCCAAGCCCGACAGCAATGGTCGCCAAAGCCACGACAATGGTTCGACCGTGACCGATGCTCGCTGCCAGAAACCCGGAAAACAGCATAGCCACCGCATAACTGACGCTGATAAAGAGAAAAAGCGAACCGGCGGCGGACAGGCTGATGCCCATCTCTTGCTGCAGCAGCGGCATCACTGGAGAGAAGACGGCCCGGGCGCCCATCGAAAAAAACACCGCAATGATCAGCATGCTCATCATCAGCACGGGGCGGTTATGCACAGCTGCTTTTTCAGGGGAATCGGCACTCATTTTCTGCTCTGAATCCGGGCAACTTGCAGTGCTTCGGAGTTTGCCCTGCTCATGGATAAAAATCGCTTGACTTCATTTAGGCCATCCAGCATGATGAACCATAATGTAATACGTATTACAACTAATATTTACCTTTCTATATCAATCATTCTCCTCCACACGGTGCAATGCTTATGAGACTGCAGCACAAGC
This sequence comes from uncultured delta proteobacterium, assembly GCA_963707715.1. Taxonomy (GTDB): domain Bacteria; phylum Desulfobacterota; class Desulfobulbia; order Desulfobulbales; family Desulfocapsaceae; genus JABDQA01. Next base: position 410,694 of record CAVPRJ010000009.1, read on the forward strand.
GGGCTTTGATTACCGGCGGCGCCCAGGGCATCGGCCGCGCCATCGCAGAAAGGTTCTGCCAGGAAGGCGGCCTTGTCTATCTGGCCGATGTCAATCTGGATAGTGGCGCAGCGACCGCGGCAGCGTTGAGCGGCAGCGGTGCACAGGCGTTTTTCATCCACCTCGATGTCGGCGATGACGATAACTGGCGCCAGGTGTGCAATCGGATCGAAACGGAAGCGGGCGGCATAGACATCCTGGTCAACAATGCCGGCATCAATATCCGTAAAGTCATCGAAGAAATGAGTTCGGACGAACTCGATCAGATGTACCGGGTCAATATCAAGGGACCCTTTCTGGGTATCAAGCATGTGCTGCCGGTGATGAAGAGAATCGGCGGCGGTTCCATCATTAATATGTCCTCGGTCTGCGGGCTGATCGGCCACCGCTATACCCCCGAGGCCTACACCACCGCAAAAGGCGCGCTGACCACGCTGACCAAGGCCATCGCCTCACGCTACGGTAAATTCAACATCCGCTGCAACTCGATCAACCCGAGCACCGCCGACACACCGATGGTGCAGGAAATGCTCAAGGATCCAAAGTGGCGCGAGGAGCGGTTGGGCGAGGTGCCGCTGGGCCGCATGGCCGGCCTGCACGATATCGCCTCGGCAGCACTCTATCTGGCCTCGGATGAAGCCAGCTTCATCAACGGGGTGGCCCTGCCGGTGGACGGCGGCGTTACCGCATATTGAGACCCATCAAACACATATGGCCCTTGAGCAGGCGGAGGTTGCCCGTTGTGCCGCACCGCCTGTCCATGCTCGCCCTGATTAACCCCGCTTGTCCCAGGAGCTACTGATTGCGTATTGATCCGATCAAAAACATAAAAAGCGAAAAAATACACGCCCAGGTCTACGAGCAGCTCAAAACGCTTCTCCTGAACGGTCACTGGCAGGCCGGAGAGAAGATCCCGTCCGAGGCCGAGCTCTGCCGGATGACCGGGGTCAGCCGGGTCTCCGTGCGCACCGCGCTGAAATCGCTGATCGCCCAGGGTTTTCTGGTTTCAAGGCAGGGAGAAGGCACCTTTGTCGTGGATGTGTCCCTCGACATGAACATGGACATCCTGGTGCCCATTATCGGCCTTGACAAGAAATCCATTCTCGAGGTTCTCGAGTTCAGAAAAATCCTCGAGGTGGGCATCGTGCCGCTGATCTTCAAAAACCTCAACGATGACGACCTGGGCTATCTCGAACACAACGTGCATGAATTGGAGCAGACCGCCGCAACACAGATCGGCCGGATCACCGAACTCGATCTCGCCTTCCACCGAAAACTCTGTCTGATCTCGGGGAATTCGCTGATCATCAAGGTCAATCAGATCCTTGCGGACCTGTTCCGCAAATCGATGGAAGACGTGGTGGTGGCACTGGGCAACCAGGGTGGCCTGATGTATCACCGGCGGATCTTCGAGGCGATACGGACAGGTGCTCAGCAGAAAGCTGCAGCCATCCTGCAGGAACATATCCAGAACACCATCGACAGCATCAGAGAGGCCGAGCTCGATCACAACAAAGCGCAATCCTATATCCAGAAATCCTGAGACACCAGACAGGAGCAAAGAACATGACCACAGATGAAAGAAGGCAAACCTTGATTAACTACAGCAGAGTCCTCTATGAGCGCAAACTGCTGCATGCCACCGGCGGCAACACCAGTGTCCGGGACGGCGAGCACATCCTGATCAGCCAGACCGGCGCCGAACTCGGCTCGCTGAAAAAAGATCAGGTGGTCAGAGTAGACCTCGATGGAAAGGTGTTGGCCGGCACCGCGCCGTCAAAAGAGATGGGCATGCACCTGGCGATGTATCGAGCCAGGCCGTCTGCCGGGGCGGTCATCCATGCCCACCCGACCTATGCGATCACCCTCTCGGCGATGCTCGAAGGCGCCCCGACCAATGCTATCCCGCCCTTTACCGCTGCCTTCTACGTGCGGGCCGGCCGAGTACCGCTGATCCCCTACCACCCTTCCGGCGCCCACTCCCTGCACGAAGCGGTGGAAGCCCTGGCAGCGGATTATCACGCCATTTTGCTGCGCCAGCACGGGCTGCTGGTGGCCGGCACCGATATGGCCGAGACCGTGGGCATGGTCGAGGAGATCGAACAATGCTGCCAGATCACTGTTGCTACCGGCAACAAAGGAGCATGCCTGACTGAAGCCCAGTGCCACCAGATCGATCAGGCACTCGGCAGAACCTGGAAAAACTAAAAAAGACAAGATGATGAATCCACTTCTGCTGGCCTTTTACGGCGACGATTTTACTGGCTCGGCCGACGCGATGGAGGCCTTGACCATAAACGGCGTGAAAACGGCGCTGTTTCTCGGCCACCCGACCCAGGAGCTGCTCCAGGAAAAACTCCCCGACCTCCAGGCGGTCGGCATCTCAGGCGTCAGCAGAACCATGACGCCCGCCCAGATGGACGATGAGCTTCCCGGCCAGCTTGCCCTGCTGAACAGCCTGAACCCACGGCTGATGCATTACAAGGTCTGCGCCACCTTCGATTCCTCCCCCGCCATCGGCAGCATCGGCCATGCCGCCGATATCGCCTTTGAAGTCGTCAATCCCGACTACGGCGTCATCGTCCAGGGTGTGCCGATTCTGGGCCGCTACATTGTCTTCGGCAATCACTTCACGGTTTACGGGGATCAGCGCTACCGGCTGGACCGCCACCCGGTGATGAGCAAGCACCCGATCACCCCTATGGGTGAAGGAGACCTGCGGGTGCATTTCGGCGCGCAGTCCGTCAAAAAAGTCAAGCTCATCGATCTGCTCCATCTCAGTGAATCAGCCGAAGCACTTTCCACACGACTCGACGACTACGTGGCAGAAGGCAACGAGATCATCTTATTCGACACCCTCGACGATGAGCACCTGATGAAAATCGGCTCCCTGCTGCACTCCAATTCGGAACATGCCAAAATCTTTGCACTGGGCTCCTCCGGTTTTGAATATGCGCTGGCGCGCTATTGGCGGGCGGAGGGCATCGTCGATGAACCGGCAGCATTTCCCGATGCAGGCCCGGTGGAGCGGTTGATCGTAATGTCGGGCAGCGCCGCAGCCAACACCGCCGAACAGATCACCTACGCATTGGCCCAGGGTTTTGGAAGCATCGAGCTCAACACCGACAAGCTGGTCGATGCGGCTGCCGCAGAAGAAGAGCGCAAGCGGGCGATCTCCGAGTCACTGGCCCAACTCCGGGCCGGCAACAATATCGTTATCTCAGCCACCATCGGCCCCGATGATCCGATAATCGAAAAGACCAGGCAACGGGTGCGCGAACTCGGCATTGACCAGAGCGAAACCGGCAAGCTGATCGGCAGACAGCAGGGCTTGATCCTGCGTGCACTGCTCGAGGAAACCGGCCTGTCGCGGGTTTGCGTGGCCGGCGGCGACACCTGCAGCTACACCCTGCGCCAGCTCGACATCCATTCACTTGAACTGCTGATGCCGATTGCCCCGGCAGCGCCGCTGTGCCGCACCTCGTCGGACAATGATCGGTTCGACGGTCTGCAGGTGGCTTCCAAAGGCGGCCAGATCGGCGCACCTAATTATTTTATCCAGGTGCTCGAGGGGAAAAAATAGCCATCGGTATGTTTGGTGAGAAAAACGAAAATCGATGAGTTTTCAGCCAAGGAGGTGATGTCTATCTATAATGACCGTTACTGAAGAAGCGTTTTATAAGGTGCAATTTTCTTAAAATCAGTACGACAAACTTATTAACCAGCAGGAGTGGAGGAAGATGGAAATGTATCGTAGATTAACGCTGATATGTGCAATACTCGTTGTCGCTGGCCTGGCAGGTGCTCCCTTGTTCGCGGCAAAGCTCAATCCCACGCCGGAAAAACCGGTGACCCTGCGTCTGGGTTACTCCGATAACCCAACCTGGCCCGACACGGCCAAGATTCCCGAGCCGGAACATGCCTATGCCCTGGTCTTCAAGAGCTACGTGGAAACCGCCACCAACGGCGCCATCAAGATTGAACTGTTCCCTTCCAGCCAGATGGGCGGCAGCAAGGAAGCGACCGAAATGACCAAGACCGGCACCCTCGATCTCTGTATCGAAACCGGCAATATGGGCCCGTTCTTCCCTGAATTCCAGGTCATCAACATTCCCTATGTATTCGCCTCCGATGAAATTGCCTGGTGGCTGTTCGACAACAGCACTTTTTGGCAAGACCTGATGGCCAAAATGGAAGAGAAAGCCAACCTGGTCTTCCTCGGTATGGGACAGAACGGCGTGCGTAACTTCACCAACAACATCCGGCCGGTGCGCGAACCCAAAGATATGGAAGGCATTAAATTCCGCGTCATGCAGTCGCCGGTCTTCGTTAAAACGGTTGAAGCACTCGGTGCCAAGGCGATTCCGATTGCCTGGCCGGAAGTCTATACCTCTCTGCAGACCGGCGTCATCGACGGGCAGGAAAATCCCATTTCAGTTATCGCCTATGTCGGCAAACTCTATGAAGTACAGAAGTACCTGACGCTCGATGCGCATACCTGGAGCGAAAACATGCTGATCATGAACGCCGACAAGTTCAACAGCTTCCCAGAGAACTATCAGCACATTCTGAAAATCGCCGGGCTGCATGGTGCCCGAGCCGACCGCGCGGCCGAGGCATTCATGAGCCGGGTATTGGGTCTGGGCGTGCTGCAGGAGAACATGGAGGTCTATGCTCCGACGGTTGAACAGATTAAGTTGTTCCAGCAGAAAGCCCAGCCGCCGGTTATCGAATGGCTCAAGGGCGAAGTCGGCGCCGAAGTCGTCGATAACTTTATTGCTGCAGTCAAGGAAGCCGAGAAAGCTCTTGGTTATTAATCCTGCTTGAAACCAGAGGAGAAGCCCCCGGGGCTTCTCCTTTCTTTCATGTAACTGGAATATCGTCATGACAAAGATAATATCCTGGTTAGGCCTTGCCAGCGATCAGGTAAACCGGGTCGCGGTCTGGATCAGCATTCTCTATGCATTTTTGGTCACGGTTATTGTGCTGGCCAGCGTGTTTCTGCGCATGGCCGGGCGAGCGCCCTCATGGAGTGAGGAGTTTGCCCGCTGGCTGCTTGTCGGGATCGCCTTCATCAGCTCCTCCATTGCCTTGAAACGCGGGGCCCACATCGGAATAACCGCGCTGATAAAGGCCATCCCCTCGCAACTCGTTCTGAAGATAATTATTCAAATCTCCAATGCACTCGTACTCATTTTCCTGGCCTATATGTTCTGGTTCGGGCTCGATGCCGCCATCAAGGCCGTTGACCAGACGGGCGACATCATTCCTGTCTCGGTGATCTTCGTTAAACTGCATGTACCGATCGGCGCACTGATGATGATGATCCATGTGCTGTTCTACAGTGCCGGCATATTCACCAACGATGATCCTGAAAAATTCATGCTCAGTCAATAAGGCCCGGTGCATACGACCATGACCCTTACGATACTCATCTGTGTTTTTATCTTGACCATGGCGATGGGAATCCCGATTGCCTTCGTATTCGGCATCGGTTCGATCATGTATTTCATCTTTTTTTCCAATATCCCTATCACCATCATCGGCCAGCAACTTTACAACGGGGTTGACAGCTTCGTGCTGCTTGCCATTCCATTCTTTATTCTAGCCGGACAGTTGATGAACCGGACCGGCATCACCAAAGACCTGGTCAACTTTGTCCAGGTCCTGGTCGGCAGGTTGCCCGGAGCCCTGGCCCAGGTCAATATAGTTGTCTCCATTCTGTTTGCCGGACTCACCGGGGCCGCCGTGGCCGATACTGCAGCGATCGGTTCCATCCTGATCCCGGCAATGAAAAAAGAAGGCTACTCCGCAGCCTACAGTGCCGCAGTGACCACCGCTTCATCCATCATCGGGCCGATCATCCCGCCCAGCATCATCATGGTGATCTACGGCACAATAACCGGGGAATCCATCGGGGCGCTGTTCATGGCGGGTTTTGTTCCCGGTGTTCTGATCGGACTTGGCCTGATGGCGCTGGCCCTGGTCTATGCCCTGAAAGAAAAGCATCCCCGCCGCACAGAGTCGATTCCCCGGCCCGAAATTATCAAAAGATCCAAGGCTGCGATTATCGGCCTGATCATGCCGATTATCATCATCGGTGGCATACTGAGCGGTAAATTCACCGCCACCGAGGCGGCCTCTCTGGCCTGCGGCTATGCCTTTCTGGTGGGCATCATCATCTACCGGAGTCTGACGCTCAAAGACATTATGGAAAGCCTGCTGGAATGCGCGGTGGTTTCCTCGGTCATTTTACTGATTATCTCGACCGCCAAACTCTTCGGCATGGTCCTGACCATCGAGCAGATTCCCAGCCAGATTGCCCAGATCATGATGTCGCTGACCACCAACAAGATCGTCTTCTTGCTGCTGGTAAATATTTTTCTACTGTTCATGGGGATGATCATGGAGACCGGCGCCAATATCATTCTGCTGGCACCCATTCTTCTGCCCCTGGCGGTCAAGTACGGTATACATCCGCTGCATTTTGCCCTGATCATGATCGTCAATGTCAATATCGGCCTGACCACCCCGCCACTTGGCGTCTGCCTGTTTACGGCGGCCCCGATCGCCAAGACATCTTACGAAAGCATCGCCTTGAAGGTCCTACCCTTTGTGGCCATGGAAATTCTGGTGCTGCTGATTATCACCTACATCCCGGAAATTGTCCTGATCGTTCCGCGGATGACCGGATTCATTTAAACAACAACGCAATAAATGAAACACAGCACGTATAACTACCTGAAAAGGAGTGTTGAGCAATGAAAGCACTGGTACTTGAAGAATACAGCAAGCTGGTTTACAAGGAGATGCCCGAGCCCGAGATCGGCGAAAACGAAGTGCTGGTCCAGGTCAAGGCCTGCGGCATCTGCGGCAGCGACGTGCACGGCATGGACGGCAGCAGTGGCCGGCGGCACCCGCCGCTGATCATGGGTCATGAGGCTTCGGGGATCATCGTGCAGAGGGGAGAGCGGGTCAACGATTTTTCCGAAGGTGACCGGGTCACCTTCGATTCCACCATCTATTGCGGCACCTGCTTCTACTGCCGGCAGGGCATAATCAATCTGTGCGACAACCGCAGGGTGCTCGGCGTCGCACCGGCTGAATACCGCCAGCACGGGGCGTTTGCCGAATATGTGGCGGTGCCCGAGCATATCCTCTACCGGCTGCCGGAGGGCCTCTCCTTTGCCCAGGCAGCCATGGTCGAACCGGTTTCCATCGCCTTTCACGCGGTTGCCCTGACCCCGGTCTCGCTCAATGACTCGGCGGTGGTTATCGGCTCCGGCATGGTCGGCCTGTTTGTTATCCAGGCCCTGCGGGCAGCCGGCTGCGGCACCATCATTGCGGTCGATCTGGAACAGGGCAAAGTCGATCTGGCCATGTAAACTCGGCGCCGATCATGGACTGCTGGCCAATGCAGTCGATGTTGCCGAAGAAGTTCGGAAATTAACCGATAAGCGCGGCGCCAATATCGCGGTGGAAGTGGTCGGCAACAGTGCGGCGCTCAATACCGCCATAGCATCACTGCGCAAGGGCGGCGCTTTGACCATCGTCGGCAACCTGGCGGCGACGGTTGACTTCCCGCTGCAGGAAGTGGTCACCAGACAGATCAGGGTAACCGGTTCCTGCTCGTCATGCGGCGAATATCCGGCATGCCTCGATATGATTGCCCGCGGAACAGTCAACGTCGATGCATTGATCAGTCAGGTCGTACCGCTTTCCGAAGGGGCAGCCTGGTTCGAACGGCTGCACAATCAGGAGCAGGGCTTGATGAAAGTCATCCTGACACCTTAGCGCGGTTATTTATATATCTTAACAGGAGCGTATTATGAGCTTGGCATTATTTGATTTATCAGGCAAGGTCGCGATCGTTACCGGGGCCAGCCGCGGCCTGGGCCAGTACCTGGCCCGGGCGCTGGCCCGCGCCGGTGCCGATCTGGTGATAACCAGCCGGACCGTCGAATCACTCAAACAGTTCAGTGCAGAAATCAACGGGCTGGGCCGGCGGGTGCTGCCGCTGCCGCTCGACGTCCGGGATTACCAGTCCATCCAGGAGATGGTCGAGGCCGCCCATGCCCATTACGGCAGAATTGACATCCTGGTCAACAACGCCGGCTGCAACGTACGCAAACCGGCGGTGGAGGTCGAGTGGGAAGACTGGAACCTGGTACTCAATACCAATCTGCGCGGCGGCTTTTTCGTAGCTCAGGCGGTGGCGAAAAAGATGATCCCGGCCGGCTGCGGCAGAATCATCAATATCGGCTCGGTCACCGCCGTGGCCGGTTATGCCGGGATTACTCCTTACTGTGCCAGCCGCGGCGGCGTTAAGCAGATGACCATGAGCCTGGCGGACGACTGGGGAGTGCACAATATCACCGTCAACTGCCTCGCCCCCGGCTGGTTCAAGACGGCCCAGACCAAGGTGCTGTATGACAACCAGGAGTGGGTCGACTATCTCACTGACCGGATTCCGCTCAAGCGGGTCGGCCAGCCCAACGATCTGGACGGCACCGTGATCTTTCTGGCCTCGGATGCGAGCGCTTATATGACCGGGCAGACGCTGCTGGTCGACGGCGGCATCAGTACCGGGGCAACCAAGGCAACTATCTGATGACATTACATACTTCAAAGAGCAGGCAGACTATGGAAGCAGTTAACGCACTTATCAAGGACATCAAAATTCCGCCGGTCTATAAAGTCCGGCAGACCTTCACGGTAGACCCCATCGACGATATCGAAACATCATGCCTGGAGCAGATTGCAGCGCTTGCGCGGGTGCAGGACCTCAAACAGGGGGCCAGGATCGCGGTGGCGGTGGGCAGCAGGGGGATTGCCGATATCTCGCTGATTACCGCCTCGGTGGTCAAGGCCCTGAAGCTGGCCGGGCTCGAGCCCTTTATCGTCTCCGGCATGGCCAGTCACGGCCGGGCAACCGCTGAAGGTCAGGCACAGTTGCTGGCGGAGCTCGGCGTTACCGAAGCCGCGGTCGGCTGCCCGATCCGGGCCAGTGTCGAGGTGGTAGAGATCGGCGCCATTGACAGCGGGCTGCCGGTCTATATGGATAAAATCGCCTCCGAGGCCGACGGAATCGTGGTGATTAACCGGATCAAAACGCACACTGCCTTTCATGCACCCTATGAAAGCGGCCTGGTCAAGATGCTGGCCATCGGGCTGGGCAACGATATCGGGGCCAAGTCATGCCATCAGCTCGGTTTCGGCAAGATGGCCGAGCACATTATCGCCATGACCGAAATGAAACTGGCCAAGCTGCCGGTATTGTTCGGTGTGGCCGTGATCGAGGACGGGGCAGAGAATGTCTCGAAGATCGAGATCGTCGATCGCGACGACATCATGACCCGTGAGCCGGAGCTGCTTAAACTCTCAAAATCCTTAATGCCTTCCATCGGCATAGACCAGATCGATGTGCTGGTGGTGGATCGGATGGGCAAAGAGATTTCCGGGGACGGGATGGACCCCAACATCACCGGCCGCTATGCAACTCCTTATGCCACCGGCGGACCGACGATATCCAAACTGGCTATCCTGTCGGTCACCGAGAAATCCCACGGCAATGTGATCGGGGTAGGCCAGGCCGATATCTGCACCCGCCGGCTCTATGAAGCGGCTGATCTGGAAACGACCTACGTCAATTCACTGATCGCCACCGTTACCTCGGTTGCCCGGCTGCCGATGATTCTGCCCACCGATCTCGACGCAGTCAAGGCGGCGATCCTGACCTGCAACATCCAGGATTTCAGCAAAGTCCGGCTGGTTCGCATACGCGACACCCTGCATCTCGGCGAACTGCTGGTCTCTGAAGCACTGGTGGATGAGGTGTCGGCAAAACCAAATGTCACCTCAATGCAGGGTCCTCTGGAGCTGAAATTTATAAACGGCACAATTGAGCAGATATTTTAACCGGTTACAGATTGGTTTCCGGGCAGCTCCACCCTATTTGGGTGCGTAGGCTTTTACAAGCCTGTCCTGACAGATTTCGAAGGTTCTATCGAGTTCCCGGCCGGCATCGTCATAGAATCAGTCAGCGATGATTACATGCTCTTCGATGTATTTGGTGAAGGTATCGGAGGCCAGGAAATAAATGTTCACGCTGTTAAGGATGCCCATTATCTTGGGAAAACAACCTGATTTCTGCAATTAATATATGATTAGTCTATAATGACATCATCTTTGCATAATTGAGCTTGGCTGAAGAAGATTGGGACCCAAGCATAAGCGCAATGCGGTGATCAGCTGAAATCCATGTTAGACAGAACGCCGGATAATAGAGCAGCCGAGCAGACTCGACTGCTCTATGAAAACTCTCTGATGCCGATCGTGGTCTCGGTGCTGGCCAGTACCCTGCTGGTTGCATCGTTGTGGCCGGTGATCAATCAGGTTATTCTGGTTTCCTGGCTGTCCACGTTTGTTTTTGTTTCCCTGCTCAGGGTCCGGCTTCTGTTTCTATACAAAAACAGCCAATCCGAAAACGCAGCTGCGCAGGGCTGGCATCTGCGCTTTCTTATCGGCACTTATGTCGTTGCAATCTGCTGGGGTGCAGCCTCTTACCTGTTATTCCCGGAGCACAGCCAGGCCCATCAGATTGTCTTCTTTATGATTATGGTCGGTATGGCCGCCGGCGGCGTTTCCTCGCTGTGTCCGAGCATCTCGGTACTGATCGGCTTTCTGTCATTGATCCTGCTGCCGCTCATCCTCAAGCTCATGTTGATTGGCACTGGCGAATCAGCTCTTGAGGCCCTGCTGGTCTTTTTGTTCTGGACTGTTACCGTGGTCGGTGGCAAAAAGATCAACCAAAACATCCGGGAAAACATTGAACTGCATCTGCAGAGCATCAAACGGGAACAGGTACTCAAGATCAGCGAAGAGCGCTACCGTCATATCTTCAGCAATGCACCACTCGGTATTCTCCAATACGATGCCCGAGGCATCATCATTGACTGCAACGAGGAGTTCGTGCGGATCCTGGGCTCGACCAGGGGCAAGCTGGTGGGCTTCGATATGCTCACCAATATCCGCAACGAAGATATGCTCAAGGCGATCAGAAACTCCATTAACACCGGAGAAGGCTATTACGAGGGCGACTACTCCTCGGTGACCGGCAGCAGAACAACCCCTATACGCGCCTTTTTCAAGACCATACAAGACGCGGACCGCGGTGTATCCAGCGGCATCGGAATAGTTGAAGACTTCACCGATAAACGGGAATCTGAAGAACTGATCCAGTACCATGCCTCCTACGATTCCCTGACCGGTCTGCCGAACCGGAGGCTATTCCTCGACCATCTTGCCGGCGAGATATCCCGAGCCCAGCGACACGGGCACTACGGTGCCCTACTCTACCTAGATCTGGACAATTTCAAGACAATCAACGATTCCCTGGGTCACTCGGTGGGCGATGAATATTTAAAGGTTGTTTCCAAACGTTTGCTCGACTTCATCAGGAAAGAGGACGTCGCCTCACGTATGGGCGGTGATGAATTCACCCTGGTGCTCACCGAACTGGACCAGGCGCTAGAGCAAGCCGCAGCCAAGGTCAGGAAAATCGCCGAGGACCTGAGCCTGTGCCTTTCCTCCCCCTGCCGTATCAGCGGCATCGACCTGCAGAGCACGGTCAGTATAGGAATCTCGATGTTCCCGCTGCTCGACAAGGATGTCGATGACATCCTCAAACAAGCGGACACCGCGATGTATCGGGCCAAAGCGGCCGGACGCAATGAGATCAGCTTTTTCCTGCCCAGCATGCAGGAAGCCGCCGATGAAAAACTGCGCCTCAGCAACCAGCTGCGGCAGGCTTTGAAGCAGCAGGAGCTTCTGCTGCTACTTTCAGCCGCAGGTTGATTTTTCAGGGACGCTGCTCGGGGCCGAAGCGCTGCTCCGCTGGCAGCACCCGGTGCGAGGCAGGGTCTCGCCAGCAGTATTTCTCAGTGTCGCCGAAGAGACCGGTCTGATGCAGGACATCGGTCAATGGGTGCTGCACCAGACCTGTACTCATATCAAACAATGGCAGGATGCCGGTTACCTGCGAAAAGCCCAAATCATTTCTCTCAATATAAGCGGCAAAGAAATTGCTTCACCGGACTTCGTCAGCACCATCCGCAAGGCCCTGGAAGAGACCGGGGCCGACCCAGACCATCTGGGCATCGAACTCACCGAGGGCAGCCTGATCTCAACAGGTAAGGATATCGTTGAAAAGATCATGCAGGTGCGGGAGTTCGGGGTTAAATTCTCTGTTGACGACTTCGGTACCGGCTACTCATCGCTGAGCTACCTCAAAAGCCTGCCGTTGAACACGCTCAAAATCGATCGTACCTTTGTAAAAGACATCCAAGATGCCGGCCAGAATGTCGTTCTGGTCGATACCATTATCATGATGGCCCACAACCTCGGCCTCGAGGTGATCGCCGAAGGCGTTGAAACCGAGCAGGAACTGCACTATCTGCACAACAATGGATGCAGTATCTACCAGGGATTTTATTTCTGCAGGCCGCTGGAGCTCGAGCCATTCCTCGAAATTCTCAAAGCAGGACGCCTCGCAACTGACGGCACCAAATCCTGACTATCTTTTAGACCCCACCCCTGGGATGCCTACAGCCAATATAGTTGATTAATGCCACTCGCATGCACCCATGCGAGTACCACTGCGTTGCATTGACAGGCCTGGTTCACTTGTTACTCTTTCATAATAAGCAGCTGAATCAGAGACAAAGCCAAACCCGTTGTAAAACGGGGTCGGAAAGCCACGGGTCTTTCAAGAAAGCCGAGTTGCCTCAGCCAGGAGCAGTTCGGCTTTCTTAGTTTTGCACCGACCATGATCTGCCAGCAGCAGTGTCTGCACCGCCTCCGCCAGGTGGTGACGGAACACTGCAACCAGCCTCAGACATTCGCCCAAGGAGGTCGCCATGAAAGAGCAGCTGAACTATGACACATTTCTGAAGGTAGCCAACACCATTTCCCATTCCAAAGAGCCCGAGGAAGTGGCGCTGATGACCGTTGAGGGTATCAAGACCGCATTGGACATCAAAGCCTGCGCCTTGTTTCTGCTCGACAAGACCACCGATGAGCTGAAAGTGGCCGCCTCGTTTGGACTCAGTGACGAGTATCTCAACAAGGGCCCGCTGAGTGCGCTGCACTCTATTGCCCAGTCTCTGGAAGAAGGCCCTATCGCCATCTACGATGTGGCCACCGACCCCAGGCTGCAATACCCCGAGGCCGCAAAAAAGGAAGGCATCGTTTCAATTCTGTCCGTGCCGATCCAGGTCAACCGCTCCACCATGGGAGCCCTGCGGGTCTATACCTCTGAGCCGTGGGAGTTCACCATCAATGATGTCAACTTTGTTTATGCGCTGGCCCAGATAGCCGGGATGTCCATCCGCCTGGCCAGGCACACGAAGGGACTGCTGGCCAGCATCGATGTATTGCGGGATATGCAGGATGCCCAGAGCAAAAGATCAACCCGGATGACCCCGTTCGAAGGCGTTCCGGTGAGTTTTTCACCAGAAGAATTCAGAAAGCAGTACGAACAAAAAAGTGCCTGAGCCCTCCCCTTGGAGCTACAGCCAAAGCGGGCTGCGCCTTGCGGCTGCAGCCCTTGAATTTGTAGTAATGCCGGAGGTCGGCGAGGCGCGACTAATCCGCTAGAAGAGGCCGGAAAGAGCCGGTATGTAATTGTTGCCAGCTGCCGAGCCAGACTATCAGCGATACCTCATATTCTGGCGGCAGAATTTGCCCAGGCGACCAGGGCACAAGTCTGTGATCAGATTATCCGGCACAAAGCTTACAGGGTAACGCTGAAATTGAGTCAAAACAGATAGATCACTTCCTGCCGCCCGCAGCAGCAGGTTCCATATTCTCGATTATTTTAACCACATCCGAGGTATTGTAGGTGCTTCTATAATCGTGAAAAACATTCCCGAAGTACTTGAATACGATCCCGCCTATAATCAAGAAAGCAATAAAGAATATCATCTTCACCATGATATCACCGTGTGTGTTGTTAGGTGCTCCTAACATCATCGGCGCTGGATCAGAAAAATGCAAGGTATTTTGTTAGCGATAATGATTGAAACTCTTTCAGGAATAAGCAAGATCGCCACTGTTGCCGGCCCCAAAGGGCTATCCGAGAAGGGGTATCAAATGTATTTAATCAATTGTGGTAAAAACAATGACCGAAAAGAATGGGCAAAGAGACTCAACCTAATTGGCTGAATCCCTTTGTTTTCAATGGTGCCGGAGGTCGGAATCGAACCGACACGGGGTTGCCCCCGCTGGATTTTGAGTCCAGTGCGTCTACCAGTTTCACCACTCCGGCATGAATTGACTTTATAGCGCGGATGTTGATTTTGAGTCAAGCGAATTCCCGCTTTCTCTTCGCCTCTTCGTTTACACCTGTCTGCAGTTCTAACGGTCGGCTGTCGCGAGACTCTCTGCATTGCCTCACGGGTGTATTTTTTGCCTGTGGGCGGAAAAATCACACTTAGGATTTACTTTAGCCGCCATTTCTGCTCATATTTATTTTCTGCTTATTTATTTGATCAGGCCTGCCCTTTGGGTTTCTCCAGGACTGGTCCAGTAACGCTTTATATACCGCAATTATCAGGAGGCCAAGATGCGCTATCGCTGCATGCCAAAAACCGGGGATGAACTGTCAATACTGGGCTATGGCTGTATGCGGTTGCCGCTGGTCGAAGGCGGGGGTATCGATGAGGACAAGGCAGTGGCCCAGATCCGCTATGCCATCGAAAAGGGAGTGAATTATTGCGATACAGCCTGGCCCTACCATAATGGCCAGAGCGAGTTGATTCTGGGCCGAGCCCTGCAGGATGGCTACCGCGACCGGGTGCGCATCGCCACCAAGCTGCCGAGCTGGCTGATCAAGAGCCGTGCGGATATGGATCATTTCCTGGACAGGCAGCTTAATAAACTGCAGACCGGGCAGGTCGACTACTATCTGCTGCACGCCCTGAACGGCGGCTCCTGGGATCGGCTGCACCAACTCGGGGTGATCGATTTTCTCGACCGGGCGCTGCAGGACGGCCGCATTGTCAACGTCGGTTTTTCCTTTCACGGCCTGCTCGGTGATTTCAAACGGATCGTCGATGCATACTCCTGGATATTCTGCCAGATCCAGTACAATTACCTGGACAGGCAGAACCAGGCCGGCCTCGAGGGCCTCCAGTACGCAGCCAAAAAGGATCTCGGCATCATTGTGATGGAGCCTCTGCGCGGCGGTAATCTGGGCAGCAAGGAGCCGCCCCCGGCCATCGAGGCAATCTGGCAAACGGCCGAAAAGCGACGCACCCCGGTTGAATGGGCGCTGCGCTGGATCTGGAATCATCCCGAGGTTAGCGTGGTACTCTCCGGCATGAACATCGATGAGCACATTGCCGAGAACCTGGCCATTGCCGACCAGGCAGAGCCCAACTCACTGACCCTCAAGGAATGCGAGATCGTCGATCAGGTGGCCGCGAAATACAAGCAATTGATGGCGGTCAACTGCACCGGCTGCGGCTACTGCCTGCCGTGCCCCGAAGGGGTTATGATCCCGGCAATCTTCGAGGTCTATAACAAAATGCATCTGTTCGGCAACCGCCAGGAGGCACAATTCATCTATGCGGCCAGGACCAGCGGTATTCTGACCGGAGGCGAAGCCGGCTTTGCGTCCGCCTGCGTAGAGTGCGGCGAGTGTCTGGAAAAGTGCCCTCAGCAGATCGAAATACTCGATAGTTCTCGAAGATGCTGTCGATAAACTGGAGGGGCCCGGCCTGGAAGACCGGCTGACCATTATTGGCAAGATGCTCAGAGCCGAAACCTGAAACTTTGACCCGCCGCCCCTTGGCCGGGGATTTTTTTCAAAGCCTTTTGATTTGCCGCGGGTGGAGATAGTGTGCTATACACTCCACCAGTTATGTGCTCAGCGCCATCCGCTCTTAATGGACTATCTTGCAGGATGAGGGTCTGGCTCAGAATCAAGGTACGGCTGAAACTTTCACCGCAACCATCGAGCTCGTATTGCCAGGAAAATTTTCTACGCGCAATCCAGCACTGAACCGAAGTTTGAACCGAAACCCCAATTTTTCAGGGTAGCCATTAAGCAAGCGGGAAACAAACAGGAGCATATCGTCACCATGGAGGATTGTTTTGAAACGTGATTTTCTGCACATCACCGACTTCAGCGCCGCTGAGATCCTGGAGGTATTTTCATTGGCAAAGCAAGTCAAGGCGCGCTTTGCCCGACGGGAAGACTATAAGCCTTTCCAAGACCACACCATGGCGATGATTTTCGCCAAACCGTCCGCCAGAACCCGCATCTCGTTTGAGACCGGCTTCTTCAGGATGGGCGGCCACGCCCTTTATCTGGGGCCGCAGGATATATCGATCGGCAAACGGGAGGCGGTCAAGGACATCGCCCGGGTCATCGCCCGCTACAACGATGTGATCATGGCCAGGCTCTTTGACCACGACCATGTCCTGAAACTGGCCGAATACTCGTCGGTACCCGTGGTCAACGGGCTGACCGATTACAATCATCCCTGCCAGATCATGGCCGATATGTTCACTATCCTCGAACACCGGGGCAATCTGGATGATCTGAAAATCGTCTATGTGGGCGACGGCAACAATATCGTCCATTCCTGGCTGCACATGGCCAGGCGGTTGCCGATCCATTTCGTCTGCGCCTGCCCCGAAGATTACCAGCCGGACGCCGCCACGGCCCAGCAGGCCCGTGCTGCAGGGCTGTCCGAAATCGAGATCAGCCACAACCCAAAAACTGCCGTCAAAGGCGCGGACATTGTCTACACCGATGTCTGGGCCTCTATGGGCCAGAAGGATCAGGCTGAGAAGCGCAAACGCGACTTCGTTGGATTCCAGGTCGATGACGCACTGCTGGCCGCCACCGGTAAACAGAGCCTGTTCATGCACTGTTTGCCGGTGGAACGCGGCCTGGAAACCACCGATTCGGTGGTCGAGTCAGCCTCGTCGATCGTGTTCGACGAAGCCGAGAACCGGATGCATGCTCAGAATGCGATCTTGTTGAAATTGTTTGGTAAATCGTAAGTCAACCTGAAGCAACAGGGAAATGCAACGGGGGACGCCCCAGGAGAGAAGCTATGCCAGAGTTCAATCTGAAGCACGTGGTCGAATCCCAGCAGTTTGACCGGGAACTGCTGGAGCTGGTCTTTAAAACCGCCGATGAGATGAAGCAGGATCTCAGCTCTCAGCGCCGGCTGGCCAAGTTTCTGGACGGCAAGATCATGGCATCGCTTTTCTACGAGCCCTCGACCAGAACCAGATTTTCCTTTGAAAGTGCCATGCTGCGACTGGGCGGTTCGGTGATCACCACCGAAAACGCGCGCGAATTCTCCAGTGCCTCCAAAGGCGAAAGTCTGGCCGATTCCACCCGGATCATGAACGGCTACGCCGATGTGATCGTCATGCGTCACAACGAGGCCGGCAGTGCGGTACGGGCCGCGGAGATCTCCAGGGTGCCGATCATCAACGCCGGCGACGGAGCCGGTCAGCACCCGACCCAGGCGCTGCTGGACGTCTATACCATCGCCGATGCCTTTCCCCGGATGCGCGATCTGACCATTGCCCTGGTCGGGG
The DNA here is from genome assembly GCA_963707715.1 of uncultured delta proteobacterium. Classification (GTDB taxonomy): domain Bacteria; phylum Desulfobacterota; class Desulfobulbia; order Desulfobulbales; family Desulfocapsaceae; genus JABDQA01. The sequence continues at coordinate 428,355 of CAVPRJ010000009.1, forward strand.
ATCTGCGCTATGGCAGAACGGCCCGTTCACTGTCGTATCTGCTGACCAAGTACGAGAATATCAAACTGATCTTCGTCTCGCCGCCGGTCTGTAGAATGGAGGGAGATATCAAGGCCTATCTGGATAAGTATCAGGTGGACTGGCACGAAGAAAGCGACCTGGCCCGGGTCGTCCGGGAGGTGGACTGCATTTATATGACCCGCGTCCAGAAGGAGCGTTTTCATGCCGTTGAGGACTATCAGGCGGCGGCCAGCAAGTACATACTGACTCCCGAGCTCGTCCGAGATATGAAGGCAGATGCAATCATTATGCACCCGCTGCCCCGGGTCGACGAGATACCCAAGGAAGTGGACAATGCCCCCCAGGCCCGCTATTTCGAGCAGGCCCAGAACGGCCTCTATATCCGCATGGCGCTGCTCTATCTGCTGTTGAAAAATTGATCAGATCTAAAAGCGGCCGGCAGCTCGGTTAATCGCAGCGACGATAGTGGCCATCGGCTCCATTTTGGTCAGCACGGCCGCCGGTTTGAAGTCTGGTGCCTGTTCCCGCACCAGACCGTCGTCGTAGCCAGTGAAAATAATGATCGGAATCTCGGTTTCACGCTCTATATGCTGCGCCGCCTCCAGGCCGTTCATCGGACCAGCCAGGGTGACATCCATTAAAATGACTTCAGGCTTGAGCTTGACGGCCTGCTCAACCGCCTCTTCCCCGGTGGTTACCACCTCCGCCACGTCGAACCCATGGCCCCGCAGTTTTTTGGCCAGCATCAGCCCGATCAGGACCTCATCTTCGACCACCATCACCTTGACAGGTTCCATGCTCATACCCGTTCGTACCATTGCGGTTTGGCGAAACGTATATGGTAGCGGGTGCCGTTGTGGCCGTCGAGTGTGACCCGGCCTTTGAGCTGCATCCTGATCAGCGAGCTGACGATCTGCATGCCGAAAGAGGTGGCTGAATCCAGATCGATCCCGTTGGCCAGCCCGACGCCGTTGTCTTCAACGTCGAGCAGAATAGTGTTGTTCTGCTCCAGGCTGAGCCGCACCAACACCCTGCCTGTCTGCTGGGCCGGAAAACCATGCTTGACCGAGTTGGTGACAATCTCGTTGATTACCAACCCGAGCGGCACCGCATAGTCGATGCTGATCGGGCAGGGCTGCAGGTCGAAGTGTACGCCGATTTTTCCTCCCGGCGCCATATTGTTCACCAGCGAGATAACCACTTCGCGGATGTAGGAACCCAGATCGATTTCGGAAAGACTCTGCGACTGGTATAGCTTCTCGTGCACCAGCGCCATCGCCCGGATACGATTTTCGGTCTCCTTGAATACCTCGGTGATTTTCTCATCCCTGACGTCCTGGGCCTGCAGTTCCAGCATCGAGATGATCACCAGCATATTGTTTTTGGTACGGTGATAAATCTCTTTGAGCAGCGTCTCTTTTTCTTCCAGGGACTGCCGGAGCTGGGTTTCGCGCAACTGCAGTTTCTCTTCGTTCTGCTTGATCAGGCTGACATCGGTTATGGTCCCGACCATCGACGCCTTACCCTGCCAGACGGTAACCTTGGCCCAGACCTCACCGTAAAAGGTTGAGCCGTCTTCTCTGAGACACTGGATCCGATACGGGGGAATTTCTTCGCCGTTGAATCGTCTGGCCATATTTTCGGCGACCACACCACGATCTTCGGCAACAATACAATCGAGCGGATCAGAGCCGATCAGCGTGTGCTGGCCAGTCCCCAGCATATCGGCCAGCGACTGGTTGACATAGGTGAAACGGCCTTCGGTGACGATGTAGACCCCGGCCTGGGTGGCCTCCATCGTTTCGTAATACTGCTGCTGGGCGTTTCTCAGCGCTTCGGAAACGATCTGCCGCCGCTCGACCTCGCGGTTGAGCCGCTCGATGGTCATCTCGAGCTCGCCCCTCTTGTCGGTCAATTCCTGGCTGGTCTGTTCCACCTCGGATTCGAGTGCATCGGCGTAGCGCTGCTGCCGCTTTCGGCCGGCCTCGAGCTGCTCGACCATGCGGTTGAAAGATTCAGCCAGCACCCCGGTTTCATCGCTGGTTGAAACCGGGCAGCGCACCGAAAGATCACCGTCGGCAACGCGCTTGGTGGCGGCTGCCAGACTACGCAGCGGGGTAATCAGATATTTTACCGACATGTAGACTATCGCCAGGGCCGCCAGCAGGGTCAGGCTGGAGATGATGATGCCCTCGGCTTCGAGCTTTCTTACTGCATCTGCCAGGGCAGTGCGGCTTTCATTGACCGAGCTGAACAGCTGGTCTTTGTCTACCACCATGCCATAGACCCAGCCGAGTTCTCCCATCCTGCTGGTAGCGATGTAGTATACCACCCCATCGATTTCGGTTTGGGTCAGGCTGTCTTCTTCCCTGGCAATCAGCTGGGCAAGCTCTCTGACGTTGGCTCTGGAAGAATCGCTCAGCGAGAGCTTGAGGCTGTCCGATGAGTCGATAAATTGTTCCGGGTTGAACTTCAGCCCGAAGGAGGAAAAATAACGTTGCGGAAAGGCGATCAGCCGGCCGCTCTGATCGAGCAGAAAGCTGAACAGGATATCCTGATCGGACTCCGCCCTGTCCGGGTTCAAAATATCTTCGACAATTGTCTCAAGAGGCACATCGATACCCGAGATACCTCTGAAAGCCCCGGTCCGCTCATCGATCACCGGGGCGCTGGCGGTAAGCATCAAACCTTCGATAACATCATCCTTGTAGACACTGGTCCAGCGTACCTGGGGCTTGATCTGTTTAGCGTCGGTAAATATTCTCAAAGGCTCCCCATCGCGCAGATCGAAGACCTCCGGAGAAGGCAGCCCGTAGACGGCTTTTTTGGCTTTGGGGTTCAAGGTGCAGTAGACGCCGATGCCGCTCATCGTAATCGTATGAGCGGCCAGGACCTCGGGATGCTGTTCTACAACCCGGGTTAAAAAGGGGGTCATATGCGTCAGAGAGCGCAGTTCTCGGTTAACCGCTTCGTCAATTTCCTCCCCTCCCCAATACATGCTGACCACTGGAGCATCGATTGCGTTTGCCCATATCCCATTATGGGAGTCACGGGCGTAGCGCTGTTCCACCAGGGGATTCTCCGCGTAAAACTCAGTACCTGAATAGAGCTCGGAGGCCCGTCTGCCCAGCAGTCCCGCCGAGGCGGCGATCGAGTCGAAAAAAGTCTGATAGCGATGTGCCCGCTCATGGGAAATGGTTTTCAGATAGGCAAAGGCATGGTCGACAATCTGCTTTTCATGAACCGCAAAAGCCTTATCTCCGTAATCATTGATCGCTTTCAGGGAAATATAGACCAGCGGTACGATCGAGACGGTGATAACCGCCGTGAGCAGCAGGAACAGCTTTACTCCCAGGCGTGAGGGCAATTTACCAATCATCGTTCTGCTGATTCACCATGGGCGTGGCCCGGCTTTGATTTCAGCACTACCCGTCGATGCTTACCAGAAACCCAATACGCAAGCTGAACGACTCACGTTTGAACAGGGCGGAGCAATGTGTTACATATTATAGTTGACCGACGAATATTGCAGGCGAGGAGAACCTCCGGTCCGAGACATAGCATATTCCGACAGGAAACTCAAACAGCTTGCGTGATCTCAAGGCTGATAAAGGCCCCCATTCTGACCTGCGTTCCGTTTGGCCCTATATCTTCTCTGTAATGCTGGACCATAAGCTTATCGGGGCGACACCATATCATGATCTGCTTTCTGTCACCTCATACAGGGTGCAGGTGAAATATTGTCAAAGAAGAAGAACCACGTAACATCTAAACCTGAAAATTACTGGATTTATTATGCTAAAAGAACTGCAGGCCTGCATCAAACAAGATCAAGACGGCGTTCAGAACCTCTTTCGTTGCTACCAGGCCATGAACAAAAGCCTGATTCTTGGCAGCGATATCTGGGATCTATTCTGCCGATTCTGCGAAGACCACCCCAAACATCTACCGCTGCGGACCTCCATACTGGCCGACGTGCTGAAGAAAAGCCAGGCCGCCGCACTTGCCGACCCCTGGTTCTATCTAGACGTGCGCCCGAACGTGGCCCATTGGGTGTATCTGCGTTGCCACCTGGAGACCATGGTTTTCGAGGAAGTTTCGACTTCGGAATATCGCGCCTTCCAGGAAAAACTGGTCTCCGGCAATGGCCTGAATGAGCCCATCCTGGAGATCGATTTTGCTCCGTTTGAGCGGGACTTTCCCAAGATGCACCAGACCCGTTCCATCGGCCACGGGGTGGAATTTCTGAACCGCACCTTTTCAAACCGGCTGGGAAGCAATCTGGCCAAGGGAGACGAACTGCTCTTCTCGTTCCTGCAGGTGCATGGCTATCAGGACCGGCCCTTCATGATCAATGCCCAGATCAACAGCGTCAAAGAGCTGCGCAATGCGCTGCGCCTGGGGCTCGAACTTTTGGAAAAGAGCAGTGCTGAACTGCAGTGGGATGATCTTGAGATGCAATTGCGCGCGATGGGATTCGAGCCCGGCTGGGGGCGCAGTCTCAAAGATATCCGCACCATGATGAGCCTGCTGGCCGATCTGCTCGAAGCGCCCGATCACCAGAATCTGGAAACCTTCCTGGCCCGGATCCCGATGATCTTCAATATCGCCGTGCTCTCTCCGCACGGTTTTTTCGGCCAGGAAAATGTACTGGGCCTGCCTGACACCGGCGGTCAAGTCGTCTATATCCTCGATCAGGTGCGCGCCCTGGAAACGGAAATGACCCAGCGCATCTACAGCCAGGGACTCGATATCAAACCGCGCATCCTGATCATCACCCGGCTAATCCCCGAGGCCGGGGACACCACCTGCAACGAAGTGGAAGAACACGTCCACGGCACCGAGAATGTTTCCATTATCCGGATCCCCTTTCGCAACCCGGACGGCAGCGTGGTTGCGCAGTGGATTTCGCGTTTTAAGGTATGGCCGTATCTGGAAACATTCAGCCGGGAAGCCGAGAAAGAAATTCTGGCCCGCCTCGACCGAAGACCGGATCTGATCGTCGGCAACTACTCCGACGGTAATCTGGCCGCCTACCTGATGGCCCAGAGCCTGGGTGTGACCCTGTGCACCATTGCTCATGCCCTGGAAAAAACCAAGTATCTGTTCTCGGCGTTGTACTGGCAGAACATGGAAAATCAGTATCACTTCTCCTGTCAGTTCACCGCCGATCTGATTGCGATGAACGCTGCCGACTTCATCATCACCTCCACCTACCAGGAGATTGCCGGGTCAAGCGATGTGGTCGGCCAGTATGAAAGCTACGGGTCGTTTTCCATGCCGCAGCTGCAGCGGGTGATCCACGGCATCGACATCTTCGATCCCAAATTCAACATCGTCTCGCCCGGGGCGGACGAAGCTACCTATTTCTCCTATACCGACACGGCCAAGCGCTTTCCCGACCTGCACCCGCAAATCGAGGCGCTGATCTACGGAGAACTCGACGAGCAGAGCAGGGGATTGCTCTCAGAAAGGGACAAACCGCTGATCTTTTCAATGGCGCGGCTCGATCATATCAAGAACCTGACCGGCCTGCTGCACTGGTACGGTGAGAACCAGCGCCTCCAGGAGCTCACCAACCTGCTGATTATCGGCGGCACGGTCAACCCTCAGCTGTCCTCGGACAGCGAGGAACGCGAGCAGATCGGCCAGATGCACGAGCTGTTAGACCGCTACCAGCTCGACACCAAAGTCAGATGGCTCGGCAAGCGACTCGACAAGAAACTCTCCGGCGAACTCTATCGCTGCGTAGCCGATGGAGGCGGCGCCTTCATCCAGCCTGCCCTGTTCGAGGCCTTCGGCCTGACGGTCATCGAGGCCATGGTCTCCGGCCTGCCGACCTTTGCAACCTGCTACGGAGGCCCGCTCGAGATAATCGAGCACGGTAGCTCAGGTTTTCACATCGATCCCAATCATGGCGCTGAGTCTGCCGAGCTGATAGCGGATTTCTTCGCCCGCTGTGCTCGTGAGCCGGAACACTGGCAGCGTATTTCAGCAGGCGGCAGAAAACGTGTGGAGGAGCGCTACACCTGGAAGCGCTATGCCAAGCGACTGCTGACCTTAACTTGCATCTATGGGTTCTGGAAATATGCGACGAATCTGGAGCGCCAGGAAACGAGCCGCTACCTGGAGATGTATTACCACCTTCAGTTCAAACGGCGGGCGGCAACGATTGGACCGGCTCAATAAAAGCCGTAGTGTTTCAGGCCGTCCATGATCCCGGCGGCGTATTCGGCCTCACTGAAATAGATATTGGGCTTATTGCGCAGGTTTTCCAGTTCAACGCTGTGGTTGCCGACCACGAGGCCGCGGGTTGCACCGGCGATCATATCCTCATCGTTGCCGGAATCGCCCGCCACCATCACGCGTCTCGGTGAGAAGTCGAACTTATAGCGCACATATTCGATCGCTTTGCCTTTGGAGGCACGCAGCGGCAGGATATCGAGAAACTGGCCGTGTGAGTAGATACTCTGGCAGCGCAGCTTCATCTCTTTGAGATGCTCCCTAACTATCTCGAGCCGATTACTTTTTCGATCATCGAGATAATAGCTGATCTTGTGGCTGCGCTGCCCTTCCGCCTCCTGGAAAACAAGAAAATCGAAGTCGGCCAGGGCCGCTTTGATGTCTTCGGGTTTCCACTGATAAGAGATATGCTGCTGCCAGCCTTTGTCGTAGCGTAGATTGGGGCCATAATAGATTTCGGTGCCGACCGAACAGATCAGGATGTCCGGCATCGGGAAATCATACTCGGTCATCGCCTCCAGGGTCAGCTCGAGGCTCCGGCCGGTGGCCACGCCCCAGGCGATCTCTTCCTGCCGCTCCTGTAGAAAACCAAAAAGCTCCCGCATACTCTTCTCATCGCCGACCAGGGTATTGTCTATATCGGTGATCATCAGGTAGCGCACATTGGTGAGACGCCGGCCAAATGACGGCACCGGCAGTGGTTCCCCCTCCTGTCCGTTTTCAGATGTAAGTGAGCCAAGCTCGGGAATGAATGGGCCAAGCTGCTGCAAAGTCTGCTGCGAATGGGCCTGCCAGCTGTAGTGGCTTCTCACCCCGTTGATGCCTCTATTGGAAAAATCGCTCCACTTCTGCTGGTCGATCAGGATCGTTGTCAACGCCCGGGCAATGTCCTGCGGATCCGAGGCTTCGACCAGAATGCCGTTGCCGCAGTTTGCCACGATATCCACCGGCCCGCCGTTGTTGGTAGCCACGATCGGCAGACCGCTGGCCGAGGCCTCGATCAAGGTGATGCCGAAAGGCTCCACCAGCGCCGGGTTGACGAAAACGCCATGGCTCTCGGCACAGATCCGGTAAAGCTCGGGGACCTCGGTGGCGAAATCATGCTTTTTGGGAATCGCCAACTTGCCGTAAAGATCGTAATGATCCATCTGCAGCAGCATATCGGTGAGCACCTGGCGCTCGTTTTCTTCCATGGTGGTGATGTCGCGGCGAATGCCTGCAAAGATGGCCAGGTTGGCGATGGCCTGCAGCTCAGGGCTGGTGCCGTACGCCTCGATCAGGCCGCCGATATTCTTGCGGTGATCGGGCCGGCACAGCGCCAGAATAAAGGGTTTGTCGGGGTTGACCCAGAAGCGGTGCAGTTCTCTGAGCAAGGTTACGCGGATTTGCTTGATTTCTTCGCTGAGCAGCTCGCTGTCGAGCTGCGTGTCATAAAAAGGATAGAAAGTATCCAGGTCGATACCGGGCGGGATCACGGCAAAGCGATCGTGCCCGCCGTTGTCGTAGAGGCCATACTGCTCATCGATTTCCTGCCTGGTCGAGGTGATAATCAGTTCGGCCCGGTTGATGATTTTTTCCTCAACCTCGATCCGGGTCGCCATCTTGTACTGGCTGTTTATTTTGTTTTCGCTGAGCCCTTCCCCGAGGAGTTTTTCCTTCTTGCTTCTGCCCAGCGAATGACCGGTGAAGATAAAGTGCGCGTCAAAGGCGTCGGCCAGACCCATCGCAATATAGCCCGCATCGGCATAGTGGCCGTGAAACACATCCGGGGTCCGCGGCTGAGATTTGATAAATCGAATCATCCGGGCGATGAACTCTTCCAGGTGCGGCCAGAGCAGCTCCTTTCTGATGTACTTTTTGCCGCCGAACTGCATGCGCACGATACGGACTTTGTCCGAAATCTGCTCGATGGGTTGGCTGTAGTCTTCGGCTACCGCCTTGTCGTCTATCAGCCGGGTCACCAGATCAACCTGGGCGACCTGATCGCGTTCACCCAGGGCCCGGGCCAGTTCCAGCACATATTTGACCTGGCCGCCGGTGTCGGCATCACGGCCCAGCTCGGGGGACTCCGAGCGAATCAGCCCGTGAACGCTGAAGAGTTGAATGTAGAGACCCTGCTGCATAAAAACTTTTCACCTGTTGTTAGTCGCCATCTCCTGCAGGATAACGGCTCGATTTAATCATACCATTGGCAGTTATTTTACTGCAACTTTTAGATAGACAAAGATTTAGAGATATACGGGGCAGGGGTGTGCACAGTCTGAGGTGGTCGTTCTTCCAGGACTCTGCCTGAATTCTGCCCAGAGAACGTTCGATCATGTTATTGCACAATATAGTTTTATGCAATATAATATTGGCCAATACAGTTTGCCGGAAAACAGGGCTGCCCCTGTCAATGCCGGACGCAGTTCTCGGGCCTCAGACATTCCCGCTTCTGCTCGCCCCCCTTATTTTAAAATGTCGTTGAATCAGTCGAACCAGAACAACGGAATGGTATGGCACAGATAAGCATAAAGAACCTTTACAAGATATTCGGCCCCCAGCCCCGCCAGGCGCTCGATCTTCTGCAGCAGGGACTGAACAAGGAAGAAATCTACGACCAGACCTCGATGACCGTCGGCGTCCAGGATGCCAGTTTCGACGTGCAGCGCGGCGAAGTCTTCGTGGTCATGGGACTGTCAGGCTCCGGCAAGTCTACTCTGGTTCGGATGCTGAACCGATTGATCGAGCCCACCGCAGGCGAGGTTATCGTAGACGGTGAGGATGTGCTGAAGATGAATCGGGACCAGTTGGTCGATTTTCGCCGAAGCAAAACCAGCATGGTCTTTCAGTCTTTTGCGCTGATGCCCCATCAGAGCGTCATCAACAATGTCGCCTTCGGCCTCGAACTGGCCGGCGTCTCCAAGCAGCAGCGCCACGCCCGGTCCATGGACGCTCTGGAGCAAGTGGGGTTGAAAGGCTGGGAGAATGCCTATCCCAGGGAGTTGAGCGGCGGCATGCAGCAGCGGGTCGGACTGGCCCGGGGACTGGCGGTGGATCCCGATATCCTGCTGATGGATGAGGCCTTCTCGGCGCTTGACCCGCTTATTCGAACGGAAATGCAGGATGAACTGCTCAAGCTTCAGGACCAGAATGAGCGGACCATCGTCTTTATCTCCCATGATCTTGACGAGGCCTTGCGCATCGGCGACCGGATCGCGGTGATGGAGGGCGGCCGGGTGGTCCAGGTAGGCACGCCGGAGGAAATTCTGACGAATCCAGCCGATGACTATGTGCAGGCGTTTTTCCGCGGCGTCGATCCGACCGGCGTTATCCAGGCCGGCGATATCGCCCGCGACTCCCAACCCACGGTTATCTGGCATACCCCGCAAGGCAGCATCCGAGCGACCCTGGAGATGCTCAACAATCGGGATATGGAATTTGCCTACGTCCTCGATTCACAGCACCGCTTCTACGGCATCGTCTCCACCGACTCGCTGCACGCAGCCATTGACAAGGGCGCCGCCAAGATCGACGCGGCCTTCATCAATGACGTCAAAGCCGCACGGGTGGACGATAGTATGCAGGATTTTCTTCCCGAAGTCGCCTCCCGGGCCTGGCCGATTCCGGTAATCGATGAAAACAACGTCTATCGCGGGGTTGTCTCCAAAAACCGTTTTCTGCGTACCCTGCATCGAGCCGACAGCGGCACTCATTTTGACTCATAATTCTTCATCTAATCGGAGTTATTCATGCTCAGTTTCGAAGATAAGGTAATCCCGCTCGACACCTGGATCACCGCCTTTATCGATTGGCTGGTCGAAGGATACCGCTGGTTTTTTCAGGGGATCAAGTGGCCGGTCGAAGTCACTCTGATGAGTATCCAGAACGGTCTGGTGGCCACCCCGCCGCTGCTCATTATCGCGGTGCTTGCCCTGATCGCCTGGCGCGTATCCGGCCTCAAGCTCGGCGGCTTCACAATCGGCACGCTGGTGCTCATCGGGCTGCTCGGTCTCTGGGAAGAAACCATGATCACTTTGGCGATGGTCTTCTGTTCGGTGGTTTTCTGCACCGTTGTGGGTATCCCACTGGGCATCATGGCGGGTCGCAGCGATCGCTTCGAGGCTTCTCTGCGGCCGGTGCTCGACGCCATGCAGACCACCCCGGCTTTCGTCTACCTGGTCCCGATCGTGATGCTTTTCTCGATCGGCAACGTGGCCGGTGTCCTGGCCACCATCGTCTTCGCGCTGCCGCCGATTATCCGTCTGACCAGCCTCGGCATTCGCCAGGTGCATCCGGAACTGGTCGAAGCAGCCCTGGCCTTTGGGGCAACAAGCTGGCAGGTACTTGTCAAAGTGCAGATACCGCTGGCGCTGCCGACCATCATGGCCGGTTTAAATCAGACGATCATGATGGCGCTTTCCATGGTCGTCATTGCCGCACTTATCGGCGCCGGCGGTCTCGGCGCCCCGGTCGTACTCGGGCTCAATACCCTCGATATCGGTCTGGCAACCATAGGAGGACTGGCCATCGTGCTGATGGCTATTGTACTGGATAGAATCACCCAATCCATGGGTGCACGAAAAAAATAACCAAGGAGGATTTTTCATGTTCAAGAAGTTACTACTGACAGCATTTTGTATTTCAATCATCATTTGCGGAGCCGGTTTAATTCAGGCCGACCAGCATATGCCGGGCAAGGGGGTAACAGTTAAGCCGGCCCGTGCGACCTGGAACACCGGTTTCTTCCAGGAGGCATTGGTTCGCCAGGCGCTTGGCGAGCTTGGCTATGACGTACAGGACCCCAAGGATCTGCAGAACCCGATCTTCTATAAATCTGTCGCACTGGGCGACGTCGATTACTGGACCAACGGCTGGTTCCCGAACCACGACGGCCAGTTGCCCAAAGGCTTCTACGACAAGGCTGAAAAGGTCGGCTACGTCGTCAAGGCGGGCGGTCTGCAAGGGTATCTCGTTTCCAAGGCCGACGTAGAGAAATTCAATATCAAGTCGCTGGACGACTTCAAACGCGACGAAGTCAAAAAGGCCTTTGATAAAACCGGTGACGGTAAAGCCGACCTGACTGCCTGTCCCCCCGGCTGGGGCTGTGAGACGGTCATTGCCCACCACATGAAGGTCTACGATCTCAAGGATCACATTAATCCGGTGAAGGCCTCCTACGAGGCTGGCATGGCCTCTGCGCTGGCCGGGTATAAGGCCGGTGAGCCGATATTTTTCTATACCTGGGCTCCTAACTGGACGATATTCAAGCTCAAGCCCGGCAAAGACGTGATGTGGATCAACGTACCTGAAACCATGCCCAAAGATTCCCAGATGGCGGGCAAGGACCGTATGGAAGTAAGTGGTATCGAAGGCGGGGTTAGCGATCCGGTTAAGCTCGGCTTTGTCGTTTCTGATATCCAGATCGTGGCAAACAAGAAGTTTTTGGAAAAAAATCCTGCCGCCAAGAAATTTTTTGAGGAATTCACTCTGCCGCTCGCAGATATCAACGAGCAGAACACCAGGATGAACGAAGGCGAGAAAAGCCAGAAAGACATCGAACGCCATGCCGATGAATGGATTGCCGCCAACAAGGCAACCTGGGACGGTTGGCTTGAAGCGGCCCGCAGTGCCGCTATGTAGGTTAAAACACGCTTCACAGCCACTCTAGACCGGGAGGTGCGGCCCCTCACCTCCCGGGTCACCAGCTTTCCCCGCACCCGGCCGGGGCAAAACCCCATAGCGAGATAGATTCAGGTAGCAACAGCTGCCGAAATCGCATATAAGACCTGTTAAGGAGCCGGAGAACTACTCCAGAGGATCACCGTGCATGGTCGACAGAATCAAACAGGAACAGGCTATCATTCAACAGATGAGAATTCTGTTCAAGGCGGTTCAGGCCCACTCGAAAAGGGTTGAAAAAACCTGCGGCCTGAGCAGTTCAAAATTGTGGATGATTCATGAAATAGCCACCACCCCGGGCATCAAGGTCTCGCAACTGGCCAAAACCTTGTCGATCCACCCTTCGACCTGCTCGAACATGCTCGATAAGATCGAAGAAGCGGGTTTTATCTATCGAGACCGCAGCAAATCGGACCAGCGGGCGGTTCACCTCTATGTTACCGAGCGCGGTAAGCAGATTCTTCTCAAGGCCCCCTCCCCCCCCCAGGGCCAGCTCAATTCCACCCTGCAGAAACTCAGCCAGGCCCAATTGGCCGAACTTGAAAAGAGCCTCGGCGAGTTCATCGAAGTACTTCATTTCGAGGACGACAAAGCGGGGCTTACCCCGATCTAGCCTGGTAACCTGGCTCACACCATTAATCACCCGCTGCAAAGAGCCGCCTGACCCGGCCAAAAAGAAACCCGGCAGGCGCTGATATCCTCAGGCCTCCGGGTTGTCTCACCGCTCCGCAATTGTCGAAGCTTATTGATCTTCGTCCACGTCTAGCCCGCCTTGATCTCCACCATCCTGGGTTTGGCGGCTTCCGACTTGGGCAGATGCAGAGCCAGAATGCCGTCTTTGAGTTCCGCCCGCACCTTGTTTACATCGATGGTCTGCGGCACTGAGAAGGCCCGCTGGAATTCCACATCGCCGAACTCTTCCCAGTCGGTGGCCCCGTCGCGGGCGATCGTTCTCAGACCGGAAAGCGTCAGACTGCCGTTGTCTATATTGACACTTATATCCTCTTTTTTCACGCCGGGCATCTCGGCATGGAGCAGGATCTCGTCGTCATTTTCATATATATCTACCAGCGGCGTCATCTTTCTGATATTTCTGGTCGAGTCGATACCGCCTTGCTCTTTTTTCAGCAGATCTTTTCCGTCCATGACTCCCTCCTTATCTTCGCGGATGAAATTTCAGGCACCGTGATCATTTGATCGATATCTGGCGCGGCTTGGCAGCCTCGGATTTGGGCATGCGCAGCTCCAGAATACCATCCTTGAGCGATGCGGTAACCTTTTCGGAATCCACATCGGCCGGCAGGGTCAGGCTTCTGGTGAAACTAGCTGAAGCTCTCTCGCTGCGATGCACCTGGTACCCTTCGGGAACAGGTACGTTCCTGGTCCCGCTGATCTCAAGGTAATTTCCCTGAATCTTGACGTTGATGTCGTCTTTGGAGAGTCCCGGCACTTCGGCAATCAGTTCAAGAAACTCCCCCCTGTCCGCCAGATTCGTGCGTGGGTAATTGCCTCCCGCCAGCCAACCGGGGTGCTGGTCGAATGAACGGTCAAAGTCCTCGAAGACATGGCCCAACCGCCCCCGCAGAAGCCCCATTGCCTCAAACATTCTGTCAATATCACTCATTCTTGTAAACATGGCGTACCTCCATTTGTGCTTGTTGCCTGTTCCGAACAGAGCATGCTCAGTTCTCAAGATCGACACTCACCTTAAGGGCTGTTTACCAGACAAATAATTACTAAACAACATTTGTCAAATATTGTTTTATAAATATTTTTATACTTAAATTACTTTTAATTATTTAATTGAAATAGTAATAAAATGGATTTATTATAAGAGCACAGGAGGTGATCCATGACAGATCCGCACCATGACGAACCGAAGGCGACTCAACTCAATGCAGGGCAACTCAGAGGCAAGCAGTCGGTACGGGCAACCTTTCGTTTGCCCGATCAGATGATAGACCTGCTCAAGGTGGCAGCGGTTCATCTCGGGGTAAAGCAGAAATCGCTGATCGACCAGTTGGTCGAAGACCGCGACATTCTCGACCAGATCGCCCGGGAAGTGCAATCACCCAAACACCAGGTCCCGCGCCGACAGAAGACCTTCGTGCTGAGCCGCAAGGCCCTCACCACCCTCGATACAGTCTCAGAGGCGCATGGGATTTCCCGGGATGCCCTGGTCGAGCGCTCGATCCAGCGACTCATACCATTCGTCGACGGAGAACAGGAGAAACATCGGAAAAGACGGCGCTTGCTACAGGAGGTGGAAGACTATCTCGTACAGGGCAAGAAGCTGCTGGATCAGGCGGGCAAGATGCTCGGCCGGGAGGACTCTTTTCGAGGCAAGCTCGAGAAAATCGTCGACCACACCGAACGCAATATCGAGGATCTACGCAAGTTCGTCAAAGAGAAGAATACGTTACAATACTGATTATCCATCAATCCTGAGAACCCAGCTCCCGTCTGCTAAGCAGCGCACCCCTCGCCCCTCATATCCTCTGAGAAGATCCCCCAGCAGCACTGCTGATCGATCTGCAGGGTTATCTCTTGTGAAGCTGGTAAATTCCTGGCACACTCTTGGCTACCTTGAAAAATTGTCTTTTCGTCCTAGCTCTGCGTTGCACGTAAAAATTTTATCCTCGGAATATTACTTATATGTCTGCGGTAAAATTTTCACTCGCGCCTTGATTTTGAACGAAAATCCTAATTTTGCAAGGTACATTCTTCATTATAAATAATTGCACTCGTTTTTCTTTAATGATCCGAGACAGTAATCAGTAGAGAATTCGATTCATCAGATACGTCTCACCTGATAGAGGATTTTGCTTGATCCGGATAGTTTTTCGAGCTATTACCCGGTCCTGAAAACGATATCGCCAATGAATTCTTTTCCGATAACTACAACAGCATAGCCACTTGATTATGAAACGACATGAACTGCTGCAGTCGGTTGCCTGGAACCTGTTTTTGATCACCCTTGGCTCGGTTATCTTTGCTTTCGGCGCCAAAGCGATCCTGATCCACCATAACTTCATTATCGGCGGGATCTATGGCACAGCACTACTGATCTACTACACCACGGATATCCTGAGTCCGGGACTGCTCTATCTGATCGGCAACCTGCCCCTGCTGGTGCTCGGCATTTTCATGGTAAGCAAGCGCTTTCTGCTCTACAGCCTTTATGCAGTGGCGGTCTTAACGTTTGCTTCCGAATTGATCCACTACAATCTCCACATCGTCGACCAGTTCTATGCAGCCGTGGCAGGCGGCGTGATCTGCGGGACCGGCAGCGGCATTGTCCTGCGCTCGCTGGGTTCAGGCGGCGGGCTCGATATCGTGGCAATCATCCTGAATCAGAAATTCAATATCGGCATCGGCAAATTCTCCATCATGTTCAACGGCTGCCTGTTCGCCGTCGCGCTGACCCTCTATGAAATCGACCTGGTCGTGGCTTCCTTTATTCTGACTTTCATTGCCGCCATTACGCTCGATTATGTGCTCGCCCTCTTCAATCAGCGCAAGATCGTCTACATCCTCAGTGATTTCAGCAAAGACATCGCAGACAAGGTCTGGCAGGACATGAAACAGGGGGCGACCATGATCGGCGCCCGGGGGGCCTACTCCGGCAGAGACAAGAACATGCTGATGATGATCACCAACAACCTTCAGGTCAAACGGCTGGAGGAGAAGGTCTTTACCATCGATCCGAACGCGCTGTTCATCGTTGAAAACAGCTTCAATGTGATCGGTTCGACCTTCGGCAAGCGGAAGATTTACTGAGCCCGGCGCCGGCTGAGGCAGACATCCTCAGGCACCGGATACACGAACAGGCATAAAGCTCATCATCGTTTCAGACGGTGCTGCAAAACCAAACCTGCCAAGCGGAAAACCGACGGCATCCGCTCGGCAGATAATACTGCGGGTATTACTCATCCCACTCGATACACTCTGACGGGCATGAGGCGATCGCCTCATCGATGCAGTCCTCACCCATATCGGCATCGTCGAGGATATGCGCCTTTTCCTCCTCGCCGTCGAAGCCGAAGACCGACGGGCAGGTTTCTACGCATGCTTCACAACCGATACATTCGTCCTGATCGAGCAACAGTTCTGCAGCCATTTTTTCCTCCACCATGTTTTTTCAATTCCATTTATCCCGATGATTTTACTGAAATCAGTAACACCGGGCAGCCTTCTGATCCAATACGCTGTTATCGGACATAACTCCATCTACCACCAGTGCCAGACCGATTCAATAAAAAAAGCATGCACCCGGTAAAGGAGCCTGTCGACCCCGGGGGAAGAATTCAAGACAGCCTTGGACTATCTATCAGGCTGGATTCTTCAAACAGGGCTGTCCAGACCTGCAGACGCATTCGGTGCCCGGTAACGGTTCGGGCAGGATCACAGAACGCAAAACGGTCTTGCCTGGAGCAGGCCTGGCTTATGCTATAAGGTTCAGGCAGGTGAGGCGACCAGGAACACCAAGGCAAAGTCTACGATGTATGTTCCTACTCACGTATTGCTCGATTGACCGCCTTCTACCTTTGCAAAAGAAAATATTATTCCTGCTGAAAGGAAAAGGATACTTACAAAAAGCAAGGTGGCTTTCATTCCATAGTATTGATACAAGGTGCCGGCAATTACTGGCGCGATGGCTGCCATCAAACAGCGGCTGAATGAAAGGATGCCGAGCATCGTATTTTCGACCCTGCCTTTGACAATGTCCATAATTGCGGCATTTATAAGAGAATAATCGCTTCTGATGCTGAAACCCAGTAATATTAGCAAGATAGTAAACATTATACCATGACCGTAAAAGGCCAGGAAGGCGATAAGCAGGCTCGAATATAGAAGTGCCGGGATAAGTACTATTTTCCTGCCATACCGATCAGAAAGATATCCCATAAAGGGGCTGACCAGCAGCCCTATAGCCCAGAGCATCCCAAAATGAAAACCGATTGAACGGGCACTGAAACCGCTGTCGTGCATGAATAAAGGCAAAAAAGTGATTAACACCGCAAAACACATGCTTCTCAGGCCGGCGACGATGTTAACCAGCCAGATATCTGTCGTTTTCAGAATCTCCCATGACACCTTCAGGTTTTCCTTCGAATAGGCCCGAACCGTGGCTTTTTTCTCCTTAACCTCCTCAACCCTGCCCTGTTGCAGGCTCCTGAACAATAGATAAGTCCAGAGTGCGAGAACCAGTGGTAGGACGGAGTAAATAGTCAGAATATTGCTCCAGGAGTAGTAAGCGAGCAACAATCCCGTGGCAATCGGTCCGAAAATGTCTCCCGTACTCCCACCCGCTCCATGGATGGCGAACACGGTGCCCCGTTTATTCGGGAATCTAGAACCCAGTTCGACCAGAGACGGCAGGTGCCAGACGGCACTGGCCCCGGCAATACAAACCATGCCGAGATAGAGTATTGCATAGAACGGAGCGCTTGCGATGATAAGCCATCCGAAGGCGAAAACCAGCAGGCAAATGGTCAGCAGTCGACCCCGCTGGTTGGCAAAATAATCCGAGACCATTCCGCCGGGCAGCGAAATCAGTCCCGTTGCCAGTTCTCGAACCGTAATGAGGGTGCCAATCTGTATCGGGGAGAGCAGGAAGGTAGCCTGAATACTTGGCAAAAGGACGGCAAAACTCTGCCCCAGAAAATGAAATACCGAATGCCCCAGAAAAAAGCAGAGGAGCAGGGAATAACTCCTTTCAGCGGCGAGCTTTGCTATCAAGGACATCGAGAATTTCCGGAAGTTCAGCCTGCAGATCGTGACCCAACTCGTCGACCAGGTTCAGAGAACTGCACCATTGGAGCTTTTCCCTGGCCGCTGAAGCCATCTGGGAAGGCAGGCCCATGTCGGTAAGCGTTTGTACCACCGCCTCCATTTCATGTCCCATCCGTTCCGCACTGACAACGCCCTTAGCCAATTGCAACCGCACGGTTTCCAGAAAATCGTTCTGCTCCATGGTCTTGCGGATCGATTCCAGAACTATTGCGTCTACCCGGTAACGATGCGTTGCACTGAGCATTTCCATGAGCAAAGCGAGAAAGCCCTTCATGAAAATGCTGCGAAACATCTTGATGGCCGAGGCCTGGCCAAATAAATTTCCAACGCAGGTAATGTCCATATTGAAGGGCCGCATCATCTCCTGAAACAGCTCGGCACCGTTCCCGGAGGCGAGGCATGGGACCCGGTGCAGAAACGCAGGCACGGCCCCCATCATTGCCACATCGACTGCGGATGCACCGCTGCTCTTAATTGCGCAAGCCACCGCCTCCATGGTTACCGGGGATGCTGTGTTGACATCCACATAAAGGTGCTGCGGCCTTAGATATGGGGAAGCCTGCCGGGCAACCTCCACAGCCACGGATCCGGTTACGCAGGAGATAATAATCAGGGCTTTTTCAGCCAACTGCTCCAGATCCATCACAGAGACTGCCCCGGTTTCCCCGGCACGTTGCCGGATCATGCTCCCCAGGGAGGGGTGGTCATTCAGTGGGTCGTAAAACCAGATCTCCACCGGGCCCTCCGTTTTCAGCCCTTTGCTGAGCCCGTAAGCTGCAGCGCCAAAACCGATGAAGCCGATTCTCCGGCCTCTGCCCGAATCACGAGCTGCCAGCGGCTGGTTGCGGAACTCGGTTAGCGCCATTACCCTTTGTCTTCCTCCGCCACCTTCTTGTTGATGATATCAGCACACCTGATGTGATTAAAGATGCCGCAATAACAGAATTCAGCAAGCATCTTAGCCCCTTCCTCGGGGCTCACCTTGCCTTTTTTAACGCGCCTTATCACATGGCTGACGAACTTAGGCGGGATCATGTGGTGGCCGCACATGGTGGTGATGGCCAGGGTAGTATCGTCGGGCAATTTGTCCTTTCTCCCCCATACCCCAAGCGAGTAGTTGATCGAGTGGGGTGTGACCCCTGCTTCCCTGCATGCCGGAATCACCTCAGACAGAACACCGGAGATGATAACCGACATGCCCAGATCCTTCTCTTTGATCTGCTTCAGAAAATCGACGACCTGTTCTCTCTTCGTGAATATACCGCGCAAACGTGATTTGTCTGATATGTTATCCTTAATCTCTTCAATGGAATACCGCAGCTTCGGCCCCGTTTTCACATCTCCCCAGTTTTCGGAACCTACCGCTTCAGCAACGGCAATGAACTCGAGCGCCTTGGGTTTGATATTGACGTCGTTGATGCCTTTAGTCTGGTACATGAACCAGACATAATCCTTTTTCTGGGAGTCGATATCGCCGGATCGATGTAGTGAGTGAGTCATGTCGTATCTCCTGTTGCCTAGTCCTTTGATAGAGGTTTTCCCATGCCCGGGTTTACTTTTCCCCGATGCGGCTGGGGGATGCCAAGTTCATCGAGAAATTCAAGCGCCTTGCAGTGGCCTTTTTCGTCGACGCGGCTGATCAGCCCCACTGAAAATACGGTATCGACCTCCTTTTCAACGTTTTTAAGTGCCCGTAAGACATCTTTTGCCTTCTCCTCCTCGCATCGCCCCTCGATAATCACGGACAGCAACCGGTAGTCGAGACAGCCATCTTCCAGCTTGCCTGTGCTGCTGTCGGGCATCAGAGCAGCCAGTGGAGATTCCTCCTGGGGGGCCAGTTTGAAACCTGCCTTGGCACAGGCCATGGCGACCTTCTCGGCATCCCTGAGATAGACCCCCAGGCCGGGGCGGCCCATGTCGATGGAAAGTCCGATCCAACCTTTTTTCACCCGACCGGACACATCGTTGGTCTTCACCTCTTCGGTTCCCCTGCCTGTCACGCCCGTGACCCCGTGGTTCTCCACCGGATCGCTTATAACATGCTGAAACTGCTTGTAAAAACCAACCAGCTCTTCTGCGTATATGGCATCTTCCGGACAGACCTGCATGCGCAGGCAGACATAACATTCGGTGCATAAGTGGGGGTCGATGTGGCATTTTTTGTCTGCGAAGATGATCGCGTCGACCGTACAATAGGTCTGACACGTTCGACAGCCGGTGCACTTCTCTTTGTCGATTGCAGGCATTTCAGCTCCTCTTGAGGATTTATTGATAAATGTATTTCATGTAATCGCAGCGAAGGTTCTGCTGCCGCATTCTGTTTTTATCACCAGCGTGCAACCGTGTAAAGCGGTGACAGTTTATCAAGCAGTTCCTGCGACCGGTAGGGGTTGTAAATCCCGCAGGCACAGGGTTTGGCCAGGGCCAGGCTGCCGTTCCAGGTGTCAATCTTACCGGTTTTGACCTGCCGGATAATGTCCTCGACCAGCTTCGGGGCAATCATGGCATGGCCGCACATCGTGGTGAACTGGCGTATTTCCGCGGACGGCAGATGTTCGGTGCCGCCGTGGATGCCCAGAGACAGGTTGATAGTATGAGGATCAAGGCCGACTTCGGCACCAATTTCCCGGACCCGATCAATCAGGCCGCTGACCACGATGGATATCCCCTCATCCGCAGCCTTGAAAGCCGAGAGCAGTTCCTTCAGTTTCTTCCTGCTGTTGAAAACGGTAAAAACCCTGCAGCCTTCCTCGATACTGTTCAGCACGTCATCCGGCTTTACGCCGCTGTACATATTCTTTCTCAGCGTGGTGGCGATCATGTTGGCCGGACCGACCTGATAGACGATTTCCACCAGGCGTCGTACTTTGGGAGCACAGCCTTTGTAGTTGTAGCCCCTGGCCGGGTAGATAAAGACGACATAATCCTTGTCCAGAGACTCGTTTGATCCTTCGCGGTGCAAACTGTGGGTCATAATCTTTTCCTATTCAGTGACTCTGCCAAGCCCCATATTGATTTTCGCATTCGGCCGCCAGGCAAAACCTTCGGCTTCAATGGTGGCCAGGATGTCGGGAGGTATCGTTAGACCCGGTTCGAGAAGGGTCGTCACATCAAGGGTAAAAACGGAATCCAACTCAGGCGATACCTGCTTGATTGCCTGCAGGATTTCTGCGAGCTGCTCCTTTTTTACCTGCATCTCGATAATGGCGCTCAAAACCCGCTCACCGAGCAACTCCGGTTTCAAATCTCCGGTTTGAGGATCGAGAATCATGGAGTTTATCGGGTTGTTCGGTTCGATTTCGTGAATTCCGTTACGGGCCAGGGCACGGGTAATTTTCTGGATGTCACGCAACCCCATACCAAGCGTAGGACGACCTATTTCAATGGCGATGCCTATTTTGCCTGGCCCGCAGCGCAGGGTCACATCATTGGTCTTGGACTCTTCTGTCCCCCGGCCCTGTATGCCGGTGACCGCATGGGTGGAAGTCGGGTCGCTGAAATATTTGCGCAAGGCGCGAGGGTACTCGTAGACATTGGCCGGCTCACGAATCGCGTCAACCGGGCAAACCCCGCTGCGCAAACAGGTGCCGCATTCAAAACAGCTCTCCTGGTCAACCGTGCTCCTGCAATCTTCAAAATATATGGCCCCCGCCGGACAATAGGGCTGGCATCTCCCGCAACCCACGCACACATCCTTAAAAACTATCATATCAGGCTCCCTGGGGAGGCAGCAGAACCACCCTCCTGTTGTATTTGGCACAACTTGGCGAAACCCTGGAGAACGCGTCAATACGGGGTTCAAGCAGCTCGTCGAAATCGGTTTCAATCCGTTTACCGATATTCATCATCCAGTGCAGCCGGCCCGCGTTGGAGATATCCCCGATCAAGGCTCCCCCAACTATCCTGCCTTCCGCATGAAAGAGTTCTCGATAGACCCCCGTTTCCGGGGGTGCGTACACACTCCTCTGTGCCCCGGGTACCGGAATCCCGAGAACCGCAAGAGAAATACCATGCAGGTTCATGCTGTTAACGCGGGACAGACAGCTCAAGGAAGAGGCAACCGGCGCGTAAAGATTGGCGGCGGCCAGTTTACCCTGCACAACGGCCTGGGGCCAGGTCCAGGGGGTAAACGAGCTGCTGTCGACGATGGTAACCGCATCGCCGGCCGCAAAGATGTTCTTGTCCCTGGTTTGCAGGGCAGTTGTCACTTCAAGAGAACAGTCCTGCAGGAGTTCCGAGTCTTTTAGAAACTCAACTTCTGGAACAGATCCCGCTGCCACCAAAAGCGTCTGGCAGGGCAGCCACTGACCATTCACCAGGACCCCGCTTATGGCTTTTTGGGCCGTCTGGATATCTTCCACGGTGCTGCCAAGCAACAGGCGGATATTTTTCTGGCTCAAGTGAGCTTCGACTAATCGCGATGCTTCGGCGGATAAGGCCTGGGGAAGGATTTGATGCTCTTTTTCTATCAGGGTTACGTTGAGCTTGAACCCGGCCAGATGGGCTGCCGTTTTAACACCAACCAGGCCCCCGCCCAGGATGACTATCTGGGGATGCGCAGGGAGCCAGTCACGGGCTGCCCGTGCAGTCGTCAGACTGCGCAGCGGGAATATGCCGCTAATATCGCTCGCGCAGACGGCGGGAACTATGGGCCTGCCGCCCGAGGCGATGATCAGCCGCCTGTATTGAATTTTCTGTTTGTTGCTCAGCCACAGCATCCTGTTTTCGCGGTCAATACCTTCGACCGCCAGGCCGCAGATCATCTTAAGCAGTGGGTCATCCTGGTTGCGCCAGAAAAACAGTTTGCTTTCCGGCATGGACCGGTTCATAAACTGGGGAAGCAATGTCCGGTAATAACCGACATCTTTTTCCGTATCGATCAGGGTAACGGTTTTTTCAGGCCACCGGAGGCGAAATTCGAGCGCAGCCTGCATGCCCGCCACGCCGGCGCCGATAATCACGCAATCCACAGGACCGCTCCGTTAGTTCTCTGCATCTGATATACCGCTACGGCCTGGTGAACCATTCAGACAAAATGTCGCTTGTTGCCGGATGATCAAAATGCAACAGCTGGCCGTTGCTCTGCTGTAACATCTGGTCCAGAGCGTTCATCACAGCACGGCTGCCCTGGATCGGAATCGGTGTGGCTATGCTGACCCGGCAGCCGATATAGGCAAGTCCCAGTGCCAGACTGAACTCCTGACAGCGGCGCATTCCGGTAAAGCAGATTCCCCTGAGCGCATCGAGTCTGCCCGCCTGCGCCAGCCCTTTCACCGCAAGCAGCGGTCCCTGTTGGTTTTCAAGTATCATAGGTGTAGAGGCTCCAGTTCCCTGTCTCGCCATCCACAATGCCGCATCACCCCACCCGGCAAGCTTGATGCCGTTCCCTCCCAGTTTCGAGGCCAGTTCAGCAGGAAGACGCCCAAGGGGCAGATGCGGGGAATCAGAGCCCCCGACCAGGCCAACCATTTCCGCAGACTCGCCGGTCAGAATTTTGGAGAAGGCCTGGTCAGACATGAGCACATCATGGGAAATCCCGGCAGGTATATCTGCGAACGGATCGGGCAGTGATGACTGTTCTGCATAATCCCGGGCTCGTTTCACCATGTCAGCTATCTCAGCTACACTGCCATTGGTTACCACCGGAATGTTCATCCGCCCGCAGAGCTGTACAATTCCAGGATCCGTGCCGCGGCCGGCAACCAGCAGGTGAATGGCTCCACTGCTCAGGAGCAGTTCAGACTCGCCTGAGGTGGTGCCAATCGGCATGAAGCCATCATTCAGGGTCAACCATTCCCCCAGGGCCAGCAGGGCCACCGCTGCTTCCGCACCCTGTACCTCCTCCTGGAATGCGGAAATCAGTCCTTCGGGGGGCTGGCCGGCGAAGCCAATGCGGATCCGGCCATCAGCAATGACGCCGTAGCCAGACCTGCAGGGCAGGGATTCAACGGTTGTCGGCTGGCCGGCCTGCTCGACCAGACCGAGCACCAGCAGGCCAAGCCGCAACGCCTGAAGCAGCAGGTCCTCGTAAGAACACGATGGGCGCTGGAGCTGTTCGCTGGCAGTCACGATTTCTGCGCAGGAGAGCTCATTCTGCCCGCTGCCTGACAGTACCTGCCCAATGAGTTTCCCCAGGCTCCCAGAATACCTTATGCCTTGCTCCCCGTTACACCAGGGCACAGCACTCAGGGCTTCCATAGCACCGCGCTGGCAGAGTCTCAGCAGCATGGCCGCCACCATCTCGTCCCGACCCAGGCCGCAGATACCTGCGGCGGGCCCGCGTCCGAACGGATCGATCCTGCATGGACCATGCATGCACTCGAACGGGCAACTCAGTCCCAGCCGCATAAATCCGTCCTGGGGCTGTAATCGTTCATAGCGCTCCCAGGGCAGCTCTATCCCGCGCTGCGCAGCTAAACGAAGCAGATGCTGGCTGACCGGGTCGACTGTCTTCAGGTGAATCGTCTCCATATCGTCGTGAACTCCAGGATATTTAAATGAGCTGCTCGTCGGTACCTGCCAGATCGAGCAGCAGTGCACCTTTGGGTCTGGTTTTGCCATCGAGTTCGGCAACCGCTATTGCCCGCTTCCGACCGATGAATTCGTCATAGTCGTCCAGTTCGATCAAGGCCAGTGCCTCGGTCGGGCAGACATCGACGCACACGGGGACTTCCATATATAGACAGCGGTCGCATTTCAGAGCTATCTTCCGCTCCGGCCAGGGAAAGATCACCCCGTAAGGACAGAACAGGGTACATGTCCAGCAACCGATACAGCTGCTTTCCTGAATAATGACAAGACCCGATTCAGCATCTCGCTGCAGCGCGCCTGTCAGGCAGGAGTCAAGGCAGGGAGCCTTCAGGCATTGCCTGCACTGGAGGGCGACCGGCACCTCATTACTGCCCGCGACCCTAACCCGCGCCTGGGGAAGCGGGGTCTCCTGTGCCGCCTGGAGCAGCGTTTTGGCGTTGCTTCCCCGTTCAGTTGCACAATAAAGCTCACAGGTCTTACAACCTGTGCAGCGATCAAGGTGAACCGCGATGACTCTCACAAAGGACTCCTCTGGATATTATCAGGAAAGGTCAGTTCCAGGCGGTATACCCGGGTGCTGATGTTCATGAAGAATTTCTAGCTCTCTTTCTTTTTGGTCCCACGCTTTTCTAACCAGGACCTGATAGCCGGAGAGCAGAGCCCGAGAACGGTCAGAATAATGAAAGCCAGCGACCACGGCCGGGTAAAAAACACCAAGGCATTATTGCCGAACACGATCAGGGAACGCCGCAAGGATATCTCGATCAATTCGCCGAGAACAAGGCCCAGCACTATAGGGGCTGCGGCAAAACCGTAGGCTTTCATCTTGTAGCCTATGAGGCCGCAGATGAGCATGATCCAGACATCGGCCATGTTGTTATGCAGGGCATAGGTGCCGACCACACAGAGCACCAGAATTATTGGACTGAGCACGTAATTTGGCACACGGAGAATTTGTGAGAATATCTTTGCACCACCGAGACCAAGCCCCAAAAACATCAGGTTAGCCAGAAACATCCCTATGAAAACAGCGTACACCACATCGACGTGCTGGATAAAAAGCAGTGGACCCGGCCGCATGCCATGGATCAGCAAAGCACCGAGAATTACCGCGGTGGTGCCGCTGCCCGGTATGCCGAGCGCCATGGTCGGGATCATCGCTCCGCCGGTGGCAGCGTTGTTGGCGCATTCCGGGGCGGCAACGCCTTCCAGGCAGCCGGTGCCAAATTTCTCCGGGTTTTTGGAAAAGCGCTTGGCCTCGTTATAGCCGATAAATGAGGCTACCGTGCCGCCTTCGGCTGGCAGGATCCCGATGAACGTGCCGATCAAAGATGACCGTATCAAGGTTGTCTTGACTGATTTAATATCTTTCCAGCTTGGCAGCAGACCCGAAATCTTTCTATCGATTACGACTTTGCGAATGCCCTTCTCGGCCTGCCGAAAAACTTCCGTTGCCGCAAAAAGCCCGATCATAACTGGAATAAAACTGATGCCGTCCATCAGGTGCGTGATGCCAAAATCATAGCGGGTGAATCCGGAGATGCTATCCATGCCGACACAGGCAATGAACACCCCTATGGTGCCTCCCAGGAGGTTTTTTACAACCGATTTCGAACCGAGACTGCTGATCATGCTGAGGCCGAAAATCGCCAGCGCAAAATATTCCGGCGGCCCGAACTTGATCGCTATTTCGGCCAGAACCGGCGCCAGCAGGATAAGCACAACCACGCTGAACAGTCCACCGATAGCGGAACTGATGCAAGCCATACCCAGTGCTTTGCCGGCCTGCCCTTTCTGCGCCAGCGGATAACCGTCGAAGGTAGTCGCTGCCGCCGCCGGTGTTCCCGGAGCATGCACAAGAATAGCCGCAATCGATCCGCCAAAGGTTGCCCCGCAGTATAGACTTACCAGCATGGTGATCGCGGGAACGGGCTGCATACTGTAAGTAAACGGAATAAGAAGAGCAACTCCCATGGGGGCCGTCAA
Source organism: uncultured delta proteobacterium (assembly GCA_963707715.1). GTDB lineage: Bacteria > Desulfobacterota > Desulfobulbia > Desulfobulbales > Desulfocapsaceae > JABDQA01. The sequence goes on from CAVPRJ010000009.1 coordinate 454,593, forward strand.
TCCCGGCATGGCGCCAATAATCATCCCGCCCAGCACGCCGACAAACACAGCCAGAAAGTTCATCGGTTCCATGATGGTCATGAACCCAATCAAGAGTTGGTCCATCTGTTCAGCTCCGTTATATGAGGATTCCTGAGGGTAACTGCACCAGGAGAATTTTATTGAAGATCAGATAAATCATAATAGGGGTCAATACAGCGGTAAGAACCATCGCCCGAATGCTCCTGACTCCCCACACCAGCATGATGGCGACGATAAAGAGGGCTATCGAGACCAGGGTGCCAAGATAGGCAGTACCAATACCAAGACCGACCGCACAAGCCATCGACATGACTACCCGCTTGAAGGCCGCCTTCTCCATCTTCTCTTCAGCCTTGTCCGGTCCATTGCGGATGCTCTGGACGATCATTATCAGAGTGAGGAACATGGCTACCAGCAGCACCACGCGCGGGAAAAAAGCAGCCGTGGTATGGGTGAGCATCACGCCTGAACTCTGGAACGTAAAACTTATCCCGTAAAGGACCATGAATATTACCATCAATACGATGGCCATACGCAAATCTTTATTCAAGATGTTATCCTCTATTGCCTTGTAGTAAAGTCAGTCCAGCGCTACAATCTCGATTGCCCTATTGACACAAACCTGCCGGTCAGGCAGGGACCCGTTACCAGCCAGATCCCTGCCCTGCAGATCTGCTATTTTTTTATGTACCCCAGCTCAGTCATGGCAGCCTGCCAGATGGGCCATTTTTGATCCAGAAACGCATCCCAATCAGCACCGATCAAGACACTTTCCGGTCCCATGGAGTTGTCTTCAAGATAGCTCTGGTAGATCTTGTGCTCCATGCTCTTGGCAAAGGCATCCCGCAGGATTTGCACGATTTCATCCGGAGTTCCTTTCTTAACGACAACGCCGCGCCAGGTTGCTGCTTCAACATCATAGCCCAGCTCTTTTGCCGTCGGGGTGTCCGGAAAATCTTTTAAACGTTCACTGACCAAAAATACTGCCGGTTTCACATTGCCGGCCTCATACTGGCCCATGAATTCACTGGGGTTCAGCACGCCCATATCAATGACGCCGCCGAGCAGCGCTACAATAATCTCGCCACCGCCATCAAACGGTACGAATTCGAATTTAACTCCCGCGGCCTTGCCAAGTTCGTGGGCCGCGACATGATCAATACTGGCCATGTGGGCAACTCCGATTTTGACACCACCCGGGTTTTCCTTGGCCTTGGCCATGACTTCTTCGATGTTCTTATAGGTGCCGCCATCCTTCGTTGAGATAACCAGGGATTGAGGGTCATAACATCCTCTGGCGATACCGATCAGATCGTCCCGGGTAGCATCGGCCATTCCCCGGGCCATGGTGGCCAGGTTCGAATTGGTGATGGTATTGATCGTATACCCATCGGCAGGCTGCTCCATCAGATAGTTGAGCATCCGGGCGCCGGAACCGCCGCTCATGGTGCTGATCACGATTGGTACCCCTAATTCTCTGCGCAGCCGCAGAGCCGCGGTGCGCGAAAAGATATCGGTCCCCCCGCCCGCTGAGGAATGGATATACCAGTTAATCTGTTTGTTTGGGTATTTGTCATCTGCAGCCAAAGATACCGATTGCCAGACAAACCCAATGGCCATAACCGCCACTGCAACGTTGAACAGAAATCTTTTCATCAGTTACTCCTCCCGTGGTTTTTAATAAGACAGATTATGATCACGACATACCTGCCATTGCTATGCCAAAGCGAAAGAACACAGCTGAACGCGTTTGGCATCGTCTCGCTTATCGCTGTTCTAGTCCTCCTTGCTGTTCATGGTGTAGAGTTGTTCTATGACGGTATCGAAATCCGCCTCGAGGGCAAGTATCGCCTCGTGCGAGTTGCGCTGCTGGATTGCTCTGACTATTCTGTCATGTATTTCCAGCATCTGATCGATCCGCCTATGGTCTTTCTCATAGTAGAGGCGGCGCATATTTTGCCATAGAGGCTGCCCGGTAATATTGAGCAATCGGTCGACCACCGAGATGATGATGCTGTTCTGAGTGGCCTCGGCAATCGCCAGGTGGAGTTTCTTGCCAAGCCTGGTATAGGCTCGATAATCTCCGGCCAGGCCGATGATGTATTTCTCTTCCCAGATGGAAGTGATCCTGTCTATATCTTGGTCCCGCGCTTCTTTTATGGCCAGCCTGATGCTTCCAGTTTCGATCACCTTGCGGGCCTGCAGGATTTCATAGGGGCTATCGCTTTCCTCAAGGATGCGGGTTACCTGCAGGGAGAGATCATCGATAACCAGATCGGATGAAACATAATTGCCGTCCCCCGGGTGCCGTTCTATGATGCCAACGATATGCAGTGCGCTAATGGCCTCTCTGACCGACGGTCGGCTGACGCCTATCTGCTCGGCAATAAGCCGTTCCGCCGGCAATCTGCTTCCAGACGGGTATTCTCCAGACTTTATTTTTTCTAGTATCTGTTCGGCAATAATAGCGCCTTTGCTCCTGTACTGAGCCTGGCGCATTTTTCCGAAAGGGGTCATCTGGATCTCTGTTTTTTTTGTTTAGTTACTTATAGTTGAAAACAGGTTACGGCCTCAAAGCTGCTTCGAGCACCCCGAGTTCTGCGAGAATAGGCTCCAACCGCTGCTTGCTCAGCAGCCGGTCCTTATTGCTGCGCGGCAGCTCGATGTTCAGCGTTCCCTTGAATTTTATATCTATCAATTTTTTGAATACCGACTTGAAATCGATTTTTCCGTCGCCCACGGGAAGGTGATGATCCAGAACCAGATCATTGTCACTGACATGGGTGGAAATAATCCTGTCCGAATAGCGCTCGATAAATGGATCAACTCCGCCGGGCAGCAGACTGGCGTGGGCAATGTCGAGGGTGAGGCCAAAATAGTCTGAGGGTATTTCGTCAAACACCCGGGCTAATTCTTCCGGGGTGACCCCCAGATAGGCAACCTCGCAGTCTTCGTGCATCTTGTTCATGTTTTCGATGCCGATGGGCAGTTGGTATTTTTCAGCCAGTTCGACAACCGGCTTGTAGGTTTCAACCAGGCAGCGGAATACCTCGTCCATGAACAAGCTGAAGTGGTAGCCGAAGTGCAGGACGATATATTCTGCCTCCAGATCATGAGCCAGCTGCACGTAATCGAGCAGGTGCTGCCTGGCGGCAACCCGCACCGTTGGTTCTATCTCAGCTGCATTAACAAAGGAAGCTGAATGGAGGCCATAACGCAGGCCATATTTGTCTCTGAGTCGCTTTATGCCGTCGATACGTTCGGGATTCCATGTGTCCAGAAAATTATTGGGATTGTTGCAGCTCAATTCCATCCAGGGGAACCCGTTTTCATGGGCAAAGGAGAAATATTCCTCCATGGGCTCCGGCCCAGCGTTAAAGCATAGCTTCATCAGTGGCCTCCGTTTACTATTTGATTTTATTATTTAAAATTTACTTTTGCTGGCCTTCTCAAACCGACCTTTGCGTTTCTCATGCCCACTACGCAAAATTGGTCTTACCGGTTTTACCTGTCTGGCCAGTAGTAATAAATACGTTTGTCCTTGTCAATATTAAAGAGCCGTCATCAAGTTGGGATTTTTCGGTGCTAAAAAAAAATATTTTTTAGGGACTACCGGAGAAAAGGGGGACAAGTGGTTTGAAAGAAGGCCCTGGCAACACCTAAGCCATTGCCTTTTCGTTTAAAAAATACTACTGGCTGTGGGCTGTGGCCTCTGGCCTGAGGAGTCAGGCGGGGCTGGAGCGATTGAAAGAACACTATGCAATCGCTTTATGATAACAGCACCGAAAACGCCTGACAGCTGAATCTTCGGAATGGTCATAGTAGTCTTCGAAGTAAATCTCTCGCAGACCATAGCGCTGGAACTCTCTGAGCTCCCGACGAGTGAGCGGCCATGGCATGGTACCGCGGGGCTCCGATTCTTCACGAGCCCGGGAAATAAACAGAAGATAGCCCCCCGGTGAGAGTGTCCGGCAGATGTTTCTGATTGCCTCGTTGCGCATGGTTTGGGGCAGTACCTGGAGGGTATAAGACTCGATAACCAGGTCAAAACCATTTTCCCAGTTTGCTGGCATTTCAAAAAGATTTTCAGTCCGGTAAGCTACCGTGGTGTTGGGAAATCGCCTGCAACATTGACTAATGGCCGTGACAGAAATGTCAAAAGCCGTGACCTTGAAATTCTGCGCAGCAAAATACTCAGCATCATCGCCAAGACCGCAGCCAACAACCAGGGCAGTAGAACATGGCAGCCTGTCCTTGAACCGTTCATAGAGATGAATCAAATTAGGGTTCACCACCCGATCTGCCCAAGGGACAGAGGCCTGCCCTGATTCGGCAAGTCCATACAATCGATCAAACCACCCCAGCGGATTGCCGGCCGTCAGTGCCTGCTCAGCAAGCTCTCGGGCAACTGCGCGGGGATCCTTGTTCGATCTGCCTTCCTGCTGCATCTTATCCTCCTGGTGGCCTCTCGCAGCCGCCATTGACATCGCATTATTACTGGTTAGAGATTCTTATGACAATATTCAACTAAGGTATTCCCTCCAGCTTTCTCAGGTGATTTCAATCAACACCGACGAAAAGGTGGAAGCAAGAGCAGGCGGAAGCGATTACTCATGCTGTAGCACCAGCCTTTACCGTGCATACCTGGGCCCACAGCATATCATTGAGGAGATTATGGGATGGCGCATTCAAGCCCACAGCACTTCACCCCCGAACTTGACCCAAATGTCGGCAGAGGGCTTACCAGAGACGTTGCCGACTTTGTAATTTCCACCGGTTTTGATGATATCCCCGCAGACGTTCTCGACCTGGCCAAAAAGTCGATTCTGGACGGTTTCGGTCTGGCGCTGGCCGGCTCGGTCGCAGAATCTGGATCGATAATCAACCGGTACCTTGAAACGATTGGAGCCCCGGGAAAAGCAATTGTCATTGGCACCGATATGCAGACTGCTGGCCGTTTTGCAGCCTTTGCCAACGGTGTGGCAATACACGCCGATGATTTCGACGATACCCAGCTTGCGGTAGCAGCAGACCGTGTCTACGGCCTTCTCACACATCCGACCGCCCCCTGCCTGCCGGCCGCCTTTTCTGAAGCGCAGGTCCGTGGTTTCAGCGGCAGGGAGTTTATCACCGCCTATGTGATTGGTATTGATGTGGAGTGCAAAATCGCCGAGGCCATTTCCCCGCGCCACTACCAGCATGGTTTCCACGCAACTGCAACCTGCGGGCCTTTTGCTGCGGCGAGCGCTGTCGGGCATCTGAGAAATTTCAACCGGGATACCATGGTGCGGGCGCTCGGAATCGCCGGAAGCCAGAGCGGCGGCCTTCGTGAAAACTTCGGCACCATGACCAAACCTTTTCATGCCGGCCGGGCCGCTGAATCGGGTATCGTGGCCTGTGATCTCGCGGAAATGGGGTGGACGGCTACCGACAAGATCCTCGAAGCTCCGCGCGGTTTTTTCCAGGCCCATGGCGGCGGCTATGAGGTGGACGCCATCCGCGGCAAACTGGGTTCACCCTGGAGTTTTGGAGATCCCGGCATATCGATAAAGCCGCATCCTTCAGGGTCACTCACCCACCCCGGAATGACGCTCATGCTCGACTTGATTGCCGAGCACGGCATTACCGCCGGGGAAGTCGTAAAGATCGATGTGGGAACCAACCACAATATGCTCAATGCTTTGATCCATCATCGTCCGCAGGACGAACTGCAGGCCAAGTTCTCGATGGAATTCTGTATAGCAATCCTGCTGTTGGAAGGACAGGCCCATCTCCAGGAATTTACCGATGAAATCGTCCTGCGCCCGGACGTCAGGCAGATGATTGAGCGGATTAATTTTCATGTTCACCCCGAAGCGGAGAAGGCCGGCTACGACAAGATGACCACCGTTATCACCATCCATCGCAAAGACGGCACCTTTGTGACCGGCCGCTCAGATTTCGGCAAAGGATCCCCGGCCAATCCGTTTTCCTGGAACGAGGTGGGCGAAAAATTCTACCGCTGCGCCGAGTTCGCCCGATGGCCGCGAAAAAAAGCAGAGGACATTGTCGGACTGGTCGAAAAGATCGAATCACTTGACAGTCTGGAAGAACTGGCACCGTTGCTCAGGTCCTGAGACAAACCCATCAAAAAGACGAGGGTCGATGAAAATAAAAAATCTCACTGCAAGTGTACACCAGTTTCCCGTTTACCTCCCGATGATCGACAAACCACTCGAGCATCGGGTGTTCACCTTCTGTGAAGTGGAAACCGATGAAGGATACAAAGGCTGTGGAGTAACCGGAGCCTTTCTGCCCTGGTCGATTGTAGCCGCCCTTCGGCATGACATATTGCCCGTCGTTAAAGACATGGATCCACGAGATACCGAGGCGATCCACGCCAAAATATGGTGGTCTCTCAATACGCGCGCCTATACCGGAGTCATCTCTAACGCGTTGGCAGCCCTTGATATAGCTCTCTGGGATATCAAAGGAAAACAGGCCGGTCGATCAGTGGCTCAGTTGCTCGGCGGCTACCGCAATTACTCGGACACCTATATCACCTTCGGTTACCCGTTTTTTGACCACGATCAGCTGGTCGAATATGCCCAAAAATTCGTCGCCGAGGGCAACACCCGCTTGAAGATGGTGGTGGCCTGCGACAAGGGCGGCTGGCGGGAGGATGCCAGGAGGATACGAACAGTCCGGGAAGCGGTGGGCAATGATGTCGATCTGATGATAGACGCCAACTATAAGTTTACGCCCATGGATGCCAGACTGCTGTGCCGGGAGATCGAGGAATTGAATCTGACCTGGTTTGAAGAACCGCTGCACCAGAACGACGCCCGGGCCCTGGCCGATCTGCGCCGCCGGACGAACATACCGATAGCCGCCGGTCAGATGGAGGGGCATCGGTGGCGCATACGCGAACTGGTTGCCCATGAGGCGATCGACATCCTGCAGCCAAACTGTTGTTATAATGGCGGTTATACCGAAACCCAAAAAGCAGCCCATCTTGCCCAGGCATATAATCTGCCAATTGCCAATGGGGGAGGCTGGCCCATTTTCAACATGCACACGATGGCTGGCTTGATGAACGGAACCTGGACCGAATTCCATTGGGGAATGTGGCAGGCTGGTCAGAAATTTTTTGACGGATCTCCAGGCCCGGAAAACAACAGAGTAGAGATACCCGGCAAACCGGGCCTTGGCTTCGAGCCCAATTACGACATGCTCAAAGACAGTCTTGTAAAGGATCCTGATGATCTTATGGAAGCAGGCATGCAGACAAACCGCGATGAGATCCTGAAAGCGTAGGACTTCTTTTTTGTGGGAATTAACCCCGCACCCTTTTCAACCAGGCTGAATCGATATGAGAATAGTGGAAATCAAAGAAAGTGTCGTATCCATCGCTTCTGAAATCAAGAATGCCTACATCGATTTCAGCAAGATGACCGTTTCCATCGTGGCAATCGTCACGGATGTGCTCAGAGAAGGTAAGCCCGTCACCGGGTACGGGTTCCATTCCAACGGCCGTTATGCTCAGTCCGGTCTGTTAAAAGAACGATTCATACCCCGCTTAAGCGAGGCTGAGCCGGACAGTCTCCTGGATGACGAACGTGAAAATCTCGATCCGTTCAAAATTTGGAACACGCTCATGCAAAATGAGAAGCCCGGCGGCCATGGAGAAAGATCGGTGGCTGTTGGCGTCATCGATATGGCTGTCTGGGACGCGGTGGCCAAAATAGAAGAAAAGCCCCTATATCAGCTGTTAGCCGAACGATTCACCGACCAGAAGCCTCGTAAAGAAACCTTCGTGTATGCCGCAGGAGGCTATTACTACCCTGGTAAAGACAACAAAGCACTTGTGCAGGAAATGAGGGACTATCTCGAACAGGGCTACAAAGTCGTGAAAATGAAGATCGGCGCCGCTCCCCTTGCCGAGGATATGAAGCGAATAGAGGCGGTGCTCAAAGAACTTGAGGCCGGCACCGAGAGTGGCGAATCTTCTGGCCGTCGCTTGGCAGTGGATGCAAACGGTCGATTTGATCTTGATACTGCACGTGCTTATGGACGTGAGATCGAGCCACTGAATCTTTTCTGGTATGAGGAAGCGGGTGATCCGCTGGACTATGCCTTACAGGCAGAGCTTGCCCGCGAGTATGCCCCGCCGTTTGCCACCGGTGAAAATTTGTTCTCCCACCAGGATGTTGCCAATCTGTTGCGCTACGGCGGATTGAGACCGGAGAAAGACTATCTTCAGATGGATCCCGCGTTGTCCTATGGGCTGGTCGAGTACCTTCGCATGCTTGACGTACTCAAACAGAACGGGTGGTCCCCCAGCCGCTGTATTCCCCACGGCGGCCATCAGTTCGCCCTCCACATTGCAGCAGGACTCGGCTTAGGGGGCAATGAATCGTATCCTGGCGTTTTCCAGCCTTTCGGCGGGTTTGCTGACCATACGCCGGTGCATGACAGCCTGATTGCTCTGACCGATCTTCCAGGAGTCGGGTTTGAAGCAAAATCAAAACTGATCAATCTTTTTCATGAGCATTTCGGCTGAAATCCTCATCCCCAGGTCACAACACATTTGACCGGGTTCCCACCATCCCCAGCTTTGAAATGTGTGCGTCACATTCTGAAATTAGATTTTCATGGCAAACGATTTTAATTGCCGCCGGCAGCTTTCAAAGTTCACGCACCGTCCTTGTGACGATTCTGATACAGAACGGAACGATCAAAAAAAGCAGCAGGAGCCGGAACAGATGATGGGTTGCGACATAGGCCGGGTCGTAGCCCAGGGCAAGGGCTATGGCCGCCATCGCCTCGACTCCTCCCGGGGCAAAGGCGACAAATACCTGGCCGAAGGGGATGTCCAGCATCACTGCCACCGGATAGGCGAACCCGACCGCCAGCAGTCCGGTAATCAGGGCGCTGATGAGCGATGCAGCCAGCAGGCGTCTCAAATCACCCATCGGAATCGACGAGAAGCGCGCACCAACCATGGAGCCAGTTATGGTGAAACCACAAAAAATCAACAGTGCCGGCGGCCTGCCGCTGACCAGATCCAGGTAGTGCCCAACCCCGCTCACCAGCACGCCGGCAAGCAGAAACGAAGCCGGTATCGGCCATCTTTGCGCACCGATACCCAGACCAAAGGCAAGGGTAATGATCACGAGGCTGCCGATCAGACTGCCGCTTACCTGCGGCTGCACGTGCCCGGGTGCAAAACCCAAATGGGTGAGGATGAAGGGCAACAGGGTGGTGACCAGCACCAGGCGGATATTCTGGATCACGATAATAGTGCGGACATCGCCGACTCCGCCGGAAGCAATTGCCAGTACGTAGGCGATTACCCCCGGGGTCGTGGCGAGCACCGCGGTCTCCGGCGTCTGACCATAGAACCGGGCAAGAACCCAGCTGCCAACGAGTATTATCGTGCTCACTGCAAGGCCTAAAAACAAGAGACTGATGGGCCAGTGTACCGCCTGGCTCAGCGCCTCCTTGGTAATACCGCTGCCAAGCGAGCAGCCGATAATGGCAAAGGCAAAATTTCTCAGCAGATCAGGAATACCAACCGGCAGCCGGGAAAGCGCGGCAATCGAGACCGAGATGCTGGCCCCGACCAGGGGCGCGGCCGGCACTCCGGCCACGGTGGCCGCCGTAGCGCCTGAAAAGCCAATTGCCAGGGTCAGCAGCACAGACCTGGATGAAATTTTGGCCATATTACCCCCGTACCCGAACGCTTGTCATTGCCCAGCGAATATGCGGCTGCTTGTCAAAGGTTGGCTCAGGATTTCTCCTGGTAGAACGCTTCGGGAACGAGGACGATCTTGCCAAGCGCTTTCCTGTCTTCCAGCTTTTGCTGGGCCTGCGAAGCCAGCTCGAGGCGAAAGCAGGAGTCGATGAAAACCTCTATCCTGTCATTGACCAGCAAATCAATGACAGTAGCCATCGTTTCCCGCACAGGACCCGGCCTGTTCTTGCGGTAATGCCCGAAACTCGAGCCGTGAATGGACCGGTTGCCCGTGTAGAGCCCACCTTGGGGGATCGTGCTGGGTCCGTCAACCAATTCGCCAAAAACGATCAGCCTCCCGAACGGGGCCAAACACTCGAGGTCCCGCTCGATGGTAGCACCGCCGAGCGGATTGAGAATGACGTCAACACCCTTGTGGTCCGTCAGTTTATTAATGTCTTGGCCGTAGCTTGCCGAAGTGTAGTCAACCACACCGATCGCGCCCATTTTCCTCGCGTGCTCTTCTTTCCAGGGACTGCCGATGGACCCGTAAACCTGTGTCACACCGAGAGCCCTGGCAACCTGTAGCGCGGTCGTTCCGACCCCGCCGGCGGCGGTATGGACAAGAAGGCGCTCATGTTTTTCAATACGGGCTATATACTTCAACATGTGAGTCACTGTGCCGGTGACCAGGGCGGCGGCGGCGGCTTTGATAAGATCAAGCGATTTAGGGACAACAAAGGTGAGGGCCTGACTGGCAACCGCTTTTTCAGCATAGGAACCGGAGACCGGGAAGGCGATGACATGATCGCCCCGATTTATGCCCTCTACGCCGCTGCCCACTTCGAGCACCACTCCGGCAAGGTCCAGCCCGGGCACGAAAGGAACCTTCTTAGCCAGATGATAGCCGCCCAAACGGGCCTTGATATCAGCGAAATTCACACTCGCCCCTCGCACTTCGATCAGAACCTGGCCGGCTTCTGGAACCGGCTCAGGAAGATCTTTGTATTCCAGCACCTCGGACTTCCCCAGCCTGGTTACCTGGATGCCTTTCATCTGCTCGTCTCCGTGTGTAGTGGTAGGCAATGAGACCCGAAAATATATCTCGGTATTAGATTATCGCAACAATAACCCAATCATCTTTAAATTCTGAATTCTGCAATAGTATTTCATTGACCAATTGCACCGCTCAGACAGCCCTCCAATAAGCTCTTATCAAGGCCATGAAAAATGGAGGCCCGACATGCGGTTGCAAGGCAAAACCCCACTCATTGCCGCGAACGAGTCTCGAATATTGGAAAACAGCTGGCGCTGCTCAACCACCAGACAGTTTCAGACAGCCAGGATTGCCCGGCAGATCGCCTCACCCATTTCTTCGGTCGAGGCGGTTCCCTGCAGATCCGGGGTCACCGGTTCCATCCGGGACAGGACCTCGGCGATACCTGTTTCTATATCCTTTGCCGCTCTGACTGCGGCTTCATCCTGTTTCTGCTCACCGAGCCACATGAGCAGCATCTGGGCAGAGACAATCATCGCGTACGGATTGGCAATGTGCTGCCCCGCAATATCAGGTGCAGAACCATGGGTGGCCTGGGCCATGGCGTACTTCGGTCCGACATTGAGCCCCGGCGCCATGCCCAGTCCGCCGACAAGACCGGCGGCTTCATCCGTCAGGATATCGCCGAACATGTTGGTGCTGACCACGACATCGAAGTCCTGCGGATGCATGACCAGGTTCATCGCAAAGGTGTCGACCACGCGGGTTTCAAACGTTATATCAGGGTAATCCCTGGCGACTTCTGCGCAGGCCTCGACAAAAAGGCCGCAGCCAAGCTTGAACACCGTATTTTTATGGATTGCGGTAACCTTTTTCTTGTTGCCCCGCCGCCGGGCAAGCTCGAATCCGGTACGGGCTGCGAATTCCGAGTTTCGGCGGGTAATTACCCTTATAGAAAGGGCCATATCTGGCGTAGGCATAAACTCGGCCTTGCCCTCGAACATGTTGCGATCAGGCTGAAACCCTTCGTTATTTTCCCGGACGATGACCAGATCAACGTCCTGGTGCAGCGAGGGGATTGAGGGGTACGATCTGGTCGGCCGGATATTACTGACCAGGTCATAATTCCGGCGAATGATAGGGTGCGGGTTGACCGCCCTGGGATCATCTTTCGGGTAAACCATGTGTCCGATCGGTCCCAGGATCCAGCCGTCCAGTTCGTAGAGCGTGTCAAGCGTACGCTGCGGCAATGTTTCGCCCGACTGCTGATAGGAAGGCATGCCGACCGGCAAATCCACCCAGTCGATGACGACATCGGCAAACTTACTAACTGCCGCCTGCAGGACCGATACCGCCACCGGCACAATCTCCAGGCCGATATCATCCCCCGGCAGTATGCCGATACGATATTTAGCCATGATAAATCTCCTTGACCATCAATTAAGCCGCAGAACTGCCCCTGAGACTCCTGGATTTGAAACGCACAAGCGAGTGAATAGCCTCACCCAAACCGACAAACAATGGCGTTCAATTACGCTTCCAGATTTTGCTGATCAACGGCCAGAATAGGCTCACTGCCGTCAGCAACAGGAAACCATCGACTATCGGGCTTTCAAAAAACCTCAGCCAGTTGTTATCGTAGATAATCATCGCCCGTGACAGGTTCTGCTCGACGAGCTTGCCCAGAATCAGTCCCATAACCAGCGGGGCGGGACCAAAGCCATAGCGTTTCATCAGAAAACCGATAATGCCTGCAACCAGCATGGTCCATACATCAAAGAGTGACGAGGCAAAGGCATACGAGCCCACCAGTGAGAACACAAATACCGACGGCCAGAGAATCTTCCTGGGGATCAGGGTGATCCGTGAAAAAACCTTGGCTCCGGCCAGACCGATAATCAGGAACATGAAGTTGGCAATGATCATCGCGCCGAAAATCGCATAGACAATATGAGGGGTTTCCCTGACGAGATAGGGCCCCGGGCGGAATCCGTGCATAATCAGGGCGGCAAGGATAAGCGCGGTGGTCGCGCTTCCCGGAATGCCAAGTGCCAGGGTCGGCACCATGGCACCGCCGGTAGCGGCATTGTTGGCGGCTTCGGGACCGACGATGCCTTCAGGAGCACCTTTGCCGAATTCTTCCTTGTTCTTGGAAAAGCGCTTGGCCTCATTGTACCCCATCAGGGCAGCCACCGTAGCACCTTCGGCGGGCAGGATGCCGATAAATGTTCCGAGAACGCTGGAGCGTATGATCGTCCACTTCATGCTGACAAACTCTTTTATGGAAGGCAGCTTGACCACCACCGAGGTAATACGCTCAAGTGTTTTATCGAGCGCCTGCGACTGGTTAAGCAATTCTCCCACGGCAAAGAGACCGATGAGAACAGGAATAAAATTTATCCCTTCGGTCAGTTCCGGTGAGTTAAAGGTAAAGCGCTCAACGCCGGTGGTAATGTGAATGCCGACAGTCCCGATGAGCACGCCGATGGCACCGGAGATCAGATTGCGGATGGATGAGGTGCCGCTGATGGAGGCCAGCATGGAGAGTGCAAAAACGGCGAGGGCAAAATATTCCTGGGGCCTGAACTTTAATGCTACTTCAGCCAGCATCGGCGCCAGAAACAGAAAAATAAACAGGCTGAAAATCCCGCCCGTAACACTGCTTACCGCTGCCAGCCCCAGCGCCCTGCCGGCTTCCCCCCGCTTGGCCATCGGATAGCCGTCAAAGGCAGTGGCTACCGCCGGGGGAGCACCCGGGGCATTGATCAGAATTGCCGTGATCGAGCCGCCGAAGGTCCCGGCACAATAGAGGGCAGCCATCATAGAGATTGCCGAAACCGGCTCCATCGAAAGACTGAACGGCAGCAGCAGGGCAACGGCCATGGGCGAGCTCAACCCCGGCAGGGCCCCGACGCACACGCCGATCAACACAGCGATGAAAATCAGAAAGATGTTAAAAGGATCTAAGATCAGGGCAAATCCCTGAATTGCAGCGTCCATTGGTGCCCCTCTATTAAAATAGTTTCGACCAGATGCCGGCCTCGAAATAAACACCGAGAACCTCGGTAAACAGAAGGGTCACCGCCCCGGGGAAAATAATGGCAAATGGCAAGAGAACGCTTATGCGCCGCTCCCCCCAGAGCAGGGGCAGCAGCAGACAGACTAATACCATGGTGGCAAAGGTTCCCAGCCATGGCATCAAAAATATTATCAGGCAGAGCAGCAGAGCAGTGAGGATGGATATCGGTTTAACATTGACCTCCCGCTCCTTGCCCGCCACCTTTTTCCCTTTAAAATAATGCTCAAAGGGAATGGCGAGTGTCAAAAGCATGATAAATATCAAGATGATCTGCGGAAACCATTCCGGCGGGATATTCTGCGACATCTGTTCAGAAGCTTCTTCAAACCGGGTCGTGACGAAATAAAGAACCCCGCAGACAGCAAGGATAATCAGTGCCAGGATTAAATCCGTCCCGTCAACGAGGGAAGGAGAGGCGTGCTTTCCTCTCTCCTCCCCCGTTCCAGAACGCTCAGGAGTAACGTTCTTCAATGTCAAATCCTATCAGTGGTGTTATCGTTTGGATACCACACGCCAGGTTTATTTGAAGCCGAGTTTTTCCACGGCCTCTACTGCCTTGGCGTATTCCTTCTTGATCTGGGCATCCCACACCTCATGTCCTGCCACGCTCTCCTCCACTGTGAGTCCCGCAGAGGCGAGATAATTGGCGAAGACTTCGCTGCTCATCCCCTTGACCAGACCATCGGAGAGGATCTTGACCCGGTCCATCGGAGTACCTTTGAGGACGGCATATCCACGGGTAGTCGAACAGTCGACCTCGAAGCCCTTTTCATAGGTGGTGGGGATGTCCGGGAAACCAGAGAGTCTTTTGGGAGCCATTACCACCAGTGCCCTGAGCGCCCCGTCCATGATCTGCTGGCGCGCTTCGCTGACATTGGGCAAAGTCGCATCGATCGCGCCGGACATCAACGCATTCACCATCTGGCCCCCGCTTTCAAACGGAACCGCCTTGTACTCGAATCCCGCTTTTTCGGCTAACTGCGCCAGACCGATATGCTCGGTGCTACCAAGGACCGAGACACCCCAGCTCAGCGGTTTTTCCTTGGAAGCGGCAATGAGGTCTTCGATGGTGTTGTAGCCGCTCTTGGCGTTGACCGTGATAAAGGTCGGGTCGTCCATGGCCCGGGCTACGCCGACAAGGTCGTCGATTTTCAACACCGACTTGCCTCTGGCAATTGTATACAGATGGCTCTGCGTCAATGCCAGCATGGTGTAGCCGTCCTTGGGCTGGGATTGTATATATTGGTGCGCTTTCGCCCCGGAACCGCCGCTTTTGGATATGACCTGCATATCGACATCAAGTTCTCGGCGGGTGCGCATGGTCATCATGCGGGCCGTGATATCGGTTCCGCCGCCATAAGTTGTGTGGATGACCACCTTGATTGTGTCTGAGGGGAATTTTTCATCTGCCGCCAGGCAGGATCCTGTACTCAAGCCAAGAATAACCGAAGCGAAGACCAGGATTTTCAGACGATAAAACGGTACCATTGTTCTCATGAAACACCTCCCTTTGATTACTCTTTGATGTTATTGAGTAGTTAAAATAAAGCCTGCCGGCGTGACCGGCAGTTCTTCCTTCTAACTATTCATGCCGCAGGCAATGTTGCCTGAATCAGTTTGGTTATATCTTCAAGATTTTCCAGTTTTTCTATTATGGAAAAAATATTTTCTCGAGCAGCTTCATCGAGTAAACGCTCGGTACAATCGGTAAATTTGTTCTGCAGTTCTTTATCGCTGAGCGGGTTGTCCGGACCTCCCCGGTAATTTTCATCGGCTTCCTTGGCAATCCTGCGGCCATCGTTCAGCACGACTTCAACCCTTGAACGGATCTTGTCCCAGCCTCTGGCTTCTATGTCTCCATCGAACTCGGTGCGAATTCGGCGCATCAACTGCTGGGTACTGTCCGCGTTGACGAACTCATCGGTGAATTCATGCACACCGGCCTTTCTCGAAAGGATGATCGCCGCGAGAAGGAACGGCATACAGAACTTTGCTTCAAGTTCATCATGGGCAATCTCGTACCTGATGGGCTTTAAGATGTTCGATCCGGCAAAGAGTGTCGCCTCCTTGATATCTTCCGCTTTGAGGTCGTGCTCGGTGACGATGGCGAGCATGGTGTCCATGGAGGGATGCGTTAATACGCCACATGGATAGGGCTTAATGCTCACGCCGGGATTGACGATCGTGTGCGGTTTGCCAATGCAGCCGGCAATATTCTCCACATCAAAGCCCCTGCCGAAGACACTGAAGAACCCCCAGGGCCCGTCGAGCGCCTCCATGTTGGCCTCAAATCCGCTCTGCGCCAGCAGCGCCGCAGTTACCCCGTTGTGTGCTGCCCTGCCCACATGCAGTGGTTTGGTCATCGTGCCGAAATTTGTGCGGATCCCTGAAGTCATGCTCGAAGTGATCCCGAGCGTGTGAAGAATTTCATCGGTACTGAGGTCCAGCAGCTTGGCGGCCGCCATCGCCGCACCAAAAGTGCCCACCGTTCCACTCGTGTGAAATCCCTTTATGTAGTGATCGGGGTTGATCGCCTCGGCAATTTTGCATTCAACTTCAAAACCAGCCAGAAACGCGGTCAAAAAAGTTTTTCCATCAACCGAACCCAGCTCTTCGGACATTGCCAGGGAGGCCGCCAACGGTGGTATGGTGGGATGTGTTAAAAGCCCGTACATCCGCCCGGGCGAAACCGATAATTGACTGTCGTCCCAGTCCATCGCATGACCTGCGGTGCCGTTGGCCAGGGCCGCAAACGGTGCAGCAACGGTCACCGGATTCATACCCAGGACGGTTGCTCCGCGCAACTGACTGACACGCGAACTGAACCGGGTCACTAACTGGGTGCATTTTTCGTAGGAACCGGCCACCATCAGTCCAATTCCATCAAGAACGCAGCGCTTGCCAATTCTTACCGCTTCCGCGGGAAGATCCTCAAAAGAGAGGTTTCTGACGAAATCCGCCGACTCCTGCGTTACCCTGGTAAGCTCTGCCTGGCTCATCGCTCCTCCGTTCATGTTTACAATGAGTAGATGTTTCTACGAAATTATGACTGACGGGCCTCACCTCATGCCTGAAACAACACTTCTCCGGACCTTTATCTAGGCGCCAACTCCTGGAACCAGGTCATCCATGTCGATATTCGCTGAATCCAGAGTGTTCAGCAACGCATCGCGCGCCTCTATGACGTGATGCTTCATCTGCGTGGATGCCTCCATCGGATTCCCCGCTTCTATAGCCTTGAAAATATATTTGTGCTGCCGGTAGGAAATTGACATTCTCTCAGGCAGAGACAGATTTGTTTTGCGGCACAATGAAGCTTTGTTATAAATTCCTTCGATCAGGGACTCGAGATTTTTGTTTCCTGAAATCCGCACGATCGCGCGATGAAAGATCATGTTCGCTGCAAAATATGCTTTCGCATCATCAGCCTCCAGGCCATCTTGCATATTTTTCAAAATGTTACGGAATTCATCGAGATCTTGAGGCGTTCTTAGCACCGCGGCATTTTCAGCGGCAAGGGCATCCAGCGAAGCACGAATATCATATAATTCTTTAACCTCGCTCACCGCGATATTGGCGACAAAGGTTCCCCGGCGTGCAATAATCTGCACCATGCCGTGTTTTTCGAGCTGTCGGCAGGCCTCCCTGATCGGCGCGCGGCTTACTTCCAGTTGCGCGGAAAGCTGGCTCTCATTGATGCGCTCTCCCGGCTTCAGCCTGCCGGCCAGGATCATGTCCTCAAGCTGATCGTAGATCACGCTTGTGAGTGACTGGGTCTGAACTTTCTTGATTATTTTGGTATTGAATTTACTCATTAATAGAAATTGACGTGGTATTATCCTGTGGTAGTGTAATAGTTGTCAACCGTCAACTGTCGACAGTTTAGAGTAGCTCAGAAGCAATGTCAATTAATTATCGGCATACATCTCAATAAGGGGTTTGACCCGCCTCGGAGACATACTGAAAGAGAGCTCATCATGCAGAATAATTTCACCCCGCAAGATGCTGCGGATCTAATTGAAGCCTACTACCAGAAAGGCTTTACGGATGGCTTCCCGGTCGTTCCTCCCAGCCAGGATTCCGTCTCTGCGATGCTTGCCGCCGCCTCTCTTCAACAGGACCAGGTGATAGGGGAAATAGTGACCCGCAATGTCGTCATTACCGCCGACAAGGTTGCGCTGAATGCGGTAATGGCCGGCTGCCTGCCCGAATATATGCCGGTCGTCGTTTCAGCTGTCAGGGGCATCTGCCATCCGGATTTCAATTATCACGGTATGGCCACGAGCACGGGCGGCGCCGCCCTGACCATCCTGGTCAATGGCCCTATGGCTGATAGAATCGGCTTAAATTCGGGAGAAAACCTCTTCGGGCCCGGGTTCCGGGCCAACATGACCATCGGCAGGGCCCTGCGCTTATTGATGATGAACAGTCTCAACACCAGGCCGGGAGGGCTGGATCGCTCAACAATCGGTACCCCCGCCAAAATTTCCTTCTGTTTTGCCGAGAACGAACAGCGCAGCCCCTGGGAGCCCTTCCACGTGGAGCGGGGCTTTCACCCTGGGGAAAGCACGACCACCGTGTTTGCCTGCCAGGATATCATCCAGGTTTACAACCAGCTGGCCCAAACCCCTGAACCGTTTCTTGAAGGGGTGGCGGATGCAATGGCAAACATGGGTTCAATGAACATAGTCAGCCAGCAGAACCTCATTGTCGTCCTGGCCGGAGAGCATCTTCGCCTCATGACAAAGGCGGGCTGGAAAAAGCAGCAGGTTAAGCATTACCTGTTCGATCACGCCAGGCGCTCGGTAGCTGAGTTGAAAAAAGTCAAGCGCATCCCGGGCGAGGTGCAGGCAGGCGATGAAACCACCTATAGACATGTCGTAAACCAGCCTGACGATATCGTTGTCGTCAGCGGCGGCGGAGACGTCGGCACCTTTTCCGCCTGCCTGCTCAGCTGGGGCGGATCGCGGTCCGCTACCGCTATGGTAACCACCAGAATCTAAGCCCAGGAGGAGACGGTTATGGACTTTGCTCTATTCGATCCAACGATTCCCGCCCAGCCCGAATCGATTCATTACGCACCCCGGCCAAAACGTTTGAACAACCTCAAACTCGCCCTTATCGAGAACACAAAATATAACTCGAAAACCATATTGCTGAAGCTGTTCAAGGAGCTTGAGGACAGGTATCAGGTGCAGCTGGCCGGAGTCATCAGAAAGCAGTCGGCGGGTCATCCGGTTACCGCCGCTGATCTCGAAACATGTGCGAAAACAGCCGATATTGCGATAGCCGGGATCGGTGATTGAGGGTCCTGCAGCTCGGGTAGTGTACTCGACGGAATCCTCCTTGAGAAAGCCGGTATCCCGACCGTTTCCATCGTTACGGCACCGTTTCGAACGACGGGGGCCGAAATGGCCAAACAGTGGGGCGTTGCCGATTACAAATTTCTCGACATCGAGCATCCAATAGCAAATCTGACCGAGTACGAGCTGGATCAGCGGGTTCAAAACCTGGTTGAGGATGTACTCCAGCTCTTTCTCGAAGGCCAGCCAGGATAATCCGCCTTGAACCTGATTGATTGATCTTAAACGAGGCGATCATGCTCCCGGACTTCACAGCGACCCTTCCGAGATAAAGCAAAGAATCTTGCCGGGTAAACGAGTCCAGAGTATCTGCTGGCAGCAGGCCAGTGAAATCAGCCTATGCAGCCGGGTGGCCGCTTGCCTGCCTTACCTCCTGCTTGATTTCACGGTCGTGAATGCCGATCAGATAGAGCAACCCGTCCAGCCCGACGCTTGAAATCGCGTTGGCCGCCTTCTGCCGGACGATGGGCTTGGCGTTGAAGGCCACGCCCAAACCGGCGATGGAGATCATCGGCAGGTCGTTGGCCCCGTCGCCGACGGCGATGGTCTGTTCAAGGGCGATGTTCTCCTTTTCGGCAAGCTTGCGCAGCAACTCCGCTTTCTTCTCGCCGTCGACAATATCGCCGACCACCTCGCCGGTGACCACCCCGTCTTTGATATCGAGTTCATTGGCATAAAGATAATCGAAGCCGAGACGCTGTTTGAGATACTCTCCGACAAATCTGAAGCCGCCGGACAGGATGCCGAGCTTGTAGCCCAGCCCTTTCAGGGTTTTGGCCACCAGGTCCGCCCCCTCGGTCAGCGGCAGTTCCCGGATGAGCTGGGCCAGGTGCTCTTCCGGTAATCCTTTTAAGAGAGCCACCCGCCGCCGGAAACTTTCTTTAAAATCAATCTCCCCGCGCATTGCCGCCTGGGTTATCCCGTTTACCTGGTCCCCGACCCCGGCCAGTTTGGCCAGTTCCACGATGACCTCGGCCTGGATCAGGGTCGAGTCCATATCAAACACCACCAGCTTGCGGTTTCTGCGGTAGATATTGTCCACGTGAAAGGAGATATCGATGCCGGTTTGCTGGGAGATCTCCATGAAGCGGCGGCGCATGTCGAGAAGGTCAAGCGGTTTGCCGCTGACGGACAATTGCACGCAGGCCCGGGGATTGCTCTGGGGTTCTTTCAGCGATATCCTCCCGGTCAGACGGGTAATGGAGTCGATGTTCAGCTTGTTTTCGGCAATGATCGAGGCCACAGCGGAAATCTGCTGAGCAGCAAGCGTCCTGCCCAGCAAGGTGATGATGCGCCGCTCCTTACCCTGGGCGTGGACCCAGTTTTCATAGCTGTCGGGCTCTATCTTCTTGATGCCCACCTCAAGGCCCAGGATGTGTCCCTCGAACAGCATGTCCTTGTAGATTGGGGAAAAATTATTCGAGTCGGGAATCTCCGCGAGAATGCCAAGCGAGATATGCTCGTGGATTACCGCCTGGCCGATATCTAAAATATTGACATCGTACTCCGCCAGAATCGAGGTGAATTTCGCATCGAGGCCTTTGCGGTCCTTGCCGGTGATGCTTATCAGCACAATTTCACTCATTGCCTATCCTATGTGTCGCGACATTTTTTCTTAGTGACGGGGTAAAATCGTTTTAATTTTCTTGCAGATCGCCTCTGCGAAGCGCTGGTGCTGGCCGGCCTCCCAGTGCACCCCGTCCAGCTCGCTTGAGGTGACCACCCGGCCTCCATCCATGAAATGGGTCTTGAACAACTGGGTAATGAGCTGGATCTGGGCCGGGAGGTCCCTGGACTTTGGCGCCGCCTCGGCCCCGTATACGCCGGCCAGCAGGGTAAGTTTGCCGATCGGCGGCGGGGCCACGATAAGGATCTCCGGCGATCCGCCCTGCCGTCCGGCGCGGCTCGCCCGCACCAGCCCGATCAGGGCCTTGAGCCCGCCTGCGACGTCTGCCGCAGTCAGACCGAAATAGTCCTTCAGGTCGTTGGTGCCCAGCATGATGATGACCAGATCGAGCTCGCTGTGCGATTCCAGACAAGGCGGCAGGTAGGTTCCGCCGTTCTTGTGGTCGCCAAACGGGTCGTCCCAGACGGTCGTGCGGCCGTTCAGGCCTTCCTCTATCACCTCGTAAGCGTCGCCGAGCAGCGTTCTCAACACCCCGGTCCAGCGCACATCATGCGGTAAACGGGTAAAGGGTTCGGCCGGATTGAAGCCCCAGGTGTTCGAGTCGCCGTAGCACAGTATTCGAATCATAAGCCCACCAGTTGGGTAATGGATCTGGAGGTGAAAATAAATGGAAAAGATCCTGCTTACAAACCAAGATCTCCGTTCACCAGGATAACGGTAATTCTGCCTTTTGGATAGGATTTCTCGGTGATTGTCCAGGTGTTGCAGATCCTTCCCGGGCTCTTGCAATCGGCACATTCCGACGTCTTCACGCAGGGCGTTTTGCAGTCGAGCCGCATGGCATTGGCCGGGGCGGCATAATCTTTGATCCTGTACATGGCTGTTTTTAGATCAGCTGTGATTTTATTTCGGCCGACGACAACCACAACCTTTTTCGGGCCAAAGGTCAAGGCCCCGACCCGGTTGCCGATCATGTCCAGATTGACCAGACGGCCATCTTCGGTGACCGCGTTCGTACCTGTTAGATAGAGATCCACAAGCAATCCCTGGCGCCGGAGTTCGCTTTTCTCCTCGCTGGAAATGCCTGGCGCGTTGGGCGAAATGAGTTTAAGGCTTTTCCGGTCGGCCAGGGCATCGAGCAGACCGGTGCCAATAAGCGTCATCGAGCCGCCATATGACACGGTCTCCGGCTTGAGTTCGGGTAAAAGCTGATCCAGCACGTAGTGCGCAGCCTGGCCTGGGGACTCTACCACTATCGCATTAAAGTTATTCTTTTTCAGCCGCTCCTGCAGAGCCGCTAAACGAAGCTGCCAGTAATTTTTTTCGAAATTTTTCATTGTTTGAGCCTCTCTGGTCTTTGCTGTTTCAGGATTGAATCAATATTGAGGTACCTTGCAAAATTAGGCTTTCAGTTCAAAATCAAGGCGCCTGTGAAAATTTTACCGCAGGCATATAAAGAATGTTTCGAAGATAAAATTTTCGCGCGCAACACAGAGTTAGGACGAAAAGACAGTTTTTCAAGGCAGCCATAAACATGAAGATGCTGGTGGGAGCAACCGATTAGCTGGTGGAAGAGAGTGACCAGATGTTGATACCGCCGTCCTGGGCAAAAACATCAATTTCCCTGAGTTCATCTTCGCTGAATACAAGGTTTTCCAGAGAACCATAACTATTTTCGAGTTGGGCAACACTGCTGGCCCCGATCAGGGCGGTGGTTACCCTGCTGTCTTTCAAAACCCAGGCGATGGCCATTTGCGCCAGGGACTGCCCCCGCTGCTGGGCGATCTCGTTCAAGCCTTTAATACGCTTTATGTTCTCCTCGCAGAGATGGCCTTCGCGTATGGTTTTTCCCTGGGTTGCGCGGCTGCCGTCAGGGATGCCGCTCAGATATTTATTGGTCAACAGCCCCTGGGCAAGGGGCGAGAACGCAATGACGCCAATGCCCAACTCTTCCAGTGTGTCAAGCAGGTTATCGGTTTCAACCCATCGATTTAACATGGAATAGCTTGGTTGATGGATCAGGCAGGGCGTGCCGAGTTGGTTGAGAATGGCAACGGCCTCCCGGGTTCTTTTGGCATTGTATGAAGAAAGGCCGACATAGAGCGCCTTGCCCTGCCGGACAACCGCATCGAGGGCGCCCATGGTTTCCTCGAGAGGGGTGTTGGGGTCATACCGGTGAGAGTAAAAAATATCGACATATTCGAGCCCCATTCTCTTCAGGCTCTGATCGAGGCTGGAAATGAGATACTTACGGCTTCCCCACTCACCATAAGGGCCCGGCCACATCAGATAGCCGGCCTTGGTTGAGATAACCAGCTCATCACGGTATGGCGCAAAATCTCTCTTCAGCATGCGCCCGAAAAATTGCTCGGCAGCTCCGGGGGGCGGCCCGTAATTGTTGGCCAGGTCAAAATGGGTGATCCCCAGGTCGAAAGCCCTGCGGCACATATCAATAGAAATCTGTTCATTAAAGTCGTGGCCAAAATTATGCCAGAGCCCAAAGGAAACTCTGGGTAATTTCAAACCGCTTCGGCCGCAATTATGGTACGGCATCGAGTCATATCGTTGTGCTGCAGCAACATAGGTCATTGGTATCCCTCATTTGAGATGGTTGAGTCTGAGCGTTTGATTGAGCGGTAGTGCGCAGAAAGCTCTGCACGAGACCAGCAAGTAGCACTAAATCACCTCTCAAACCTGCTTGCAAGTTTTGATCAAACGGCCTGAGAGCGAGACCGCCCCATGTCTTGCATGTTTAAACCACTTAAACAATTGTAAATATTAAAAAAACATAACGTACTCGGGCCAGGGTTCAAAGATATGGGGCACCGTTTTTCAACGTGCACCGCCCAGGGGTTGGAGAGTGGGTGCCGTGCTGGAAATCGATCTGTGAATTCATCTTGCTCCTCAACCTTTATTCTGCCGGCTATTTTCCTTAAACGATCATCGTTTATGCTATCTTGAGTAAATTGGTTGAGAGTAATTTTTCTGTTCACGAGTGCAGAAGCCACCACATACGAAGTGCTGAATTTAGCTTCGTTCGAGGTTCTGGGGTAATGAGAGCTTCCGCATTGCTTAACTCCGATGTCGTAGGTCCTGACCTGCACGGATACAACCTCATCCGCTAAGACATCTTACGTATTGCAGACCTGCAGGGCAGCATCTATTGCACAATGTGTGCTTCTGCAGCAGGGATACGGTTTTTTGTCCACATAAAGTAATTCGTACCGGGTTCCAAGCTCTTCGGTGACTTTCGCCATATCGAAAGCATCGGAAGTGGCACGGTAAAGACCGCCGTCTTCTGCGTCCAGTATATGCTCCGGCCCGGTCATTCCGGTCCTGGCCAGCAGTGCGGCAACAAAGCCATTCACCGCCGCTCTGGCCGGATGCAATTTCTTGCAGTTTGCCCCATCCTCCAGAAAGGCCAACAATCCTGAGGACTGGGTACCTGCCACACCCAATGCGTGGATTGTCTGCTCTTCGGTCAATCCCAAAAGTTTTGCACAAGTTGCC
The DNA here is from genome assembly GCA_963707715.1 of uncultured delta proteobacterium. GTDB lineage: Bacteria > Desulfobacterota > Desulfobulbia > Desulfobulbales > Desulfocapsaceae > JABDQA01. The sequence goes on from CAVPRJ010000009.1 coordinate 478,905, forward strand.
GCCGCGCCAAAGGTACCAGCCGTCCCCTGACATGCCAGCCTTTCTGTCTGTGGCTCGAAACACCGAAACCTTCGCCGATTCTGGCCATAACTTCGTACCCGGCAATCACAGATTTCAAAAGTTTATCTCCAGGAGCACCTGAAGATTTGGCCAGAGTCCACGCCGCAGGCAATACAACTTCGCCGATATGTGTTTTGGAATGCGTATGGACATCGTCGAGCTGCAGCGCATGTCCCATCATCCCATTTAAAAGCATCGCCTGAAAAACTGAAGATTTTCGGTTGTGCCCCCATATCGAAGCGAAGTTACCGGCATCCTCTCCTGAAAATTCCTGAACCTGCCTCACTATTTCAGGAATTTCCTCATAATCAGCAGCGCCAATTGCCGCCCCGATGGAATCCAGCATGCAGTACTTGGCCGCACTGACGACATTTTCAGGAATATCCTGTAGGCGCAATCTGTGAGAGTATTCGGCCAGACGGCTCAACTGACTCATGGCAGACTCCCGGAATTTTTCTGATTGATCCGCTTTTCAGGCGGCAGCAGGCAATAAGTGTTGTTTGATGGATGCATGGCCAGGTTAGATGTGAGATATCGAGCTATGGTCTTAATTTACAGGTCTGGTTTGAATGGTTATCGTTTATTATGATTTTAGTTTGTTTTGTAACCCTTCAATAAGCCTGACCCTTGATATTATGCCACAATCCGCTCCGCTCCGCTCACACAAGAAGGCCCATTCGATGTCCGTTTACCAAGCACTCTCCTAAGACTTCGCATATACAACACCTATAAATGGCGACACATATCTGCAACCTGCACTGAAAAAACGTTACCCCAAACAATCAACACAGGATCGAAAATGTTTATCATGACAGTCAAATTTGAAACAACCCTGTCAGAGGACGAAGTGCTGGCGGTCGCCAAAGAACGCGCGGACCAGTTCCGGTCGCTGCCAGGACTGCTTCAAAAGTACTACGTTAAACTGGATCAGCCCAATCAATTCGGCGGGGTCTATATCTGGGACTCGATGGAGTCGCTTAAGTCATATCGCGAGTCCGACTTGGCAGCAAGTATTCCTCTGGCTTACAAAGTTGTCGGAACCCCTCGCCTTGAAATTCTTGATGCACTTTTTCAACTGCGGGAATAGCTGAACCCCGGCCCAGGACCAGGCCGGTTGAGAGACAACATGAGCATGAATAAAATCTGTATTGTTGGCGCCTCGGGTAAACTCGGGAAGTACATGGTTCAGCACGCCCTGGAACGAGGCTACGAGGTTGTTGGCGTTTGCCGTGAACGCAGTGTAGAAAAGCTCGACTCGTTTAAGAGGCAAATTAACATAATTCCCGGCCCAACCAATGACCGCGAAATTATCAAGAAAGCGGTGGCGGGATGTGATGGTGTATTAACAGTTTTAGTTCCGTGGGGAATTAACCAATACGCAACTGGTACGGCTCAGGCAGTGCTTGATTACGCTCGCCCCGATGCACGCCTTATCTTTTCTTGTGGTTGGCATATATCTCGTGATGGAAAGGATGTTTACTCAATATCCTTAAAGACGTTCGTAAAGGTCTTCGGAGTAATTGCAAGATTAGTTCGCTTTGCTGACCTGGACGACCAGGTTGAAGCATGTCGGCGAGTGTTCGCGAGTAGAACTTTGTGGACGGTTGTGCGTTGCAGTGACATCGAAGAAGGCCCAAGCCAGGGGCTGCCAGTTTGGAGCAGACATGTTGGAGATCAAGTTCTTAAAAGCAACTTAACCCGCAGAGTGGACTTTGCCTTGTTTATGGTTGATGCTCTGACAAATGACTCTCTTATTAAGGAGGCGCCTGCAATTGTAGGTTGCAAGACTGATTCGGCACTTGCTTATCAAGCTGGTATGTGAGGATTTTATGGCCTATATATGTCGATATTGTGGTGTCAGGGCGCCTAACTCTGGAAATTTATGCCGCCCATCGAGCGAACAGTTTGATGAAAAATTTTGTGGTTTTAATGCTCTTCAGGTGTGTGATCAAAAACAATCTGCCATGAAATTCAAATGTGACGCATGCATGAGTGTATCAGCAGATCCTGATAATTTATGCAGCCCTCGTAAAATCGACAGATCGTAGGATTTTTAGGATGTTGCCGGTACTGAATGTCGATTAACAAAGTCACAGGAACGTTGGTCGTGGCTGACTGCCCAAACGGCTGGGAAAACTCATTGCTCGAAGCGCGAATTCACATCCACTTGGTAGCGTTGTATCTCGATGCTGACCTACCCCCAAGAAATCGGTCCGGTTTGCAGGGGGGGTGTCATCTACTAAACTATGCACCTGTTTGGCGCATCTCAAAAGTAGTCAATCCGTTAAGAATCGAATTGGAGTGTATGAACACTGCCGGTATTGTTCAAGAAAAATCGATCTTCAAAGGCGCTGGCAAGCTGCATGGCTGCAGGCAGGCCGGTGCAGTGGGATACTCCGATGTTCTGAACCCCCATGCTCATTAACTCCGAGATTGATTTACTCACAGCCGAATTTTCTTTAGGATAAAGATGGGTACCGCCAAGTAGCGTGTGGACGGTCTCTTGCCCGGTTATTTTCTGGGCATGGCGAATAGTGTTGATAATGCCCCTGTGGCCGCGAGTATTGCTATCATGCTCTGCAGTCTGAAGCACCATTATCTCTGTTCCAGGTATAAGCAGTCAGGGATAGGACCATAACCAAGAGATTGAAAATGTACCTGGCGGCGACTGATCCACCTTTATTTCAGTGCATCAACCCAGTCACAGAGAAGTTCGATGCCTTTTTTCGTGTTATGGCAATAGAATTCTATAAAATCGGGACCGATATCCTGATCAAGAGGTATCTGCTCACTCGCGGCAAGGGCGCGAGCTCCGTCAAAATCAACATAGGCAATGCGCACAGTAAGCTCTTCATCAGCTCGTCCAAAAGCTTTGCCTGGCAGAAAGGCCACACCGGTCTCAGCCAGGGCTCGACGACAAAGCTCCGTCGAAGTAGGAATCTGATTCCTGATAAATTTGTCTGCAATCGGTGTGAAATCGGGAAACAGATAGAAAGCTCCTTTGGGGGAGAAGATCCGGGCTCCGGCATCACGCAAGCGGGAGGCAGCCCATTCCCCCAGCCGAGCCAGAATCCTTCTGCTGTGGGCCAGATAGCGCTCAATTGCTATGCCCCCTTCAAAGGCCCGCACCGCCGCATATTGAATCGGTGCCGAAGTGGACGTGTAGGTCTCACTTGCGACTGCGGCCATTACATTCTGCAGCCATTTCAGCGACTCGGGAAAAGCAAAGGTGCCCAGGCGCCACCCCCCCGCCCCGCACCATTTCGACAGGCCAGAGCTGACGATGGTTCCCTCGGGATAGTATCGGGCAATCGAAATATGCTCACCCGAATAAGTAAGTTTGCTGTAGATCTCATCTGAGAGGATGATAAGGTCATATTTTCTGGCGATCTCGGCAATCTCTTTCAGTATCTGCTGGGAGTATGTTCCTCCTTCAGGGTTGCCCGGGTAGTTGAGGATCACCAGACGGGGGCGACCGGGATCCTGTTCGCACAACTGCCGCAGACTTTCCGGCTGCAGACGCCATTCATTCTCGAAAGATGTGGGAATCGACACTACCTGACGCCCGACAATCTGGGCCTGCGGGGAGTAGGAAACCCAGCAGGGTGTCGGAATAACCAGATCCCCGTAGTAGCAGATCTGTAACAGAAACATCAGTTCCTTGGAGCCTGGGCCGATCAGGATGGAGTCTGGAGTGAAATGGGTGCTGTCAGACTTGGCATGATATCTGGCGACGGCCTCGCGCAGGGTTTGCAGCCCCTGTACGGGAAGATAGTCCTTCTGGTGCGAGTTCTGCCTGAGTGCCTTCTGCACCACCTCCGGAACCGGAAATGGTGACTGCCCCAGGCCCAGCCTGTAAACATGTTTGCCCTGACTGATCAACTGTCTGGATTGGTTGTTAATCGCCAGGGTGGCCGACTCGGTCAACCCCCGGACATTGAGATTGATAGATACATGCTCCTGATTATTCATCATTTTTTTAAATTCCTTCAAATGCCAGGAATCCCCGCTAAGAGATCTTGTGGTTGTTGACGCTGTTCGTGGATCAAGCGACAAAGGGACGTAAGGGCTGTTTAAGTCAAAATATGATCTTTTTGCTAATGATCAATTGATGAAGATCGAGATAATTCCAGAATATCATGAATTTCTCGTGTTGGTCATATTCAGCAGATCAAGGGGAAACCTTGCTTTTGGTTTGTGACAATTGTTGCTCACTAAAGCAATTTTTCAGGAAATATTATCTCTGGGCTCAGCTGGATCGTGTTACGTTGAAATTGGTAGATTACACATCTGGCAACGCAGCCAAAGAAAGCAAACCATGCAGGAAGTAACTGAATTTGTGAGCGAGCATGGAGGTTTTTGATTATTTTAGTAAGATTCTCAAAGAGCAGTCACCTGGAAGTAAAATCAAGTAAGCGGCTGCTTTCCCTGACAACATTTTTATGCAATTTGAAGCGAAACTGAAGAGATCTAGAAATATTCTAAAGCTACTTGCAAACCAATGAACAGAAGAAAATTTCTGAAATCTACACTTTATAGCAGCGCCTTTGCTCTCGTTGGGTTCTACCCAGTATTTATTGAAAGGAAAACCGTACTTGTCAATCGATACAAAATTCCTATTGCTGATTTACCACCTTCTTTCCACGGTTTCACACTTGCCCACCTGACGGACATACACTTCGGCTCCTTTGTATCTGAATCTTTTGTTGAAAGAATCGTTCACACCACCAATGCATTGGGAACTGACGCTATTGTATGTACAGGCGATTATGTACTGGGCAATGATACAATCGAGAAAATTGATAAAATTTGGCCTATTTTAGCCAAACTAAAAGCAAGATATGGGGTTTATTCGGTTTTAGGCAATCATGATCACCACGCCGATTTTGATAGGTCGCTTTATTGGCTAAACAGGTCAGAACAAAACATCAGACACCAATGTAAGCCCATCTATAAGGGTAAAGAGAGGATTATTATCGGTGGAGCAGGTGACTATTGGTATGATCGGTTGGAGATAGACACAACCTTCTCAAGTTCAGTTGAAAGGGACTGCAGATTACTTTTGGCACACAATCCCGATTCGATAGATACCCAATTTGAAACGCCATTATCACTTGTCATAAGCGGCCACACGCATGGCGGACAAATTGTAATTCCTTTTATGGGCCCCCCCGTACTGCCAGTCAAAAACAAAGATTATTCAAGCGGGCTGATAGCCACTTCAAAAGCGCAACTTTTTATCAGCAAGGGAATTGGTTGGTCAGGGTTGCCAATTAGAATTAATTGCTATCCTGAAATAGCCATACTGGAACTTGTAAATCCACAACTCGTTGTTTAGAAATCAGTTTCAAAGAGAGGGTACCGTAAGCTTCCCTATTTGGTTAACAGTTTAGAAATAGAGATATCACCTTTGAGGTGATATTTAGACTGGGTTGATCGATAAAAAGAACGGAACCTGCATTAAGGAACAAGATCCAATTAATGCTCAGGGACATCACCCTGCGAAATAGCTTCAATTAATTGTGATAGAAGTGCGTCTTGTTGCTTGGTTAATTTTCCAAATTTCACTCCTACAACTGTAGGTAAATATTCATGGCTGCCATTTTCAGACAATGAAACCCATGTCCGTTTCGCAGGTAAACTTTCGAGTGCAGTTACTGAAGTTAAAATGTCTGTTTCCCAGAAATCTGGAATAAGCGCGTAGGGAGGGCATTTAATACGAAACCCACCCCTACTTAAGTCTATGACCTGAAAGATACCATGAGATGACACCGATACTGAATTATCAAGTTCGTATCGCTTATGCTTTCTACGTTCTTCATTTGTCAGTCGCATAGGCTGTATCCACTAATTCGCGGAAAACAAATTCAGATTTGTGCTGACCTCAAGGGTTCATGCCTAAAACCGCATATGATGCCAGCCGCTTTCTGCAAATACTTTCGGCTAACGAACAACCGTCATCCCATTGAAGATGATTTTGTACTCTTCTCCTTTTAATATATCTTCTACTTGAATATCATTCACTTTCGTTACTGTCAATGATAAGCCAGCAAAATAAGGAGTTGCATTAAGCTGCTTTGACTCTTCAATCAACTTTTTTTTCGTTGCTATATCAATTGTTCCCCACATCTGGATGGCAGGCAGTGCGAACGGCAATCAACATAGCCCTGTCTTTTGTTTGGGCAAATAGTTGAAAATGATGGTCTGGATCTTTATTTACATCATTAATCCTAAATCCAACACCGTCTAATAGATCGTGGATATAGGCTATTCCAACCTCATGAATATTTCGTTCAAACTCCAAATCGTTATAATCCATCGGCACTATATTTTCAGACTTTGTTGTTTAAGTTGCCACCTGTTGTGAGGCTGCCCCCGCCAGGCCGTCTCTGATTTTCTGGCCGAACGTAAGAGGTGAGCAAATAAAATAATTAGAAAAAATCGTTAATTCTCTTTATCCTGAAGAAATAATCGTCAGACAGACCGAAGTAATGAGCAAGCTTTAACCCAGTGTCAGGATCAATATCGCGGTTGCCGTCGATAATTTGATTCAGTAAGGCTTCATCGATACTTGTGGCCTTCGACACTGCCTGCGTAGTCAGTCTGAAAGAATCAAAAAATCTATCCTTGAGTATGGTGCCTGGGTGTTCTCTGTATGTATTGATCAACTGTTTCATTGGCCCACCTGTCTTTTATCGATGCAACATAGACATACCCATACAATATAAGATTATGATCTTCTGTCAATTCACCTGTAATAATTTTCGTTCTGTCGTTAACTAGATCCTGGTCTGCGTACAGTAAAAATACCGATTAAATTATTGCCCTATACATGGTTTGGTAGCCTCTTCCCTTGGCAACTCTATACATGAGATCAAGCAGCCAGCTTCAAGGTTTTTCCAGTAAATCTGCGTGGTGGTGGACCCCATTCTCAGACCACCAAGTGTATATAGTGAAAGAAGCAAGGTTAAAACATATAATTTAATCATTATGCCTAACTAGTAAATAGAATAATGTGGCATCCTGGAAAGATTATTGATCGCTGCCAGGAGAAGCTCTTCGATATGAGCAGTGAGTTAAGATTTGTCTTATATCTGCGTTCATCCCGATGTTTGAGTGGCCCAACTTCCTGCTCACATATCAGATAGGCACGTTAAGCTGGGGGGAAGAAATAGTCACACCAGTTTGCACGATTGTATGGGATTTCTCAGTGATAAACCGGCACTCATTGTTCTAGACCGCAGCGGCACCCCTACGGCCTTTAGGAGAAATAAAAACCCCCGCTATCTATCAAGATTACGAGGGTTTTAGCAATTTGGTGGCGATGCAGGGAATAGATGACCTGTTTTTACACCTTCCTAACTAATTGAAATATTTACATGTAAAAATGTCTATCTGGCTCCAATTGTACCACTTATTGACCATCGATTGTACCAGTATAGTATATAATTCCATATAGATACAATGTATAATTTTCTACTAGTTCCTGCTTTCTTGTACTTTACATCGCCACCACAGTTCAATTCAAGTCCCAATCAGAGAATCGAATCACACTGGGGTTATCTTATATCGAGAGGTTCTGGGGTAAAATGTAACCTTTGGATAAACAACCAATCTGCACATATTCCGACCACATTCCGATATAACCAGATAATTAGAAAACCTCATTTCTTCACAAGCCGCAGAGGCACTCTCCAGTTAAACATCCAGTCCGGTAATCATAAATAATTGAAACCGATAAGGTTGGAAAACGATGCAATTTACCCTTGCAGCAATAGTACGATGATATTATGATAACAGCAATTGCTTGATAGCAGAGGAACAACACATGCCCGTCATTGAAAACGAGCGTCTCTCGAAGGCCGTAGCCGACGACATTCAGCAGAAAATAATCGGCAACAATCTCAAGGGTGGGGACAAGCTGCCCACGGAGCCTGAACTGATGGAGGAGTACGGCGTCAGCCGCACCGTCGTCAGAGAGGCGGCAGCCTGTCTGGTCAGCCGCGGAGTCGTCGATGTCCGGCCACGGAGGGGAATGACCGTTCGCGCGCCCGATGGGAAGGGGCTTTCAGAATCTCTGATTGCCCAGCTCCAGATGAGTCAGGTGTCTCTGCCGCAACTGCTGCAGGTACGTTCCGTTCTCGAGACAGCGATAGTCAGGCTTGCCGCGACCCAGCGGACCGATGACGACATATCCAGGCTGCGCGACAACCTGAAGAAAATCCAGTCGCCGGACGCGGCGCACCATGAAACCATCAGAGTTGACCTGGAATTCCATGAGCTGCTTGCGGAGGCTACTCATAACCCATTCTTCATACTGGTCAGCCGTCCCATCACGGAACTCCTCTATTCCATTTATATAAATAAGTCTGGATACATGTCTTATAGATCAACAACGTTTGCCGAGCATGAACGAATTGTCGAAGCCATTGCCGACAAAAATGCAGAAGCGGCAGAGACGGCCATGCAGAATCATCTGCACAGAGTGGGGATGACGGTTGAAAAACTTATCAGGCATAACCCGGAATCAGATCCGCAAGAGCCCCAGCCATTCGGTCGAGACCGGTCAGCAGCAGCTGATCGAGAATAGATAACTCAAGAAAAAAGAGAAAGCCGATGTTCAAACTCAAAAAGAGTAGTTGCACCTATTGCAGGTTGTGCATGCTGGCCTGCACCGCGGCCCATGAGCCCGGCCAGCAGAGCACCAAGCGGGCCCGGATCCATATCGAGGACGACTGGCCTGAGGTTGGCGCCATACACGTCTGCGTGGCCTGCAAGGAGCAGTTCTGCATCACGGCCTGCCCGGAAGACGCGCTGTCGTGGGGAGGCCGGGTCGTGCTCGATCAGGACAAGTGCGCCAAAGGCTATGAATGTGTCGAAGCCTGCCCGTTCGGCGGCGTCAGGATCCATCCTGAAAGCGGCTATCCGCTTATCTGCGATACCTGCAGCGGAGGATTTTCATGTGTAAAGGCTTGTCCCACCGGGGCAATATCGAGGAGATAACCCATCATGTGGCATGGATACGCAGGAACGATACTCGAAGTTGACCTGAGCTCGAAAACGATCGAAACGGTCGAGCTCGACCGAGCAATGGCGGAGCAGTACATCGGCGGCAAAGGATTTGGGATCCATACGCTCTATCACCGGCTGCCGGCCAAATGCGACCCGCTCTCCGCCGACAATATCATGGTTTTTGCCACCGGGCCGCTGACCGGCTCCCAGGCCCCGGCTTCCGGCCGCCTGGAGCTCTGCACCAAGAGCCCGGCCACCGGCTTCTGGCTCGACTCGAACGCGGGCGGCAGCTTCGGACCAGAGTTGAAGTATGCCGGCTATGATGCACTGATCATCACCGGTGCGGCCGACAGCCCGGCGCTGCTGCTGATCGAGGATGACCGGGTATCCCTCGTGGAAGCCGATGAGTACTGGGGCCTCGACACCATCGAGACCCACAGGAAGCTCAAGGAGGACTACTCCAACGAGCACCGCATCGCCTGCATCGGCCCCAATGGCGAGCAGCTGGCCCCGCTGGCCAATGTCCAGACCGAGTACCGCTCCTTCGGCCGCGGCGGCGCCGGGGCGGTGATGGGTTCTAAAAAGCTCAAGGCGGTGGTCGTCCATGGCACCGGTTCGATCACCACCGCCGATCCCGCCGAGTTCTCACGGATGGTCCGCGAAGCCACCAACGAACTCGGCAACGCCCCCGACACCGGGGCGGCCAAGCCCGAGTTCGGCACCAACGTCATTCTCTCCCTGATGGATTACACCGGCATCCATCCAAACAAAAACTTTCACCGCTCGACCCTTGACGAGAAACCGGTCGACGAGCACGACGTGCGTAAATTCTACACGCGCAACCGGGCCTGTTTCTCCTGCACGATCCGCTGCAGCAAAATCGCTCGGGTCGATGAAGGGCCCTACAAGGGATCGTTTACCGAAGGCCCCGAATATGAAATGACCTGGTCGTTCGGCGCCCACTGCGGCAATACCGACGTGCCCACCGTTATCGAGGCCGAGCACCTCTGCGACGCGTACGGCATGGACGGCATCTCGGTCGGCAACGTCATCGGCTTTCTGATGGACTGCTACGAACAGGGGTTGATCACCAGTGATGACGCAGGAGGGCTTGAACTCACCTGGGGCAACAGCGAGGCGATGATCGGCGCCGTGCACCTGATCGGCAAACGTGAAGGCCCTGGAGAAGCGTGGCGTCCAGAGGAGTGAAATACCTCGAAGAGACGATTGCGGGCGCCCGGGGAACTTGGGGCCCAGGTCAAGGGCCTGGAATTGCCCGCCTACGACCCGCGGGCCTCCAGGGCATGGCCCTGGCCTATGCGACCAGCGATCGCGGCGGCTGCCACCTGCGCTCCTGGCCGATCGGCGAGGAGATCATGAACATGGCCAACCCGCTCCTGGACTGCACACCACCGAATTCAAACCCGAAATCGTCAAAAGCGAGCAGGACCTGTTCTGCCTGGTGAACAGCAGCGGTCTCTGCCTGTTCGC
>CAVPRJ010000010.1:0-155377 GCA_963707715.1 uncultured delta proteobacterium
GGATACTCGACGCTCTCAGAACTCCCCGGTCGGCAGGAGACACTTTGGTGATTAATACCAGCGATCACGGCGAGATGCTCGGTGAACACGGGCTCTGGCGAAAAATGAGCTTTTACGATCAAGCGGCTCGGATACCTCTGCAGGTGCGTTTTCCCGGTCTTGTAGCGGAGAACAAGGTAGTGAGTCAGTGTGTAAGCCTCGTCGATGTGACTGCAACAATACTGGATGCAGCCGGTGTGATCATATCCGCCAAGGGTCACTCGGTATCGACGGAGACTCCTTCTATGACTGTTGCCGGGCTGAACCTGGAGCATCCTGGGAGGACTGGAAAGACGAAGCTTTTGCGGAGCACAATGCCCATGGCACGGTGTACCCGCAGGCCATGCTCAGGCGGGGATGCTGGAAGCTCTGTCTGACGGCATCGGATCCACTGGAGTATGAACTTTACAACCTCGAGACCGATCCTGGAGAATTCGAGAATCTTGCTGATGAGGCTCGGTTGCGAGAGCCAATCAGGAAGGAAATGACCGAGCGTATCCTTTCCCAATGGGATCATCATAAAATCAGACAGCGGGTTATTGCGAGTCAGGAGTCAGACGCGTCATCAGGAGCATCGATCCGGATGCAGGACTGTTTTGAGGTTCGAAACCAGCGGGAAAGTTTTTCAATGGAAAGGAAAATGCGCGCTGTAGACCCCCGTCAGCCAAAACCGCCACAATCGACCATGTACCTGTCAAGATACCAGGTAACGGTGAGATACTGATCAGGGTGAAGGCCGCGGGCATCTGCGGTACAGACGTGGAACTGTACACTGGAGAAATGAAATTATTCAAGACTGGCGGGGGTGAGCCGCCTTTCATTCTCGGCCACGAATGGACCGGCATTGTCGAGGAGATCGGTAAGGGAGTGACCCGCTTCAAGCCCGGCGACAGGGTGACCGGTGAACCTCCCGTGGGCTGTATGGTTTGTGAAATCTGCCGCTCAGGACACTACAATCTTTGCAAGGAAGTGAAACGGACGGGTTTCGGCGACCGGGACGGTGCCTTTGCAGAATACATTGTTTTCCCCGAACGCCATCTCTATTCCCTGGGCAACATACCTCTCGACTCGGGAGTGCTAGTCGAAACCGCAACTGTAGGGCTGATGAGCTGTGTTGTCGGAGAGATTGGTCCATTTGACAACATCCTTGTCACGGGCCCCGGGCCAATCGGTCTGATGGCCGCTCAGATAGCCAAAAAGGTTTTAGATTGTTGGGAGGGTCATTTATAGGGTACTCGCTGGGAACGGCTCACCCTGGGCCGCCGCCTTGGTGTTGATTATACCCTAAACGTGACGAGTTCCAATGCCGGCGAGGAAATAGTCATGCATACGAAGGGCAGGATGATCGACTGTGCTATCGAGACCAGCGGATCCACACAAATCTTCGATATGTTGAAGGACGTGATCCGCCCGGGAGGCCGCATAGTCAATACAGGGTTTTTCGGCTCGAGAAAATCAGGTATGGACTGGGATGCTTTCGTGACAAGAGGGATTTCCTTCGCCTCTGCCATTGGGGGCTGCAATCTCTGGGATAAGGTCATTGATCTCGTTCTGGATGGCCGGATCGAACTTGAACCGCTGATTTCCCATAGGCTGAAACTGGAGGATTTCCAGAAAGCCATGGATATTGTCATGAACCGAAGGGAGAACGTCGTCAAGGTCATCTTGAACCCTTGATTAATCGTGGGCAGCAGGGGATATCGGTCGGAGGACGCTGACCAGGATGCTTCTGGGCCATCCCTATTTTTGGTAATCGGCGAAAACAATCCATCAGTAGCTTATGAGTTTGGAACCTGATTCCTTGACGGTATTCCGGCATCAGTTATGAAACCATCCTGCCTTCTGATCAAGCCAGTGTCTGCAGATTGTAATCTCAGGTGCAATTATTGCTTCTACCTGGATAAATTCAATTTGTATCCGTTAGAAAAGATTCACCGAATGGATGATACAATATTGGAGAGGATAATATCGTCTTATCTGAGCGCGGATGGAAGCATCTCTTCCTTTTGCATGGCAGGGGGGTGAGCCGACTCTGATGGGGCTGGATTTCTATAAGCACGTCGTGTCGCTCCAAAAGATTCACAAAAAGCCTAATGCTAACATTACAAATGCTTTCCAGACAAATGGCATACTTCTAGACGACAATTGGGCCACCTTCTTTAAACAAAATGGGTTTCTCGTTGGCGTCAGCCTCGATGGACCCGAGGATATCCATGATAAATACCGAATTTCGGGTTCTGGCCAAGGAAGCTATGCCAACGTAATCGGCGGTATTGGCAGTTTGAGAAGATGTGGCGCAGAATTCAACACCCTCACTCTCATAAGTCAGGCCAATGTTAATCACCCGGTCGAAGTGTATCGATTCATTCGTGACAAGGTGAACTGTTCCTACCATCAATACATTGACTGTGTCGAGTTTGATGATTCCGGAAAACTAACCGATTTTTCTATTTCAGGTCGGCAGTGGGGTGATTTCCTGTGCACCATATTCGATGAGTGGGCTGGAAATGACGTGAACCGGGTCTCAGTAAGGCTTTTCGATTCGATAATGTCGGTAATCCTCAATAAGAAATCAACCCTATGCACATCATGCCAGGATTGCAGAAACTATCTCCTGGTAGAATATAATGGGGATGTGTATCCCTGCGATTTCTACGTTGAAGAGAAAATGAAGCTGGGCAATATCATGGAACATGACTGGGCTGATCTGATGTCATCGGAGCGATATGTGGCTTTCGGAAAAAGAAAGAATCATTGGGCGCATGACTGCGACAGTTGCCAATATCTTGATTTTTGTGCCGGCGACTGCCAGAAAAACCGATTCACCAGAAGTGATGTTTCGAGCTCCAAAAGTGTGCTATGCGAAGGTTGGAAGCAATTCTACGATTATGCGATGCCGACTTTTAAAAAGCTGGCCAAGAAACTGAAAAATAGACAAATTCGTGCTCACCATCTGATGTCTTCAGGTGGTTCAATCGGGCGTAATGATCTTTGTTTCTGTGGCAGCGGTAAGAAGTTCAAGAAATGCTGCATAGCAAGATGATGACATGAGATCTGCACGGTCATTTGTATTCAGAAATAACAGACAATATCCAAGTAGTAGAAGATTGTTAGGAAGAGCTATTGTGCAATAACCCCAAAACCTTTTGATTGAGAATGTAGCTAATGCCGAATCCTTTAACAGTTTTTGTGACCGACTACCACTTCCCCGACCTCAGCATTGAGCAAGAAGTGGTCGAACGAGCAGGTGCGAAGCTTGAAGCCGGGCAGTGCGTTACTGCTGAGGAGCTGCTAAACCAAGCCACGGATGCCACGGTGCTCATAAACCAATATGCCCAAATCAGTGCTGAGGTGATCACCGCTCTACCAAAATGTAGAGGCATCGTCCGTTACGGCATCGGTGTAGACACGGTGGATATTCCGGCCGCCACGAAGGTCGGAATAATGGTCTGCAACGTGCCGAACTACGGACTGCACGAGGTTTCCGACCACACCATCGGCCTTTTATTCGGCTGTATCAGGAAAATCCCCTATATGAGCTCGGAGACGAAGAGCGGTGTCTGGGACTGCAACAAAGCCAGACCGATTCGACGGATCAGCGATTCGACGCTGGGGCTGGCCGGTTTTGGGAACATTTCCAGGATGGTGGCTGCCAAAATGGCGCCCTGGAACCTTCGAGTTCTTGTCTATGACCCGTTCGTTGATGAAAAGGTGCTTGAGGAACATGGCGCCGCAAGGGTTTCGTTCGATGAACTCCTTGCAGAGAGCGACTACATCTCGTCACATCTTCCATTAACCGCTGAAACCAAGAATATTTTCAATTACGACACCTTTATGAAAATGAAGCGGGGTGGAGTGTTCGTCAATACCTCGCGGGGAGGCGTGGTGGACGAGCATGGTCTCTGCAGGGCGCTTGACGAGGGTCATCTTGCCGCTGCCGGTCTCGATGTAATGGTCAAAGAGCCGCCCGATCCTGAAAATCCGTTGCTTCGGCGGGAAAACGTGATTCTCACTCCTCACAGCGCCTGGTACTCGGAAGATGCGGCCCAGGATCTGCAGAGAATGGCGGCCGAAGAAGCCGTCCGGATTATGAAAGGCGAGCCTCCTCATTCATGTGTAAATCCCGAGGTCCTGGAAAATTAGCGGATCTCCGGCCGTCACAGCGCGAAAAAAGGAGATCGGCAAGACTGGAATGTGAGCGGCGATCCCATTATTCAGCCAGAGTTGATTTACATGATAAAACCAAACCGCCTAACAGGTTGTAGCACTGACGAGGAAAGATGCGCAATGCTCGTCTCAGGATCAGACGAAAGGTCGGCGTAGAGCCGGAGCGGATACTGCCTCCGGCTCTTGAGTGTGGAGGGATCAGGTACTACAGTACTTTGAAATCAGTGGCTCCATAACCATCTTGAGTCTCGACTTGACCGTGTTGATCTGGTAGATGTCGGCAGCCGAGGGCGGAATCAGCGGCGGCCCCATCTTGATGCCGCGCAACTCGAGCGCCAGCTTGAAGCCGATCGGGAACGGCGCGGCGAACATGGTCCTGATCACCACCAGGATGGCCCGCTGCAGTTCGAGCGCCCTGTCCAGCTCGCCTGCCTGGTAGGCCTTGTAAATGCCCACCATGATCTCGGGGAAGATGCCGGCGGTCGCCGTCATGCAGCCCTTGGCGCCCATCAGCAGGCAGGAGAGCAGCGTCTCCTCGCGTCCGGTCAGCATGGCGATGTCCTCGCCGGCGATGGCGATCTTGTCCATGAAGTGCATGAAATCGACCATCGAGCCGCTCGAGTCCTTCATGCCGACGACGTTGGGATACCTGACCAGCCGCTTGACCATGTCGTAGTCGAGCGGGGAGGTGAACAGCGGGATGTTGTAGAGAATGACCGGCAGGCCGCTCTCCTCGATGATGGTCTCGAAGAAGCGCTCGACCATGGCGCCGCCCGGTTTGTAAAAGTAGGGCGGGGTGACGACAACCGCCTCGCAGCCGATCTGAGGCGGCGTATTTTGCCAGCCGGACACACTCTTTCGGGGCCGAGGCGACCACGCCGGGGGTGACCGGAACCCGGCCGTTCACCTGGTCGACGACCATTTTCATGCAGCGGCATTTTTCCTCGAAATCCATGTGGATTCCTTCGCCGACCGAGCTGACCGGGAAGATACCGTCGAGGCCGCGTTCGATGCCGAAATCGAGCAGTTTCTGCATTTCGGCCTCATTGACCCGCTGCTGATCATCAAAGGGGGTTAACAGTGCTGGGTAAATACCTTCTGGACGAAACATGGGCGCAATCTCCTTGATAGTGGCTTAACCTGTTAGGTGTGTGTTTATGGTCGTCGTCATGGTTCAATGAGCGGATATGCGAGTTTTTCGAGCAGTTCCGCGGTCGGTTTGCCGTCCGCTGTCCAGCCTCTGAGCGTGTAGTAGGCTCTGAAGCATCTCGGAGATGTCGACTGTTTCGCCCTTGCAGGGCCCGTCCGGCAGTGCTTCGGTGCCGAACCGTTCCGGCAGCCGGTCGTCTTCGGCGCTCAGCCCTTCGCGCAGATTGAAAAGCCGGACCAGGTTGTTGATCCGCTCGCCGGCGAGCAGCAGATTTTCCGCCTCGGCAAATGATTCAATGCCGGTGATCGAGGCGAACAGCGGGGCGATCTGCTCGAGTGACAAGGTGAATGCGGCAAACAGGCAGAGACCGCTGCAGTTCACCAGGCAGAAGAGATCCTGCTGGCTCTTGACGATTTCGGGTTTGAACTCGGTGGTGTGCAGTCCGAGCGGGTTGGCCATGTTCATGATCTCCTCGCCGATCGGCCAGGAGCGCAGGTGGCAGCCGCCGCGGTCGCTGGTCGCATAGGCCAGGGCCATGCCCTTGGAGGCCCGCGGGTCGTAGGCCGGCAGTTCCAGGCCCTTGACCTGGGCGCCGAGCCCCCGGGCGCCGGCAATCGTCTCTTCGAGGTGTTTCACTCCTCTGGACCACGCTTCACCAGGGCCTTCACGTTTGCCGATCAGGTGCACGGCGCCGATCATCGCCTCGCTGTTGCCCCAGGTGAGTTCAAGCCCGTCCTGGTCATCACTGGTGATCAGCCCCTGTTCGTAGCAGTCCATCAGAAAGCCGATGACGTTGCCGACCGAGATGCCGTCCATGCCGTAGGCGTCGCAGAGGTGCTCGGCCTCGATAATGGTGGGGACGTCGGTATTGCCGCAATGGGCGCCGAACGACCAGGTCATTTCGTATTCGGGACCTTCGGTAAAGGATCCCTTGTAGGGCCCTTCATCGACCCGGGCGATCTTGCTGCAGCGGATCGTGCAGGAGAAACAGGCCCGATGGCGCTTGTAGAATTTACGCACATCATGCTCGTCGATCGGCTTCTCGTCAAGGGTCGAGCGGTGAAAGTTTTTGTTCGGATGAATGCCGGTGTAATCCATCAGGGAGAGAATGACGTTGGTGCCGAACTCGGGCTTGGCCGCCCCGGTGTCGGGGGCGTTGCCGAGTTCGTTGGTGGCTTCGCGGACCATCCGTGAGAACTCGGCGGGATCGGCGGTGGTGATCGAACCGGTGCCATGGACGACCACCGCCTTGAGCTTTTTAGAACCCATCACCGCCCCGGCGCCGCCGCGGCCGAAGGAGCGGTACTCGGTCTGGACATTGGCCAGCGGGGACAGCTGCTCGCCATTGGGGCCGATGCAGGCGATGCGGTGCTCGTTGGAGTAGTCCTCCTTGAGCTTCCTGTGGGTCTCGATGGTGTCGAGGCCCCAGTACTCATCGGCTTCCACGAGGGATACCCGGTCATCCTCGATCAGCAGCAGCACCGGGCTGTCGGCCGCACCGGTGATGATCAGTGCATCATAGCCGGCATACTTCAACTCTGGTCCGAAGCTGCCGCCCGCGTTCGAGTCGAGCCAGAAGCCGGTGGCCGGGCTCTTGGTGCAGAGCTCCAGGCGGCCGGAAGCCGGGGCCTGGGAGCCGGTCAGCGGCCCGGTGGCGAAGACCATGATATTGTCGGCGGAGAGCGGGTCGCATTCGGCCGGCAGCCGGTGATAGAGCGTATGGATCCCAAATCCTTTGCCGCCGATGTACTGCTCCGCCATTGCTCGGTCGAGCTCGACCGTTTCGATCGTTTTCGAACTCAGGTCGACTTCGAGTATCTTTCCTGCGTATCCATTCCACATGATGGGTTATCTCCTTGATATTGCCCCGGTGGGACAAGCCTTTACACATGAAAATCCTCCGCTGCAGGTATCGCAGATAAGCGGATAGCCGCTTTCAGGATGGATCCTGACGCCGCCGAACGGGCAGGCTTCGACACATTCATAGCCTTTGGCGCACTTGTCCTGATCGAGCACGACCCGGCCTCCCCACGACAGCGCGTCTTCCGGGCAGGCCGTGATGCAGAACTGCTCCTTGCAGGCCACGCAGACGTGTATGGCGCCAACCTCAGGCCAGTCGTCCTCGATATGGATCCGGGCCCGCTTGGTGCTCTGCTGGCCGGGCTCATGGGCCGCGGTGCAGGCCAGCATGCACAACCTGCAATAGGTGCAACTACTCTTTTTGAGTTTGAACATCGGCTTTCTCTTTTTTCTTGAGTTATCTATTCTCGATCAGCTGCTGCTGACCGGTCTCGACCGAATGGCTGGGGCTCTTGCGGATCTGATTCCGGGTTATGCCTGATAAGTTTTTCAACCGTCATCCCCACTCTGTGCAGATGATTCTGCATGGCCGTCTCTGCCGCTTCTGCATTTTTGTCGGCAATGGCTTCGACAATTCGTTCATGCTCGGCAAACGTTGTTGATCTATAAGACATGTATCCAGACTTATTTATATAAATGGAATAGAGGAGTTCCGTGATGGGACGGCTGACCAGTATGAAGAATGGGTTATGAGTAGCCTCCGCAAGCAGCTCATGGAATTCCAGGTCAACTCTGATGGTTTCATGGTGCGCCGCGTCCGGCGACTGGATTTTCTTCAGGTTGTCGCGCAGCCTGGATATGTCGTCATCGGTCCGCTGGGTCGCGGCAAGCCTGACTATCGCTGTCTCGAGAACGGAACGTACCTGCAGCAGTTGCGGCAGAGACACCTGACTCATCTGGAGCTGGGCAATCAGAGATTCTGAAAGCCCCTTCCCATCGGGCGCGCGAACGGTCATTCCCCTCCGTGGCCGGACATCGACGACTCCGCGGCTGACCAGACAGGCTGCCGCCTCTCTGACGACGGTGCGGCTGACGCCGTACTCCTCCATCAGTTCAGGCTCCGTGGGCAGCTTGTCCCCACCCTTGAGATTGTTGCCGATTATTTTCTGCTGAATGTCGTCGGCTACGGCCTTCGAGAGACGCTCGTTTTCAATGACGGGCATGTGTTGTTCCTCTGCTATCAAGCAATTGCTGTTATCATAATATCATCGTACTATTGCTGCAAGGGTAAATTGCATCGTTTTCCAACCTTATCGGTTTCAATTATTTATGATTACCGGACTGGATGTTTAACTGGAGAGTGCCTCTGCGGCTTGTGAAGAAATGAGGTTTTCTAATTATCTGGTTATATCGGAATGTGGTCGGAATATGTGCAGATTGGTTGTTTATCCAAAGGTTACATTTTACCCCAGAACCTCTCGATATAAGATAACCCCAGTGTGATTCGATTCTCTGATTGGGACTTGAATTGAACTGTGGTGGCGATGTAAAGTACAAGAAAGCAGGAACTAGTAGAAAATTATACATTGTATCTATATGGAATTATATACTATACTGGTACAATCGATGGTCAATAAGTGGTACAATTGGAGCCAGATAGACATTTTTACATGTAAATATTTCAATTAGTTAGGAAGGTGTAAAAACAGGTCATCTATTCCCTGCATCGCCACCATGATATTGATATCACTTGATAAATTGAAAATCCGGTGATTTTGGGCCCATCTTTATTCACTCTTGTTATCCAGAAGGAGACAACGAGGAGGAATGAAGATGGGCTTTATAGTTTCCACACCTACCTACTTTTATCAATCACCGTCCGGCTACATTTTCAGAATCAGAGTACCGAATGACACGCTCCCAAAAAAAAACATTGACATAGGTAAATAACTGGTATTAAATGTCGACAAATGCTTGCTAAATGTCGACAATAGAGAATAGGCACTATCTATGACTGATGAAAGTAACCAAGATAAAAGCTTTTTAAATCAAGTAAGAGACTTTCTGCTCGAGCAGGGCTTAAAACCTGGAGACCGAATTGAAGGTGAGGTTTTCTTAGCAAAGCGTTTTAATGTTACTCGCTACAAGATGCGTACTGCCCTTACTGCTTTAACTGATTTAGGAATTTTAGAGCGTACGCCGGGAAGAGGTACAATTTTAAAAAGTTTTGATATAAGTTCTCTGAGCGATCAAATAAAATTTCAATTTGAATTATCACATTTCAACCTGGCTGAGTTCAAAGAAGCCCGGGTTATAGTAGAACGGGCCATAATTCCCCTCGTATTACGTCGCATCACTCCACAACACATAACCGAGTTGGAAGAAACAATCCAACTCATGCATAAAAATGCAGATAATCCTAAGCTTGCAGATAAATCAGATAGAGATTTTCATCTGATACTATTCGGTTCCTGTGGAAATCAGGTGCTCACTGCCTTTTCTGGAGTAATCAGTAGCTTATTTCATAGCGAGGGATATCGGCATAAATACTGGAAGGCTGACAAAATTAAAAGGCTAGCAAATGAGCATGCCTTGATTCTTGATGCAGTTAAGAAAGGTGATAATGATCTTGCAATTAAAAGGATAGACGATCATCTGGGATTTAGAAACTTAGGCATTCTAACATATTGATGCATTAACAAATAATTTCAAACCGTATTTTTAAAATTTTTCCGTCAACAGAACTCTTAAGAGAAACAGAAGTAAAAAACCAACAATCATGGGAGGAAAAAATGAAAAAGTTACACTGTATGATCGGTTTCACTTGTATTGTCCTGTCACTATTTGTTTCAGGAAACTTATTTGCCCAGCAGGAATCAGTTAAGAAATTCTACAGTTTCTCATGTCTTCGCAACAGATCATCCAGTCCATCTTGGATTATTAGAGGCAAACAAACTGTTGAAAGAGAAATCTGGAGGGAAATATGAACTAGAAATTCACCCTGCTGGAACTTATGCAAACTATAAAGATGCAATTCGAGCAGTTAGGATGGGAGTACTGGATTTGTGTCCTTTGGACACTGCAATAGATTATTATCCTGAATCGGGTGTACTTCTTTCACCCTATACGTTTAGAGATTACGATCATTGGGAAAAATTCAAAAAAAGCGACGTTTACAAAAATTTGAAAATCACCATTGGTGAAAAAGTCGATGTTAAGCAACTCGATATGTACACTTTCGGTTTCCGTCATGCCACAACTAAGGAATAAAGAGGCAAAAAGTCCGGAAGATTTTAAAGGACTGAAACTGAGAGTAGTGAATTTCCCGCCATACCCAGAAGCAGCAACTGTTCTCAATGCAAATGGAACACCGCTTCCGATTGGTGATGTTTATATGGCTCTGAGTACTGGAGTGGCAGATGGGCAAGAAAACCCATATACACAAATACTTACCATGAAGTTTTATGAGGTACAGAAAAACCTGATTTTAACGGGCCATATGCTTGCTACATCCGGAACAATAATGTCCAACAAAGCATGGAGCGGCTTAAACGATGATGAAAAGAAAATGTTTGAAGAAGTATTTGCGGCCGAAGCTGAGTTCATTGACCAAATGGTAATTAGCAAAGAAGATGAACTTTTAAATATGTTGAAAGACAAAGGAATGAAAGTCATAGAAGTAGATCGACAGCCGTTTATGGATCGCGTGCCCTTGGTTCTTGAAAAATATCCTGATTTCAAGGATTTGTACGATAAGATCCAGGCAATCAAGTGATCTTTACTTAGAAGAGTTTAATCTAAATCAAATCTCTTGACCTTTTATCCCCTTACCCCTCTTCCGGCTATGGAAGAGGGGTAAGCTTCATATTTGTTTTGATCCCTGTTGCTTGAGTTCTGCATGAATCAGTTAAACAAAATGATATTAGTCGCCGAGAAAGTTCCTCGGAACATTATTTTTGGGAATGATGTTCGTAATCATCTCTGTCAATATTGTTTTTCGATATTTCTTAGATAGTTCAATATTCTGGGCGGAAGAGCTTTCAAATTATCTCTTTGTATGGATGGCACTTTTATCGTGTGCATACAATGTAGGAAAAAATGGTCATATAAGGGTTACTTTATTTATGCAAATATTTAATAGAAAATTCAGAAATATAATATACATATTTATGGATATATTATTAATATTATTATTTGCAGCTCTCATATTTCCAAATTTGAAAGTCCTTGGTACATTAAGTGTTTCTGCAGCAATGCGAATGCCTGAAAAATATCTCTATGCAATAATTCCTCTATTGTTTGTATTGTCAACCTTTCATTTATTGATCAATATAATTTTAAATATACGTAAACTGTATACTGATATTTAGGAAATATTTATGAGTTTAGCTATCTTGTGTATCGTTTTTTTTCTTTTATTTTTTTTAGGCATGCCAGTTGCCTTTGCAATGATATTCTCTGCGTTCGTGTATGCTGTAATGAATGGAATTGATCTGGGTTTTTTGGGCCTTCAGATGTTTTCTTCTCTCGATTTTTTCGTTTTATTGGCGATTCCTTTATTCATTTTGACATCAGAAGTGATGAATCAGTCGTCAATTGCAGAGAGATTATTCAGGTTTATAAAATCATTAGTTGGCTTTATCCCAGGTGGGTTGGGTCATGTTAATGTTCTTACCAGTGTTGTTTTTTCTGGAATGTCCGGCTCTGCTGTCGCTGATGTTGGCGGTATTGGACATCTCAGCTTAAAAGCAATGGAAGATGATGGTTTTGATAAACCTTTTAGTGCTGCTGTTACAGCCGGATCTGCAGTAATTGGTCCGATTATCCCTCCAAGTATACCCATGATCATCTATGCAATGGTGGCCAATGTATCAGTCGCACAGCTTTTTTTTGGAGGAGCGATTCCCGGTATCTTAATGGCCATTGGTCTCATGATTTACATTTTCTTTATATCGAAAAAAAGAAACTATCCAACAAGTGAGAGATATACTGCAGGCAAAATATTTAATTCTTTTTATTGAAGGCTTTTTTCCGTTATTAACACCAGCCATTCTTTTGGGTGGGATATACTTTGGCGTCGTTACGATCACGGAGGCATCAGCATTAGCGGTTATCTATTCACTCGTTTTAGGCGGCGTTGCATATCGATTGCTTGGATTAAAAAAAATCATCGCCTGCTTCGAGAGAGTTTTCATACTTAGTGGGTCAATATTAATTTTATTACCAGCAGCAAAAGTTTTTGGTTTTGTATTAACAGCCGAAAATCTTCCTGAAATATTTTCTAGTTACTTTATCCAGTTCGCAGATAACAAATTTTTAATCCTGTTGATTATAAATTTATTGTTTCTCGCCCTTGGATGTATATCGGATCCTAATGTTAACATTATGCTATTTGTTCCTATCGTTCTGCCTCTTGCTTCTGCAATTGGAATGAATCCCATTCATTTTGGAGTCATGATTGTTTTAAATGCAATGATAGGATTGGTAACGCCTCCCGTTGGTGCCTTGCTCTTTACTATCAGTGCTATGGAAAAAATCAGGATGGAAGATATTGTGAGAGAAATATGGCCATTAATCTGTATTCTCGGTATTGTTTTAATTATGGTTATTATATGGCCTAATCTTGTTCTTTTTTTGCCACAGCTGCTTTTTGGTTCAGTCAGCTAACCGAACAAAAAAATATCGGCATTTTATTTTTGTAGTAATAATTCAATCTTTTAAACGTTTAATTCGTACGTCTAATATCTTGCAGGAAATTACACATGAAAGAAAACATAATTAAGAAAGCACTCAGGCAGGGAAAAGTTGTAACAGGAATGATGGTGTCTGAATCGAAGACAACCATGTTAGGTCGAATATTGGACGCGGCAAACGTGCAATTTGCGATAATTGATATGGAGCATGGTGCATATAGTATTGATTCACTACCAAGTATAATTAATGGTTTCTATGGGGTTGATTGCGCTCCCTTTGTACGCTTACCATGCATACGAAGAGAGTATTTCTTAGCTCCTCTTGAACTGGGAGCATTAGGACTGCTTGTTCCTCGAGTTGAAAACAAAGAGGATGCTGAACGTTGTGTATATTTTTCAAAGTATTCGCCGGAAGGTGACAGAGGTGTATCTTCCAGAGGACCGCATACTTTATTTCGGCGTGTGAATATTCATGATTATATGCCATATGCTAATGCGAATATTTTAATCATGGTGCAAATTGAGTCGGCCACTGCACTTGAAAATTTAGATGAGATATTAGCAGTTGATGGAATTGATGTTGCCTTTATTGGCCCTTCTGATCTTTGCCAGTCCTTAAAAATAAAAGGCGGTGTCAATTCCCCAGAAATGAAAAATATTGTAAGTCAAGTCGTTAATTGTGCACAAAAACATGGCAAGGCGGCTGGTATCCATATTTACGATGCCTTACTGGCAGCAGAATTTATAGAAAAAGGAATGCAATTCATATCATGTAACACAGATGTAAATGCTCTGATAGGTGCAATGTCCTATTCAATCAATCAAGTTTTCGAAGAATCAAAACAAAAAAAATTATTTTTCCGCAATAGTTCTAAAAATTAGAATTTAGCATTGAGAAATAAATTGAATATATGAAAAAAGAAGACCTAATTTTAGGTATTGATCTTGGTACGAGTTCCTGTAAAGTTTGTGCAGTAAATTTAAAAGGGTACAAACTGTATGATGAGCAGGTTGATTATCCAATATATACCCCTGGAGACGGTTGGACGGAACAAGACCCTCATCATTGGATAGAAGCTGTATCCCGAGCTTCTCATTCAATACTAAAAAACAATGATTTAATTGCAGATCAGGTTAAGGGAATATCTTTAACTTCTGCCGCACATATTGCGGTTCTTCTAAACAAAAAAGACCAACCTCTTCGCAGGGCAATTCTCTGGAACGATCAGCGTTCTTATTCACAGGCCAGCTATTTAGTAGATCAATTTGGTTCTGAAATCTTTGAATTGACTAACAACTGGGTTTCGACCACATGGACTTTGCCTCACTTGTTATGGATTAGACAGGAGGAACCGGATATTTGGCAGAATGTGAGCACTATTATGCTTTCAAAAGATTATTTAGCATTTTACCTCACTGGCAATCGCTGCACAGACCCAGCCACAGCTGTCTCATCTATGCTATATGATGTGTCTGAAAAAAAGTGGTCGTCTCGGTTGTGTTCTCTTGCAGAGATAGAACCTGATTTGCTGCCTCAGATATTTCCTGCAACTGCTCAGATCGGTAAACTTAGTTCCAGCGCTGCCGAGAAACTCGGCTTATTAGCGGGTATCCCAGTCATAAACGGTACATTGGACAGTACTGCCGAATTTTTCTGCTCCAAAGCCTGTGAGCACGGTGACTTAGCTTTACGTTTGGCTAGCGCCGGTGGGGTCCACTTATTATTAAACGAGCCCCATCCCCATCAGAAATTAATAACCTATCCATATCCCTTGGAACCCTTATGGATGGTCCAGGCTGGAACCAATTCCTGCGCGACTGCTGTCCAATGGGCACGCAAACTTCTCAGCCACAATACAGAAATACCCTACAGTGAGTGGGATACTTTGGCAGCAAATGTTGAGCCTGGCGCTCTAGGGCTTTTTTTCCATCCATATCTCTCTGGGGAGAGATGCCCATACTGGGATGACCAGCTCCGGTGCAGCTTTTTAGGGCTTAGTTTTCAACATGAGCTGTCACATTTTGCCAGAGCAGTCTATGAAGGGACTGCCTTTTCAATAAAGGACGCATTGGGCATGCTACAAGAGTTTGATATAAAGTATGAGGAAATCACAGTTCATGGTGGCGGAGCAAGGAGTGAAATCTGGAGTTCCATTGTCTGTGACGTACTAGGAGTTAAAACAACTCGAGCATTAGAGGCAGATTCTTCTTATGGCACAGCATTGATTGGTCTATGCGGCTTAGGTGTTTATTCTAACCTTAGACAGGCTCAAAGTTGTGCTGTCTTCAACCAAAATAGTATTTTCCCAAATATGGAAAATTATAATATTTATCAACCAATATTCAAACTCTACAAAGAGATACAAAAAGCCTTGCAGCCGATATATCATCAAATCTAATATAATGAAAAAAATAAATCTACCAACTCTTGGTAGTCTCACTGTTTAACCTCCTGAAATCAATTTATCGATCTATTAGATTTATCGAATATATTGAGAGATATTATATTTATAATAAAGTCTGTAAAGACAAGCCAGACTAGTTTCAACGCATAAGGTTTTAGCCTTTGTGGTTATAGTCCGTAACCGCAACCATGCTTCCCAAAGTATACAGGCATTTTTCGATTTGATAAAAAATGGCGAGATGACCTTCTTCATGATCAGTTGCGAGAAGCCATGTGATTCAAATTGAAGAGGTTTGATTTGGCAATCTTGAGAGCGGGATGATCAGGATTGTCTGGGAGTTCGATATTAGTTTGCGAGTGTTCATTTTATTTCACTGAAGATGTTAGAATTGGCAACCTCTGTTCATGATCAAGATTTTGCATACTGATATTCCACTTGCTAATAGTTTTTAGTCGACTTTCTTCAATTCAATTCCCAAACAGGGACTTGAATTAAGTTCTGGTGGCGATGCAAAGTACAAAATCAGAAGAATCAGTACACGATTATGTACTGTATATATCTGAAATTATAGACTATAATGGTACAATGCATGACCAATAACTGGTACAATTGAAGCTAGGAAGAAAATTTAAGATATAATGATTTCAAATAGTTATCGGGGAGCAAGGGCAGGTCATCTATTCCCTGCATCGCCACCAAATTGCTAAAACCCTCGTGATCTTGATAGATAGCGGGGGTTTTTATTTGGGTGCGGATAGGGTGCAGATCTCGTCAGGCAGGTTAACTGCTGATTTATACCTGTCAGGAAGCAAGTGACCATAGCTTCAACTGTCATCTGGATGCTGCTGTGCCCCATCGTTTTGCTTACGTGAGGGATAGGCACATTGGCTACTGTAAGGATACTCGCAAAGGTGTGTCGAGTAACGTGGAATTTGTTAAGCGGTAAAAAAATCTTGTTAGCGCGTCAGAGCTGAATCATGTTACAGTTCCTGACCATCGTTTTCATTGAGAGTGAAGAATCCCGACGTCAGCATGTCCAGCCGTTCATTCAAAGCCCATGCCTCAGCATCAATTGAAGCTGGCTGAGGATTGGTGTTATTCAGCTATTATCTTCTCTATTCCTGAATTTAAGGAGGGTGTCCATGGAAGAAAAACAGGAGCGAATCTCAGGCAAATTTACCCTGACGATGCTAATTGCCATGGTTGTCGGTTCTATGGTCGGTGCCGGAGTTTTCTCTTTACCACATCGATTTGCCGCTTCCTCGAGTGTTTTTGCATCACTCATTGCGTGGGTGATTGCCGGGAGTGGTATGTCTAATGCTTGCCTTTGTATTTCAGAACCTCGCTAATCGTAAACCTGATATTGATGCCGGTGTCTTTGCTTATGCAAAAGCAGGATTTGGGGACTTTACCGGGTTTTTGTCAGCATATGGGTATCGGGCGAGCGTGTGCGTTGGCAACGTTTTTTATTGGGTGTTGATAAAAGCGACACTCAGCATCATTTTCCCTGCTTTTGGTGCCGGTAATACTGTTATAGCCGTCGCTGTTTCTTCAGTCATGATCTGGATTTTTTACTTCATGGTGCTGCGAGGTGTTAAGAAGCTGTGCTATTAACAAAATTGTTACCATTGCAAAAATTCTTCCTCTAATATCTTTTGTTATTGTCGTTATTTTTGCGTTTAAAGTAGATGTTTTTATGGCCAATTTCTGGGGCTCAGAAAATGTGACCTTTGGAGATATCTATGAGCAAGTGAAAGCAACCATGATGGTTACGGTTTTTGTCTTTATAGGTATTGAGGGTGCGAGTGTGTACTCGTTATGCTAAAGATCGTCGCGACGTCGGAAGGGTACTGTTATTGGGTTTTTAGGTGTTCTTGCACTTTTCGCATCCATTTCAATCTTGTCTTTCGGGGTCCTGCCACGTGCTGAACTGGCCGCACTTTCTGATCCATCGATGGGCTTCTGTCTTGGCGTCGGTAGTCGGTAACTAGGGGAGCTATGATTAGTTGGCGCTGGATTGATCGTTTCTGTCTTCGGCGCCTATCCGCGTGGACACTGATGTGCGCAGAAGTATTGTTTCTGGCCGCAAAACAAGGATATGCCAAGTCTTTTAACTAGAAGAAAATGCCAGATAAAGTTCCATCTAATGCGCTCTTGCAAAGCACCATCATGATTCAAACGATTCTGGTTATTACCATCTTTTCCGATGATGCCTTGACACTGGCGCTGACATTATCCGCCGCACTCTCATTAATACCGTATCTGCTCTCAGGAGCTTATGCACTCAAGTTAACGCTCACCAAGGAAACATATGAAACTAATGAAGACACACTATAAAAAAGATCTATTTGTGGCTTTGTTGGCGACACTGTACAGCATTTTTCTCTGTTTATTCAGCGGGAACAGAACTGTTATTGCTCTCGTGTATTATCTATGCATCCGGACTAATTTTGTATGTTATGGCTCGAAAAGAGCAAAAATTACAACTGTTCAACAACTGGGAAAAAGTACTTTTGGTTGCAGTTGTGGCAGGGGCCATCGCTGGAATTATCACCTTGTTTTCAGGGACTCTTGAGTACAAAGACGAGAAATCAGCAATAGAAGTTTCAACAGGAATTGACTATATCAAGCATATTGAAGAAGGTAATATTTTTAAACTAAAAGGGAGCTCTAATGAAAACTAAACAATATGGTGTGTACTTCTGAAGTAGGTACCTTGCGGAAAGTAATGGTATGCGCCCCCGGACTGGCGCACACCAGACTCACCCCGAGCAACAACGATTATCTGCTCTTCGACGATGTTCTTTGGGTCCAGGCTGCCAAGCGTGATCATTTCGACTTTATCACCAAGATGCGTGAACGCGGGGTCGAGGTTGTGGAGATGCACAGCCTACTGGCTGAGACCGTGGCTATCCCGGAGGCAAGGGCCTGGATATTGGACCGCAAAATCAAACCCACCAACGTGGGACTGGGGCTGATTGCAGGATACCCGGGCCTACCTGGAGAGCCTGGAACCCCGTGCTTTGGCCGAGTTTCTCATTGGCGGGCTTTCGATCATCGACATCCCGAAGGTCTTCGCGAAATCCGACTACCTGGACCTGGTGCGCGAGGCCCACGGCGTCACGGAGTACCTGCTCCCGCCCCTGCCCAACACACTCTACACCCGCGACACTACCTGCTGGATTTACGGAGGCGTCACGCTCAATCCTCTGTACTGGCCGGTGC
This sequence comes from uncultured delta proteobacterium, assembly GCA_963707715.1. Classification (GTDB taxonomy): domain Bacteria; phylum Desulfobacterota; class Desulfobulbia; order Desulfobulbales; family Desulfocapsaceae; genus JABDQA01. Next base: position 18,480 of record CAVPRJ010000010.1, read on the forward strand.
GCCGCGAGGAAACGTTACTGACCACCGCCATTTACCGCTTCCACCCTTCCTTTGCAAATGCGGGCATCAAGGTCTGGTGGGGCGACCCGGACCAGAACTTCGGCCTGGCGACCGTGGAGGGCGGGGACGTGATGCCGGTGGGCAACGGGGTGGTCCTGATAGGGATGAGCGAGCGGACCTCCCGTCAGGGCATTTCCCTGGTTGCTGAAGCTCTCTTCGCCGAAGGTGCCGCCAAAAAGGTGATCGTGGCGGCCATGCCAAAACTGCGCGCCGCCATGCACCTGGATACGGTCTTCACCTTCGCGGACCGCGACCTTGTGACCATCTACCGGCCACTCATGGACCAGGTCCACGCCATCACCCTGCGTCCCAGTTCGAAACCCTCCGGGATCGAAGCCACGATTGAAAAGAAGCCTTTCGTGGACGTGGTGGCCGAGGCGCTGAATTTTAAAAAGCTCCGGATTATGAGACCGGGGGCGACCATTACGCTAACGAGCGTGCGCAGTGGGACAGCGGCAATAATCTGGTCGCCCTCTCCCCGGGCGTGGTTGTCGCATACGACCGCAACACCTGGACCAACACGGAGTTGCGCAAAGCGGGCGTCGAGGTAATCACCATTTCAGGGGCCGAGCTCGGTCGGGGCCGGGGCGGGGGCCATTGCATGACCTGCCCGCTTATCCGCGACGCCATTGACTTCTGATGGTCAGCGGTCGGCGCAATTTACGGGTGATGAGAACAATCGACGATGTTGAATGAACCCCACACCCAATCCCCCCGGTCGCTGAGCCTGGCGGAGGCCATCCTCCCGATTGCCTCGCTCATCATTCTGGTCGGGCTCTCCTATTTTCTGTTCGGTGACGATGGCGCCAAGGGACCCAACCAGGTGGCCCTCGTGATGGCGGCCCTGGTGGCCCTGATCATCGGTCGCCGGGCAGGCCACACCCTCGAAGACTTGAGAGAGGCGGCAATTGCGAGTGTAGGCTCCGGGGTTGGGGCAATTTTATCCTCTTTGCAGTTGGCGCACTGATCGGCACCTGGGCGATGTGCGGGACGCTCATGACCATGGTCTACTATGGACTGAAACTGCTCAGCCCAAATTACTTCTATATGACCGCGGTCATTGCTCTGCGCCGCGGTGTCATTGAGTATTGGCAGCTCGTGGACGGTGGTTGGCACGATCGGGATCGGCCTGATGGGCATTGCGGTGAACATGGAGCTCAGCCCGGCAATCACCGCCGGAGCGATCATCTCGGGCAGCTACTTCGGCGACAGGTCTTCGCCGCTCTCCGATACCGCCAACCTGACCGCAGCGGTTGCCGGAGTCGACCTTTACCGACACCTGCGGGAAGCGCTGTGGACTTCCGTTCCTGCCCTCGCGTTAACACTCGCCATCTTCTGGTGGCTGGGCGAGCCGGGGGATTTTGATGCCTCAGCCAAGATGGAGATGATCCGCAATTCGTTCGGCGTCTCACCGGTCTTATTTCTGCCACTTGTTGTGGTCTTGGGCCTGGCCCTGATGAAGGTCCCTCCTTTCACCACGATCATGGTGGGGTCGCTGGTCGGGGCCCTGCTGGCCGCCCTGACAGAGCCCGAGCGGGTGATCGCTTTCGCAGCCGCTCCAGATCTACCGATTCCGCTGGCAATTTTGAAAGGCGCCTGGCTGGCTATAGCCAGTGGCTACACCTCGGCAACCAACTACGCGGTAATCGACCAACTCGCATCCCGGGGCGGCATGGAGAGCATGCTCAACACAGTCTGGCTGATCATCACCGCTCTCGCCTTCGGTGGGGTGATCGAAAAGGCAGGCGTCGTCGAGCGTCTGGTGTCACCGATCCTGGCAGGGGTTCGGTCGACCGGCAGCCTGGTGGCGACCCTTATCGGCGCAACGGTGGCCACGAACATTGTGACGGCGGACCAATATATCGCTATCATGCTCCCGGGACGAATGTTCAAGACCGGCTTCGAGCGGCGCAACCTCGCGCCGGTGGTCCTGTCCCGCGCGCTGGCGGATTCGGCCACCGTCAGCTCGGCCCTGATCCCGTGGAACAGCTGCGGTGCCTATATGGCTGTAACGCTGGGGGTGGCCACCCTCAGCTATGCACCGTTTACCTTTTTCAACCTGTTGCTCCCGCTGATCTCGATTATGTATGCCTTCTCTGGTATCCGCATGCTGGAAAATGCCCCCCCACCGGAACCAGGACCATCCACAGACAATTCCGGGACCGGGTGTGATTGAATGAAAAAAAGACAGACTTCTGTTTATGAAACTACTCATTTTCGAAAAAATTGAGAACACAGAATTTCTTCCTGAATAGAATCGAGAGGTCAAGATTTCTAGTCTCCAGGCAAATATCGAGTACACAATTACACTGCGTCCAGATGGCAACCAGGAAAGTGGCTTTGAAGCGATTACCTGTATAGGCGCTAAGCTTGTTTCTCAGAACCGGATCTGCATTCTTACTGCGGCGACCACGGCATTATCCTTATCTGTTTCGTGTGGATTAAATTGTTGGAGCAGCGCCAGCGAGGTTTCCTCGTCCAGGCCAAAAAGCCAAGGTGAGGTAAGTCGTCAATAGTGGAAACCAAACCTGTCAAGCAGGCAAGCTTGATAGATACGGTGGCAATGTTAAAAACAATTAATACACCTGGCGTTAACCTTTCTGCAAACCTGCGGTTGTTCATTCCATTTCAACCGAAGAGATTTGAACTGGCAACCTTCTACTCATAAAGAAGATTTCTGACGTTGATATGCTTTCAGTTAATTTTTTTGTAGTCAATTTACTTCAACTCAAGTCCTTATTTGGGACTTGAATTGAGTTTTGGTGGCGATGCAAAGCACAAGAAAGCAGAAATCAGTACACAATTACACTCTGTATCTTGCTGAAATTATGAACTATAATGGCACAATTAATGGCCAAAAACTGGTACAATTGAAGCCAGCGCAGAAAATTTCCGATGTAATGATTTCAAATAGTTAGAAAGGCACAAAAACAGGTCATCTATTCCCTGCATCGCCACCAAGTTGCTAAAACCCTCGTAATCTTCATTGGTTATGAGGGTTTTGTTTTACTTGTAGGTTCCGATAGCGATTGGCTCCTCATTCTCGATAGACTGCAACCGCTTCGCCCATTGCTCAAGGATAGTGCTGCGCTCCTCTTTGGCGAGATGAGCGGGGCCCCAGGCGATGTTGGGAGTGAGGACCTCAAAGCCCACGAATTGGAGCATTCCGCGGTGTATGGGGCGAAGTATTCCATTGATATCGCCATTGAAGCCACCCGGAAGATAGGCTTCTTTAGGCCCGCCCGTGGTGAGCGATAAGAGAGCTTTTTTATTCCTGAAAACACCATTATCGTAGAACTTCCCATTGCCGTAAGTTCTTCCCATGGCAAACACCCGGTCTACCCAACCTTTCAGGGGGGCGGGCAGGCCAAACCACCAGAGTGGAAATTGCCAGATCATAAAATCACACCATTCAACTTTCTCCAGCTCTGCTTCAATATCGGAGGAAAACCCCTGCATCTCTGTAGCATGCATTTCTTCAAGCTGCTGTTTGAAAAACCCAGGGTCTTTTACGGTGTGGAAATTATGTCTTCCAGAAACGGGATTGAAATCCATTTCAAAAAGATTTGAAACCCTAACCTCGTGTCCTGCAGCTTCAAGTGCAGACACTGCAGTCGCAAGCATTGCCCCGTTAAAACTTTGAGGCTCTGGGTGGAAATAGACGATAAACGTTTGCATGGCTAACCTGCGCTTAATAGAGATTGATTCTGGGAAGATCTTGCCTGCGCCACGTATCGCCGCGGCGCTCTCAGGGTTCCGCCTGATGCCGGCTGCTCTATAGGCTATATGAGTTTGATCACAATCAAAGGTTTTAAAAAGTCAGAAACAGGGGCTCGATTTCTTACCTGTTCGTTACACCCCTCTCAGTTGCGCCCCGGAAGAACCCAGATCAATAATCACTTTCTCCTTTTTACTTGGGACAAAGAACATTGCCAGATAAATCGACCACTTAACGGCCTTAAGTGCTATACCAATCCCCCCGACAACTGCAGCTGTTGTGCCAGAGAACTCAGCGGCCTCTGAGGCAGCGCTTATGATATAGGATATCGCAAAAATATTATATATCAAGCTTGCCACCGTTACCCCTATCCATACATAGACATAACTCATCACACCAATATCCTTGGCTCTTTTATAGGTAATGAATGCCAGAATGGAAAAGGTGACGAGAAGCGCTGCCACTGAAAACGTTCCGTATCCATGCTCCTGCGACCCTTTGAGCATTATATTGAAAACATAGCTCAGGAAGAACATTGGCAAGGCTATTAAGGTGTATGAGAGTCTTTTCAAAACATCCTCCAAGAAAAAATTTTCCATATTATAAGCTCTTGAAATAATTTTATTTGTCAGGAAACGCCAAAGATTTGGCTGGTGAAGCCAGATTGAGGTCCGGCCGGATGGTTTTAGCGATGCCCAGCCCAAAACGAAAGCACGAAAATAATGCTAATCTGCGATTATCCCGATTTTCATCGATTGATCATTATTTAAAAAGATCATATCTTGAATTAACAGGCCCTAAAAACCGCGTTGCCGCCAGATACACGAGCCGCGTCAAAAAACCGCAAGATCACCCAACGGAGGTTCCTGGCCTTTTGAGGAATTGAAAAAAGATGATGAACAATCAGGAGCATGTCTCCATCAACCTGAATGTACGGGGCTTGACCGAGTCGGCTACACTGGCCATTAACAGCCAGTCCAGAGAGTTAATTCGTCAAGGCAAACATATTTACAGGCTGGGTCTGGGGCAGTCTCCGTTTCCGGTTCCGGAGGTGGTGCAAAAGGCACTCAGGCAGAACTCGCACCAGAAAGATTATCTCCCCGTACAGGGGCTTCAAACCCTTCGAGAGGCTGTGGCCAGATATCACTCCAAGTACGACAGCACCCATTTCAACCCAGACTCCGTTCTTATCGGCCCAGGTTCCAAGGAACTGATGTTTCTGCTGCAGATCTGCTATTATGGGGATCTGGTTATTCCGACACCCTGCTGGGTTTCCTATTCCCCGCAGGCTCAGATCGTCGGACGCCAGGTAGTATCAATTCCCACAACGTTCCAGAATGAATGGCGCCTGCAACCGGAAAGTCTACAGCGCTTATGCGAACAGGATCCCGGCCGCCCCCGCTTGGTGATCCTCAATTACCCGGGCAACCCTGAAGGAGGGACATACTCCCCAGAGATACTCAAGGAGATTACCGAGATCGCCAGGAAGTATGACATTATCATCCTATCGGATGAGATCTATAGCAAACTCTCTCATTCGGGCGAGCATATTTCGATTGCCAGATACTATCCCGAGGGAACCATTGTCAGTTCCGGCCTGTCGAAATGGTGCGGGGCGGGGGGGTGGCGCCTGGGCACCTTCGCTTTTCCTGAGTCATTGAAATGGCTGCAGAACGTAATGGCAGCAGTAGCCAGCGAGACCTACACGTCCACTTCGGCACCGATTCAATATGCAGCGGTGCGAGCCTTTGAAGGGGGCATAGCAATTGAGCGCTATCTTGCCCATAGCAGAAGGATTCTGGCTCGGCTGGGTACATGGGCTGCAGCACGCTTGCGTGATGTCGGAGCCCGGATTGTCTCTCCCAAAGGTGCTTTCTACCTGTTTCCCGATTTTACGCCGATTGCAGATAAATTTAGCAAAAATCAAATTTCCACGTCAGTGGAGCTCTGTCGTCGGGTGCTTGAGGAAACCGGGGTGGCCTTTCTCCCAGGGAAGGCCTTTGGCCGGCCGGATGAAGAGCTGACTGTTCGTATCGCATATGTTGATTTTGACGGAGCCCGAGCCCTTGCCGCCAGTGAACAGATACCGCTTGATCAGGATATCGGTCCCGATTTTATAGAATTCTATTGCTATAACACGAAAAAAGGCATCGAACTTCTCTGTGATTGGGTTGCTTCACTACCCTAGAGGCGAACCAATTCGGTGGTTACCGGGATACGACATATTTCTCTTTACACAGGCATCCTGGCTCTTCTGCTGCTGCCTGGTTTTGATACATAGAAGATCAACCGCCTTCAACTGACAGGTTAACCTCCCGGTTATTTTCCTGCCGGCAGGTGCTTGCACTAGGAACATGGGTAATGCTGCTGCAGATCGCGGCTCGAAACCGCCTTCAATCGAAACCGCATTACTCGCCACCATCCGGGCTTAATGGTAAAATGATTCGACCTGAGCGAGAACTTCAGAGTCCGTTTATAGCAGAAAATAAAGACCGAGAGGCGCTGAGATGAAAATTACCTTCACCACGCTCTGCGAGAATACGGTTGCCGGTCCTGGTTTTATAGGCGAGTGGGGGCTGAGTGTTCTGGTCCAGATAGACGGCCACAACATCTTGTTTGATACGGGGGCAGAATCTGCGGCCGTTAAAAATGCAGACAAGATTGGCTTTGATCTGAAAACCGTGCACACCATTGTTTTAAGCCATGCGCACAGGGACCACACCGGGGGCCTGAGGGAGATCTTAAAACGAACCAAGCACCCGAAAATAATTGCCCATCCAGCCCTTTGGACTCCCAAGTTCAAACGGGTCATGCCTGGTGAACCTCTGAAGTATAACGGTATCCCCTTTCGACGAGAAGAAATCGCAAAAGATGGAGAATTGTGCCTCAGCACAGAACCGGTAAAATTATCGGTGTCCGCGCTGACCTCCGGCGAGATCGCTCAAACGACCGACTTTGAAACTGCAGGCAGGCAGTATTTCTGCAGAGAAGATCACGACCTGCACCAAGACGATTTCCTCGACGAGCAGGCCCTAATCATCCAGACCCCTGAAGGTCTGGTCATCGTATCAGGCTGCGCCCACAGGGGCATTATCAACACGATCCGCCATGCTCAGCGAATAACCGGGGAAGAGCGCGTGCACACGGTACTCGGTGGTACCCATCTCTATCCTAAAGAACAATCGGAGGTTCGTAAATCGATCTTCGAGTTAATGAACCTGGGGGTTCAGAACATCGGAGTATCCCACTGTACCGGATTGCCTGCCGCCATGCAGCTTGCCAGCGCCTTTGGAGATCGATTTTTCTTGAACAACACCGGCAGTGTTCATACACTCCAATTCGATTCTTAACTCATTGACTGCTTTTATGATCTATAAAACAGCTGCCTGGCCCGCTAGATGGCCTCCCCCTGCACCCTGGGGGAAGGTCAACAACCCTCTAAAAACTTTATGATCTATCGATTTTACGGGGACTGCACAAATTGTGCGGCTCTGCTGACACACTCAGGCATGCATCACATTTGAATTTCATGGCGGACCGTTTTTGATCACACACCTGAAGCGCATTGAAGCCACAAAATTTTTCATCGAGCTGTTCTGTGGATGGGCGGCATAAATTGCCAGAGTTATGGGCCCTAACACCACAATTTCGACATATAAAAGCCATGAAATCCTCACCTACCAGCTTGATAAGCTAGTGCCGAAGGAGTCTTGCAACCGACAATTGCAGGCGCCTCATTAATAAGAGAGTCATTTGTCAGAGCAGCAACCATAAACAAGGCAAAGTCTACTCTGCGGGTCAAGTTGCTTTTAAGAACGGGATCTCCAACGTGTCTGCTCCAGACGGGCAGCCCTTGACTCGGGCCTTCCTCGATGTCACTGCAACGCACAACTGTCCACAAAGTCTTGCTGGCGAACACTCGCCGGCATGCTTCAACCTGGTCGCCCAGGTCAGCAAAGCGGACTAATTTTGCAATTGATCCGAAGACCTTTAGGAAAATCTTAAAGGATAATGAGTAAACGTCCTTTCCATCGCGAGATATATGCCAGCCACAAGAAAAGACTAGACGTGCACCGGGGCGGGCACAATCAAGCACTGCCTGGGCTGTACCAGTTGCGTATTGCCTAATTCCCCACGGAACTAAAACTGTTAATACGCCATCGCATCCCGCCGCTGCTTTCTTGATAATTTCCCGGTCATTGGTCGGGCCGGGAATTATGGTAATCTGCCCCTTAAACGAGTCAAGCTTATCTACGCTGCGTTCACGGCAAACGCCAGTCACCTCGTAGCCTCGACCCAGGGCGTGCCGAACCATGTATTTGCCGAGTTTGCCTGAGGCGCCAACAATACAGATTTTGTTAATACTCATCTTGCCTCTCAATTGGCCTGGCCTATGGTTGAGAAATCACAGGGGATCGGCACCCGAGGCGTTAGCCGACACGCAGCCGATGCAGCCGAAGGGTGACTGATTGCGCTGCTAGGCCGGCAGAAATCGGTAAAACACCGAGATGCCTCAACTCGGCAACTCCCGCAGTCGGAAAAGTGTATCAAGGATTTCAACATGAGGAGTCCCAACAACTTTGTAGGCCAGAGGAATACTTGCTGCCAGCTCGGATTCACGATACGCTTTCAGCGACTCCATCGAGTCCCAGATATAGACCCCGCCGTATCGATTGGGCTGATCCAGTTTCACGTAATACTTTTGCAGCAAACCTGATAACGACCGGAATTGATCCGCACGTTGTTCGGCAACCGCCAGCACTCCATCTTCTGATAGAGTCGTTTCGAATTTGACTGTCATGATAACCATGGTCAATCCTTTGTTTATTTTTTTGGGCTATGCTGTTCCAGGTGCACGCGGCGGGTGAATATTGAGCCACGTAAATGGACATCTAATGAGCCTTTTTTCTCAAGGGAGTGGGAAGGACTGTGACATCATAGTGAGGTTCGAATTTATAGGGGGGTGACGAAATAATCAGTAACCAGACTAACACTAACCATTCAAACCAGATCTGCAAATCAAGCCTGCAGCTGGGTATCTCCACTCTAAAACAGCTTTTTCACTTGAGCTGAGCCAAGCCCGACTGATCTTTCGGGGTTAAAGCGTATCATTTTCAGGGTGCAGGTAACTTGAAGCTGCAGCCTTGTCGACCACCAACAGCAAAGAGATTTTGGCGCCTGGTAGATTCAGCTTGAGAGATATTTGTATCGCCAATAACTTTGTGGATCGATAAGATTCACCTTTAATGCCGAAAACATGCTAGAATATAGGCTTGGACATGAATGAGACTTGCTTATGGTTTGATTCGACACCATGCAATTTGTCTCATTCAAAGTTTTAAAAAACGAACCACTTCAGGCGGTTATTCTGCGTCTAGGATGAATCCATACATTTGAAAATCAAATTCTTAAGCAAATATCACGTTAAGAACTGATTACTATGTACCTTTCATTTTATAACCTGCTGGAAAAACCCTTCAGTATCAGTACTGACCCAAAATTCTTATGGCTTGGTGAAAAACACAAAGAGGCTCTGGCAAACCTCAAATTCGGCTTGATTGAAGCCAATGGCTATGTGGTACTGACAGGAGACGTCGGGACAGGCAAAACTACCATAGTCAACGCACTTATTCAGACATTGGATGAGCATGTGCTCGTTGCCAAGATCAATCATCCCACCCTGACCATCCTCGAGTTTTTTAATCTGGTCGCCAAAGCCTACGATTTGGCGGCAGAAATAACAAGCAAGACTGAATTTTTATCACTTTTCAGCGCCTTTCTTCAAAGATCAAAAGAAGAGGGCAAGGTCGTTCTGCTTGTCATCGACGAGGCTCACTGCCTATCGGTTGAACTATTGGAGGAAATTCGTCTTCTTTATAATATTGAACAAGCAGGCACGAGCCTGATCAACATATTCTTTGTCGGACAGAACGAGTTGACGCAGATGCTATCTGCTCCAGAATGCCGTGCTCTGCGCCAAAGAATTACACTTTTTTACGAGATCGAGCCCCTGTTGGAAGATGAAGTGCGCTCATATATAGTTCACCGGCTGAGCGTTGCCGGGGGTGAAACAAATATGTTCACCCCGGGCGCCCTTCGTAAGATTCAGGATTTTACCAAAGGATATCCGCGTCTCATAAATACCTTGTGCAATCATGCCCTGTTGACAGGCTACCTTAAAGAGCAGAAAACGATTGCCGCAGATATCATTGTAGAGTGTGCAAAGGATATCAGATGTCTCGATCCCCAAACATCATCGTTTAGCTTTGATGCTGCACAAAATCCCGACAAGCGGGGAAACCATCTGATACGAAAATTACAAACCAACACAGATTATACAGAGGATCAACAATCTCGAGGCTATAAAATTTCTTACAAGAGGTGGTTAGCTGGCGCTACAGGGCTTGTAGCATTAATCGGGGTTGCCGTAGGATTTACGAATCACCTTCGGTCGCCGGATATAGATAATGCTTCTGCTTCGTTGAACAAGGCAGAATCTACCAAGGCGCCCAACTTGTCTGTTGATCATGAAGATCAGATTAAAGAGCAGCCGCCAGCCAGGGAGATTGAACCCGCCCCGAAAACACTGCTTACCTCAGGTCAGGCAGAGGTTCCGGAAGGGGGGGGGCCCAATAGCACAGGAATCATCTCTGCTGAACCGCCTCCTCAGCGAGAACGGCCATCACTTCCAACTCAACCATCAGAACTGCCAGCTGCACCGGAAAAAACAAAATACCAGACAACACTGGCAGCTTCAGCATCTGCCGCTTTGGAAAAAAATGATTTCCAGCTGGCGCTTGATATACTCGAAACTGAGAGGATTCTTGATCAGGAAAGTTTCTTGGCATCCAGGGAACTCTACCTAAAAGCTCTTGTCGGTCGTGCCGAGCAGATCATGGTTACCTCGCCGGATGAATCTGAAGCCTTACTTTTGCAAGCGGTTGGAATCGATCCCGACCATCTTGCTGCTCATTTAAATCTTGGCAAGTTATACACCAAAGCCCAAAAGTATAGTGCTGCAATTGAGGCATATCAGCATGCGGTCAGGCTGGATCAGAAATTAGCACAAGCTTTTTTCAATCTTGGCTTCATCTATGCGACGATCGGCAGTTACAGGGATGCAGAAGAACATTTTACTCGGGTTGTTGAGTTGGAACCGAGTTATCTTGATAAAGCGCTTTTCAATCTTGCTCTTGTTCAGGAAAAACTTGGGAAAAATGAGGCGTGTCTGGAGAATCTTCGGTTAGCGATGGCAATAAGTCCGGATAATAAGAAAATGCAGGCATACTTTGAACAGGTAGCTGGAGCTCCAGAGGAAGAACAGTGATTAGGTTTGTTGGAAGGGCGCTTGTCCAGTGGGGTGTTTTTTTCTGCATGTTGTGCGTCTGCAGTTGTAGCTCGCTGCAGGCCATCACGGAGGAGCAGAGAGCACTGCCGGATAATCAAAAGGCGCCGCTTGCCTCGGTATCAGGAACGAGCTATTTTTCACACATTATTAAATGGCCAGGAGAGAACCTCAGCAGAATATCAATGTGGTATACCGGCACGGTAAATAATTGGCCGAGCATACAGAAAGCCAGCTCATTGCTCGATCCCAAACAAATTGACATTGGCGATACGATCCTGATACCAGAGAATCTGTTGATAACCCGCGAACCGATGCCTATGGAATTTCGCGGCAATGTGCAGAGAAAGAAGAAACCTGCAGCTGAAGCATTGCCGGAACCATCTTCCAGTAGTGGAGAAATCCAGCTATTTGGACCTGTCGAAACAGAGGCTGAAGAGGTAAACAACAACACTCCTGGTGGTTTATCCATGCCTTTGGAAACCATTGAGTGAATATGAAGCTTGTTCCTCTCCCAGATCAGCGGATGTCTTGAAATCATACTGTATCACTGGAAGAAAAATGTAATCCTGCATCATTGCCGTATCTTCAATCTGGCTGTCAGACTCAACCATCTCAAGTGAGGGATATCCATGACCTATGTTGCTGCAGCACAACGATATGATTCAATGTCATACAATAATTGCGGACGAAGCGGTTTGAAACTGCCCAGAATTTCTTTCGGGCTCTGGCATAATTTTGGCTATGACTTCAATGAACAAATTTCTGTCGATATGTGCCGCAGGGCCTTCGACCTGGGAATCACCCATTTTGACCTGGCCAACAATTACGGTCCGCCTCCCGGAGCTGCTGAGCAATTCTTCGGGCGTATGCTGAAGCGGGATTTTGCCTCATACCGTGATGAAATGGTGATCTCAACCAAGGCCGGCTATCTGATGTGGCCGGGCCCATATGGTGATTGGGGAAGCCGCAAATATCTTATTTCCAGCCTCGATCAGAGCCTGAGAAGAATGGGGCTCGAATATGTCGATATTTTTTACTCCCACCGTTTTGACCCCAATACACCTCTCGAGGAAACCATGGGAGCCCTTGACTCGATTGTCCGGCAGGGCAAGGCGCTCTATGTCGGCCTGTCCTCATATAATGCCAGGAGAACTCGGGAAGCGGCAGCCATTCTCGAAGAACTCGGCACGCCCTGCCTGATCCATCAACCGAGCTACTCCATGTTGAATCGCTGGATTGAAACCGACAGCCTGCTTGACACCGTGGCAGAACTGGGCCTTGGCGTCATTGCGTTCTCACCCCTGGCCCAGGGACTGTTGACCAATAAATATCTGAATGGTATCCCTGCCGGCAGCCGTGCAACCAAGGGGAAAACCATACGGGAAGGTCATCTCTGCGAGGAAAATATAAAGCGCATTAAAGGCTTGCACGAGATCGCCCAGCACAGGGGCCAGACCCTGGCGCAAATGGCCATTGCCTGGGTATTGAGAGACAGCCGGGTCACCACCGCACTGATCGGGGCCAGCAGCGTCGCCCAGCTGGAAAACAGTTATGGCGCCCTGGACAATCTGGCATTCAGTGAGAAGGAATTAGAGAAGATCGATGTTTTTGCCCAGGACGGCGGCATCAATATCTGGTCACTCTCTTCGAGCAGCTAATTGGCCGTCCCAGCCCGCCATCCTTACGTTTAACCTGCTTCAATCCTGAAACGGCAAAAACCAGAGAGGCTCAAACAATGGAAAAATTTGTGGAAAATTACTGGCAGCTTCGTTTAGCGGCACTGCAGGAACGGCTGAAAAAGAATAACTTCGAGGCGCTAGTGGTTCAGTCCCCCAGCGAGGCTGCACAATACGTGCTGGATCAGCTGTTACCCGCGCTGAAGCCGGCTTCCGTGGCCTATGGTGGTTCGCTGACCCTGCATGCCACCGGTTTACTCGAGGCTCTGGCCGACCGCAAAGGCCTGAACCTTATTTCGCCCAATGCCCCGGGTATTTCCAGCAGGGAGAAAATCGAACTCCGGCGCCAGGGATTGCTCGTGGACCTCTATCTGACAGGCACCAACGCCGTTACCGAAGATGGACGTCTGGTCAATCTGGATATGATCGGCAACCGGGTCGCGGCCTTGACCTTCGGCCCGAAAAAGGTTGTGGTTGTGGTCGGCAGAAACAAAATAACGGCCGATCTGGAAACGGCCATGTACAGGATCAAAGATTATGCCGCCCCGGCCAACGCCATGCGGCTCGACTGCAAGACCCCCTGCGTGAAGACATCGGAATGTGCTGATTGCAAGAGCCCGGGCAGGATCTGCAACACCTGGACAATCACCGAGAAATCCTATCCAAAAGGCAGAATCACCATTATTCTGGTGAATGGTGTGCTGGGTTTGTAAATGAGGTTGGCTCCATCTGATCAGGCCAGCGGATCAAAACGATTTTACCACCTATTTTATAAAGGATATAGAAACCTAAAGGACAGGCAATGAGTGAAATTGTGCTGATAAGCATCACCGGCAGGGACCGCAAAGGCCTCGATGCGAAATTCACCTCTATCCTGGCGGAGTACGATGTCAATATTCTAGACATCGGCCAGGCGGTAATCCATGAACATATCTCGCTCGGGATTCTCGCGGAGATACCTGACTCGAACAATTTTTCCTCGATCTACAAGGACATGCTATTCGAGGGGCACAACCTGGGCCTCGAAGTGGGCATCAAGAAGATCGAACCCGACAGCTATGAAAACTGGGTCCACGCCCAGGGCAAGGAACGGCGCATCATCACCCTGCTGGGCAGGACGCTGGCCGCCCAGCAGATTTCTGCGGTTGCCTCCATCATTGCCGAAAACGGGCTCAACATCGACTCCATTACCCGTCTGACCGGGCGGATATCGCTGAAAGAACCCCAGAGCAATCCCCGGGCCTGCGTGCAGCTGTCTGTAAGCGGTAAACCGCTTGACCTTCTCGACATGCGCCGCCGGTTCATGGAGATCTCCCAGCAAACGGGCATAGACATCTCCTTTCACGTCGACAATATCTACCGCAGAAACCGCAAGCTGGTGGTGTTTGACATGGACTCGACCCTGATCCAGGCCGAGGTTATCGTGGAACTGGCGAAACTGGCCGGGGTCGGAGACCAGGTAAACGCGATTACCGAGGCGGCGATGCGGGGGGAGATCGATTTCAAGGAAAGTTTCCGGCGGCGGGTGGCTCTTTTAAAAGGATTACCGGAGGAACACCTGGTCAAGCTCACCCGGGAACTTCCGCTCACCGACGGGGCGGACCTGGTGGCCAAGACCCTGAAGGGGCTGGGCTACAAGCTCGGCATCCTGTCCGGCGGGTTCAGATTTGTCGGAGAGTATCTCAGGGAGCGCCTCGGTTTCGATTATCTCTATGCCAATGAACTCGATATCAGGGATGGGGTGGTTACCGGCGAGGTGGTCGGCGATATTGTCGACGGTGAAAAAAAGGCGGAACTGCTGCGCAGTCTTGCCGAGGCGGAGAACATCGCCCTCGAACAGACCATCGCGGTCGGCGACGGGGCCAACGACCTGCCGATGATCTCCATTGCTGGGCTTGGGCGTGGCCTTCAACGCCAAGCCTATCGTCCGGCAGAAGGCGGCCAACGCGATCTCGAGCGTCGGGCTTGACGGGCTGCTCTATTTGATCGGTATACACGACCGCGAAATCAAGCAAGAGGTCAGGCAGGCAAACGATTACTCAACTGCATAAGCAGATATTTTTAACACGCAGTCGGCAAAGAATTCGGCTCTGTTGCCGACTGAACTCCTTGCACTTTTTCCCAGACAGACCTTTCAATTCGGGGCCAAAACGGTCTCGATTGGGTTCAATCAATGAGGTTTAAGGCGGATCCGGCCTTGAACCATTCGATCTGATTGTTGCTGCAGGTGTGACTCAAGATCAGGGTGTCCAACGTTCCGTCGCTGTGCTTGGCGATGCAGGTGACCGGCTGGCCCGGGCTCAATTCGGCCAGGTTCAGCAGATCGAGTAGGTCATCCTCGCGGATCAGACCATAGTCATCCGGATCGTTGAAGGTGAGCGCCAGGAGGCCCTGCCTCTTGAGGTTGGATTCGTGGATCCGGGCGAAACTTCGGACGATAATGGCTGCAGCCCCGAGAAGCCTGGGACAGAGGGCCGCGTGCTCGCGGCTGCTGCCTTCCCCATAGTTCCAGTCGCCCACAACAATCCATTTCCTGTTTCTGGCCCGGTAATATCGGGCAATTTCAGAAAATGGCCGGCCACGCTCGCCGGTCAGCACGTTAAGACCGGAACCGGTCACGTTGCCGTAGGCGTTGACTGCGCCCAGGAAGAGGCTGTCGCTGGTCTTATCGAGGTGTCCGCGGAACTGCAGCCAGGGGCCGGCTGGGGTTATCGCGTCGGTGGTGGTCTTGCCCTTGGTCTTGAGCAGAATCGGGGCGTCAACTACGTCCTGGCCGTCCCACCGTGGCCACGGGTTAAGGATCTGGAGCCGCTGACTGCCCGGGCTCACCTTCAGCTCGATTTTACTGCCGTCGACCGGCGGTGCGAAGTAAGCGGTTTTACCGCGGTCAAAACCAGACCCGGGAACCTCAGGGGCTTTCTCCGGCGGGAGCAGGGTGAACGGCTGCCCGTCAGCACCGGTCAAGGTATCCGTGAGCGGGTTGAATGACAGCCTGCCGGACAGGGCCAGGGCAACGGTAATTTCGGGGCTGGCGATAAAGTTCATTGTGGTGGGTTGCCCGTCGTTACGGCGCGGAAAATTGCGGTTGTAGGAGGTGACGATCGTGTTGGGCCGGCCCACACTATTCCTGGTCCCGCCGCCATTGTCCGATACATGGGCCGCAGGCGTTGGCCAGTACGGTGGCGCCGATGGCATTCAAAGAAGCCATCTGGCCGTCCCGCTCGAGGGTCGCCCGGATCTGCTCGGAGCCCGGGGTTACCAGCAGCGGCACCGCACTCTGTAAGCCATGCTTTCTGGCCTGTTCGGCCAGGTCCGCCACCCGGCTCATGTCCTCGTAGGACGAGTTGGTGCAACTGCCGACCAGGCAGGCTGATATCTGATCGATCAACGCATCGTTCTGTTCCACCTCAGCGGCCAGCGTCGAGAGCGGGCGGGCCCGGTCCGGAGAATGGGGGCCGACCACGTAGGGCTCCAGGGCGGAAAGATCAATCCGCACGATTCGGTCGTAGTATGTTTCAGGATCAGCCAGGACTTCCGCGTCCGGGCTGAGCAGTTGCCTGTTCTGCTGTGCAAGGTCGGCAAGTTCTGCCCGGCCGGTGGCCTGCAGGTATGTCGCCATGGTCTGGTCATAGGCGAACATTGAGGTTGTCGCACCTAATTCTGCGCCCATGTTGGTAATTGTCGCCTTGCCGGTGCAGCTGATCGTTTCCGCGCCCGGCCCGAAATACTCGATGATGGAGTTGGTCCCGCCCGACACGGTAAGTTCGCCGGCAACGCGCAGAATGATATCCTTGGGAGCGCTCCAGCCGCTCAACGCTCCGGTGAGCAGGACCCCGATATGCCTGGGGTAAAGCACTTCCCAGGCCAGTCCCGCCATTGCCTCGACCGCATCGGCACCTCCGACACCGGCGGCACAGGCACCCAGTCCTCCACTATTCGGGGTATGCGAGTCGATCCCCAGAATTACTGCGCCTGGAAAGGCATAGTTTTCCAGGGTGACCTGGTGCATGATTCCGGCACCCGGGGCCCAGAAACCGATCCCGTATTTGGCCGAGGCGCTTTTCAGAAAATCATAAATCTCACTGTTTTCCTCGATGGATGCTGCCAGGTCGAGATCTCCCGCTGTCCGCGCCTCGGTCAGATGGTCGCAGTGCAGGGTGGTGGGAAGGGCCACCCGCTTCTTTCTGGTCTGCATGAACTGCAGCATGGTGAATTGGCCCAGGGCATCCTGGAGGATCACCCGGTCGGGTCGCACCTGCAGGTAGCTCTTGCCGGGAATCAGCTCCTGTTCTGCCGGTTTATCCAGATGGGACAGCAGAATCTTGTCCGCCAGGGTCAGCGGTCGAGCCAATTTCTTGCGGACAACTCGAAGATTGCTCCGCATGACTGCATACACCCTGGAGACGAAATCCGGGGTTGAGTTCAGATCCAGCATCTTTTATCTTCTCAATGATGGTGGCATATCATCTGCTGTTTTTATGATTGCCGACGGATCCCGATCTGGCTCGCCCGGTCATCAAGTTCCTGGCCTCCAGCGAGGCGGCGGACGCCATAGAGAAAAGCGGGCTGGCGTTCTTCCCGGCGCCGCTGGAAGTCGTCAGCGTAACGGATGTTTTCCGCTCAGAAGTTCCAGCTGAGGAATAAGCGAACGATATGCCGCGGTAAAGGCGCCGGATGTCATTACCCTGATGTTGTTAGACATTACCGGGCGGATTATCCTGACTGGCCTTCCAGAAAGAGCTGGAGCACCTCTTCAACCAGGTTTTCAACCCGCAGGTCCAGTTCATGCTCGGTCAGATTCGCTATTGGATGCTCGATGTCGAGAAATTGGTAATTGGCAACGCCCCATTGTTTAGCCATTTCAGCTCCCGTCGCTCGAAATGGAGCCGTCACGATTGAAACGGCAGGGATGCCGGCTTTTTCAAGGAGGATTCCGTCGAGTACACTACCCGAACTGCAGGACCCTCAATCACCGATTCCGGCTATCGCAATATCGGCTGTTTTCGCACATCTTTCAAGATCAGCAGCACTGACTGGATGACCCGCCGACTGCTTTCTGATGACTCCGGCCAGCTGCACCTGATACCTGTCCTCAAGTACCTTGAACAGCTTCAGCAATATGGTTTTCGAGTTGTATTTTGTATTCTCGATAAGGGCGAGTTTCAGGTTGTTCAAACGTTTCGGCCGGGGTGCGTAATGCAATCGATTCGGGCTGGGCTGGAATCGTAGGATCGAATAGGGTCAAAGTCCATAACCGTTTCCTCCTGGTGCTTAGATTCTGGTGGTTACCATAGCGGTAGCGGACCGCGATCCGCCCCAGCTGAGCAGGCAGGCGGAAAAGGTGCCGACGTCTCCACCGCCGCTGATAACAACGATATCGTCAGGCTGCTTCACGACATGTCTCTAGGTGGTTTCATCGCCTGCCTGCACCTCGCCCGGGATGCGCTTCACCCTTTTCAACTCAGCTACCGAGCGCCTGGCGTGATCGAACAGGTAGTGCTTAACCTGCTGCTTTTTCCAGCCCGCCTTTGTCATGAGCCGAAGATGCTCCCCGGCCAGGACGACAATGAGGTTCTGCTGGCTGGCAATGTTCATTGAACCCATGTTTGCCATTGCATCCGCCATCCCTTCAAGAAACGGTTCAGGGGTCTGGGCCAGCTGGTTGTATACCTGGATGATATCCTCACAGGCAAACACGGTGGTCGTGCTTTCATCAGGGCCAAAGCCCCGCTCCACATGAAGCGGCTCCCAGGGGCTCCGCCGTTCGTTTTCGGCAAAACAGAAGGAAATTTTGGCGGGGGTGCCGATTGTTGAGCGATCCAACCCTCCCGGCCTGGTGTTGAGACTGTTCATCATCAAGAGGCGCAGGGTTCTGCCGATGGTCATATTGGCCCGGAACCCGGGCCCGAAAAGGTTCTCTCCGGAATTAACTCCGATTCTTTCGGCAATTGGGCCATTGACCAGAATGGTCAGGGCGGCGCCGCCCGTGCTCGTGGCCATACCGTGATAATTGAAATCCGGGTGGCAGATGCCCCTGACAGCTGAAACGACGACCGGCATATATTCGGGCAGGCAGCCGGCCATTACCGCATTCAGCGCAACCTTATCGGCGGTAATGACGACATTGCGGGTCGCTATTTCCCCAACCACCTGGTCCGGCTGCAAGACCGGCGGCGGCAAGCATTGCAGAAACGGAATTCTGGCTCGGAGGAACGACCGGGAAGCCATCGGTGAAGCCTTTCCGGTAGTAGGCTTCGATCAGGTCCGCTGCATTTTGCGGGGTGGAATTATTGTTCATGATGAGTTCTCTTTCAGTATGTCTCCGCTGCGGGTCAATCCCCTTATTGAGAGGTGCGCCGATAATTAATTGACATTGCTTCTGAGCTACTCTAAACTGTCGACAGTTGACGGTTGACAACTCATTACGAGTACCACAGGATATTACCACGTCAATTTCTATTAATGACTAAATTCAATACCAAAATAATCAAGAAAGTTCAGACCCAGTCACTCACCAGCGTGATCTACGATCAGCTCGAGGACATGATCCTGACCGGCAAGCTGAAGCCGGGAGAGCGGATCAATGAGAGCCAGCTTTCCGCTCAACTGGAAGTCAGCCGCGCCCCGATCAGGGAGGCCTGCCGACAGCTTGAAAAACACGGCATGGTTCAGATTATTTCACGCCGGGGAACCTTTGTCGCCAATATCGCGGTGAGCGAGGTCAAGGAATTATATGATATTCGTGCTTCGCTGGAAACCCTGGCCGCTGAAAAGGCCGCGGTACTCAGAACATCACAGGATCTCGATGAATTCCGAAACATTCTGAAGAGTATGCAAGATGACCATAGAGGCTGATGACGCGAAAGAATATTTTCAAGCGAACATGATCTTTCACCGCGCGATCGTGCGGATTTCAGGAAACAAAAATCTCGACGCCCTGATCGAAGGAATCTATAACAAAGCTTCATTGTGCCGCAAAACAAATCTGTCTCTGCCTGAGAGGATGTCAATTTCCTACCGGCAGCACAAATACATTTTCAAGGCCATAGAAGCGGGAAATCCGATGGAGGCATCCACGCAGATGAAGCATCACGTAATAGAGGCGCGCGATGCGTTGCTGAACACTCTGGATTCAGCGGATATCGACAGGGCTGACCTGATTCCAGGAGTTGGCGCCTGATGAATAACGGTTCGGAGAAGTGTCGGTTTCAGGCAGGAGGATGAGGGCTCTTAGTCATGAATTTCATAAAAACATCTACTCGTGTAAACGTGAACGGAGGAGCGATGAGCCAGGCAGAGCTTACCAGGGTAACGCAGGAGTCGGCGGATTTCGTCAGAAACCTCTCTTTCGAGGCGCTTCCCGCTGAAGCGGTCAGAATTGGCAAACGCTGCGTTCTTGACGGAATTGGGCTGATGGTGGCCGGTTCCTACGAAAAATGCACCCAGGTAGTGACCCGGTTCAGTTCGCGTGTCAGTCAGTTGCACGGAGCAACCGTCCTGGGTATGAATCCGGTGACCGTTGCTGCACCGTTTGCGGCCCTGGCCAACGGCACCGCAGGTCATGCGATGGATTGGGACGACAGTCAATTATCGGTTTCGCCCGGTCGGATGTACGGGCTTTTGACACATCCCACCATACCACCGCTGGCGGCCTCCCTGGCAGTGGCCGAAGAGCTGGGTTCGGTTGATGGAAAAACTTTTTTGACCGCGTTTCTGGCTGGTTTTGAAGTTGAATGCAAAATTGCCGAGGCGATTAACCCCGATCACTATATAAAGGGATTTCACACGAGCGGAACGGTGGGCACTTTCGGTGCGGCGATGGCAGCCGCCAAGCTGCTGGATCTCAGTACCGACGAGATTCTTCACACGCTCGGTATCACCTCGAGCATGACTTCGGGCATTCGCACCAATTTCGGTACGATGACCAAACCGCTGCATGTCGGCAGGGCGGCACACAACGGGGTGACCGCGGCCATGCTGGCGCAGAGCGGGTTTGAGGCCAACATGGAGGCGCTCGACGGGCCCTGGGGGTTCTTCAGTGTCTTCGGCAGGGGCTTTGATGTCGAGAATATTGCCGGCTGCATCGGCAATCCGCACACGATCGTCGATCCCGGCGTCACCATTAAGCCCTATCCATGCGGCGTATTAACGCACCCCTCCATGGACACCATGCTCGCCATCGTGACCGAGCACGACCTCAAAGCGGAAGATATCAAGGAGGCGATACTCTTTGCCGGGTCGAACATCTTAAAGCCGATCAGGTACGAGATTGCCCATGATGAACTGGAGGCAAAGTTCTGCATGCCGTTCCTTCTAGCGGCGATCATCCTTTCGAGAAAGGCCGGCGTGAACGAATTCACCGATATGTTCGTCAACGCAGATCAGCACCCAGCAGTTGATGCGCAGAATCCGCACCGAGTTCGATGCCGACATAGAAGCCAAAGGCTGGGACAAGATCCGTTCACGGGTTGAGGTCGTGCTGAACGATGGCCGCAGGATTGCCAAGGAAGCCGATGAGAATTACCGGGGAGGTCCTGACAATCCGCTCAGCGATAAAGAACTGCAGAACAAATTTACCGACTGTACCGAGCGCTTGCTCGATGAAGCTGCTCGAGAAAGTATTTTTAAGATAATAGGACACTTAGAAGATCTTGAAAATATCACCGAACTGATTCAGGCAGCATCGCCTGTGGCATGAATAGTTAAAAGGAAGAATCTGCCGGCTTCCAGGGTGAAAGGGGGGGCAGGGAATTCTTGCCCCCTTGGGACCATACTTTTGCGGGGGCCAGCAGGGGCTTTATTTTAGCTACTCAATAACTTCAAAGAGTAATCAACGGGAGGTGTTTCATGAGAACATTGTTACCGTATTATCGTCTGAAAGATTCTGGTTTTCGCTTCGATTATTCTTGGCTTGAGCACGGCAGTCTGTCTGGCGGCGGACGAGAAATTTCCCGTCAGATACGATCAAGGTGGTCATCCACACCACCTATGGCGGCGGCACCGATATCACGGCCCGCATGATGACGATGCACACCCGCAAGGTACTGGACGTCGATATGCAGGTCATGTCCAAAAGCGGCGGTTCCGGCGCCAAGGCTCACCAGTTTCTGCAATCCCAGCCCAAAGACGGTTATACCATGCTGGCATTGACGCAGAGTCATCTGTATACGATTGCCCGGGGCAAGTCGGTTTTGAAGATTGACGACCTGGTCGGCGTAGCCCGGGCCATGGACGACCCGACCTTTATCACGGTTAACGCCTCGAGCCCCTACAATACCCTTGAAGACCTTATCGCCGCCTCCAAGGAGAAACCGCTTAGCTGGGGTGTCTCGGTGCTCGGCAGTACCGAGCACATCGGCCTGGCCCAGTTAGCCGAAGCGGCAGGCTTTGACTACAAGGCAGTCCCGTTTGAAAGCGGGGGACAGATGGTGAACGCCCTGATGTCAGGGGCAATCGATGCAACCCTGCCCAATGTCAGCGAAGCTCGTCAGCAGATCACGGACGGTACCTTGAGCGCGCTGGTCGTCATGGCACCGAAGCGCTTGTCCGGATACCCTGATATCCCTTCGACCTATGAAAAAGGGATTCGAAGTCGATTGTTCTACAACCCGTGGTTATGCCGTTTTGAAGGGCACTCCCGATGATCGGGTCAAAATCCTGTCCGACGGTCTCGTCGAGGGCATGAGCGGCGATGTTTTCAAGAATTACCTCGCCTCTTCCGGGCTCACCATCGAGGAGAGCGTGGCCGGCAGCGAAGTGTGGGACGCCCAGATCAAGAGTGAGTACGCGAAGGCTGTCCTGGCTGTAGAAAAGCTCGGTTTCAAGTAAGGGGCTCCGCGAAGCTTAATAGATCAATCATTTCCCTGGACCTCACCGTGAAAAACACGATACCTGAGCGTTCTGATGCGGATGAGAGGGGGGGACGTACGTCCCCCCCTCTAGGCATCGACTGGACCGACACCTTGCTGGCAGTGATAATTCTTGCGGTCTGCGGCTTTCTTTTTTTCGTTTCGACCCGTTTCGAGGAAGCATCCGAACAGATGTCGCAGAATATCCCGCCGGAATGGTTTCCGCAGATCATCCTGATATTTATCATGGTGTTGACACTTGCCATTCCCTTTGAACATTACTTTAAAGGAAAAAAGGTGGCGGGCAAGGAGCGGGCGGTCAAAGTTAAACCAATATCCATTTTCTCTGCTCTGCTGTTGTGCCTGATTATATTTTTGATGCCATGGCTGGGAACATTTGCCACCATGGTATTAATCTGTCTGCTGTTGCCCCTGCTCTGGGGGGAGCGGCGCCTAAGCGTTTTATTGCCATTTGCCATTATTTTCCCCGGGGCGGTGACCCTTCTCTTTACCAAGGTTCTCGGCGTCTATTTCGAGACCGGCATCTGGTCGAAACTATTCTAACTGAGGGTCACTAATGGACGCGGCAATACAGGGCTTTGCCCTCATCTTGGATCCTTTCAACATCTTTCTGATTTTCATCGCAGTGCTGATCGGCGTGTGCGTCGGGGCCTTGCCGGGTTTGAGCTCGCCCATGGCCGTTGCCCTGCTGCTGCCGTTCAGTCTTTCGATGGAGCCGGTTTCGGCCATCTCTATGATGGCTGCCCTCTATTGTGCCGGGACCTTCGGCGGCTCGATCACGGCTATTCTGATCAATGCCCCGGGAGCCCCTCCGGCGGTAGCCACTGCCTTTGACGGCTATCCGATGGCCAAGCGCGGGGAAGCCGGCAGGGCGCTGGGGCTGGCAGCGGTAAGCAGCGTGACGGGCGGGATCTTCAGCCTGTTCGTTTTTCTTTTTCTGGCGCCGATGCTGGCCGAAGTAGCCTTGAAATTCAGGCCCCAGGAATATTTTGCCCTGGCTGTTTTTGCCCTCTCCATGCTGGCCTCGATCAGCGGCACTTCATCCATCCGCAACCTGATCTCCGGTGCCATCGGAGTACTCATCGGGACTGTGGGCATTCACATTACCACCGGCGTCGAGCGCTTTACCTTCAACTCCCCGGAGCTGACCGAAGGGATAAATTTTATTCCTGTTCTGATCGGTCTTTTCGCCGTTGGAGAATTGCTTAACCAGTCGCAGGCGCTCGACAAAACACTTGAACGCATAACTTCGGTGGTGGTCAAGCTGCCTTCCGTACAAGAGTTTTTCAGAATGAAATGGACGATCATACGTTCCAGCGTTCTCGGGACTTTTATCGGTATCCTGCCTGCCGAGGGGGCTACGGTGGCCGCCCTGATGGGGTACAATGAGGCCAAGCGCTTTTCCAAGAACAAGGAAGAATTCGGCAAAGGGGCTCCGGAGGGTATCGTCGGTCCCGAGGCCGCCAACAATGCCGCCACCGGCGGTGCCATGGTGCCGACCCTGGCACTTGGCATTCCGGGCAGCGCGACCACCGCGCTCATCCTTGCCGCGCTGATCATGCACGGATTCCGCCCGGGGCCCTATCTGGTCAGGGAAACGCCTCATATTGTTTACGCGATTTTCGGGGCGATGATCATTGCCAATTTCATGTTCCTGATTATCGGGCTGGCCGGAGCCAAGATTTTTTCGCGGATTACCCTGATACCGAGGAAGATCCTCTGGCCCTCGGTATTTGTTTTCTCCCTGGTGGGCTCGTATGCCTTTGCCTCGTCCCTTTTTGATGTATGGACCATGCTGGTTGCAGGCATTATCGGTTTTCTGATGAAACGCTACGGCTTTGGCCCCGCCCCGCTGGTCATGGGCCTGATCCTGGGCAAGCTTGTCGAGCAGAACCTGTCGCGGGCGATGATTATCTACGATAACAACTGGCTGCGATTCTTTGAAAGCCCGATAGTCGATGGGTTCCTGGTTCTGACGGCATTGAGCCTGTTCTGGCCGTTGATCAGCAAAATCTGGAAGCGTAATTGAACGCACACTGTTTGTCGGTTTGAGTGGGGCGATTCAAACGTTTGAGCGTATCATAGCCAGGTCTCTGAGGGGCAGTTCTGCGGCTTAGTTGATCGGCAAGGAGATTTATCATGGCTCAATATCGTATCGGCATACTGCAGGGGGATGATATCGGCCTGGAGATTGTGCCGGTGGCGGTATCGGTCCTGCAGGCGGCGGTCAGCAGGTTCCCCGATGTCGTCATCGACTGGGTGAATGTGCCGGTCGGCATGCCTTCCTATCAGCAGTCGGGCGAAACATTGCCCCAGTCTACGCTTGACACGCTCTATACCCTGGACGGCTGGATCTTGGGACCGATCGGACACATGGTGTACCCGAAAGATGATCCCAAAGCGGTCAATCCGCACCCGATTATTCGCAGGAATTACGACTTGGTCAGCAATATCCGGCCGACAAGGTCGTACCCCTCAATTCCCTCGCTGCACCAGGACGTCGATCTTGTCATCGTGCGTGAAAATAACGAGGGGTTTCAGCCTGATCGAAACATGTTCAAGGGCCAGGCCGAGTTTATGCCGACGCCTGATATGGCCCTTTCCCTGCGGGTAATTACCCGCCGAAACTCGGAATTAGTCGCCCGCACCGGTTTTGAGCTTGCCCGGCAGCGGGGCAACAAGAATAAGGTCACCGCAATCCACAAAAACACCGTGTTCAAGCTTGGCTGCGGCCTTTTTGTCGAGGCCTGCGCTGACGTTGCCAGACACTACCCGGATATAACGTTTGAAACGCGCGTGGTCGACACCTTTGCGATGAACCTGGTCATGCATCCGCAGGACTTCGATGTCATCGTCAGCACCAACATGTTCGGCGATATTCTGACGGACGAAGCCGCCGGCCTCGTTGGCGGACTGGGCATGGCGCCGGGGCTCAATGTCGGGCCGAAGTACGCCATGGCCCAGGCCACCCATGGCTCGGCCCCGGATATTGCAGGGCAGCACATCGCCAATCCCTATGCGATGATCGTCTCCGCCCAGATGCTGCTCATGTGGCTTGGTGAGAAGAAACAGGATCAAGCTGCAATCCGAGCGGCAAAGGATATAGAAACGGGTATCGCCGAAGTCCTGTCCCGGAAGGAAACGGTGACTCCGGACCTGCAGGGAACCGCTTCGACCGAAGAAATGGGCGAGGCGATCGGCCGGGCAATTCTGGCTGCCTGAAGCTGCCTGGTGGATCAGCAGCGCCGCCTGCTTTCAGATATTTGAGCTCGTTGCGGGAATGAGCAAGTTTTTACTTGCGACCTCATGTCGGGCCGTCATGACTCATAAGGTTGATAAAAGCGCAATAAGGGCTGTCTCAGCAAAGCAGTTGGTCAATGAAACACTAGTGCAGAATTCAGAATTTGAAGATGATCTGGTTTCTGTTGTGATAATTTTATGACAAGATATATTTTCGGGTCTCATTACCTACCAATACACATGGAGATATGCAGATGAAAGGCATCCAGGTAACCAGGCTGGGAACGTCCGAGGTGCTGGAATACAAAGATCTTGCCGATCCGGTTCCAGAAGCCGGCCAGGTTCTGATCGAAGTGAGGGGGGCGAGTGTAAATTTCGCTGATATCAAGGCCCGTTTGGGCGGCTATCACCTGGCTAAAAAGCTTCCTTTCGTGCCCGGGCTGGACCTTGCCGGAGTGGTGCTCGAAGTGGGCAGCGGCGTAGAGGGCATAAATCGGGGCGATCATGTCATCGCCTTCCCGGCCTCCGGTTCCTATGCTGAAAAAGCGGTTGCCAGTCAGGCCCTCACCTTTGTTGTCCCTAAATCGCTCGATCTTATCAAAGCCGCCGCCGCCGCCCTGGTCACCGGCACGGTGACTCACATGTTGAAGTATATAGCCCGCATTGAAAAACATGAGCGCCTTCTTGTCCATACCGCCGCCGGCGGGGTCGGAACGACCGCGCTGCAGGTTGCCAGGGCTCTCGGTGTGACACAGGTTTACGGGTCCATCGGCAGTCCCTGGAAAGAAGAGCATGCGAGGAAAATGGGCGCCATTGGCGTCGTTGACTATAGTTCGGCAACCTACGGCCACGATATTAATGAACTGACGGGCCACAAGGGTGTTGACGTCATTCTCAATCCGCTCGGCGGCGCTACCATCGAGCGGGACCTCGAGTGTTTGGCCCCGTTCGGGAGGCTGATCGTTTTTGGCGAATTGGTTGACGGACCCAGCACGATCCCTCAAGGCGGGCTCTACACGGGCAACCGGTCCATTCACGGCTCGAGTTTCGGCCATTACCGCAAGAACAGGCCGGGTCCTGTGCGGGAAACGATGGCTACCGTCATTGATCTGCTGGTCAATGACAGGATAGAGGTTTTCATCGACTCCTGCTTTCGCCTCGAGCAGGCTTCGCAGGCCCAGCAAAAGCTGGAAGACAGGAAAGCGCTTGGCAAGATCGTCCTCGTTCCCGAAGCCTTCTACCAGGAGAAATCCTGAGCCAAACTTTAACGAGCAGCGCATATTCGCTGAGCAATGACAAGCGATCGGGTACGGGGTTAATATGGCCAAAATTTCATTCAGGTCTGTGCTGCTGACCTTGGTAATCGGCTTTTCAGGCGCTGCGGCGGCCACCTTGGCCGGGGTGCCGGCCGCGCCCCTGGTCGGGGCCAGCATTTCGGTCTCGATTGCCGCGCTGTCCCGGCTGCCGGTTGGTATTCCTGATCTGCTGAGGAATTTTGCCTTCGCCATTATCGGCTGCTCGCTTGGCAGCGGCATTACCAAGGAGGCGCTGAGCCAGGCGGTACAATGGCCCATTAGTCTCTTGTTTCTGGGCCTTGCAGTGAGCACGATAATACTGGTTGGCAGCTGGGTTCTGGCCAGGTTCTATTCCCAGACGCCGGAGACCGCGGTACTCTCCACGACCCCGGGGGTAATCGCCTACGTACTGGCAATTGCAGCAGGCGGAGTCGGTGATGTCCGCACTATTATCGTGATCCAGAATATCCGTCTGGTGCTGGTCACCACCCTGCTACCCTTCATCCTCACCCATTTGGGTTTTGCACCCGGCCATGTGCAGCCGCAGGTAAGCGGCAGTCTGATCGGCAGCCTCGTGGTCATTACCCTTGCCTTTGGTCTGGGTATCGGTGTGCAAAGATGGCCGATACCGGCCTCGTTTCTGCTTGCCGGCGTGCTGGTGAGCGGGGTCGGGCACTACCTGGATCTGGTCAGCGGCCGGCCCCCGGCACTGTTGATTTTCTGTGGTTTCACGATAACTGGATCCATGGTTGGTGCGCGCTTCTCGTCAATTCCAATGGGTGATTTGAGACGCCTGCTGGCTGCATCGCTCATCAGCGCCATGATTACCGGACTGCTGGCTGTCGGGTTCGCCTATCCGGTGGCAGTGATGCTGGACATTCCATTCGGCCAGGTATTTGTCGCCTTTGCTCCGGGAGGAGTCGAGGCGATGGCGGCCATAGCCCTTGCCCTGGGCTACGACCCGGCCTATGTCGCAACCCATCATCTGTTCCGGCTCCTGCTGCTTTTTTTGATCGTCCCGTTCTGTATCAGAATTGTCACCAGGACGGTGCGTGAACTGTGAAAGAGGAGTTTGCCTTGGAAATTCTTGATTGTACGCTCAGGGATGGCGGGCACGCCCTGAAGGGGGCATTCTCGGCAGAGGCGACGGCCGTGATCGTCGAGGAACTGCTGCGATCCGGCGTCAGGGTCATTGAGTTCGGCCGCCCGTCAGGGATCGGCTCGCCGAAGGGTGACGTCAGTGATGAGGCCTACCTGGAGGCTGTTCTGCCTTTTGCAGGACAGGGAGAACTGGGGATGTTCTGCCAACCTGATTACTTTGGGGAAGAACAGTTCGAACTGGCCCGGAAATACCGTATCGGATTTTTAAGAGTCGGTACCGGTGCCGGGCATGTCGAGCCTTCCAAACAAACGATTGTCAGAGCCTGCGAGGCAGGCATAAAGGTGCGTTACAGCCTGGTGCAGGCCCACGCGGTCCCTGCCGTGAAACTGGCTGAAAACGCTCGGAAAGTCGCCGATTTCGGGGCCCAGAGCATCACCATCATGGATTCAACCGGGACCATGGCTCCGGCCCAGGTTGCGGATTACGTCGATGCCCTGGTTGCGGCGACCGATGTCCCGGTGGGCTTTCATGGCCATAACAATCTCGGCTTGTCGGTGGCAAACGCAATGGCGGCGATTGACGCGGGTGCTTCATCGATTGACGGCGCCCTCGGCGGACTGGCCCGGAGCGCGGGAAATGCGCCGACCGAAATGCTCTGCGCGGTCCTCGAGAAGCGGGGAATCGGCACGGGGGTCGATTTCTTCCAGCTCCTGAACTTCATCGATACAAAAATGATGGATCTTATCCCCGACATGCAGCACGTTCGCCCGCTGGACATTGTTTTCGGATATGCCGGGTTTCATTCGAAAAACCTGGGTCTGGCTGAAACTGTTGCCGATGAAGAGGGAGTTGAGCTTTATCGCCTCATCGTCGAGGTCATGCGCCATGGCCAGGCCAATCCGGATGAGACCCTTTTCAGAAAAGCGGCACGCAACTTGAGGAAATAGCCGGGCGGGGCAACCGCAGGCAGCCGCTTGCCCGTCCGACCAGGGCTGGTGGCGCAGCAATCCATAGCATGACAGGGTTTGTGTATGGCAGCATCATATCAGAAACATCGCGCCCAGATTGAGGCGATCCTGCGCAGTTGGGGAATGCCCGCCGATAGTGCCGACCGGACTGCGGAGGTGATCGCCTGGGCGGATCTGCACGGGATCGACAGCCATGGTCTATCCACGTTGACGGTGTATCATGCGCGCTGGAAAAAAGGCCGGGTCAACCTGGCCGCCAGGCCCCGGATTATCCGGGAGACCCCGGTGTCCGCCCTGATCGACGGTGATGCCGGATTGGGCCATCCGACCTCCCGGCTGGCGATGGAAACAGCCATCGCCAAGGCAAAGAAGATCGGCATGGCGATCTCACTGGTGCGCAATTCGGTCCATTTCGGGCCGTGCGGATTCTATACCCAAATGGCGGCGGCTGCGGGTCTCATCGGCGTGGTTACCACCAGTACCTCCAACATACAGGTGGCCCCGGCGGGAGGCAAAGAGGCGCGGCTGGGTACAGAGCCGCTCTCCTTTGCCGCTCCGGGTCGGGATGGGCAGCCGTTTTTGCTTGACATGGCGACCACCACGACCGCGGCGGGGAAGATACGGAACCGGTTCAACGAAGGGTTGCCGACCCCGCCCGGCTGGCTGGTGACCAGAGACGGGCTGCCCAGCACGGATCCGCTCGAGGCGGCTCAGAAAGGCGGTTCCCTGACCCCGCTCGGCGGCTCGCCGGAAGGCAGCTACCACAAGGGCTACGGGCTGGCCGTGATGGTCGATATCCTCAGTTCCTGTCTGGCGGGCTCGACCCTGATCACCTCGCCAATGCACATGAAGCAGCCGTTCGGACAGGACATCAGTCATTTTTTCATGGCTATCGACCCCGGTCTGTTCAGGGATATCGATGATTTTAGAAACGATGTGGCAGACCTCTGCGATGCACTGCGATCGACCACCCCCATGGACCCGGACCAGCCGGTCATGGTGGCGGGGGATCCGGAGCGGCATATGGCTATAGAGCGCAGGGCCAGTGGTATTCCAGTCGGCAAGGGGCTGCTCGAGAAAATCCGTGCGATTGCCGCTGAGCATGATGCACCGTGGATGCTGGACTAATCGGGAGCCGTTGGCTTGATCTCCAGGGGATGGGAGCAAGACAGAAATTACTAGAAAAGCAGTCAATTATAAGAAGACTGAGTCCAATGCAGGAAACGCTTCGAAGAAAACTTGCCGTTTTTGTCCACGAGACCACATTTTCCAGCCTGCCGGAACAGGTGGTCAACCAGGCCAAGTTCTGTCTGCTTGATCTCATTGGCGTGGCAATAGCCGGTAGCCTGCAGCCAATCTCCCTGCTGGCAAGAGAGGTGCTCGGCACCCATGCCCCGCCGCCAGAGGCCACGCTCTGGACAGCCAAACATAAGGTGTCCGCTGCTTCTGCAGCATTTCTCAACGCAGTGCAGGGCCATGCCATCGATATGGATGACGGGCACAGATATGCAAACGGTCACCCTGGGGTAGTCACCATCCCGGCGGCATTAGCCTTGACGGAAAGCCTGGCGTTGGATGGCAGAGAACTGATTGCGGCAATTGCAACTGGCTATGAACTATTTATTCGCCTGGGAAGCGCGGCTAATCCTGATCTTCTGCAGCGGGGATTTCATACCACCGCAACTGTCGGTACCTTTGCGGCGGCGGCCGTTGCTTCGAAACTGCTGAAACTGACGGTTCCGCAGATAGAGAATGCTTTTTCTCTGGCTGGCCTGCAAAGCGCTGGCCTGCTTGAGGCCTTGAGCAGCGGAGAAATGGGAAAATCATTTCAGGTGGGCAGAGCGGTTCAGGGCGGTGTTCAGGCAGCGATACTGGCCCGGAAGGGGGCGGATGGGCCTGAGAAAATCTTTGAAGGCGAGAAGGGGTTCTTCAAAACATTTTCCGGTAAGCAGTGTGATATAGAACCAATCTGCAGGAATCTGGGTGAGGAATTTCTGATCACCGAGGTCTATTTCAAGAGACATGCTGCTTGCCGCCATGTTCATCCGGCCCTGGATTGTATTGCTGATATCCTCTTGGAGCATGAGATAGATCGAGCAGAGATCGAGTCAATTGAGGTTGAAACCTATTCCGTAGCCCAAAACCTGACGGGACACCTGGCGACCCATGGCAGTGAGCTTGCCGCCAAATTCAGCATGCCGGCTGCGATAGGCCTGCTGCTGGTTTTTGACCGCACCGATGCGCTGGCTTTCAGCAAAGAAAATATCTCTGACCCTCGAGTCCATGCCCTTGCTGAAAAAGTCTCCATTAGAGCCAGTGCTGCGCGGGATGCTGCTTATCCAGGGGAGAGAGGGGCAGAGGTGAGGATCCGGACCCAGGGCAATACCTACGGCAGAGATCTCAAATACCCGAAAGGAGAACCGGAGTGTCCCCTCAGCTTTGAAGAACTTCTCGAAAAATATGAAACCAATGCCGGGTTGGTATATTCAGCTGAGCCCCGGAGCAAACTTCAAGCAAACATCATGCATATAGAAGAGATGCAAACTTCTGAAATAACGACGATTCTGAGGGGATAGACAAGCTGGTCACTGATCCGTTCCATGATCAACGTGATAGCGTCCAAGACGAAAAGATAAACGTATAAAGAAGATGGGGAGCCGCAGGCCATGACCTGGGAACGAACAGGAAATTATGATGTATTGGTGATTGGCGGCGGCTGTGCCGCACTGAGTGCTGCCATCACCGCACGTGAAAACGGTGCCCGGGTACTGGTGCTCGAAGTCGCACCGAAATGTTCACGTGCCGGTAACAGCCGGCATACGAGGAATATGCGTCTGGCCCACGAAACGACATTTCCTCCGTATACGGGCGCCTATCCGGAAGAGGAGATGTGGGAGAATTACCTGAAGGCAACCGGCGGAGCCGGTGACCTGGATTTAGCCAGAAAGGTGGTCAGCGGCTCGGCCACCGTCCTTGAATGGATGATGAATCATGGTGTCCGTTTCCAGCCGGCCATTTCGGGAACACTCCATCTGGGGCGCACCAACGCGTGGTTTCTGGGCGGCGGAAAGGCGATGATGAATTCACTTTATCGTTCTGCGGAAAACCTCGGGGTGGATATACATTATGAGGCCGAAGTGGTGGATTTGGACATCCGTAACCGGAGGTTTCACGGCGCAACCGTTTTGCTGGGCGGAACCGAGCGTGCAGATGTGAGCGCAACTTCAGTAGTCATTGCGGCGGGAGGTTTCCAGTCGAACCTGAAGTGGATGAGGGAGGTGTGGGGGCCCCCAGCCGATAATTTTCTTATCCGGGGCGCTCCCCATGACACGGGTACCGTGTTGAAAATTCTGTTGGACAAGGGGGTGGAAGCCGTTGGAGATCCGACCCAGGCCCATATGGTGCCCATTGATGCACGTTCACCGAAAGTCGATGGCGGCATAGTCACCCGACTTGACTGTGTCACCCTTGGCGTCGTCGTGAATAAAAGCGGTAAGCGATTTTATGACGAGGGTGAAGATTTCTGGCCTATGCGGTATGCGATATGGGGGCGTTTAGTAGCACAACAGGACGACCAGATCGCTTATGCCTTCATCGATTCCAAGACAATCGACAAGTTCATGCCTTCCGTCTTTCCCGCAATAACGGGTCAAACAATTGGCGAGGTAGCGCAACAGTTTAACCTTCCCGCTGATGTCGTGACTGCTACGGTAGACGATTTCAATAAAGCAGTCCAACCGGGGGAATTCGACCATACCGTGCTGGACGGGTGCAGAACCAAGGATCTGCTACCCCCCAAAACTCACTGGGCCCAGCGTATAGACGAGCCACCTTTTTACGGCTATCCATTGCGACCCGGCGTAACGTTCACTTATTTCGGCGTCAAGGTCAATCAGCACGCCGCTGTCCTGATGGAAGGAGGAGAACCGGCAACGAATATCTTTGCCGCCGGAGAAATCATGTCGGGCAATATCCTTCCCAAAGGCTACATTGGAGGAATCGGTCTGGTCATTGGTAATGTCTTCGGGAGAACGGCCGGTGAACAGGCTGCTGAGTATGCCAGAACGTTGCAACAGGCAGCCTAGGAGGAACTACGAAAATGGATAACCAAGCATTGCTGGCGCAGGGCCAGCAGATGATGAGAATATGTAATTCCTGCCGTTATTGCGAAGGACTCTGTGCGGTGTGGCGATCGATGGAATACCGGCGGGAATTTTCTGAAGGAGATCTGAATTATTTCGCAAGCTTATGCCATGACTGCAGTGAATGCTACTATGCCTGCCAGTATGCGCCACCCCACGAGTGGGAAATAAACCCGCCTCTGACCTTCGCCAAATTCCGCACCTACTCTTACGAAAAATACGCCTGGCCCAAGCCCCTTGCCTCGGCCTTCAGGGCCAACGGACTGGTGGTGTCACTGGTCACTGCTTTGGCACTCATCGGTGTCATTTTCGGCATTGCCCAGTTCAAGGGCCGGGGCGCATTGTGGGGTGCGGTTGCCGGAGGTAATTTCTACGAGATTGTCTCTCACAATGCGCTGGTGGCTCTGTTTGGCCTGGTCGGCATTGTGAGCTTGGCTGTATTGGCCGTCGGAGTAGTCCGGTTTTTAAAGGATATCAGTGAAAAGCTTGGCGCTTTGTTAAGTCCTGCAACCCTGCAGGTAGCCCTCAAAGAGACCCTGGCTCTCGAGTACCTTGATGGAGGCGGCTGGGGATGCTCTTATCCGGAAGAGGAGCGTTCTCCGGTTAGGCGCTGGCTGCACCATTTTACTTTTTACGGGTTTCTGCTCTGCCTGGCCGCAACGACTGTAGGGTTTATCTATGACTTTGTGTTTGGCTGGCAGGCCCCTTATGGATATCTGAGCCTGCCAGTCGTGCTGGGTACCCTGGGCGGTATCGGTCTTCTGGTCGGACCGAGCGGACTACTGTTTTTCAAATACCGCCGAAACCGCGCAATCACCGACGATAACCACAGCGGAATGGACAGTTCCTTTCTCGTGCTCCTGTTTCTGGCCAGTATATCCGGACTTCTGCTGCTTTTGCTCAGGGAGACCAGTGGTTTGGGAATTTTGTTTGCGATCCATCTCGGCATTGTGATGTCTTTGTTTCTGACGGCGCCTTACTCAAAATTCGTCCATGGGATCTATCGATTTCTGGCGATTGCCAAGTACGCGCTTGAACGAAAGCGCAGGCAGACCATAGGAGGGTGAACAATTCTAAGAAGAGAGGGTAGGAGGGGCGTGTGAAATTCCGACTTTGAGATAGCTGTCCGGCAGACACCTGCATAGCTGATCTGGGCGGGTAGGCGCAGTTCAATATTACGGGAGGCAATGGCGTGAGAATTGGTTTTATCGGCTTCGGAGAGGCCGCCTACAATATCACTTCCGGGTGGAAGGAGGAGGGGCCGATCTCAGTTCTGGCCTATGACAAGTATTGGGATACGGATCCCCGTGGTGAGCTTATTCGCAAGCGGGCAGATGAAACAGGAACACCCCTTCTGCCGAGCCTCCAGGCGCTGGTCGAATCCTGCGACATGATTATCTCAGCAGTCAGTGCCGACCAGGCGGTTGAACTGGCTCGTGCTGCCAAGCCATTCCTGCAACCGGATAAGCTCTACGTCGATCTGAACGCGGCCTCCCCGATGACCAAGGAAGAGATCAATGATGTGCTTTCCGATACTGCCATGTTTGTTGATTGTGCGGTCATGGGACCGGTGCCGCCCTACAAGCACAGGGTGCCAATGCTTGTCTGCGGAGATGGTGCCGTATTGTTCCTGCAGACCATGATGCCGTACAACATGAACATCAGCGTGATGGATGCAGCGGCAGGCGGCGCCTCGGCCTCAAAAATGTTCCGCAGTATTTTTGTGAAGGGCTTTGTGATGCTGCTGATCGAGGCCTTAGTGGCGGCTCGCAAGTACGGGATTGAAGATGATATTCTAGCCTCGATTGACAAGACGATCGGAACCGGCTCGTTTCTGGAGAATGTAAACGGGCTCGTAACTCGCGGGGTAATTCATTCCGAGCGGCGCGAACACGAGATGGAAGAGGTGATAGCGACGCTCGATGCGCTGCAATTGGACTCTATCATGTCCAGGGCCACCAAGGAAAAACTGAGATGGACAACGAACCTGGGCTTGAAGGAGTATTTCAGAGGGGTTCCGCCGCAGGATTTCCATGAGATTTTCAAACCGCTTGAGCAGGCTCTCCCGGCGCGCAGCGCATGAGCGTCCCCGTTCGAATTCGTTGTGGAAAATGGTGCCAGGCAAAGCGCAGGCGTTTGATTATCGGTATAATGCGGTAGACAAATTGTCAGAAAACAGGAGTTCACCATGTCTGATCCCAAGCAAAAGAAATCCAGCTCAAAAACAGCCCTGGTGGTCAGCGCCCATGCCGCCGA
The DNA here is from genome assembly GCA_963707715.1 of uncultured delta proteobacterium. Classification (GTDB taxonomy): domain Bacteria; phylum Desulfobacterota; class Desulfobulbia; order Desulfobulbales; family Desulfocapsaceae; genus JABDQA01. The sequence continues at coordinate 54,154 of CAVPRJ010000010.1, forward strand.
TTTTGTCTGGCGTGCCGGCGGGGCAATCGCGCTGCACGCCAGACGAGGGTATGAGGTAACGGTTGTGTGCCTGAGTTACGGTGAGCGTGGAGAAAGCGCCAAGCTCTGGAAACAGGACGGTATGACCCTTGAACGCGTCAAGATCGAGCGACGCGGCGAAGCCGAAGCCGCGGCAGAGGTCTTGAAGGTCCATGATATCCAGTTTTTTGATCTTGGCGATTACCCTCTGGAGATGGATCGGGAGGCCAAGTTCCGACTGGTGGATGCTCATTCGGGCGGTGCAGCCCCGTTTCATGCTCAGCCATTCCCATTACGACCCGTATAACACCGATCATTCGTATGTAACCAAAATCGTGCTGGAATGCCGGATGATCGCCCAGGCCTGGGGGCACAACCCGGGCCAGAAGGTTCTGGGTGCGCCGCAACTATACCTGTTCGAACCACACCAGACCGAACGGATGCAGTGGACGCCCGACACCTTTCTCGACATCACTGAGGTTTGGGAACAGAAACGCGCAGCCATTGAGTGCATGCAGGGGCAGGAACACCTGTGGAATTATTACACCAACGTTGCCGAGAACCGGGGCAACCATTTCAGGAGGAACTCGGGCGGGCAGGCAGGAGGAAGAGATGCACGCTATGCCGAAGGATTCCAGTCGGTTTTCCCGCGCACCGTGGACGAGCTTTAAAAGAGGAGAAAAAAGATGAATGTTGTTTTTCGAGAATATTGATCGAGCTGAACCAAAGTGGTCAGGGCCCTTGGCGAATGCGGGGTGGCTACTGTTCACGAGGCCCAGGGACGCAAGGGGCTGCTGGCATCCTATATGAACCCGATCTATAAGGGTGCGCAGATAGGGGCGTCGGCCGTCACTATCCTGGCCCCCCCGGTGACAACTGGATGATTCATGTGGCTGTGGAGCAGGTGCAGCCAGGGCGATGTGCTGGTGCTGGCCACGACCTCGCCCTCGGACGCGGGCTACTTCGGGGAACTTCTGGCCTGTTCGCTGCGAGCCCGGGGTTGTGCAGGGCTGGTTATCGATGCCGGGGTGCGCGACGTCAGGGATCTGACCAGAGATGGGCTTTCCGGTCTGGTCTAAAGCGATACATGCCCAGGGAACAGTCAAGGAGAGCCTGGGCTCGGTGAATGTTCCGGTCGTCTGCGCAGGGGCGCTGGTGAATCCAGGCGATGTGATCGTTGCCGACGATGACGGGGTTTGCGTTGTGCGGCGCGAACAGGCCGCCTCTGTTCTTGGCTAAGGCAGAGGCGCGGATCGCCTCGGAGGACGAAAAACGACGGCGCCTGGCCGCCGGCGAGCTTGGTCTTGACATGTATGAGATGCGGGAACGGCTCGAAGAATGCGGGCTGAAGTATGTCTGAGCAGGCGCGATGCATGTGGATGCGCGGCGGGAACTTCGAAGGGTGGCTATTTTCTGGCCGCGGATCTGCCGGCCGATGAAGCTCAGCGTAACGCGTTTCTGCTGCGCGCCATGGGTTCGCCCGATATCCGCCAGATCGACGGGATGGGCGGGGGCGACCCGCTTACCTCCAAGGTGGCGGTGGTGAGGAAGTCTAGTCGGGACGGTGTGGATGTGGACTATCTTTTCCTTCAGGTCTTGTTGACCAACCGATTGTCACGGATTCCCAGAACTGCGGCAACATATTGGCCGGCGGTCGGCCCGTTTGCCATTGAGCGTGGTCTGGTCAAGACTGCAGACCCCGTCACCCCGGTCACCATTTTCATGGAAAATAGTGGTCAGATTGCGGTGGCACGTGTGGCAACACCCGGCCCGAAACCCACCTATCGGGTGATGCCCGGATCGATGGGGTTCCCGGAACTGCTGCCGCCATACCGATTGAATTCAAGGACAGTGCCGGGTCGTCCTGTGGCGCGCTACTTCCTAGCGGCAGGGCTGTTGATGTGATCGATGGAATCGAAGTCAGCATGATCGACAACGGCATGCCATGTGTGGTATTACGGGCGGTGGACATGGGGATCAGCGGGGATGAGTCTCCGGAGACGCTCGAATCCGACACTGGCTTGCGGGTGCGACTGGAGCGACTCCGCTTACGGTGCGGTCCCCTGATGAATCTTGGTGATGTCGCCGAAAAATCGGTACCGAAGATGACCATGATCAGTGCTGCCAGAAAAGGTGGGGCAGTCAGCACACGTACCTTTATCCCACATCGGTGCCACAAGACTATTGGTGTCCTCGGTGCGGTCAGTGTGGCTACCGCCTGCCTGATCAAAAACAGCTGTGCTTCCGATCTGGCAGATACTGGCAGCGGCGCAGAAAGGAATCTGTCGATTGAGCACCCAACGGGTGAAATGACGGTGGTCGCCTCGATCGACGCCCAGGGAGATGTTGCACGGACGGCGGTATTGCGCACAGCACGCAAGTTGATGGACGGGGTGGTGTTCGCCTGAATTCAGCGCTGCGGTCAGCTAAACGTTGGTTGAGCAAGATGGTTTAGGTAACTCTGGCGGGGGACAAATCGATGGATGATCAGCAAGAGCCGGTACTAAACCATAACTTCAAAATTGAGTGGATGACCTAGCGCAATCGGCTTGTGCGTGTGATCCCAAGGAGATGCCGGCAATATACAAAAAGATCAAATTATTTCAGTTGAGTAAAAGGTTGCATCGAGAGAGAGTCAGTACTACGATGTAACGTATTCTTGGTAAATGGAAAGCAACGTCATGGTTCCGTTTACCAATTCCCACCAATAACCGAGGAGGAGCCTATGCAGATCAAAAAAATCACCCGTTGGTTAACAGTTGGTTGCACGGCCATCGCAGCCGTTGCCGTCTTTGGGCAAACGTTTGCAGTGGGGCAAGGAATCGACCTGAAAGGCAAAACCGTAGAATGGACTATTCCATTTGCTGAATCAGGCGGTTCAGCAAAGTGGGCCGCCTTTTACGCACCGCTTTTGGCCGAGGCGTTACCAGGCAATCCTACCATCGTCCTTAAATTCATGGATGGTGCTGGTTCGACCAAAGGTGCAAACTGGTTTCAGAATCAGGAATACAAGGATGGCACGACTATTTTCAGCACCTCCGGGACGACGCAGTTCCCTTACCTGTTGGGTGATCCGCGGGTGAAATATGAATACAAGGACTGGCATGTGGTCTTGGCCTCAGGCACCGGCGGGGTAGCTTATCTGCCTCCTGATCTGGGCAAGAAATTCGACGGCAGCGCCAATAACCTGAAAGATATAAACTTCATTTACGGTTCCCAGGGGGCGACCCGCCTTGACCTCGTCCCGCTGCTGGCCTGGGAGATGCTCGGCATGAAGGTCGAGCCGGTTTTTGGAGTAACAGGCAGATCCGAGGGGCGTTTGATGTTCGAGCGCGGCGAGGCCAACATTGACTACCAGACTTCATCTGCCTACCTATCGACCGTCGTTCCGCTGGTTAATGAAGGCAAAGCAGTACCCATGATGAGCTGGGGCGTTCCAGGATGAAGACGGCAATATCGTGCGGGATCCGACCTTCCCTGACATCCCCTCCTTCAAGGAGGTCTGCGAAGCTACCGATGGCTGTGAAACAAAGGGAGAAAAATGGGAAGCCTGGAAGGCGTTTTTCGTCGCAGGTTTTCCTGCCCAGAAGATGCTGTTCCTTCCCAAAGGCGCCACTCCTGAAGCGGTCGAGACATACACTGAAGCGGTCAGATCAATACTTAAACGACCTGATTTCGCTAAAATTTCAGAGCCGCATCTCGGAAGCTACCCGCAGTTGACCGGCAAGGGCGCTGAGAAAGCGCTCAATAGTGTCTTTAACGTTCCACCCGAAGCAAAAGCGTTTATCGTGAAATGGCTGGAAGAGCGATATGGGGTAAAACTTAAGTAAGCCACTCGAACACTCTGGCATCCCCTCCTGTCTGAGACGGGGGGATGCCTTGTCTGAAAGCGCTCGAGGAATGATCAGGTATGGATGTATTCGCTGATGCGCTGCCAGCACTGTTGGCCGCATTTTCTCTGATTTTTCACCCCCAGCAGCTCATGTTTCTTGTTCTGGGGGTATTGCTGGGTCTGTCTGTCGGCGTGTTTCCCGGGTCTTGGCGGTATTGCCGGCCTGTCTCTCGTTCTGCCGTTTATCTACGGGATGGAAGCGGTTTCCGGCCTGGCCATGATGGTCGGCCTGGTTGCGGTGATTCCGACATCCGACACCTTTGCCTCTGTTTTGATGGGTATCCCGGGATCGTCGGCATCGCAGGCCACGGTGCTGGACGGTTTTCCTCTGGCCAAGAAAGGAGAGGCCGCCCGGGCGCTTTCTGCTGCATTTGCCTCCTCGCTGTTTGGGGGACTGCTTGGCGCCTGTTTCCTGACCTTTTTCATCCTTATTGCCCGCCCCATTGTCCTGGCTTTCGGTTTGCCGGAAATGCTGATGATCACCATCCTCGGCTTGAGCATGGTGGCTATCCTGGCCGGCCGCATCCCGCTCAAGGGGGTCGCCGCTGCCTGCCTGGGTTTGATGGTCGGTACGATCGGCGAGGCCGATGCCGGCGGGTCATTGCGGATGTCGACCTACGATGTTCCATACCTGACCGATGGTCTGAAGTTAGTAATCGTTGGTATGGGCATTTTTGCGATTCCAGAAATCATCTCGCTGCTACGCCAGGATCGGGCCATTGCCAAGGATGCAAAGCTGGGTGCCGGCTGGCTGCAGGGGGTGCTGGACTGGTGGAATAACCTCTGGCTGTCAACGCGCTGTGCCCTGATTGGCGTCATCGTCGGGGTTATTCCCGGGCTTGGCGGCTCGGTGGTCGACTGGATAGCTTATGGCCATACCGTGCAAACATCCTCAGATAAAAAGAGATTCGGTTCCGGTGATATCCGTGGCGTGATCGGTCCGGAATCATCGAACAATGCCAAGGAAGGCGGCGGCCTGGTGCCGACCCTGATATTCGGTATTCCCGGGTCGGGGTCCATGGCGATTTTTATCGGCGGCCTGCTTTTGCTCGGCTATGATGCCGGCCCGCAACTGATCACCAATAACCTTGACATCACCTACACGACGGTCTGGTCTCTGGCCCTGGCCAACGTCATAGGGGCCGGGCTCTGTATTGCACTCTCCTCGCCCATTGCCCGACTTACCACGATCCGCTTTACGCTGCTGGCCCCATTTCTGTTCATGGTGATTACCTTTGCCGCCTTTCAGTCAGGACAGTCGCTGGGTGATCTGGTGGCGCTTTTCGCGATAGGCCTGCTCGGCATCTTCCTGAGAAGGTTTGACTGGTCGCGGCCGGCTTTTCTGATCGGCTTCGTTCTCAGCTCGCAGGCAGAGAACTACTCGTTTCAGGCCTACCAGATTGCCAGGAGCAAGTTTCGGGCGGACCTCGGCGGCGGGCTGGAGTATATCTTCTCACCAATCGTACTCGTGCTCATTGTGATTACGGTTATTTCAATTGTAGTCGGCATTCGCCAGGCCAAGTCAATCATGTCGGAGGGAGACGTACCGGTTGGCAGGAAGCGGGCCCCGCTGATTTTCATATCTTCTGTGACCATCTATTTTATCTTCAGTTATTTCAACGCCGCGGCGATTACCATTCAGACCGATCGCATCTTCCCGATGACCGTCTCCTCAATAGGCATGCTGGCCTGCCTGGTGCTGCTGATCCAAATGATCCGGGCCCCGGAGACCGATATAATATTTGCCGATCGGGAGGCAAGCGGGGAAGATGCCGAAGCGCCGTATGGACTCTGGCTGACCATGGGGTGGTTCGCGACCCTGCTCGTGCTGTCGTCGCTGGTCGGCTTCATACTTGCGCTGGCGGTTTTTCTACTCGTTTTCATCAGGGTGCGGGCCCAGTGCAGTTGGCTGAAGACGCTTTTTCTGACTGCGGCGGGTATCGGCCTCATCTGTTTTATGGGCGGAGCTCTGCATCGTGATTTTCCGCCGGGGCTGCTGCAGGAGTTCGTTGATCTGCCCTGGCCTCTGAGAGGAATATGACCATGACGCAAAGGGCGATACCGTTTCTGTTCATGCGGGGTGGAACATCTCGGGGACCATACTTCAACAGGGCGGATTTGCCGGCAGACCTCAATATGCTCAGTAAGGTGCTGGTGTCTCTGATCGGCTCCGGGCACCCGCTCAATATCGATGGGATCGGCGGCGGCGCGGCGGTAACCACGAAGGTAGCGATGTTGTCAAAGTCGACCAGCGAGTGGGCTGATATCGACTACTTCTTTGCCCAGGTGGGCGTCGAAAACAAACTAGTTGATTATAAGCCCACCTGCGGCAATATCCTTTCCGGAGTTGGACCGGCCGCCCTGGAAATGGGTTTGCTTGAGCCATCCGGAAATGAGACGCTGGTCAAAATCCGGGCTGTGAATACTAATGCGAGGATTGTGGCGAAAGTACAGACTCCCGGTGGACAGGTAGCCTATGACGGTGAAACGGCAATTGCCGGGGTACCGGGAACGGCTTCTGCTGTTGAACTGCAGTTTATGGATGTGGTGGGCAGCGTGACCGGTTCACTTCTTCCCACCGGAAGTCCAGTCGATGTAATCGACGGGGTCTCGGTGACCTGTATGGATGTGGCCATGCCGATGGTCATCGCCAGGGCTGTCGATTTCGGTCTTACCGGCTATGAAAATAGTGCTGAACTTGATGAAAACAGAACATTTTTTGAACGGATGGAAGCTATTCGCATTGAGGCCGGCAGACGCATGGGCATGGGTGCTGTGCAAGATTCCGTTACCCCAAAGTTTGGTTTGATCGCACCACCGATATCTGGAGGAACGATCTGTGCCCGCTACTTCATGCCATGGGAGTGCCATCCGTCCATGGCGGTGACCGGATCGCAATGCCTGGCAAGTTGCCTATTGGCTCCTGGCACGGTAGCGCAGGGTTTGTCCCAGGTACCGTCAGGCAGTCCGGCCCATATTCTCATCGAGCATCCTTTGGGGAAGATAGGGGTTGTCGTGGATTATTCCAACAACGCTGACGGGTTCAACCTGCGCTCGGCCGGACTGATCCGGACAGCCCGCAAACTGGCAGCAGGCGAAGTCTATATTCCCGCAGGCCTATGGGCATGAGTATGGCCTCTTGTGCTCCCCGAAAGACATATCAGCCGTTTCTCTCATAAGATTGACTTCCTGCGGATTATAGAGCTATTAGGCTCTGATAAGGCAGTATAGCTGGGGCTGGTGGGAGTCTGGACAGACGCGCTGTGACCTGGGGGACTGATCTCAGCCAAAATGCTCATAAAAAAGATTGATCAGCTTTGCTTTTGCTTCATACCCGACCCCCGGAAGATCGGTGAGACCGATCAGACTGTCATGCACCGGCGTATGGTCGGCAAACCCGCCAAAAGGCTGGAAAACCCCAGGATACGATTCGTTGCCGCCTAAGCCGAGTCCTGCGGCAAGGTGGAGGGCAGAACTGATGACCGCCGTGGGGAATACAGCGGCTGGGGGACCAGCCGTGCGCTTTGAGCACGTCGAGCATGCGCAGGTACTCGACCAGCCCATAGGACAACGCAGGATCCATCTGAAGATAGTCATCTTCTGGTCGCAATCCGCCGTAGCGCAGCAGATTGGCAACATCTTGGTGGGAGAATAGGTTTTCGCCAGTGGCAAACGGCGGTTTATACTCGCCGGCAAGCTCTGCTTGCAAGGCATAATCAAGCGGATCACCCGCTTCCTCATACCAGAAAAGATTCAGCGGCTCGATCTCCCGGGCATAGGCACGGGCTGTATCAAGATCAAAACGACCGTTTGCATCCACCGCCAGGCGACTGCCAGGAGACTCGCCACCTTCGGCAGCGGCCTCAAGTTCTTTGAGCACCGCCTCGATTCGTTTCATATCCTCGGCAAGGGGGGCACCGCCGATCTTCATTTTCACGACTTTGTAGCCTTGTTCGAGGTACGACCTCATTTCCTGCACAAGTGCCTCGTTGTCTTTGCCAGGATAGTAATATCCTCCGGCGGCATAGACGAATGTTTCTTCACGGGCCTTCTGGTCAGTGAATCGCTCGGCCAACAGCTGATACAGCGGCTTTTCCTCGATCTTGGCCACCGCATCCCAGACAGCCATATCGATAACGCCAACGGCCACCGATCTTTCTCCATGGCCGCCGGGCTTTTCATTCTGCATGAGCGTGTTCCATATCTTAAAAGGGTCGAGATTTTCACGTTCGTCATCGAGGAGACTGCCCGGCTCAGCCTCGCGCAGTCGAGGTATAAATCGTTCGTTTAAAAGACCGGACTGGGCATAACGGCCATTGGAATGGAACCCGTACCCAGTGATTGGTTTACCTTCTCGTACGACGTCCGTGACGATCGCCACGATGGAAACGGTCATCTTGCTGAAATCGATGTAGGCGTTCTTGATTTCAGAGGCGATAGATACGACGCGATCTTTGATTTCCACTATTTTCATATTGATTTATCCTGATTGGCAAGGGTGAGTGGATAATTCCCCCAAAAGGGACGTTCTAGGCTTTCAGGATCTCATCACGGTTGGTCTGCATGCCGGCTTCCAGCAGATCATCGGGATCCTTCACCAGACTGTCTTTCAGCATGTCGTAATTGGGCTCGAAGCCGAGGCCCGGTTTCTCGGGTATTTCCACTCTGTTGTTTTCCGGGCCTGGAGATCCGTCAAAAAATCGTTGACCAGCCTGCCACATCCCCCAGTGAAATTCAGTCCAGGTTCCGTTCATCAAGCCAGCCATCGTGTGCATGTTGAAAATGGGCCAGCCTCCCCCGTTGGCAATTGGCAGATTGTATGCCTGGGCAAGATGCGCTGCTTTCTGGGTTTCAGTATAACCGCCATTGTAACAACAGTTTGGCTGCAGGATGTCGATCGCTTCATGGACAATTAGTTCGCGCAAGCGCCAGCGGTGTCCCTCCATCTGACCGGCGGCTATCGGTATGTTCGTGCGGCGGCGCAGATCGGCCAGGGCCCGGGCGTCGTTCTGGTGCAGCGGTTCTTCAAACCAGGTAAGGTTCAATTCCTCGATCTCCCGGCACAGCAATCTGGCATCCATGGGAGAAAACTTATAGTTGGCGTCTATCATCAGATCGACATCATTTCCGACCGCCTCCCGCACCGTTCGTATTCGTCGGGCATCTTCCCGCCAGCCGCCCTTGTCGCAGGCAACCACCATCTTCAAACGGGTATTGCCTTCGGCGACGAATCTACGGGCGTATTCGACCAGCTGCTCGTGGTCAAAGAACGGGTAGCCGAAGGTGATATAGGTGTCCGAGTAATTGCGATACCCACCGAGCAACTGGGCAACCGACCGGCCCGCCTGTTTTCCCTTGATATCCCAGAGAGCAATATCCAAGGCTGCCAGGGCGTTCGAGATGACCCCGGTATAGGCGCGCGTATTGAGCGACCACCAGATTTTCGCATGGATCGCCTCGGTATCTCTTGGATCCATGTCTCTAACGACGGGCAATATGTCATGTCGAAGGGCCATGACAATCGACCAGGGCAGAAACGCCCCGGTAACTCCGCAGCCTTTGTATCCCTCGTCGGTTTCCACTTCACAGAAGGTGAATACCCGATGCTCGAGCGGTTTATCGATCATCGGGAGGTAGACGGGAAACTGGTGTACACTTGCGCTGAGATTTTTTATTTTCATCGAACCTCGTCTCCTTAATCGGTGTTTCTCAGAACCTGAGCAGAGGTGCCAGGTCTTTCAGGCTGCCAAGTAGTTCGAGCTCTTCGACCAGTGCAACAAGGTCTTCTGCTTTATTTCGCGGCCAGTGAGCGAACTCGGCGCAGCGGTAAAATTTTTCACCAACCTCTTCCCAGGAAAACGGATTGGCAGGGGATCCTTTGCCGAAGTCCGACCGGCCGCTGAGCGTTCTGCCGTCCCTGAGGCGGATGGTGATAATGGTGGTCATCTTGTCGTATCCGGCCTTCTCCGCCTCGGGGTGAACATGAAAATTGACCCGCTCAATCATCTGTCTGACATCCGGGCGCAGGACGATTTCATCGGCAAATTCCTGAAGATGGGCCTGTCCTTCCACCAGCAGGATGGCCAGGCAGAACTCCATTGAGAACTTGGCCTGCAGTTCGTCCTGCGGACGATGGTGGATCAAAGCATTGAGCATATTGTGGTTGGTTCCCACATCGACCTTGACGACTTCCTCGGCGGTAATTTGGTGCTTGGCAATCAAGTCGAGCATCAGCGTCATTCCGGGGTGGGTGAGTGAACCGGAAGGGTGCGGCTTTATTGATATACCGGGATCGGCAAAACTCCAGGGTGAACCGAGTTTGCCGCGGATAGCGTCCACCTCGTAGCCGCCGCCATGGGCCTGGAAAAAACCGCGCGGAGCCTCGAGGATCTTATCGGTCGCCGTCCACCCCAGTTCCGCAAGATCACAGGCCACGATACCCGCCTCAGCGGCCCGACCGGCATGAAATGGTTTGGTCATGGTGCCGAAATTTTCACGCAGGCCGCCGCTCTGGCTGCCGGCAATGCCAAGCGCACGCACCATGGTATCTCGGTTGAAATTCCGCAGATGCCCGACCGCACCCGCCGCAGCAAAAGGCCCGCAGGTTGCGGTTGCATGGAAGCCATGCTGGTAGTGGCGCGGGGATATGGCCTCGGCAATTTTGCACTCCACGTCGATTCCAATTACATAGGCGGTAACAAACTCCCTGCCGCCGAGACCACGGACCTGTGCTTCAGCAAAAGCAGCCGGCAGGCAGGGGGCGGTCGGATGTGTGAGAAGGCCGTAGACACGGTCTGCTGCTACCGCGAGCTGGGTATCGTCGAAATCATCGGCGTGTATTGCCACACCGTTGGCAAAGGCTGCAAAACGGCCAGCAGTCTGCCTATCGGTGCCGATGACAATTGCCTTTCCCGGGGCACCAATCGTTTCAAGGTACCGTTTTATCATTGATCCAGATTCTGCGACCGAGCCGGCCAGCGCCAGACCGAAACCGTCCAGAATCGACTTTTTAGCCAGGTCGAGAACGTCTGCAGGGATATCATCAAAATCGGTGGAAATTATAAAGTCGGCAACGTCTCTGGTAAGCGCTCTGCCGACATTTGGGTCAAGTTCGGGGGTGAAGTGCTGTGGGCTTGAATGGGCCATCCCATAATCTCCTCAATGATATGCTGTGGGCCCAGGTATGCGCAGTAAAGGCTGGTGCCACCGCATGAGTAATCGCTTCGCCTGCTCGTGCTTCCACCTTTTCGTCGGTGTTGATTGAAGTCACCTGTGAAAGCTTGAGGGAATACCTTAATTGAATATTGTCATAAGAATCTCTAACCAGTAATAATGCGATGTCAATGATGGCTGCGGGAGGCACCAGGAGGATAACATGCAGCAGGAAGGCAGACCAACCAAGGACCCCCGGGCAATAGCCCGAGAGCTTGCCGAGCAGGCCCTGGCGGCCGGCAATCCCCTGGAGTGGTTCGAGCGCTTGTATGGACTTGCCGAATCAGGGCAGGCCTCGGTCCCCTGGGCAGACCGGGTGGCGAACCCAAACCTGATACACCTGTATGAACGGTTCAAGGACAGGCTGCCTGGCTCTACTGCACTGGTGGTCGGCTGCGGGTTTGGCGATGATGCCGAGTGGTTTGCTGCGCACAGTTTTAAGGTTACGGCTTTTGACATTTCTGTGACTGCCATCAGTGAATGCCTCAGGCGATTTCCCACCACCGCGGTAACGTACCTGACTGCAAATCTGTTTGAGCTGCCGCGGTACTGGGAAAACCGTTTTGACCTGGTTGTCGAGTCTTATACCCTCCAGGTACTGCCCCCAGCCATGCGCGGCGAGGCAATCAGAAATATCTGCCGGGTGGTCTCGCCCGGGGGCTATGTTCTTTTTATTTCCAGGGCTCGCGAGGAATCAGAGCCTCGCGGGACAATGCCATGGCCGCTCACTCGCCAGGAGGTTGGGCAATTTAACCAATATGGTCTGCAAGAGATGTACTTCGAAGACTACTTTGACCCTTCCGAAGATACGCCTGTCAGGCGTTTCCGTGGCCTCTTCAATAAAATCCCTGCAGAGGCATAACCTCACTTCATTGTTGCCCGCCCTTTTCCTATTGGCCGAAAAGACATGCGCCATCAAAGCGCTTTTCCATTGACATAAAAGCCCCGATTTTATACTAATGGACAGACAGGTAATACCGGTCTGACCAATTTGCCTTGACAAAAGGCATCAGGCCTCGAGGTTGTTTTACCGCTGGTCTGAAGAGCGTTTTGTTTTAAATCATAATATCAAAGAATACACGGAGGTTACTGATGAAGCTTTGCTTTAACGCCGGGCCGGAACCGATGGAAGAGTATTTTCCCTTCGCCCATGCAAACGGCTTTCCCTGGATGGAGTTGAGCTGCAACAACCCCAATAACTTCCTGGACAAATGGAATAGCGAGCGCCTAGACGGCATAAAGCGGCTCAGGGATAAGTACGGCCTGCGCTATGGCCTCCATTCAGCCTCTTTTGTCAATGCTGCGGAAATAGAACCGACCGTGCGGGTGGCGGTGAAACAGCATCTGCTCGACTATGTCCATCTGGCTCATAACCTGGGGGCAGAATATATCGTTCTGCATTTCGGCTACCACTTCAGTCTGTTCATGGACGAGGTTTTTCGCTGCCTGGTTGAAACCTATAAGCCGGTGGTAGAGCTGGCCGAAAAATACCAACTGCCCATCGGCATCGAGAACATGAACAAGATGCACGAGGACTGCGAGGTTGCCTATTTGGGGGTCACTCCGGAAGAGTTAGCCCGGGTGTTTGACGAAATACCTTCAGACTATTTTGGCCTCACCCTCGACATTGCCCACGCCAGTCTGCTGCCCGGGGGGGTAGACCCATTTATCGAGCGCTATCCGGACAGGATTATTTCCACCCACGTCAGTGATAATGATCTGGTGCTTGATCATCATCTCCCGGTGGGTGAAGGAAAAATCGATTTCAAATCGGTATTCAAAAAACTGCTGGATATAGATTTCAAGGGAACGCTGAATATCGAGCTGCCGCGCAGCAATGAGGACCGGCTGCTGAGCAAGCAGCGCCTGGAGCCTATTCTCGAAGAGCTCGGGGTGCTGGAAGCGGCTTTGAGGCCGTAATCGGTTTTCAAGAAAAGTTAATAACCCCAAAATAAAGAGACCCAGATGGCTCCATTCGGAAAGATGCGCCAGACCCAGTACAAGAGCAAAGGCGCAATTATTGCCGAACAGATATTGGATAAAATCAAATCTGGAGAATACCCGTCTGGAAGCAGGTTGCCGGCAGAACGCCTTATAGCCGAGCAGATCGGCGTCAGCCGGCCGTCGGTCAGAGAGGCCATTAGCGCACTGCATATCGTTGGCATCATAGAGAGGCACCCGGGCGACGGCAATTATGTCTCGTCTGAGCTGGTTGTCGATGACCTTTCCCTGCAGGTAACCCGCATCCTTGAGGAAAGCGACAGCCCCTATGAAATCCTGCAGGCCCGCAAGGTGATCGAAACCGGAAGCATCAGGCTGGCTATCAAGGAAGCACGGGACCAGGATATAGACAGGATCACGTCCATCTGGGAAGAGAAATACATCATCGGCCTGGCCGGAGATTATCGAGCCTATACCAGGCTTGGCAAGAAACTCCACCTGGCGATTGCCGAAGCCACCCAGAACAGCATCATCATCTCGGTGGTCGACCGCTTGCTCAACATTACCGGGCAGCCGCTCTGGCAGAATATGCGCCGCCTCTACTACGAGAAGGACCATAGGCGAATCGATCAGATGCTGGAAATACATGACAGGATAGTCAAAGCAATCCAGCAGCGAAATTCGCACGACGCGATACTGGCCCTGGAGGCGGATTTCGATACCGTTATTGAACAACTCTACACCATGAACAGCAAGGAGGACTAAAACAGGGCTATACAGGACGATGCCAAAAGCTTGCAGCTAGGTTCTTGCGCTTTGGCATAGCAATGGCAGGTTAGTCAAAACCGCGATCTGTCTTATTACAAACCGGAGGAGGTAGTCATGAAAAGATTTCTGTTCAGCGTTGCAGTGGCGGCTATGGCCATGGGATTTGTCTGTCAATCAACGACTTTTGCCGCGGATGACAAATACCCCAACAAACAGATAAATTGGTACATCCATTCCTCGGCGGGCGGGGGGACCGATATCTTCTCGCGGACCGCGGCCCTGCGGCTGCGCAGAGAACTGGGGGTCCCGATCGTGATCAGCACCATGAGCGGCGGTTCCGGCGCCCGGATGCTCAACTATCTAATGGAGCAGCCTGCCGATGGATATACGATCAACACTATCACCAATTCGAACCTGGCCACCATGGCCCGGGGAATGGCCAGTGCAACGAGGGACGATCTGATCGGTATTGCCAGGGGATGTTATGATCCTCAGGCCCTGGTTATCTCATCGAAAGATGGCGGCACGTATAAGAGCATCGAAGAAGTAATCGCCAAGGCCAAGGAAAACCCGGGTGTTGTCAAAATCGGCGTTGCCCACATGGCCAGTATTGATCATGTCGCGGCCCACGAGCTTGGCAAGGCCGCGGGAGTCAAATTCGAATTCGTCCCGTTCGATGGCGGCGGCGAGATTATTGTGGCGCTGCTCGGCGGCGTCATTGATATGGGCGTGCTCAACCCCAGTGAATTCATGGGCCAGTATGAGGCCGGCAACGTAAAACCGGCAGTATTTTTGGTCAGTGAACGTCTGAAAGATTTTCCGGACACCCCGACGGCAAAAGAGTTGGGCTATGATGTTGAAGCAGCAACCTGGCGCGGCGTTGTCGTGAAAAAAGGAACCCCGGATGAAATCGTGCAAGTCCTGCGGGATGCCTTTGCCAAGAGTATGGAGCACAAGATCTACCAGAGCTATCTTGAAGACAACTCCATGGGACCGGAAAGTGTATTGATCGGTGCCGATTGGGATGCGTTTCTGGATCAAAAATGGCCGATCTGGCAGTCTGCCATGACTGAGCTGGGCTACATAAAGAAATAACGGCTTCGCAGGGCAGGGACCTGGCCGGTAGCGGATCCCTGCCCGACCTGCAGGTGTGCGTCAATATGGCGATCGAGAGTGCCAGTCCAGGCTGGTTGTAGACTGCAATAGAGGATGATACCTTGAATAAAGATCTGCGTATGGCCATCGTGCTGATGGTGCTGTTCATTGTCCTATTCGGGATAAGTTTTACCTTCCAGAGTTCAGGCGTGATGCTCACCCACACCACGGCCGCTTTTTTCCCGCGCGTGGTGCTGCTGGTCGCCATGTTTCTCACCCTGATACTGATCGTCCAGAGCCTCCGCAATGGACCGGACAAGGCGGAAGAGAAGATGGACAAGGCGGCCTTCAAGCGGGTCGTCATGTCGATGGCTTGTGCGGTCGGGCTCGGGTTGGGAACCTCATACCTTGGCACCCTGGTCTCGATAGCTCTCTTTATCATCGCCATCATGCTGGTGTGGGGGGTCAGGAGCATCCGGGCGATGGTTCTTACCGCCCTACTGACCCCTGTTCTGATTTATCTGATTTTCAATAAGATTCTCCTGGTGCAGTTACCCTCGGGGATCCTCGTATAACGGAGCTAAACAGATGGACCAACTCTTGCTTGGGTTCATGACCATCATGGAACCGATGAATTTTCTGGCTGTGTTTGTCGGCGTGCTGGGTGGAATGATTATTGGCGCCATGCCGGGCTTGACGGCACCCATGGGAGTTGCTCTGCTTATTCCATTTACCTACAGCATGCCGCCTGTTCCCGCGATTACCATGCTGGTAAGTCTCTATTGCGGGGCAACCTTTGGCGGATCGATTGCGGCAATACTTGTACACGCCCCGGGAACACCAGCGGCGGCAGCGACCACCTTCGACGGTTATCCGCTGGCCCAGAAAGGGCAGGCCGGCAAAGCACTGGGTATGGCCTGCATCAGTTCCGCTATCGGTGGTCTGTTCAGCGTGGTTGTGCTGATCCTGCTGGCGCCGGTGCTGGCCGAAATAGCGATCAAGTTCGGGCCGCCGGAATATTTTGCGCTGGCGATTTTTGGTCTGAGCATGATCAGCAGTCTCGGTTCGAAATCGGTTGTAAAAAACCTCCTGGGAGGCACCATAGGGGTGTTCATTGCCTGTGTCGGCATGGACAGCATCTCCGGATTCACCCGCTATGATTTTGGCCTCACGCACCTGATGGACGGCATCAGTTTTATTCCGGTTATGATTGGGCTTTTTGCGGCAACCGAAGTTTTTCGGCAGGCCGAGAAGGGCATTCGCAAAGTCGTAATCGATAGAAAGATTTCGGGTCTGCTGCCAAGCTGGAAAGATATTAAATCAGTCAAGACAACCTTGATACGGTCATCTTTGATCGGCACGTTCATCGGGATCCTGCCTGCCGAAGGTGGCACGGTCGCATCATTTATCGGCTATAACGAGGCCAAGCGCTTTTCCAAAACCCCGGAGAAATTTGGCACCGGCTGCCTGGAAGGCGTTGCCGCCCCGGAATGCGCCAACAATGCTGCCACCGGCGGAGCGATGATCCCGACCATGGCGCTTGGCATACCGGGCAGCGGCACCACCGCGGTAATTCTCGGTGCTTTGTTGATCCATGGCATGCGGCCGGGTCCACTGCTTTTTATCCAGCACGTCGATGTGGTGTACGCTGTTTTCATAGGGATGTTTCTCGCCAACCTGATGTTCCTGGGGCTCGGTCTCGGCGGTGCAAAGATATTTTCTCAGATTCTCCGTGTGCCAAATTACGTGTTGAGCCCAATCATTCTGGTGCTCTGTGTGGTCGGCACCTATGCCCTGCATAACAATATGGCCGATGTCTGGATTATGCTTATCTGCGGCCTCATAGGCTACAAGATGAAAGCCTATGGTTTTGCCGCAGCCCCGATAGTGCTCGGCCTTGTTCTCGGCGAACTGATCGAGATATCGTTGCGGCGTTCCCTGATCGTGTTCGGCAATAATGCGCTGGTCTTTTTCACCCGGCCTTGGTCGCTGGCTTTCATTATCCTGACCATTCTCGGGCTCTGCTCTCCGGCCATCAGGTCCTGGTTGGAAAATCGTGGGACAAAAAGGCAGAGACCTACACCTTCTTCATGAATATCCGGGCCCGGGTCAACAGCCAGGTACTGAGCTTTCCTGATACTATCCAGAGGAGTCCTTTGTGAAAGTCATCGCGGTTCACCTTGAGCGCTGCACAGCTTGTAAGACCTGTGAGCTTTATTGTGCAACTGAACGGGGCAGCAACGCCAAGACGCTGCTTCAGGCGGCGCAGGAGCTGCCGCTTCCCCAGGCGCGGGTGCGGGTCGAGGGGAGTAATGAGGTGGCGGTCGCTCTCCAGTGCCGGCACTGCTTAAAGGCTCCCTGTCTAGATTCCTGCCTGACCGGTGCATTGCAGCGCGATGCTGAGTCAGGCCTCGTCGTTATTCAGGAGAGCAACTGTATCGGTTGCTGGACCTGCACCCTGTTCTGCCCTTACGGGGTGATCTATCCGTGGCCGGAACGGAAAATAGCTCTGAAATGTGATCGCTGTCTTTATATGGCAATCCCCGTGTGTGTCGATGTCTGCCCGACTAAGGCACTGGCCTTGATCGAACTGGACGACTATGAAGAGTTCATTGGTCGGAAGCGGGCCAAAGCGGTCACCGGACTCGATGACACCCGCGGACCGGAGGGCGCCCTGCTGCTCGATCTGGCAGCCGCCGACGAGCAGCTCATTTAACTATCCTGGAGTCAACCTCGATATGGAGACGATTCACCTGAAGACAGCCGACCCGCTCAGCCAGCGACTGCTTCGTTCCGCTGCACAGCGCGGCATAGAGCTGCCCTGGGAACGCTATGAACGGTTACAGCCCCAGGATGGATTTCTGCGGCTGGGACTGAGCTGCCCATTCGAGTGCATGCATGGTCCATGCAGGATTGACCCGTTTGGACGCGGTCCCTCCTCGGGAATCTGCGGCCTGGGTCGAGACGAGATGGTGGCAGCCATGCTGCTCAGACTCTGCCAGCGCGGTGCTATGGAGGCCCTGAGCGCTTCTCCATGGTGCAGCGGGGACTCAGGTATAAGGTACTCAGGGACCCTGGGAAATCTCATTGGGCAGGCCTTGTCCAGCAGTGGGCAGGCCACGCTGTCCTGCAGTGAAATAGTGACCGCCAGCCAACAGCTGCAGCGACCGTCGTGTTCTTACCAGGAGCTGCTGCAGCAGGCACTGCGGCTTGGCTTGCTGACGCTTGGTCTGGTCGAGCAGGCCAGCCAGCCGACAACAGTTGACTCCCTGCCCTGCAGGTCTGGCTACGGCGTCATTGCTGACGGCCCGATTAGGATCGGCTTCACCGGCCAGCCCCCCGAAGGGCTGGTTTCTGCACTGGAGGAGGTGCACGGTTCAGGGACACCGATGGCCCTGTTGGCTTTGGGGGAATGGCTGGCCACAAATGAACGCTTCATGCCGATTGGCTCCACCTCAGGCGAGGCCGAACTGCTTCTGAGCAGTGGAGCCATTCACCTGCTGATTGCCGGCTGCGGCACGGATCCGGCAATAGTGCAGCTCTGCGGGCAGATGAACATTCCGGTGATAACCAATGGAAGTAGAGTTGAGACCGCTGACCTGGTGAAACGAGCCCGAGATTGTGCAGAGCGTTCATCACTGGCCGATCCATTCGTCGATGTTCCTGCCGTGATGCACCATGATGTGATCATGGCTGAGACGGCCTTCTCCAAAATTCTGGCCGGTGAGTCTGCAGAAATGTTTGGCCTGGTCGGAGGCTCTGATTCCCCGCATCTGCCCCTTGGGAGCCTGCCTGCTGAACTGGCCTCGAAACTGGACGGCAACGGTATAAGAGTTGCCGGGTGGGGTGATGCCGCCTTGTGGATGGTTCGACAGAGGGCTGAATTCCCTGCACCGCTGATTCTTGAACACCAACAGGGACCGCTGCTTGCGGTAAAAGGGCTGGCGCAAGCGGGCAGGCTTGACGCCCTGCGGGGAATCTGCTTTACCGGTATGCGGCGCTGTCAGGAGCTCAGTCTGGCGCTGGGACTTGCCTGTATCGGCTGCCGGGTCAGCCTGGCCACTCCGATTCCGATCCAGGGCAGCCGCGCCGTCATGAACGCCCTGGACCAGATGTTACGGCGAAATAACGGCCAACTGCTCCATTTTGATCATCCGGCAACAGGCGACATTTTGTCAGACTGGTTCACCAAGCCATAGCGGCAGAGCAGATGCAAACAACTAAGGGAGCGGCCCTGTGGATTGTGTAATTATCGGCGGCGGCGTGGCCGGCATGCAAGCTGCGCTGAGTTTTCGTCGGCAGTGGACCCAAAAAACCGTCACCCTGATCGATACGGAAAAAGATGTCGGTTATTACCGGACCTTGCTTCCCCAGTTTATGAACCGGTCCATGCCGGAAAACAAATTGTTTTTCTGGCGTAACCAGAATGATCCTCAATTGCAGGTGATTTTGGGCACAACGGTTGAAACCATTGACCGTGAAAACAGAACGCTGTGGCTGAGCAACAAAGACAAGGTTCAGTACAGGCGGCTGATCATCGCCTCGGGCGGCAGGCCCATCGTTCCCGTGGTCTGCGCCAGCGAAAGTAAAGGAATATTTCCACTGCGCAGCCTGACGACTGCACGGCAGGCCCGTGCTTGGCTTCCTGCCCATCCCCAGGTCGTCATACTGGGCGGGGGCCTGGTTGGCGTTAAAACGGCCGCCCACCTGGCCGGGTTCCAAATCAGCGTGACCCTGATAGAAAAAGAGCAGCAACTGCTCCCCCAGGCCATATCCGCCGAAGCGTCACAATTGGTGGAAGCTCATTTGAAACAGAAGAATATCCGCCTGGTGCTCGGCGGCACCGTGGACGAAATTGAGTCGGTCCGGGGCACAATAAGCGGCGTTCGAGTAAATGGCCAGCGGCTGCCCTGCCAGACCTTGCTTGTGGCGGCCGGGTCGGTTCCGGAAGTCGAATTTTTAAAAGATTCTGATCTGCTTCAAGACGATTTGCTTGAGGTGGGAACCTCCCTGCAGACCAGGGACAGGAACATCTTCGCGGCCGGCGATGCGGTTACCATCGTTGAGAGCAGCTCGTTTACCCCCTGGACCTGGCCCCAGGCCGTTGTGCAGGGGCAGCTGGCCGCCGCCAACCTTTATGCGCCGGTCATGTCTTCCTTGAGCTGTCTGTCCCGCGTTAACGCTATGAACCTGCACGGTATTTCTCTTGCGGTTCTCGGGGTTCCGGTAGCCGGGGTGCAGAGGAGCCTTTACTCGCGGCCGGAAAAGGGGGTATTTCGAGAACTCTTTCATCTGGATGGCAAAATTGTCGGGGGGGTTTTGATCGGGGATATTTCCAATGCGGGCAGGCTGCACATGATGATGAATATCGGTAAACGGCTTGAAGCCGATTTCGATACACTGCTTGAACCTCGTCTAGACGTGTTCTCCAGGGTTTCACCAAGTTGCGTCAAATATAACAGAAGGGCGGTTTTACTGCCTTCCCAGGGAGCCTGACAGATGATTGTTTTTAAGGATGCGTGCGTGGGTTGCGGGAGATGCCAGCCTTATTGTCCGGCGGGGGCAATCTATTTTGCAGATTACCGGAGCACGGTGGACCAGGAGAGCTGTTTGGAGTGCGGCACCTGTCTACGAAGCGGGGTTTGCCCGGTTGACGCGATTCGTGAGCCAGCCAATGTCTATATGTACCCCCGCGCCCTGCGCAAATATTTCAGTGACCCGACTTCCACCCATGCAGTCACCGGAATACAAGGCCGGGGGACGGAAGAGTCAAAGACCAATGATGTGACCCTGCGCTGCGGACCAGGCAAGATAGGCATCGCCATTGAAATAGGCCGTCCTACGCTTGGCATGGGGCTGAGGGACATCCAGAAAATCACCCGTGCCCTGGCCCGCAGCGGGATTCACGAAATCGAACCGAACAACCCGATAAACTCCATGATTCTCGATCCTGAAACCGGAGATCTGAATCCGGAGCTGCTCGGTGAAAGGGTTTTGAGCGCTATCATCGAGCTGCAGGTAGCGAAGGTGCAGCTCAGAGAAATACTGCAGGCAATCAAGCAGGTAATACCTGAGCTCGATTCAGTTTTTACCTTAGATGTCACGACCCTGCTGGAACCGGGGCTGACGATACCGCCCGACATCCTGGCAGCCATTGAAGCCGAAGGTTTTGCCTGGCGGCCGAACGCGAAAATCAATATGGGGCTTGGCAGAGTCACTGAATAGGAAACCATCATGACCCACAGTTTGCACCGTGAAGGATCAAACGAGTCGCTGGACAAGGATTATGTCGTCTTTATCTACCCGGCCCGGGGCTACAATTACAAGGGGTGCGCCCCCAAAGTAAGACGCCTGGTGGAAATCGTCTATCAGGTCGGACCGGCCAACATGATAGCCACCACGCTGAGAAAGAACATGTACAGCGACGTGCAGCCGGATGAAGTGCTGGACAGCATCGAGGAAGGCTGCAGGGTTTTCACCGTCTTCAACAGCAGGGAGAAACTGAAGGAACTGCTCTCGGCCTTCAAGGACGCGGATGAGGGTATCTCCATCGTGGTCAGCGGCCTGATTGATCGAGTCCGGGAGGTCGCTGCCGAGGTCGGCCTGAATCCTCACACCATCAATTTGTCGCTGGGCATTCACGGCGCTACTGAACACCTGCCGCCGGCGCAGATACGCCAGTTCACTACGATGTGCGGCCACGCCATGATTGCCCCGAAGCTGGTCGAGGACATTATCCGGCAGGTCAAAACCGGAAAAATTGACACCTGGCACGGCAGTCTGGCCCTGGCCAAACCTTGTGCCTGCGGGATTTACAACCCCTACCGGTCGCAGGAACTGCTTGATGATTTGTCGCCGCTTTATACGGTATCACGCTGGTAATATAAACGGTGAACGATGGCAGAACTTGCGTTACGATGACATAGACCAGCTTTACCAATAATTATTTTAAAGGAGTTGAGATGCCTGCAATCGACCAAGAGAAATGCACCGGCTGCCGAACATGTCAGACCTATTGTACCGTCGATGCGATATTGTTCGGAGACAAGAAATGCCGCATCGACCCCCATTTATGTACCGAATGTTATGTCTGCCTGCGCATGCAGGTCTGTCCGGAAGATGCCATATACGCACAGGATCTTGTTGGGTTCTACAAACAGTTTCAGCATGTTATTAGCGACCCGGTGGAGAACCACGGGGTCACCGGTGTGACTGGCAGGGGCACGGAAGAGGTGAAGACCAATGATGTGTCCGGCCGGGTGAAGAAAGGCTGGATCGGGCTTTCCATCGACATGGGCCGTCCCGGGCTGGGGGTCTATCTCAGGGATGCCGAGAAAGTTGCGATGGCCTGTGCCGAGGCAGGTTTCAAACTGGCCCCCCAGGAAGAATCCCCACTGGCGGCCCTGATGCCTGACAGCACAACCGGCAAGCTGGAAGATGGCTGTCTGGACTATCGGCTGCTTTCCGTGATTATAGAAGGGCGCTGCGAGGAGGAGAAGGCAAAGGATGTCTTCCGGGCGCTCCAGAAGGTTGAAAAAGAAGTCGATACCGTATTCTCGGTGGGGCTGATCAGCCGCGTCGACGAAAACGGCCATTGCAAGGCACTTGAGTTTCTCGATGAACTGGGCATCCCCCAGCCGCATCGCGGCAAAGTGAACCCGGGCATGGGAAAACCTCTATCCACAGATTAGGCCGCAGGAGAAATGACATGACGCACTCACTACATAGATCAGGCGATATCGATTCCCAGAAACATGATTATGTCTGGTTCATGTACCAGACCAAAGGCATCAATGACGTCAATATCAAACCCAAGGCGCTCGAATTCATCGCCGTTGCCGAAGCGGTCGGCTCCGAGAACTGGGGAGACGTGAAAACGGGCCCGAAACTGCGCTATTCAATTGCAGAAATAAAAGACGGCATATCAGACAAGTCGCGCTTGCGCGGGATTTTTACAAAGAAGGAACAGGTCGTCGACTTCCTGAAGCAGATCAAGGAAAAAGACCTGGGCATGTCGGTCATCATCTCCGGTGTCCTTTCTGAGGTGATTCCGGCATGCAAGGAAGCAGGTGTGACGCCCCACTCGATCAATTATTCGCTCGGGGTGTGGGGGAAAAAGGATAAGTTGCCAGACGATACCACTTTGGCCATCACCACTATGTGCGGCCACCACATGATCCCGCCAAAGTTCGTCAGCTACGTGATGCGGCGGGTAAAAAAGGGCAAGGTGACAGCTGAGGAAGGGGCCAAGATGCTGGCTGAATTCTGTTATTGCGGCATTTTTAATCACATCAGGTGTGCTAATATCATCGAAAAGAAGGTGGCGGAGGAAGACAAAGGCTAATGGCGCCATCCGAGTCCCGCGGCCAGCCGCCTCCAGATAATGATTCGGGCCTGGACCCGAAGATCGGTTTCATCGGTTTTGGCGGCGCAGCCTACGGGCTCGCCAGGGGGCTCAGAACAGAGGGTCCGGTAGAGATCTGGTTTTGCGACCCCCTGTATGACCACTCTTCCCAGGGGGGCGTGATCCGGCAGCGGGCCGCGGAAACCGGGGCGGCCCCTGTAATTGACCTCGAGCAGCTGGCTGAAAAAGCCCGGATTATTATCTCCTGCACAACCGGCTCCGTGGCCGTGGAGGTTGCCCGGCAGACCGCTCCGCACTTGAGGGCGCATCACCTTTATGTGGATGTCAACACGGCATCTCCGCTAACCATGGAGGCGGTGGCCGGGGCCCTGCAGAGCAGCGCTGCAGCCGCAGTCGATGTGGCAATGATGGGGGCCGTCCCCGCTTTTCTGCATCGGGTCCCATGCCTCGCATCCGGAAACGGCGCCGAGCTGTTTCAGGAGATGATGCGGCCCTTCAATATGGACATTATCTGCGTAGGAGAATCCTTTGGCCAGGCCTCGGCCATCAAGATGTTCCGCAGCATTTTCATGAAGGGCTTGCTCGCCTTGCTCATCGAAATGCTCAGCGCGACGCACCGCTACCAGGTAGACGCCTTGGTTCTGGACTCGATCCGCAAGACCATGGAACGCAACGATTTTCTGGAAACCGTGCGCTTGCAGATGGCAAAGGGCCTGGTCAGCGCGGAACGGATGGGACATGAGATGGAGGCGGTGGTGCAAACCCTAACCGACATGAACCTGCCTGCCCAGATGTCTTCAGCTGCCAGAGAAAAACTGCAATGGTGCAGTTCTCTGAACCTGAGCGAAGATCTTGGGCATAATCTGGAGGCGGCACTCCCGGATATTCTCGATGTCCTTGATAGCAAAGTTCGCCGCTGAAAGGAGCCTCTCCCTGCTCCTCTGTTTTTTTCTGGGGCATTCGGTATTTCATTTTCTGGGGCAGAGTTTTGCTGTTCTATTGCCAAGCATCCAGGAGAGTTTTTTGCTCTCTCCAGTGCAGATCGGCACCCTCATTACGGTTCGAGAACTGGTAACGGGACTTATTTCGCTGCCCGGCGGGATGGTCTCGGATTATTTTGTCAACCAGCGGGGTCGACTGCTGACCGTCTGCCTGCTGGTTTTTGCGCTGGGATGGCTTATCATCGCAAGCGCTCCGTTCTCCGCAATACTCTATCTCGGCATGATGTGTATCGCCGGGGCCAGTGGGGTCTGGCATCTGCCATCCCTGGTCGAACTGGGTTCAAGATTTCCGGATAAACGGGGGACCGTGTTCGCTATCCATGGCGCGGGCGGGAGCACGGGAGACATTTTCGGGCCGATTGCCACCGGACTGCTGCTCGCCTATTTCTCCTGGAGCAACATCCTGACCATGTACTCCGCCCTGCCGCTGGTATTAGCACTCTGGACCTACCTGCTGTTCAGGGGCATGCGAGGGGGCAGGGTCGAGGTGGTTACGGAGAAAAAAGCCACGGTTCGGGCTTATTCGAGAGAGAACCTGAAGGTGTCATGGGAGATTCTGAAAACCACGGATATCTGGCTGGTCAACGTCGTCGCCGGTTTGAGAAGCATGTGTTTTGCAGTGCTCATAACTTTCTTGCCTCTATTCATGCACGACAGCGGTTTCAGCGCCCGTTCGATCGGTTTTCATTTTGGGATGCTCTGGGCTATCGGGCTGCTGGTCAGTCCCCTTATGGGGTATCTTTCAGACAGCTTCGGGAGGAAAATAATCCTGATCCCGACACTTCTGTATTCGAGCCTGCTTACCGGATTCCTGGCCTTTTACGGGAATGGCATAATGTTTACTATCATATCTGATATTACTTGGATTTAGCGTCAGAAGCGATTATTCTCTTATTAATGCCACGATTATGGACATGGTCAAAGGCAGGGTCGAAAATACCATGCTCGGCGTCCTCTCATTCAGCCGCTGCCTGATGGCAGCCGTAGCCCCGGTAATCGCCGGCACCTTGTATCAGTACTATGGAATGCAAGCCACCCTGCTCTTTGTAAGCATGCTTTTCCTCTCAGCCGGCATCATATTTTCTTTTACAAAGTTGGAAACCAGTTAAACCTCCAGAACATTTTTCCGTTCTGAGCTCCTGCCCCGAACTGGGACCAGGGGCCGATTGCGCCTGCGGGCCCGTTCGGCCTTTTCTTAAAAGCCAGCCTGGTAAACAGTCCGCGGTTGTCTTGCATCCTCCCTGCTGAGATCGAAAACTCCTTTGCGGGGCTCCGTGCAAATTTATATTGAATCGGCTTGGCACAGGTGTTAGATGGTGTTATGTCCGATAACATCGTATTGGATCAGAAGGCTGCCCGATGCGCACTGATTTAAGTGAAATCATCGGGATAAATGGAATTGCAAAATCATGGTGGAGGAAAAAATGGCTGCAGAACTGTTGCTCGATCAGGACGAATGTATCGGTTGTGAAGCATGCGTGGAAACCTGTCCTTCGGTCTTCGGCTTTGACGCCGAGGAGGAAAAGGCGCATATCCTCGACGATGCCGATATGGGCGAGGACTGTATCGATGAGGCGATCGCTTCATGCCCGTCGGAGTGTATCGAGTGGGATGAGTAATACCAGCATGGTCACCTGTCGGGCAGAGGCCTCGGTTTGTGCTCGGCAGGTCGCGTTGAGAAACATCGTCTGAAACGACGATAACCAGAAAGTATACCCGTTTATCCGTTGCCTGAGAATGTCTGGCGCAGCAGTTACCGGAGTCAGTAAATCTTGCGCTTGCCGAAGGTCGAGCCGATCACGTTGAAGCTGTTTTCCACGATGAACAGCGCGTTAGGATCGATGGTGAAGACCTTCTCTTCCAGCCGTTTGACCTGAAGGTTGTTGGTGATCATCATCAGCATGGTCTTGTCTTTGCCGGAGTAAGCCCCCCGGGCGCCGATCATGGTCGCCCCCTGGTTCATGTCCTGCCATACTTTATGGGCGATGTCTTTGCTGAAGTCACTGAGGATATAGACGATCTTGCGCTGATTGAACAGGGCGAGCACATGGTCGAGCGTTATGGCTGAAATAAAGGTCAGGATAAAGGAAGCCACCACCAGGTCGATTTCATAAAGCGCTAGGGCAACGGCGAACAGGCAACCGTTGAAAAGGATGGAGAACTTGCCGATGCCGAGATTGAATTTCTGGTTCAATATGATTGCCACGATATCGAGCCCGCCCCCTGAGCCCAGAGAACGCAGGATAACGCCGCTGCCGGTCCCGCAGATCACGCCGCCGGCCACCGCTGCATAGAACTGGTCAACGATGTGAAGATTGCAGTGGATCAACTCGGAAGCAAGCGTTATAACCGCCACTGCATACAGGCTGTAGAGCAAAAATCGCCTGCTTACCAGGAAGATGCCCAACACCAGCAGGGGCAGGTTGCCGAGCAGATAGAGCAGTCCTGGACTCAGGATATCCGTGGTGTAATAGATCAGCAGCGCTGTGCCATACAACCCCCCGATGATAAAGTTGTGATGGATCAGAATCGCTTTGGCGCCGAAAGCAAAGATAACCGCGCCAAGGGTAATCAAAAACAGATTCCAGGCAACTGACTGCAGCAGTTCATGTCGTTTCATAATGAGGCAGCTATGCTGTTGTTGTTATCGTAGAAAATATCATCGGTCGATAATAGTTACAGACCGGGTTAATAGCGCGAAAAAATATCCTGATCAAGAAAAACCCGCATCAGACGAGACGTATGTGACACATCTCATTTACTGCTGGTGATCGTCTTGGATCGTTATGGAAAAATGAGTACAGAAAATTTTGCTGAAATATGTGCACCAGGAAGTTTCCAGATGCACAAGAGATAATCGCGCAGATTGGTCAGCAGTGCTAACCGGGTTTGCTTTTTGAGCGGGCTCCCAGGGCGGTTCTGTGCAGCAGATAATCACTTTTGTGGACCGGATTGCTGCACTAAATGGGGGTAAGCCCCGCCTTGTCATCCTCGAAATGAAGCACTTC
Source organism: uncultured delta proteobacterium (assembly GCA_963707715.1). Taxonomy (GTDB): domain Bacteria; phylum Desulfobacterota; class Desulfobulbia; order Desulfobulbales; family Desulfocapsaceae; genus JABDQA01. The sequence goes on from CAVPRJ010000010.1 coordinate 81,454, forward strand.
GATGAACTCGCCAAGGCTCTTTTCAAGTTCGGCTATTTGGGCCTGGCTGAGTTTCTGCAGGGTGGAATTGAGCTGGCCCTGGGGGGGGGAGGGGGCTTTGCGAAGGATTTCCCTGCCCTGGTCGGTAACATAGAGGTGAACCGCCCGTTGGTCGGCTTTGCTGCGGTCCCGATAGATAAAACCCGCTTTTTCGACTTTGTCGAGCATGTTCGAACAGGTTGAGGGGTGGATCGACAAGGTTTTAGCCAGTTGTGAGACCTTGATGCCCGGAGTGGTGGCAATTTCATGGATCATCCACAATTTGGGGCTGCTCAGGCCGCAGGCTTTTTCAACCTTTTTCGAGTGGGCCTGAACCGCTTTGAACAGAATTCTCATCTGTTGAATGATAGCCTGTTCCTGCTTAACTCTGTCGCCCATTCACGGTGATCCTCTATGGTATTTGTCGGCTCAATATAGGTATTACGGGTGCTTTTGACAATAGAAACTGCCAGGGTCGTTGTCCGTCACCGTCGTGACCCGGCCGGCTGCGACGAGGGGTGGGGGCCCGGGAGGTGCGAGGGCTCGCTCCTCCCGGGCTAAACTGCCTGAAGTGCGCGATCAGCGCTTACATGGCCGCGTTGCGGGCCGCTTCGAGCCAGCCGTCCCAGGTCGCCTTGTTGGCGGCAATCCATTCATCGGCATGGCGTTCGATGTCTTTCTGACTCTTCTCGCCTTCGTTCATTTTGGTATTCTGCTCGTTGATGTCGCTGAGCGGCAGCGTGAATACCTCAAAAAATTTCCTCGCGGCAGGATTTTTTTCCAAAAACATCTTGTTTGCCACGATCTGGATGTCGGAAACGACGAAACCGAGTTTGATCGGATCGGAAACCGCACCTTCGATTCCGCTGATTTCCATGCGGTCCTTGCCTGCCATCTGCGATTCCTTGGGCATGGTCTCAGGCACGTTGATCCATATCACGTCGGTGCCGGGCTTGAGTTTGAAAATTGTCCAGTTGGGAGCCCAGGTGTAGAAAAATATCGGCTCACCGGCCTTATACTCAGCCAGCGCAGAGGCCATGCCCGCCTCGTAGGCGGCCTTGACCGGATTGACGTGATCCTTGAGGTCGTAGACCTCCATATGGTGGGCAATGACCGTCTCACAGCCCCAGCCGGGAGGACAGGCGGTCAGGTCGGCTTTGCCGTCGCCGTTTTTGTCAAAAGCCTTCTTGACCTCGTCGCGTTTGAAGTCGTCCAGCGACTTGATGTTGAATTGCTCCACATGGGCCTTGGATACCAGATAGCCCTGCAGACCGCCTGCCTTGACCACGTAGCCGACCTTTTCCGCCTTGTCGTAGAAGCCTTTGGGCAGTTGGCCGTCGTGGTTGGGGAACCAGCCGTTGGTCCAGTAGTCGACGTCGCCCAGTGCAACGGTCTTGTAGAAGATTGGGTTCTGCAGATCCTTGGGTTTCTGCACCTCGTAGCCAAGCTCGCCGAGGGCGCGCCGAACCAAGGCTTCCTGGAAGAAACCGGTGTTCCAGGTCGCGCGTGCCGGCTTGAGCGTGACGCCCTCGCCCGGCATGTGGTGCGCGGCCTGAACCAGAGCTGCCCCGCAGGTGATTATAGAAATACTAAATGCTGTCAGTAGCGCCTTCTTGAACATGAAAATCCTCCTTGGTTATTTTTTTTGTGTTCCCATGGACTGGGTGATTCGATCCAGCACGATGGCCATCAGCACGATGGCCAGCCCGCCTATGGTCGCCAGGCCGATATCGAGCGTATTGAGGCCCAGCACGACCGGGGCGCCGAGACCGCCGGCGCCGATAAGTGCGGCGATGACGACCATGGAAAGCGCCATCATGATCGTCTGATTCAGGCCGGCCATGATGGTAGGCAACGCCAGCGGTATCTGCACTTTGACAAGAACCTGCCAACTTGTTGCACCAAAGGCCAGGGCTGCTTCGACCAGTTCCGGATGCACCTGGCGGATGCCGAGGCTGGTCAGGCGGATGATCGGCGGCAGCGCGAAGACGATGGTGGCCAGTACGCCGGCCACGTTGCCGATCGAGAAAAGCATGACGATCGGGACCAGGTAGACGAAGGCCGGGGTGGTCTGCATGGCGTCGAGCACCGGCCGCAGAGAAGCCTCGAAGTTATCGCTGCGACCCGCCAGAATGCCCAGCGGAATACCGACAACGGTGCAGAAAACCACCGAGCAGAAGACCATCGCCAGGGTGATCATGGTGTCTTCCCAGAGACCGAGCAGCCCGATGAATACCAGCGTGGCGAGGGTGAAGCCGCCCAGCTTGAGGCCGGAGACGCGCCAGGCGATCAGGCCGAGCACCCCGATAATGACCAGCGGGGGGGTGGCCACCAGACCGTTCTGGATACTGGTAAGAGTCACTTCGACCGGCCACTTGATCCCCTGGAAGAACCAGCGGTATCCTTCGACCAGCCAATCGATAAAAGCGGTGATCCAAGTATCGAGTGGGATTACCTTGTCTTCGAAACTGAGCATGGAAAGACTCCGATGAATGAATTATGAACTGAAATGGGTGCCGCTATCGGCCCGATGCAGGGTGCGCAGGAAACGGTTTTTTGAGACTACTCCCCGATAGACATTGTTTTCATCGATTACCGGGATCGGCCAGGCGCGGGAGGCAACCTCCGGCAGAAAATCCTGCATGCATTGGTCCACACGTGCGGCTTTGACGTCGCTGATGAAGGCCTCGTCGATTTTGCTGGCACCCTTGTCAATGGCTGTGTGCAGCGAGTCGGTGGAGACGATTCCGTAGAAGCGGTGTTGAGAATCGAGGACGTAGGCAAATTCGGCGTCACGATTGTTGAGCATCTCCAGAGTCGCCCGGATGCTTCCTTCCGGGGTGTGCCAGATAACCGTGGGCTGAGTGTCGCGGGCGATATCGCCCGCCTGGATAACGCCGGTCGGGTCGACGCCCCGGAAAAATGCCTGGACATAGTCATCGGCCGGGTTCGTCAGAATTTCCTCCGGTGTGCCCACCTGGACCACCCGGCCGCCCTCCATCACCGCGATCCGGTCGCCGATGCGCAAAGCTTCGTCCAGATCATGGGAGATAAAGACGATGGTCCGCTCATTTTGGTCCTGAAGTTTGAGCAGTTCATCCTGCATTTCGGTTCGAATAAGCGGATCGAGCGCCGAGAAGGCTTCGTCCATCAACAGGATGTCGGGATCCACCGCCAGCCCGCGCGCCAGCCCGACACGCTGCTGCATGCCGCCGCTTAACTCCCGGGGATACGCATTCTCCCAGCCTTTCAGGCCCACCTGCTCCAGCGCGTCCATGGACCGGGCGTGGCGCTGCTGCTTGGAGATGCCCGCCAGTTCGAGACCGAAGGCAACGTTGTTGATGACGCTCTGATGGGGCATCAGCGCAAAAGACTGAAAGACCATGCTGGTTTTGCCCCGGCGGTAGTCGACCAGTTGGTCCCGGTTCATCTTCAGCACATCCTCACCGTCGACAACAACTTCACCCGCGGTCGGTTCGATCAGCCGATTCAGCATCCTTACCAGGGTGGACTTCCCTGAGCCTGACAGTCCCATGACCACGAAAACTTCGCCGCGCTGCACCTCGAAACTGGCGTCCTGGACGCCGACGGTCAACCCGGTCTGATCATAGATCTCTTCCTTGTTCAGTCCCTGCTGCAGAAGATCGAGTGCCTTGCGGGGCTGGGGGCCGAAAATCTTGTATAGGTTCTTTATGGATATCTGTGCCATACTATTTCTTTGTTCTGGTTAGACTGATTCAATGACGTTTCCTAATCGTGAAGGGTCAAGCAGAAGCGGGAATGGCTAAGGCCCTTGAAAAGTGCCTGGTAAGGCCAGGGGCGGCCCCGGCTGCCGGCAGACAGTATTTAGCAATACTGTATTGCATAAAAATATATTGTGCAATAAGGTTATTGCATAACGTAATCCATGTTTTCCGTGCAGCAAGTAGTTAGATTTGCTGAAAAGACCATTTTAGGCGCTAAACAGGCCTGCTCCCAAAACGGTCTGCCCCTCCCCATCTATCAAAAAGTTGCAGCCGGATATCAGGCAGTGGTTATAATAAGAGTAGCGGTCGTCCCGGCAGAGCCGCCGAATAAATAAATGGTGATAATGTAGCTATGCAGCAGGGTCTCTACTTTCAACTTTTCAGCGTTCACGGGCTGATCCGCTCGGAGGCGCCGGAACTGGGCCGTGATGCCGACACCGGCGGCCAGGTGAAATATGTGCTGGAACTGGCCAGAGCCCTGGGTGAGCGCGATGAGGTCGCTCAGGTTGATCTGGTGACCCGGCTGATCGACGACAAAGCGGTAGCCAGCGACTACAGCCAGCCCATCGAGCATATCTCGGACAAAGTCCGTATCGTGCGCATTCAGTTCGGCGGCAGGAAGTACATCAGAAAGGAGCTGCTCTGGCCGCATCTGGAAGAGTCCATCGCCCGGATGATTCGATTTATCAAATCTCAGCCGCGGACCCCGGATGTCTTTCACGGCCATTATGCCGATGCGGGCTATATTGCGATGGGTCTTGCCGACGCCTTTGACGCACACTTTATCTTCACGGGTCATTCGCTGGGCAGAAGCAAGAAGGAAAAACTCCTCGGGGAAGGGCTCAGTGAAGCCAGGATAAACAGTCATTACAGGATGGCGACCCGGATCAAGGCCGAAGAGAAAATTATTAATCGGGCTGAGCTGATTATCACCTCGACCAGGCAGGAAATCGAAGAGCAGTACGGCCTCTACGACAACGGCGGCCACGACCGCTTTGCGGTGATTCCACCTGGCATCGACCTGGATATCTTCTACCCTTTTTACGACGCGCAACTCGACAGCGAGTTGCTCAGCGAAGAAATCAAACAGATCCGCGTGACCCTGCTCAGGGAACTGCACCGGTTCTGGGTCAATCCCGAAAAACCCTTTATTCTGGCGCTCTGCCGACCCGATCAGCGCAAAAACATCGGCGGCCTGATCGAAGCGTACGGCACCAGCCCTGAGCTGCAGGCCATCGCCAACCTGGCTATCTTTGCCGGGATTCGCGGCGACATCACCACCATGCAAGACAACGAGCGTCAGGTGCTCACCGACATGCTGCTGCAGATGGATCGTTACGATCTCTACGGCAAGCTGGCGATTCCCAAAAAGCATAATTTTGCCACCGAGGTCCCTGAGCTTTACCGAATCTGTGCAGAAAGCCGCGGTGTCTTCGTTAACCCGGCCCTGGTGGAGCCTTTTGGCATCACTTTGATCGAGGCCTCGGCCAGCGGTCTGCCGATTGTAGCCACTAACAACGGCGGGCCGGTGGACATCGTGGCCAACTGCGGCAACGGTATTCTGGTCGAAGCTTCCGACCCCCAGGATATTGCCCGGGCGCTGACCTCGATCCTGATCGAGCAGCACAAGTGGACCGATTTTTCCAACAGCGGCATAAATGGGGTGAGAACCTACTACAGCTGGCAGGCCCATTCGCAGCAGACGCTGCAGCAGCTTGCCGCAATCATTCCTGGAATTAATTCACTTGCACCTGAAAGCAGACAGGAGGGGGAACCACTGCCGGTGGCATCATTTGGCCGGCGTCTCACCAATGTCCGCTACCTGATGATCACTGATATCGACAACACCCTGGTCGGCGACGAGTCGAGTATGCGGGAACTTTTTGGTTTTCTGCAGGATCGGCAGGAGGAGATCGCCTGGGGCGTTGCCACCGGCAGGAGTCTCGAACTGACCCTGGAGGCGATGACCGAATATGACTTCCCGATGCCAGACATCCTGATCTGCTCGGTCGGCACTGAAATTTACTATGGCCCCAATCTACGCTACGATAAAGGCTGGCAGCAGCATATCTCCTATCAGTGGAAGGCGGAGGACATCAAAGCGGCCCTGACTGACTTCGACTTTCTTGTTTTCCAGGAAGCCGAAGGGCAGCGCAGCCATAAGATCAGCTACTATCTCGATGATCGGAAAAATAATCGATATGAGATGGTCAGGGAGCGTCTCAAAGAGAGGAAGCTGCGCTGCCAGACCATCTACTCGCACGGCCAGTTTCTCGACATTCTGCCGCTGCGGGCCTCCAAGGGCAGGGCGATCGAATACCTGCGCTATAAGTTCGACTTCTCGCCGAGGCGGGTGATGGTGGCGGGCGATTCCGGCAACGATGAAGATATGATCGCCGGGGCGTCCCGCGGCCTCGTGGTCGGCAACCACAGCGTGGAACTTGAGAACCTGCGCAATCGCCCCAATATCTATTTCAGCCAGGCCAAATACGCTGCCGGGATTATCGACGGCCTGAAACACTATGGCATTTATTGAACCGGGCCAAGCGTTGCTGCCCGCCGCTTGAACTGGAGATGGTAATACATCTCCAGGTAGCGCCTTGTTTCCTGGCGCTCCAGATTGGTGGCAAATTTCCAGAAGCCATAGATGCAGGTCAGCGTCAGCAGCCGCTTCGCATAGCGTTTCCAGGTATAGCGCTCTTCCACCCGCTTTCTGCCACCTGCTGAAATGTGCTGCCAGTGCTCCGGCTCACGGGAGCACCGGGCGAAAAAATCTGCAATCAGCTCGGCAGACTCAGTGCCATGATTGGGATCGATGTGAAAACCCGACCTACCGTGCTCGATTATCTCGAGCGGGCCTCCGTAGCAGGTGGCAAAGGTCGGCAAACCGGAGACCATGGCCTCGATGACCGTCAGGCCGAAGGCCTCGAACAGGGCAGGCTGGATAAAGGCGCCGCCGCCGTCGGCCACGCAGCGGTAGAGTTCGCCTGAGAGCTTTTTGTCGAGCCGTTTGCCCAGCCATCTGACCTTGGTGTCGAGCTGGTAGCGGTCGAAGAGTTCGTGCATCCGGCCGATCTGCTCACGCTCCTCACTGTCCGAGGAGAGCTGCGGGTTGACTGTCCCGCCGATGACCAGCAGGTTGGTGAGTTCCTGGAGGCGCTGGTTTTCACCGTACCAGTGGAGCAGCCCGGTGAGGTTCTTGATATGATCAAGCCGCGCCATCGAAAAGATCAGCGGCTTGTCCCGCTCCTGGAGCATTCCCCTGCTCTGTTCGTCGAGTTCTCCGTAGATCAGCGCTTCGATTTCCGGGTGCAGGTCGGGCAACCGGCTGGCCGTGTCGGTGTAGGAAAAATAAGTGGCCTCGTCCGCACCAGGCGAGACGATGTTGAACTTGGGGTCGAAGATGTCGATCCCGTGGATCACCCGTTGCAGTTGGGGCATGGAAAATGACCCGTAGCTTTCGTACTGGCCGACCACATCGCTTGAACCGGCAATCTCCTGGTAGGTGGAGGTGATGATGAAGTCGGCAGCGTTCATCGCAATCAGATCGGCGGTGAACTGGCAGGAGAAGTGATACTGGTTTTCCATGTTCTGCCAGTACAGCGCCGAAAACAGGTATTTGGTTTTTTCCAGGGCATGGGCGATGGTACACATGGTTACGCCGAGGCTCTGGGCCATCAGATAGGCGGCCAGATTACCGTCGGAATAGTTGCCGACGATCAGATCCGGCCTTCGGTCGAGGCGGGCCAGAATTTCCTTCTCGGCTTCCCGGCTGAAGGTTTCCAGATACGGCCACACTTCAAAACGCGAAATCCATTGCGCTACAATGCCGCCGTCGGGGTGGCGAAACGGGATCCGGATAATGACTACATTTTCGGTGCCGTCCACCTGTTCTTCGGCCTCGCTGCAGGTGGTGTCGCCGGCCTCGGGGATCAGCCGGGTGATGATCAGGATGCGGGGCTTGATATCGAGTCCCTGGCTGTAAATGCGCTGGGTCATCTCTTTTTCCAAGGCACGCACCTGGTCCAGGATATAGACGACCTGACCGCCGGTGTCCGGCAGGCCCAGCACATTTTCCTGGCCGAAATAACCGTGCGGCGAGAGCACGGCTATATTGAATATCATCGGTATCCGGGCCAGAAAGGTTTCCAGATTCTGGTGATCGGGCGCTTCGAGCAGATCGGCAAGCAGGCTCATCATGTTACGGATATCGATGATACTGCGTCCCCAGCCCGGTTCGAAGCCCATCGCGCGCAATTGTGTTTCAAGATCCGTCCACTGCAACTCACCCCTGCTCTTATCGAGAAGTTCAAGCCCGAGGCGCAGCGCATTGCGCAGCTCCTTGACGCTGCTGATCTGGTCATTGATCATGAAGGGCCTGTCCTTATAACCGTGCACCCGCAGAAATGAGAACAGCAGTTCGTCCCCCTTGGCCAGATTGCTTCCCAGCCGGTTTGAAAAGGTGCGGTTCAGAAATTCAACCCCATGGCCGATGGAACGGGTCTGGTGCATTTTGGGAAAGTCCCGCTCAAACGGAGCGAAATCGATCTCCAGGATAGGCTCATTCAGGCCACTGGCGGAGGTCAGCTGCTCCTTGAAAGCAAGATATTCCGAGGTCGATACTTCCTCGAAAACCATGGTTTCCAGATGGCAGCGCAGGTGCAGCCAGTGAGCCACATGCGGCCGAACTCCGAGATAGAGCCAGGGTTCGCTAATGGCTGCGTCCTGGCTTTTTTTGAGCACCTCAGCCAGCACGGAAGTCTGCAGCGCACGGTGTTGGGGGTGGTCTTCACAGAATCGACGGAACATATCCCAGATATCGCTGCCAAGGATCAGGCTTTTGTTCATGGCCTGGTAGCTGCGAAACAGGTTGTAAACGCCATCCCGATCTTCCTTGATACAGGCTTGCAGTTCTTTCAGCATAATAAATCCAGTTGTCTCAGGTTGTGATGATGTGCGTTATTTTTTTTTGATACGGCCTCACCTGCGCCTTGCACAAGGCTGCAGGAAGCTGATCCTGCCGGGTGTCGCCACGATAGTCCCAGCGCAGTTGCCGCGGGCCAGATGGAAAACAGGTCCGAACGGGTATCGTTATCGGCTTCAAAATATCGCAAGCTGTTTGAGTTTCCTGCCGGAATATGCTATGTCTCGGACCTGGGGTTTTCCCCGCCTGCAATATTCGTCGTGCATCTATCAGATATGTAACACATTGCTCCGCCCTGTTCAAACCTGAGCCGATCAGCTTGGGTGACGGGCCTCTGGTAAGCAGCGACGGGCGGTGTTGATGGCCTGCAGATGATATCTAAGCCGGGCCTTGCCCATGGTGGATCAGCAGAACAATGACTGGTAAATTGCCCTCACGCCTGGGAATAAAGCTGTTCACTCTGCTCACGGCGGTCATCAGCGCCTCGATCGCAGCATTGGTCTATATTTCGTTGAAAGCGATCAACGACTATGGAGAGAAGGCTTTTGCGGTGCATGAAAAGCAGATTGTCGAACATAGCTTTTCCTATCTCAAAACCATTACTCACGAGCGGGCACAACGCTATCAAGCATTTTTCGATTCGATCGCGGCCTCAGCTGGTCTGCTTGGCAGTCGGGCCTCGGAACTTTATGGCGAAAGTGTTTTTTACGCGGAAAAACCCCTGCTGGACTATCGCTATACGCGTGGGTCCCACAATGGCATATGGGCCAACTCAATCGACGATCCGGTTACCAGTATGTACTGGGGAGGGGATGAAATTGACGAAGCGGTTGACCGCGAGCTGCGCTCCCTGACACATATGACCCCCTTTTTCACCCGGGTGTTGAACCAGCACCCCGAAGTTCTTGCCGCACATGTAATTACGATGAGCGGCATCGGTACCTATTGTACCATGAACCCCAAAGCAAAAAAGGCCGTTTACGGGCTGCCTTCTCCGAAGGTTTTTGATCTGCGCGATGGGGAACCCCTGAGAATTTTCACCAGCGCCGAACAGCTCAGCCAGCAGGTACGCTGGACCAGTGTCTACAAAGACGATGTTATCGAAGGCTTGATGCTCACCGCCAGTGCCCCATTGATAGATAAGCGGACAGGGGCTTTCAGAGGGATTTCGGGTATCGATGTACCCCTTGAGACGATTATCGAAGATATTTTGAACCCGGACAGGCCGGGGCCGGATCAGGATATCCTGTTCAGTTTTCTGCTTGATCAGAGCGGCCGTTTGATCGCCTTTCCGCAGCGCTATTTTTCTTCCTTCGGCCTGAAGCTCGATCCGGAACAATTTGTCGACTCCTCGGACAGCCTTAAACTCTCGCTCACCGATTCTTCCAAAGACGAGGTCAGAGAACTCGCCACGCTGATTGCCCGCGACAAAGACAGCCTTATGCAAATAGACCTCGATGGGGCTTCATACTACATCGCCACCAGCAGGATGGCAGAGCTCGGCTGGGTCTATGGCATGGTTGTAAAAAAAGACCAGCTGTTCGGCTCGGTCAATGAAAGCCGCAGCGCGCTGGCAAATGCGGTAAACAATCTCGAGATGAAGGGCATCATCATTTCCGGTCTGACCCTTGTGGCGGCCCTGGCGATTGTCTACCTGTCGGTAAGGTATCTCATCACCCCGCTGCGCACTTTGGCAGCCGCCACCCAGCGCGTTGCCGATGGCGACCTGTCGGTGCGCTGCCCGGTTTCAACCAGCGATGAAACCGGGGTACTGGCCGAATCTTTCAACCGTATGGTCGAGCAGCTCGAAGCGGGAAGGCGGCGCCAGCAGCGCTATGCCGATGCACTCGAGTCCGAGGTGGAACAGACGACTCAGGAGTTGACCGACAAGAAGGGCGAACTGGAACTTACCATCGAGCGACTCAAGCGGGAGGTCGAACGGCGGCAAATCGTCTCAGAAGCGCTGAGAAACGCGCAACAGCAGTACTACGAAACGATGGAGGCCACCCAGGCCGGGATCTATATCATCACCGACGGCCGCTTCACCTATGTCAACCAGTCGCTGGCCGATATGCTGGGGATTGCTCAGCACCTGCTGATCGGCTGCGATCCGCTCGATTATATTGTCGCCGAAGATCGCGCCCTGGTTGCAGAAAATATGGCCAGGCGATACGGCGGCGAAGACGTGCCGCCATACCGGATCCAGTGCCTCAGGAAGGACAATTCGACCTTTTACGGTGAGGTCTGGGCCAAAGTCACCGTCTGGCAGGGTAGGGCTTCGATGGTCGGGACCATAACCGATGTCAGCCTGATCAAACAGAATGAAGAGAAACTGCAGTTGCGTGAAACCCAGCTCAGGCATTCCCTGGCAGAAAAAGAGACGCTGCTCAAAGAGATTTACCACCGTACCAAGAACAATATGCTGGTTATTATCTCGATGCTCGAACTGCAGGCCCAGGATCTCGCAGATGAGAAAATCACCGAGGTCTTCAAAGAGACCGAAAATCGCATCCGGGCGATGGCACTGGTGCACGAGAAGCTTTACCAGTCGCAGAGTCTTTCAGAAATCGATCTGGGCTCCTATATTCGCGAAGTTGTCACCTCGCTGGTTAACCATATGGCCCCGGAGGGAAAAATCGGCCTGCACTTCGACTTGCTGTCTACCCCGATCAACATCGATTATGCGGTGCCGCTCGGGCTGGTAATCAACGAAATTGTCACCAACTCGCTCAAGCATGCTTTTCCGGCTCAGCGGAAGGGCATGGTGTCCGTCCGTCTCAGACAGGAGCGGAACAATACCATCCTGCTTGACGTTGAAGATGACGGCGTTGGACTGGCCACCGGAATCGATCTGGGTTCGGCAACCTCTTTCGGCATGCAGATTGTCAGCGCGCTTATCAGGATTCAGCTCAAAGGCAGGGTCGCGCTCGATGGCAGCAATGGCACCCGCTACCATATCCGTTTCACCAGGCTGCAGGGGCACGAACGGGTATGATCAGGGAGTCAATCAAGGTGATGGTGGTCGAGGACGAGATTTTGATCGGGCTGATGCTGGCCAAAAAACTCCGGGCCCACGGTTTCGAGGTGGCGGAGGTGGTGACCACCGGGGAGGAGGCCGTTGAGCAGGCAGTCAAGTTGCGGCCTGCAGTAATTTTGATGGACATTATCCTGGGCGGCCCGATGAACGGCCTGGAGGCGGCACAGCGCATTCAGCGCGACACCGGGATACCGATAATCGTTTTCACCGGCTACGACGACAGCCTGGTCCGGGAACAGGCGCCGGACTTCAGACCAGCCGGCGTACTGACCAAAATGGAGCCGATTGCCTCTATCATCGCCGCGATCAATCGGGCTGCCGGTTTATCTTAGATCCGGTCGTCCTTCAACAACAGGTAGAGCAGCGCCATGCGGATATAGAGTCCGTTCTGGGCCTGCTCGAAATAGCGGGCCTGGGGGGCGTGGTCCACTTCCTTGGGAATCTCGTCGACCCGGGGCAGCGGGTGCATGATGATCGCTTCGGCTTTCATATCTCTAACCAACTCGGGAGACAGTATGTACTTGCTGGCCGCCGCCTGGCCATATGCAGCCAGGAATGGACGATATTGTTGCCGTCCCCCACATAGACGATTTTCAGATCATCCAGGCTGCCCCGGTGCTCGAGGATGGTGAACATATTGGCCATGATCTGACAGGGATGGTTGTAATCGGTCAATCCGTTGACCACCGGCACCGTCGAGTAGTGGGCCAGCTGCAGGACGTGGTCGTGGTCGAAGAGCCTGGCCATGATCACATCGTTGTACCGGGCGATAACCCGGGCGATGTCCTTGACCACCTCCCGCTTTCTCAGGTTTCGGCCTTGAACATCTTGCCGATGGCGGCTAGCCTCCCCTCCAGGCCGGGCCCCTCCAGTACATCGACAACATCCTCAAGGACATCGGGTATTTCGATCTGCTGAGGACATTTTTCCAGACACTCGCCGCACTTTACGCAGGCGGAGGCAAAACCGGCTGTGCCCCCGGTCAGAACACCGCTGGTTCTGGCAGCATAGACGAATTTCGCCTCCTGGTGGTTGCCAAACAGGTGCATATTGTTATAGACCTCGAAAATTGACGGGATCATCACTCCCTCGGGGCATGGCAGACAGTAGCCGCAGCCGGTGCAGTTCACTGCCATCAATTCCTTGTACCTGGCTGCCACCTGGTCGACGATCTCGCATTCCTGGCTGGTCAGTGAGCGGGGCTCTGCCTGGTCGGCAATAGCCAGGTTCTCGACGATATGCTCATCGATGTTCATTCCGGAGAGCACCACCTTGACCTCGGGGTGATTCCAGACCCAGCGCAGCGCCCATTCAGCGGGCGTGCGGCGTTTTTCAGCCGTTTCCCAGATGGCCTCGACGGCCGGGGGCGGCTGCGGGTTGCCGAGATTGCCGCCGCGCAGCGGCTCCATCACGATGATGCCGAGATCTCTTTTGCTGCATACTGGAGGCCCTCGAGGCCGGCCTGGTTCTGCCTGTCCAGGTAATTGTATTGAATTTGACAGAATATCCAGGGGTACGCATCGACGATCCGTTTGAAATCCTCGAGCAGGCCGTGAAAGGAAAAACCGGCGTTGACGATGCGGCCGTCCTGCAGGGCCCGGTCGAGAAAATCGATCACCCCGAGCCGGTGCAGTCGATCCCACGAGGGGCCATTCAGCGTGTGCAGCAGGTAGTAGTCGATCCGCCCGGTCTGCAGTCTATCGAGTTGCCTGTCCAGATAATAGTCCATGTCAGCGCGGCTCTTGATCAGCCAGCTTGGCAGCTTGGTGGCGATGCGCACCCGGTCGCGGCAGCCATCCTGCAGGGCCCGGCCCAGGATCGACTCGCTCCGGCCACCATGGTAAGGCCAGGCGGTATCGAAATAGTTCACTCCCTTTTCGATGGCATAGCGGATCTGGCTCATCGCCTTATCCTCATCGACGTCCCCGCCTTCGGCCAACGGCAGGCGCATACAGCCATAGCCCAGTATTGAAAGCTCATCCCCGGTTTTTGGTATAGTGCGGTAGCGCATTTCTGCCTCCTGGCAATTGGGGTGGATGCAGCCCACGGGACCCGCTTTGGCAGAACTCAAAGGGCAGGCCTGATGAAATAAGTAGGCCAAAAATAAATATGAGCAGAAATGGCGGCTAAAGTAAATCCCAAGTGTGATTTTCCCGCCAAAGGCCTATGAAGCACCCGTGAGTCAGGGCAGAGAATTTCATGGCGGTTATAGCAGTGCAGCCACCGACCTGGGCAGGCGTCGAGAGCAATAGGAGGCGGCAATTCTGCTTGACTCAAAATCGCCATTCGCGCTATAACGTCAGTGCATGCCGGAGTGGTGAAACTGGTAGACGCACTGGACTCAAAATCCAGCGGGGGCAACCCCGTGTCGGTTCGATTCCGACCTCCGGCACCAAGGATTAGCCAGCGATATAGTTGATATTATATTAAACATATCAAGTGCTTATTTTCCATTCTCAGTTTTTTCAAACGCGTGTTCTAAAGCAGCAGCATCCCTGCTCATCAAGAAATCAGACAGTTACTATTTCCTTTGCTATCTGAGAGGAAACGGTGATCCGGGCTTTGAGAGCCCTGGTCGGATTTCTCGATTTTTCAGTTTTGTGACTTACTATCTGATGAGGCACGGAAGCTGTCTGGTCTCAAGGCGATAAGCTTTATTTATCTTATATCGCCCTTTTAGAAGACTAAAACAATCATCGCTAGCGTTAATCCTAAAGAAAAAATATGAACACAAAAACTGCAATAATACTCCTGTGTGTAGTGCTGATGCCCCTTGCCGCATGGTCGGCTGCCGAACCCACGTATCGATCCAAATATGCTGGTGAAGAAAAAAAAGAGCGATCAAGAGTCTCTCGGAAACTGACATGGAGGAATTAGAAAATGGCCAAGGCTGGGGGTTAGCCAAAGCCGCGGAGCTCAATGGCATGCCCGGCCCGGCCCACGTCTTGGAGATGCAAGAGGAGATAGATCTGACCGCCGAACAACGCCGCGCCATTGAAGATCTGTATGCGAAAATGAAGCAAGAGGCTATCCCTCTTGGCCTTGAACTCATTGAACTCGAAAAGGAGCTCAATGGTCATTTTGCCAATAGAACGATAACCGATGAATTATTGGACGAATTGCTTGAAAAAGTTGCCCGGGTTACCAAACAGCTGCGCTATACTCATCTTGCAGCACATCTCGAAACACCAAATATCCTGCGGCCTGAGCAAATCGCTTTATACAACAAGCTGCGAGGCTATTCCTCAGATGATCCCTGCGAAAATATCCCCCCAGGCCATGATCCGGAAATGTGGAAAAAGCATAATAATTGTTGGTAAATGAATTTTGCAGAGTTCCTGTCTCTGCCAGCGCCCCCGTGTCGAACTCCAGTGCTAGTGCAAATTAAAAGGGCTGCAGCCGCAACAGTGCAACCCTTTTAAGTGAGGACATCCGGGGATTGTTCTCAGGTGCTTTTTTCTTCGTATTGCATTTTGTATTCTTCGTCGGAAAAACTTACCGGCACTCCCTCGAACGGGGTCTTCCGGGTCGATCTTCTGTTCTGGGCCTCCTGCATATCGCGCAGCACATCGATGCTGGCCAGCAACCCTTTCGTGTGCCTGGCCAGCCGGATGGACATCCCGGCTATCTGGGCCAGCGCATAGACAAAGTTGACATCATTGAGGGTAAACTCCCACGGTTCTGAAGTATAAACTCGCAGGGCTCCCATGGTTGAGCGGTTGACCTGGATTGGAACTGACAGAATTGAAGCGATGCCCTCTTTTTTTGCGGCCTCGGGGTACTGCAGCCTCGGGTCGGTTGCCGCATCGTAGATGGCCACCGGACCGTCCGCCAGGGACTGGGCAATCGAATGCAGCGCGCTCAGCGGGCCTTTGTTAAGATACTCGTCGCTGAGCCCATAGGAGGCAGCCACTTTCAGCTCATCGGTGGTCTTGTTGAGCAGAAAAAGGGCGCAGGCCTTGATATCCAGCGCGGTCTTGATTCCCTCAACGGTCATCAGCGCCACTTCCTCGGGTTCCTTGGAATGCGAAATGGTGTTGGCTACCTTCAGAAACGTGTCGTAATTCAGTTGCTCTCTCATGGCGACCTCCTTGGGCGAACGTCTGGTGGCTGATTGCAGTATTGCTGCAAAACCTGTGAGAGGCTCTGCTCAATACTGCTGCTGGCAGATCCTGGTCGATGCCTAAAACAGAAAGCCGAACTGCTCCCGGCTGAGGCAGCTCGGCTTTCTCAAAAGACCCGTGGCTTTCCGACCCCGTTTTCCAACGGGTTTGGCTTTATCTCTGATTTAGCAGGTTATTACCTAAATAATAGAGAGGGAATCATGCCTGTCAATGTGACGCAGTGGTATCTGAGTGGGTGCGTGTGAGTTGCAGAAATCGATTGCACCCGGCTGCGGTCCTGTAAACGGCTTTAAGACGTTTGACAGCGTTCAGGATCTGGCGCCCCCTGTTTCGAGGCGTCCTGCTTTAAGGACTTCGAGAAAAGGTGCGGGTTCTAGCGGCTTACAGAAATAGAACCCCTGGTAGACCTCGCATCCTTTGCTGCGCAGATAGTGCAGTTCCTGTTCGGTTTCGACACCTTCGGCGATCACCTCGAGGCCGAGGTTGGTGGCCATCATGATGATGGTATCGACCAGAACAACATTCTGGCTGGCATCTTTGATATCTTTTACGAAGGTACGGTCGATCTTGAGCGTATGCAGCGGCAGGCTTTTGAGATAGCTCAGCGATGAGTAGCCGGTGCCGAAATCGTCAACCGAGAATTTCACCCCGAATTTTCGCACCTGCGTGATCTTATCAACGATATCGCTGCCGGTCGAGATCAGGCTGCCCTCGGTGAGTTCGATGCCCAGATGGTTCGGGTCGGCCCCGGTCTCTTCCAGGGCCTTGCGGATGGTGCTGACGAAGTCCGGTGAAGCAATCTCTTTGCCGCTTATATTGAGAGAAATGATTTGGGATTTTCGCAGGTAACCGGCATCCTGCCATTGTTTGATATGAGTGCAGGTCTGGCGCAGGACCCATTGACCGATGTCCTGCATCAGACCGGTCTCTTCGGCGACACTGAGAAATACTGCTGGCGAGACCCTGCCTCGCACCGGGTGCTGCCAGCGGAGCAGCGCTTCGGCCCCGAGCAGAGTCCCTGAAAAATCAACCTGCGGCTGAAAGCAGAGCAGAAGCTCCTGCTGCTTCAAAGCCTGCCGCAGCTGGTTGCTGAGGCGCAGTTTTTCATCGGCGGCTTCCTGCATGCTGGGCAGGAAAAAGCTGATCTCATTGCGTCCGGCCGCTTTGGCCCGATACATCGCGGTGTCCGCTTGTTTGAGGATGTCATCGACATCCTTGTCGAGCAGCGGGAACATCGAGATTCCTATACTGACCGTGCTCTGCAGGTCGATGCCACTGATACGGCAGGGGGAGGAAAGGCACAGGCTCAGTTCTTCGGCGATTCCCCTGACCTTGCCGGCAGCCGATTCGGGGTCCTGGTCCAGTTCGGTTATTACCAGGGTGAATTCATCGCCGCCCATGCGCGAGGCGACGTCTTCTTTCCTGGTGAAATCGATCAACCGCTTGGAAACCATTTTTAAATATTCATCGCCCACCGAGTGTCCCAGGGAATCGTTGATGGTCTTGAAATTGTCCAGGTCCAGGTAGAGCAGGGCGCCGTAGTACCCATGCCGCTGAGCGCGGGATATCTCGCCGGCCAGATGATCGAGGAATAACCGGCGGTTTGGCAGCCCGGTCAGGGAATCGTAGGAGGCATGGTACTGGATGAGTTCTTCCGATTCCCGTTTATCGGTGAAATCCTCCACGATTCCGATGCCACCGGATACCCCGCGGTCCAGGTAGTGAATGGTCTTGAAGAAGGCGCGTATCGGGGTTGTTCTGCTGCCGGTCACCGAGGTGTAGTCGCCCTCGTAATAGCCTTCCCCGGTGGTGATGGAGTTTTTGATCGCCTTGTGCATATCTTCGTTGCGGAGCTTGGTCAGCATATCGAAACCGACCAACTTTTCCTTTGTCGAGCCCAGGATCCGCACGATCTCTTCGTTGCAGTCCATAATTATGCCTTGGGCATCGTATTGGATTATGCCCAGCGGCGCATTGCTGAAGATGTGGCGGTAGCGTTCTTCGCTGATCTTGAGTATCTGTTCCCGTTTAATGCTCTGCAGACGCAGCTCGATATTCTCCCGGATGTTGCGGTTGATCTTTTTACCGCCTACCACGATAACACCCCAGAACAGAAAGACCAGCAGTGCCTTGAGGGCCGCTTCACCGGAGCCGGTCAGTACGAGTTTTAGGATCAGCGGCAGCAGAATCAAAGACAGAAAGCCGATCAGCACCGTGATACTTGGACACAGGGAAGATACACCCCCAGCAGCCATGCCGACCATGATCATGAAGAAGACTATCTGATGGGCCAGGCTTTGCTCCGGCAACAAAAGGAAAGAGGCCGCACCCCAGAGGGTTGCTATGATATAGGTTCCGATAAGAAAGCGCAGATGCCAGTTCTGCTGATCCGGGCTGCCGGGTTGGCGGTGTCTGTAGAGAAACAGCAGGCGGACCCGGAGCAATGAGACGATGATGAAAATGGACAGCCAGGAAACCAGAATCTTCTCACTGATCACCGTCCACAGCGAGGCGACCAGCAGCGTACTGGCCAGAACCGAGACAACGATCGGCATCAGCGAGTTGGTATAGAGCAGTCGGGTCTGCTCGGCAGCAATAGTCTCCGGCGTATTGTCCAGCATGGATTTCAGCGAATCGACAGATTGTTTACGCGTGGGTTTCGTTGTTCTTCAGCAGAACTCAATTTGTTAAGGCTGCGGCTATTATAGATCAAGCACCTATTTATTGCAGAATTCAGGACCTTTGTTATCGAGATAAGGGTCGTCCTGAACAGCCTGAACAGCGATTTTCTGTCGTATAATAGGTTTCTAGCCTTCTTGAAAAAAATCCCGGCTCATAAATCTTCTCTAGCAAATATTGGGCAGAGCTTGAAAAAAGTCTCAAAATGAAAGCCGAGACAGCCGAGACCCAAACAGCGGTATAAACTATTGCCGCAACCTGCTAAAATACCGCCTGAATTCTGCCCTTTTCAAAGCTCAGCTCCAGAGGACCTTCCACGGAAGCGACGTTTGGTCTTGCCGACACTTCATCGACCAGCGCTTCAGAGACCAACAGTTCGCCGAGATGCAGGGTGTCGCGTATGCGAACCAGCCGGACTTTGCTGAAATCCTGGATGTTGCAGGTCAGGATCGCCGCCTTGACTGCGTCGAGATCGGTGGGCAGAATCATCGGCAGCCGGGCAACCGAGGTAACGGTGGCGACCAGCGAATTGACGTAGGTCGTTTCCAGATCGGCCGCTTCGAAGAGCCGGCGGGTGCAGATATCGGCTTGGCCGACCCCGATCACATTGCCGTGGGATTTCTCGGTGACCGACAGGATCGCCAGTTTCGATACGGTCGGTCCTCCGGTGGCATAGGGGGTTGCATAACGGCCGGTGATGTTGGGGTCCATGCCGTCCCCGGAAATTTCTTTGCCCATCCGATCGACCACCAGCACATCGATCTGGTCTATGCCGATGGACGGCATGAGGGATTTTGAGAGTTTAAGCAGTTCCGGCTCCCGGGTCATAATATCGTCGCGGTCGACGATCTCGATTTTCGAGACGTTCTCGGCCCCGTCCTCGATCACGGCCACACCGAACAATACCGGCAGCTTGGCCAGTTTCATTTCGGTCATGGCGATAATGTTCTGAGCCATCTTGCCGAAACCGAGCTGGTGGCATGATTTGGCCCCGATGTCATTGCCCAGACCGATGGCCAGCATTTTAACCAGGCCGCTCTCGTAGGGGGCATGAAAGGCGGTGTGTGTTTTGATCCGGTTAATAACCACGATACCGTCGGCCCCGGAGGCGATTTTATCCATATAGACCGGCAGTCCGCCGTCGATGACGCCGATCTCGACCACCTCGACGCTGGCCCGGATCGGGCAACCGACCGCAGCTTCGGTGACGCCGAGCTCGGCCAATAGTTGGGCCTGGCCAGCCGCGGTTGCCCGGCCGTGACTGGCCATGCCGGAGACGATGAAGGGCGCAAACCCGGCCTGCTTCAGGGCTTTGACCACCGAGGCGGTAATCAGCGAGATATCGGCAATCCCTCTGCTGCCCACCGCCACCGCGATTCGGGCCCCCTGTTTCAGGCCCTGCAAACGCGAAAGTGCTGCAATCTGCTCCAGGCACGATGTTTCGATATCGTCTATGGGGTCAACCGTGAAGGTTTGCCGGACTCTATAGACCGGCGGAATCCTGATGTCTTTTATGAGTTCTTTTACTGCTTCCATGGCATGCCCGCTCTTTTAAGTGTAGCAACCGTATCAGACGGTTGCCTTGGTTGCCCCGGTGCTGATGCCGCCGTCGACCAGCAGCGTCTGCCCGGTCATATAAGCGCTCGCATCCGAGGCCAGAAAGATCACCGTGCCGTCCAGATCGTTGGGCTGGCCGACCCGCTTGAGCGGAATCCGGTCAGTGAGATAGTCGACCCACTCCTGGTTGTCATACAGCACCTTGGTCTGGGCCGTCTTGAACCAGCCGGGGGCGAGGCAGTTGACGGTGATATTGTGCACGCCCCAGTCGTCCGCCAGGCTCATGGTCATCTGCTTGACGCCGCCGCGGCTGGCGCAGTAGGGGGTGATCCCGGCATAACCGGCCACGGCGGTGACCGAACCGATATTGATGATTCTGCCGCAGCCGGCCGGGATCATCTTTTTCGCCACCGCCTGAGCTACGAAAAAGCCGCCGCGCAGATTGGTATTGAGTACCAGGTTCCAGTCTTCCCACTCGACCTCCACCGCCGGTTTGCGTACGTTGCAGCCGGCGTTGTTGACCAGGATGTCAATTCTGCCGTAATGGGCATAGGCGGCCTCGACCATTTCCTGGATGGACTGGTAATCCCGAACGTCGAGCGGCAGCGGCAGCACCCGCCGGCCCAGCCCGCTGATCTCTGCACTGAACTCTTCGAGTGAATCGGCGGTCCGGCTGGTTATGACCAGATCGGCACCGGCCCGGGCCAGCGCCCGGGCCAGGTACTGGCCCAGGCCGCGGCTGGCCCCGGTAACGATCGCGACTTTTCCCGTTAAATCAAACAATTTCAAGCTCATAATCTGCTCCTGATACGATGTTGAAGTGCCCCCTAGGGTGTTAGGATGACCTTCATCAGACCTTGTTCCTGGTTGTAGAGCCGTTCGAACCAGGCGGCTCCTTCGGAAAGCGGCGCGACCTGGCTGATCAGCGCATCGACGTTGACGGTTCCGCGGGCGATCATATCGAGACAGGCCGGGTATTCACCGCATGACGAGCAGGACCCGCTTACCCTGATCTGTCTGGTGACCACTTCCTGCAGCGGGAAGTCAACCGTCGCCGCCAGGTTGCCGACGATGGTCAAAGCGCCGCCCTTGCGCAGTGATGCTATGGCGGTATTGAGCGCCGCACTGTTGCCGACCACTTCCACCGCGATATTGGCGCCGCGCTTATCGGTTAATTTTCGGACTTCTTCAGCAACGTCGACTTCACTGGCCAGCAGTCCATGATCGGCCCCGAGTTTACATGCCAGATCGACTTTGCCCTGTTCCAGATCGACCGCAATGATGGTGCCGCAGCCGGCGGCCCGCAGGGCCTGGATCACAAACAGGCCGACCATGCCGGAGCCGATAACCACCGCCGAGTCATTGAGCGAGACCG
The DNA here is from genome assembly GCA_963707715.1 of uncultured delta proteobacterium. Taxonomy (GTDB): domain Bacteria; phylum Desulfobacterota; class Desulfobulbia; order Desulfobulbales; family Desulfocapsaceae; genus JABDQA01. The sequence continues at coordinate 102,914 of CAVPRJ010000010.1, forward strand.
GGGTCAGGGCAACCGCGTGAAAGGCGATGGAAACCGGTTCGACCATGGCTGCCTGGGCAAAGGAGAGCCCCTCCGGCAGCCGGTAGAGGATATGCTGGGGCACTGCGACATATTCGGCGAAGGCCCCGTGCCGGCGGTAATCAGCCGGCGCAACGCCGAGCACCCGGCGGTTGTCGCACAGATTAATAATGCCCTGCCGGCAGTAAAAGCAGGTGCCGCAATAGACGGTGGAATCGAAGGTGACCCGGTCTCCTTCGGAAAAGTCGCTGACCCGGTCTCCGGTCCGCACGATGATCCCCGATGCCTCATGCCCCATGATCAGCGGCGGATGGCGCCGGCCGCTGCTGCCGTCCATGCCGTGTACGTCGCTGCCGCAGATGCCGCAGGCCTTGACCTGGACCAGCACTTCGTTTTCGCTGATTTCAGGCTCGGGCATCTCCTTGTAGACCAGCTTGTTGTATGCTTCCAGTACCAGCGCTTTCATCGCTCAACACTCCTTTTCAGGTAATTATCTGTCTTGGGTTTCTTGCATTGCGCCGCTTTTTAGATAAATCCGGTCATCCGCGGAACGATCAGGACTATTTCCGGGATATAGGTGATTATCAGCAGCACCAGAATTTCCATCGCCACAAAAGGCATAACCTTGAGGGCAATGCTTTCGTAGGATGTCTTGGCGATCGGGGCCGCTGTAAACAGACAGACCCCGAGCGGCGGGGTGGTCAAGCCGATATTGACATTGACAATCATGATCAGCGCAAAATGCAGGGGATGGACTCCGTACTTGACTGCCAGTGGCAGCAGAATTGGCGCCAGCAGGATGATGTTGGCACCGGTCTCCATGATCATCCCCATGAACAGCAGAAAAATGTTTACCAGCAAAAGAAAGATGATTTTGTTGGTGGTCAGCGACATCATGATCTGGGCAATCTGACCGGGAATCTGCTCGATGGTCAGTACCATGCCGAAGAGCTTGGCGGTCGAGATTATCAGCAAAATGACCGAGGAAACCACCGCGCATTCCAGCAGGCTTTCCATGATGTCCTTGAGCGACAGACTTCGATAGATGATGATGCCTACCAGAAGGGCATAGCCGCAGGCCAGCGAGGCCGCCTCGGTGGCGGTGAATTTTCCGCTCAGTATTCCGCCGATGATGATGATCGGCATGATCAGGCCGATAATGGCGGCCTTGGATCTTTTGATAATTTCGGGCCGGGGAATCGACTCTGTGCGGCGGGGGTGTTTTTCTTTCAGGGCATAAACCAGGGCCAGCGCCATCAGGCCAAGTCCGATCAGAACACCGGGAACGAAGCCTGCCATGAACAGCGCCCCGATCGATTCCCCGGTAATCGTGCCGTAGATTACCATGATGATGCTGGGCGGGATGATGGGCCCGATGATGGATGAAGCGGTGGTCACCGCGGCGCTGTAGGCCGGTGAGTAGCCTTCTTTTTTCATCGCCGGGATCAGGATGGAACCGATCGCAGCGGTATCGGCCACGGCGGCCCCGGTGAGCCCGGCAAACAGAATGGAGACCACAATATTGACCTGGGCCAGGGCCCCGGGCAGCCTGCCGACCAGGACCTGGACAAAGTTGACCAGGTCTTTGGTTATGCCGGTCCGGTTCATCAACTGCCCGGCCAGAATGAAGAACGGAATGGCGAGCAGCACGAAGCTGTCGACGCCGTTGTAGAGCTGTTGGCCGATGATGGTGATCGGAATGTTGGAAAAAAAGATGAAATACATGATCGAGCTGATGCCGAATACGAAGGCAATCGGGATTCCCATCGCCATGGTCACGATGAAAACGAGGATGAGTATCGTAAGAGTCATGGTCGTGCGCTCCGGGCCTTATTTACTGAGCATGAATTTCTCGGGATCATCGTTGGTGAATATGCCGGCGCTGTAGAACAGCACATGGACCATCATCATCAGGGCGCCGAGCGGTACATGCAGTTTAACGAAGATCACCGAGACAGGGATGATGTCGCCCGTCTGGTCGACGGCCTTGATGGCGGCGTCGAGACCGAACCAGAACATGTAGGCCAAGAAAATGATTACGAGAGCATTGGAAATCTGAATAATGATCTTCAGAGCGAGTTGCGAGGGGATGGCCTTTATCAGCGCGGTAATTCCGATGTGAGCCCCGCGTTTCAGTGCAATGGAGGAGCTGATGAAGGCGATGCCGACCAGCAGCCAGCGGGCAAACTCTTCGCTCCATGAGGGGGCCCGACCGGCCATGCGCAGAAACACGCTGGCCAGCACGATCACGGTGACGAGAAACGCATAGAGGATGCTTATCCAGACCGCAATCCGGTCGACCTGATCACTGGCGCAGTCGAGCCAGGAAAATATTTTTGCCATAATGAAATTCCACTTACGCAAAGGAAGGAGAAGCCGCGGCGGCTTCTCCTTCTCATTCCGGTTGGCTTAATAACCAAGGGCCGTTTCAGCTTCTTTCACGGCGGCAAGAAATTTATCGACTACTTCGCCTCCGACTTCACCCTTGAGCCATTCAATAACAGGCGGTTGGGCTGTCTGCTGGAACATCTTGATCTGCTCGACCGTCGGGGAATAGACTTCCATATTCTCCTGCAGTACGCCAAGACCGAGAACGCGGCTCATGAAGGCCTCGGCCGCGCGGTCGGCGCGGGCCCCGTGCAGGCCGGCAATTTTAAGGATGTGCTGATAGTTCTCCGGGAAGCTGTTGAACTTGTCGGCGTTCATGATCAGCATGTTCTCGCTCCAGGTGTGGGCGTCGAGGGTCAGGTATTTCTGCACCTCATAGAGTTTACCGACATAGGCGATTACGGAAATGGGGTTTTCCTGTCCGTCGATAACACCGGTCTGCAGCGAGGTGTACACCTCCGGCCAGGCGATTGGAATCGCTTTGGCGCCGAGCGCTTCGACGGTCTTGACGAATACCGGTGACTGCATGACGCGAAACTTGATGCCTTCCATGTCCTTGGGTTCGTGCACCGGCCGGATGTTGTTGGTGAAATTTCGTACGCCGTTCTGGCCCATACCGAGGAAGACCAGGTTTGCCTTCTTTTCCATTTGAGCCATCAGGTCTTTCCAGAAACTGCTGTTGTCAAAAAGCCACCAGGCAATTTCATCCGAGGCAAACACATAGGGAATATTGATAACCTGAAATTCCGGGAAAAACGGCCCCATATTGCCGGTCTCGATGCAGAGATCAAGGGTTCCCGTCTTGGTCATTTCGGTGGATTCCTTGCTGCCGCCCATCTGGCTCGACGGGAACAGTTCAATCTTGATGGCGCCGTTGGTGGCTGTTTCAACGTAGCTTTTGAAAACGATGGCAAAGGCATGCTCCGGCTCGGGGATCTTGGCGGTATCCGGCCAGGTCGGGTTGTCGCTGTAGCCCAGCCGCAGGGTCACCGGTTTTTCCGGCGTGGGATTCAGTTGCGCAGCAAAAACCGGGGCTCCTACCAGACCAATTACAGCAAGTACTGCAAAGATCAGCGTTAATCTACGATACATGGCAATCTTCCTCCACTCCAGTTGGTTAATATATTTAGCGCGCTGTGGCCTTTAAAAAGGCGGACGTTAATGCCGTTCTCTGACTGTCAGGATCGATACACATCACCTCCTTTGCAGATCGCAGGTTCACGGATGGCAAACAAGAACTGCGTTTGTCCGGTCCGAGTGGTCATTTTTTTCCATTGAGAACCTGAATGAAATAGATCGACGCCCCGATCTGCCCGCCTTTTGAGGCCACCTGCAGTTCGTCGAAACCGAGGATAGTCCGACGAGGTGCGACACAGCGGCGCCGCCGGGGCAATCGGCATCAGCAGTTCCAGCGAATGGATGTCGAGCTGCCGCAGGGTATAGCTGCAGGTGTCGCCGCCGGCCACGCAGACCCGCCCCAGACCGGTTTCTTCGAGCAGTTCACGGAGAATCAACCCCTGCTGTCTACCGATCAGTTTGCCGGTTTCGCTCTGGTCGATACCCAGCTTGCGACCCGTGCCCTGGTTTTTTCGATGATTGGATCATCGGGACCTATGGTAGCGGAAATCAGGATGTTATTGCCGGCCCGAGCTGAGCCAGGGACTCGCAGATCGCCCGCTTGCGTTCATCTTCAGCGGCAGCTTCATCGACCAGTTTGTCGGTGTTGAGCTCGATGGAGGCGAATCCCTGGGACATTGCGTATCTGATCTGGTCGGCAGTATTGGCCGCGGCGCTGCCGGAAATCACGATCAGCTGATCCACCGGGCCTGCATCGGGAAACGGCGCCGGTTCATCGACGATGCCCTCTTCCCGCCAGTAGCGTGCCATGGCATATTCAAAACCCGAGGAGCCGAGCGCGAAAATCTTGGAACCTCCGATTTGTGGTGCAGCAGGGAACCGATTTTCATCAGGTGATCATCGTCGAGGGTGTCGAACAAGATGATGTCATTGCCTTCTGCCACATACTCGTCGAGACGTGTGGCCAGCGCCGCCGCTGATTCACCGAGATGCAGCAGATCGATGAGTTTGAGTTTTTTGGCGGACTGGGCGCCAAAATGTACTCGCAGATCTCCTTCACCCATCGGTGTGATCGGGTGTTTGCTCATCACCGGATGGCGGTCCAGCCGGTAACTCTGATCGCCGTAGACCGTGAAATGATTACCGAAGACGATGTAGCGGCCCAGAAGGGGCACACCCTGGACAATGACACCATAGTCGGGACTGATGACATGAAAGGCAATGTCGGCGGCATGCCCGAGGGAGCCGATGCTGGGCGAGGAGTCAAAGGTGGCGCAGACCTTGTAATGAATGAGCCGTGGGTTGAGGCTGTTGAGCAGGGCCAGCTGGCTCGGCAGCTCATCATCCATCTGCTCGGGCGTCATGGTCCTGCTGACGCCCGAGATGCCGACAGCCTGCAGGTCAGGCGAGTCTTGTGCAGCCTCTCCTGGGTCGGGTGCCCGAGAAACAGGGCCGTCTTGACGCCGTTTATGGTCAGTGCCTCCATGGCATCGGCGGATCCGGTGAAGTCGTCTCCATAAAAGGCCAGCAATAATGGATTCATCAGCTTGTCCTTTCTCGAGTTTTTCCAGGATCTGCCCATTGCCTTGTCGATCTGGAGCGCACTGCGCTTCAGTGAGGCATGCCCCGGTGTTGCCGGACGGCAACAGCCATCTGGCAGCACTGTTCTATCTCTTCGACGATACCCAGGGTCTCGGCCATGTCTTTGCCGGTGACAAGCAGGCCGTGCTGGCGCAGCAGCATTGCGTGGTATTTCGGGGCAAGCGCTTCCACCGCTTCGTGCAGGCTGTGCGCGCCGGAAGGGTGGTACGGTATCATCGGAACACGGCCTGCACGCACGTAGAAAGCGGCGGTATAGGGTCGGACGGCATCTGTCGGGGCGCCTTCCAGCAGGGTCGACAGGGCGATCGGAATAGGTCGGATGGGCATGAATGACTGCCCCGGCGCCCGGCCTGGCCCGATACATCGCCAGGTGCATGCCCATTTCTTTTGAAGGCGCGGTGCCGCCGACCACGTTGCCATCAAGGTCGACTTTGACTATCTCGCTCTTCGGTCAGTTCGCCGAGCTTGGCGCCAGTCTGGCTTATCCAGATAAGATCGCCGTCCCGGACGCTCGTGTTGCCGCCGGTGGCGTGAATCAGTTTTCGTTCATAGAGGATTTTACTGTAGGTGATCAAGGCCTGTCTTGTTTCAGACGTGTCAATTTTTTGCTCTCTTCAGGTGTTTGCTGATTATGGTTATAGGTTTGCGGCTTGCTTTGTCAGATCTCGGCTTCTCGATACTCTCGATGGTGTTCTGGATATGCTCCTGGACCAGCTCTGTTGTCTTCTGCTGATCGCCCTCGCGTATGGCTTCGAATATCTGCCGGTGATATCTCCTGCCGGTCTGGTTGCCCAGCGCAACCACCACGTCTTCCATCGATTTTCTGAAAGAGGTCCGCCAGGATCCGGTTCACCTTGATGATCAGCGAGTTGCCCGAAATCAGGCAGAGCATTCGGTGAAAGTCGAGATCCAGTTCGGTGATCAGTCCGATCTGTTCTTCGGCTGTCTGCTCCAATTTCTGGACATTGCGTTCGAGATAGATGAGGTCGTCATCAGTGAGGTTTTCGAAAATCAGCGGGACGATTCCCACCTCGAGGATTTTTCTGAACTCCAGTACCTCGAGGATGTATGTCTTGTCAAGGCCGATGATCGGCACCAGGATGTCCATGTTCATGTCAACCGACACATCGACGACAAAGGTGCCTTCTCCCTGCTTCGATACCAGAAAGCCCTGGGCGATGAGCGATTTGAGCGCGGTCCGGACCGATACCCGGCTGACCCCGGTCATCCGGCAGAGCTCGGCCTCGGACGGTATCTTCTCGCCGGCCCGCCAGTGACCGTCCAGTAAAAGCGTTTTAAGCTGCTCGTAGACCTGAGCGTGTATTTTTTCGCTTTTTATGTTTTTAATCGGGTCAAGAGCAATCAGTCACTCCTTGAACAAGCGGGTAATCCAGCGCGTTTCGGCTGGACGGGCAGCAAGATGGGCAAGCCCGGCCCACTCGAAGACTTTGCGGGTTTGCTGCGACTCAATATGCCGTAACGCCGCCGTCAACCGGCAGGGCCACACCGTTGATGAAACTGCCTTCTTCCGAGGCCAGATAGAGTGCCGCCGCGGCGATATCGTGCACGCCGGCCATCCGGCCGAGCGGTACTTCCCCGAGGCGCTCTTCTCTCCACTGGGGATCTTTGAGCATTTCCTGCACCAGCGGTGTGTCGGCGGTGCTCGGGTTGATCGAGTTGCAGCGGATATTGAATTTGCCGTAGCGGGAGGCAATGGCCTTTGTCAGGGTGGTCAGCGCGCCTTTGGCGGTCGTGTAGGCTTCAGGCGTGTAGCGGTGGCCGATAAGCCCGCAGACCGAGGACATATTGATGATCGATCCGCCGCCGATTGTCTTCATGATCGGCAGTACATGTTTGATCCCGAGAAACGGTCCCTTGATATTGACCGGATACATCCGGTCGAGCTCGTCCGAACTCATTTCTTCGATCGTTTTACGGATATTGATGCCGGCATTGTTGACCAGGATATCGATTCCGCCCGCTTCCTCTTCGATCCGGCGGCACACCCGCTGCCAGTCGTCGTCATCGCCGACATCGAGCTCGATAAAAAAGGCCTGTGCCCCGCTGCCGCTCAACGCTGCAGCGGCCGCTGCGCCACCCTCGGGATTGACATCGGCCAGGTAGACAAGGCAGCCTTCCCGGCAGAACGTTTCTGCGATGGCGCGGCCGATGCCCTGGGCGCCGCCGGTGATCAAAGCCCGCTTGTGCTGCAGTCTCATAAGCGTTGCACCATGTAGAGGAAAATGATGAAAAGAGAATGGCAAATATTGGTTGTAATACGTATTACATTATGGTTCATCATGCTGGATGGTCTAAATGAAGTCAAGCGATTTTTATCCATGCGCGGGGCAAACCCTGAAGCATTGCAGGACGCCCGGATTCAGAGCAGAACATGAGTGCCGATTCTCCCGAAAAAGCAGTTGTGCACAAACGCCCCGTGCTGATGGTGAGCATGCTGATCATTGCGGTATTTTTTTCGATGGGCGCCCGGGCCGTCTTCTCTCCGGTGATGCCGCTGCTGCAGCAGGAGATGGGAATCAGCCTGACCACCGCCGGATCGCTCTTTCTGTTTATCAGTGTCAGTTACGCGGTTGCGATGCTCTTTTCCGGGTTCCTGACAGCCGGCATCGGTCATGGCAGGACTATTGTCGTGGCCCTGGCGGTAATTGCTCTGGGGCTTGGTTTATCAGCGGTTGCACAATCCGTGACGGTGCTTGCTGCAGGCATGGTTTTTATCGGTGCCGGGTCCGGTACCTACCCACCGTCCGGCATCGCGATGATCAATTCCAATATCAGCCTGGCCAGAAGAAGCACCGCCTTCGCCTTTCATGAGATGGGCCCAAATCTGTCATTGGTGCTTTGTCCACTGCTCGTTTTGATTATCGACCCATGGTTCGGCTGGCGCGGTGTTCTGGCGCTGATGGCGGTTGTCTGTATTTTTGCCGCGCTTGCGTTCCGACGCTGGGGGGTTGAGGGCAGCGGCTTCGGGGTGGCGCCAAAGTTCAGCACCATGGGCATCATTCTGAGACTGCCGGACACCTACGTCGGCAGTCTGGTATTTATTGCGGTAATCGGCGCACTGCATGGAGTATATGCCATACTGCCAGCCTATCTCGTCAAGGAAAACGGCCTGTCGCCGCAGTACGTCAACTCCCTGCTGACCATCTCGCGGGTGTCGTCGGTACTGCTGCTGCTGGGAGCCGGCCGGTTGATCGAGCTGCTCGGCAAGCGCCGTACGATGATCTGGATTCTGCTCTTTACCAGCCTGTTCACCGGTCTCCTCGGTCTGGCCAAGGGGGCGATGGTGGTCGTTGTGGTAATTGCCCAGCCGGCCCTTCTGGTGGTGATGATACCGGCGCTGCTCTCCTCGCTTGCCGACATCGGCGACGGCAGTTACCAGAACATCACCTATGCAGTCATCGTGACCGTGGGCGTCACCGTGGGTGGAGGCGTTGTGCCCGCACTGCTCGGGGTTTTCGGTGATTTCGGCCTGGGCTGGCTCGGTTTTGTCGCGCTGGCCGCCCTGATGGTGCTGGCAGTGCTGACCCTGGCGGCATGGCCACACTTTGGCAGGGAGTGAAACACCTCCAGCCCTGCCATCGAAGCTGCGCATCATCCGTTAAGCGTCGGTCGGCCGGATACGCAGAATCCCCCCCTTGTCGGCCGATTCGGCCAGCTGGCAGTAGAGCCCGAGGTAGCCCCGCCGGTATTTGGGGACCGGTCGCTGCCAGTGAGCCAAGCGGGAGGCGATTTCGGCTTCGTCGAGATGCAGGTGCAGGTCCCGGGCAGCCACGTCGATGGTGATCCGGTCGCCGTCCTCGACAATGGCCAGCGGTCCGCCTTCGGCGGCTTCGGGCGAGATGTGGCCAACGAAGCAGCCGTTGTTGGTGCCTGAAAACCGGCCGTCGGTGATCAGGGCGGTTTTCAGGGCCAGGCCGCGGCCGTAGAGCAGTTTCATCGCGGTATACATCTCCCGCATGCCGGGTCCTCCCTTGGGGCCCTCGTAGCGAATCACCACGACTTCGCCTGCCTCGATATCTCCATCGAGAATGGCCTGGTTGGCCTCCTCTTCCGAGTCGAAGCAGCGGGCCTCTCCGGTGAAGCGCTGCATGTCCGGGTGAATTGCTGCGGGCTTGGTGACGGCGGTGTTGGGGGCCAGGTTGCCCCTGAGCACCGCCAGGCCGCCTTCAGCGCTCCACGGGTTGGCCAAGGGCCGGACGATAATGTTGTCGGGCTCGGGCGCGCCTGAGACGTTGTCGGCTATGGTGCCGGTGGTGACGGTCAGCGCCTCGCCGTGGAGCAGCGGCAGGATCTGCTTCATCACCGCCGGCATGCCGCCGGCTTCGTGGAAGTCGGGCACATTGGCGGCGGCGGCCGGGTTCATCTTGGCCACCAGCGGGGTTGTCCGGCTCAACTCCTCGAACTTGTCCATGGCCGAGCTGCAGACCGGCTTCGTAGGCAATGGCCGGCAGGTGCAGGGCGGTGTTGGTGGAGCCGCCGATCGCGGCGTTGACCCGGATCGCGTTTTCCAGCGAAGCTTGATTGATGATCTGCCGGGCAGTGATGCCCCTGTCGATCAGGGTGACGATCTGCCGGCCGGAGGCCTGGGCGGCCCGCAGCCGGGCGCTGTGCACCGCCGGGATGGTGGCGCTGCCGGGCAGGCTCATGCCCATGGCTTCGGCCAGGCAGCACATGGTGTTGGCGGTGCCCAGAAAGGAGCAGGAGCCGCAGCCGGGCAGGGCCTTGTCTTCAAGTGTGCGGTAATCGTTCCGGCTGAGTGTTCCGGCCTTGAGCATGCCGAGCCCCTCGGTGATCGAGGTCGCGTCGCTGGCCCGGTTGTCGAACGAGCAGCCGCCCTGCATCGGGCCGCCGGCGATCACGATGGCCGGCACATCCAGTCGGGCGGCGGCCATCAGCATGCCCGGCACGATCTTGTCGCAGGAGCCCAGCAGCACTACTCCGTCGAGTTGGTGCGCCTGAATCATGGTTTCGACGACATTGGCGATCAGATCCCGGCTGGGCAGCACGAAATGGTTGCCCTCGTTGCCCTGGGCGATGCCGTCGCAGGCGGCCGATGACGCCGAATTCGACCGGGGTGCCGCCGGCCTGGAAGATGCCCTGCTTGACGTACTCCGAGACCTGGTTGAGGTTGTAATGGCCGGGCACCACCCGGTTCCAGGAATTGGCGATGCCGATCAGCGGGCGCTCGAGGTCGTAGTCGCTGTAGCCCATGGATTTATAGAAGGCCCTGTTCATCGACCATTCCGGTCGGGCAAGGATTTTCTGGCTGCGTCTGGTCATGGTCTGGCTCCGGAGCCGGTGCTTGCGCACCGCCTGTTCAGGGGGTTATTAGTCAAATTATCGGGTGCTGAGATCAGCCGAGCAGATGGACGCTGGCGCGGCTCTCTGCAGCTGCTCCCTGGTTGAATTTCCACTCTCTATTGCGAGTCAGCCGCTATCTTTCAATGCCTTAGTCAGAACTCGCCAGGCAGCATCTCTATGACCGCTTATCCGGCCGTATTTTCCCGACATTGCCGGCCTGCGGACCACTGCCCTGGCTGCAGATTGGTCTACCAGTAGCGCATCGCATCCTTGAACAGGGCGGCCAGTTCTTTGTCTGAGGCCGGACGAGGCGACAGCTTGGTGACCCGGTGCTGCGGCAGAGTGCCCTCAACGAGCCGGGGGATATCCGCTTCACTGAAGCCTACGTCTTTGAGCCCGTTGGGAATATTGAAGCGCTTGAAGTAGCCGATCATGGTATCCGCCAGCAACTCGCCACCCTCGGATTCCCTGATGCCATCTGTGTTGGCGCCAAGCGCCCTGGCAGCCTCGAGATGCCGCTTTGGGTTGGCCGGGCCGGTAAATCTGAACACCGCTGGTGCATTGATAGCCACCGAAATCCCATGGGGAATGATCGGATGATCGGAAATATAGTCGGGCGCAATGTAGTCGCGCACCATGCCGGATACCGGATATGACATACCGTGGGGCAAATGGACACCGGCATTGCCGAAGCCCACGCCGGCAAATGCGGCAGCCAGCGCCATCATGCCGCGTGCTTCCTCGTTGGTCGGTTCTTCCACGGCGGTGAAAAAATATTTGGCCATGATCTCCATGGCCTTGATGGCCCACATATCACTGATCGGGTTGGCCCCCTGGTAGGCCGGACGATGGATCGGGCGTTCAGGCCGCGGCCGCTTGGTGTATTCGATGGCCGTATAGGACTCGACCGCATGGGTCAGGATATCCAGCGCGGTGGAGGCGGTGATCATCGGCGGCATCGAGATCGTGTTGAGCGGGTCGACAATACCCAGGGTCGGTTTTAATTGGCGTGAGGCAATGCCGGTCTTGGCGTGCATCTCTTCGAGGTCGAAGATGGCCACCCCGGTTGTTTCACTGCCCGTGCCTGCCGTGGTCGGTATCGCGAACAGCGGTCTGGTGGGACCAGGCACCGGCAGGCCTTTGCCGATCGGCGCATTGACATAAAGCAGGAGATCGTTGGTGGGATAGGTCGAATAGAGGTTGGCCGCTTTGGCGGTGTCGATCACCGAACCGCCGCCCAGCGCGACGAAGGCATCCACCTTGTGGTCAATGGCGAAGGCGATGGCGTCCTTGAATGATGTATCGGTCGGTTCGACCCGCACCCGATCATAGACCACGTAATTGACCCCTTCCTGCTCCAGTGCATCGATCACCGTATTTTTCATCGGCAGCCTGGCGATATTGGGATCAGTGAGAAACATGGTCTTTTTCACGCCAAGATCTTTCAGGTCCATACCGATCTCAGCGGTGATACCTCTGCCGAATCGAATATTTGACGCTGCCATTTCAAAACCGATTTCATGTTCCACGAGTTATTCCTCCAGGTAAAGGATCAAAGGGACACGACTGTGCCCGATGGTCATTGCCGTGCCGCACTGCCTGGCGCAGGTGCCCGGTAACGCGTTAAACGGCACTATTGGGGTAGCGATCAGAGCACACTTTAATGGAGATGGGCCATTTTTACCATATCGTTTAGAGCAGCAGAGCGTTGCAGGAACGCTCAGGGGCGCCGGCAGGAAATGCAATGCCGGCAGCGACATAACTGAAGATCATAATCTTGGCCTTGTAAATCGGATGTTTTTGATTATTATCGACATGATATTGGATGTTCCAGGGTTTGTCTCAATGCTTGTCAAAGCAAGCAGACAACTGCAGCCACTCAACAACAATTTTGAGGTGATCCATGAGGTACGTTGTGCGCGGTCTGATCTTCAGCATCTTTCTTCTTTTCTGCTCTTCCGCCTGGGCTGATAAATATGATGAGACGAGAGCCATCTTTGAGAAAGCGGGCATCGCCCATATGTTCGAGAACGCCTATGGTTATGCGCTGTTTCCAACCATCGGCAAGGGAGGATTTGTGGTTGGTGGTGCCTATGGTGAAGGTCGCGTTTATGAGCAGGGACGATATGTGGGTGATACACAAATGGTTCAGGCGACCATTGGCTTCCAACTTGGCGGTACCGGCTTCAGCCAGGTTGTTTTTTTTCAGGATAAACGCGCCTTTGCCGAGTTCGTCAGCGGCAACTTCGAATTCGGCGCAGAAGCGCAGGCCACGGTGCTGACCGCCTCGGCCGGAGCGCAGGCAAATACCGCCGGCAGTTCGGCCACGGCCAGCGGCACTAAGAACAACGCCGCCATCGGCAGCGCCGGCTACAACAAGGGCATGGCCACCTACACCATAACCAAGGGCGGGCTGATGTATGAGGCCTCTCTGGGCGGACAGAAGTTCAGTTTTGCCAGCAGACAGTAATGCCAGCGGCAGAACGCTCGCAGACAGGCGCTCACCGCCTGCACAGCTTATCGATATCTGGACGCCAAAACCGGGGCAAGCCTTTCGTTTTTCGGGCGGGGTGGCTTGTCTCCCTGTACAATCAGCTTGGGCCGGGAGCGGTGATTTTCAGCACTGCTTAAGCCATCCTCGAGCTTTTTCAGACCCGCCTTGAGCAATACCTTCTCGTCAGCGGCATGTCTTCGATCACCGAATAGCCGAAAGTACCGAACACGATGATCATCAGTACCAGCAGCAGCGACAAGCGCAGTCGATAACACCCCATTTGGCTGATATTGGTTGAGTTTTAGCCTGCCTCTGGAATCCTGTTAATGTAGCCGGCGGCGATCTCACGGGCCAAGGCCTGGGCCCGGTCAATCTCCTCGAGGTTGTCCCGCAGAGCACCCCGCTCGTCAACTCCTCGAACCAGCAGCGCTCCCCCGTAATCGACATCGATTGCATCGAAAAAAGATTTAGCCACCAGCACCGAACCATCGAACAGTTTTTTGCCGCGGGTTGCAGCAGTGCAGATCAGGTAGCCTTTGCGCAAATCATCTTTTCTGAACTCGACTCTGAGCAGATATTTTCTCGACCAGCGTGCCTGAATACGGTCGATGCAGGCTTTGATCTGGGCGCTGAGTCCGTAAAAGTAGGTTGGCGCCGCCAGAATGATGATGTCCGCCGCGTCTATTTTGGGGTAAATGTCGACCATATCATCCTTAACCACGCACTCCCCGGTCTTTTCGCAGCCGCCGCAGCCAATGCACGGTGCGACATCGAGCGCAGCGAGCCGGACATATTCTATCGAGGCGTTCAGCTGGTGGTCGATCTCATTGACTAGGGTCGTTGCTGCGGTCTCGCTGTTGCCGCCTTTCCGGGGGCTTCCGAGGATAACCAGGATATTCATCAGGACCTCGTTAACAGGTGTTAAAAGAGAAGGGCTGAACCCGGCTCAGCCGGGCTGGATCGGGTCCGCTTGCTGTCTTTGACGCCTACTGTGCGGGGCGCACAAAAAAAGTAAAAAAGTTTTTAAAAAAGCTTGCGTTTCAAATTAGCAGTATTATGGTTAAGGCGCCTTGCCAACAGGTGGATTAAAAAAGTACTTCACTGGCTCCGTTCGAGGAGCTTTTACATATGGGTCTGCGTCTTGAGCAGGCCCTTTTTTTATGCCTATTCTCAGATATTGGCGGCCGCGCATATATCCTGCTTATGTTTTGCTGAACAGCCGGGCCAGGCCCAGCCTGCTCTTGGTCGAAGTCTTGACATAGGCTGAACTCAGATGGGCCTTGACCGTACGCTCGGTGATGTCGAGTTGCTCCGCCACCTGCCTATTGTTCAAACCTTCGGCGACCAGCGTCGCCACCTGGTATTCCCGTTTGGAAAGCTGAGCTAAAACCGGTGATGGTGCAGGCGCTTCATTGCCATCTTCGGCGGCGCGCTGCCGGGTTGAGACCTGGATCATATGCTGCATCAGCGATGTCCCGGTCCAGACGAGCCCCGAAAGTACCGTTTGCACCGCAAAACTGAGTCGAGGCTGGGCGATATAGGAATTGGCGTAACCGACGCAGCCGAGCTTGAGGCAGGCGATGCCCTCCTCGTTGTTGGGGCGATCCGAAAACACGAATACCTTGTGCCCCGCCTTGACAGAAATCATGCTGGATATCTGCTCTTCATTGATCATGATCCGATGCAGCAGGGTGAGGCCAATCTGATTTTTAGCAAGTATCCGGTAAGCGGCTTCGAGGGTGGTTGCCTCGAAAATCCTGTTTTTCTTGGCCAGTGCCCCTGACCATCGTTTCAGGACAGTGTCGCTTTTGCTGCAGAGTAATATATCGGTCATTATCGTTCTCGTAACGCGGTCTGTTTCGCTTTAAGCACTGGTTTGAGCAGATATGACAGGATCGTCTTCTTGCCGGTCAGAATATCTACGGTTGCGACCATGCCGGGGATGATCGGCATCTTCTCGCCTTTACCCATCAGATAGTTCTGGTTGGTCCTGACCTTGACCTGATAGAAGGCGTTGCCTTTTTCGTCGATAACCGAGTCGGCGCTGATGTATTCGAGTTTGGCTTCGAGCCCGCCGTAGATCGTAAAATCGTAGGCGGTGAATTTCACCATCGCCTTCTGGTCAGGCCGCAGGAAGGCAATGTCGGCCGGCTTGATCTGGGCTTCCACCAGCAGGGTGTCTTCCAGTGGCACGATCTCGATCAGGTCCATACCCGGCTGAATGACACCGCCCATCGTGTTGACCAGCACCTGTTTGACCGTGCCGTAGACCGGGGAGCGGATCGAGGTCCGGTCGAGCCGGTCGGCCAGGGCTACCGAGGTCGCCGACAGCGCGTCGAGTTCGGCCTGGACTTCGTTGAGCTCCTTTTTAGCGCTGTTGGCAAACTGAAGCTGCTCCTCTTTGATTTCCTTCAAGGCTTCGTTCAATTGGGAGCGGACCCGTGGAATGCTGAGCGTGGCGGCGGCGATGTCGCCGAGCATGCTCGATGCCTCGCGCTGCAGCCGCAGGATCTCGACTTCCGAGACCGCTCCCTGGCCGACCAGCGGCTCGGTCAACTCGATTTCTCTTTTCAGCAGTCGGTAGGTGCGGTTGAGCTCGGTCTTTTTCTCTTCGAGTTCGGCCAGTTCCTGGCGGCGCTGTTTCGCCTTTTCCTCGAGAATCTCTACGGTCGTGTCCAACTCCATTTTGCGGGAATTATAGAGCTGTCTTTCCCGGGCGGCGATCGAGGGGTTCTCCTCTTCGACCTCCTTGGGCAGCACCATCTCATTTGCTTCCGTTTCGGCAGTGAGGCGGGCGGCCTTGGCGGTCAGGGCCAGATATTTGAGCCGGTATTCCTTGAACGGCGCCGAGAACCGTTTTTCATCAAGGCGCATCAGGAGCTGCCCCTTCTGGACGATATCGCCGATATTGACATAGGTCTCGGCCAGGATACCGCCCTCGAGGTTCTGGACAACCTGGATCTGGCTTGACGGAACAACCTTGCCCATCCCCCTGGTCACTTCCTCCACCTCCGAGACGGAGGCCCAGGCAAGGGCGCAGACGAACAGGACCAGGGTCAGCCAGATGATCGAGCGGCCGCCCCTGGGGGACTGCACCAGGATCGTGGTGCGGATATCGGTGACCAGGTCGAGGTCTTTCTGGTTGATATTTTTTTTCGATACCTTCTTGCTCACCGATGCATCTCCGCCTACAGACTCAACTGTCCCTTCTGAATTGCTTCGAGGATATGGTCCTTGGGTCCATCGGCCCGCACGGTGCCGTGGTCCAGTACGATGACCCGGTCCACCAGGGTCAGCAGCGAGGCCCGGTGGGTAACCAGCAGCAGGCTCTTGCCTTCCAGGATAAGGCCGAGCTGGCTGCAGAGCAGCTTCTCGGTGCGCGCGTCCATCGAACTGCTCGGTTCGTCCAGGATCAGGATCGGCGGGTCGTGCAGCAGCGCCCGGGCCATGGCCACCGTCTGGCGCTGACCGCCTGACAGGCTGCGGCCCTGTTCACCCACCGGCATGTCGAAGCCGGCGCTGTGTTGCTTGACGATCTCGGTAACTCC
The DNA here is from genome assembly GCA_963707715.1 of uncultured delta proteobacterium. Taxonomy (GTDB): domain Bacteria; phylum Desulfobacterota; class Desulfobulbia; order Desulfobulbales; family Desulfocapsaceae; genus JABDQA01. The sequence goes on from CAVPRJ010000010.1 coordinate 119,363, forward strand.
GGCCAGTTGGGCGGCCCGCAGGATCGCCTCATCATCCACGTCGGGGTGGCCCAGGATAATATTTTCCCGGACTGAGCCGCGAAACAGGGTGATGTCCTGCGGCACACAGCCGATGAAGCGGCGCAGGTCGTTGGGGTCGATCTGTCGGGTGTCGGTGCCATCCACGGTCACCATCCCGTTCTCCGGTTCATACAGCCCAATCAGAATCTTGCCCAGGGTGCTCTTGCCCGAACCGATGGAACCGATCAAGGCCACATGCTCGCCCGCCTGCATTGAAAACGATACATCTTTCAGGGCGTAGGCGCTCTGACCCGGATACTTGAAGGAAACATTCTTGAACTCGATCGCTCCCTTGATCGAAGCCCGATGCAGAAAGGTTGAGTCCGGCGGCCGTTCCACCGGCATCTCCATCATTTTTTTCAGGGTCACATAGGCGGTCCGGGCCCGGTGGAACCTGGCGATCAGGCCGACGAACTGGGTCATCGGGGCAATCGCCTGGCGGGTCAGGATGACAATGGCGATGAGTCCGCCCTGGGTGAGGTTACCCTTGGAAATTGCGTAGACACCGGCGATGACCACCGCCACCACGGTACCGTTCTGGACAAAGGCAGAGATATGATTCACCGAGGTCGATAAAAACCGGGATCTGGCGCCCCAGCGCGAGATCAGCGAAATAGAATCCTCCCAGTCTTTCTGGACCTTGCTCTGCGCCCCGAGCATTTTGAGGTTTTCCAGACCGTTGAGTCCTTCGACCAGGATGGCATTTTTCTTGGAAGTGGCCTGGTAGCTGTTCTCGATCGCGGTTTTCAGCGGCCGATGGATCAGCAGCGAGTAGAGGATCAGAAAACAGATGGCGACGACATGAACCAGGACGATCGGGCCGGCCAGATACCAGATCACCGCCAGGGCCAGGAAGACAAAGGGCATGTCGACCATCGCGGTGATCGAAAAAGAGGTGATGAAGTCGCGGATCGAGTCGAACTGCTGGATTTTATTGGTGAATGCACCGATCGACTCGGGCCGGGCGGTCATCTTCATGCCCAGCGTCTTTTCTATCAACTCGGCCGACATGTTCAAACTGGCCTTCTGCCCGGCGAGGTCGACAAAATAGCCGCGCAGACTCTGCATCAAAAGGGAGAAGAGATAGACGATGCCGATGCCGATGGCCAGCACCCAGAGCGTTTCGAAAGCGCTGTTCGGAATGACCCGGTCGTAGACGTTGAGGATGAAAAAGGGCGTGGCCAGCCCCAGCGTGTTAATCAGAAAAGAGGCCACCAGCACGTCGCGGTAGATGCGCCACGAGTCGAGCATCTTGCCCCAGAACCAGCTCTTGTGTTTGGGGCGCTCAAGTGTTGAGGCGTCACGCACCCGGTCAAAGGAGGGGTGCACGAAAATCGCATAACCGCTGTAGCTTTCTTGCAGTTCTGCGATCGGCAGCGTTTCTTTGCCCATGCCGGTGGCCGGCAGCAAAATGGTCAGCGTCTGGCCCTCGTAGTCGATGTCGGTCAACACGCAGGCCTTGTCCGGGTTGAGCAGCAGGATACAGGGCAGCTCCAGGGTGGACATCTGTTTGATGGACCTGGCCAGCACCCGCGACGACAGGCCGGCCCTGCTCGCCGCGCGCGAGGTCAGCTCGACCGAGAGCCGGTTGTTTTCCAGCGGCAGGCCGGCCCGCAGCGCGGTTCTGGAGATGGGCTGACCGTATATTTTGGAGAGGATGACCAGGCAATCGGCAATCGGGTCGTCAATCGCGTCACCGACATTTTTCACCTTCCAGGTGGATGGCGGCGGTTTTTTTCGAATCGTGGCTTTCATATGTTGCTTGACGGAACTCGCTGCGGATTGAGGAAGACCCATGATTTTGTACCGTATCACATATCATACATGCTAGATATTTAAATGAAAAATAAAAAATAGGCGATATCAGGATTCTGTGGTTAAATTGGGTTGGATCGATCAATTCATCATTGCGGATAGAGGATAACCATGTTCTACGCCGATCGCGATAAAGATGGCAAAATAATCGCCATAAGGGCCGGTTCTGCAATTAAAACTGAGGGTATAGAGCCGCTCAGCGCTCAGGAGCTGGAGGACTTTCTGAGCGGTGAATACGGCAGTGGCGCCTATGAATCGCTGCTGCGCGCAGCAGATTTGAAAATGATCCGTGTTCTCGAGGACTTAATCGAGGTTCTGGTCAGAAAAAATGTGATCATGCTCACCGACTTGCCTCGAGAGGCGCGCGACAAGCTCGGTCTGCGCAAAGAGGCGCGTAAACGGCTGCAGGAGAGCAGCCCGGATATTACCGTCGACGATATTCTGTAAGACTCCGCCTTACACCTTCGAAGTGAGCAGCAGCGGTTGTTCCACCAGGTAGCCCTGGAATCCGTCCACCTTCAATTCCTTGAACACATCGAGCTGGGTCTCGGTTTCGACGCCCTCGGCAATAACCTTGATGTCGAGACTGTGGGCCACGCCGGTCAGCGACCCGATGAAGAAATAGCCGTCACTCTCCTGCGAGTCAAGTTCCCGGGTAAACGCCGCATCGATCTTGACGTAATCGGGCTGCAGCGATTTGAGATAGCCGAAATTGGCAAAGCTGCGGCCAAAGTGGTCGATGCCGATATCGTGGCCCAGTCCCTTGATCTGTCTGCTGAATTCACGCACTGCCTCGAGGTTGCCGACCACGCTCGATTCGGGGAATTCGAAGAACAGCTCGAGTGACTGGTCTCTGATCGTCTTCAAGCGGGAGTAGAGCCAGTCGGTAAAAGAGTTCTCCAGCAGCGAGGTGACCGACAGGTTGACGGCCAGCGAGCCGTCCTGCCAGGCCGGATAGGTTTCGAGGATCAGCTCGACTACCTTGCGGTCAAGCTCGGTGATCACTTCGGCGTGCTCGGCCAGCGGAATAAAGACCGAAGCCGGCACCTCCTTGTCCCTGTCTATGGTGATCCGGGAAAACAACTCGCGGTGCAGGGTGACCGCGGGCGCACTGGTCTGCACGACACGCTGGCCGTAGAGATTGATGGCCCGATCGGCCAGCGACTGTTCAAGCGTCTTGCGCCACCAGATTTTGCCCTGGGCGGGATCATCTTCGTTGCAGATGGCCGGTTCGAGCCGCCAGCAGTTCGGGCCTTCGTGTCTGGCGGCAATCAGCGCGGTGTCAGCCTGCCCCAGGAACTGCTCGAAGCTGCACCGGGTGTTGTAGTATACCCCGCCGATGCTGCAGATCTCAGCGGAGCCCGTCAAATCCTCCACGGCCAGGGCCGCGAGCCGCTCGCACAACAGGGCTGCAACCTGTTCGCTGTCTTCGCGGTCGAGGTCAGGCAGAAAGGCAACGAAGTCGCCGCCGCTGAGGCGGGCCAGGCTGGGGGCGTCATGGCTGGCGGCTGTCTCGGCGATGATTTGGGATGCCCTGGTAAGCAGCTGGTCCCCGGCACTGTATCCTTTCTCATCGTTGATCTCCTGCAGGTTGAGAACCTGGATAAGCAGAAACGAGCCCCGGCTGATCTTCTGTTCGTCCTGCATCACCGCCTCGATCTGGGCCTGTAGAAAACGCCGGTTGCCCAGCCCGGTCAGCGGGTCGCCGAAGGCGCTCTGGCGCAGCTTGTCAGCGATGGTGGCCTGCTCTTCAAACATTTCGTGGACCCGGCTGGTCATCGCGTTCATCGAACGCACCACGCTCTGCAGTTCCCGGGTCCTGGGGATCTGCTGCTGGATTTCGAATTCGTTCCGGCAGATGGCCTCGGCCTGCTGTTCAACCCGGCGCAGCGGCCTGAGCAGGAAGCGCAGCCCCAGTCCACCGAGAATAAAGACAACGAGTCCGGTCAGCAGAAAATAAACCAGGATGTGCACGAAGGTTTGCCAGAGCGTCTGGTAGGCATAGCCGGGGTGGCTGATGACCAGCACCGAGCCGGCCCGTTTCCAGCCGTCCATGATCAGGGCCTCTCCGCCCGGGGCAACCAGGGGAACGGCCTTGATGAACCAGTCGGGCACTCCTTCGACGGTGACCGGCAGGACCCGTTTGACAACCACTTCTCCCTTGACATCACTGAAGACGATTTCCCGGTAATACCCGCGGTCGAAGATCGCATTCATCATGGTCTCCACGCCGGCCAGGTCATCCTCGGCCACCAGCGGCGTCAGCGACAGGCCCAGTGAAGTGGCAGTATCCTGGGCATGGGCCTCGAGCTGATGTTCCAGAAAAGACCTGGTGGACTGAACCTTGTATGCCCAGACCCCGATAAACAGCACGAAACAAAGGACCAGCGTAAAGAGCAGAAGTTGTCTGTAGAGTGTCATGGCTATTCCTCAGTTGAGTCCCTCAGGCATCCGCTGGAGCAGATCCCGCCAGCGTGTGTAGCGGTCGCTGCTGCCGACCATTTTGCCGCGCTGGCGCTGTTTGGCAAGCCACAGCCCGGAGCCGTTGAAGCTGAACACCGGCATCAGGTCGCTTCTTTGGGCGGCGGGCAGGATTGCCGGGTTGAGATTGTCCAGGATAAGCGGCTCGGCTGCGGGCGCCTCGTAGTAGGTCACCACCATATGGGCCTGGTCGAGTTCCAGGGCCTTGACATAGGTCAGGTTGAGTTTGTCTTCGGCCACGCCCATCTTTTTCAGGGTAAAATACTTGGCAATTGAAAAATCTTCGCAGTCGCCCGCATTCTGCGCCAGAAATTCGACCGGCGTGGCCCAGTAGTCAGTTTTCTTCCAGAGCAGAATGTCCGAGACAAACTGGACTTGATTGAAAAAATCATTCACCTTGGCGAGTTTCTCCAGATCGGTGGTGCTCCTGTCCGCCGTGATGAGTTCCTGCCACCTGACAAGGCGTTTTTTAGCCGGTGCACCGTACTTCTTATCTACCTCGTCGAGCAGCCTCGAATCAAGCTCGAAACCGACCTTTGCCTGCACACTGAATAAAAACAGGAAGGCGAGTACCAGCGCAAGCCAGACTGCCGCCAAATGATTGCGACTGTACCGCAAGACGAATTTCACCCTGGATAATCCACCCTGGTCCACTTATACGCCGCGGGCTCTGCTGATTGCTCGAAGGCATTGCCACATCTCGTCCCTGGATTCGATCGGCTCAAAACACACGGAAATGAGATTAAGTTGCGGCAATACCAGGAAATCTTGTCCATCATCTGATTGAACAATAAAACGGGGCGGTATTCAAGAAAAGATCTGTTTCGCAGGAGGTGATGACAAGAACGACACAGGCCACATCGGCAATGCACCGATGCGGCCTGTTCTGGCTTCACAGAATTTGGAGGTGTGGAGCTTATTTTTTCGACTCAGCCGTTATCATCCTCTGCTTCCATGTCCTGATCATCGTCAACCAGCGCCTCCTCGGGCCACTGCAGACCGAAGGCTTCAACCAGGGAGCCGGTCGCGTTGAGAATACGATATTGGGCATAGAGTCCATCGGCTTCGGCGTCAACCAAATCCACCCGGGCGTTGATCGCCTCGGCCTCGGCATCGAGTACATCCAGCAGGCTCCGCTTGCCGATGTCGAACTGCTTGGCATAGGCCTCGGCGGTTGCATTGCTCGAGGTGATATAGTTTCTCAGGTAGTCGATCCTGTCCAGCACCGACATATATGCCATCCAGGACAGCCGCATCGATTCGACCACCTGGCGCTCGGTGTTGTTCTTGATTTCGCGTGCTTCACTGACCAGTTCCAGGGTCTCAGCTTTGCGGCCCTGATCGCGCCAGCCGTTGAACAGGTTGTAGCGCACCCGGCCCAGGGCGGAAAAATATTCACGCTCGCTGTCGATCCGGTCGAGGTCATCTTCCCAGTGCTGGTCAAGTTCGATATCCAGAATCGGGTAGTAGGGCGCCTTGGCGACCTCATACTGCTGCTGGCGTGCCTCGAGATCAGCCATCGCCGACTTCAGGATCGGATTGGCGGAGATGGCCTGCAGGGTGGCGTCCTCGAGTGAGTCGGGCATCAGGCTGTCCGGTGAGGCAGGCCTGGTAAGGTCCATCGGCAGATGGCCGACGACCGCCAGATATTCGGTCTGGGCGTCGAGCAGGTTGGTCTCGGCGATGACCACGTTGGACTGGGCCAGCGCCAGGCGTCCCTGGATCTGCTCGGTATCGGCCTGGCTGCCGACCCCGGAATCACTGCGCAGCCGGATCTGGTCGGCGATCCGCAGATGAATTTCGAGATTCTCATCAGCGATGTTCTTCAATTCCTGTTTGCGCAGGACATTGATATAGACGCGCGAGGCGTTCAGCGCCAGATCTTCGGAGGTGCCCTGGAGCAGATAAGCAGAAGATTTGACCCGGGCTTCCTGACGGGCGATTTCACCCTGATCGGCAAAGCCCCGGAACAGGTTCTGCCTCAAGCCGATGGTCGCTTCGTAGGGATCCCGGGACTGATCGACCGGTTTACTGTCCTCGGCGAAGCCGGCGGCCGCATCGACGTCAAGGCTCGGGTAATAGCCGGCCCTGGCCTGAACCACTTCCTGGTCCCGGGCCAGTCGGTTGTGGACCTGCGCCCTTACTCGCGGGTTGGTCTGAATTACCTGATCAACCGCCTCGGAGATGGTCTCTCCCTGTGATATATTGCACAGCGCAAGAACCATTCCGCAGGCAATCAATCCGGCTCTTTTATAGTGTTTCATTTTGAGCCTCCTTATTGAAAAAGAATGAGCAGAATAAAAACTCTGCTAATTTGTCTTGTTACGACTTGGGTTTTAGGTGTTTAACCGAAGATAGTAATATGCAAGTTTAGCGCCAACTTTTAAATAGACACTGGCTTGTATAATTAAAACATTAATATCAATATCTTATATATTTTTTCATGAAGCTGAATTTGAAGGTAATTCATACAATAGCGTTTTATTACTAATGCTTTGACAATAAAGGGTCGAAGAAGTGACAATTTGTGTCACTTAGCATGGAAAAAATGTTTGCACCCTGCATAGACATCCTTTTAGAAGGCCTTTTAGGGCCAGGTCTTTAGGCTTTATTAAATACCTCATCCCGTCGCTGGTTTCTCACCTCAAAAAAAAAATCATTTCTAGTACCAAAGTACAATACAAAGCGCCAGCCCGTGGAACTACAATGAAATCACAATGAGTACAACGAGCCCAGCGAATAGGTCTCAGGAAGACAAGAAAATGAATTTCTAGTACCAAAGTACAATTGTGAAACAAACCAGTTGAGCTAGAATTTTAGATAAGATAGGCAATAACACCAACAACCCATCTGGGAGGAAACCCCATGGCAGAGCAAGCGCAAATTATAGGCAAAGCGATGATCGTCTACGGTACCGTCAAGGCCGAATCAAGCGAAGGCGTAGCGCGGGTCCTGCAGCCCAATAGCCCCATATTTCTCAACGACCGCATAAACACCGGCAGCGACGGAGCGGTGTCCATTGTCTTCAGCGACACGGCCAACACCCAGCTCGACCTGGGCCGGATGACCGACATGGTCATCGACGAGTCGATCCTGGCCTCGGAAGAGCTCAACCTTGAAGATGTCTCCGCCGAGGTTGCGGCCATCCAGGAAGCCCTGGAAACCGGCGACGAGATCGTTCTCGAAGAGACTGCAGCGGGCGGCGCCGCTGCAGGTGCAAGAGGAGGCGGCGTTGTCCTGACGAAATTCGCCGTGGACGGCAATGAAGGCGAGGTGACTTCCGGTGCTGAGACTATCGGGGTCGACTATGATTTCACCGGTTCCGAGCAGCAGATTGTGGTAGAGCCCCAGCTTGTTGTGCCCCCGCCGGTAATTCCGCCGCCGGAACCGGAAGCGCCGGAACCGGAGCCGGTTTTCTTTACTGCTGAAGCCGCGACGACGGAGCCGCCTGTTACGACGCAACCACCGGTGACCACGCCTCCGCCGGAAAATGATGAGCCAACAGCCGAAGCAGCAACGCTGGCTGTGGATGAGGATGGATTGGAAACCGGCAACCCCGGCAGTCCTTATGGAGATGGGGCAGATGACCTGCCAGGTGAGCTTGTGGTGGCTGCAGGCAATCTGACTTATGATTTCGGCGGCAACGGCCCAAGCGCAACCACACCTTTCACATGGTCGGTTGATGGTCTGCCCGATACACTGCAAAGTTCAGGAGTTGATGTCATTTACGCTTTATCACCCGACGGCCTGACGATCACCGCGCATACAGGCGATATCGAGGATCCTGTTTTCGTACTCACCCTCACAGATGTATCTACCGGTGCTTATACTTTCGAGGTTTTCAAGCAACTGGATCAGAATTCAGTAAATCTTGTTGATACAATCAATACCGAGGACGATATCGTTTTCAATTTTGGTTACACCATCCAGGATGCCGATGGCGATCCTGCCTCAAGCACGCTGGTGGCAACGGTCGATGATGATTCACCGATTCTCACTCGCAATGAAGGTGAATATGCTGCCCAGCGGGTTTATGAAGATGCCTTGGGTAACGATACTGACGGACTTTTCAATAACACCGCCGATAGTGACGAATCAACCGGTAATATCGATGACAATGATGAAGACACCGATGTCACGGTATTTAACCTGAGTGAGAGGATCGCAACAGGGAGTGTCGGAGCTGATAAGAATCCGACATCAGAGCAGGATCCGTATGCCAATGATCCCTATTTCTTCATCAGCGGGTTCGCTGACGGACATCCTTCCGGATATACTTCTGCCGGTGAAGCAGTGTATTATTACAAAATTGATGACCAACATCTTGAAGCTCGGACGGATCCGGAGGAAGGAGACCCGCGGACAATATTCACCGTGGAAATCCGTACGGTTGAATTCGGTGATGAGTATTATCCCAGTGCGGGTGACGAAGGCGCCACAACGATCGCGGTATTTGACCTCAATGATCAGTTGGATCACAAACTGCAAGACGCAGTTGATGCGGATGATAACACCTATCTCGGCACGGGTGGCGAGGCGTATGATACCGTGATAAATATCGGAGAATACATTCATGTCAGTCTTACTGATTTCGATGGGGATACGGTAAGTACGGATCTGGATGGACTTGTTCTTGTTGAGGTAGAGAACGATGTACCGGCGGTCAGCACGGGTACGACCGACGCCGAGTTCCTGGTTCAGGAGGACGGTCTTTCAATTGCAGCGGGAGATGCGTCTGACGGTATCGGCGGTGGAGCCACCGACGTGACGGTCGACCTGGAGCCGCTGACTACCTTTGCCGCCGGGGCTGACGAACCCGCCTCTGTGACGTACAGCATTAGCGGCCTGAGCGGTGCAGGGGTCAATTCTGGGCTTACCTCGAAGGGCCAGGAAGTCTGGTACTACGAGGAGGGCGGCCAGCTGGTAGCCCGTGCGGGCAATGGCGGTAATCCAGCCGGCCAGACCGTGTTCACGGTAAGCATCACAGGCGCCGACAATGACCAGGCGACCTTCGATTTGACCGACCAGCTCGACCACACCCTTGGTTTTGACGGTGAAGATTCGGATACCCTGACTATCAGTAATATCGGTCAGTATATCGAGGTTGCGGTCACCGATGCAGATGGTGATGTTGAGACCGACACCTTTGACGGTGCGTTCACGATTACGGTCGAGAACGATGTACCGGCGGTCAGCACGGGTACGACCGACGCCGAGTTCCTGGTTCAGGAGGACGGTCTTTCAATTGCAGCGGGAGATGCGTCTGACGGTATCGGCGGTGGAGCCACCGACGTGACGGTCGACCTGGAGCCGCTGACTACCTTTGCCGCCGGGGCTGACGAACCCGCCTCTGTGACGTACAGCATTAGCGGCCTGAGCGGTGCAGGGGTCAATTCTGGGCTTACCTCGAAGGGCCAGGAAGTCTGGTACTACGAGGAGGGCGGCCAGCTGGTAGCCCGTGCGGGCAATGGCGGTAATCCAGCCGGCCAGACCGTGTTCACGGTAAGCATCACAGGCGCCGACAATGACCAGGCCACCTTTGACTTGATCGACCAGCTCGACCACACCCTTGGTTTTGACGGTGAAGATTCGGATACCCTGACTATCAGTAATATCGGTCAGTATATCGAGGTTGCGGTCACCGATGCAGATGGTGATGTTGAGACCGACACCTTTGACGGTGCGTTCACGATTACGGTAGAGAACGATGTACCGGCGGTCAGCACGGGTACGACCGACGCCGAGTTCCTGGTTCAGGAGGACGGTCTTTCAATTGCAGCGGGAGATGCGTCTGACGGTATCGGCGGTGGAGCCACCGACGTGACGGTCGACCTGGAGCCGCTGACTACCTTTGCCGCCGGGGCTGACGAACCCGCCTCTGTGACGTACAGCATTAGCGGCCTGAGCGGTGCAGGGGTCAATTCTGGGCTTACCTCGAAGGGCCAGGAAGTCTGGTACTACGAGGAGGGCGGCCAGCTGGTAGCCCGTGCGGGCAATGGCGGTAATCCAGCCGGCCAGACCGTGTTCACGGTAAGCATCACAGGCGCCGACAATGACCAGGCCACCTTTGACTTGATCGACCAGCTCGACCACACCCTTGGTTTTGACGGTGAAGATTCGGATACCCTGACTATCAGTAATATCGGTCAGTATATCGAGGTTGCGGTCACCGATGCAGATGGTGATGTTGAGACCGACACCTTTGACGGTGCGTTCACGATTACGGTCGAGAACGATGTACCGGCGGTCAGCACGGGTACGACCGACGCCGAGTTCCTGGTTCAGGAGGACGGTCTTTCAATTGCAGCGGGAGATGCGTCTGACGGTATCGGCGGTGGAGCCACCGACGTGACGGTCGACCTGGAGCCGCTGACTACCTTTGCCGCCGGGGCTGACGAACCCGCCTCTGTGACGTACAGCATTAGCGGCCTGAGCGGTGCAGGGGTCAATTCTGGGCTTACCTCGAAGGGCCAGGAAGTCTGGTACTACGAGGAGGGCGGCCAGCTGGTAGCCCGTGCGGGCAATGGCGGTAATCCAGCCGGCCAGACCGTGTTCACGGTAAGCATCACCGGCGCCGACAATGACCAGGCGACCTTCGATTTGACCGACCAGCTCGACCACACCTTTGGTTTTGACGGTGAAGATTCGGATACCCTGACTATCAGTAATATCGGTCAGTATATCGAGGTTGCGGTCACCGATGCAGATGGTGATGTTGAGACCGACACCTTTGACGGTGCGTTCACGATTACGGTCGAGAACGATGTACCGGCGGTCAGCACGGGCGCGACCGACGCCGAGTTCCTGGTTCAGGAGGACGGTCTTTCAATTGCAGCGGGAGATGCGTCTGACGGTATCGGCGGTGGAGCCACCGACGTGACGGTCGACCTGGAGCCGCTGACTACCTTGCCGCCGGGGCTGACGAACCCGCCTCTGTGACGTACAGCATTAGCGGCCTGAGCGGTGCGGGGTCAATTCTGGGCTTACCTCGAAGGGCCAGGAAGTCTGGTACTACGAGGAGGGCGGCCAGCTGGTAGCCCGTGCGGGCAATGGCGGTAATCCAGCCGGCCAGACCGTGTTCACGGTAAGCATCACAGGCGCCGACAATGACCAGGCCACCTTTGACTTGATCGACCAGCTCGACCACACCCTTGGTTTTGACGGTGAAGATTCGGATACCCTGACTATCAGTAATATCGGTCAGTATATCGAGGTTGCGGTCACCGATGCAGATGGTGATGTTGAGACCGACACCTTTGACGGTGCGTTCACGATTACGGTCGAGAACGATGTGCCTGAAGGTGGCAACCCACAGAACGTTTTTCTTGCCAATGAGTATGATCCTGATACTCCCAATATCATGGGAACTGGTGATCTCAACTTCGAGATCGGCGCGGATGAAGATATTCAGTCGATAACACTGCAGTGGGATACCGGTAATGTCAATAGCGATGGCCATATAATCGATAACGATGGCATTCCGTTGACTTCCAATGGTCAGCCACTTGAATTTGCTAAGCTGCCTGACGGCACTGTCGTTGGTAAGATCGTGGGTACCGATACGGTGATATTCACTATCACGCCGGATCAATCTGGTGGCAGCTACACCGGTACCTATACCGTAGAACTCACGGGCCCGATGGATGGATCAGAAACCCAGATTAATATCCCACTTGGCACTTCAGGCGGCGGCCTCGCTTTCGCGAGAGACATCCAAGCAGGAACTGACACAGATTCTGACGGAGATCCTGACACCATTCTTATCCATGCGACTGCGAAAACCGGCGCTGTAAAAGGTGTTGGCGGTTCTGCCGCACAGGTCAACTGGTCAACCCAGGGGATGGGTGTCATAGATGCGGGCAAAATCGGATCCAGTGAATCACTCATTCTGGAATTCCTTGCGCAGGATACAACCCCAAGTTCGGTCGACAATGGTGACGATGGACCAGCTATTCCAACTGTCCGATTGTCCTACGATGATATGACTTTTCGACTTGATCACCTTGACTCTGGTGAGGTGGCGAGTATCACCGTATATTCCGGAGGAATTGGTGGAACGGTTGTTGGATATGCTGAAATATCTGGTAACGATTCAGGTTCGGCCGATGCTTCGGATGATCTGATTACGATCAGTACTGGTATAACTGATACGCAATCAGGTTCGGCTCCCGGTACTGGTCCAGATTCAACAATCGATAATCTGGATACTGTCGAGAATGACTGGGGCATCGCCGCAAACAGCTCGTTTGATACGGTTGTATTTGAATATTCAGGTGATGACAAAGGCGACTATAGAGTAGTGGACGTCTCTCTTACCGAAACTCAGGAAGCACAGGATCTTGAGCTGACATTCACCGCTGAGGCTACCGATATTGATGGGGATACCGCAACCTCTGAAGAATTCATAGTTGGATTTGAAGGGGACGGCAGCACTACCATCGATGGTACCGACGAAGCTGATGTAATTGTGGGTAGTTCTCATGCAGACATTATTGAAGGTGGAGGAGGAGATGATATAATCTTCGGCGGTGAAGGTGATGACACCATTGATGGTGGAGCAGGAACCGATTACATAGATGGCGGGGCCGGTCAGGACATCGTTGTCGGCGGTGCAGACTCAGATGTGGTCTTCGGCGGTGACGAAGCGCCTGGTGACCCTGGTGGTGTGATCGATGAGGTTTACGGTGACGATCCGGATGCACCAGATAATGCATCGGATACCTTTGACACTGCCGAAGTGGCTGATGAGACAACGGATTATGATGTTGGAGATGGGGACTTGATTGATGATCTCGTACCGCCAATCATTCCTCCTGAAACAACCTAAATCTCAACAAGACTGCAGTTAGCCTTGAGGGCAGTCGATTCAAGAAAGCCGGTCAGGATTCTATGACCGGCTTTAATGTTATGTGTCCGGCAGGATGCAAACAAGAACAAAAGGGTCAAATTTCACCCTGGGAACGGAACCTCTTGACGGTTGTGCTCAAAGAGTAGATAATTTGCACCTTCTCAGTTAAATGGCTATTGTTGCTGGATAAGAGACTAAATAGTTAAACCTCTCAGCGGAGGTGTGGTCATGATAACACAGGCGATGGAGCAAGTTGGCCAGGCACTGGTCGTGCACGGCACGGTTCAGGCCGAGTCGGTCAACGGCGTGAGCACGGTGCTGCAGCCCAACAGCCCGATTTTTATGCATGATGCGATCGACACCGGCAGCGACGGGGCCCTGTCCATCGTTTTCAGCGACAATGCCGCCCCCCAACTCGAGCTGGATCGAATGACCAGCATGACCATCGATGACGATGTGCTGGGCAATGTGCTGCCCGATCTGGGCGATGTTTCGGTCGAGTCCGGAATTGTTCAGGATCTTCTGCAGAACTGGGAGGCCATCGAGCCGGTGGCAGCGCTTGAAACACTGGTGCCCGATCTTGGTGATGCTGCTGGTGATGACGGCGCTGATACCGATATGACCGAAGCGATTCCCGGTCTGGAAGCAGCCGGCGCTGAGATAGCGTCGAGCGATATCGGTGGCGATGGTGACGACGCAGTCGACGGCGTGGACTACGATTTTGATCTCACCAGCCTGATCCCGCCCCCGGATGATGGCGGAGCCTGAGTTAATCAGCAAATAAGAGCTATATCTCCAATACAAAAAGCCGGCCAGGGTTTCCTGACCGGCTTTTCCGCTCCTTCTCTCTTGTCATCAAGATTGACGAATCAGCCCTAAAGAATATTGCTCGCCAGCTCCGCCAGCTCCGAGCGCTCTCCCTTGCGCAGGTCGATGTGGGCGTAGATCTTCTGGCCCTGCATCTTGTCGATCAGGTTGCTCAGCCCGTTCGAGCGGATGCCCAGGTAGGGGTGGTCGATCTGGTTGATATCCCCGGTGAACACCACCTTGGTGCCTTCGCCGGCCCGGGTGATAATGGTCTTGACCTCGTGGGGCGTCAGGTTCTGGGCCTCGTCGACGATCATGTACATCTTCACCAGGCTGCGCCCGCGGATATAAGCCAGCGGCTCGATGGTCAGCTTCTCCTCGTCGAGCATCTTCTGCAGACGCTGGAACATCTCGCTCTTTTCCGGAAACTGGCCGCGGATCACGCCGAGGTTGTCGTAAAGCGGCTGCATGTAGGGGCCGATCTTGGAGGCGATGTCGCCCGGCAGATAGCCGATATCCTTGTTGGACAGCGGCATCACCGGCCGGGTCAGCATGATCTGCCGGTACTTGGAGCGCGTTTCAAGAGCGGCGGCCAGGGCCAGCAGGGTCTTGCCGGTGCCGGCCTTGCCCGAGATGGTCACCAGCTTGATCTCCGGGTTGAGCAGGGCATGCACCGCAAATGACTGTTCGGCATTGCGCGGCGAGATGCCGTAGACGGTTTCTTTGATCACCCGTCTGATCACGAATTCATTTTCATAGTCGCCCGGCATGAAGGCGGCCAGCGCCGATTTCTTGCCGTTTTTCAGGACCATGAACTCGTTGGGCTGCAGCGGCGTCTGAGGGGCGTATTCAGCCACCGAAATCTGGCCGCCCTGGTCGTAGAGCCTCTCGATCAACTTCGAGTTGACATCTTCCTCGTAGCGGCAGCCGGAGTAAAGCCTGGACGGATCGCGAACGTGGTCGGAGGTGTAATCCTCCGCCAGCAGTTCGATGGAGCGGGCCTTCATGCGCAGGTTCACGTCCTTGCTCACCAGGATTACCGAGCGGTCCTTATGATCCTTGGAAATATGATAGGCGATGTTCAGGATGCGGTGATCAGCCTTGTCCACGTTCGGGAAATTGTTGAGCAGATCCGGGTGCTGGTCACGCTCGAGGCGCACCGAGATACAGCCCTTGCCATCGCCCAGCGACAGGCCGCCGTTGAAGAGCTTGTCGGAACTGAGATTGTCAAGCTCCCGGACGAACTGGCGCGCGTGAAAATTGATGATCTGGCTGCCTTTCTTGAACTGGTCGAGCTCTTCGAGGACCGTGATCGGGATGATGATGTCGTGTTCGTCGAAATGATGAATGCAGCTTGAGTCGTGCAGGATTACGTTGGTATCGAGAATGAAGATCTTTTTCTGAGTCGGCATAGTGAATGTCTGAAGCGGTGATAATAAGTAATAATCTCTCAGGTACTCAGTTGGATGCGGCGGACTCTACGCGACGGGAATCACCTCCTTGCAGGTCGTGTTGAAGTTGAGTTCAATTAGTTATACCAGAATTGTCTCGTCGATGTAACGTTTTCGTTTCGATGGCTTCAATTTATCGGTATCGACGATGACCAGCCCGTCTACACAATTGCTGAAGGCCGGGTCGATATTGAAATCGACGAAAACCACCCCGCCGGGCTCGCAGAGTTCGGTGTACTGCTTGTACAGCGGCGGAACCGCGGTACCGAGGTTGGCGAGCAGCGACTTGAGTTTGCTGAAGTCTTTTTTATAGTTGTCGCCGTTGAACTCTTTTTCCAGTTTTTCGATGGGCTGTGAAAACGAAAACGGATTACGTGAGCAGGAATCAGGGCTGCCGGCCGAAAAGTAGAGCTTATAAAAATAGATCAGCAGCTCCCTGGCCATCTGGGGGATCGCACTGGAAATGCTCACCGGGCCGAACAGGTAGCGATAGTGCTGATGTCTCAGCAGGTGGGCGCCGATCCCGTACCAGAGATAGTCGAGACCGCGCCGGCCCCAGTAGCGCGGCTGAACAAAACTGCGGCCCAGCTCCAGAGAATTGTTTAAAAAGAAGCAGCGTGCAGTGTCTAGTTTAAACAGCGAGGCAGTGTAAAGACCCTCTGCCCCGCGCTCGCGCAGGGTTTTCCCGGCATCGACGAAGCGGTAGGCGCCGGCAATTTCCAGGTCGTCCTCATCCCAGAGGATCAGGTGCTGGTAATAGCGGTCGAAATGATCGAGATCGCGCCGTTTGCCGGTTCCCTCGCCGACCGCACGAAAACTCAATTCCCTGAGCCGGCCTATTTCTCTGATAACCGGCGATGGCTCGGCCGTCTGGAACAGGAAGATGGATTTACCATCCGGTGTCCGGCCAAGCAGTTCGCCGCTGAGCACTGCCTTTTTCAGATCGGTCTTGCGCTCGGGCCTGGCTATGGAGGAAGCGGTGGTCAGCAGCTCCGATTTGCCGGCCCCGATCCGGTAGAGATGCTTTTTGAACAGCTCGATCTTCTCATTGTTGCGCACCGGCAGGGTGCGGTACGATTCATAGGGGATAATCGCGCCGATTTTCATATTGATCTGCTTTTCGCGCTGGTGAAACATCTGGCCGACCAGCATCAGGGTCGACAGCGGTTTAGCCACCATCGAAGCGAGATAGAAGGCTGCCGTGTTGCGGCCGCCGATATGGATCGGCAGAATCGGTGCCTTGGCCCGCTGGGCCATTTTCAGAAAACCGGGGTGCCACCGCCCGTCGCGGACGCCGCCCGGGCCGAGCCGGGAGACCTCGCCGGACGGGAACATGATGATGGCTTCGCCGCGCTCCAGCGCGTTGTTGATCCGCACGATATGCTGTTTGGAATTAACCCCGGTCAACACCCGGACCGGCAGCAGGCAGGAGCGCAGCGGCTTGACCGACATGAGCAGGTCGTTGGCCACGATCCTGACGTCGGAGCGGACCTCGTGGACCAGCTTGAGCAGGGCCAGCCCGTCCAGCGAGCCGATCGGGTGGTTGGCGATGATCACCACCTTGCCGGTCGTGGGGATGTTCTCCCGTTCCTTATCGGAGATCGCATAGCTGAAATTGAAATAATCGAGCACTTGTTCGACGAACTCGATGCCCTGCAGGTGCGGGTACTGTGCGGCAAAGTCGACAAAGACCTGCTCGTGCAGCAGCCGTCTGAGAATCGGCTTTACCACCGAGGATACAATCTTCCTGTCATTGAGATCAGGGTAGTACTGGGCTATGACCTGGTCGACGCGAAACATGCGGTCCTCGCTGTGGGTGGGCGGCAGATGCTGGTACTATCGAATTGGTCTATGTTCTGGTCTCGTTATGCAGACCCGGAAGCAAGATAGCCGCCTGTGGCGCTCAGAAGTCGTTTTTCTTGAACCAGTATCAGATATCAGCGTTAGGATGGAAATAAGATAAGGATAAGCATCGGTTACGCAAGGCCGGCCGATCCCGGACAAATATCCACCAGCGGCCGATTAACGCCATTCCCTGGCTCAACCGCTCATCATATTGGGCAGTACGGTGACGATAACCGGAAACAGGGTGATCAGGACCAGGGCAGCCATCAGCAGCAGGAAAAACGGCACGGCGGCTGCTGCCACGCGCAGGATATTCATGCCGGTCTGCCCCTGGATTACGAACAGGTTGAAGCCGACCGGCGGGGTGATCTGGGCCATCTCCACCACCAGCACGATGAAGATGCCGAACCAGAGCGGGTCGATGCCGGCCTGCTCGACCATTGGCATGATCACCGAGGTGGTCAGCACCACCACCGAGATGCCGTCTAAAAAGCAGCCCAGCACGATAAAGAAGATGGTCAGTGCGCCGAGCAGGGCATAGGGCGACAGTCCCAGGGTACCGATCCACACGGCCAGCATCCGGGGGATGCCGGTAAACCCCATGGCCACCGTCAGAAAGGCGGCGCCGGCCAGGATAAAGGCGATCATGCAGGAGGTCTTGGTGGCGCCCATCAGGCCGTCGAGAAAAGTCTGCCGGTTCAGGGTGCCGCTCAGCCTGGAAAGCCCCAGTGAGAGCAGGACGCCGACGGCGGCAGCATCGGTGGGCGAGGCGATGCCCGAATAGATCGAGCCGATCACGCCGATTATCAGCAGGACAATCGGGATGAGCCGCCCGGAGCGCCTGATTTTCTCGCCCAGCGAGTAGCGCTGACGGTCGGAGGGGATGGCTTGGCGGTGTAACAGCGACCAGATGATTACATAGCCGACGAACAGGCCGACCAGCAGCAGGCCGGGCAGGATGCCGGCGATAAAGAGCCGGGCGATGGACTGTTCGGTGGCGACCCCGTAGACGATCAAAATGATCGAGGGAGGTATCAGCAGCCCCAGGGTGGCCGAACCGGCCAGGGTGCCGACCACCATCTTATTCGGATAGTCGCGGCGCCGCAACTCCGGGATCGACATTTTGCCGATGGTGGCAGCGGTGGCGGCCGAAGAGCCCGAAACCGCGGCAAAGATTGCACAGCCGAAGATATTGACGTGCAGCAGCCGGCCCGGCAGCCTGGTCAGCCACGGCGACAGCCCGGTGAACATGTCCTCGGCCAGCTTCGAGCGAAACAGGATCTCCCCCATCCAGATAAACAGCGGCAGGGCGGCCAGGGCCCAGCTGTTGCTGGCACCCCAGCTGGTGGTGGCCAATACGCTGCCCAGCGGCGCACCGGAGAAAAAGAAAATTCCGGCCATCCCCACCGCCAGCAGGGAAAACGCCACCCAGAGCCCGCCGGCCAGCAGGCTCAGCAGAAAGACGAGCAGCAGAAAGGTCATGCCCAGTTCGCTCATGGCTCGTCCTTGCGGGTGTTGGCCGCATAGCTGGGCTCCTTGCTTCCCAACAGGCCGACCAGCTCATCGAGCAAAGCGATGGACAAGATGACCAGCCCCAGGAGCATGGCGCTCTGCGGGATCCACAGCGGTACCGCGATCATCCCCGGCGAAAGGTCATGGAACTGGTAGGACTCCCAGACGAGCAGGGCGGTGTACCAGGAGAAGAAGAGCGAAATTGCCCCGGCCACCGCGACGCACCAGATTTCGACCGGCCGGGCCAAGGGCGTCGGCAGGTGCGAGATAAACAGGGTGACCCGGATGTGGTCGCCCTGCCGCAGGGTATGGGCCAGCGCCAGAAAGGATGCACCGGCCAGGAAAAACCCGGTAAAATCGGCGTAGGACGGAATGGTCAGGCCGATGGCGGTACCGGTGAGCAGCCCCGAAATACGGTCGATCAGGTTGCACCCTACCTGCACGACGACCAGTGCGGCTATAGCCGCGATGCAGCAGGCGGCGGCCCAGCCGCTGCTCAGATAAAGCCGGTCCAGTAGTGTGCGCATCGGTGTGAGACAGGGTCAGAGGGTAAAAAAAGGAGGCGGGGGCAGAAACCCGTCGTTTCCGCCCCTACCCGGGACTGCTTAGTTCATGTAACCCTGCAGCAAGGCCTCGCCGTCCTTGCCGGCAGCCTCTTTCCAGTCGGTCAGCATGGTATCGCCGACCTTTTTCAGGCCGTCCATCAACTCCGCACTGGGAGTGACGATGTTCATGCCGTTTTCCTTCATGATCGCGATCTTTTCAGCGGTCTCTTTCTTGCTCATTTCCCAGCCGCGCATCTCGGCCTTCTCGGCGGCGGCCAGCACGGCCTCCTGGACATCCTTGTCCAGCTTGTCAAAGGCGCTCTTGTTGACCACGACGATATTTTTCGGCACCCAGGCCTGGATGTCGGTGAAGTACTCGACGAAATCCCAGGCCTTGGAGTTGGCCCCGGTGGAAGGCGAGGTGATCATCGCCTCGACCCGGCCGGTGGAGAAGGCCTGAGGAATATCGGGAACTTCAACCTGGGTCGGGGCGGCGCCGACGGTGTTGGCGAATTTCTCCAGGGTGGCGTTGTAGGCCCTGAACTTGATGCCCTTCAGATCGTCCACGGTCTTGATCTCTTTTTTTGTATAGAGTCCCTGCGGCGGCCACGGCACGGAGAACAGGGTCATCAGTTTCTGGCGTTCGAGCAGCGGCGCGATAATCGGCTGCTGGGCGGCCCAGAGTTTTGCCGCATCGTCGTAATTGGTGGCCAGAAAGGGCTGGGAGTCGGCGCCGAAAACCGCATTTTCATTGGACAGCAGCGAGAGGAAGAATTCGCCGATCGGCACCTGGCCGCCGCGCACCGCGTTTTTGATCTCCGGGTGCTTGAACAGCGAGCCGGCCGAATGCACCTTGATCTCCAGTTTTCCGCCGGTGGCCTGCTTCACATCCTCGGCGAACTGGATGATGTTGACGGTATGAAACGTTGCATCAGGATAGGGGGTCGGCATGTCCCAGGTTTCGGCAAGCGCTGACGCTGCCAGCGTAAGAGTAAAGAACGGAACCAGCAGACCTGCGAACATTTTCGAAACTCTTTTCATAGTGCGCTCCTCATATTGGTTGAAGGTTGGGTGGTTGTAACGAAACTGCCGCGCAGACAAGCGGGCTTTCTATCCTAGCACAATTCTAAAATGGTTCAAACTATACATGACATGAAAATTTATTTGAGCGTACATCCCCTTTCTGTAATAATCATTTATGATGGTTGATGCCTGATGAAAGTACTGACAATCTTTTCCGGACCGGCTGACGGGGAAAAAAGAATCCGGCCCGACGGTCCAAAGAGCGAGGGGTTATGAAACTCAATTGTGATATGGGCGAAAGCTTCGGGGTCTATAAAATCGGCCGCGACGAAGAGGTCATGAAGCATGTGCACATGGCAAACATAGCCTGCGGAGCCCATGGCGGCGATCCCCCGGTCATGGAAAAAACGGTGGCTCTGGCGGTCCGGCACAAGGTCCTGGTCGGCGCTCACCCGGGGTATCCCGATTTACAGGGCTTCGGGCGCCGCGCTATCAGCTACACGGCAGACGAAATCCGCACCATGGTCCTCTACCAGACCGGCGCTCTGGCTGCATTCTGCAAGGCTGCCGGGACCCCGCTGAGTTTTGTGAAGCCGCATGGCACGCTGTACAATACCATGATGGCTGACGACGCTGTTATTATCGCAGTATTTCAGGCGGTGGCCAGCTACGGCTCAGAGATCCCGGTGATGATCCAGGCAACGCCCCGCTGGCAGCACCATGAGCAGCTGGCCGGAGACCATGGCGTAACACTGCTCTGGGAGGCGTTTGCCGACCGGGCCTACGAACCGGATGGAAGCCTGCGCAAGCGAAATCTTCCCAACGCCCTGCACGACCGCGAAAATATACTCAGGCAGACCGAGGTTCTCTGCAGAGATAAATATATAGCCGCTACTGACTCGACGAAGCTTGAGTTCCCGGTGGATGCCTTATGCGTCCATGGTGACTCCGAATCGAGCATAGCCGTCATAGCCCAGCTCAGGAAACTGGTAGATTCCTATGAAAATTGAGGTTCTTTCCGAGTTCAGCTATCTGATTCGTTTCCCCGGCGATAAGACCTCTCTGCCCGAACCGACCAGGGTGGGCCTTGCCGCCCAGTTGATCCGTGAGGCCTTCGACGACCAGTGGGCCGAGGTCGTTCCTGTTTTTGCCGACCTCCTGGTAACCTTGTCCGCACGATCCTTCAGTGCAGGGCAAGACCCGGAAGCGATCATTGCCGGATGCCTGGAGAAACTGGAACGGCAGGACGAGGTGCTGGTCGAACCCCGATTGATCGAGGTTCCTGCTTGCTATGACGAGGAATTCGCCGAAGATCTGCCTGAAATTGCTGAACAGGGCGGACTTTCAGTAGACGAAGCCGTCAGACTGCACTCAGAACAGACCTATAAGGTTTATGCCATGGGGTTCTGTGCCGGGTTTGCCTACATGGGGGATGTGCCGGATGCCCTGAAGCAGCCGAGACGTTCATCTCCGAGAACGAAAATCCCTGCCGGCAGTGTCGCCATCGCCGATTTCATGACCGCCGTCTATCCGCTTGCGATGCCGGGCGGCTGGCACATCATCGGCCGCTGCCCGGTTCCGTTCTTCAACCCTGAAGATCAGGACAACCCCACGCTATTGAGGGCCGGGGATCTGGTGCGTTTTCAACCGGTTGACAAAGATGAATTTTACAGGCTGAAGGAAAAATGGCGAAATTAACCATTACCAGAGCAGACTTTTTTGCCTCCGTTCAGGACATGGGCCGCCAGCGCACGCAGCACCTGGGCCTGGCCCAGAGCGGCGTGGCCGATGAATATTCCTTTTTCCGGGCTAATTATCTGGTCGGCAATGCGATCACCACCCCGGTGCTGGAGATCATCAGCGGTTTGTTCAGCATAACCTCCGACAGCCCCGTAACCATGGCCCTTACCGGAGCCGACATGTCGGCCAGGGTGAACAACGCCCCGCTGTCGCCCTGGCAGAGTTTTGTCCTGATGCCCGGCAAGGAACTCGAATTGAAAAACACAGCAGGAAAGGGGATATTCAGTTATCTTGCGGTGAAAGGCGGGTTTGACATTCCCCTCTGTTTTAACAGCGCATCCACGGTGGAGCGAGAAAAACTCGGCGGCTATCATGGACGAAAACTGGCCGCAGGAGATGAGCTGTTGACGCTTCTGGACAGGCCGCTGTGCCCGACCCTGGCGACGCCGCCGGATCAGATTCCACGATTCGACAAGCCCCTGACGCTTCGCGTTATGCCGGGCTACGACCATGACAGCTTTCCGGAAGAATCGAAGAAGATATTCTTTTCCAGTGCGTACAAAGTCAGCAGCAAAATGGATCGGACCGGCATCCGGCTCAATGGTCCGCCGGTCATTTGGGGGCAGGGCGATATACTCAGCAAACCGGTTGCCCTGGGAGTGGTTCAGATAACCAACGACGGAACGCCTGTTATCCTGTTGAAAGAACGCCAGTCTACAGGTGGCTATCCCATGCTGGGCGTGGTCTCGCGCCTGGACCTTTTTAGACTGGTTCAGGCTTTTCCCGATACCCCGCTTCGTTTTTCTCTGGCAGATCCCCTCAGACTTCGCTCGGAGCTGACGCGATTCTATAATTTCTGGGGCTTGCCATAGACTAATGCTGCCTCGATAGTTTGAACCAGAAAAAAAGGCTTGAATCCTCTGGTATTGGCCGGGTAACGCAGAGATCGATATATAGGTCGAGGTCTTTGGTGATCGAAACGCCGGGCGGCGGGGTCGGTAAAGCACACTGATGAGTGGCTGCCCGCCTGTGGAGGGCGGTGATCGCCGCTTAAAAAAGCATGGTTTTTCAGGCGGATCTCGAATAGAGTAGGCTCCTGTTTACTTCAGACGAGTCTGATCAAGTCGGTCTGCACTGTTTACCAAATTTACGCTATCTTATCTGGAGGTCTGTATGACATTTCCAATCGATTTCACCGCTTATCAGCCGCTCCGGTTCGAGCCCGCCCAGCGGCAGCTCAGCGCCGAAGAGAAGCAGATTGGAACCAATATCGCACTGGTCCGCGACAGTCTGGTCTTTTTTACCGCCCTGGCCAATGTCAAAGGGCTTGGCGGCCATACCGGCGGCGCCTACGATATCGTCCCGGAACTACTGATTATCGACGGTTTTATGAAAGGTGATGACAGGCTGTGTTCCGGTCTATTTTGATGAGGCCGGCCACCGGGTGGCGATCCAGTACATGATGGCGGCGCTCAACGGCCAGAAGAGCCTCGAGGATCTGCTCCATTATCGGGAGTTTGGCAAAGGCCTCTACGGCCACCCGGAACGAGACGAGGAAGAAGGGGTATTTTTCAGCTCAGGCCGGCTTGGCCATATGTGGAGCTATGTGAACGGGGTGGCCGAGGCGGACCGGGACCAAGACCGTGGTCATGTTTGGCAGCGACGGTTCCCAGCAGGAGGGCGACGACGCCGAGGCAGCCCGCTATGCGGTGGCCCGGGAACTCAAGGTCAAGCTGTTGATCGATGACAATGATGTGACCATTGCCGGCCACCCGAGCCACTACATGAAGGGCTTCGATGTTGCCAAGACCCTGGCCGGCCATGGTCTGAAGGTGGATGAAGGCGACGGTGAGGATATCGAGGCACTGTTTAGGCGAATCGCAGCGGCGCTCTCTATCGAGGGGCCGGTGGCGCTGGTCAACAAACGCAAGATGGCACCGTCAGTGCCGGGAATTGAGGGGCTGCCCAAAGGGCATGATGTAATTCCGGTCGAATTCGCCATCGAGTATCTCAGGCAAGGGGTCGGCAGGCAGCGGTACGATCCTGCTCAGAACAGATAGCCGGCAGCATCGAGCAAGACTTCGAACTATCTCGGCAGCAGCGACGAGACGGGTAAGTGCCGGGATGATTTCGGCAAGGTGATCTGTGAGATCCTCGATACCATGGACAACCCAGCCGACAAGGTCCTTGTGGTTGATTCTGATCTCGAAGGGGTCCTGCGGCCTGCATCATATCCGCAAGAACCATCCCTAGGTTTATGTATCCGGCGGCATCATGGAGCGCAACAATTTTTCGGTTGCCGCCGGATTCGGTTCGGAGCCGACAGGCAGGGGATTTTCGGCACATTTTCGGCCTTTCTGGAAATGGTGATTTCCGAAATCACCATGGCCCGCCTGAACCAGGCCAACGTGCTGGCCCATTTCTCCCATGCCGGCGTCGACGATATGGCTGACAACACCTGCCACTTTGGCATCAACAATTTCTTTGCCGACAACGGTCTGGCAGATGGCGATACCACCAGGCTTTACTTCCCGGCAGACGCTCTGCAGCTGCGAGCCATGTTGCCCGGATTTTTAATGACAGGGCCTGCGGTTCATTTTTTCAACCCGCTCCGCCACCCCGTTTATCGAGAATGAGACGGGGCACGAGTCTACGGTGACGGCTATGTTTTGAACCCGGTAAGGACGAGGTTATCCGTGCAGGGGAGTGATGGCTACATCGTTTCCTACGGGGAAATGCTCTACCGCTGCCTCGATGCGGTTGAACAGCTGAAACAAGAGGGAATCACGTTGGTCTGATCAATAAGCCGACCCTCAATGTGATTGATGAAGAGATGCTTGCCCTGGCGGGGCACAGTCCTTTCGTTCTGGTGGTCGAGAGCCAGTCCACCAAGACCGGGCTGGGCAGCCGCTACGGCACCTGGCTGTTGGAAATAGGTTTTGCCCCCCGATACGCTCACCTTGGTACGTATCGGGAAGGATGTGGCGGTCTTGGCGAACAAATAATGCATCAGGGATGCGACCCCGCAGCCATCAGGAAGAAGGTGATGCAGCTGCTGAAATAGCCGCATTTAATGAGCTCTAGGCCCTTGGAGCGCCGCTCGTCGTCCTGGTCAGGAACGATGCTGCCGGCGTTTTTTTGTTCAGTCTCGGATAGTTGGGGAGCCTTGTCGGGTAGGGTTTGCAGTGCCTCGATCAAGGTGTCAATGTCCATGACCGAAGTCAGGCTGTCGCCAAGTTCTTCGAGTACGGGCAGGGCCTTGCTGGCGATTTTTTCGGCCCGCTGACAATAGCCGAGCTCGAGGTTGATATAGACGCCGGCCGCCCGTATCAGGGCCTGGAGCAACCGCTTCCGGTCGCCGGCCGTCTCCATCCAGGCGGGTTCCAGGATCTCATGAACCTCGAAAAACAGGGCCAGGTCCCATAACACCGCCGCCGGTCAAGCAGGTCACTGTCGGGGGCGATCCGTGTCAACGCCTGGGCGTAGCTTGTAGCCGATTGTCGATATAGTCTGCATGGGCCGTGGGCAAATCGTTTGACGGTGGTGCGCGGCAGCTTTTTCTGCCGCGTCGAGGGAGCGGCTGGAAAGGACCTCGATGATCGATTCGGATAGATCGTTTCTGATATCGCGGCTGAGGCGGTCTTCGAACGGATTAAAGGTATTGGTCTTGGTGTTGTCGGGCATCGTCGCTGGGGGCTCAGGGTTCGCGCATTGCGCTGTGAATTATTCAAGGGTACCTTATTTTTAAAGTATATTGAGGATAATACGAGTCCTTTTTCAGGACAATCTTTTTCACATCAGCCCCAAGAGCCTGCAATGCGGCAGCCCCGAAAAGAAAAGAGAACGTACCGGTGGGTCATCGTCATCGGCGGTATCTTCGGGCTGTTCGCCAGCCTGGGCATCGGTCTTTTCGCACTGGGTATGCTGCTGCCGGCGATGGTCGAACCGCTGCAGCTCACCTACAGCCAGATGGGCTTTATCTCCACCCTTAACTTCTGCGGTTATCTCGCCGCAGTCCTGCTCTGCGGTAGGCTGATCGGCTGGGTCGGTTCGCGGACGTTGATCAGTCTGGCTCTGCTGCTGGTTGGCGCGTCCATGTGTGCAGTCGGCTGGACCGAAAATATCCGACTGATTATGCTGTTTTACCTTCTGACCGGGTCGGCAGCGGTCTGTCCGATGTGCCTATCATGGCGCTGATCTCGCGCTGGTTCGAGCCGGCGCTGCGCGGTAGAGCCATCGGCATGGTGGTGATCGGCAACGGGCTCGGCATCATCCTGGGCGGCCACCTGGTGCCACTGCTCAACGGGCTGGGCCGCGGCTGGCAGTTGAGCTGGCAGGTCTTCGGCGCGTCGGTGCTGGCGGTTGCCGTTATCTGCTGGCTGCTGCTTAGAAATGAACCGGGCGGGGAGGAGGACTATCTGCTGAGGACGGCCCGGCAGAAAAGAGGGGGAAATATCCGCGAGATCCCGACGGCCGCTTTGACAGGCGCCTGTTCTGGCGCGCTGCAGCCATCTACTTCCTGTTCGGTTTTACCTACGTTATTTACGCCACGTTTTTTGTCTCTTCGCTCGTTCAGCAGCGTGGCTTCAGCGAGTCGGGGGCGGGTCTGGTCTGGTCCTGGATCGGTCTGTTGAGCCTTGGCTCCGGCCCGCTTTTCGGCAGCCTGTCCGATCGTCTTGGCCGGCGGGCCGGACTGATGCTGGTGTTCTCCATTCAGGCGGTTGCCTATGGCTTGGCCGCGGCTTTTCTGCCCTTTCACTTTCTCTATTTGTCCGCTTTCTGTTTCGCCATCGTGGCCTGGAGCTGTGCCGTCGATCATGGCGGCACTGGTCGGTGATTTCACCAGCCCTCGGCAGACCGCGGCGGTGTTTGGCTACATCACCTTTGTTTTCGGTATCGGTCAGATTGCAGGGCCTTACTGCGCGGGACTGCTGGCGGAGCGCAGCGGCGGCTTTGGCCCTGCCTTTTTGCTGGCCTCGGGCCTGGCCTTTATTGCGGTGTTTATTTCGCATGAAACTTCCCAAACAGAAAACGGGCTGAGTGAGTAGGGGAGTCAGCAGGCAGCGTCGGCAGCTGATTACATGTCAGTGCTGAGGGAAAGAAAGGCAGGGGGTGGTTCAATGGTGTCAGTCGTCCGAGTCTAAACGGACCTTCATCGGTATCGTCTTCGCCGTTTTCATCGGATCCTTCGGTTTCTTCATCTTCGTCCGTGTCTTCGCTGTCGTTTCAATTCCGCCTCTTCGGCTTCCTGTTTCATGCGGACGGCTTTGGGTATTTTGGAATCGGGAGGATTAATTCGGTTATTTTATCGATTTCGACAACGACATCGGGGTCTTCCTGGCAGACGGCGCAGGACGCGACGTGTTGTTTCATGAACTGAACCATTCGGGCGGGGCCATGGTTTCAGCTTTGACGTGCAGATACCATTGTTTGATCAGTTTGATCAGTCTTTCACACTGCATAAGGATCTATTGGGATGGTTCTGATGGTGAAATTGGTTCATGATGGCGTTATTATACTACAAACTAGTATTATAATAATAAGTTGCTTTCCGGGTCAATATTAATTAATTTTACCGCCCCACCAGCGTATATTCAAGTCGATCGGAAGTGGACAGGGCACTGGTGGCCCTCCCGGACTTCAAATCCGGTGTGAGCGGGTTAATAGCCTCTCAGGTGGGTTCGATTCCCATGCACTTCCGCCAGTCTTCCCGTACACTGTTTTACGCATGATTCTTGTGTGTTTTAAGCACTTTATTAATACCCTTACAAACACACATCCCCCACAACATACTACAAGCACTATATAATCACTGTGTCGAATAGAGTGGTTTTATAAGGCTACTTACCCAAAAAAGTTTCACTATAGTTTCACTGGAAATTTGAGGGTAAATAATGGCTATCTATTTGAGATGTTGTGGAAAAGATTACTCAAAAGCAAAAAAAAGTGTGATTTATGTGGAAAAAGCCTGACAAGATATGTAGTTCGGGTGAAGGATTCGTCAACAGGAAAGTGGAGAAGCAAGACTGTTTACACCTATAAAACAGCGAAGAATCTGGAGGTTAAGTTCAAAACAGACGCTATTGAAGGAAGACTGTTTGACAAGAAAAAGAGGTATGGGCAGATCGATTTTGATAGCTACATCGAATACGCTAAAATCCACAAGAAATCGTGGAAGGATGATCTGACACGATGGAGGAAGCATGTTAAGGACAACGATTACAGAACACAATCGGGGATCACTAAGATCTTGGCTACCATGACTAAAAATGGATTAGCACCAGCCACAGTAGATCATGTGTACAAGCTGATAAGAAGAGTTTACAACTGGCACATTCAGAACGGTTACTATTTTCAATCAAATCCATGCAAGACCGTTAAACCTCCCAAATATGATAATAAGGTTACGAATTATCTCTCTAAAAGCCAACTGAACGAGCTTCTAGGATATTTGGAAACATGGGAAAACATAAGAGCGTCCAATGTGATTCTATTCGCTCTTTTCACTGGCAGAAGAAAATCTGAAATATTGAATCTGGTCTGGAGTGATGTGGATTTTGTCGAGCAATCAATAACATGCAGGAACACAAAGAGTGGTAGGACTCTTAGTTTTCCCCTCAACAACAGTGCATTCGGAGTTTTAGAGAAGGCTTTCGAGATGAGAATTTCAGAGTATGTATTTCCTTCTTCTACAGGATCTCACTACTACCATGCTTTTAATGTGTCATGGAGAAAGCTGAAAAAAAGATTTGGGCTTGAGTACCGCTTTCATGATTTGCGACACACCTATGCTTCATATCTTGCAAGTAGTGGTCAAGTAGACATATACACTCTGAAAACATTGCTTGGACATCAGAGCATTTCACTAACTATTAGGTATGCTCATCTCACTAACGATTCTGTAAGGAAAGCCAACTATGTACTCGATTCGATGTTTTAATGGCTATTATCGGTTTTGGGTCGAAATAGATCTTCTGTAGAATCTGCCTTGATTGTGAGGTCTATTCTTTTTGGAACGTATTCAGCATTAGGATATTTCTTTGTCTTTTGATGTAGTGACTTTTCAAGGAACCATCTATGAGCAGGGTAAGTGAGATCAGAATGATATATTTGCTCAGTATTTAGCAACGTAATTGTAAGGTGTTGAGGGATTCGAGCCTTTAACTATTTGACAGTGAAGCATAATGAAAAGGCATGGAATTGTTTTTCTTCCGATAACCAGTAAAAGGGGATGTTTCTGATCTTGATTTATGATTTCGTCAAATAGGATGTTTTCAGCATTGGTTATATCAACAGGATCTTGCGGAGATAATCTCTTGTAAAATCTGATATAGTCAAGAAATGTTATGAGCGTTTTCGTATTAGTAAGGCTATGTTCAACGAGCTCACCCAAATCAAAATGATGTACTAAACTGTAAAAACGAAGATTCGACCTGACACTTTCACATAGCAAGTTTGCAGCTGATCCGACAGTAATCCTGAGATTTGGTCACCCAAGATTTACAGGAATAACCTTAATATGGATATCGATTAGAAATAATTAATATCGCAAAAAATTATATAAATTTATAGACCTCCCACTTCCTCTGTTATGATTTCTACCATGATTTTAAGTTCCGATGCAGAAATTTCTTCTTTTTACCATCTTCATTGTACCGATATCCTGATATGGCTTCGCCTGCTTCGCATTCTACTTCCGCAATTAGAGAGCCTTCCGGATTATATGTCTTAGGTATACCGTCTAATAGTCCATTCTTGAAGGGTACTTCATTAAATAATTCACCTGTTTCAAGATACGTTCTTTGAACACCATGCAACTTCCCGTTTTTGTATTCACCTCTATACCATAATACACCGGTTTCTGTATACTGCTCAACTGTCCCATGTGTCAATCCATCTTTGTGAGAAGATACAGACATTAATTCACCTGTTTCAAAATACATTTTCGAAATGCCGTGTCTCATTCCATTTTTGTAAGATACCTCCATCATTGGTTTACCAGTATCAGTAAAGTTATAAATTAAAACACCATGAAACTTCCCATTCTTAAATTGTGTTTCACCTTCTGAATCTTTTACTGAACCAGTAATTGGCTTATTGGTTTTGACATCTAACCAAAGCCCGTTTTTTTCATATATATCTTCAGACAAGAAGATTTTTTCGCCATAACTGACAGTAGCAATAAAGAAAATCACAAATAAAATATACAACCGAACAATCAATAATTTCATAATGTTACCTTTTTAGAGAATTAAAAGTTCATTAAAAAAATTAATGAAGTAAACGCCAGATATATCCTAACAACATGTAGGCATTACGTCAAGACAACACATTACAGTATTCTAATTATCTACTTATGTAGAGTAGTAGTTTCACAATATGATGTTCAGCCAAAAATCTAGGTCAGATATAAATTAAACTTCTTCCTGTCCCTACAGAAACGCCTCCTTCCCAGAAATCATTCCTGTCGGTCAGGCAAAATCTTAACTGCACAGGAATAAGTTCAAATTAATCGTCTTATTTATTGATGTACATTGCCAAATGACATCTGCTTTGGTAAAGATTGTTAATTGATTCAAAATCATATCGTTGAAATACCTCTTTTCTTTGATATAAATCTGATAACAAAACCCTTTAATAGCAAAATAATAAACTTATATCTCGGCGATTCTTCCCGAGCAATAGGAGAGAACATGGGGTCGATCATTTCTTTCGCGTAGTTCTTCTGTGTACTCTTAAGTGCCATTTCACTCGCAGGTTGTTATCAAATACCTTCTGATGCTAAAGAATTTCTAGAAGAATACAATGGGCGTCATCCTGCTGTCGCAAATTGGGAGCAGTATGAAAGTCAACCGCTAGAGTCTTTTGAAACTTATGAAGAACAGCTGCTGACTTTTGCTGAATGGCAAAAAACCGATCATTATAAAGCAATCATTAGTAAGGCCGGGAAGAAAGGCTGATAATATCACATTTATCTTAGCCAATATCCCAGAAAATAAAATCCTCCAAGATACTGATGGGAATATTGTTCTGACGTTTGACGGTTCTGTTAAAATCGACTCAATCGGGACTATTGTATTTCCAGTGGTTTACCCACAAACGGAACAGAGGGATTATCTTACCCTCATAGAAACTGCAGAAAGTATCAAATATCAGATTGTTAGAAAACAGCTAGCAACTATTCCGGTGGACTAGTTGCCGTGCGTCAATTGTTAATTTGTTGAAATGGGCAGGGTCAAAATTAGCTCTGCCCATTTTCATTATGGATCAAATTCGACCAACGATAAGATAATTAAGGATTCTTTTCTTTATATATCAACCATTTACCACTTTTTTTGGTTAACAGATAAGTTTCGTGTTGCTTCTTGCCGTTTCCATCAAAGCTGACACTAATTGATGCTTGATCTCCTGAGATACTTTTATCGAGAACAACCATATTTGTTATCTTGTAAGAAATCCCTTCAATCATATCTCTCATTTGTTGCTTATTGATTTCTTTATTACTAGAGCCACCAGAGGTCAAACAGCATCATCTGTGTATAGGTCAAGCCACTGATCCCATTCACTATTTGAAATCCTTTCTTGTATTTTACCGACTATAGCATAGATTTCTGCCTCATCAGAATTTGTTGGTGCAAGTTGGTCTAATGTGGTTCCTTTCTGCTTTTCTGCTTGGCAAGAAGCAGTTAATGCCACGGCAAAGATGATCAAAAAGATTTTAATAAACATGCGCTGATAGAATCATAAACCCTCCGTTTGATTAGATTGACAGTTGGACTGCATCCGGTTGCAAGGGAACTTATCCTATCGAACATTTCAGGTCAACGATTAAGAATTTTAGGCAAGAAATTTCACCCAATCTGCCTGTCAAGTTGGTTTCAGCGATTGGCGACCGAATTTCACACTGCCAAATCAAAGGTAAGTATTTCTGGCTTCCCCCTCCGCTGTATAGTTCCTGTAAATCTCTCAGCCCATATGAAAACAATGATGATTTGTAAGATTTGATTGAGACAGGATAAAATAATTTGTCAGGTCGGGTCTAAGTTTTTACAACTAAACCAAAATTGGCACAAATCTTCTCAACATTATCGATTTTGAATTTTCTATCATGAGTATATTTACTTAACTTCTTGTTTATAGCCTCTAGGTAGCAATCGTGGTGAGCGTTTGGTAGCGAATCAATAAAGGTTGATTTCTCTTGTCTACTATTTGAATCTAAAATCCTTTTAAATTCTTTTGGGGTGTTAATTTGGTCTGGTGAATAGAACTCTTCTCCGAACAATAAGTCAGATGTCGGTTCTATAACGTCAATAAAGAATAATCCTTCTAATGGAGCTTCTGTAATAATTTCTGGACCAGCTACTAAATCGGGAGTGTATTTGTATCCTAGGTTTTTCAAATGAACGCATACCTCCTCGTTACCTTCACCTTTCCTAATACCGGGGAAGTCCAAGGATTGTAGAAAACTCAAGATAATATCTTCGGTGCTCTTCATTACAGAGTAGCCTTATAAAACCACTCTATTCGACACAGTGATTATATAGTGCTTGTAGTATGTTGTGGGGGATGTGTGTTTGTAAGGGTGTTAATAAAGTGCTTAAAACACACAAGAATCATGCGTAAAACAGTGTACGGGAAGACTGGCGGAAGTGCATGGGAATCGAACCCACCCAGCAGGCTGTTAACCCGCTGCACCGGATTTGAAGTCCGGGTTTTTACCTTCCCTTACAGATTGACTTACACAATGATTACAACATATTACAGCAGTTTAGCTATTCCCCAATCATTAGCCAGTGAAACTATAGTGAAACTTTTGTCGCTTCCAAGTTTTACTTATCATTACATATTACTGTATTCTACGATCTTCTGCATGACTGACTAATCATGTAAGGAACAAGCATTAGCAACATATCTTCCTAATGCCTGTTGATAATCCCTTAATCCCACCCGTACACAATCCCTAATCTGTATCAGAAGCCTTTGTAGTCCCTTTTTTTGTAAACGCTGAGAATGAACTGTAAGAGAACGCTGAATCATCTATCCTGAAAAATCCCCAAAATAGCCTGAAAATAGTTTCGGTATTTCTTCAGGGGTATGGATGTTAAGGGGAAGAGCTTCAAACCACTAGTGTACGGGATTCTAAGGGTGTACGGTATCCATAAAGGTTATGTCTTTGTTGAACAGTGTTGGAGAGTGGAGGTAATCGAGAACTGATAATCTGACTCAATGCACACCTGTTTTATCTGAACTACGGCTAGGGACATTCTGTAGCCGTACACTATATAAAATCTGATCTTCATGAATCTGTAAAATCTGCCCTCTGCTCAATGGAAATTTTGGTGGTAATGGGGTCAATATCGTAGCTTGTACAGAATCAGCACCAATCTCATTCACTAACAATTCTATGTAGATATCAGTCAGTATCTTTCTAGGGTCAGACTCATTAATATAGAATGCTTTGACAGTGATCATATCGTTTTGGTTCAGATTCTTCAGTGAGACTCCGGGGATAATTATTAAATGCACCGGGATAGTAATTGGGGATCTTATTCTTGTTGATGCTGAAAATGTGGTAGCCTTTCTCTGCTACTTCATCTCTTAGTGATTTCATGGGTCATAGGATTATTTCAAGGTTCAAGCAGAGTTGTAAATGGGTGTTCAACCTATCTTGTCCGATTCATAAACATGGACTCCTGATACAGGTTCTTCATTGTGTTGCGATTATAGTACAGAAAACTCAATGTGCATTTATGATACTCTCACACATTTTTCGTCTAGTGGAAATATTTGAGAAAGCCTCCATATCAAGCGAGAAGCAACGTAATATTTATCAGCCAACTCTACTGGAGAGTCTTCATATTCCTCCATTACAGAATCGTAAGTTTTTTTAGCAAACTGATTAACTCTGAAAAACTTGTCTGCAAACACTTTAAGGACAATATTCAAGACTTCATCAGCAGACGTTACATATTCCAAACGAGGCAATATTTCATCTACTTCAGGCTCGTATTCATCGATAGAAATCATTCTGTACAGTATTGAGATCCATAATGTCAGTTAAAAAGAGAGCTTGTCTGACCAAATCATAGAATTTCCCGTACTTATTTTTCAGTTTTTCTCTGATCTCTTGGCATTTAGTTTTTCTATCATATGTAGAGAAAAAGAAACTTTGACTTCACTGTTCACGCATTATCCCCCTTGGCAATATCTGATCCAAACGGCTGATCAGGAAGCTCATGATTATTTATGCTTCGATAGTATGCCCACTCTATTGTCTCCGTTTGTTTAGCCATAGGAGTACAGAGGAGTCGAGGATCTGGATAATTTCCGACTCTACCCAAATCTAGCCGATCACTATCAAAGCAAGCCTGTACAGTAATATCATGATGATTGTCAGCACTGGTATGAAGAGAACAGGCTGTTACTAGAAGCTGAAACTCATCGTCATTGATAGGCAGACGGTTCCGCAGTTTAACAGCCAGATCAGCCCCTCTTTTACCGTGATTAGGATCTCTTCCTTCGTTGTCTCGTTGGCTGTCATGGAAGACGCTGAACAGTTGCACTACGTTGGTGTTAACTCCTGTCTGTTCTGAGAGCATGACCACTCGACAACCTGATCTCGATGAATGACACCGTGAGTCCCCATCCATCGTAGTCTGTAATGACGTTTGATTTCAGACAACAATTCTGTAGTGATCATGCTCATTTTTCTCTTACAGGTCGATTCGTTTGATTATTGCCGGGGCTTCATCAGCCGTACACTCATCCGCTAAACGATTTAAAGAAGTATGTATCTTGGAATTGTCGAACAGTTGGTGGATGATACAATCAGCAAATTGATCCCGATCATTAGCAACATATTTTGCCCAATTACAAATGGATGCTTTTCTCTCCTGAGTCATTTCATATAGCTGAATGCTCCAGTGTTGTTGTCGTTTTAGAATATTCTTTCTGATCCTGATATTGTTCCTGTTTATCACCCTCAACAGCACCTCTTCTCTGGCTTTTGACTCAACATTTGATGAAACACCTTGACCGTATTGGTAAAATGTCCTCTGTATGCTCTCCTTGCTCTCCCAAACATCTCAGGAGCAGACACTACAGCCAGAATATGGAGAGAATCAGGGATGATGATTGTTCCATTGGTTAAGATCCAGAAACAATTGATGGTACATAATCTCACAGCAAATCCATGAGTCGGTTTCCCAATACCTGATTCCCTGATGGCATGGGCTGAACAGCAACCATCTCTTCCAAATTCAAATCACGACTAAATTTAAGAATATAGTTGACCTCTCTATGGTAGTGGAAGCCAGATACGAGCCTTCTTAGGTTTTCATTAAGTACAGTTTCGTTATGATCCCTGCATAGTTCACGTATAGCCTTGAACTCTTCATCCTGTGGGAGTTTTAGTAGTGATGGATCAACAGGGATTTGACAGAGTCTATATACTGCCATTGCTGCAAATACAGGTGTAATTCTGGTAGTCAGTGTGATCTTGATAAATGGTGTAAAGGATTTGGATGCCTCCTTGTCGTGCTCGGAGACCGACGGGCCACCGGCTGCCGCGCCGTGCGCGGCGATTCCGGAGGTTCGGGACGAAACTCCCGTCGGTGCTTCCGTATCAGTGCGTCCGGCGCCGCCGCCGGCTCGAATCTCCCGGGTGCTAGAGATGGCCAACCGATCCATGACTCTGACCGAGCTCGACCGCCGGCTCGACGTGCCCGTCGCCCGGTGGGATCGCGCCGTGCGGCGGCTGATTCGCGAGCTCCGCTCTTCCGCGTCGCGGATCGAGATCCCGGCCGCGGTCTCGACCAGATCCTCGACCCGTCGATTCCCTGGACCCAGCTCTACTCCCGCCAGGTGCGGCGCCTGCCGCGGATGGACA
>CAVPRJ010000011.1:0-114603 GCA_963707715.1 uncultured delta proteobacterium
TACCGAAAACCAGTCCAACCTGGTCGTCACCTTCTACAACTATCTGACGGCGCTGGCCCGCATCGATCGGGCGATCGGCGTAACGCCGGAGCTGGTTGACTACCCGTTCATCGAACAGCGATAAAGGCCAATTTCCGCTGGTGTCGGCAGGAATCAGAAGCCTAGCTGATTGTTTTCTTCCCGTTCATCCTTATTATTGGTCATATTATTTTTATTGACAGGCGCGCTGACTACCGGCAGTATGCAGTGCTGCATGAAATCTCATGGCGGAACATCTATCTCACCACCTGGTATACGGTACGCTGCAGGATTATCTGACCGGCGAAGAACTGACCGATACTGACGATGAGCGCCTTCGCCAGCAGATCAGCAAAATGATGGTTGAAACGCTTGGCTATCGCAGGCAGGAACTTGAACCCCGCCTCTTTATCGAGACCCTGTTCACCCGTAACTTCGTCAGATCGACGATTGACCTGACGGTTACGCTTGACGGCAGACAGTTCATGATCATCCGCTACGGACCCGGATCGCTCGTCAGCCGTGAACGTTCGGCACTTGCTGCAGCACGTCTTCTCAACAGCAGTTACCGGATTCCGCTGGCGGTGGTTACCAACGCACGCGATGCTCTGTTGCTGGACACCGTCACTGCAAAAGTATTGACGGAAGGAATGCAGTCCATTCCAGATCGGCAGGAGGCTGTTGCGTCTCTTGCCGCACCTTGTTTTTCTTCCGCCCCAGGATGAGGCAAAAGGCTACGGGAACAGCGCATTCTCAATGCCTTTGACCTGGAACGCTGCTGTATTGGCATTTAACTTATACGAACTTTAAAATTTCACTTTTCAAGATTCATCGAGAACAGTACCACTAACCGAGGAATATTATGGCACCACCAGAACAAAACTGGACCACATCAAGC
Source organism: uncultured delta proteobacterium (assembly GCA_963707715.1). Lineage (GTDB taxonomy): Bacteria > Desulfobacterota > Desulfobulbia > Desulfobulbales > Desulfocapsaceae > JABDQA01. Next base: position 917 of record CAVPRJ010000011.1, read on the forward strand.
TGGAAGACCTTTACCCGCCCACCAGCAGCCCGAGCTGGCCCGGACAACGGCTCACTGGACAAGGTGCTGAAAGAACTGAACCGCCTGCCGCCCCTGGTCTTTGCCGGTGAGATACGCTCGCTCAAGGCGCTTCTTGCCAAAGCGGTCACGGGGGAGGCCTTTCTGCTGCAGGGAGGTGACTGCTCGGAAAATTTTTCCCAGGTGAGTGCGCCAAAAATCAGAGAAACCCTGAAGGTTCTCCTGCAGATGGCCATTACCCTCACCTATGCAGGCGGAGTACCGGTCATCAAGGTCGGCCGTATTGCCGGGCAGTTTGCCAAGCCGCGATCTTCCGATACCGAACAGGTCGGCGATCTCGTCCTGCCCTCCTACCGCGGAGACATGGTCAACGATGCCAAGCCGACAAAAACAGCCCGGACCCCGAACCCGAAGCGAATGCTCAACGGCTACAATATGGCAGCCTCGACGCTGAACCTGCTGCGCGCTTTTACCCGTGGCGGCTTTGCCGCCCTGCACCGGGTCCAGGCCTGGAACCAGGAGTTTGTCGCCCAATCACCAATGGGCCGTTCCTACGACCGCCTGGCCAAACAGATTGACCAGGCCATCCAGTTCATGGATACCATCGGCATTTCGATGGATACCCCGCAGATAACCAGGCCCAGTTCTTTACCTCGCACGAGGCCCTGCTCCTCGCCTATGAAGAAGCGCTGACCAGGATCGATTCGACCACCGGCGACTGGTACGACTGCTCCGCCCATCTGCTCTGGATCGGCGAACGCACCAGGCAGGCGGACGGCGCCCACGTTGAATTTTTTCGCGGCGTCCTGAACCCGATCGGCGTCAAGGTCGGTCCCGACTACGATCTCGACGACATAAAGACGAGTGCTTGATATTTTAAACCCGGAGAATGAAGCGGGCCGCATAACCCTGATCACCAGGCTCGGCACGCAGAAGATCGAAAAGGTTTTGCCGCCGCTGCTGCGGGAGATGAAACGGGAGGGACGAAATATCGTCTGGAGCTGCGATCCGATGCACGCCAACACCTATACCGCCGAAAGCGGCCATAAGACCGCGAAACTTCAATGAAATTCTCTCTGAAGTAACCAGTTTTTTCGAAACCCACTGGGCTGAAGGCACCATACCGGGCGGCGTCCATTTCGAGCTGACCGGAGAAAATGTCACCGAATGCATCGGCGGCGCCCGCGAACATCGTCGACGACGACCTCAAACTCAACTACCAGACCACCTGCGACCCGCGACTGAATGCTGAACAGAGCCTTGAAGTCGCCTTTCAGATTGCCGAGATGATCAGAACCTGATCCGGCGCCTCCCGTCCCAATCGGGGTCCTAAAGACCGCGGCGGGGCCGGGTTCTGCATAGCGCTGCAATACCCTGAAGATTACAATTCAGTAATCTTTCTTGACCGCCTGCAGCCATCCGTTTACTGTTTCATGCAGAACAGGCAAGTTTTAGACCCGGTACTACCTCAAGGCCGGCAACACCAAGTCAATGGAGAACATCATGAGCATCATGCGCCAGATACGGCCAACCAAGGCTATTTATCGTTCTTGTGTTCATCGCTTCTGCTGCTGACACCCTGTTATCGTGCAGGCTCAAAACAGGAATCGGCAGTCGAACTTCTCGATCGTTCGGCCAAGGCCTTTTGCCAGGTGGTCAAGAGGTAAAACCGGCTGTGGTCCACATCCAGGTGGAGAGCACGGTACGAGCAGCCCAGGAGTATCAGGAATTTTTCAACAACCCTTTTTTCGAACGCTTTTTCGGACCGCAGTTTCGCAGCAGGACCCACAGCAGCCGCGCAAACGTCAGCAACAGGGCGCCGGCTCCGGCTTCATCATCAGCAACGGAAGGCCACATCCTGACCAACAATCATGTGGTTGAAAATGCGGACAAGATCACCGTGACCTTGTCAGACAACCGGAAGTCGAGGCCGAACTCATCGGCAGCGATCCGCAGTCGGATGTCGCTCTGATCAAAATCGATGTTGACCACGATCTGCCGATGGTCCGCCTCGGCGACTCCGAGACGCTGGAGGTCGGCGAGTGGGTCATCGCCATCGGCAACCCGTTCGGCCTGAGCCAGACCGTCACCGTCGGTGTCGTCAGTGCCACCGGGCGCAGCAGCGTCGGCATCAACGAATACGAAAATTTCATCCAGACCGACGCGGCCATCAACCCCGGCAACTCCGGCGGACCGCTGCTCAACATCCACGGCGAGGTGGTCGGCATCAACTCGGCCCTGTACAGCCGGACCGGCGGCTACATGGGAATCGGTTTCGCGATCCCGATCAATATGGCCAAGTCCATTGAACGAGCAGCTGCAGAAGACACGGCAAGGTGACCCGGGGCTGGCTCGGTGTCGCCATCCAGGACGTAAATGAGGATCTGGCCGAGTCATTCGGCCTCGACAAGGCAGGCGGTATCCTGGTTAGCGACGTCCAGCCCGATTCCCCGGCGGACAAGGCCGGTATGAAGCAGGGCGATGTGATCCTCAAACTCGAAGATATCGAACTCAAGGATGCCCAGGATCTGCGCAATCGCATCGCCCAGACCATACCGGGCACCGAGGTGCGCCTGCACGTCGTCAGGGAAACGGAAGGAGACTGAGCTGAAGGTCACCATCGGGGAACAGCCAGCCGATTTCGGCAGTTTCGCCCAGAGCGGGCCGAGCCAGAACCCGCTTGGGTACATTCGGGCTCGTGGTCCAGGAACTCACCCCCGATCTGGCCGAGCAGTTCGGTTACCAGGAACGTCAGGGGGTCGTCATCAGCGAGGTGGAAGCCGGGAGTGCAGCCGATGAAATCGGGCTCAAGCCGGGCATGCTGATCGAAGAAGTGCAAAAGATCAAGGTGACCAGCCTCGAAGAACTGGCCGACATCATGCAGCAGTCGGAAAACAAAAACCGGGTACTGTTAAGGATCCGCTACGGCGAAGGCAGCCGCTATGTCGTGCTGAGAAACAATTAGGCAAGGGACTGGATAAGGGCACTTCTCTGCGGCGATACCGCGGAGCAGACCGGGCTTGAGGCCCGGTTCTGCTCCGCGGTTTTTTTATATCGGCCTACTTGCCTGGGAAGCAGATAGCAAGCACATCCTTGAATGTTTTTACGAACGCGGCTTCCACCCCCCCGCGGATGTGGTCGGGCAGCATCTCAAAATCCTCCTGGTTATCCTCTGGCAGGATAACCTGTTTGAGCTTGGCCCTGGTTGCGGCAATGATTTTTTCCTTGACCCCGCCAATCGGCATGACCAGGCCGCTCAGCGTCAACTCTCCGGTCATGGCGGTAGTGGCGATCATCGGTTTGCTTATGGCAAGCGAATAGAGGGCGCAGGCCATGGTGATACCGGCCGACGGCCCGTCTTTCGGGGTCGCTCCGGCAGGAACATGCAGGTGAATAAAATTCGTGCGGAAAAAATCGAGCGTCTTTTTGCATCTTTACCGAACAGTGAACGAACATAGCTGTAGGCGATCTCCGATGATTCGATCATCACCTGGCCGAGCTGTCCGGTCTGTTTGAAACCGGCCGTGCCGGTGGATACGGCGGCCGCTTCGATATGGAGGGTGGTTCCGCCCATACTGGTATAGGCCAGCCCGGTTATCACGCCGACCCGGGGTTTGCGGAAAATTTTCTCATCGGAAAAGACCTTCTTACCGAGCAGTTCCGGCAGATCGGCTTTTTTGATCGATCACCTTCCTGCGGATTGTTGACAAATTCCTTGGCGACCTTTCGCAGGATTTTCTTGATCCGGTTCTCCAGATCCCTGACCCCTGCTTCCCGGGCATAGCCTTCGACAATGGCCCGCATCACCGGTTTAGCAATGCTTACCTGACTTTTGGTCAGGCCATGCAGGTTGAGCTGCTTGGGAATCAGATGCCGCCTGGCGATTTCGACCTTTTCAGCCTGGATATAGCCCGGCAGCCGAATCATCTCCATGCGGTCGATCAGCGGACCGGGAATCGTCTCCATCTGGTTGGCGGTACAGATAAACAGAACTTTGGAAAGATCAAAGCGGACATCAAGGTAATGATCGAGAAAATCCTGGTTCTGTTCCGGATCCAGCACCTCGAGAAGCGCCGAGGCGGGATCACCGCGGAAAGCTTGCCCCGATTTTGTCGATTTCATCCAGCATGATCAGCGGATTTGCCGTCTTGCAGGTCTTGATTGCCTGCATGAACTTGCCCGGCAAGGCCCCGATATAGGTTCGTCGATGACCCTTGATTTCGGCCTCGTCACGCATGCCGCCCAAGGGAAAAACGATAAAACTTCCGGCCGACACTTCTGGCAATCGACTGGCCGATCGATGTCTTGCCCACACCGGGCGGACCAATCAGCAGGATAATCGAGCCAGACAAGATCACCCTTGACGATGCCAACTGAGATCAGCTCGAGAATGCGCTCTTTGACCTCTTCAAGACCGTAATGATCGCCGGTCCAGTATCCGCGCCGCCTTGGTGATATCGTAGTTGTCCTTGGTGTAGACACCCCAGGGCAGGACCGTGAGCCAGTCGAGATAGGCCCTGGTTACATTGAATTCGGCCGAGGACGGTTCAAGAAGTTTCAGTCTTTTCAAGTTCTTCGTTAATCCGTTCCTGGGCTTCTGGGAAGGCGTGCAGCTTTTCAGCCGTTTTTCGAATTTTTCAACTTCACTTTCGGTATCGTCCTTGGCAAGTCCCAGCTCCTTCTTTATTTCCTTCAACTGCTGTTTGAGGAAAAATTCACGCTGCTGTTTGGACAGCCGCTCTTCGATTCGTTTCGAGATATCGGCCTTGAGCTTCGAGATTTCTATTTCTTTCTTCAGCAGGATCAGACACCTCTCCAGGCGCTTCTGCACCGGATGTTTCGAGGATCACCTGCAGTTCAGCCCCTGACGAGGTGGTCATCGAGGCGGCAAAATCGGCAAGGGCACTCGGGTCGCTGACATTAATCCGCTCAAGGAGCAGATCGAGCCCTTCCTTGAAAAGCGGGTTCAGGGTGACAAGCTCCTTGATGCAGTCAATAATGGCCACCGAATAGGCCTTCAGCTCGTCAGTCGATTCCGGAATTCCTTCGAAAGGATAACTGACCAGGGCCCTGAAAACCGGCTTTTCCCTGATCAGTTTCTTGACGCTGAAACGTTCCTGGGCCTGGGCGACAAGCTGAAGTGGCTGATCGTGCCGGGCGGCGAAATCTGCTACAACTTTGGCCGCCACACCGACTGAAAAAAAATCTTCCATGGCCTCGGGGTGCTGGCAATTCCGGATTCGGCGGGCCTGACCAGAAGCAGCCCCAGATAAATTGGGCAGCCCCTGCTGCTGGGCCTCAAGAATCGTTTTCTGAATGCGCGGGTCTTCGACCATGATCGGCCCCATCATTTTAGGAAACATCGGCCGATCAAAAAGCGGGATGATCAGCAGCGCCTCAGGGAGAACATCCTGCGCGAGCAGTAGTTGCTGATTGCCACTAGCCTGCCCCTCCTGCTCCACCTCGGTATCTTCGTCGAGATTCAGAATGGTTGTTTCATCAGCCATCGATATTCGATCTCCTGGTTAGAATTAAAAGCATGAAAACAGCTTATCAGTAAACTCCTCAAACACTATGACAAAAAAGTGTTTTGGCAACAGCCCGGGCACGCAGACCGTCCTGCTGAAACGCTCGAGCCTGCGCACCACTTCAGTTAAACATAGCCAACAGATATATCGCCGCCAGCACCGCCACAAAGATTAAGCCGACGGTAAAACATACCTGCGGGTCTTCGGCCTGATGGTGCTCCTGGTGCGCATCGCTTTTTTGGGTTTGCATGGCTCTATCCTCATGATGGGGGTCCTTTGTCTGAGGCCGTCTCATCGCTGACATCATCTTGTTCTGCGATATCAGAAGAGGGCGCCTCCGGGTCAGCAGTTTTATCGGTATGTTCAATTATATCCTTGGCATCGGTCGCGTCAGACGAGTGTCACGCTCGACGTCGGGCTGCAGCTCCCCCGCCAGCCTCCAGGCCGAGCACCCGCTCCTGGTAGGCACCCACCAGAATAAACGTGGCCATCGGTTGGGTAATCAGAAACGCAAACGGCAATGAAGAGCCCAGCGACATGATCACCAGGTAGATGATGACCACAATAATGTGATCGCTGACGGGTGCTTGCAGCGCCTTATCCCACGACATTTTCAGGGCATCAAACAGTCCAAGTTTCTGATCCGTCATCAGCGGAATCAGGTAAAAGGCGGCAAAGGCAACAAAGGCCATGACCACAAATCCGGGCAGAACCAGCAGCGTAAAACCAATCAAGAAGGCGATAACCGCGAGCAGCGAAAAGATAAACAGCGGCAGAAAAAGCCGCATCTGAGAAAACAGATCCCCGACCTCGGGTTTCCGCTCTTCCTGAACCGCCCGCAGCAGCGACTGAACGTAGCCGGCGGTGGTTACCGGCGCCAGGATACCAAGGCTGACGATGATCAGGATCAGCTGAACAAGTGTCATCAGCAAAAGCGGGCCAATAAAATTCAAGGTGTTATGCCAGCTCTGTACGATCAACTTTTTAAAATCCATCCCTTCTCCCTCTGTTTCCTTATTTGAAAAGTTCAAGAAATTCCTGGATTGTCGCAACAGGGAGCAAATGGACTCGAACCTTTTTGCCCCGATCACCAATCGGTCAACATTTGTTTTCGGCATCACAAAGCTGGTAAATCCAAGCCGGTCGGCCTCTCTAAGTCGCAGCTCCATATTGGCGACCGCCCGAATCTCACCGGCCAGTCCGACCTCACCGCAGACCACGGTATCCGCTTCGATCGGTTTTTCGAGCATCGATGAGGCCAGCGCGCCAATGACGCCCAGGTCCAGCGCCGGTTCGTCAATCCGTATGCCGCCGGCGATGTTTAAAAAAATATCATGTCCGTACAGGTCCATGCCGCCCTTTTTTTCAAGGACCGCACAGAGCAGCGCCAGACGCTGCGGATCGGCACCGATCGCCGTTCTTCGGGCAGTTCCCAGATTGGTCGGGCTGACCAGGGCCTGGACCTCGACGAGGATCGGCCGGGTTCCTTCCATGGACGGCAGAACGACCGAGCCGGCCACGTCCAGCGGACGCTCTGCCAGAAATAATTCCGACGGGTTGTTCACCTGAACCAGCCCTTCCTCCTTCATTTCGAAAACCCCGATCTCATTGGTTGAGCCAAACCGGTTCTTGACGGTCCTGAGCATCCGAAAGCATGGTTTCGATCGCCTTCGAAGTAAAGCACCGTGTCCACCATATGCTCAAGAATGCGGGGTCCGGCCAGGGTCCCTTCCTTGGTGACATGACCAACAAGGACCACCGGAATATTGTGCACTTGGCAATTTCGACCAGCCGGGCCGCCGACTCGCGCACCTGGGTGACCGAGCCCGCAGCCGACGCGTGATCCCCGCTGACCAGTGTCTGAATGGAGTCGACCGCCAGCAGAGCCGGTTTCATTTCCGCCGCCATCGCGATGATCGTTTCAACCGAGTTCTCGGTGGCCAGATAGTGGTTTTCATGCAGGGCTGCGAGCCGTTCCGCCCTGATGTCTATCTGATGGGCCGATTCCTCGCCTGAGACATAGAGCACCCGCTTTCCCTGGGAAGCGAGCGCCGAGAGCATGTGCAGCAGCAGCGTCGATTTACCGATTCCCGGGTCGCCGCCGATCAGGATTACCGATCCCGCGACGATTCCTCCACCCAGGACGCGGTCCAGCTCTTCGATGCCGGTCCGGACCCGACCGAAATCCTGCTCCGGTCGCCTGGTCAGGGGCTGGGGTTTGACATAATCGTTCACTGGCGCGAGCTGCTGATTGGACAGACGCTGCTCCTCCAGAGCGTCCCACGCCCCGCAGTCGGGACAGCGGCCCAGCCATTTGATGCTGGTAAACCCGCATTCCCGGCAGGAATAGTGCCTGTTTTTTCCTTTTTTTGAGACAACCATATCGGTATCGTTGAAAAACGCTTATCGCTCGTTTGACTGTTTTGCACCAGGAGGATTTTAGTTCAAAATCAGGGCGTGCGTGAAAATTTTACCACAGCCATAGAGCCACGTCCGAGGATAGAGTTTTCACGGGCAACGCTTTAGTTTGGGCAAAAAGACAATTTTTCAAGGTAGCCTTTACTCCGAACCGTCCATGCCTATGTTAAGAGCAACAGTAACAACTGTGCTGGAGCTTGTTAAGAATTTTCCACATAAAAACAACCTGTTTCCCCAGAAACCAATGTCCGAACACAGGAGCCGAATGCCCGACCGTCAGCCCCCTCCTCCTTCGATCGCCCTGTCTGCGTCCCTGTCTTTTCTGCTGAGCAAAAAAGTTTTACTGGGCTGGTCGCTGCTCCTGGTCCTGCTCACCGTGGCTTTGACCTGGCTCGGCTTCCAGTTGACCACCGGCGCCCTGGACAGCCTCACCGGCTCCTTTTTCGAAGCGGCCCCGATGCGCGACTCCTGGTGGTACTGGATCAAGTACCCAGGCTGGCTGGCCGGGAAATATCTCTTTATCCTGGTCTCACGTATTATCGCCTTTTTCCTCGCCTTCCTGCTGGCCTATACGCTCACCACCCCGCTCTACGGATTTTTAAGCAACGCTGCTGAAAAACTCTATTGGGGCGAGCAGTTCGACGAAGATGACGGGTTCACCCTGGCAGGCATTGCCAAAGATCTCTTCGAGGGGCTCAAAATTGCACTGTTTGGCCTGGTGGTCACGGTGATTGCGCTGCTCATCGGGTTTGTGCCGGTCATTGGCCAGATATCGGTCTTTCTGATCTACACCTATTACTCTACCCTGATGTTCATCGATTATCCCGCCTCCCGCAGGCGCTGGGGGCTGGGCCGTAAACTTTCCTGGCTCAGAAATCATGCTGGCCACAGCTTCCGGCTGGGCTTGGTACCCGCCGCAATCGGCATGCTGCCGGTATTGAACATTTTTTTAATGGCCCTGATCTTCCCGCTGTTCACCATCCATGCCGCCCTTAATTTTTCCACGGTTGAAAAGCACCGGCGCTAGCATCGGAACCAATCAAACCAGCAGTGCCATTACCTGGTTGGCCAGCCGCCGCCCCTTTTCACTGAGCCTGATACGGCCCTTTTCGCGCAGCACAAACCCCTGCTTAATAAGCTTCGCCAGTTCCGTGGGATACACCTCTTTAATTTGCAGGCCATAGCGCTCTGCCAGGCGCGCTTCGGAGATCCCGTCCAGAAGCCGCAGCCCCATAATTACGCTTTCCCGGAAGGAGGCGTAAGATGCAAGCGTTTCGGACTCCTCGAACAGCACGCCACCCTGCTCCAGCTGCCTGCAGTAATGCAATGGGTCAGACCAGCGTTTGGCCCGCACGCCCCCGACATAGCTCACCGCCCCGGCGCCGCAGGCCTGATATGTTTCGTTGCGCCAGTAGTTGAGGTTGTGCCGGCAAGCGAGGCCATCCCGGGCGAAATTGGAGATCTCGTACTGAACCAGGCCGGCGGCCCGGCACAGCTCCCGGGTCACCCGATCCATCCGTTCAATCTCTGCTTCCCCAGGAAAGTTGAGGACTCCTGACGCCGCACGGTCATGAAAAACGGTGCCTTCATCTATGCTGAGCTGATAGGCGGAGAGGTGCTCGGGTTGGAGCGCAAGGGCCTGTTCCAGGGTATCGAGCCAGGACTCGCAGCTCTGGTCCGGCAGACCGTACATCAGATCGAGGCTCAGGTTGTCAAAGCCTGCCCGCCGGGCCTCTTCCACTACCCGCCGGGCTTTTTCCGCCGTATGCAGCCGGCCGAGCCCCTGCAGTTCCCGATCGTCAAAGGACTGCACCCCGAAGGAAATCCGGTTGAATCCGCTTTGCCGCAGGCGGTACAGAGCATCATAGCCAAGCCTTCCCGGATTCGCCTCCAGGCTGATTTCAGCATCTGGGGCGAAGCCCAGCGTTTCGCGGCAGCACGTCAGTATCGAAGCGAGCTCGTCAGGCTTCAGCACGGTCGGGGTCCCGCCCCCGATAAAAACGGAGTCAAGCGGGGCGCAGGCCTCGGCCTTGAGTGCTCTGATTTCCTGATGCAGGGCCGCGCAATAGCGCTGATACAGCGATTCAAGACCGCTGAACGAGGAAAACGAGCAATACAGACATTTCGAGCGGCAGAACGGAATATGCAGATACAGACAGTTCACTGAGCGGCCGGCGAATCTGCAGCACCGGTCACCGAGGCGCTCCAGGCGGCCGCTTCGGCGATGATGCCATTATCGGCAAAACTGAAATGGCCATCGCCGATGATCAGATGATCCAGCAGCCTGATCTGCATCATTGAACAGACCAGGTAGAGGCTTTTGGTCAGCAGACGGTCCTGGGGGGAGGGTTCAGGGATCCGGAAGGATGATTGTGAGCAACGACCAGCGCCGCGGCATGGTGCGGAAGCGCCCGCTTGACGATCTCACGCGGATAGACGCTGTTGACGTTGAGCGTTCCTTCCGCAACAATCTCCGTATCGATAATACCAGGGACGAGTCGAGATAGATAACCGTAAAGACCTCAACCTTGAGCCCTCTCATGGAGTGCACCAGGTAGTCATACCACTGCAGAGGAATTGAGATAGGATTTCTGCTGCAGCCGCTGCTGGAGATAACGGTTTGCCACTGCTTTGACGAAGGAGAGGGCAAAGCTGTTTTTCGGACCGACCCCTTTGATCTCCAGGAGCTCCCGGGGCGGCATCGAGCACCGCGGCAGAAGACGAGAACCGGCTCAGCAGGGCACGTGCCGGGTCCTTGGCAGTCTTTACGCGGCGTTCCAAAGGAGAGGAGCAGTTCAAGCACCTCCGCATCACTGAAACCGTCGAGCCCGCGCTCCAGGAATCGCTCCCGCAGACGCTCCCGGTGTCCGGCCCCTTTCTTCTGCCAATGCTCCTTGTCCATTTTTCCGGAAACCTATTACCGGCTAAGCTCCTTGTTAAACAGTTTGTTTGCCAGTTTCGGGTTCGCTTTTCCCTTGGTCTTCTGCATTAGCTGCCCGACAAAATAGCCCATCAGCTTTGTTTTACCGTCACGAAAATCCTCTGCCTGTCCCGGATTTGCTGCAATGATGTCCTTTACCATCGCCAGCAGCTCGGATTCATCGGATACCTGCAGCAGATTCTTTTCCTTAACGATTGTCTGCGGATCTTTTGCCGCTTACCAGCATCTCTGCAAAAACCGTTTTGGCGATCTTGCCGCTGATTGTGCCTGTTTCGACCATCTCCAGCAGGCCGCCAAGCTGTTCGCGGCGTGACCAGGCAGTGAACCGATTTCTGCTCCCTTGAGCTCGCGCAGCAGCTCGGTCATCATCCAGTTGGAGATCTTTTTGGGCGGTGCGCCCCCGGCCAGCGGCCGCTTCGAAGTAGTCGGCCAGCTCTCGTGACTCGGTCAGAATCAGCGCATCGTATTCGGAAAGATCGATACTCCCTGATAAAACGCTGCTTCTTCTGATCGGGAAGTTCGGGCAGCGTTTTGCGGATCTGCTCGATCCAGGCCTCATCGATCTCCACCGGAATCAGGTCCGGACAGGGAAAATATCGGTAATCATGGGCATCCTCCTTGCCGCGCATCGGTCTCTGTTTTTCCGGTATCGGGATTCCACAGCAGGGTCTGCTGAACAACCTGCTCGCCCTCGAGAAGGATATCGCGCTGCCGCCGCACCTCGTACTCAAGCGCAGACTGGACATTGCGAAACGAGTTCATGTTCTTCAGCTCGGTTCGGGTTCCGAACTCCTTCTGGCCGACCGGCCGCAGGGAAATGTTGGCATCGCAGCGAAAACTGCCCTCCTGCATGTTGCCGTCGCAGACATCGAGATACCGGAGAATGGCGTGGATCTTTTTCAGGTAGGCAGAGGCCTCCTCGGGCAGAACGCAGATCCGGCTCCGAGACGATTTCCAGCAGCGGTGTTCCGGTACGGTTCAGATCGACATAGGAGACCGGTTCCCCCTCATCGTGGATCAGCTTCCCGGCATCCTCTTCCATATGCATCCGGGTGATGCCGATGCGCTTGGTGCCGCCCATCAACCTCGATCTCGATAAAGCCTGCTTCGACGATCGGCTTGTCGAACTGCGAAGTCTGGTACCCTTTGGGCAGATCGGGATAAAAATAGTTTTTCCGGGCAAACTGATTGATTTTGTTGATTTCGAGTTGGTCGCCAGGCCCATCTTTATGGCAAATTCAACCACCTGTTTATTCAAGACCGGCAGGCTTCCCGGCATGCCGAGGCATACCGGACAGGTGTGGGTATTGGGCGGTGAACCAAACGAGGTCGAACAGCCGCAGAAAATTTTCGAATCTGTTTTCAGCTGGGCATGAATCTCCAGCCCGATTACGGTTTCAAACTCCATGATATCTTGTCTTTTGAACCTTACTAATTATTTGACTTCATACATTATTTGCCGATCATGAACCCAGGCTCTGATTTTTTCCAACTCTTCCTGCCAGTCCGCAGAGGTCCGGATATTGACAAACATCCTGAACAGATCATTGACAATCCGCACCAGTTCTTCGAACAGAAAAATCCGTTCAAGGATCATGCCTTCGATTTCCTCTTCGGAAGGCTGTCTTCCCTGACCGGCTGACTCGGTTGCCACGTTTTCGGCAGGCTCACATTTCGGAACTCAAACAGCGCCGCGCCAAGCGTCAAATTATATTCGTAGCTCGTCTTTGACAATCTGAATGCGGGCCTGTTCCAGTTTCTTACCGATGCTCAGGCCCGTTCTCGCCTCCTTCAGCTCGGTCTGCAAACCCGATACAGACAAGTTTTTCACTGGACTCAGCCTCACCGTATTCCAGCAGCATATGCTTTTCAAAGACAACCGTAATATCCCCCTGGCCCGGGCAGACTCACACTGCCGCCCCGCTCTTCGCTTTTCCACCAGAGCCAGGTCAGAAACTCCTGTCCGAGAAACCGTTTTTCAGCAATCAGATCTACTAAATCCATGAAACGCTCACCATATTGATATCGACGTTGTCCTCGGCCGTCTCAGACAAAAATTTCAGGAGCGATATGCTCCAACTGGGCCAGCCTTGTTCTTCCACTAGAAGATGCTCCGCCGTGACATAGGGAATCTGCTGCAGCAAAAGCAGGCCAAAGCAGTCCTTGAAGAAATCTTCGAGCAGCGCATGGGCCTTCTTGTTGGTGGAGAAAAAATAGCACCGTCGATTCCGACAGATTCCAGACACAGATCATACACCGACGGCATCGGGATAGCCTTTCTGATGAGTTCGGTCTTTATCCGCTCTTTGATCTCAGCTGCGTTCGGTTCTGCTCAGTTTGGGGAGTCTGTTTTTCCCTTTTCACCCGCTCTTCTTCCTTCAGGACAAATTTTCTTAAAATCGCCGGCGAGACTTTGCGCTCATCCACCCGAAGCGATAGAACCACATAGTCTCCATTCAAATAGGAGGCGTATGCAAAGGCGGCATCAAACATGTTCAGAACGGATACCCAGCCGATCGAATATTCTTCGAAGTTGTCATCAATATCGGCAAATGAATAAGCACGAATCCGTTCAGCAATGAAATCCAGCGGATTGTCCGGCAATTCTCCTTCTATCGAAAAGCGTACGAAACTCGCTGATCCTGCAATAAAACTCATAGAATCCACTCCCTTTGACGCAGCAAATAAGATGTATCTGAAAAGCAGTTCTGCCTGGGTGATCGAAGAATGCAGCGAAGCCCCAAGTCAAGACACTCTTTATAGCATCAGCATCGCTTTCAAACAAAGAATAATTTATGCATCGTGCCGCTTCAGGCGCTATAAAAACCAGATGTGCACATGATGAGGCTGGAATAAATGAGCGCTTGCTGGACTGCTTTCTCAAGCCCTGCTCCGGGCCTTGAAGTCCCCGCAAACCCTTGACCAGAAGCCATCGAGATGCTAAAGAACAGGGAGACGTTTTTTCTTGACACTGATTCTGCGAGTTTGTATAAAACTTCGCTTCACAGGGTCGTTAACTCAGTCGGTAGAGTATCTGCCTTTTAAGCAGAGAGTCGTTGGTTCGAGTCCAACACGACCCACCAGAAAAAATGAGGTCCCCATCGTCTAGTCAGGTCCAGGACACCGGCCTTTCACGCCGGCAACACCGGTTCAAATCCGGTTGGGGACGCCATATAAGAACGGGCACCCAGCGCTGATTGCTGGCTGCCCGTTTTGTTTTTGCCTGATAGTGCAACAAGCCCCACTACAGCCCCCCTCGACAAGCGTGGCGCAACGTTCTGGCCCGGTGCTGTTAGAGAAACAGCGGTTTGATATGTCTCTCGAACAGATTATCACAGACGTTACGGCCTATCGCCTCGCGATGGTCCTTGAGCGCGTCGAGGTAGCTGTCCCCCATTTCTGCTGCGATCTTGTAAGCAACATGAAAAAGCTGCCTGATATTGCTGTTGTATGCGGCGCAGCTCTGATCGTGTTTGATTGCCTGCACGAGAGCGTCGCTCGACCAGCGGGCAACGACTTCCGGGGAGGGCAGCTTCGCCCGGTCAATATCGATGACCGAGTGGTATGGGCCGCACAGTTCATCGAATCGTTCACAGGCCCGCTGATAGATGGTAACCACCAGCGTTCGGGCATCGCCGCCAGCTTCGGCCAGACCGATCAGCTCTTCGAGCCAGGTGGTGCCGGCTGTCTTGACATGGACGCCAACCTCGAATTTTTTCAGTGCAGCGCGAATTCCGGGGTAAATCAGAAACTTGTCGCTGCCGCTGTGAACGCTGAGCTTCAGATTTGCTGGCAGGCCAAAACGGCGCATCGCCTCGCTCACCACGCAGACATCGTCGCTGAACTCACGGTTGAAACGCGTCACATCCCCCTGGTAGTCGACTCCCTTGTTGAATCTGCCTGAGAATTTGGGGGCGATGGTCTGGGCCGGAATCCGGTAATGGGCGATTGCGCCCAGGATAAAAAAGAGTTCCTGGGGCATCTGAGCCTCAAGGGTTTCATCGAGGGAAATTTCAGTGATAAAGTTATCAGCCCCTTTCTTTTCGACAATATAACGATATATCAGGGAGGCCTGCTGGATGGCGAACAGGTACTTTTCAGCCACACTCCTGAGAAAATCAATATCCACCTGAATAGGCTTTGCGATTCCTTCGATAGGCAATGCCCCGAGTGAGGAGCGCATGCTATCGAGATAGCCGGACACTTCCTGCTCTTTAGGTTTTTCACCAATAAAATCAGCCACATCTATCGTAAAAAAATCGCTTGGCTCAATAAACTGATCGACATTGGCCAGCCCGATATGGTCAGCATCGACATGGTAGCTGCCCTTCCAGCCGGCGGACTCAATCGCTCGGTCCGCCTCATGCCGCACATCTTCCGGGCTTGTGCCGACGATCAGATGTTCACGATGGGATTTATTCCAGACGATGGCGATCTCCGCCCCCTGCCCCGCTGCCCTTCGCACCGCAGCTAACTGAGCCTCACCCTGCTGGCCGAAACGGTCTCCCGTGCCAAATGAATATTTAGCGAGTTTCATATCTGCTCCATAAGAAAGCTATGCTGTCATCCAGGCAGTCTATACCTGTACTTTTGCCGGTGCGAAAAGAATATTGCAACCGCTGGATGCCAAACTGCTAGCGCAACCAGTTCTCCCCGAACATGGTGCAAAACATCACTGCTGCTTTTTATTAAACGGCAACCGCTCCACACTGAATTCCCATGGTGGAGAAGATTCCTCCCGGGTCAGCACGGTCCAGAGCCGCTGCTTCTCATCGGGCTCAGGGTAGTCTGAACTGTAGTGCAGCCCTCTCGATTCTTTTCTCAGCCTGGCTGACTCGATTACCATCAGCGAGACATGGGCGATATTGTTCATTTCAATCAGATTGGGGGTTACCGCATGGCCTGAGTAGAGCGCTTCGATTTCCCGGGTAATCGTAATAATTCGCTGTCTGGCAAGTTCCAGCCGCCGGCTGTTTCTGACGATCCCCACATAGTTCCACATGGTTCTTCTGAGAACATCCCAGTTATGGTTGATCAGAATCTGCTCGTCGAGTTGGGTACCCTCCCGTACATTAGTCATTGGTTCCTGGATATGGTAATCATATTTGATCAGCTTCGTCTGATTCTCCCGACAGAAGGTCGCCGCTTTTTCGGCAAAAACCACCGCTTCAAGCAGCGAGTTACTGGCCAGCCGATTAGCCCCGTGCAGTCCGGTGCAGGCGCTTTCACCAAGCACCATCAGGCCGGCAACGGTGCTGTTTCCCCAGTTATCCACCAGGACCCCGCCACACAGGTAATGAGCGGCCGGAACCACTGGAATGAGTTCACTTGTTATATCGATTCCATATTTCAGACACTCACGATAAATCGTGGGAAAGCGCGCCTGTATAAATGCTGGATCCTTATGGCGAATATCGAGAAATACGCAATCCTCACCGCTCTCTTTAAGTTCATGATCGATGGAACGGGCGACCATATCCCTGGTGGCAAGTTCCTGACGCGGGTCATATTTTTTCATGAACCGCTCTCCGGCATGGTTTAACAGCAGCGCACCCTCGCCCCGAACCGCTTCTGAAATAAGAAAATTTTTAGCCTGAGGATGATAGAGGCAGGTAGGATGAAACTGAACGAATTCCATATTGGCAACCGCCGCACCTGCCCTGCTTGCTGCTGCAATGCCGTCACCGGTGGCAATATCGGGGTTGGAAGTATACAAATAAATTTTACCGATGCCGCCGGTACACAATACGGTCTGGTCAGCCTCGAAGCCTTTGACGCCTGATTCAGGAGTATAGATGTAAGCGCCGGTACAGAGGCGCCGCTCTCCCTGCTGGGCAACAACAAGGTCGACCAGTATATGGTTCTCCAACAGCTCGATACGGGGATGATCCTTAGCCTGTTCCAGCAAGGTGAGTTCTATGGCCCGTCCGGTAAGGTCATAGGCATGCGCAACCCGTCGATGAGAATGGCCGCCCTCCCGCCCCAGACTGAACTTGTGGCTGCTTTTTTCTTTAACAAATTCAACGCCATAGCGCACAAGATCCAGAACCCGATCAGGGCCGTTTCGCACCACATCGGCCACCACTGCGGCATCACATAGTCCATCACCTGCTTCCATGGTGTCACGGATATGGTCATCCAGCGTATCATTGTCTGTGTCCAATACCGCAGCAATGCCGCCCTGGGCCAGGTTGGTTGCGCTATCGACAACTTTTTTTTTGGTAACAACCGTCACATTGCCATATTGAGCAGCCCGCAACGCAAATGAAAGGCCGGCAATACCACTGCCAATGACGAGAAAATTCATAATCCCTGTTCCGGTAGGTATGTTTCACGTGAAACATGTTTTTGTTTTTCTGGATCGTGCACCACCACCACACGATACTGTTCATTACATTACTAACATTAATTTGAAAAAACAGCGCAAAAAATTAATTTTTTCTTGAGCCGTCGGGACAGCTGGATTATAAGACTTTATGCGGTCATTGTTTCATTTCAGCCCAAGGTTTATTTCTGATGAACAAACAAGCAGCAACTGTTATCGCCGTAGCCAACCAGAAAGGCGGAGTCGGTAAAACAACGACAGCCGTTAACCTCTCATGTGGCATCGCTTTAAGAAACAAGAAGGTTCTGATGGTAGACTCGGATCCTCAGGGCAATGCCTCAAGCGGTGTTGGCATTCCGCTCGCCAACAGGAAAAAGCATCTCTACCAGATTCTTTGTGGTGATCTATCAGCTTCAGATGCGGTGCAGCAAACCAAAGTCAAAAAACTTTTTGCGCTGCCGGCCAATATAGACCTGGTTGCTGCTGAACTTGAGCTGATTGATAAAAAGAATCGAGAGAAGTTCCTTAAAAAGGCGCTGAAACCGCTGCTCGCTGAGTTTGACTATATCATTGTTGACTGCCCCCCTTCCCTGGGGTTGCTGACCGTCAATGCGCTCAGTGCGGCAGATTCTGTTCTGATCCCGATGCAGTGCGAATATTTTGCGATGGAAGGCCTGGCGCAACTAATCAACACAGTTCGCTCGGTAAAAGCGTCCTTTAACGAAAATCTCTATATTGAAGGGCTGCTGCTGACTATGTTCGACAAACGGAACAAACTTTCACATCAGGTTGCTGCAGAGATATCACAGCATTTTGGGGATCAGGTTTTTACGACTCGTATTCCTCGTAATGTTCGTCTGAGTGAATGCCCAAGTCACGGAAAGACAATCATGGAGTACGATATGAAATCAACGGGTGCTCAGGCATACCGCGCACTGGCTCCTGAATTTCTCAAACGACAGAGGTAGTAATTGTGGCGAAAACAACAGGATTAGCGGGCAGGGGGTCAGTGCTCTTTTGGGAGAGCAGGCTGTTGAAGAGAATTACTTTGAGTGCGGAATCAACCAAATTGTACCAAACAAACATCAGCCCCGGATGATCTTTGATCAGGATGAACTGAACGAACTTGCCCAGTCGATCATGGAGAAGGGGGTTATTCAACCGCTTATCGTTTCTCGTCTGTCCAAGAAGAAATATGATCTAGTCGCTGGAGAGCGAAGGCTCCGGGCCTCCAAACTGGCAGGACTTAAAACCGTTCCAGTTGTTGTTAAGAAAATGAAGACCGAAGATGAACTGCTTGAATTCGCCCTTATTGAAAATATTCAGCGCACAGATCTCAACCCCCTCGAAGAAGCAGAGGCATATAAAAATCTTATTGAACGTTTCGGTTATACGCAGGAGGAAACGGCGAAAAGGGTCGGTAAAAATAGATCAACCGTAACCAATGCGCTTCGGTTGTTGCTGTTGCCGGATTATGGTTAAAGAGGATATCCTGGCTAGCACTATGACTGAGGGGCACGCCCGGGCGCTGCTCACCTTGATCGCACACCCGCGACCCTTAAAGAAGTCGGGATCAGGTGATCGATAAACAGCTCTCGGTTCGGCAGACCGAACAACTGGTTAAAAATTTCACCAGGGAGACGCGACAGAATCCATCCCGCATGAGCAGAAAACAGGAAAAGGAGTTCTCCAAATCGGTCAGCAAATCATTTGAAAATCAATTGACAAACAAGCTCAGTTCCCAGGTGTCATCAACCAGAATGGGAGCAGGGGAAAGATCGAAATCGAATATTATTCTTTTGATGATCTGGAACGAATTGTCGACATGATCCTCAATGAGGATGGCTGATAATGACATTTTTTACCAACTAAAATGCATATGTCATGATGAAAAAAATACTGCTGTTTATTGTTTTTTTTCTGTTCATTTTTTCACTGTCGATTTCGGCTCTCGCCGAAATGGTCAGTGTGGCCGGGGACAATGTCAATCTTCGATCCGGGCCCGGCACCAAATATTCCATCAAATGGAAATACGGCAGTGGTTTTCCACTCCAGGTTCTTCAGGAGCAGGGTGATTGGGTTCAGGTTGAGGATTTTGAAAAGGATAGCGGCTGGTTATCTAAGAAACTCACCTCGAGCAACGGTCATATGATCGTTAAAGTCAACAAGGACGAGAACAAAAAGATCAATATCCGCAGCGGCCCCGGGACGAAATATAAGATCGTCGGCAAGGCCTATTACGGAGTAGTTTTTAAAACCATAAAACAGCAAGAAGGGTGGGCCCAGGTGAAACACGACAGCGGGCTTGAGGGCTGGATTAAACGTTCACTGCTCTGGGGGTTTTAGCCACCGATTCTACCAAGAATGCCGGATATTTTCCAGACAAGAAAAAGCCCTGCTCGGATGCTTTCGAGCAGGGCTTTTGTATAATGGCGGAGAGAGAGGGATTCGAACCCTCGGTGGAGTTTTATCCCCACACTCGCTTAGCAGGCGAGCACCATCGGCCTCTCGGTCATCTCTCCTGAATGTTTTCTGGCGGAGGGAGTAGGATTCGAACCCACGGTACTTTCGTACAACGGTTTTCAAGACCGCCGCCTTAAACCACTCGGCCATCCCTCCAAAGGCTTTATCCTTGTACCATTTCACAAATATTCTGTCAACAATATGTAATCTGCGCAAATCAGAAACGATCCAATTATTAATACATTTTTGTAATATTGAGTAGAAACAAAACTAGACATATTATGAAATACTTGGTTCTTGCTTCGTTAACATCTATTTAATATTCATGTCACGATATATGAGCAATAATAGCGATATTGACAATCAGCTCCAGGATCTTACTTGTCTGTATGAAATCACCAAAGAACTCGCCTCCTCTCTTGAGCTCAGCGAGTGTCTTGAAAAAGCGATGAAACTGCTCTCTGAAATAAAGGATATGGAAAACGGGACGGTGACCATTGTCAACCCAATTACCGGAAAACTGGAAATCGAGGTTGCCCACGGACTAACGGCAGAGGGAAGAAAACGGGGAAAATACAAAATCGGCGAGGGAATTACCGGAAGAGTTGTTTCCTCCGGAGAACCGATTATTGTCCCGCACATTGCCGAGGAACCTCTTTTTTTCAACAGAACCAGGTCCCGCGGTGATATCAACGAGCAGAATCGATCTTTTCTCTGCGTTCCGATAAAAGATGGAAAACAGGTAATAGGAGCTCTCAGCATCGACAGAATCTACAGAGATGGAATTGGTAATCAGGCCACACAAGGATCTCCAGTTTTTGACCGTTTTATCAAGCATAATCGCCCAGACAGTGCGCCGGGTTCAGATCGTCAACCGTGAAAAGGAAAATCTGCAAACAGAAAATCTCAAGCTCAAAAGGGAACTTTCGGAAAAAAATAAAATTAATGATATTATCGGTAATTCAAGCAGGATGCAGGATGTCTATGAGATGGTTCACCGGGTCGTAGATTCAAATGCAACGGTGCTTCTGAGAGGGGAATCAGGAACCGGAAAGACCCTGGTCGCCAAAGCGCTTCATTATAACGGCAGAAGAAAGGATAAGCCGTTTGTGGTGGTCAACTGTTCGGCACTTCCGGAAACACTGCTTGAAAGTGAGCTGTTCGGTCATGAAAAAGGGGCTTTTACCGGCGCAAATGAGCGCAAAATGGGTCGTTTTGAACAGGCTGAAGGGGGAACCCTTTTTCTCGATGAAATCGGCGAAATCAGCCACTCTGTGCAGGTAAAACTGCTCAATGTCGTCCAGGAAAGAAGTTTTCAGCGCCTGGGTTCAACCAAATCCATTTCCTGTGATGTCCGACTGGTGGCCGCCACCAACCGGGACCTCGAGAAAGCGGTCACTGAAGGAAGCCTTTCAGGGAAGATCTCTATTACCGACTCAATGTCTTTCCATCTATATGCCTCCTCTGAGGAAAAGACGAACGGATATTCTGCTGCTAGCCGAGTTTTTTCTGGAAAAATTCACCAGGGAAAACAAGAAGAAAATCAACAGAATATCGACTTCAGCCATCGATCTGCTCATTCAGTACCACTGGCCGGGAAACGTCAGGGAGCTGCAGAACTGCATGGAACGGGCCGTTCTTGATCTGTGACGGTGAGTCCATAAAAGGGATTCATCTTCCGCCGACCCTGCAGGTCTCAGAGACAGCCTCAAGCGGCAACCCACTGTCTTTTACCACGGCGGTGGAAAATTTCGAGAAAGACCTTATTATTGACGGGCTGAAAAAAAATAATGGTAACCAGACCAAAACGGCAGAGTTTCTTGATACCAGCCTGAGAATCATTAACTACAAAATCCACCAGTACAATATCGATCCGAAGACAGTACAAAATATAAGCCTCATGTCTCTTCTTTTACATCTCTGCTGCGCACCATGCCTCCTCTATCCTGCACAGGTGCTGGAAGAAGAGTGAAGGTTCACCTGCTACTTTTATCAACCCGAACATTCACCCCTACCAGGAGTTCAAAAAACGGTTGGAGGGTTTTCGGAACTGCCAGACCCGCTGGTATCAAACCGTTATCGAAGGGATTATGGCTGTGAGTTTCTCAGGGCGGTTGTTTTCAAAGAGAACCGACGTGCCGCAGTGCTACCGGATGAGATTTGAAAAAACGGTGCAATGGCGGCAGAGGGGATTTGATTCTTTTTCTTCAACCCTGCTTTACAGCACATATCAGAATCACACACTGATCAGAACTCAGGCGCAAAACGCGGCAGACACAAGTCTCGGTGCCTCTTTTGTATCGTGATTTCAGAGACGGTTGGCAGCAGGGGATTGATGAGTCCATCGCCTGTGAACTCTATCGACAGACCTATTGCGGCTGCATATACAGTGAACAGGAACGATACGATAACAGATTCAAAAAAGGCTTGAAAAAAGAAAGGAAAAACCATGTTTAACCTCGTTGTTTTGGCAACCAATAATGAAAATAAAGTCAAAGAATTCAAGCAATGATTGCTGATTTTCCGGTTGAGATTAAATGTCTTTCTGATTTCGGTTCCTACCCGAAGTGATGGAAGATGGTCAACCTTTGATGAAAATGCCTATAAAAAGGCACACCATTACGCTAAAGTCCTGGGTATTCCGGCTATCGCTGACGATTCCGGCCTGGTGGTCAAGGCCTTAGGCGGAGACCCCGGCGTCTACTTCTGCCCGTTATGCCGGCGAAAATGCAAGTGACAGCGAAAATTGCGCCAAATTACTGAAGAAATGAGCGGAAATACAAACCGGAAGGCATTTTTTACCTGTGTTCTTTCTATCGCCGTCCCATCCGGCCCGGCACTTACCTACGAGGCAACCTGCAATGGTACTGTTCTTGAGCAGCCGCAGGGGTCACAATGGTTTCGGCTATGATCCGGTTTTCTACTATGAACCGTTGCAAAAAAACGTTTGCTGAACTTACCATCGATGAAAAAAACAAGGTAAGCCATCGCGGCAAGGTTCTAGCCGAGCTCAGCAGCGAATTTGATAAGGTGATGGAATGGCTGCAACGCGGACACGCGAGGAAATGCCGGAACAACCCGATCACAGCGAGTTTGAGGGTAACGACTGGTCTTCGAAAGAGCCTCTTATTGGACAACCCTTTTATTCCGGTTTCAGATCCCTGTTGAGCAGGTCATTGACCGCGGTTCTGCAGTCCTTGCCTTGGTAGAGTATCTGGTAAACCTGCTCAAGAATCGGCATTTCCACCTCGGCTTTCGGGCCATGTCGTAAATGGACCTGGTTGTTTTCACACCTTCGGCCACCATGGACATCTCACCCAGTATCGACTCCAGCGTTTTACCTCTGCCGAGTTCCATACCGACATGCCTGTTCCTGCTCAGCGCCCCGGTGCAGGTAAGTACCAGATCCCCGAGACCGCTCAGCCCGTAAAAGGTCTGCTGCTCGGCACCAAGCACGGTTCCGAAACGCGTCATTTCGGCCAGGCCCCGGGTGATCAGGGCGGCCCGGGCATTGCTGCCAAAGTCAAGCCCATCGCAGATTCCGGCCGCAATGGCGATGATATTTTTCAAGGCGGCACTAATTTCCAGGCCGATCATGTCACGACTGGTGTATACCCTGAAAAATTCGGTGCTGAAAAGGCTCTGGAGATATTGCGTGGCGGTGCTGTCGCTGCTTCCGATGGTGATCGCGGTCGGCACCCCCTCGGCAACCTCCCTGGCAAATGAGGGCCCTGAGAGAACCGCCAGGGCAGGGGAGGGTTGTATTGCCGCCTCCTTGATACACTGCTCCATTACCTGGGTCATGGTGAGCAGGCTCTTGTTTTCGATACCCTTGGTGGCTGAGACGTAGATCACACGCTCCGGGGCCCGGGTAACAACCTGGGAAAACACATCCCGGTAGCCATGGGAGGGCACTACCATACAGACCATCGCTGCCCGGTCTACCGCATCTCTGATACATGGCGTCGGGGTCAGGCTCGGTGGAAAGCCGAACCCAGGCAGATAACGTTTGTTTTGGCGCTCTCTTTGCAACAGCTCGACATGGTCCGGGTGATAGCCCCAGAGACTGACCTGCTCACCTTTGTTGGCTAGCAGCAGCGCCAGCGCGGTGCCCCAGGAGCCGGCACCGATGACACCGATCTTTCTAGACATCTTCAGCCGGCTCGAGATCGGTTTGAGAATTGTCGATCTCCACCACATCCATGCCGACGACCTTCTCACCCTCCTCGAGGTTGATCAGCTTTACTCCCTGAGTGGTGCGCCCGATGATCCGGACGTTGTCCAGCGGCATGCGTATCATTTTTCCGGTATCGGCGATCAGGATAACCTCATGATCGTCATCAACGATCTTGGCGCCGATAATATCGCCGTTTCTGGCACTGCGTTTGATTGCCATAATCCCCTTGCCGCCGCGTCTCTGGATCCGGTACTCCTCGGCCTGGCTGCGCTTGCCGTAGCCGTTCGCGGTGACGGTCAGGATGGTTTTAACACTGTCTTCGCGCAAGACGTTCACGCCAACGACATAGTCGTCACCCTTAAGGGAAATGCCTCTGACGCCGGCGGCCGTGCGGCCCATGGCCCTGACATCTGACTCATGAAAGCGGATGGACATGCCGTCTCGAGATATCATAAATACCGTATCACTGCCCCGCAGCATGTGGGCGGCAATAATCTCATCTCCTTCATTGATGGTTAACGCCTTCTTGCCCTTTCTCAGCGGCCGGTTGAACTCCTTGAGGCTGGTTTTCTTGACCCGGCCGAACTTGGTGACCATCATAATCGTTTTGGCGCCATACTCGTCTTCAAAGGTCGAAACGGGCAGGATGGCTGCTACCTTTTCACCCTCGGTAAGCTCCAGCAGGTTGACAATGGCTTTGCCGCGGGCCGTTCTGCCCACCAGCGGCAGTTGGTAGACCTTGCGCCAGAACACCTTGCCGTAGTTGGTGAAAAACAGAAAGGTGTCAAGCGTCGAGGCGATATAGAGACTGGAGACGAAATCCTCCTCGATGTTGGTCACCCCCCGGACCCCCTTTCCACCCCGGTGCTGCGAGCGATAGAGACTGACCGGATTTCGCTTGATATAGCCGGTGTGGGTGACCGTCACCGCCATGTCCTCCGGGGCGATCAGGTCTTCGGGCAGTATTTCATCGACCGCGTCGATGATCTCGGTTCTTCGCTCATCACCATACTGTCTCTTTGATTTCGACCAGTTCCTGCTTGATGATGTCCATTACCATGGATTCATCACCCAGGATCTCGCTGAGATTCTTGATTTCCTCTAAAACCTCCTGGTAGTCCTGGGCGATTTTTTCCCGTTCCAGCCCGGTTAAGCGCTGCAGCCGCATATCCAGAATAGTCTGCGCCTGTATCGGCGACAGTTTGAACCTGGCAATGAGCTGCTCCTTGGCCTCGGCCGGGGTTTTGGCAGCCCTGATCAGCTTGACCACCTCGTCGAGGTTGTTGATGGCGATACTCAAACCTTCCAGAATATGGGCTTTTTCCTCGGCCTTTCTCAACTCGAAAGCGGTACGCCGATAAACGACCACCCTGCGGTGCTGAATGAAATGCTCGAGCATCTGTTTGAGATTAAGCACCTCCGGCTTGTTGTTGACAATCGCCAGAAAAATAATGCCGAAAGATTTCTGCATCGGCGTCATCTTGTAAAGCTGGTTGATGACCACTTCGGCAATTTCATCTTTCTTCAGCTCCATCACGATGCGCAGCCCCTGCCGGTCTGATTCGTCGCGAATTTCAGAAATCGCCGAAATCTTTTTGTCTTTTATCAGCTGGGCTATGTTCTCAACGAGCACCGCCTTGTTCTGCTGATAGGGAATTTCGTCGACGACGATCACTTCTCTCCTGGCGTCCTTTGTTTTTTCGATGTGGGTTCTGGCCCGCATGACAATCACCCCGCGGCCGGTTTCATATGCCTCTCTGATTCCGGCCCGACCGCAGATGATGCCGCCGGTGGGAAAATCGGGTCCGCTGGATGATCGAAAATAGCTGATGGACTGTCATGTTCGGGTCGTCGATCAGCGCAATCAGACCGTCCATCACCTCGTTGAGGTTGTGGGGCGGTATGTTGGTCGCCATACCCACGGCGATGCCGGATGAGCCATTGACCAGCAGGTTGGGAATCCTGCTGGGCATCACGGACGGCTCCATCAGGGAGTTGTCATAGTTCGGAACAAGATCGACCGTTTCCTTGTCCAGATCAGCCACTATTTCCCGGTCGATGCGGGTCATTCGGGCTTCGGTGTAACGCATTGCCGCCGGCGAATCGCCGTCCAGAGAACCGAAGTTGCCCTGGCCGTTGACCAGCGGGTAGCGCATTGAAAACTCCTGGGCCATTCGAACCAGGGTGTCATAAGCCGCGGTATCGCCATGGGGGTGGTACTTACCGATCACATCACCGACGATTCTGGCCGATTTAACGTAGGGCCGGTTATAAAACACACCAAGTCTCCCGCATCGCAAACAGCACCCGCCGGTGCACCGGTTTCAATCCGTCACGAACATCGGGCAGCGCCCGCCCGACAATGACCCACATGGCATAGTCGAGATATGATTTTTTCAGCTCTTTCTCAATCGATATCGAAGGAGTGTTTTCTGCAGCTGAATCTGTGTCTATCTGGGTTGTCATAGAATTTTCTGATAAATTATTTAGATATCCAGTTCTGTCACTTCCAGGGCGTGGTTCTGAATGAATTCGCGCCGCGGTTCGACCTTGTCACCCATCAGGGTGGTAAACATTTCATCAGCCGCTTCGGCATCGTTGATTTGCACCTGCAGCAGGGTCCTGTTCTCCGGATTCATCGTGGTTTCCCAGAGCTGTTCCGGATTCATTTCGCCAAGACCTTTATAGCGCTGGAGATGACTTCCCTTGAACGACTCGTTACGGACTATCTGCACCATCTCCTGCCAGTTTTCGGCCCGCATGTCCTCGGTATCTTCGGTTTTGCCTTCCCCTCTGACCAGAAATGAGCGGCTCAAATAGTCGCGCACCTCGGGAAACAGCCAGAGTGCCGAACGATATTCGTTGATCAGTGGTATCTGCGGACCCAGGGTGGTCATCATCTGTGCCTTGCCTCTTACCGCCACATCAACCTCCTAGCAATCGGCCCGCCAGCGGCAGGAACGTAGGGTACCGACAATCATCGACTCATCGTGCGCCAGATCGTCAACCAGCCTTTCCACGAACTCTTTGTCGGCGAACTGGTCAGCTTTACGGATATTTTTGCTCAGCATAAAGGAGAGCAGCGATTCCCAGATATTCATCCGGCTCAGGAAAGACACCAGCCGCTGAAAGACAGACAGGTTCTGCAGCACACTGACCAGCCCAGCGTTGCTTAGCTCGGTCCGCTGCTGGTCGTTTACGATCACCCTGACTTTCTGGCTGGCCTGGGTGAAAAGGTAATTGTTGAGTTCATCGTCATCCAGGAAATACTGTTCATTTTTGCCCTTGCCAAGGCGGTACAGAGGTGGTTGACCGATATAGACATAGCCTCCCTGAACGAGCGGCAGCATCTGTCTGTAGAGAAAGGTCAGCAGCAGGGTCCGGATATGAGCCCCATCGACATCGGCATCGGTCATGATGATGATCTTGTGATAGCGAAGTTTTTCAACATCAAACTCATCTTTGCCTATACCGCAGCCCAAGCGCGGCAATAAGCTGTTTTATCTCTTCGCTGTTTAAAATCTTGTCGAAACGGGCCTTTTCGACGTTCATTATTTTGCCGCGAAGCGGAAGTATTGCCTGGATAGATCTGTCCCGGCCCTGTTTGGCAGAACCACCGGCAGAATCTCCCTCAACGATGAAAATTTCTCGCTTGGACGGGTCCTTTTCCTGACATTCTGCCAGCTTGCCGGCCATCAACAGGCTGGTCGAGCCCTTTTTTCGGGACAGATCTCTGGCTTTTTTGGCCGCCTCGCGGGCCCGGGCAGCCTCGACAACCTTTGTCAGGATCCGTTTGGCTATCTGAGGGTTTTGTTCAAGAAAAAGAGTCAGCTTTTCGCTACAGATTGATTCGACAATGGATTTTACCTCTGAATTGCCAAGCTTTGTTTTCGTCTGACCCTCAAACTGAGGATTGGGCACGTGAACGGAAATGACGCAGGTCAGTCCTTCGCGGACATCGTCACCGCCCATTTTCTCGCTGCAGATTTTTGGGGATAATATCGTCGCTGGCATAGCGGTTTATGCATTTGGTCAGGGCCGCCCTGAAACCGGCAACATGGGTTCCGCCTTCCCTGGTGTTGATATTGTTGACAAAAGAAAACAGCCGTTCGGAATAGCCGTCGAAATACTGAAAGGCAATTTCCACCTCAACCTGTCTCTTTATCCGCCAAAGAGATGAATAGGCTCATTGAAAACCGGTGTCCGGTTGCGGTTCAGCTATTCCACAAAGGAAACGACACCACCCGAGGCATGAAATTTATCCGCTTCACCGCTTCGTTCGTCCTTGAGATAGATCCGCACGTCTTTGTTTAGGAAGGAAAGCTCACGCAGTCTGGTTTTTACCGTTTCATAATCATAGGTGGTGGTTTCGGTGAAATATTCGACTGATCTGCACTGAAGGTGATTGTTGTTCCCGTTTTTTCACTTTTTCCGACTATTTCGAGTTCGCCTGCTTTCACACCAAATCTGTAGGTCTGACGGTAGACTTTCCCATCTCGGCGCACTTCGGCTATAGCTTCGATGACAGCGCGTTGACAACGGAGACGCCAACACCGTGCAATCCGCCGGAAACTTTATAGGTGGAGTGATCAAATTTGCCTCCGGCATGCAGGGTGGTCATGACCAGTTCCAGGGCGGAGATATTTTCTGTCGGATGAATATCGACGGGAATACCCCTTCCATCGTCTTCGACGGTGACATGAATTATCTTCGTGAATGGTAACCGTGATTCTCTTACAGTAGCCGGCCAGCGCTTCATCAATACTGTTGTCGACAACTTCCCAGATGAGGTGATGAAGTCCTTCGACGGCGGTATTGCCTATATACATGGACGGTCTTTTTCTGACCGCCTCGAGACCGTCCAGTACTTTTATCTGGTCGGCATCATAACTTTTTATTTCTTCTGTCACGCTATATCCTTTGCTGGTGGGGAAGGGTGTACCTAGACAAGAACCATTTATAATTGCATGGGCATAATAATACTGTAAAACCTTTATCTTCATCTGATTTCATCAGACAGGGGCTGTTGTTCGAATTGATGTAGGCCTCCAGGATTTCACACTCCATGACCTGCAGGGTTTCTATAAAATAGCGACAATTAAATCCAAGCGTCAGCGGATCACCTGAATAAAGGATTTTCTGTTCATCCTTGGCGTTGCCGAGATCGGCGTTCTGCGAGGTGAGAATCATGGTTTCATCTTCAATCTGCAGCTGAATGGTGTGGAATATATCTTCGGTAAAAAAATTTATTCTTTTCAGGGATTCAAGAAAAGGAATTCTGTTTATTTTTATGCAATTATCCAGTGCGACTGAGTTGACGTATCGCCTTATACTGCGGAAATTCCCCCTGTTTCAGGCGGATAACCATGACCGCATCACCATCTCTGACAACCATCTGTTTTTTCTCAAAAGAAATATCTATCGTGTCCCGGTTCTCACAAAATTTTTTCAACTCCTGAATGCCCTTTTTGGGAATCAGGGTAACATCGTTCAGATAGAAGGTGTCAACGTCAACAGCGACATCCTTTTCCATGATGGACAGACGGTGGCCATCCGATGAAATCATCTTCAGATAGGAAATGTCGTCGCGTTTTTCTTTTTCTATCAGAACGGAGGTCAGCGAGTAGATGTTTTCCTGCTCGCCAGCAATCGAAAAAATGACCTTGTCTATCAGATCCAGAAAGATAAACGCCTCAAAGGAAGTAAAACTGTCCTCATCGAACTCGGGAAAGGCCGGGTATTCTATACTGGCTATACCGGCCAGATTATAGGTGCTCGCGGCCGCCTTTATTTTTACCCAGCTATTGTCCTTTTCTTCGAGCATAATATCTTCTGAGCCCGATTCACGGACAATTTCAAATATCTTCTTTGACGGGAGGGTTAATGAACCGACATTGCTCACCTGGGCTGGAACAAAGATCCGCAGTCCCACTTCAAGATCTGTTGCGGTAAGAATAAGGCCGCTGGTGGTGGCTTCTATCAGGACATTGGACAAGATTGCCAGGGTGCCCCGCTTGTTGGTTATATTCTGGATACTGGCCAACCCTTCCATGAAATCGTTTCTCTGTACACTGCACACAAGGCTCATGTTCTGCGTCCCTTTGTTCCTTTTTTATATAATTATAAAGAAGTTGTTATTATTATTATTCCTGCTCATTTGTTTAGAAGCTGTGTAAGCAACCGGTATAGGAGGCTAAATTTTTAACAAATCTAATATTGATAAGTATACATTCCTGTGTAAAAGCCGTTATCAACATCGTTATCAACACGAGTTGAAGAATATGTTAACAGCGCAGTGTTGATTCTTTGTTGAGAACCAGGTGAAAGTCCAGAAAGGATATATTTTTATATAATAATAACAAATAAATACAAATATTCTAAGATACCCCTTAATCTAGTTGAAATTTCGAAAAAATTCAACAGAATAATAGTTTAACAGGTATGCTGCAGGAGAAGGAAAAATTTTTCTGGAAAACGATTGAACAAGGTCTGCTTTTTTTCTTCGAGAAACAAGTTTTTTCAGCGGCCAGCTTGTCCATCTCCGATCCGTCGACTTCTATTTTTACGAGCAGCGGAATAGGTGTTGGCTGCAGCGATAATAAATCAGAGCCAATAACCGATAAAACCATTTTTGACCTGGCCTCGCTGACCAAACCGCTGGTTACCCTGCCCTGTATATTACATCTGCTCGAAAAAAAAAGAATAAGCTGGGATGAACCGCTCTCCTCACTGCTTGAAAAAGACGTTCCTGAAGCGCTTGGCTTGATGGATCTGCAGTGTTTACTGGCTCATAACTCGGGACTTGCTGCCCACAGGGACTATTGGAAAAAGCTGATAGAGCTAGAGGACAGCGAAAAAAAGGCCTGGCTGCTGCACCGCCTGCTGGCCGAGAAACCCGAATATGAAAAAGGAAGCCGTCACCAATACAGTGATTTGGGATATATGTTGTTAGGCTTTGTTGTTGAGGTCAAGACGGGTGAACCGCTGGCCCGATACTGGAAAAAAGAGGTCGCCGATCCCCTCGGGTTAGGTGAGCAACTGTTTTTTCCTGATGCCGGGCCGGGAGCAGACGGAGCTGAGGTTTTCTTTGTTCCAACCGGTTCATGCAGATGGAGCGGCGTCTCTTTGCAGGGCAGGGTGCACGACGACAATTGCAGGGCCCTGGGCGGCAGCTGCGGTCATGCCGGTCTGTTTGGTTCATCTTTTGGGGTTCTCGAGTTGTGCAGGCAATATCTGTTGCTTTACCACGGCCGAGAAAACGGACTGCCCTTTTCGAGCGAAAATTTTAGGTATGCCTGTTCCCGGGTAGGCGACTCTGAGTGGACAAGAGGTTTTAATCTGGTCTCTAAAAAGGGCTCGAGCAGCGGCGCATTTTTCTCCGATTCCAGCATCGGCCACCTGGGCTTTACCGGGGTTTCGTTTTGGATCGATTTACAAAAGGAGTTGATTGTCGTTTTACTGACCAACCGGGTAGCAAAAGGAGAAGACAGGGAACCAATTCAGCGGATGCGCATTGACATGCACAACAAGGTGGTTGAGCTACTGAGGAAATACCCCCCGGAACAGCATAAAGAACAGCTGGTTCCGGAGGGTAAGGCAGTTACCACCAGCAAATAGTCTGGTCTGCGGCAAAAATTTTATCGACGAGCGCGTCGTAGTCAGGACTGTCTTTCAAATCAAATGATTCGGTCTCCCGGTCGCGTGAGACGATCTCAACCAGCTTCTTAACCGTTTCGTCTGGCTCGGAGCGATAAACGTGTAGGATTTTCATGATCCCTCCTTATTTAATTCCGTAGGGAATGACTATATCCATGTCCCTGAGTTTTTCACCGAGTTCTTCGATATCGATCGATTCAAAGCCGTTGTTGTCCACATTGGCCTGAACGGTGGAGTAAATTTCTCCTTCCATATCGCGCAGCATTTCAACCGATTCAAGGTTGTGCTCGTCGAGTTTCTCTATCTCGCAGTCCATCACCACGCCGTAAGAATACATGTTTTCCACCGCCAGCCCAAGGGCGGAGCGGATGCCGTCAACGGCGTAATCCTTGTTTCTATACATCAGACAAACTTTTTTGTATTCCATGACAACCCCCCGTTAGAAACTGATGTAACAGTCGTAGTCTTCAATGATGATACCGTGCTGGGCCTGAGTTGCCATCTCTTTGGGGCTCAGGCCGGCGGGCACGTCCTCGATGTCGTAACCCTGTTTTTTGTAGCTGTCGACACAGATGGAAACGTCATCAGCCAGTTCGCAAAGACCTTCAAAGGCCGGGTCTTTCGCATTGTGGGTTGCCGTCCAGGTAAAAAAAACCTTTACCTTGGAACCTTTTGCTTTTGCTGCTTTGGTAACACCGATCACATGCTGCAGGTTATCGGGGTTGGTCACAAAGATACCAAGACTTTTAGCCATTGCTCGCCTCCTCGTTGCACATTGCTGCCGGCTGACGTGCCGGCAAAAGGCGACCCCTGCCGCGGGACACGCCAGGGGTCGCTATTAGCAGACTAAAAAACGCGGCTGCACTCAGCCTTTTTTGATGAAGAAGCTGAAGAAACCGCTGTTCTCTTTTTCACCCAGATACTCATGGCCGGCCCGGTCGCACCACCCCGGAATATCGTTGCGGGAACCGGGATCGGTACCGTCCACCTGCAGAATTTCACCGCTTTTCAG
Source organism: uncultured delta proteobacterium (assembly GCA_963707715.1). Classification (GTDB taxonomy): domain Bacteria; phylum Desulfobacterota; class Desulfobulbia; order Desulfobulbales; family Desulfocapsaceae; genus JABDQA01. Next base: position 33,455 of record CAVPRJ010000011.1, read on the forward strand.
TTTACCAATTTCCTTCTTGGTCCGCAGCAGAGGCATCGGACAGCTCAGGCCTTTAGCATCCAGTACCGAATCGGCAGTAACATCGGCAGCAACTTGTTTTACATCACTCATGTCAGACCTCCAGATAGTGTTTCATGATTTAAATTAATCGGCTTTTGGGTTCACGGGTTTCCCCATCGTCAACCAGGTATTTACGAAGCAAATTTCGTTGGGCCGCACTGTACCATAATTTCTCTAGTTTTTAGCATAATAAATTGTTATGTCAAACCAAAACAGAGCTGTCATTTATAACGGAAAAACCAAAACGTACCACGCTGTCGCACTGTTGACAAATAACCAAAGCAAAGGTAAAGCAAAGAATTATTTTTTTTTATTCCTATTTGATTTTTCAGGAGGTGCATATGGGCGAACAGAGTGTAATGGTTGAAAAAGTAAAGGGCTTATACAAGATCATGTGCCAGACGGAATGGAATGCGACCGTGACCGGCCTGGTGGTCGGGTTCTTCTCGGTGATGATCATGGCCTGGTGGCGTCCCTGGGGAGCGGTTGGAGCCCTCAGAAACTGGGGCGACTGGATTATGTACGCGATTACCTCAGTACTTGGCACCGAGGCCGGATTTTTTGCTTATTATGAGGAAGCCCCGGGCTCGATCCTGGTGAACTCCGGTTCGGTTATTGGCATCGGGTTTGTTCTTGGGGCCTTTGTCTCTGCCTGTCTCGGTAAAGAGTTTGCGCTGCGCATTCCCCCCTATAGAGAGATGGTCAAAGCGGTCATCGCTGGTATCCTGATGGGTATCGGCGCCTCGCTGGCCGGCGGCTGCAACGTGGGCGGTTTCTACAATGCGATCGGCAACCTTGGAGCCAATGGTTTTTCAATGATGCTGGGCCTGGTGCTTGGTGTCGTGCTTGGCCTCAAACTGCTCTACCTGGAGATGGAGCATATCAGTTGGGGCGACGGCGGTGCCAAAACCTTCGAGTTCCCAGTGTCTGTTGTCTATCTTCTTGGCATAGCAGTTATGCTGTTCCTTGGTTTCAAGGCCTATGGGTATTCGGTCAATGAAGACAGCGACTACATCGCTTCGCTCAGCGGCGTTCTGTTGATCGCCGCCGCGCTTGGGTATTCGATGCAGCGCGGCCGCTGGTGCATGGTTCAGGGGTTTCGCGAGCCGCACATGACCGGCGACTGCACCATGGCCAAGTCGGTGATGCTGTCGATTCTGGTGGTGGCCATAGGCGCAGCGATCTTGAAATCTGAGGTACCGATGAGAGCTGAAGGAGAAGCGGTTCTGGCTCCGATCAACTATGTTCGCGGCACCTTTGGCTGGGCCGGCGTGGTCGGCGGTTTTCTGTTCGGTCTCGGCGCGATGTTTGCCGGTGGCTGCGGCTCCGGAACTTTGTGGCGGGTCGGCGAAGGACAGGTCAAATTGATGATGGTGGTACCGTTTTTTGCGGTTTCAACCTCGATTGTCACGGCCTGGTTCAGCGATAATGATTTTGAGGCGGACGGTGTTCTCGGCAAATATGTCTACCTGCCCGATGTGATGGGGTATGGGCCGACTCTGCTGCTGATCGCGGCCTTTTTGTTCGTCTGGTACCTGGTGGTGAGTTGGAACGAGGAAACCAACAAACTGATTGTGCCGATGTAACGCTCATTGAGATACCGCGTAAGAGGCCGCATTTTCCTTTTGGAGAATGTGGCCTTTTTCTTTATTATGTTCTGGTACGCTCGTAAAAACGATGGCTGAAAACCCACGTCTTGAGGTGCAGGTTATGAGAAAGACGGCTATTTTCAAAAGCGACATGTTCTTGATGCACGATCCCGGACCCAACCACCCGGAACGGGTGGATCGACTTCGGGTCATCTATGATTATATCGGCAAGCCAGGCGTGCAAAACAAGTTTGTGTACCCGGAATTTGAACCGGCAACCTATGAGGACATCGAACGTAACCACGCCAGCGGCCTGGTGCAGCGGGTGTCCGAGACTTCCGGCAAGGTTTATGATTTCCTCGACCAGGACACGGCCACCTCGGCCCGCTCCTATGAGGCCGCACTGCTGGCCGCAGGTTCGGTGATAAGAGGGGTGGACCTGTTGATGGAAAAAGAGATCGACAACGGGTTCGCGCTGGTCCGGCCGCCGGGCCACCATGCCGAACGGGACCGCTCCATGGGATTCTGCCTGTTCAACAACGTTGCGGTGGCTGCCTGGCATGCCTGCAAACACCATAATCTTCAGCGCATCCTGATTGTCGACTGGGACCTGCACCACGGCAACGGCACCCAGTTTTCTTTTTACAACAGCAGCAAGGTGCTCTACCTCTCAACCCACCAGTACCCCTATTACCCCGGGACCGGCGGGCTGCAGGAGGTCGGCATCGGCGAGGGTGAAGGCTTTACCGTCAATGTGCCGCTGCCTGGTGGTCTTGGTGATGAGGATTATTGTACGATATTCAACAAGATCGTGGTTCCGGTGGGAAGGGCGTATCGCCCGCAGCTCATTTTTGTTTCAGCGGGGTTTGATATCTACCACGGCGATCCGCTTGGTTCGATGTCGGTAGGGTCGGCCGGCTTTGCCTATATGACCAGGTCTCTGGTTGAGCTGGCCGAAGAGGTCTGTGAAGGCCGGCTGCTGGTGACTTTAGAAGGAGGCTACAATCTCAAGGGACAGCGTGACGGAGCGTTGGCGGTGCTCACCGAGTTGCTGGGTGGACCGCTGGGTGAAGACGGCGGGCCAGTGTATCTCGATAGCGCAACCTATGACAGGTTTAAAAATGCAAACGAACCGCATGAGGCGATCAGACAGGCCCAAAAAACAGCCCATAAATACTGGAAGATATGAACAAGAAAGGTCCCCACCAGGTTGAATCAGCGGAGATAGCGCCAGAGATAGAATTAGGTGCACGGATTTTGGTAGCTGACGATGACGACATGGTGCGCGACACCGTTTCGAAGATCCTGGAAACCTTCGGCTACCGGGTGGAAACCGCCGCCGGCGGGCGGCAACTGCTGGAAATAGTCGATGATTCCTATGATGTGATCCTGTTGGACATCGACATGCCGGAGCTCAATGGCTTTGACACCATTGAGGCCCTAAACGAACTGGGCTACCAGATCCCGATTCTTTTTCTGACCGGAGCGGGATCGATGGATAACGCGGTTAAGGCCATCAATATGGGGGTCTACGACTTTCTGACCAAGCCGATCGATGATCTGGACATCTTCCATGTCAAAATCCGCCGGGCCATCGAGAAAAGAATGTACGTTCTCCAGGAACGACGGTATAAAGAGGCCCTTGAAGAAAATATACAGAAAAAGGCGGAGCAGCTCAGGGCCCAGAACAAACTGCTGCGCTCCTACAGTGACAGCCTGGAAAACGCTACCGTGCAGCTGATGAGCAGCCTTCAGAATGCGATGGAGGAAAAAGACGGCTATACCGCCGGCCACACCAGGCGGGTGACCAGGTATGCGGTGAAGCTCGGCGTCGCGATGGAACTCGAAAATCGAGAACTTGTCGTTCTCAGGCGAGCCGCTCAGTTTCATGACATCGGCAAGCTCGTCATTGACTTGTCCTGCATCCAGAAGCCTGAAAAACTCAGCGATGAGGAGTGGGAGCTGATTAAAAAGCACCCGGGTGTCGGAGCCAATATTATCAAGCCGCTGGGCTTTATGGAACGTGAGCAGTTCATTATCAGGCACCACCACGAGCGCATGGATGGTATGGGGTATCCGCGCGGGCTGACCGGCGACCAGCTCGACGATCTGACCAAGATCATCATGGTGGTGGACAGCTACGATGCGATGACCAGCCGCAGAAACTATCGCAAGAACAAGAACCTGGACGAAGCGATAAAAGAACTGCACGATTGTTCAGGAACCCAGTTCGATCCTGTCATCGTTGATATTTTTGCCCAGCATGTGTCTGAGTTTATCCCTGAGCAGATGGTCGCAGTCGATGTTTTTTCCGCAGGTCTCAAGGATGATTTCAACCATTAAGTATACGGTATTTTAATGAAAATAAAACAAGAAGAGGTGGAGCACGTCGCCCACCTGGCCCGCTTGCACCTGGACGTTGACGAACTTGCCCGGATGACGGAGCAGCTCGATACGATTTTAAGCTACGTGGCTAAACTCGAAGAACTCGACACCACCGGCATAGAGCCGACCACCCACGCGTTTTCCATCACCAATGCGTTTCGCGACGATGTCGTCGAGCCTTCGCTGGCGCGGGACAAAGCGCTGGCCAACGGGCCGGAGCATAACGAAGAGTCGTTTATCGTACCCAAAATCATCTGAGCGGCAGTAAATCGGAAAAGGCAGGGTAAGGAGCAGCGCACAAATGTAACCCGGGGCCCGCTGGGCCTTGTTTTTTTGAGGAAATTGATGGAGCCTTATGAGCTGAGCATATCCGAAGCGGCCCAACAGCTGGAGGAAAAAACACTGTCCGCGGTAGATTTGACCCGGAGTTGTCTGGATCGTATCGGTAAGACCGAGGAGCTGATTTCATCGTTTATTACGCTGGACGAGGAGCGGGCCGTCGCCCAGGCTGAAAAGGCCGATCAAAGCAGAGCGGCCGGCGGATCCACTGCTTTATGCGGAATTCCGCTTGCTCTCAAAGATGTGCTCTGCACCGAAGGGGTCAGGACAACCTGCGGGTCGAAAATACTCGAAAATTTCAAACCGCCCTACAATGCTACAGTGGTCGATAAACTGCACCAGGCCGGGGCGGTGATTGTTGGAAAAACGGCCATGGATGAGTTCGCCATGGGCTCGACCTCGGAAAACTGCGCCTTCGGCATACCTGCCAACCCGTGGAATGTGGACTATGTTGCCGGCGGCTCATCCGGCGGTTCGGCCACCTCGGTGGCGGCGGGGCAGGTGCTCGGTTCACTGGGTTCGGATACTGGCGGGTCAATCCGCCAGCCGGCCTCGCTGTGCGGCATCGTCGGCATGAAACCGACCTACGGCCGGGTTTCACGTTATGGGCTGGTGGCCTTTGCTTCCTCGCTGGACCAGATCGGTCCCTTGACCAGAGACGTGGCGGATTGTGCGCTGCTGATGGAGAATATCTGCGGCTACGACCGGCGGGATTCCACCTCGGTCGAGCGGCCGGCTGAAGCCTATCGGGCTGCGCTGGTTTCGGGGCTGCAAGGGGTTACGGTTGGGGTTCCCCGCGAATATTTCCAGGAAGGGCTCGACCCGGAAGTGGAGCGGATCGTAAGAAACGGCATTGCAGTACTCAAGGATCGTGGTGCCAAGATCGTCGATGTGTCGATTCCGCATATCGACTATTGCGTGGCGGTCTATTACCTGATCGCCCCCGCCGAGGCCAGTTCGAATTTGGCCCGCTATGACGGGGTTGCCTACGGGTTCCGCGCCACCGGCAAAAATAACCTGCTGGATATGTACAAGGATACCCGCTCCCAGGGGTTCGGCCCGGAGGTCAAACGCAGGATCCTGATCGGCACCTATGCCCTTTCTTCGGGGTATTACGATGCCTATTACAAAAAAGCGTCTCAAGTCAGGACCTTGATTCTGAACGACTTCAAAACAGCCTGGCAATCCTGTGATCTGCTTGTCTCACCGGTCAGTCCTACGCCGGCCTGGAAGATCGGTGAAAAAATCGACGATCCGCTGGCCATGTATCTCTCCGATATTTTTACCCTTTCCACCAATCTGGCGGGACTGCCCGGCCTGTCGGTGCCCGGTGGTTTCAGCGAGGCGGGGCTGCCGATCGGCATCCAGCTCCAGGGCCCGCATTTCCACGAGGGCATGCTCCTGCGCTGTGGCTACAATCTGGAGCGAGGCCTGAACCTGGAGCGAACAATACCGTCTCCTTAGAGCGAGCGGTATGCAGAATCATTGCTTCTATAAAAACACGGAGGCTGCCTGATGAAGCTGCAGGTACCCGATAACATCAGGGCGATTACGCCATACCCGCCCGGTAAGCCGATCGAGGAACTCGAACGCGAACTGGGCATCAGCGATTCGATCAAACTGGCGTCCAACGAGAACCCCTTCGGACCCTCGCCGCTGGCCCTGCGCGCGATACAGAACACCTTGTCCAGGCTGCACCGGTATCCGGACGGCTCCAGCTATTATCTGAGCCAGGCACTGGCAGAACACCATCAGCTTGACCCGGCCCGGGTCGTGCTGGGCAACGGCTCCAATGAAATCATCGAGTTTTTGGTTAAGGCGTTTATCAGGGAAGGTGATGAGGTAATTACCAGTCATCCCTCTTTTCTGATGTACCAGAAATTCGTCCAGGTCCGCGGCGGCGTTAATCATGTGGTGCCGCTGCTGGAGATGACCCATGATCTGAAGCAGATAGGAGCCTTGGTTTCGCCTTTGACCCGGTTGATATTTCTCGACAACCCCAACAACCCGACCGGTACGCTGATCGATTTCAGCCAACTCGAAGCATTTCTGAAGGCGCTGCCGGATCACCTGATCGTCGTGCTGGATGAGGCCTATATCGACTTTATCAAGGCCACTGAACCCGGTTATGACACCCAGGCGCTGATCGAGCAGCGGGACGGCCGCTGCGGGGTGGTCTGCATGCGGACCTTTTCCAAGGCCTACGGTCTCGCCGGCCTGCGCATCGGCTACGGCCTGATGCACGAGGACATAGCCGCCTGCCTGCATAAGGTCAGGCAGCCGTTCAACATCAATCTGGCAGCCCAGGAGGGCGCCCGCGCGGCGCTTGAAGATGATGATTTTTACCAGACAACCCTGAAGCTGACCGCCGAGGGGAAGAACTTTTTGATGGCAGGGGTTGAGCAACTTGGCTGCAAACCTTTTCCGTCCCAGACCAACTTTTTTCTGATCGATGTGGGTGGTGATGCCGGCCGGCTCTATCGCGCCATGCTGAACCGAGGGGTTATCATCAGATCGATGCAGGCGTACGGATTTGCCAATTTTATCAGGGTCACCGTTGGTACCGAAGCGGAGAACAGACGTTTTCTCGGCGCCCTGGAGTCCGCCCTTCAGGAGTGCGGTTATGTCTGAGCAGGGGCCGGTAACCATCACCATCGACGGACCTTCCGGGGTCGGCAAATCGACCATCAGCCGGCGGCTGGCAACCCGGCTCGGCTTCACCTACCTCGACACCGGGGCAATGTATCGGGCGGTAGCCTGGTATATCAATAAAAACAGCGTCAACCCAGACGATGCTGCAGCGCTGCAGGCGGCTCTTGAAGCCATATCCATCGATCTGATGCCGGCCGCCAGTGAAACCGACGATGTCACCGTGCTGCTCAACGGCGAAGATATCAGCGACCGGATCAGAAGCCCGGAAATGTCGATGCTGGCCTCCAAGATATCGGCGCTGGCGGCAGTGCGCTCCCGCTTGACCCTGATGCAGCAGGAACTGGGCAGGCGGGGGGATATCGTGGCGGAGGGCAGAGATACCGGCACCGTGGTTTTCCCCGGTGCGGCGTTTAAATTTTACCTCGATGCCTCGCCCGAGGTGCGGGCTGAAAGACGGGCCTCCCAACTGGAGGCGCGTGGAGAGGCAGTTGAGAGGCAGAAACTGCTGGAGATGACCATAGCCCGGGACCGGCAGGACAGTGAGCGGGCCATTGCACCGCTGAAAAAAGCCGACGATGCGCTGCTGATCGATACAACGGAGCTGGATGTCAATCAGGTACTGAGAGCTATACTGGGAACAATTGGCGTTTGAAAACAACGTAGGGATTTCCCGGCGCCTGGTCGAGACGCCGGGAAGATGCCTGCTCTGATGCGCTACTCGATCACAAAATCTGCGCGCCGGTTCTGGCTCCAGGCAAAATCGTTCTGTTCGTAAAAAAGCGGACGCTCTTCACCGTAGCTGACGGTCCTGATCCTGGTTGGCTCGACCCCGAGGTTGATCAGATAATCGCGCACATTGATCGCCCGTTTTTCACCAAGCGCCAGGTTGTACTCCTGGGTGCCGCGGTCGTCGCAGTTTCCTTCGACGATCACCGTGTTGGGAATCTGTTTCAGGTATTCGGCGTTCTGGATCATCCGATCAGCCATATCAGATCTGATAATGGCCTGGTCGAAATCGAAGTAGACCGGGGCCAGCCCGCTGGAGGAGCGGCCGTGCATCTGTTTGTACTCATCGCTCTGCTCCCCCCCGGCTCCGCCGCTGCCGCCTCCGCCGATAGAGCTGGTATCGTCCAGGGTGCCCTCCATGGCCAGGTTATTTTCCGAGTAGGCTCCACCGGCTCCGGGATAGGCTGTGCCGCCGGCAGTCGAGGAGGCAGCCGCACTAGTTGATTCCGGTGGAATAACCGGTTTTTTAGCGCAACCCCCGCTCAATGCTCCAATGGTGATGGTAAGTGCAACAACAAGAAGAAGCCTGATAACGACATTTTTCATACCTTTTCCTCTTCCTCTGACGGTTCTGGTGGATGAGTGGATTTTGGGCCACGTTTCTGCTATAAACCGGGTACGGTTTTCCGGGGAACAGCCTTTACCCATGATGCACCTTATTCTAGTCGGATTGCAAGAGAGGTCAAGGTTTTTATCCTGGTGACAGGTTATGTTTTTTTCACCGATGGCCGGCTGAAAATGCTGGCTGAATGCTGTTTTGGGGGCAGCCGGGTTCAGGCTCGGCTCGGCCCCGCCGGAGAGCTTATGGATTTTATTAACACCTGCGCCGCCGGACTGGAGACCCTGGTCAGTGAGGAGCTGAGCCGGTGGGGCGCCCAGCAGCTGGAGACCAGAAAAGGTGCGGTGAGTTGGTCTGGTGTGCTGGAGATCGGCTATCGGGCCTGCCTCTGGTCCCGCTTTTCATCACGCGTCATCCTGGTTCTTCAAAGGTTCGAAATCTCCACCAGCGATGAGTTGTACGAAGCCTCACACAACTTCGGCTGGGAAGACCACTTCGGCGAACAGCAAAGTTTTGCGATCGATTGCTCCATCGGCGGCGAAGCCCCGCTAAGCAACTCGATGTTCGCGGCATTGCGGGTCAAGGACGGCATCGCTGACCGGTTCCGCGAACGCAGCGGCAGGCGCCCGACGGTGCAGCTGGAGCGCCCGGATATCCGTATCAACCTGCACATCTTCGGGCACCAGGCGGTACTCGGCCTCGATCTCTCGGGCGAGAGCCTGCACCGCAGGGGGTATCGGGTCGAGGCGGGAACGGCCCCGCTTAAGGAGAGCCTGGCGGCTGCAGTGATCGCTTTGAGCGGCTGGAACGGAGAGACCATGCTGATGGACCCGCTTTGCGGGTCTGCAACCCTGCTCATCGAAGGGGCGCTGATCTATTCCGACTCGGCGCCCGGTCTGGGAAGGTCCTACTATGGTTTGTTGGGCTGGGCGGGCCACCGGGACAAGGCCTGGTCCGCTCTCATTGAAGAGGCGGTGGAGCGGGAGGAGGCGGCCCGGGCAAAACCGTGGCCTGAGCTGATCGGCTATGACGGTGATCAGGCGGCGATCAGATCGGCCCGCAAAAATATCGCCCGGGCCGGCCTGGACGATCGAATCATGGTCAGCCGCCGGGAGTTGCATGGCTTGCTTAACCCGGCGGAAGCCGGCTGGCTGGTGAGCAACCCGCCCTACGGCGAGCGTTTGTCGGAGAAGCAAAGTGTCAGATATCTCTATCAGTTTTTCGGTCAGCGGCTTCAACAATCATTTACCGGCTGGCAGATTGCCCTGCTCACCGCCCTTCCCGATTATGGCGACCTGTTCAACCTGGAGATTCGGGAAAGTTACCGGCTGTTCAATGGCCCGCTCCCCTGCCGTTTGCTGTGCGGCACGCCACTGCCTTCGGTCGATAAAAACCAGGCAAGCGACCGATATCAGCGTCTGAAACTTAAGCGGGAGGTGCAGGAAACCGGTGCGGAGGATTTCAGCAACCGTCTGAGGAAGAACTACCGGCACTTGTCACCCTGGGCCGCAAAACACCAGATCGACTGTTTCAGGATCTACGACCGGGATCTGCCCGAATATAATGTCAGCGTCGACTTGCTGGGCCATCGTCTGCTGATCAGGGAATTTGCGCCGCCGGCGGGCAAGGATGCCAGGCTCGTGGATAGCCGGTTTCAGGCCGTGGTCGGCTCGGTGCGAACGCTGTTTGGCGCGGGACGCGACCAGGTCTTTATCAGTCGCTCCGGCAATCAGCCCAGACCCGGCAAGCCCCAAAATGCCGGACAGGCAAGACCGCTGAAGTTGTATGAAGTGGTTGAGGCAGGCGGGGTCTTTCTGGTCGATCAGGGCGGCGACCTGGATGCTGCTATCTGCCTCGATCAGCGTTTTGTCCGGCAGCGGATTGCCGCCTTGATCGCCGCAGCCCCGGCTCAGGCCTCACTGCTGAGTCTCTTTGATACCGGCGGGGCGGCTGCGGTACAGGCCACCTTGAGCGGAGCCCACCGGACCACCACCGGGGGCCTGCCGCAGCATCAATGGGAACGGGTCCGGATGAATTTTGCCCGCAACGGCATGGCCCTCGAACATCACCGGCTGATTGAGGGGGCCTTGCTGCCCTGGCTGAAACAGAGCCGGGACAGCTATGATGTCATCTATATCAATCCGCGCCGGGCCAGGTACTTTTATCCACGTTCTGAGCCGTTTTACGTTGTGGCCGAGCAGCGGTTGCTGATCGAATATGCGATGCAGCGTTTGCGCCCGGATGGGCGGCTGTTTTTTTCAACTTTGCTGCCTTCGTTTCAGCTCGACCAGGAGGTGCAGCAGCGCTTTGCCTGCAGCAATATCAGCTCAGCCATGCTGCCGGCAGATTGCAGGCGGCACCGTCGGCGCTTTACCTGCTGGCAGCTCAGCCATGCTCCGCTGGCTCGCCGGAAAAAGTGAGCAGAATCGGTATCAATTGCTTTTTCACCGCTTCGTTGTCATAATGGGGCGACGGTTGCAGCTCCAAACATGGAAACGTAGGTGTCATCAACCAAACAGGTGAACGGGGTGGCTAAAAAGAGCGGCGTTGATCAGCTGGCGAAACTTGAAAAAAAGCTTGTCGAACGTGAGGCATACATCGATGAGCTTAAACGGACCGTGGACGAAGCACGTGCCGGCGGCAGGGCCAAGAGCGAGCTGCTGATGAGCATGGGTCACGAGTTCAGAAACCCACTGAACGGGATCATGGGAATGACGAATCTGGTCCTGGAGACGGAGCTGAGCGCGACCCAGCGGCAGCATCTGGAAATGGCCAGTTCATCGGCTGAACGACTGCTGGAAGTAGTAAACGACCTGGTTGATTTCTGTCTGCTCGAAAGCGGAAAACTCGAGCTTGCCCGGGAGGATTTCGACCTGGGTGAAGCACTGGATTGCGACTTCTATCTGATGAAGTGGTCGGCCATACAGAAAAACATCGATTTTACCTATCAGATAGACGACGACGTTCCCGGCTGGCTGAACGGCGATCCGGATCGACTGGTGCAGGTTGTCTCGAGTCTGGTCGATAATGCGATAAAGTACACCGAGCAGGGCAGCGTCTCACTGCTGCTAAGCTATCTCGGCACAGATGGGCAGGGCAGGGCGCTGCTGAAGTTTTCGGTCACTGATACCGGCATCGGTCTCACCGAGAATCAGCAGCGTGCCATCGGTGAGCGCCTCAGTCAGAGCCAGGCGCCTCCCCCCAGCACCTTCTGGGGCGGCGGTCTCGGGCTGAGCGTGGCGGCCCAGATTGTGCACCTGGCCGAGGGTGAGATCGGTCTTGAAAGCAGACCCGGCGACGGAACGACCTTCTGGTTTACCTGGCCCTTTGCGCATGCAGCCGATGCAGCAGTGGAATCTGTTGGTTCAGAACAGCAAAAGTCACCTGCCGCGGCATTGTTTCGCTTTGACGAAAAACGGGTGCTGCTGGCCGAAGATGAGCCGATCGGCCGGATTTTGATCGAGACGCTGCTGGATCAGGCCGGCCTGCAGGTAACGGCGGTTGATAATGGCCGGCTGGCGGCTGAGGAAGCTGCCAGCGGAGCGTATCAGGCGGTCCTGATGGATGTGGAGATGCCGATCATGGACGGGCTCGAGGCGACCAGAAAAATACGACAATATGAGCGCAGCCGCGGCGGACACCTGCCGATCATTGCGCTGACCGCACACGCGATGCCGGGCGATCGGGAGATCTGTTTGCAGGCCGGAATGGATGATTATCTCACCAAGCCGGTGGCCAAAGAGAAATTGTACGATATGTTAACCCGCTATTTAACCAGTACGGTACTGGTGGTCGACTCCGACCCGCAGAGCCGGCGGCATCTCGTCGAGTTCCTGGTCGAATCGGGCTGGCGGGTGAGCCTGGCGGAAACCCCCCGCTCGGCGATGTATGAGGCGTCGCTGGGACATTTCGACCTGGTTCTGCTCGATATGCGCGAAGAAATGGGGGACCTGAGTGAAACGCCGCGCCTGATAAGGCAACTCGAACAATATTCCGGCCGTCGCTCGCTGATTCTGGGGCTGGGCTCCAACATTGCCAGCGAAGCGCGCCTGTTCACCTACCGCAAGAGCGGTGTTGATGAATTTCTCAGGCATCCGCTGGACTTCGATGATTTGCGGACCAGGATCGAGGAGCATCAGGCCGTTCTGCACACCCGTCTCGTGTCGGGCTGATTTTCGCTGTTTTTTCGATCATGGCATCGTTTTCCCACGTCTGTCTGCATACCTTCGGGTATGAAATTCCACCCCGGATATTGAGCTCCGATGCGATAGAAAAGCGCCTTCATGCAGTCTATCAGCGGCTCAGGCTGCCCGAAGGCCGGCTTGAGATGATGAGCGGCATCTCAGAGCGCCGTCTCTGGGAGGAGGGGACCAGGCCGAGTCAGGCAGCAGCGTGGGCCGGGGCAAGGACCCTGGCCAAGGCGGGTGTCGAGGCGGCCGACATCCAGTGCCTGCTGTTCACCTCTGTGTCGCGCGACATGCTGGAGCCGGCGACTGCTTCCTTTGTGCATCATGCCCTGGGGCTGTCGCCCGGCTGCCTGATCTTCGACATCTCCAATGCCTGTCTCGGCTTTCTCGACGGCATGATCATGCTGGCCAATATGATCGAACTCGGGCAGCTGGACAACGGTCTGGTGGTGTCGGGCGAAACCGCAGAAGAGCTGGTGGAATCGACCATCAGGGCCCTGCAGGAGGATATGTCGCTGACCAGGAAAAGCATCAAGTCGGCCTTTGCGTCGCTGACCATTGGATCGGGCGCCGTCGGGCTTTACATGTGCCGGCAGGATGCAAGGACCAGCGATAAACCGCGCCTGGTGTGCGGCGCATGGCTGGCCAACACCGCTTTTTCCGATCTCTGCCTGGGGGGGCAGAGCGGTTCGGCGACCACGCTGATGGCGACCAACTCCGAAGAACTGCTGGTGCAGGGTATCGAAACCGCCTACCTGACCTGGGAGCGGTTCTCCACCTCGAGCGGCTGGCGAGAAGAAGACATCGACTGCTATTTTTGCCACCAGGTCGGCACGGCCCATGCCCGGCTGCTGTTCGACCGGCTCAAGCTGGACAGGCGAAAAAATTTTGAAACACTTGATTTCTTTGGCAATGTGGGATCAGTTTCGGCGCCGATCACCATGGCGATGGCCATCGAACAGGGGCGATTTGCACCGGGGTGTCGTGGGGCGATGCTCGGTATCGGCAGCGGGATCAACTGTATGATGCTCGGAATTCAGTGGTGAGCGTGAGCAATCCCCCAAATATGAAGGATCAAATTTCCACCAGGCACGGCCGCCGACTGCTCAAACTGGCCAGACAAACGATCGGCCACCGGCTTGGCCAGGTTGAATCGATCGACCGCTCCGGCCTCGATGATAGCGAACTGCAGCGGCCTCTGGCCTGCTTCGTCACCCTGAAAATCGAGGGTCGGCTGCGGGGCTGCATCGGCAATCTCGAAGCCACCGGGCCGCTGCTCGAGGCGCTCGAGCGCAATGCGCTGCAGGCGGCCTTTCACGACCATCGATTTTCCCAGCTCAGTGTTGACGAGTTCGACCGGGTCAGGCTCGATATCTCCATTCTTAGCCGGCCTGAGCCGCTTGATTATCAGAATGGCGATGAGCTGCTCAAACTCCTGCAGCCCGGTATCGACGGAATTATCCTGCAGCAGGGTAGAGCCCGGGCGACCTTTCTGCCCCAGGTCTGGGAACAGTTGCCGGAACCACAGGTTTTTCTGGAACATCTCTGCCTCAAGGCCGGCCTGGGCCGAGCCGCCTGGAGGGATCGGCACCCGGATATTGCACGGTACCAGGTGCAAAGTTTTTCAGAGGAGGACCATGCTCTTGATTCTTAAGCCTGAGCTGGCGGAGCTGCTCAGGATTTTATACGAGGATATGGAAGAGGCCTACGAGGTTGTTGCCGGCGAGCTGGGCCATGGCTGTACCGGCTGTCCCGACAACTGCTGCGACTCATATTTTCTGCATCACACCTATATCGAATGGTGCTATTTGTGGCTGGCCATGGACAACCTCGAAGCACCGATGCGGGAGCGCATCATTGGCCGGGCGCGCGCCTATGAAAAGCGAAGCCAGGAATTGCTCAGAGACGGACAGCGACCGAAACTGATGTGTCCGCTCAACGAAGAGGGACGCTGCGTACTGTATGCCCATCGGCTGATGGTCTGCCGGACCCATGGCGTGCCTGCCGCGCTGACCCGGCCGGACGGTAAAGAACTCAATTTCCCCGGCTGTTTCAGGTGTCAGGAGCTGGTAAAGCGATCCTCCCTGTCAGTCGAGCAGATTCCCAGGATGGAGCGCACAAAGTTGCTGCAGCGCCTGGCCATGCTTGAGCAGCGGCTGCTGGACGGTAAGCGGCACCTGGTGCCGAAGGTCAAGCGGACCATTGCCTCGATGCTGGTCGAAGGACCGCCGCAACGGTCCCACTGTGCCGATCTATTTATCCGGCGGAAAATATAAGAGACGGCTCAATTAGGCGCGGACCGGCGCTATACAGCGCCTCTGAAACCATGCTGGGAGAGGATGCTTCGGCCCAGGGGCCAAGCGGCTGGAAAACAGATTCAGGAGTCAATGGTGAAGCCCAAAGTAACCGCAAAACAACCCAATTCAAAACGCTGTTTCGTCTGTGGCCTAAAGAATCAGTTTGGTCTGAAAAGCCAATTTTATGAACTGGAAAACGGTGCGCTGATGGCCCGCTTTTTTCCGGCCGATGAGCATCAAAGTTATCCGGGCCGGCTGCACGGCGGCATCGCTGCGGCGATCTTGGATGAGACCATTGGCCGCTCAATCATCGATCATCAGAAGAGGGGGCTCTGGGGCGTCACGCTCGAGTTCTCGATGAAATTCAGAAAACCGGTTCCGCTGGACCGGGAGGTGGTGGTCGTTGCCCGGATCAACTCTGAGAACCGGCGGACCTTCGCAGGCACCGGTGAAATCGTGCTGGAAGACGGCAGCGTCGCGGTTGAGGGGCAGGGGCGCTACCTTAAAATGGATCTGTCCCGTATCACCGATTTCGATTTTGACCGGGAGCAGTGGCAGGTTATTGAACGCCGCGATGACCCGCTTGCCCTCGATCGCTAGGCGCCCCGTCCGATGCCCCGTCTGGATGCAGGACAGGCAGGGAGAGCGACAGGGTCGAAGCGGTACCACCGGTGGAGCGAAAGGTGATTTCGCCGCCGTGGTTTTCGACGATGGCATAGGCGACTGCAAGTTCCAGTCCTGGACCGCTGGAAACAGCCTCGTCGAAGAACACGGGCTCGAAAATATGCTCCTGGTGATCAGGCGCAACAGCGCCGCTGCAGGCTCTGATATGCAGCGCAATGAAATCGCCGCACTTTTCTGTTTGCAGGCGCAGGCTGCCGCCGTCCGCCATTGCCTGGGCCCTGAATTCAATCAGCGCACCAACAACCCGCAGGATCTGGTCTCGTGCCGCACACAGGTCGGGCAAATCATCGGCCAGTTCGGTATGAACCTCAATTTTTGAATCGGCCAACACCTTCTGCAGCAGCAGCAGCGTCTCGCTCAGCGCCTCGTTCAAGCTAAAACGGATTCTATTTTTCCTTGAAAGATTGTGCAGGCAATGCAGCTCCTCGAGCAGCTTTTTCATCCGCCGGCAATCATCGAGTCCCACGCTGATCAGTTGCCGGTCTCGCTCAGTTAGGGCCGAGCGGCCGCTGAGATCGTCGAGCAGGTAGGTGACACCCATCAGCGGGTTGCCGAATTCATGGGCCAGCGAGGCCGACATTCGACCCAGGGCGGACAGCCGGCCGGCACGCCTGAGCTGGGGGGGCCGGGTATCACTGTGTTTGGCTATTTCTTTGCGCAGCTCGCTGAGGCTGTTGTCCAGCTCCCGGCAGAGTGCGGCGTTCTTTATGGATACTCCAGCCTGCAGGGCCAGCAGGTTGAGCATTTCTTTAGCCTGGAGATCGAAGGCGTCCGGCCGCGCATGGTTTTCCAGATAGACCAGACCAAGCATTTCCTGCCGATGGTGAATCGGCATACATAGAATCGATTTGGGCCGATATTTCTGTATGTAGGCATCGGACCGGAAGCGCCCATCTGCACTGGCGTCTTTCGTCACCACGGTGGTTTCCTGCCGAATTGCCAAGTCGACCATGGTACGGCACAGAGAAGGTTCCTGGTTGCCGGCTGAAATTTTGACCCGCTGGCTCGGCTGCCCGGGTTTTTCTGCCACTGCCTCAAGGCTTACGTCCTCAGGGGCGTTGAGCAGCAGGCAGCCGCGCTGAGCGGAGCTGATTTCGAGCATCGCCAGCAGCAGTTTTTTGAGCAGATCTGTCAGCTCGATTTCGCCGGTGAACGATTTTACCGCGGCCACTGCGCGCATCAATGCGGCAGATTGGGGGGAAGCGGGCTCGACTGCCTGGATTTTTGGCTGTTTTGGCTTCACGCTCGTTTTTTGGCTCGCTGCGCAGGCAATTAATGGCGGAGTCGATGCTCCGCTTCATGACTGCATGATAACGTTAAATGGTCGGCAACCGCCAGTGAATTTGGCCGCCATTTAAAGCAGGGAACAGATAAACTCAGCCGCCTGATCGGCGCCGTTCACCGGCAGCCTCGTTCTCCTGCGGGCCAACAGGGAGGGCAGCTCAGCGAGCCAGGCACCGCTGAGAAAACGGCGCGGCTCGAGAATCGTTCCGTTCATCTTATTTTCCACGTAATCCTCAAGGGGTGCCGATTCGGCAAACATGCCGCGGCTTACGCAGCAGATCGGCGTGTCCGTCTGGAGACACTCGGCGATGGTCGAGTAGCCGCTTTTGCAGATCAGCAGGTCGCAGGCCGTGATCAGATCCGGATGATGCAGCGCCTCGTTGGGGCCGACAAGTTTTAGATTGTCTGCGGGCGGGGGGCTGGGATGGGTGGCGCCGATAACGAAATAGTAGTCGGGATAATGCTGCAGCAACTCGATAAACGGCAGGGCAACCCCGATACCGCCCATCGATACCAGAATCGCCCTGCGGTCCCCACAGCCGAGCGCCCGGCGCGTCTTGCTGCGGGTGCTGCGCTGTTTTCTGGCAATCGGCGCACAGTAAAGAGCAGCGCTTCGACGACAGCAGAGAGGTTCGGTCTGGATCCGATAGTCGACCTGGTCATAGTAGGAAGCGAGCAGCCCGCCATAGTAGAGGAGCGCGCTATCCTCCGTGGTTTGGGCTGCCATCTCTTTATAGATCCAGTCCCAGGTGAAGTTCTCGACCAGGATCGACGGTGTCCGCAACTGCTGGCCCACCGCAATGCCGAGACCGCTGATATCGCAGAGTATCAGTTTGCAGTTTGAACACAGCGCGGCGCACGACTGCACCAAAGAAGCATCAAAAGGCAGAAGCTCGGCAAGTTGCACGACCGTGGCCGCCCGGTTCTCGCTGAAGGCGTCAGGCTGGATGAGGCCGACATCGGTGATTACCTGGTGATAAGCGAAGGGAATTCCCAGGTCGTCAAACAGCGCCCGGTCGACCGTGGTGAAGAGCTGGACGCCGAGGCCGGGAATGCGCTCGCGGATTGCCTGGAGCACCGCAATGGTCCTGGTCGCATGGCCATAACCATGCGCTGAGATGAAACAGGCCAGCTCCGTATTCATGGCGTGCGTCTCATCATGCGGAACTTTTGGGGAGGTCCTGCAGCTCTGGACCCCGGGATACGGCTCTTCTTCAATGAAGGTCCCGGCCGGTGGTGCCCATCGCCAGTTTGCAGTTTCTCACCCCCCGCAGGGAGCGGAGCCGATCACTCAGTTCGTTGACCGAGCCGGCCGTGCCCTTGACGATCACCACCTCCAGACAGTTGTGATGATCCATGTGAATATGGGTGGCGGAGACGATCTGATGGTGATAATCATGCTGAATCTCGGTAACTTTTTCCTGAAGCTTTGGCTGGTGGTGGTCGTACACCATGGAGATTACCCCGACCACATCCTTGTCGGCCTGCCACTCGTTCTCGACCAGAGATGAACGGATCAGGTCCCGGATTGCTTCGGAGCGGTTGACATATTTCTGTTGTTTGATGAAGGTGTCGAAATGTTGAAGCAATTTTTCATCCAGCGAAATGGTGAATCGTCTAAGCATGGCTTCTGATCCTGTGATATGACCGTGGTAAAGATATCTTTTTAGGGTAGCGTGACAGCCGGCCTGCGTCAACTGGTTTCAGTTGAGGTGCGCCAACTTAAAACGCCGGACCCGAACCGAGGTAGCCCATGGCAGCAAGCACATTCGAGATAGGTTTTGCCCCGATCGGCTTTATCTCCTCCTGTTTCAAGGAAAAATTTGGCACCCCGAGACAGCCCGGCCTGGCCCCCTCGGCCGTCGCCCGGCTGCAATTGATCGAACCGTTCAATAAAAGGGAGATGGTACGCGGCCTGGAAACCTTCAGCCATGTATGGCTTCAGTTCGTCTTCCATGAGGCTCTGCGCGACGGCTGGAAAACGACCGTGCGGCCGCCCCGGCTGAGCGGCAGCGAGCGCAAGGGCGTCTTTGCGACCAGAAGTCCGCACCGCCCCAATTTTATCGGTTTGTCAGCCGTCAGGCTGGACGGCATCGATTTCAGCGACGGTGTGGCCTTGGAACTCAGTGGCGTCGATCTGCTCGACAAGACGCCGGTGCTTGACATCAAACCGTATCTGCGCTACACCGACTGCCTCACGGCGGCCGGCGGCGGCTGGTTCAGCCGTGATTTCAGCGAGATGAAGGTGGTCTTTGCAAAGAGCGCTGCCCAGTTCTGCAAAGACTATCAGAACGCCACCGGTCGTCGTCTTCCCAGCCTGATCCGGGAGGTGCTCAGGCAGGACCCGCGGCCTGCTGCCCAGCGTGATAAAAAGCTGAAGTTTGCGATGCTGCTCTATGACGTCAATATTGAGTGGCAGGTCACCGACGGGGTCTGTCGGGTGCTGTCCTGCAGCAGGACGGCGCCCGACGACTCAGTCTGAGCCGATCACGCAGAACACCGGGCCGCCTATTTTGTATTGGGAGGTAACGATATCATAATGCAGGCTGGATCCTTTGATTTCAGCCCGGTTGCCGACCAGCCTTGCTGGTCCCGGTGAATCGATGACCCGGGTATCATCATAGTAGTAGAGCAGCTCCGAGTAGAGCTGCTGGTTTTGGGAGACGCGGTTGATCTTCACCTCCCCGACCAGGGTGAGTTTTCTGGTCTGGGTGTTGTAGAGGCCTGATTTTGCCCGGATATTGACTCGGTCACCCTGTTCGTCGAAGAGATCGGCATCGACCTGCGTCAACACGAATTCGTCCGGCTTTTCGCTGGTGAATGCCTGGCTTGCCCTGATCTCTGCTGTTTTTTTCCCCCGCTGACTCTGTACGATAATCACCTTTTGCATGACAAAATTGTGTTCGTTCCGGCTATCCGGGCCGGGACTACTGTCCTCCATCCCGCGGGGCGCTAAAAAAGCGGCCACCGGCACACGCCAGGCTGGAAACGTGAAGATCAGCAACAGAGGAATAAGCCAGACCAGATTACGCCGGTTCAGTGTCAACATAGAAATTGCTGCAGCAGGCTGTTGCGGACGCCTTTGGCCCGGATAATCAAATCACAGAGGTCACGCACCGCGCCCGCGCCGCCGCTGCGCCGGGCCACCCAGTGACAGACTTCCTGCACCTCGGCAACCCCGTTGGCCGGACTGGCGGCCAGCCCAACCCGGGTAAGCAGGCCCAGGTCGATCCAGTCATCGCCCATGTAGCAGACCTGGTATGGTTTTAGGCCGGCTGTCCTGATGATCTCCTTGAAGGCGTCGAGTTTATTGGCGACCCCCTGACGGAGGTACTTCACCTCGAGCTCCCGGGCCCGGCGCTCAACCAGGTCGGAGCTGCGGGCGGTGATGATGCCGACCTCGACCCCGGCCTTCTGTACAAGCCTGAGGCCGAGCCCATCCTGGCTGCTGAAGGATTTAGCTTCAACACCCGTTTCGGTATAGAGCAGTGAGCCATCGGTCAAAACACCGTCGACGTCGAGCAGCAGCAGGCGCAGCGGTTCAGCCTTGGCATAGAGCAGCCGTTCTGCCTCGCTGGGCTGTTGCTGGCGCTCGCGGCTGCGGGTCCGGTAGCCTTCGAGGACTTCACAATCGGATGGATGAGAACCGGGGGGGGCTTGGCAGCTGTCGGACATTGGCGTTACGATATTAGATCATCAGGCTGGAGCGGATGGCAACAAGCTGTGCCAGAACAGTGTCGATTTCATCGAGCGCGATCGAGTTGGGGCCGTCGCACAGTGCCTGGTCCGGAGACGGGTGCACTTCCATGAACAGCCCGTCGATGCCGGCGGCAACCGCGGCCCGGGACAGCGGGGCAATAAATTCGCGCTGGCCGCCGGACGAGGTGCCGGCGCCGCCCGGCAGCTGCACCGAGTGGGTGGCATCGTAGATTACCGGGCAGTCGAAACCCCGCATCACTGCAAATGAGCGCATATCGACGACAGGTTGTTGTAGCCGAAGCTTGCACCCCGCTCAACCAGCATGACCTGGCTGCTGCCGCTGTCGCGCACTTTGCTCACCGCGTTGCCCATATCCCAGGGCGAGACGAACTGGCCTTTTTTCAGATTCATCGGTTTACCGGTTCGAGAAACGGCGGTGAGCAGATCGGTCTGACGGCAGAGAAAGGCCGGGATCTGGATGATGTCGAGCACCTCCGCCGCCGGCTTGACCTGGGCCGGCTCATGGATATCGGAGACAACCGGTACGTCCAGTTCTTCTCTGATCCGCGCCAGGATCGTCAAGGCCTTGCTCGAGGCCGGGGCCCCGATAGGAGCTGATCGAGGTGCGGTTGGCCTTGTCGAAGGAGGCCTTGAACGACGTAGGAGAGGCCGAGTCTGGCGCAGATTTCCTGCATGGTGCCTGCAACCCGGCGGGCCAGCTCTTCGGATTCGAGTACGCAGGGGCCGGCGATCAGCAGCAGGGGGAGTCCCGAACCGACTTCAAAGGCCGTGCCATCCGGGCCGCCCACCGATACGGGGGTGATCTTCATCAGTTCTTTTTGCTGCTGGTCAGGGCAGCTTTGATGAAATCGCGAAACAGCGGATGCGGTTTCATCGGCTTGGACTTGAATTCGGGGTGGAACTGGCAGCCGAGAAACCAGGGGTGATCTTCGATTTCGACAATTTCCACCAGGTTGTTGTCGGGCGAGGTGCCCGATACCTTCAGGCCGCTCTGCTCCAGTCGTTCGCGGTATTCGTTGTTGAACTCATAACGGTGCCGGTGCCGTTCAGATATCTCCGCCACCTTGTAGGCTTCGGCAGCCAGCGTACCGGGCAGCAGCGTACACGGATAGGCGCCGAGACGCAGGGTGCCGCCCATTTCAGAGTTCTCGTCCCGCACCTGGACCTTGTCGTTGCGGTAGTCAAACCACTCTTTGCACAGATAGATGACCGGGTCCGGGGTCAGCGGGTCGAGCTCGGATGAGTGGGCCTTTTCGATGCCCAGTACCGAGCGGCTGTATTCGACCACCGCCAGCTGCATGCCGAGGCAGATGCCGAAAAACGGTATCTTGTTTTCCCGGGCATGGGTAATCGCCGTGATTTTGCCTTCCGCCCCGCGCTTGCCGAAGCCGCCCGGCACCAGGATGCCGTCGCAGCCCTCGAGCAGTTGGGCCGGATCCTCGCTTTCCAGCTCTTCGGCGCTCAGGTAGCGGAGCTCGACCTTGGCGCGGTTGGCGATACCGCCGTGAATCAGGGCCTCGTGCAGACTCTTGTAGGATTCGGTCAGATCCACATACTTGCCGGTAATGGCAATGGTTACCGTGTGTTTCGGGTTTTTCAGGTTGTGGACCAGTTCCTGCCACGGCTTGATGTTGGGTTGACCGGTCCAGACGTTGAGCAGCTCGAGGATTTTGCCATCGAGTCCTTCGTTATGCAGGTGCAGCGGCACTTCATAGATGTTATCGACGTCGATCGCGGTGATAACCGCATCCTGGGGCACGTTGCAGAACAGGGCGATCTTGCCTTTGAGTTCGGGGGTGAGCGGCACTTCGGTGCGGCACACCAGGATATCCGGCTGGATGCCGTCGGCCCGCAGTTCCTTGACCGAGTGCTGGGTCGGCTTGGTTTTCACCTCGCCGGCCGTCTTGATATAGGGCACCAGGGTGAGATGGATGAATAGTGAGTACTCCTTGCCCAGGTCGCCGCGCAACTGTCGAATTGCCTCGATAAAGGGAAGGCCTTCGATATCGCCGACGGTGCCGCCGATCTCAATGATGGCGATATCGACGCTGCCGTCGAGCTGCAGGACCGCCGCCTTGATCTCGTCGGTGATGTGGGGAATGACCTGGACCGTACCGCCGAGGTATTCGCCGCTCCGCTCCTTGGTGATGACCGAATAGTAGATGCGGCCGGAGGTGTAATTGTTCACCTGGGCCATGACCGCGTTGGTATAGCGCTCGTAGTGACCCATGTCCAGGTCGGTTTCAGCGCCGTCGTCGGTGACATAGACTTCGCCGTGCTGAAACGGGTTCATGGTACCGGGGTCGACGTTGATATAGGGATCTAGTTTCTGGAAGGTGACGGTCAGCCCCCGGCTTTCGAGCAGGGCGCCGATCGAGGCGGCGGCCAGCCCTTTGCCGAGGGAGGACAGGACACCGCCGGTGATGAAAATAAATTTGGTCCGTCTTCGAATTGTTCGCTTCTTTCATGCAGGCGCCCCCATTGGGAAAAAGGTAATCTCCGGTCTTTTTATACACCGTATTTCCGGTGGTGGCAACCGCCCATCCAGGCAAAGCAGGATCTGTCTGCAACCCGATTCGGTTGGCCTTGTAACAGGCAACAATCGTGTATACTTTGTCGTACAACAAGAACCATTTTCAAAAGAGAACAGCGATGAACTACTTAATGATTATGCCTTTGTTTCTGGCCCTTGGAATGCTCTGTTTTGCCGCCCCCGCAATATCCGCTCAGGAAGATACCGCCATCTTCGGCGGCGGCTGTTTCTGGTGCATGGAGCCGCCCTTTGAACAGCTCGACGGCGTGACTGATGTGGTTGCCGGGTACACCGGCGGAACCAAAGAAGATGCCGACTACCAGAAAGTGTCAGGTGGAGGTACCGATCACTACGAAGCGGTCCTGGTTCGCTTCGATCCTTCCCGGGTTTCCTATAAAATGCTGGTGGAAACCTTCTGGAGGCAGATTGATCCCACCGACGGCGGCGGCCAGTTCGCCGACCGGGGCAGCCAGTATCGCACCGCCATTTTTTACAACTCCGAGCAGCAGAAGCAGGTAGCCGAAGCTTCGAAGAAAGAGCTGGACGAGTCCAAACTGTTCGAGCGTCCCGTCATCACCCCGATACTTCCGGTACAGCCCTTCTACGAGGCCGAGGAGTACCATCAGGATTACTACCGCAAAAACGCGGTACACTACAACATGTATAAAAAAGGCTCGGGCAGACAGCCCTTTATCGAGCGGGTCTGGGCCGACAATCCCGTTGCCGCGGACGACGGGGGTGGCTTTGTCAAACCGTCCGATGCAGAACTCAGAGCCCGCCTGAGCCCGATGCAGTACCAGGTAACCCAGCAGGAGGGCACCGAGCCGCCCTTTCAAAACGAATACTGGGACAACAAGGCCGAGGGCATCTATGTCGATGTGGTCTCGGGAGAGGTGCTGTTCAGTTCGCGGGACAAATTCAAATCAGGCACCGGCTGGCCCAGTTTCACCAGGCCGCTGGTAGCCGAAAATATCGTCGAGCACCAGGACCGGTCGCTGTTCATGGTGCGCACCGAAGTACGCAGCAAGGCCGCCGATTCCCATCTCGGCCATGTCTTCGAGGACGGCCCGCCCCCCACTAATCTGCGCTACTGCATCAACTCCGCCGCGTTGCGCTTCATCGAGGTCAAGGACCTCGAGGCAGAGGGCTACGGGGACTACCTGGAATTATTCAAATAAGGATCTCAAACGCTGTGCCGGTTGCTGATAATCGGCGCAGCAGCCCACGCAGCTCAGCGCTTGCATCGCCGGGTAGCTTTCGTCAGCGTTTGAGCAGTGCACCAGCCGGTCATGTCCAGTGCAGAATACCTATCTGCCGTTGAGAATATCTTCGATGGTTCTGTGATCGATGACGGTAGTGAATATGGCCTCGATCAGCGGGACTACTTGCTCCGCTTCCCGCTCGGAGAACAGAAAACCGGGCAGGGGGCGCGCGGTGAGACAGCCGCTGCGTGCTTTCTCCAGGTCGGGGCTATCCTTCAGGCCGCTGGCAGGAGCGCCATACACCTGAAGATACAGAACATGCAGCATGTTGCCCCAGTGGTCGAACTGGGAGAGGTGCTCGATGATTTGCGAGACTGCAATGGCCGCGCTCAGGTACACAGGCGGCAGGCTGGCGCTCGCTCCTTTGCGACAGATCTGGGTCGAGGCAAAACAGCGGCAGGCAAACGGACGGACCGGATAGATGCGGCAGAGATCGTGTTGCAGAAACGGACAGATCGCATCGAAGCGGCCGCTGTCGATTTCCATCTCTATCCCATTGAGGCAGGCCTCGGCATACTGGTTGGTGGTCTGGCTGAGATGCGGCTCCGGCAACCGGCCCTTGAGCAAGTGCTCGAGCCATGGCTGCATGGACCGGGTTCGCATATATTCAAGGATCCATTCACCTTCGACCGCGGTAATGGCGACATCCTGGGTACAGCACAGGGCGCAGCCCTTTTCGCAGGCAAGGGTAAATTGGCCTGACCAGTCGGCGAAACAGTCAAAAATTTTCTGCAATATCAAATTCTTCAATAGATTCGCTCAAGAATAGAGAGGCTCCAGGCAGGAGCGGGATCGCACCCGGTGGAGGAAATGGTCTAGTTGTAGCACACCAAGACAAGGATGGAAACAGACCGGTGGCGTTTCTGAACAAGATATTGAATCCAAGCGGGACAGATGCCTCCCCTCTTCAGCGCAACAGCGGATTGCCCTGGAACGCTATAGCCCTGTTCACTGGCGGCGCTGGTTTATACTGTTTGTTTGCCACTTGTCTCGCCCCTCGCAGTGTTGTAAGATGCGGCCTCAGCGGAGCAGGCAACCCGGCAAGGGCTGGCTGCTCGTCCGTCCAGAGGACGGATTCGCCGATCGCAAAAAATGAAACGGAACCGCAATGGATTTTCTCAATATCACCGGTAAGTGCTTCGTCGTTTTCGGCCTGGCCAACAAGAAATCGATCGCCGCGGCCATCGCCGCAACGCTGATCGCGCAGGGTGCTGCCGTGCTGCTGGTGGTGCGCAGCGAACAGCGCAGGGCTACAGCCCGCAGGCTTTTCCCGGACAGTCCGGTGTTCATCTGTGATGTGGAAGATGAACAACAGATCGAGCGGGTCAGCCGGGAGATTGCCGACGAACTGCAGCAGCGGGGGCAGCCCGGCCTGGCCGGCATCGTGCACTCGATTGCCTTTGCCAATTACAGCGATGGAATCAAGGCCTTTCATGAAACGGACAAAAACGATTTTCTGCAGGCCTTTGACATCTCCTGTTTTTCTTTTATCTCGATAGCCAACCATTTCAAAGACCTGCTGGCCATTGATGCGTCGCTGGTGACCATATCGATCTCGACCACGAAAATGGCCGCCACCAACTATGGGTATATGGCCCCTATCAAGGCCGCGCTCGATTCATCACTATGTTTTCTGGCCAAGAGCTTTTCCGAATTTTCCCGCGTCCGCTTCAACGCGGTGGCGCCGTCTCTGTTGAAAACGTCTGCTTCGGCAGGAATACCGGGCTATATCGACAGCTATCTTTTCGCCGAGAAGGCGATGCTCAGAAAAAAGGCGCTGACTACCCAGGAGGCCGCCGATGCGGCGGTCTTTCTGCTCTCAGAACGGTCTTCGGGAATTACTTGTCAGACCATCGTGGTGGACGGCGGCATGGGAGTCAACTACTTCGATCGGGAAATTGTCAAAAAGGCGGTTAGCTGAGCGCGAACCATGGATAAAGCAAGAGTGGAGCAGGCCGGCAGCCTGCAGTTTGAGGCCGACCCCGACAGATGCATTCGGTGCGGCGCCTGCGTCGCTGACTGCCCGGTTAATATTCTGGTGATTGGCAAAGAGCGTCCGTTCGTGGCTGAGGGGCGTGAGGATGATTGTATCGGCTGCCAGCACTGTCTCTGCATCTGTCCGACCGGGGCCGCCTCGGTTCAGGGGCTGGATCCGGATGAATCCTATCTGCTCAGCAGCGTTGCGCCGCCGTCTTTCAAACAGGTACATCGGCTGCTGGCGGGGCGACGGTCGATCAGGCGTTACCGCCAGGAGGATGTCGACCCAGCGCTGATCCGCCGGCTGCTGGAAACGGCCTATCATGCCCCATCGGGCAGAAATGAGCGCCCCCTGTCATTTTCCTTGATAGACAACCGCCAGGTGATGGACCGGTTCAGGGAACAGACCATGGACGGCCTGTCAGCAGTTATCGCCGAGGAGCGGTTGCCGACCGGCTATAGGTTTTTCATCGATATCGTCAACGGCTGGAAAATGTATCAGGCTGATGTTTTGTTTCGCTGGGCCCCCCACCTTGTCGTTGCCGCAGTACGCAATAACAGTGCATCTCCCGACCAGGACGGTATCATTGCCTTGAGCCATTTTGAAATCGCTGCCCAGAGCGTGGGCATCGGTACTCTGTGGAACGGTCTGGCCAAGATGGCCTTCAAGCTGGTCCCGGAAGTGCGCCAGACCCTGAAAATTGCGGACGACGAGTCGATCTGCTTTGTGATGAGTTTTGGTATGCCGGAACCAGACTATGTGCGGGCCTCGCAATATCCCCAGGTTCCCATCAGGGTTGTGTCGCAGCCCTGAGGTTCAAGCGTCTAGAAGTTAACGGGTTGTTCGGGGGTGATGATAAAACCACTGCCGCTGGCGCCTCCGCACCTGCCGGCGCTGCCCGAGGTAAAATCGATCGAGATCGACCGGCAATACGCAAGCAGGCTGCGGTCGATGATCAGCGCGGTGCCCCGCTGATCGACTACCAGATCGTTTTCGCCCGGGGCATCGACCACCAGCCCGAGACCGGGACCCTGCCCGCCGCCTCCCATAACTGCAATCCTCACCCCGGACCTTTCACCTCCCTGGGCAGCAACCATCTCAGTGAGTTTCTCCAGGGCTTCGGGGCTAACGTCAAGCATATCCACTCCCGACTTGATGGTAGGTTTTTTTGCTCGGCATAAAAAAAAGCCCGGACGAACCCGGGCTTTGATAAAAATCTAAAACAGCGCGTTTACAACAAGGCGAGCAGCACCCCTGCCGCCACTGCGGAGCCGATAACGCCGGACACGTTGGCCCCCATCGCGTGCATGATCAGGTGGTTCTGCGGATTGGCCTCGAGGCCGACCTTGTTGACCACCCGGGCGGCCATCGGTACCGCAGAGACGCCGGCTGCGCCGATCAGTGGGTTGACCGGAGTTTTGGAGAGCCGATTCATCAGTTTTGCCATCAGTACGCCGCCGGCGGTGCCAATGGCGAAGGCAATCATGCCGAGCGCCAGGATGCCGAGGGTCTCCAGGTTCAGAAACTTGTCGGCGGAGAGTTTGCTGCCGACGCCCAGCCCCAGGAAGATCGTGACCGTATACATCAGGGCGCCCTTGATAGTGTCGGACAGACGGTCGATTACCCCGCACTCCTTGGCCAGATTGCCGAGCATGAACATTCCGATCAGCGGCGCCGCGGTGGGCAGCAGAAAGGCGCAGATGCCCAGAACCAGCAGCGGCAGGATCATCTTTTCGAGCCGGGACACATGGCGCAGCTGAACCATCTTGATTTTGCGTTCTTCCTCAGTGGTCAGCCATTTCATGATCGGCGGCTGAATGATCGGCACCAGGGCCATGTAGGAATAGGCGGCAATGGCGATCGAGCCGAGCAGCCGCGGCGATAGCTTGCTGGATAGGAAGATCGCGGTCGGCCCGTCGGCACCGCCGATGATACCGATCGACGCGGCATCGCGCAGCGAGAAGTTGATTCCCGGAACCAGGTCGGAGAGAAACAGCGCACCGAGCAGGGTGACGAAGATGCCGATCTGGGCCGCCCCGCCGAGCAGGATGGTTTTCGGGTTGGCGATCATCGGGCCGAAATCGGTCAGTGCGCCAACCCCCATGAAGATCAGCAGCGGGAAAATGCCGGTAACGATGCCGACTTCGTAAATGTAGTAGAGGATGCCGCCTGGCTCGGCAATGCCGGCCAGCGGGATATTGGCCAGAATCGCACCGTAGCCGATCGGAATCAGCAGCAGCGGTTCGAATTGTTTGAAAATGCCCAGGTAGAGCAGGGTCAGTCCGACGCAGATCATCAGAATCCGGCCGATACCGACGGTCCAGTCCTTGTTGAATTGCCCGTCGATAATACCATAGAGACCGGTGGTTCTGAACAGGTTGCCGATCAGGGCGACGATTGAAGGCAATTCCTGGCTTTCACCGGCCAGCGGCTGCTCGGCGAGGATCGGTGCCGGATCGATGGAGCCGACCTGGGCGCCCTGCTTGATCTTCTGGTAGGAAATCACATCGACGCTGGCTACGGTTCCGGAAACGCCGGCCTTTAGAATGATCGTGGTGCCGTCGTCCGCCTTTAAAATGGCCAAGGTATCGCCGCTGTATACTTTGTCGCCGGCGACCACGTCGAGCCGGAGGATTTTGGCATCGACCGGGGCGACGATCGCAACACGCTCATCGGCGGCCTGGGCAAGGTGGGCGACGGCCAGGCAGAGCCCGATCAACACGAGCAGAATAGTCTTCGTTTTCATAGAGAATCCATCAGTAAAGCGAACCGTGCCGCCGAATCTCGATTGCGCTGGTCCGGCGGTGCTGGATTGCGCGTAACCTGCACAAATTAGCCTAAGGTAAACAGCGAGTCAGAGGCCTGTACCGTATCCCCGGCGGCGACGTGGACTGCGACAATTTTACCGTCGCCCGGAGATTTGACCTCGGACTCCATTTTCATCGCTTCCAGAACCAGCAGGGGCTGGTCTTTGGTGACGGAATCACCCAGTTTGACCATGATCTTGATCACGTTGCCCGGGGTCGGCGCCTCGATTTCGATGCCTCCACTGACCGCTTCCTGAACCGGCGCCGGCGCTGCTGCGGGCTGGGCCGGGGTGGCCTGCACCGCACCGGAGCCCTCGGCCACGGTTACGTCGTAGACGCGGTTGTTGACGGTAATCGAGTACGCTCTCGGACCGGCAGGGGCGGCAGGGACGGCAGCTGCCGCAGCTTTCTTGGCAGCGGGCTTGGCCGGCGCCTCATCGACATCGGATTTCTTGCGCACGTTGACGATGGCGTTGCCGAGCAGATAATCGAGGCCTTTCTGTTCGCAGCTGGCGATGATGAAAATATTTTCGTCACTTACCTCGAGGTTATTTTCTTCCAGAATCTTGGTCGCTTTTGGAATACCCGGCTCGAGGATGTCGAGCGGATCATCGGTGAATACCGGTTTTTTCAGCTGCTCCGAGGCGAGCTTGACGATTTCCGGATCCGGCGGGGCCGGGGTGCGGCCGAAATAGCCCAGTACCATGTTGCCGTAGTTCGGGTTGATCACCTTCCATTTACCCTGGGTGACGTTGAGATAGGCCTGCTGAAAGTAAAACTGGGAAACGGGGGTAACCGAGGAGCCGAAGCCGCCCAGCCGCACGACCTCTGCCATTTCCTTAATCACCGCCGGATAATGCTGCAGGGTTCCGGTATCGCGCATCATCATCGTGTTGGCGGTGAGCGCGCCGCCGGGCATCGGCGACAGGGTGATGGTGGGTGAGACCATCTTGGCCTCGGGCGGGAAGAAATAGTCGCTCATCGCCGCCTCGAAGGCCTCTTCGGCGGCCAGAACTTTTTCGTAATCAAGATCGAGCGTGAAATCGGTTCCTTTCAGCACGTGCATCATCGACAGGATGTCCGGCTGACAGGTGCCGCCGCAGACCGGGCTCTTGGCCAGGTCAATGCCGTCCGCGCCGCCTTCGATGGCTGCCAGGTTCTGGGAAATGGCTATGCCGGCGGTATCATGGGTGTGGAACCAGAGAATCATGTCTTCAGGCACCATCTTTCGGGCGCCTTTGAAGGTTTCGTATACCTTTCTCGGGTTGGCGGTTCCGGTGGCGTCCTTGAAGCAGATTGAGTGAAATGGAATGTCTGAATCCAGAACGACCTTGAGCCGGTCCAGGTAAAACTCGGCGGTGTGAGCGCCTTCGCAGCCTGGCGGAAGATCCATTACGGTGATGACGATCTGGTGGTGCAGGCCGTGATGGGCAATGCGTTCCCCCGAATATTCCAGGTTTCTGACGTCGTTCAGGGCATCGAAGTTGCGGATCGTCGTTATCCCGTGCTTCTTGAACATCTTGGCATGCAGGTCGATGATGTCGCGCGGCTGCTGGCTCAGTGCGACCACGTTGATTCCGCGGGCCAGGGTCTGCAGGTTGGCCTCGGGGCCGACTTCGGCCCGAAAGCGGTCCATCATATCGAAGGCCGATTCACCGCAGTAAAAGAAAAGGCTCTGAAAACGCGCACCGCCCCCGGCTTCCATATGGGTGATTCCGGCATCGACGCTGGCCTTCAGCGCGGGAATAAAATCATCGGTTAACACCCGTGCGCCGAAAACGGACTGAAACCCGTCCCGAAAGGACGTATCCATAAATTTGATTACTTTTTTGCCCACAACACTTCTCCTTGCGTTAATTTGGGTCAAATCATGACCGGATGACTGTTTACGTTCTGTTTCGCCCCTGCGGTGTTAAACGGCTGCCCGCTCTGCCTCGAACGCTGCGATTGCGGCGCTTATCACAACAATGTCGTTGTCGTCCTCGGTGGCAGCCAGCTTGGCCATCTCCCGTTCGCGTCTGATGCGCTTTTTCTCATCCTCGATCGCCAACAGTTCACGCGCGGTCACCTCTTTTGTCAGGCGGGAGGCGAGCTGGATAAGCAGAATCATGAATGTCAAAAACATCAGCACGGTCGTCATGCCGACAACCATCAATTTCAAACCTTCTACAATCATTGGCAATACCTGTTATTTTTGTGGTTCGATGAGGGCTTATTCTTCAAAAACGGCGTATCTCGTCGGTTCCCCGAGCAGTTGATCTATCTCACTCTGGACCGCCTTGCGCTCCTCGTTGTTGAACCAGTCATCCCAATCGGCCCGGGACCGCCAGGTGGATACGACCAGACATTCATTGGGCTGGTCGATTCTCCTGAGGGTCTCGCCATAAATATAACCGGGCTGGTTGATGGTCAACGAACGCATTTTTTTCAGCAGAACCGTCAGTTCAATCAGGTGTTCATCAACACCGGTGCGCGTGATTAGGATTTTAACGGCCATCATCTACCCCCTGACTTGTGGAAACGGGTCGGACTGAACGCTGTCACCAGCCGTTTTGACAACCCATCCGGCAGTGATCCGCCCTTGCCCGAATGAGACGGGAGCCGGCGGAAGAAAGCGCCATTTTTTTGCATACGAAGTATATGGGAAGAAATTTATTTGTAAAGATAAATTGAAATCAGTTCGGCCTATCTGAACTATAAAAAATTATTAACAATTTTAGCTTTATCAAGGGTTCTGCAGCTAAACGCTCAAATTTATTGACAAAAGAAATTCTGGAATGGTGGTCAATCCAGAATTTCTGGTCTGCTATCATTTTGTGTTGGTAAGAACTTCAACATTAATGATTCATATTCCCTGCCAGATCGTGCAGAGAAAATCACGTTACATCGGCACATTTAAGACATCGGTATGAGGGCCTGGTCTGATATAAACCAGTTCATTGGCTAGCACAACGTGGTATGTTTTGAGATAGAGCGGTGGTATGAGATGGTGGTCGGACCAGCGACGGGGAGTAGCTTTGTGCTTCGAACCTGCGCCACCTTCTGCACCTCTCGAGCAGAACCTGAAAAAGAATCGCTTGCACTGCCCGCTCGAGTCTGTTCTCTTGGCTCGACAAAGCTGCCTCAGAGCCTCCGGTCAACACCAGCCGGACTGGTCTCGATGGTGCCTGCTGTGCATAAAAGGGCTGTGCTAGGACCTCTTCCAAGCCATGACGGTCGGGGGGTGCTGGGGGATACGGTGATCCTGGAATAAAATATGGAAGCGCTGCTTGAAAATGAGAATCTGGTTCAGTTCATTAAATACGGGCTGGCCGGCGGGCTGGCTACCCTGGTGCATATCTGCGTGTTTCATCTGGTGGCCTGGAAACTGTTTCCGGCCCTGCAGGAGAACGACCACGCGGTGCGGCTGCTGAATCTTAGGATCAGGCCCATCAATGAGTACCAGCGGGCCAGGAACTCGATGATCTCCAATACGATCGCCTTTCTGATTTCCAACCTGGTCGCCTATGTTACTAATATTCTGTGGGTTTTTAAGCCAGGACGACACCCGTTCATTATCGAGATCTTATTATTTTACGCGGTTTCCGGCATCAGCGTGCTGATCGGCACCATGCTGATGGGCATGTTGATCAGGCGCTTTGGCATGTTGACCACCTATGCCTTTATAACCAACATCATCACTGCGGTGATGATCAATTATGCGATGAGAAAGTTCTTTATCTTTCACGGATAGCAGGAAATGACCGCGGCACCGCAACCGATTCGGATCAGCGCGGTGCCGTGGTTTCCGGGCGGGTGAAAGAAGCCGCCTCGGGGGGACTTGAATTTGATTTTAGCTGCTGTTTTTCAGCAGTTGGCCCAGTTCAACCAGCCGGATGAATTCGGCCCGATAGCCCTGTTCATCAGCCCCGCGTGCTCCTCTGGCAAGCTCCAGACAGCCGTCCCAGGAAAAAATTCCCAGATGTTCCGATTCTTTGAGCAGCATCGCGAAACCGGCCACGGCGGCGGCGAATCTAAAATCATCGCTGAGCTGGGACAGCACCTTCGTTGAATCGGTCACGGCCACCGAGATCTGAGTCGAATTAGCTGTAGATCTCGGTTTGTAGCGCAGTTTGACGGTGAGCAGCTCTTTTTCGACGGTTTCCAGCTGCGCAGCGGTGGCTTGATATTTCAGCGCATCCACCGGGGGAATATCCGGGTGGCCGGCGGGGATCAGCTCATAAAGCGCGGTTACCTGGTGGCCCATGCCGATTTCGCCCGCATCCTTGGCATCATCAATGAAATCTTCATCTTCCAGAGCGCGGTTTTCATAGCCGAGCAGTCGGTAGGCCCCGACCAGGTGCGGGTTGAATTCGACCTGGATCTTGACATCGTCCGCCAGGGTGAAGAGGGTGCCGCTGAATTCCTTGAGCAGCACTTTTTTCGCTTCCAGCAATGAGTCGATATAGGCGTAGTTGCCGTTGCCCCTGTCGGCCAGGAGTTCCATGGTGTCATCCTGGTAGTTGCCGTCGCCGAATCCGAGCACACTCAGGTAGATGCCGCTTTGGCGCTGAGCCTCGATCAGTCTCTGCAGCTCTGAGCGGCTGGTGACACCAACGTTGAAATCGCCGTCCGATACCAGGATCACGCGGTTGTTGCCTTCCGGCATGTAGCTTCTGCGGGCCAGCTCATAGGCGGTAAGAATCCCCCGAGAGCCGTGCGTTGAACCACCGCTGTGCAGAGCTTCGATGGCCTGGCTGATGGTATCGTGTTCGTTGCCCGGGGTCGGGCTCAGAACCAGCCGATCAGACCCGGCATAGACCACCAGCGCAACCCGGTCACGATGGTCGAGCTGCTCGACCAGAAGGTTAAGCGATTGTTTCAAGAGCGGTAGTTTATTGGGTTGGTTCATCGATCCCGAGACATCGATCAGAAAGACCAGATTCGAAGCGGGCCGCTGGGTCGTCTCCAGGTCCCGGGCCTTCAGGCCGATGCGCAGCAGCAGGTAGCCGTCGTGAAAGGGGCTGGGGCCTGCTTCAGCCCTGAGCGAGAAGAGGCTCCCCTGGCTCGGTTCCGGGTCCGCATAGTTGAAATAATTAATCATTTCTTCAGCCCGAACGGCCCCTCCCGGGGGCAGCATGCCGCTTTGAATAAAGCGTCTGACATTGGCATAGGAGGCGCTATCGACATCGATTGAAAAGGTCGACAACGGATCGTTGCGGCTGTTGATAAAGCGGTTTTCAGAGAGCGCCTCATAGGATTCGCGGTTCCAGCCCTGATGGGCATTAACAATCGCCGGATAATCATCGTGCGTTGGCACTATGTAGCGTGTACCGGCAATGTTCTGGCTGCGGGTCTCGAGCTCGGTAACGGGGTGCCGAAAGGCGGTCTTTACATCCCCGGCCACGGCTGTTTCAGGTTTGGCCTTTTCCCCTCGAACCAGGCCTTCCGGCCGAGTTGGCACCGTTTGCAGCGGGCCTTCAGCGTCTTGCTCAACCGCCAATGGTTTTATGGCCGGCCGCTGCGCACTGAGACGGTCGGGCGGCGGATCGTTCAGGCTGGATTGCTGGTTATCCCCGCAGGAGATAGGAAGCAGGAGGGACAAAACGAGCAGGGCAGTGAGTTTTTTCTTCATCATGGGTCTCCTTGAAAAAATTTGTTGGATATTGAGCGATGCTGCTTGTTATCCTGTTTGACGGATCACCCGACGGGTTGTGTCGCCGCTGCTGGCATAAATGCACAATCCGTCCACTCGATGGGCCGGCAATTGTTGACTAACTATTTGAAACAAAAGAATTAAGACATGTCTTTCAGGTGTCTGTGACAGCGAATAAAATATCATCGGAGGAGCAACAGGCTGCGTTTTACCGGAGCTGGGCGCTCGATCACTGGGAGGTGGTGAATCGAATGGCCAAGCGCCGCTTTTCAGACGACGTGCTGGCCGAGGAGGCGGCGCTCTTCGTGCTAGAGCGGCTCAGTGCCAAACAATGGCAGAGCCTGCGCAGGTATCGGGGAACGGCAAAACTGGGCACCTATTTTGCGTCCCTTGTTTCTCATCGGCTGGAGGACTTCGCCAGAAAGCGGTTCGGCAGGGTGCGACCGCCGCAATGGCTGACAAAGATGGGGGGTATCTGGCTGCTGCTCTATCGGCTGCTCTGTTATCAGCGCTTTTCTTTTGGTGATGCGCTTGAAATCGCCATTGGGCGCTATCAACATGAAAGCGCAACCCGCATCGAACAGATCGCGGAGCATATCCTGGCAGAAATAACGTCGTGCGGGCAGGAGCAGCAGCAGAGCGAATTTGCCGAGGAATATGGGATGCAGGGTTCCGCCAGCCAGGCCTCGAGCTATGAACTGCAGCAGCAGCAGAAGGTTCTGGCGGCCCTGGGTTGTCAGTTGCTGGGGGAACCCGCCGATCCCGCTCAGCTCGAACTATTGGAGAAACTGCTGGAGCAGCCGGTGGCTCTGAGTCCCGAGGAACGGCTGCTGTTGAAGCTCTGCCACCGGGACGGCCGGTCGGTCAGTGAAGCGGGCAGGATGCTGGGGCTGAACAGGTTTCAGGCCCATGGCAAGCTCAGACGGCTGTATCGCCGCATTAGAGAAACGTTTGAACAAAATGGCCTGGCCGACGAACTCAGGGCCCTGCTGATGGCGGAATCCAACACTTGAGCGGTCTCGGTCCGTCAATGAGAAAAAGAGCGCAGATAGCAGATCTGTATGAAGAGCGATTGAATCATGTCAAATAACAAAGAGTCCTCTGATAAAACTGAAATCAGGCGGCGCCTGGCATTTCTGGCCCTGGCTGCGGAGCAGCGGGAAGAAGCGACGGGAGACTGCCCCGACCAGGAGATGTTGGCCGTGTTCCTGGAGGGTGAAGTTGCGGCTGACGAACAGCAGGCGGTTCTGGCGCATATCTCCCGCTGTGAAGCCTGTTATCAGCGCTGGCTTGAACTTTCCCGGGAACTGGAGCGGGCCGGCCAGGATGGGTCCGGGGTTGGCGCAGTGCTGAAACGAAGGTGGTGGCTGAGCGGGGCTGGCTCGATCGGTGCGATTGCGCTTGGAATCATGCTTTTTCTCTCGCTTGATTATCGGGTAAGCGATCAGCGCCCCGTCGGCACAGATGCTCTGCAGACATTGCCGCAGGCCGTGTCGCCGTCGGCCAGGATGGAGGCGGATGAACACCATCGGGCCGCTGAAGAACAAGAAGTGCTAAGTAAAACGCAAAGCCCGGCTAAAACCGGGTATAGTGCGCCTCAACCGGTGCAGCCGACAGGGTCTGCCGAGCCCGCTGCAGATGCCGAGCGAACGGAGAACAACAAGGCCGAAGGTGCCGGGTATGGGTCGCCTGGCGCAGTTCTAACGCCAGCGCCGACTGACGCGGACCGGATTCAGCCGGCTCAGAGGCGTGCGCGTCAGCTGGCGCTGGCGGATCGGCTGAGCGGGCCAGCGGCCGACGTGAAAAACTTTATCGAGCTGGCTTCTGGGTTGTGCGAAGATTTTGGCAAAGCAGATGCACCAATGGATAATACCTGGGCACAGAGGCTGCAGATGCTGCTGGGCCGGGGACGTGCGCTGCTCGACTCAGGAGCCGTTGAGGCGCAGCAGCGCTCCGAGGTTGAAGCAATAATGCAAATCGTTGAAGCTGAAAACGGCGCCGCCTCCGTGGACCGAGATCAGTTATGCAGGCGGCTGGCCCCGTACCTGCTGCGCTCCACTCAGCCTGAACAGGAGAGGGTTTTGCCTGCTGAGGACAATCACTAGAAAGCTGGAGGTGCCGGCGAATTAGCCTCGCCGGGCCTGGCGTAACGCTAACATTAGGAAAAGAAGAAAAACGCGGATTCACCGCAATTTTGACAGGACAGGCGGAGATGGCAAAAGATATCGCAATGAGAGACCGGATCATCGTCGCGCTCGATGTCGATCAGCGCGACAAGGCGCAGCAGATGGTGCAAGCCTGTGAATCCCATATTGGTTTTTTCAAGGTCGGTCTGCAGCTCTTTATGGCCGATTACTTCTATACGGTGGACTGGCTGCTTGACCGGGGCCACAAGGTGATGCTCGATCTGAAGTTTTTCGATATTCCCGAAACGGTCAAACTGGCGGTGCAGCAGATCAACAACCGGGGCGTCAGCCTGGCCACCATCCATGGCAACGACCCGATTGTGCGGGCTGCCGTGGAAGCGCGCGGCGACATGAAGCTGCTGGCGATCACCGTACTCACCAGTTTCGGTGAGGAGGATATGCGGGCCATGGGACTGAGCGGCTCCATCGAGGACCTTGTGCTGCTGCGCGCCAGAAGGGCACTCGAGCTGGGCTGCGACGGCGTGGTCTCATCCGGCCTGGAGGCGGCCCGACTGCGTCGCGAGTTGGGCAGTCGACTGCTTATCGTCACCCCCGGGATACGCCCGGGTGCCAATATCAGCGAGGCGGGCGATGATCAGACGCGGGTGATGAGCGCTGGCCGGGCGATAGCCGGTGGAGCCGATCATCTGGTGGTGGGCCGGCCCATTACCCGGGCGGCCGACCCGGTAGCGGTCATCGAGCAGCTGCAGCGGGATATCGAAAGTTCAATTACTTGAGCTCGCTTTTGCCTTGGATGGTGCGGGAGGGGCTATTTTCAGGAGAAGCAGGTTGCTTGATTGAAGGTTGAAAGGTGCTTATTTAGATAGTAATACATTGTTTTTGAGATTCATATATAACTTACTACAAACACGGTGAAATGGAGGTTCCCATGAGACCTGTATATAGAGCGCTCATCTGCCTGTTGATACTGGGCCTGGCATCCTGCGCCAATACCAATCTGAACAAGGGCCAGCAGGGAGCGGTCGGTGGAGCGGCCGGCGGCGCCCTGATCGGCCAGGCAATAGGACGGAATACCGAAGCCACGCTGATCGGCGCGGCTGTCGGTACGATGCTCGGCTATATCGTCGGCAATGAAATGGATAAGTATGATCGGCAGCAGCTTAACTATGCCTATGAACGCGGCCCTTCCGGGCAGCCGGTAAGCTGGGTGAACCCGGACAGCGGCAACAATTATCAGGTGGTTCCGCAGCCGGCCTACCAGAACACCCAGACCAATCAGGTCTGCCGTCAGGCCGAAATTGAGGCAAACATTGACGGCCAGCCCCAGAAAACCCTTACCACTGCCTGCCGTAACCAGCAGGGGCAGTGGGTATTGCAGGAATAAAAGATCTATTGGTCTTTTTCAGCCGGAAGTGATTCATTTAAGAGGATCTTCCGGCTTTTTTTGTCCTCTTTGGAGGCGCTGCTCAGCGGATCACTGGAGCAGGGAAAACGGGCACCCCCTTGACCGGGATGACGGTATTGAAGCCGGCGCGCGTCAGGTCGGCGCTGAATGCTTCAAGGGTTTCCTGCTCGCCGTGGATCAGAAAAACGGTGATAGGTTTTTCCTTAAACGCCATCAGCCAGTTAATCAAGCCATCGCGATCGGCGTGGGCCGAAAATGAGCCGATCCGGGCGATCTCCGCTTTGACTGCCAGTTGCAGCCCCATCATTTTGATCTCTTTGGCCCCGTCGAGTAAAATCCTGCCAAGCGTTCCCGGGGCCTGGTAGCCAACGAACAGTACGGTGTTTTTCGGATCCCAGATACCGTGCTTCAGGTGATGGCGAATGCGGCCGGCGGTGCACATTCCACTGCCGGCAATGACGATTGCCGGACCTTCCAGCTTGTTTACCTGCCGCGACTCATCCACGCTCGGGGTGCAGATCAGCCCGGGAAAATCAAAGGGTTTGTCTATTCTGGCCCGGGTCTTTTCATCGTATGTATCGGGGTGTTTTTTAAACACCTCGGTGATTTTAATGGCCAGCGGGCTGTCCAGATAGATATTGACCGGCGGAAAATCAGGTTCTTCGTTTTTTAGCTCACTTAAGGTATAGAGCAGTTCCTGGGTGCGTTCCAGAGCGAAGCAAGGAATCAGCAGTTTGCCGCCCCGCCGGTAGGTGCTGAGAATATGTTCGTAGAGCGTTTCCTTTCTCGGGGTGACATTGTCGTGGAGTCGGTCCCCGTAAGTCGATTCGATAAAAACGTAATCGCTGTTCCAGATATAGGTCGGATCTTCGATGATTGGCACATTCCACTGGCCCAGATCGCCGGAGAAAACCGTCTTGGTTTCGGTGCCATCGCCGTTTTCGATGAACAGTTCAACGATTGAAGAGCCGATCACGTGCCCCGCGTCGCGCAGCCTGAATGTGACACCACCGATTTTCATGGAATGGTTGTAGTCGACGATTTGGATCAGTGAGGTGGTTTTTTCGACATCTTCGGCGGTGTAGAGCGGTTCCCGGGGCTCGAGTCCTTGGCGGAGCCGCCTGCGGTTCTCATGCATGGTATCTTTTTCCTGAATATAGGCGGCATCTTCCAGCATGATCGGCAGCAGGTCAGCGGTTGCCGGGCTTGCATAAACCGTTCCAGCGAATCCGTGCCGCACCAGTTTGGGGAGCAACCCGCAGTGGTCGATATGACTATGGGTGATGATCACGAAATCGATGTCTTTTGCAGCGAATTCGAAGGGCTCGTAATTGAGCCGGTTCATTGCCTTATTGCCCTGGTACATGCCGCAGTCGATCAGAAATCGCTGAGCGCCCGTTTCTGCGAGGTGGCATGAACCGGTGACAAATCCGGCGGCTCCGTGGCAGGTGATCTGCATAGTGTTTCTCCAGCTATGGCTCGGTAGATGGTTGCTAAAGCCTTGAAGGCGAAGGGTCCGCACAGAAACTACCATGAAAATCCTGGCTTCGCACCATGTTCAGAAAAACGGTGTCAGGTGAAAAGGAAAAAAGCATGTAAAGTCCGCTGATCCGATCCGATAGCGCAGTGGTGCAGAGCGGGCCCGTTGTGGTCGTGGCGGGTGATGCAATTGTAAGCGACCACGGGTGGCTTTCAGGCCGGTGAGAGAAGCTTCTGTCGAACCGCCTCTCCCCGGAGGATGGAGAAGCTTCTCTTTTCCAGCTCACGGCGCAGAGCAGATACCAGCTCTTCATTGGATTCGGCCAGCCGGCCGTCGAGGATGGCCGAATCTTCAAAGCCGACCCTGATCAGGTCCGCCCCGCAGTCGGCGGCCGCCAGGTGCTGATCGAAGTTCTGGGAGCCGACGAAGATGACCCCCCAGTTGGCCTTTGGCGGCAGCTGAAGGAGCAGGTATTTCAGCAGGTCCGGTGAGAAGACCATGCCCCATCTGACGTTGAAGATGAAGGAAAAATTGTACGGGGGCAACAGCTTGCCTTCATCTATCAGGGCCCTGGCAAAAGCGAGGTGCGCTGTGTCGAAGATCTCCAGCGAAGGCTTCACCGAAAAGGGCGCCATCTGCTCGATCCAGAAATCCACGGCCGGCGGCGTGTTGCGATAGACCTCGTCGCCGAAATTCAAGCTTCCCAGGTTCAACGAACCCATATCAGCTCCAGGCACGGTTGTGGGCAGCCCCCGCTGTTCGGCGGTAAAGTCGGACAGGCCGCCGGTGCTCGCTTCGATGAGCAGCCCGGTTTGCTCAACGATGCCGGCGAAGGTCTCCTGCAGAAGCGTCATGTCGGTAGTCAGGTTTCCCTGGAGATCGCGGGCGTGCAGATGTATGATCGAGGCCCCTGCACCATAGCAGTCAGCCGCAGTCTGGATCAGTTCGGTGGGGCTGATGGGATTTCGGTGTTTTTTTCCAAACGGCCCGGTCGGTGCCAGTGCCAGTATGATTTCGTCCATGGGGTTATAATGTTTCTCCTGGTTATAGAGGTTTCTTCCCGCCTCTGAGCGGGCAGATGAGCTCCGCCTGTTCAGCCGCTCTTAGCCGTTTTGGGGGCCGGGGTCAGCTTGAGCAGCCGTCCTTCCGGGCCGTCTTCGAGTACCCAGATTGCCCCGTCTGGACCTTCTTCCACCTCGCGGATCCGTTCACCCATCGCGAAGCGCTCGACCTCTCGTGCCGTGTCTTCTTCAATGACGACCCGTATCAGCGCTTTTGACACCAGTCCGCCGATCAGGGCGTCGCCCTGCCAGTCGGGGAACATCGGGCCACGGTAGAAGATTAGGCCGGAGGGGGCGATGCTTGGCACCCAGTAGGCTTCCGGCGGGTTGAATTCGGGCCGGGTGTCGTGATCGGGGATGGGGATGCCCGAATACTGATCTCCCCAGGATACCTCGGGCCAGCCGTAATTGTCGCCCGCCTCGAGCAGGTTGAGCTCGTCACCGTGGCGGGGTCCCATCTCGTGGGTCCAGAGCCTGCCCCGCTCATCGAAGGCGATGCCCAGCAGATTGCGATGGCCGATGGTCCAGAATGTTTTGGCCAGGGCGCCCTTGTCCTGGAACGGGTTGTCGGCGGGCACCGTACCGTCGGCTTCGAGCCGAATCACCTTGCCCAGGCTCTGTGAAAAATCCTGGGCCGGCTTCTGCTTCTTGCGATCACCTGAAGTGATAAACAGATGCATATCCGGGCCAAATGCCAGCCGATGCGAGTAATGGCCGCTGCCGCTCACCTTGGGCGCCTGGCGCCAGATCAGTTCCAGGTCGTCCAGCTTGGGGCCGGCCGGGCTGCGCACCAGCCTGGCGCGGACCACGGCGGCACCTCGTTTACCCAGGGCACCGGGCTCGGCATAGGACAGATAGATACGTTGGTTGCTGTCGAAATCGGGGTGCAGGATCACATCGCCTAATCCGCCCTGGCCGCCATAGGCAACTTCGGGCACACCGTCCACCACGGCCTTGGTCCGCCGATCACTGCTGAGAAGCAACAGCCTCCCCGGCTTTTCGGTTACCAGCAGCGAGGAGTCCGGTAGAAAGGTCATGGCCCATGGCTGATCGAAATCGGCCATCGGCTCGGCGAGCAATTTACTGCCGGCGGAACCCAAAATCTCGAAAGAATCGGGGCCTGCGGCCTGAGCATGCGTGGTTCCTGCAGCGAGCATGAATGGCAAAATCAATAAGGTTCTGAGATACATGGCGCGCCTAGTATTTGTTTGATTCGTTGGTCTTAGAAGGGGCAGCTTTTTCGATCAGTTCGGACCATCTGGCCTGAGCCCGCTTGACCAGGGCTGCTTCAGATTCCTTTTCGGCCAGGCGATTCCATTTGCTCAGGGTGTTGACGAAAAAGGTGTTATAGAAAAGATAGGTGGCATCGTCGACGATCTTGTAGGTTTCAGGGTCCACTTCGACCTTCTCCCCGTCGAGCATGGCCCAGGCACACCAGCCGCCGAAGGCGGGCAGGTAGGTCTTGGGTTTATCGATAAACAGTTGGAGATTTTCCCTGCTTGAGAAATGGTAGATTGCCCCCTCGTGGGTGGTCGAGAATTCCGGTTTTCCGAGAACCGGGCCCTGGACGTGATAGCTCACCGGGTCGTAGCCCTGCAGGGCCACGCCATTGCCGTCGAGGTTCAGATCTGCCGGGGCACCGGCGATGGCAGCATCAGTTGACCCCATGATTAAAGCGGCTGCGAGGATAAGCTGAAGCAAAATAAACTTGGTCATGGTGATCTCCGGCGTGCGATCTTCAATCCTGCTCAGGCGGCGAAACATTTATAGACACCTGGTTTATAGACACCTGGAAAGGCGTGCCTGTTGAGCTTAGGTTTTGCCAAGCGTATCTACAAATTAGGTATCTGAGCCCGCTTTAACAAGCGATGTCCGAAAATTTGCCCGAGGTTCAGACGAGTTGGACAACATATTTTCTCAGCTACGTTGTCGTTTACTTTTTATGGGCAGCCTGTTTATACTACAACCGATGCTTGCCTTGACTGTGAGGGCCTGGTGCTTGTTCATGAAGGTATTTGATAGCATGGATTTTCTTCCCCAAAATCAGCAAATAAACTCGCCGAAAGACTGAAATACCGGCACCTGCGCATCCGGTCCGGAATGTGTTTCAGTCCAAGGCGGCTCGGCCGATGAGCCATGCTGTGCTGGGTCCGCCCCGCCGAAGAGTTCGCCTCTCGCCCGACCCGGCTATCGCCTGTGCGGATTCGTGGTTGGCCTGCTTGCCACCGCCTGCGGACAGGTTCCGCTGGTCTCAACTAAAGGGTCGCGCATGGATCTGCTCGGAACGTTAGCGGCCCGGCTGGGCTTTATTCGCAACAGCTATCTTGTCGCCCCCGGGCTCTATGGCGTCGGATCCCCCGACCGTAGTTCCCCGGTTCTGGTAACCGCCAATTACAAATTGAGCTTCGATCGATTGAGGTATGCGCTCGATGGCAGAAATGGCTGGCTGCTGGTGCTCGATACCTGCGGCATAAACGTTTGGTGCGCGGCCGGCAAAGGGACGTTTTCGACGCAGGAACTGGTGCACCGGGTCAAGCTCAGCGGACTCGAACAACTGGTGGATCACCACCGGCTGATCGTCCCGCAGCTGGGTGCATCGGGAATCTCTGCGCATCGGGTCAGGGAGCAATGTGGCTTTTCCGTTTACTATGGCCCGATCAGGGCGGATGATATCGCCGCCTTTATCGATGACGGCTGGCGGGTTAACCCGGAAATGCGGGAGATCACTTTCACGATGAAGGAGCGCGCGGAGTTGATCCCGGTTGAGTTTTACCTGCTAAGCAAATCGCTCTGGTGGCTGCTGCCGATGATGTATCTGTTGAGCGGCATCGGCCCTGATGTGTATTCACTGGAACGCTTGTTCGCCCGCGGTGGAGCATTGGTTCTGGCCATGCTTGTCGGAATTTGCTCCGGAACGATTCTGGTACCGCTGCTGCTGCCCTGGCTGCCGGGCCGGTCTTTTGCGTTGAAAGGGGCCCTGACCGGGATCGGCTGTGGCGCATTGTTATTGTTGCTTTCCCGGTTTGCTTTGAGCGCCCAGGAAGCGGCCGGTCTCTTTCTGCTTATAGCGGTGATCAGTTCTTATCAGGGCATGAATTTCACGGGATCGACACCGTATACTTCTCCCTCGGGTGTTGAATGGGAGATGAAAAGAGCGATCCCTCTGCAGATCGGGGCGCTGTTTGTGGGGCTGATTTCGTGGCTTGCGGTGCCGTTTGTGATGGCTTGATGCTGCTGATGAATGGAATATGAAACAATTCAAATACATAGCGGGAGTCGCCAGCTTATCCCTCGATCAGGACCGTTGTATAGGCTGTCGAATGTGTGCACGGGTCTGTCCGCAGGCAGTTTTTGTGTACCGTGATAAGAAGGCTCAGATCGAGGACCTGGACGGCTGCATGGAGTGCGGGGCCTGCAGCATGAATTGCCCGGTGGAGGCGATTTACCTGAATCCGGGTGTGGGCTGAGCATCTCTCGTTCTCAGCCGGTGGCTGAGTAAAATCGGAATAAAAACCAAAAGCTGCTGCTGATGTCGAATCTCACCAGTTTTCTCTCGCCTCATTATCCAGC
The DNA here is from genome assembly GCA_963707715.1 of uncultured delta proteobacterium. Taxonomy (GTDB): domain Bacteria; phylum Desulfobacterota; class Desulfobulbia; order Desulfobulbales; family Desulfocapsaceae; genus JABDQA01. The sequence goes on from CAVPRJ010000011.1 coordinate 77,875, forward strand.
AGCAATTCCAGCCCCAGATCTTCTTTGAAATAGCTGATCCCCTCGTGGTTGGTCAGATCGAGGTGGATTGGCGAGATCGATACGAAGTTCTGAGATACCGCCTGGACATCGGTGTCCTTACCGCTGTCGAGCAGCGCTGTTCCCCCACCGATCCAGTAGTGTACCCTGCCTCGGGGGTCGGTTACCTCCTGCACCGCCTGCTTCCAGATGCGGCGCCCCTGCCTGGTCACCCGTATGCCTTTTATCGGGGTTGCGGCAGGGATATTGACGTTCATCAGTGTATTGGCGGGCAGGCCGCCTTTGATCACCTGGCGGGCGAGTTCAAGAATGATCGTCTTGCCCTCCGTGTAGGTGAGCGGCGGCTCGCCGGCCATCGATACCGCCATCGAGGCAACCGCATACATGGTCCCTTCTATAGCGGCGGACACCGTGCCGGAATAGGTGATATCATCCCCGATATTGGGACCGCTGTTGATGCCGGAGACGAGCAGGTCGGGAGCGCGGTCCAGCACCTTGGACAGGCCGATGGCGACACAGTCGGTCGGCGTACCGTCGATGGTGTAAACGTCTTCTTCGAGCCGGGTCAGGCGCAGTGGGCGGTGCATGGTCAGCGCATGTGAAATGGCCGAATTATCTCGATCGGGCGCGACCACAACGACCCGGCCCAGGGGGGACAGTGCGTCCTGCAGGGCGCTGAGTCCCGGGCTGTGGATGCCGTCGTCATTGGTTATCAGGATGGTGGCCATGGCTGTCTCCGGTTTCGCCCTGCATCGATTCCTGCTGGGCAATTTGCCAGAAGGCTTTGATGACCGGGTTGGTCTGGTTGTTTTTGGTCGTACAGACACCGACGCTGAACGGCGTCAGTGCCGGCTTGATATCTAAAATCTTCACCCGGTTCTGTAAAGGGGAGTTTTTCAGAACCAGTTGCGGAACCACCCCGATACCACAGCCCATAGCCACCATTGCAATCAATGCTTCATTGCCGGCCACGTATGAATAGATATGCGGAGTCAGGCCTTTTTCGGCAAACCAGCGTTCACAGCGGATACGGCTCAAGCCGCGCTCCGGCATGATCACGCCCTTGGCCAGCCAGTCCTCAAACGAGGTCGGGTAGTCTTCGTTTTCCAGGTACTCGGGAGCGATAAAAACCAGTGGCGTCTCGATGGTCTTCAGGAAAACCATGTGCCTGGGCAGATGTTCCGGCAAGGCTGCCACCGTCACCTCGGTTTCGCCGTTTTCCAGTCTGGTCAGTGCCATTGCAGCATCGCCGGTGGACAGGTTCAGGTGGATCTGGGGATAGGTGCGGCGGAACCTGCTGATGATCGACGGCAGAATCGACAGAATTGCAGTGACCGAGCAATAGAGCGAGAGCTCGCCGTGCAGCCGGCTTTCCGTGGAGATCTCGGCCTGCAGCCTGCGGTAACGCTGAATCGTATCTGCGGCATACTTCCGGAAGCGCTCCCCGGCTCCGGTCAGGCGCACGGACCGGTTATTGCGGATGAAAAGGCTTTCTCCAAGTTCCTGTTCGAGCCGCTGGATGGTTCTGGTCAGCCCGGACCGGGTGATATTGCAGGCCCTGCTCGTCTGGCCGAAGTGCAGGGTGCCTGCCAGGTGAAGAAAGAGATTCAGTTCCCGGATATCCATGCAGGCAGCACCGTGTGTGGTGATTTTTGTTGCAAATTTCGCAATACAGTATCACAAATAAATCACTTGACGCAATACAAGATTAATCCTATATGGATTCTGATTGGGCAACAACCATTCAGCATTATAAAAAGAGCAGAATCAGGAGGAGATAGATTATGAGTGAAAATTATTTCAACTCGCTGCCGCTGCGTCTGCAGCTCGAAGAGCTTGGTCAGTGCCGCTTCATGGATGCCGATGAGTTCGACGGTGTCGAGGCGCTCAGAGGCAAGAAGATCGTCATTGTCGGCTGTGGTGCACAGGGACTCAATCAGGGCTTGAATCTGCGGGACTCCGGTCTCGACGTATCCTATACCTTACGCGATTCAGCCATCAAGGAACAGCGCCAGTCCTGGAAAAATGCAACCGAGCAGGGCTTTACGGTGGGTACCTATGAAGAGATGCTGCCGACCGCCGATCTGGTGGTCAATCTGACCCCGGACAAGCAGCATTCGGCGGTGGTCAGAGCGATTATGCCGTTGATGAAGGAAGGGGCCTGCCTGTCCTATTCCCACGGCTTCAATATCGTCGAAGAAGGGATGCAGATCAGAGACGATATTACGGTAATCATGGTTGCCCCGAAAGGGCCCGGCACCGAGCTGCGCCAGGAATATATCCGCGGCTTCGGCATTCCGACCCTGATTGCGGTGCATCGCGAGAACGACCCGACCGGCATCGGCATGGACATCGCCAAGGCCTATGCCTGCGGTACCGGGGGAGACCGGGCGGGCGTGCTGCAGTCTTCGTTTGTGGCCGAGGTGAAATCCGACCTGATGGGTGAGCAGACCATCCTCTGCGGCCTGCTGCAGGCAGGCTCCCTGCTCTGCTTCGACAAGATGATCGAGGCCGGGATCGATGCCGGCTATGCCTCGAAGCTGGTGCAGTACGGCTGGGAAGTGACCACCGAGGCGCTCAAGCACGGTGGTATCACCAATATGATGGACCGGCTGTCCAATCCGGCCAAGATCAAGGCCCATATCTTGTCCGAAGAGCTGAAAAATATCCTGACCCCGCTGTTCGAGAAACATATGGACGACATCATGTCCGGTGCCTTCTCACGCACCATGATGGAGGACTGGGCCCGTGGCGATAAGGATCTGCTGGGCTGGCGCAAGGCCACCGGCGAGACCGCCTTCGAGCAGGCCGCATCGATGGAGGGCGAGATTGCCGAGCAGGAGTATTTCGACCACGGTATCCTGATGATCGCCTTTGTCAAGGCAGGGGTCGAGCTGGCCTTCGATACCATGGTGGCCTCCGGCATCAAGGAGGAATCCGCCTATTACGAGTCGCTGCACGAAGTGCCGCTGATCGCCAACCTGATCGCCCGTAAAAAGCTCTACGAGATGAACGTGGTGATTTCCGATACCGCCGAATACGGCTGCTACCTCTTTGCCCATCAGGCGGTGCCGCTGCTGGCTGATTTCATGCAGTCGGTCGACGTCGATGTGATCGGCAAAGGCCTGGATCTGGTTGATACAAGCGTCGACAATCTCGATCTGATTGATGTCAACGAGGCGATCCGCTACACCGAGGTCGAGGCAATCGGCGAGGAACTGCGGTCCTATATGGGAGCTATGAAGCCGCTCCTCTAGCCGCCAATCCATTACCTGCATCGCGAACGTTTCTCCTATCGGGGCTCTGCCTTCCTGCAGAGCCCCGATTTCTTTGGTCAAGCGGCCCCTTGAACCGGGCCGTCTCCTGGGTTTGACTTCTCGGGCCAGCATCGGACCCGGCAGCGCAGTGCTTCCCCCTTGCAAAATAGATGACGGATCGACTATCTTTAAGCAGAACAGGTTGTTAGCCTGGAACCACATGCTGAAGGAACGCTTATGGCGGAACCGCAGGAGCCCTTCTGGGACAGAACCAGAAAACTGATCAAGGAATACTGGCCGCTTGGTGATCCGGTGGCCTTGAAGGATGTTATCGGCATAAACCTGCCCAAAGGCGATCTCTCCAAGGTGCGCAGGAAAATCCAGGGCTGTCTGGAGGGCAAGGGCGGGGAAGTTTCGGCGCGAACCAGAGCAGCAGAGCTGGGCGAAGCCTACCTGGTGCTCAATGCCACCGGCAGACGGCGTTTTCTGAGCCTTCTGGCCGAAGAGTTTGATGTCGATCACGAGGCGATTGCCCAGGTGAGCCAGGCCCTTCAGGAGGCCGAGGACCCGGAGCAGCGGCGGCTGCTGACCCAGGAGCTGCGCAACCTGCTCGAGCCGCCGCGCAGCAGGCTGCTCTGCCAGTTCAACGGCTTGCAGGGCGGGGTCAAGTTTCTGGTCGATCTGCGGACCGAATTAATGCGCTGGGCCAAAGACAGTCAGGCCCTGAAAGAGCTGGATCGGGATCTCTATCGATTGCTGGCCAGCTGGTTCGATGTCGGCTTCCTCGACCTGCAGCAGATCACCTGGAACAGTTCTGCGGCACTGCTGGAAAAATTTATTCACTACGAGGCGGTGCACGAAATCAGATCCTGGAAGGATCTGAAAAACCGGCTGGAGGGAGACCGGCGCTGTTATGCCTTTTTTCACCCGAGCATGCCGGATGAACCCCTGATTTTTGTCGAGGTCGCGCTGGTCAACGGCATATCGACCAATATTCATGAACTGCTCGACGAGAAGGCGCCCACCACCGACCCGGATAAGGCTGACACGGCAATCTTCTACTCGATCTCCAACTGCCAGGCGGGACTGGCTGGGGTCAGTTTCGGCAATTTCCTGATCAAACGGGTGGTCGCCGACCTGCTTGCCCAGCATCCCGGCCTGAAGACCTTCGCCACCCTTTCGCCGATCCCGGGTTTCAGCAGCTGGCTGCATAGCCAGGTTGAGAAGGGTGATGACCCATCACCAGAGCAACCCGGAGCAGAGGAATCGAAGACCCAGGGGTTAGACAAACAGAATGCAGCGCTGGCCGCCCGGGTGGTCGAGCAGCTATCGCAAGGCGAGCTCCCGAACGAGCTGATCAGCGATGCCGAAACCAGAGGCAAGGGTGCAGAGAAGAGCAGGAAATTTCAACAGTCGCTGATGCAGCTCTGCGGCCGCTATCTGCTCGGGGCCAAGCGGGGCCGTCAGGTCGAGGACCGGGTTGCTCATTTTCACCTGACCAACGGAGCCCGTATCCAGCAGATCAACTGGGCGGCCAACCTGTCGCCCCGCGGGCTTGAGCAGTCGCTGGGCATGATGGTTAATTACCTCTACGATCTGCCGTCCATCGAAAAGCAGCACGAGGCCTACAGCAGCAGCGGTGAAATCTCCGCCTCATCGGCGGTGCGCAGATTAGCCAGATAGAGGTGAACGGACGGGCCAAGGTGCCTGATCAGGTAAAACGCTCTTCACCGTTATATCGATAATCCCTGGAGAAATACTTGAGGACGATGGCTTCCATTTTGGTGAACAGGACCTGATTGGAGCCATAGGCAAACTGTTCATAAAGCGGCCGGGCAATCTCATTGAAGCTGTCCAGAAGGGCCGGGTCGAAATGCGTCCCGCGATCCTGATTTAATATTTCCAGCGACTGTTCCAGCGCGAGCTGCTCTTTGTAGGGCCGCTTGGACGTCAGTGCATCAAAGACGTCGGCTATTGCAAAAATCCGTGCATTAACCGGGATTTCATGTCCTTTGAGCCCGGCTGGATAACCGCCGCCCGCGAATTTTTCATGGTGGTAGCCGACCACGTCGATTGCATCTTTGAGCCAGCCTGACTGTTTTACGATGTCGAGGCCGTGCTGGACATGGAGTTTCATCAGTTCATACTCTTCTCCAGAGAGCTTGTCCGGTTTTAACAAAATCTGGTCGCTGACGCCGATTTTTCCGACATCATGCAGAAAAGCTCCTTTTATCAGGCCTTGAATGATCTTTGGTTTAAGGCCGATTCGCTCGGCCAGTTCAACAGAGTAGATGGTAACGCGGTAGTTATGGCTGTCGGTGTCGCTGTCGCGCTTGGCGATTGCACTGCCGATGACCCGAAGCGTTTCTATGTTGGATTCAACCAGATTGCCGGTCAGTACGGTAAGCTGATGGATGAGCCTGCTGATCACCGGGTAGAGGATGAAGGTGGTCAGCAGGACGATGGTGATTGCCCCGAATACAGAGTTGGCAATGCGGTTAAAGACTTCTTTCCGGGCCTTGGCGGAAACCTCGAAAATACCCTCGATAAAGGCGGATTGCTTAGCGTTCTTATCATAGAGCGGGAAACTCAAACGTATATAGGGGGTGTTTTTGATGCGTTTGAATGCCTGCGCAGTCGTCGGCTTGTTCTGTACTTGAGATTCGATTGACCGGGCCAGTTCTTCGACTGTGTTGGCCTGGGGGTGCCTGGCATCTGATTCAGCGGCAATCCTGCGCCCGTCAAGACCATAGATGCTCGCGTAAACCAGCTGGCCCGCCCAGGGTCTGGACTTGCCCGCGATCAGCAGCATTTTCAATTCCTGCTGAATTTCGGCCTGGTTTTCATCTATCGCATGTCCCAATTGTTGAATCTGATTGTTGAAGTTCGCGACAACTTCGGCAGCGCGGTCGTTAACCAGGTTACCTAAACGCTTATATTCGAGCAGGAACACGACGACCGCAAGAACGACGCAGATCATGGCGGCGGCGACAAGCAGCCTCAATAACAATTGCCGATGTATGAACCTTGTCGCCCCTTTCTTTTTCAGAAGGGCTTTAAGCCCGTTTATGTCTGAGGCGTTTATGACATTTATTATTTTTTCAAGCATGGTATTTGGCGGCGTGTCTTACCATCGAGAGCGAAATGTGATATAGCTTTGATAAGTCAGGTGCTCAAACGTCACCTGCCGACAGGTGGGTCTGCCAGTTGCTCCTGCTCTTTGAGCAGTATATTATTAAATCATGGTGAAGAGCAAGAAAAGCGGCCAGCAATGCTCAGGCACAATCAATCCGCCACCGACGATGAGATCACAAAATCTTGCTGAATCAGTTTGGGCGGGTTCATCCCCGGCGGTACTCAGATGAAGCGTATACTTGTTTTCTGCTTGATATCATGGCTTGTCGTTGCGGTGCTTTCTTCCTGTGCCCAGGAGGATATTCTCAAGGCCTTGAAGATCGACTATACTCCTGCCCCGGAGAAGATATCGGCTGAACAGAAAACGATCTCTGATTTGCGGGCACAGCTAGCCGCGTCAAAGAAAAAAGAAAAAGAGCTCAGCAATCGAATCGGAAAGCTCGAACAGGAAATCAGTGAAAAAGAAGCCTCGCTCAGCAACCAGGTAGGGCAGCTCGAACAGGAAATAGCTCAGCAAGAAACCGAGCTCAATGAGCAGATCATGAGACTCAAAGAAGCAATCGACGAGCAGGAAACCATCATATCAATCCAGGGTAAGGTCATCGGCCTGCTCGATGATGCCGAGCAGACCCTGCAGAAAAGCATCGAGGCTCAGCTCAGGCAGAAGGCGCGCCAGTAATCGGTTATCTTACCAGCGCTTGACGGTTCTTTGGTGCAGTGAAAATATACGTCTGGGGCTGCACCAGAGAGGCAGCCCTAGTGCACCAAGATCCGGTACCTCCTGGTCAACTCGGCAGCACCGGATCTGAATTTACGGATTAGGCGGCTGACAAACCTACATATCCGCGGTGACTATCGATACTCGACGATTTTTCATACGACCTTCCTCGGTATCGTTGCTGGCCGCCGGGTCGCTTTTGCCGAACCAGCTCAGGGTAATGCGATTTTTGTCGAGCCCCATTTTTTCAACCAGATAGGTGCGGGCGCTTTCCGCCCGGCGCTGCGAAAGCTTCATGTTGTATGCGTCACTGCCGATACTGTCAGTGTGCCCGGCCAGCACCGCGCGTTTTCCTTTATTCAGATTCAGGAAAATGGAAAGCTCTATCAGTTCCTTGGCCGCGATCTCATTGATGGCGCTGCTGTCGAAGGCGAAAAGAACGGCACCCTGGATGATGCCGGTTGCTTTTTCCATCGGTTTCTTGGCCATTGGTTGTTCCGCCATTGCCTTCTTCTCAACCCGGAACAGGACATCGGTCATCCATTCCGGATGGCCGAGAAGCTTGGCAAAGGCAAGGGTGCCTGAACATTCGCTGGCCTTGGCGATGTTCATCACCGCTTCATATTGGGCCTTGTCCTGCTCCGTGCTGATGACCTGGAAGCAGACATCATATTTTTCCGCCAGTTTGCTGGCCGTGGCTCCGGGGGCAGGAAAACCGGGTTGAGGCGAATATTGGCCGTCGGTAAAGACAAAGACGACCGTTTTGCCTTTGAGTCCTGCTAAGAGCTCCTCAAGACCTACCATGGCGCCTTTGAGCCTGGTGTTGCCGGCCGGTTTGGTGGGCAACGCATCAACGGCCTGGGCGAATTCAGCCTTGTTGTAGGTCCGCATGCTCAGGTGTGTTTTTAGATCATGCAAACCCCAGCCGGGGGTAAAGGAATAGATCCCCGCCTGCCAGTCCAGTTCCGGCAGGGTGGACACTTTTTCCTTCAGTATCAGTTGTTCGGCTTCGATTTCCAGCATGTCGGTGTTGCCATATTTATCTGACATCGAGCTCGATGAATCGTGCAGCACGATAAAGTTGTCTGCGGTTTTGACAAAGACGACATCTCCTTCAGGTTGCATGGCCATGGCAGGCGCTGCCCCGAGCAGGCATCCGGCACTGATGAGAACTGCTAATTTTATAAAACCGTTCTGTACAAGCGGCATAGTGACCTCCGGTTGATTTGGAAGAGGAAGATTTTGCTTCGATATGTTGAAACCATTGAAGCTCTGGCCTTGTAGTAATACCGATCAGGCAAAAAGCAAGAAGACGCTGCTCACTATTCTGAGATGTTAGAACTCCCTCGCTCCGCCGCTGACCGGCAATGGCTCCCTGCCGTTTTGATTAGCATCTGGATCATCAGCCGGTAGTTTTTGGAAGAGTCGTGTTTTTCACGGATATGGCTCGCGGCAGCTTTGCGCATCGCTGATCTGGTCTCATCGTGGGTCAATATCGTCTTGATTGCCTCTGCAAACTGTTCAGGCTGGGCAGACGGTGTGAGCAGGCCGGTCTGTTTGTGGACAACCGCCTCGCTGGCGCCCCAGTCGCGATAGGCGACGACCGGAAGCCCGGTTGACTGGGCCTCGAGGAAGACCATGCCGAGCGATTCCTGGATTCCGGGAAAAGCAAAGACATCGGCGCCGCTGTAGTGATGAAAGAGTTCTGAGCGCCGAACCTTGCCGGTAAAACGGCAGTGTTGAGCCAGCTTTTCCCTGCCCAGGCTTTCCAGGAGGTCGCGGTTTTTCCCGTCGCCAATGACCACGAGCAGGATATCACAGCCCTGCTGCCGTAATTGTGCACAGCTGTCGATGACGATTTTCACCCCGTCTGACTTGACGCCGGGCCTGAACATCGCCGTGCACAGCACCACTTTTCTGTCGCCTGCCTGCCACTGCTGCCGGATTTGATATCGGGAGGTCTGGACGAAGGCGAAATGCTCCGGCTTCAGCCCCGGGGCGATATAGCAGATTCGCTCTTCCGGCAGCAGACGCCTGAGGTTGACCAGATCCTTTTTTTTGTTGGCAAAGACCAGATTTGCCGCCAGCAGGGCCCGGCGGTTAAGCAGAAATCCGGGCAGGGTTTTCAGGCGCTTCCGGTGTTTGGTGGCGTAGATTCCCTGAAATATTACGTAAGGGACCTGCAGTTTGGCGGCGCAGGCGGGGCCAAGCAGGTCGGGCGCTTTATAATAACTGTGATAGCTCAGCCAGAGATCGGGCGGGTCGGGCTTGAGCTCGGCGCGAAGCCGCTGCACCTCCCGCCAGGCCTGCCAGAGATCTTTGGGTTTCCAGTAAATCCAGCGGCTGCGCAGGGTGGAGGCCAGCCCAACCCGGTGGCCGTCGCCGACAAGAAAATCGTATAATTCCATTCCGGTGATCAGGTCGCCGGACGGGTTGGCATGGCCCGGCGGTTTGAACGGCATGTAGAAGCTGATATTCATCAATAATGGGCAAATCGCGGCTAGAAGATAGGTGCAGCGTCGCCTTGCGGCTGCCGGCAGGGCAAGGTGGACACATTCTAATGCAAGGCTGGTTGAATGTGAAGATCTTATGCTGCCCCAGCGCTTCTGGCTATATCCTCATAATTACAGTATAGTATCGCGGTACATAAGCAGATCCAGCCACCCCCGTTTTCAGCCCCGTGAGGTATTTATGAGCGTTTTGTCCCGCAGAGAAGATCTCAATGCGATATTTCAAGCCGGTTTGCGGCGGGTGGATCCCCACCGCATGCTGATCGACCATGTCCGCCTTGACGGCAGCGTCCTGGCCATTGATCTTGGAGACGGTGGCCAGCGCTTCGACCTGGCTCCCTATAAAAAGATTTATCTGATCGGGGCGGGCAAGGCCACCGCGCCGATGGCCCGGGCCATGGAGGTTATTTTGGGCGATCGCCTTGACGGCGGGATCATCTGCGTGAAATATGGCCATACCGAGAAACTGCAGAAGGTCGAGACCATTGAAGCGGCTCATCCGGTCCCCGACGAGAATGGCCAGAAAGGTGCGCAGAAGATCTTGGCGCTGGCCGAATCCGGCGACGAAGCGACCCTTTTTATCTCCTTGATATCAGGCGGTGGCTCCGCACTGCTGACCCTGCCCTGGAGCGGCAGCGGCGATTTACGGGGCGCCTCGCTGAGCCTGGAGGACAAGCAGCAGACGACCCAGCAGTTGCTGGCCTGCGGTGCAGACATCGAAGAGATCAACTGTATCAGAAAGCACCTGTCGATGATCAAGGGGGGGCGTCTGGTCGAGCGCATGGCTCCGGCCCGCTCGATAAACTTTATCCTCTCCGATGTGGTTGGCGATACGCTGTCGAGCATCGCCTCCGGCGTCACCTGCGGAGATCCGACAACCTATGCGGACGCGCAGGATATTTTGCGAAACTATGAGATTGAACATCTGGTTCCGCCTGTGGTGCGCGATCTGCTTGAGCGCGGCAGGCGCGGTGAAATCCCCGAAACCCTGAAACCCGGTGACCCGGCCCTGGATCTGACGGCCAATGTACTGATCGGCACCAATTTGCAGGCTCTCGAGGCGGCTGCGGAAGAGGCCGAGAGACGGGGTTATCGGGTGATCCGGCTGACCAGCAGAATCGTCGGCGAGGCCAAGGAGGTGGCCACGACCCTGGCCGCCATTGCCATCGATTGTGCGGCCCGGGCAACCATTGCCGAACCGCCGGTCTGCATCCTCTCCGGCGGTGAGCCGGTGGTGCGCCTCAAAGGGTGCGGCAAGGGCGGCCGCAACCAGGAAATGGCGCTGGCCTATTTACTCGAAATAAAACGATATAAAGAGCTTTGTGGCCCCCTGTCTTTTCTGGCTGGCTCAACCGACGGTAACGATGGCCCAACCGATGCGGCCGGTGCTTTCGCCGATCTTGCGTTGCTCGAGTCAGCCGCTGCGGCCGGACTGGATGCGTCAGCCTACCTGGCAGAGAACGATTCGTACCATTTTTTTCAAGAATGCGACGGGCTCCTGAGAACAGGCCCGACCAATACCAATGTCTGTGATCTGCATATTTCGCTGATCGAATCGCGCAGCGAGGGGCCCGCCCGAGACGATATAAAGCTTACGCTACGGGCAGTTTGAAGAACATGGCAGACAAACGTTCAAGACCTGGGCAGATCTTCAAGGCAGGTGCTGCGGGTTGGCTCAAGATTCTGCTGGTTCTGCTGTTTTTCTCGCCGCTTGTGCAGAATTGCAGCAAGCAGCGGGTGGGAGCTCCGCAGCCGTTGCCTGAACTCGGTCTGAGCAACTTCCAGGTGAAGAACAGGCTGATCCAGCAATACAACGACTGGCGCGGCGTACCGTATCGCAACGGCGGTCAGAGCAGGCAGGGCATCGATTGTTCAGCGTTTGTTCAGCTCACCTTTAAAGAGCAGCTTCACCTGAACCTGCCCCGCACCACGACGCAGCAGGCCGCCTCCGGCCGGCAGGTCTCCACGAGCGGTCTGCGCCCGGGTGACCTGGTGCTGTTCAAGACGGGCTGGGGGGACCACCATATCGGTATTTACCTGGAAGAAAACGACTTCATGCATGTTTCGACAACTCGCGGCGTCATGGTTTCAAGTATATCGGAACCCTACTGGCGGAAGCGGTTCTGGCAGGCCCGCCGGGTCTTCAACTAGGCAGACCTGCCGAGATGAGTGCGCGTCTGGATATTCTGCTCTATGGTCCTGACGGACGGGGCCTGGGGCACGTCAGCAGGTCGGTCGCCATCGGCATGGCGCTGCGGCGGCTGCATCCCCAGCTCAAAGTCTGTCTGCTGACCGGGTGTGCACATACTCAGCAGCTGATCGGCGAGGCGTCACTGGACTGGCTGAAACTGCCGGCCTATGAAACCGAGGTCAGCGAGGGTAAATCGACCGGCATCGACGGCCCTTCCGGGTTCAGCGATGCCGAACTCGGGAGCCTGCGCGCCGAACAGATCAAACAAATCGTCTGTCAGTACCGTCCCCGGCTGGTTCTGGTCGATCACACTCCTCAGGGTAAGCATCGGGAACTGGTTCCAGCCCTTCATGCCTCAGAAGGTGACGGGTCGAGCTGGATGCTCGGCGTGCGCGGCCTGGCCGGCTCGGTGACGAAGCTCAGTTCCGCTCTGGCTGGTGAGCTGTTTCAGCGCTTCTATTCGGGCCTGCTCTGGTATGGGGATGCGGCCATCCTAGGCGACTCTCAGCTGGAAGAACTGACCCAGCACTTCGGGCTGCAGCCCCAGGCCTGCGGCTACGTCTCCCGATTCAGTGAAATACTGCCCTCGCGCCCGCTGGGGGGAACCCGGCGGGAAGGATGCACGATCTCGATACCCTGGTTCAGCGAACAGACCAGGATCTTTTTCAACAAGCTCGTCGAGGCCATGGTGCTGGTGGGTCCCGGTTTTGGACATTTTCGGTTTTTTGTCAGCGGTTCAGATCTGAGCATGGTCCGAGAGGCCCTGCAGGACCTCGATTTCTGCTCGGTTGAGCCGCTTGACGAACACTATGTCCAGGCGCTGTATTATTCGAAAAGCGGCGTTATTTTCGGGGGGTATAATGCGCTGGTGGACGTTTTGTCCGCCTCGATACCGGCCCTGGTTGTTTTGCGCGATAGCCACGACCGGGAGCAGCGGGAGCATCTCACGGCGCTGACCGGAGCGCTCGCCGGCCGCCTGGCGGTGGTCGAAGAAAATGGTTGCAGCGTCGAGCAACTGGCTGTCGAACTCGAACGGCTCATGCAGGTCGGTGTCGATCCGCTGGACAACCCGCTGAATCTGCGCGGTGCTCAGTGTGCCGCCGAAATTCTGGCCGCCTGCCTCTAGAGAGTTTCCCCAACCGTTATTATGGTAGTCCGGACAGCTCAGGCCAGCGCACCTTTTTTGGGGGGGGGGCATTTGTAGCGGCGTTGAGCATTGATCAACGATTGAGACCTCAATGGCAACAGCAATGACCACGGACATTATCGAAGTACGGGGATTATCCAAATCGTATCGTATCGGCAACCGTATGATATCGATTCTCAATGATATCTCCTTTTCAGTGGCGTCGGGCGAGTTTATCGTGATTGAGGGAACCAGCGGCAGCGGCAAGAGCACCCTGCTGAGTCTGCTCTCAGGGCTTGACCGGCCCAGCCGAGGCAGCATCTGGTTTAACGGGCGCGATATCGTCAGACTCAGCGAGGATCAGCTGGCCCCGCTGCGCAACAAAGAAATTGGCTTTATTTTCCAGGCCTTTCATCTGGTTCCGTCGCTCAACGCCCTGGAAAATGTGATGTTTCCGGCCGAGTTGAACAGCGATCCTGCCGCCCAAGATAAAGCGGAGGCACTGCTCTGCCGGGTCGGGCTGGAAGATCGTCTGCACAGCACGGTTCATCAGCTCTCCGGCGGGGAGAAGCAGCGGGTGGCCATCTGCCGGGCACTGATCAACCGGCCTCCTTTGGTGTTCGGCGATGAGCCGACCGGAAATCTCGATTCCGCTAACAGCGCCGATGTCATCGAGGTGCTGGTCGAACTGCACAAAGAGTTTGGCACGACGCTGATCATCGCCACCCACAGCCCGGACATCGCCGAACTGGCTGACCGGCGCCTGCGCCTGCATGACGGCCGGTTGAACCGGGCAGGTGGCGGCTGATGAACCTACGCTTCCTGCGGCGCGAAGTGCGTCACGGCAGGCCACAGATTATCACCTTTGTACTCTGCGTAGCCCTTTCAATCGGGGCCTTGAATGGGCTGAACGGCTTCAAGCGCGATGCGTATGAGTCAGTCTATCGTGAATCGAGGGCGATGCACGGCGGCGATCTGATTATCCACTCCCATTATCCATTTTCGGAGGCGCTCCTGCAGAAAGTGGAGGAAATCGCCGGCCGGGAGCCGGTGGAAACAACCACGGCGTATCGATTCTTTTCGATGGTCAGGCCGGCTCGGAGCGTTGATGATGAAGGCTCGCTCCTGGCAAATATCAAGTCAGTGGAAGCCAACTACCCGCTCTACGGCACGATTGAGCTGGCCGCGGGCAGATCATTTCAGGAGATGCTGGTTCCCGGTGCGGTGATTGTTTCAGAAGAAGTGCTGGCGCGTCTGCAGCTGACGGTCGGCGAGCGTTTGCGGATTGGTTCCGCCGACTTCATCATAGCCGACAGCATCGACTTCGATCCGAGTGTGAGCTCATCCTTTTTTCTGCTGGGCCCCCGGGTCTACCTGCGTGCAGATGATCTGGAAAAGATCGGCCTGCTCGGTCGCACCAGCCGGGCGGATTATCGGATGATGCTGAAGGTCGGAGACGATCCGCGCCTTCTCAAGGCAGTCGAAGCGGACTTGAGCCGGGCGGCCGGTCCGGGTCCGGCGCAGGTGACCACGGCCGGCAAGGCACGCTCGGGCTTGAAGCGCTTTCTTGACAACCTGTTCTTTTTCCTGAGCTTTATCTCGATTTTCACCCTGCTGCTCTGCGGCATCGGCATGCAGAGTTCGCTGACTGCGCTGGTGCAGCAGAAGAAACGGACCATCGCCATCACCAAAACGATGGGCGCCAGCCGCCGGTTTCTGTTTGTTCACTACCTGAGTTTTATCCTGCTCATGGGCGCGGTCGGTTCCGCGCTTGGCATGGTGGGCGGATATCTGATCAAGCGGATTCTGCCGCTTTATCTCGGTGATCTGCTGCCGGTCTCGCAAAGCGCGTCTTTCTCGTTCAGCGATATCCTGGAGGGCACTCTGCTCGGCCTGGCGGTGACCCTGCTTTTTGGGCTGCTGCCACTGGTCCGGCTCGTCGACATCAGACCGGTTATCCTGCTGCGCGATGAAGCGGGCGAGACCGGCAGGAAAGCGCTTGCCTGGCTCACCACCCTGGTCGGCATGGGACTCCTTGCGCTGCTGGTGATCAATCAGCTCGATGATGTCAGAATCGGGGTGTATGTGATACTTGCGTGTCTGGCGCTGATCGTCATTATAACGCTGACGGCGCTCGGTTTGCTCAAATATTTCAGGTCCGTACATATTGCTCATCTGGGTCTCAGACAGGCCCAGCGCAGCCTGTTCAGGGCCGGCAACCGGACGCTGTCAGTGGTGGTCACCCTGGCCTGTTCCCTGAGTGTCCTGCTCTGTATCTACCTGCTCGAGGTGAATCTGTTCTCGTCGTTTATTACCTCCTATCCGAAGGATGCCCCAAATCTGTTTTTCCTCGATATCCAGCAGGGTCAGAAAGATCGGTTCAGCGCCATCGTCGATCGTCAGATGCAGCTCTATCCAGTTATCAGGGCGCGGCTCCTGTCGATAAACCAGGAGCCGATCGACTATGAAAAGGAGCGGGCCCGAAAACGGGACAACCTGGCCCGTGAATTCAACCTGACCTACCGCAATAGCCTGCTGGATGACGAAGCGATCGTCGAGGGGGGGGTGCTGTTCGACGAAAAGCGAGTGGTTCCGCCGCTGGTCGAGGTTTCCCTGCTCGACACGATCGCTGAGTTCGGCGATATCAAACGTGGCGACCGGCTGGTTTTCAATATTCAGGGTGTGGAGCTCGAAGCGCTGGTTACCACCATCCGTTCACGGACCAAATCAAAACTGCACCCCTTTTTCTATTTCGTTTTTTCAGAAGAGGTGCTCAAGGCTGCGCCGCAGACCTATTTCGGGGCACTGCACCTGGATGCAGAGGACATCGCCCCGACTATCGACCGGGTAGTGGGGGAGCTGCCCAATGTCAGTGCGATAAACGTATCGGAGACGGCAGATCGTTTTGCCAAATTGCTGACCCGGCTGGCTGACAGTGTTATTTTCTTTTCGAGTTTTTCGATGGCCGCCGGCTGTCTGATTCTGATCGGCGCTCTGCTGGCTACGCGGCTGGCGCGCATCAGGGAGGCGGCCTATTACAAGATGCTCGGGGCCGACTCCGGTTTTGTGCTGCGCATGGTGATCTATGAACACGTCCTGCTCTCCCTGGTCTGTGCGGTGATCGGCTTTGGCTGTGCAATCGCTGCTTCCTGGGTCATCTGCCGAATGGTCTTCGAGATTAGCTATCTGGTTCCGTATGGTGATTTACTGCTCATATTCGGGGGCGCAGTGCTGCTGGTGACGCTTATCGGCAGTGTTGGATCGCTGAATGTGATCCGCCGCAGGCCCATCGATTTTCTGCGACAGGATGAGGGCGGCTGATGATAGTGAAAATAGGCAGGAGACTAAGATGAAAAAACCTCCCCCGAGTATCCTGGCCAGTCTGCTCTGCGGCCTGATCTTTTTGTTTGTTCCGGCGGCCTGCAAAAACGAGCAGCAGGCGAACCTTGAGGCCAGCCGGGAGGCGACGATTACCTATGACGGCGTCATCGTGGCGATGGGAGACAGCCTGACCGCCGGCCTCGGTGTATCCCCGCAGAAAAATTATCCGGCGCTGCTTGAGCAGATGCTGCATGAGCGTGGTCTGAACTACCGGGTAATCAATGGAGGAGTCAGCGGCGAGACGAGCAGCGGAGCCCGGTCCCGGGTGGGCTGGATCATCTCGATGAAGCCGGATCTGGTCATTCTGGTAACCGGGGCCAACGACGGGCTGCGGGGCATTGACCCGGCTTTGATCAAAGACAATATCGCCCAGATCATTGCAGAGCTGCAGAGTGCCGATATCGGGGTTTTGCTGGGGGGAATGAAAATGTCCACCAACATGGGCCAGGACTACGTAAATGAGTTCAACCGTCTCTACCCCGAGCTGGCTGCAGCCAGCTCGGTTGACTTCATGGAATTTTTCCTGGCAGGGGTGGCCCTGCAGCCGGAATTTAACCAGACCGACGGGATACACCCCAACGAGCGGGGCTATCGGGTTATCGCCGAAAACATCCTCCCCCATGTGCTGCAGGCCCTGGAGAGGATTAGGCTGGAGAATTCCTGATCAGGGCAAGGTTTGTCCCACTGCTAAAACAGAGCTAGAGGTGTGCAGAATTTTTAAGGCAGCAATCGGCAACTACTCCGCATTCCAGACCAAAAGATAGATAGCCGGCGTAGCCGATAAGCGGCATTTCAAAAACATGAAATTTCTGTACAAACGGAATCGAATAGATCCACTTTGCATAGCTCAAGTAATTCCACATTTCCCAGAAAAAACCGCAAATCAGAGCCGACACGGCCAAAAGGAAAATCCGCCTCCAGTCACCTTGGCTGAGCGGAGTAAATATGGTCTTTATTCCGGCAATTCGCTGCATGCTTGTTAGAATAAACAGGGGTGAAAGCCAAAGGAGCGGATACAGATAATCCGGATAGATACCGATACCCAATAAGCTGAGCGAGGCGACCGCAAGAACGATAATGGCCACCGGTTTTGGGTTTTCGATCTCAATCTTTATATATTTTTCCAGCCCCCCACTCAAACGTGGAAAGGTTTCAAGCAATTCGTAAGTGCCAATTACGGCGGGCAGCACCGTTGAGAAAGGCAGGGTCGCAAATATTACATACTGGGCGGGTGAGAGACCATCGATACCTAAGTAATACCAGTTCTGCACGTACCTGTTGAGGTATTCAAAATACCACCAGAAGACAGCGCTCACCATAAAGAGCCTGAGCAAATGTTTCGGCCTCTGGGTCAGCATGCATTTGCCTGACCGTGCATATGTAAGAGCGTTTACGATTCCTATGTAGCCGAGCCATAACGGAGTGAACGTAAATATCTGATAGTCGACAAACCAGTCAAACCTCGTCCAGGCCAGAATCCATGAGACCAGGCATAAAATCAGTGATCCCCAGCCCCAAAGAGGAAACCGATAAGATTGACCGCCTGGGTCGTGCACGGGGCTGAAGGCCGCGCGTGCCATCAACGGCAGTGCAACGGAACAAACAAATAGCAGCATGGCGGTGAAGACGAACCATGAAAAACCGGCATGTTCAACGTATCGGGTCAGCGGAGGGAATTGGAGAAAAACCGCCAGCTCTTTGCCAACCAGCATTGCTCCACAAAATGGCAGTAAGATCAGTATCAACCAGGATACTATAAGCAGCCGCCACCAGGCCAAAACTCCTTTGTCCACGATTATCGCCTTTGCTCCCCGAGCATATTTTTATTGAACCTGTGGATACGCGTTGCACCTCACCAATCAGCCTAACCGCTTTTCAGTAAAACTGGTTGAGGTTCAAGCGGAGATATAATATTTTTAGATAAATTCAACCCGCTGCAAGCTGGTGTTTGCTGCCCTTCTGTTTCGCCCCAGGCAGGCAACTGGTTATCTGACCAGCGGACAGCTCACAGCGCTTTCGTTTTCATTGCTTACCAGCGCATTGATTTTTTCACTTAATTTACGAGATTCTTTCAAGTCGGCTATGCTAACCTTGCTCTATTATTAAGTCATTAAAAGGCTAATCTGGCAAGGTCCAGCAGTATTCCAGAAGCAGAAAACCCGCCTGGGTGAATTAACCTTATTGTACTTTCGTACAATGGCTAAAAACAGACTGCCGCAGTATAATTCAGGCAAGCATAAGCAAGCTTAGGCTGGCAGAGCTTGGCTCAAAGTCTTCTGGGGAAGTCTCTCTACCTGCTGGCTGCCTGACGGCCTTAGGCGGCAGCTACTTGCTGATCCGTATAAAATGACTCAGGTGTCAAGCGCTTTACTTCCAGTTCAGAAACACATGCAAATCAGAACGCCAGAGGGTCTCCATGGAAAAGATCAATCTCAGCAATCCGTGGCCCGGCAATATCCTGATAAACCCTAACAGACGAGCTTGACTGGGATAACCTTGGGAAATCGCAGAGCCACCTATGATTTCATCATTGCTGGCCTCGGCGCAGCCGGTTCGGCAACCTGCATGACCTTGGCCCGCCGGGGTTTCACCGTGCTCGGTATAGATGCATATCGGCCCCCGCACAGGCTGGGTAGTCATCACGGCGCTTCACGAAGTATCCGCCGTGCCTACCTGGAAGGGACCTCATATGTCCCGATGGCGCTGAGGTCATGGGAACTATGGCGCAGGCTGGAAAAGGATTCCGGGCGGAACCTGCTTGTCAAGACAGGTAATCTGACCATTGGTCCGCCCGAAAGTCCTGCTTTTTCTGGGTTCGTGGCAAGTGCACAGTCATATGAAATCCCCCATGAATGCCTGAGCGCAGCCGAGGTGCGAAAACGATGGCCGTATCTGGCCCTGCCGGATACGTTTGTCGCCGGGCTGGAAAAAGAGGCTGGCATCATATTTCCGGAATTGAGCATCGCAACCTTTTTGGCCGAGGCTGAACAAGCGGGGGCCGATCTGGTTTTAGATGAGCCGGTTGAGCGTTGGGACGAAAACCGAGACAGCGTTCATGTTCATACTGGGCGTGCGAGGTATCAAGCAGGCCGGCTGCTTGTTTCGGCCGGCGCCAGGACGAACGGGCTGCTTTTTCTGCCAAAGGGGCTGCTGATGCCAAAGCGTGTTCCAGTGCATTGGCTTGAAGCGCCGCAGGATGAACGCCTTCATCTTGGATTTTTTCCAGTAAACTTCTGGCAGGTTCCAGTTGAGACGAGTTCAGCGTCTTCTGGAACTTTCAGCGAATTTTACGTTCTGCCGGTTATTGGTTCGGATTTACGGATTAAAATCGCCTTCCATAACGAGCTTGCCGATTGGGATCCGGCCAACCCTGCGCGCGAGGTCTCTTCTGGCGAGGTAGAGAAAATCAGGTCGGTGATTGCACAGTTCCTGCCGAGTCTTCAGCGCTGCCCAATTACCTCTGAAGTATGCTTGTACACAATGACACCCGATGGGCATTTTTATCTCGGTAAACGACCGGGAGCAAAAAATGTGTTCGGGGTTGGGCTGGCTGGACACGGTTTTAAGTTCGCTCCTGTGCTGGGGGAGATACTGGCGGACCTTTTACTGGAGCGCATTCCTGCCGTTGACCTCAAACTGTTTTCACCAAACAGGTTCGACCCGGAAAAACAAAGCGGGGCACAGCAGGCATAGCATATAGGCCTTTCAGCAGGGGTGAATCGAGAAGGGGATTCCAGCCACTTCAACCTGAGCTCAGCGGTGGCGGCAATCCTGCGATGACGATTTTCGTGAAGCCGCTTTTCGGCAGTGGCTTTTCTGCTTGTTGGCTGGCCTGAATGTTTGTATCTTTTTTGACTAAACGTTGAATCCGTGTATTGGCAAGGGGCGTCATGTCTGAAGTCATTGTATTTACCAGCGGCAAGGGTGGGGTCGGCAAGTCCAACCTCTGTCTCAACACCGCTCTCCAACTCGCCGCCCAGCACTACCGGACCTGCCTGTTCGACGGCGACCTGGGGCTGGCCAACGTCAATATTCTGCTGGGAATCGAGCAGGAGCATACGCTCGATGATGTGGTTTTCAACAACCGTTCGCTCGATGAAATCCTGGTTCAGACCGGCTACGGTTTCGATATCATTCCGGGAAGCTCCGGGGTGGAACAGATTGCCGATCTCAGCGAGGCCCAGCTCGAGTCGCTGATCGCTGCCCTGGCCGGGGTTGGCGATTACGACTATTTCCTGATCGATACCGCCTCGGGCATTTCCAAAAGCGTTATTTCCTTCTGTCTGGCGGCCCGGCAGACCGTGATCGTGATTACCCGGGAAGCAACCTCGCTGACCGATGCCTATGCCCTGCTCAAGATTCTCAGCCTCAAGGGCTACCAGGGGTCGGTGCGGATTCTGATCAATAACTGCGACAGTATTCCCCAGGCCAAGAAGACCTACCTCCGCTACAAGAGAGTGGTGGACAAACATCTCGACATTGCTATTGCGCCAGCCGGCATCGTTCTGCACGACGAGCATTTCGAGCAGGCGGTGGTCCAGCAGAGGCCGCTGCTGGATCTGTATCCCGAATCCATCGGCGCCCAGTGCCTCAGGGCCTTTGTCGCCAATCTGATCAGGGAAAACGATCAGCCCGGCAAGCCGGAAACGCTGGGCGTGTTTTGGCAGCGTTACCTCAAATTGATCAAAGAAGATAGTTTTGAGGCACGGCCGGCCGGTCGGCAGATTCAGCAGGACCCAGACCATCGCCAGCCGGCTGCGGCACGCATGCCGGAGCGGGAGCCGGTCGCGGCGACCCCGGCGGCCCCGATGTTTCCCGGGTTGCCGACTGGGTTGTCCCACGGGGGCAGTGCGGAACTGCATTCCGCCCTGTTTGATTACGGGCACTTCATGAACGGCCTCAGTTCCTCGCCGGTCCTGCTCGGAGCCTTGTACCGGCAGATCGGCCGGGGACAGGATATGGTTTCACTGTGCCGCAAGCTGCTGGTCAGCGATCCGGTATTGATGAGTCGGCTCCTCTACCTGCAGATCCCGGACAGCAAAGGGTATCGAGCCCATATCCAGGATCTGGACGAGCTTTTCGATCTGCTCGATGAGGATCGGCTCCAGGGTCTCTTTTTGCAGGCCTCCATGCAGAGCCTGCAGGGCAAGGCTCAGGAGGCTGCAACAGTCTATCTCAAGCGCTGGCTGCACAGCCTGAGCTGTGCGATTCTGGCCAAAGATATCGCCCGGGCTGGGTCGTTTGCCTTTCCCGAGGAGGCCTATGTCTGCGGTTTGATGCACGATATCGGCTATTTTATCGAGGCAGCCTGGACTGGGGCTGGTTCTTCGGGAAGCGACGGCAGCAGCAGCGCAGAGGTCGATATTTGGCCAGACATCGCAGGCGGCCATGCCCGAATCGGCGCCGAGTACCTGCAGACGCTTGGCCTCAATAATATGATGTGCGATGCGGTGCGCTTCCACCACCATCCGCTGGATCAGGTATGCACCGGCTTCGATCTGGTCCGGATTGTGTTTGGGGCTAACGCGCTGCTTAACGAACGTGAACCCGCTAGCGACCCAGACGAGGCGCTTATTGGGCTGCTCGGTCTGCCCCGTGAGCAGGTGCTGGACCTGCTGGCCCAGGCCCGGGCCAAGGCTCAGGAAACGGTCGATTCGCTGGGGCTGGAGTGGACGGCCAATTTACTTGATAACGCGGCGCCGGAAGATACCGCTGCTGGAGGCAACGGTATCGACGATGCCGCCCAGGCGCTTGGGCGGCATCTGCTGAACCATCTGCTTACCGGCAGTGTGATGCCGCCGCTGCTGAACCTCGACAGCCTGACGGAGTGGACGCGTCGTATTCACTGGAGCTGCAGCCTGTTATTTGGCTTCAGAAGAATTATCTGTTTTCTGGCTGATTCTGACAACCACCGGCTGACCGCCACCGGTTTTCCCGGCTGTTTCAGTGCGGAAAATCTGGATAATTTCGTCATCACAGTGGACAACAAAACCTCTCTGCTGAGCCGCTCGTTCACCGAGGGCAGAGTGCTGGCCCAGGATTTGTCCTCAGTCAGCGAAGGCCTCAATCTCAGTGACTATCAACTGGGCCGGCTGCTGGGTGATGAGGCGCTGCTCTGCATACCCCTGAAGAGCTCAGAGCAGAGCGCCGGTCTGATTGTTTGCGGTATCTCCGCTGCTGAATCCACCGCCATAGACCAGCGGCTCAGCCATCTTGCCGAACTGGGTTTCCGCGCAGCCCGGGATCTGGCGGTGCTCAGGCAGCAGATCCTCTGAGTATACATTTCCCTGCCTTGTGTATTTTAAAAGGGCCACTCCGGGAACAGGGGCTGCGGCGGTTCACTGGAAAGAACTTGTAAATTGTGATATTAATGGTAACAAAGCGATGTAAACGATAGAAACAGCTATCTTTTTTGTATCTGTGCAGGCCGAGGACTCAACCTGATGATTGTGGCAGATTCAAGCAGTTCTATTATAGGGCGAATGAACCCGATGATCCTCACGCCTATACCAAAACCAATCCACTCGCTGGTATGATGTCTCAGCAAGAGGTGTTTTCCCAGATCAGGCGCTCGGGCCACCTGCCGATCCTCCCCGAAATTTTGCTGCGGCTGCTTGAAGCCTGCGACAACGAGTCCACGCCGCTGACCGAGGTCGCCTCCCTGATAGACAAGGATCCATCCCTGAGCTTTAAAGTTCTGCAACTCGTCAATTCCGCCTACTTTGGTCTGCGCACGACCTATAGTGGTATTGACCAGGCGGTGGTCTATCTCGGTGCCAGCAGCGTCAAGAATATGGCGGTGACGGCGGCAGTTCACCAGGTCTTCGACCGGAAGCGCTTGGCAGGGCTGAAACACTTCAATCTCCACGCCTTCTGGTACCACAGCCTCAAATGTGCGATCCTGTCGCGGCGCCTGGCCGAGCTGAGCTCGCTGGCAGGTCCCGATGACGCCTACCTCGGGGGACTGCTGCATGATCTGGGAAAACTGGTGCTGGCCTCGAGTTTTGCCGAGCAATATGAATCGATCCTGGTTCAAGCCGAAGATACTGCGGCCCAATTCAAAGCCGAAAAAGAGTCGATCGGGGCCGATCATTGTGAAGTCGGCGCCTGGCTGATCCGCCACTGGAAGCTGAGCTCCCTGCTGGCCGATGCGATTGGCTATCACCATGAACCCCAGGAAAAAATCTGCCAGGCGCTGCCCCTGGTCAAAATCGTCTATCTCGCCAACCTGTTCAGCAAACAGGATGAGGCGCCGACGGACGTCATAGAAGTCGAGCAGATTTTGCCTGGTCTGAAGCCCGATGATCTGGCTCAGGTCAACCAGGGAACCAATGACGAAATTCTGCAGATCAGCAGCGAACTGGGGATACCGGTCCAGGTGCCGTCCCGTTTGTCTGCCGAAGCAGGCTCTGCAGAAGGCGCCGCAGCCACCGCGGATGGTGTCAGCAGCGATATTCAGCTGACGCTGGCCTCACGGATCAAAGGCATTTCCCTGCTGTCCGGATTTTTGGAGAACGTGGCCCAGGCGGAAGACAGCGAGCGGATGCTCCAGGCCTTCGAACGTTCAATGCAGGTGCTGTTCGGCATCGACCAGCTGGTTGTGCTGCTCCCTGACCGGGACCGGGTACTGCTCCGGGGCAGGACTTCCGAGCTTAATAAACTTAAGGCGCTGAGCCGCGAGCTGGTGCTGCCGGTGCGGAAAAACTCGAGCCGTATCGTGCAGGCCTATCTCGATCAAACCATCGATACGCTCAGGGGTGATCATGACAGTGGCAATCTTGCAGACAGGCAGGTGCTTTCGGCCCTGAACTGCTCCGAAGTGGCGCTCATTCCATTGGCTGCCGACCATACGGAGGTCGGTGTGGTGCTGCTGGGGCTGCCTGTTCCATCGACTGAGATGTCCAGAAACGATTTCCGACTCATCAGGACCATTGCCCAGCAGGTTGGTCTCTGCCTGCACATGGACGAGCTCAAGAGAAGAAAGGCCGAAGATCTTGAAGCGGAGCGCCAGGCCGCGATCTCGATGACCGCGCGCAAGTTCGCCCACGAGGTCAACAATCCGCTGGGCATCATCAACAACTACCTGGCCAGCCTGAAACTCAAGGCCTCAGATAACGATGACATTAATCAGGAGTTGGCTATTATTTCCGAAGAGATCGGCCGGATATCGAAGATGATCCGGCAGCTTGACATCTACGCTCAGCCGGCCGAACCGCAGCTGGAGCAGACCGATATCAACCGGGTGGTCGGCGATATTGTGCAGTTGGTGCAGTCATCGCTCAGAGGCGGTGGCATGATCTCTTGGAGCTTCTCTCCGGATGAAACGCTGGCCCCGGTGCAGAGTTCGCCGGATGGCATCAAGCAGATCGTCATCAACCTGCTGAAAAATGCGGTGGAAGCTCTCGCCAGTGAGCGCAGCGGAGCAATTGCGGTGAGAACCGCCCTGGACAGCGATGAGCAGAGCAGCACTGCGCCGCGGGTTATCATTGAAATCTCAGACAACGGGCCCGGCCTGCCGGAGGAGGTCCGTGAAAACCTCTATAAACCGTTTATTTCGACCAAGGCAGGCGTTCACTCAGGCCTCGGTCTGTCGATTGTCCAGAAAACCGTGCAGGCCTTAAACGGATCGATATCCTGCGCCAGCGGCACTGCAGGTGGGACGACCTTTACCATCTCGCTGCCGACCGTGTACGACTGAGATCTTTTGTTGCCATGAATGCTCGAGCGAAGATACTGCTGGTCGATGATGAAGAACGTTTTGTCGACGGACTCCAGTCGATTCTCGAGCATTATGACTATGTCTGCACCAAGGCCCTGACCGGCAACGCTGCCCTGGCGTTGCTGCAGGAGCAAGATTTCGATGCAGCCCTGCTCGATGTCGGACTGCCCGATATCTCCGGCTGCAAGATTGCTGCGTTCATCACTTCATACTACCCCAATACTGCCGCCATCATGCTGACCGGTCTGAACACCGTTGAAACCGCGGTCGAGGCCATGAAGCAGGGCGCCTATGACTTTCTCGCCAAACCGATCAACCACGACCAGTTGATCAAGATCATCGACAAGGCCCTCGAACATAAGCGCCTCAGAAACGATCTGCGTCTCAGTGAACAGCGCTTTCGGGTGCTGGCCGAAGCCGCCTGGGAAGGCATCATGATCCTCAGAAACAACCGGCTGCTCGAGGCAAACACGCAGTTTTACGAAATGTTCGGCTATGACGAAGGTGAACTGGGCGACACCGAACTGCTGGATAAAATCGTCTCGCCAACGGCTCTCAATGATCTTGCCGGCCAGTTCGATGATGCTGATTCCGGCACCTTCGAGTCGGTCGGCGTGCGCCGGGACGGCAGCCGGTTTCCGATCGAAGCCAGATGGCGCACCATGGAATATTTCGGTGCACCGGCCAGGGTCTGGGTGGTCAGAGATATTACCGAACGGGTGCACAATGAGCAGGAGAAACTGGCCCTTCAGGAAAAACTGGCCAAAGCGAACAGGCTCAAAGCCCTCGGTCTGATGGCCGGTTCCGTGGCCCATGATCTGAACAACATCCTGACTGCGGTGGTCAGCTATCCCGATATTCTGCTGATGCAGATGGACAGCTCGGATAAGTATTATCAGGAGATCAAGAAAATCCAGGAGGCAGGCAAACGGGCCGCCGCTGTGGTAAACGATCTGGTATCGATTGCGCGGGGTGAGAAAAGCCAGGCGCCGATCGAAAACCTCAACCAGATTATCACGGCCCATCTCAAATCGATCGAGCATGGTGCGCGGCAGGCCGAATTTAGCGGGGTCAGCGTGGTCACCAAGCTTGCCCCGGAGCTGGACTACGTCCAATGCTCGGCCCAGCGGATCCAGAAAATTCTGCTGAATCTGCTCGGCAACGCCTTTGAAGCGGTTCCGGCCGACGGTACCATCACCATCGCCACGGAAAACTGCAGGTTCATCAATCCGGTGGCCGCTGGACAGCCGCGGCGCCCTGGCGACTATGTGAAGCTGACCATTTCAGATAACGGGCCGGGTATCGGCAGGGAACATCTGGAGCGGATCTTCGACCCGTTCTACAGTACCAAGATAAAACAGAAAAGCGGCACCGGGCTGGGGCTGTCCATCGTCTGGAACTGTGCGCTCGAGCACGACGGCTGGGTGGAGGTAAAAGACAATCGGCCGGGTGCAGTTTTTGAAGTGTATCTGCCGGCGACCGATCAGGCGCCGGCCTCCTCCTTTGAAGAGAAGGTGCAAACCTCGCGGCGCAGCGGCGGGGAGACGATCCTGCTGGTCGACGATCAGACTGAGCAGAACGAGACCATCCAAAAGATGCTCAACTCACTGGGCTACAAGACATTTTCGGTGACCAGCAGCGCTGAGGCCATTGCCTTCGTGCGCTCCTGCCGGGTCGATCTGGCGGTCCTGGACATGATGATGGGTGATGACTTGAACGGCTGCCAGATCTATCAGCAGATGCTCGATGTCAATCCAACCCAGAAAGCGATCATTATCAGCGGCTATGCCAAGACCGAGGAGGCGGCCCGGGCCCGAACCCTCGGGGTGAGCCAGGTCCTCGAAAAACCGGTCACCCTGCCCGCGGTCAGCAGGGCTATCAGGCAGGCCCTGTCAGGCCCCTGAACCGCTTCCACTCCCTACCTGTGCCAAAGGTCTCTGCAGCAGCACCGCAGTCCATTACCCCTTGTTCTGCAGGGCCCTGCCGGCGCGTGGCGCCAGTAGAGCCATTATCTGGTCAAGTACGCCGTCTTCCAATTGACAGAAATCTATTGTTTAGCTACTGTTAAATAGTAGTGTCTTCAAGGTTTTTTGATATCAATGCAGCAGTTCTTCTGGTTTGATTCGGGGCAGGCCGAATTGATATCCAACGCGGGTTGTTCCGGGGTCTTTTTCCTATAACGAAACACAGGGGTCGCCATGTCTGAAGGGCAGGTCTTGAAAGTATTTCAACGGGGGGTTGTCAGCCGCATTGGCCGGGTCATTCTGCTCACCGCGCTGTTTTTCATAGTGATTTACGGGGTGATCGCGGCAATCTATGCGACCAAGACCTTCTTCAAGGTCAAGATGAATTATGCGGTGGTGCTGGAGAAACTGGGCGGTAAACGCCAGGCGGTCACCGATATCGGCTGGCATGTGCGTCTGCCGATCTTTACCCGGATCGAGCAGGAAGTGACCCTGATGAACCAGATCATGCATCTGGGCGGCACCACACAGCCGATGCGGATCATCTCCCAGGAGAACGTCGCCTTGTGGACCTCGGGCCTGCTTACCTACCGGATTCGCGACCTGGAAACCTGGGCCATCGAGAACCTCGATCCGCTGAACCTGCTCCAGGGTGACTATGACGGCATCGTCAAGGACATGCTGCAGTCGGAACCGCTTAACTTGCTGATCAGCAGTCGTCAGCAGGTCAAGGAAAAGATATTCAAGGCCTTGAAAAGCCAGCCGATCAACGAAGGTGGGCCGACTCTGGAACAGAAATACGGCATCGAGATCATCAGTTTCGTTTTAAAGGAAACCCGCTTTGGCGACAAGCTGGTCGAGGCCTCAGAAGAGAAGAAGCGGCGCGAGCTGATCGCTGAGGCCGAGAATTATGCGGCGGACCAGGAGGCGAGCAGGATCAGAAAGCTTTACGCCGCCTACCTGGAGGGTATCAAAGCGCTGCAGCAGGAGATCGGCAGAGCGGACGCGGCAACGGATACCGCGCTGCTGCAGTTTCTCAATCAGCAGAAATGGGCAGCGGCTTATGAAAAGAACCAGACCGGGCAGAATACTGTGGTCATCCAGAATACCGGGGCTTCCTCGCCGCCGATAACGTTGCCGCTGCCCGCCCCCCCACCTCCGGTGGAAAAGGCGACAGAAAAGTGAGCCGTAGATGCCGAGACGTCTGACAAAGAAAATCCGCTATATCCGGCTGCCGGAGAAGCGCATAGAGGAGATCGAATCGCTGGTCGCTTCCTGGTCCAACGAGACCAAGGAGTTTATGCGGGCCCGGCTCAACCAGTACCGGGCGCCGTCCGGCTTTTTCGGGCTCTTTCAACGGTTCTATAACTGGGCCCTGTTCCCGGCCCGCAAACGTGATCTCAAGATCCTGAAGGATCCCGAGATCCTGACCGACTGGCAGAAACGCTTCGAGGTGTCCGGTCAGACGGTTCCCCGCAAGGCCTGGAACCATATCCTTGAAAAAGAGCTCAGTCCCAGGGATCATGCCTACCTGCTGGCCCTGCTGGAAAAAGAACTCTCCGATGTGCATCTGCCCCAGGAACTTGCCAATCTGTTTGAAAAGATCTACCGGGCGCATCTCAGAAAGGAGTATACCAGCGACCCCGAGGTCCCCAAGGCACCGATTATCCTGTTCATCGGTCCCAGCGGCAGCGGCAAGACTGCAACCGCGACCAAGGCCATCGAGCAGGTGATTTTCGCCAACGAGGTTCGGCCCGAGATCGACCTGCAGCTGAAGAAATCAAACGTGTTGTCCGATGTCCCGTTCTGGAAACGTCTCGAAGATGTTTCCCCGGAACTGGCCGGCGATATCGAACGGCGCAAAAGGCTGCGCATATACAAGACCCTGTCCAGGATCCCGCTGCTGAATCTGTTTTTCAGAAAGCAGATCGGCAAGAACATCAGCGATCTCGAAGAACAGAGCCTCTCTGTCGATTATGCCCGGATAACGCCTAACGACTTCCAGACGGCGCTCTCCGGGGAACCGGGCAACTATCTGCGGCGGGCCTTTGGCAATCCCAAATTTACCTGTATCAGGCATCTGGAAGAGGCGCACAGCGCCTTTGCCCGAAAGGAAAGCAGTGGTGTCAGCGGGGGTGTCGAGCGACAGCAGGGAACCCTGGTGGACAGTTCGAACATACTCATCGACGAGATCATCAACGGCAGTCGGGACTGCCTGCTGATCGCCACCTCGGATCAGCCCGAAGTATTCGACTCCGCCATTTACCGGCGATTTGTGGAAAAAGGTTTGATCATCGATGTCTCGGAATACTGGCGCAATAAAGCCAACCTGCAGGAGATCGTCCGCATCGAGCTGATGAGAAATAATATCCGGGTGGTTGCGGGTGAATCCCATGCCGAATATGACAATATCGGCTGGATCGATCTGGAAGGCCTGAAAATCGCGGTGGGTAAATTCTACAATATTTTTACCGAGCGCTCCCTGCAGATCACCCCGGCCTATGTCCGTAAACTGGTGAGCTATATCATCAGCATCAAGGGTGATTTTCGGGCCAGCTATCTCGATGACACGCTGCTGGTCCGCAACGCCTTTGAAATGGTGGCCCGCAACTCGTTCGGGGATCTCTTCAAAAAGGTGGTTAACCGCATTGACCGCAGCGCCAACTGGGACGACTATGCCGGGGAGATCAAGCACACCTTTTCCGAGATGATCAACAATTGCCTGCTCTACAATATCAGCGAGGAAAAGGGCGTGGTGCTGAACGGGCCGCCGGGCAGCGGCAAGACCTATCTGGTGCGCACCTGGCTCTCGGACAACAAGAAAATTCATGATATCAGTGCCAATCCAAGTATTCTGCACAACCCATCCAATCCGGTGGACGGCACCGTCGAGAACCTGGTCCGGCTCTACGACATCGCCAAGATGATCGCCCCGACCGTGGTCTTCTTCGATGAGGGCGATGCGCTGGCCCCGCGGCGCAGCAGCGGCGGCGGGGCGCCATCGGACCGTCTGACCAACAAGTTTCTCAACATCATCGATGGTGAGCAGCCGCTGTCCAAAGTCTTTACCGTGCTGACCACGAACCGGCTCGATCTGCTCGACCCGGCCCTGATCCGTTCCAAGCGTCTCAAGGTTCTGGAGATATCGGGGCAGCTGGCTTCTGGCGATATCAATGAAATAATCGAAGCGATCCTGAACACGGTGGTCTGCGAGAAGGGGCTGGGTCCGGCTAAGGTGGTGGAAGCCGCCAAAGGCATCTGCAATACCCCGGCGGATTTCACCGCCTTTATGGAAAAGGCCCTGTCCCTGCGCAGCACCGAATTGATGGTATTACAAAAATTCAGATCCATTTCGACCCTGTCCGAGGGTAAACAGCAGCGCTTTTTGAAATTCAACCTGAAGACCTTAAACGGCATCCTCGAAGCGCTCGACAGCGGCGAGGGCCTGCAGCGGCAATTGAAGGAAGACCCGACCAGGTTTCTGGAGCGCTACGAAGAAATTCTCAGGCTGTTTTCAGGTGTCGGCTCCGACGATGACTATCCGCTCTGCTACTCCCACCTGCGCCGGGCCCGCCAGGAGATGTCCCAGAGCCCGACCAGGAAGGGCAAGGTAGAGCTGGACGACTTTCTCGAGGCGGAACTCAGCCGGGAGCCGCAGAAAGGCTTTATCGTGGGGGTCGGCGCCAACGAGCTCGAAGGAGTTCTGCTGCCCATTGCCACGAGCCTGACCTATAGTTTGTCGTCAGAAAAGGTTCTGGTTACCGGCGCGGTCTCCGCCTCAGGCGACAGCTCGGCCCAGATGGAAATGGCGGTGAAGATGACCCAGCAGTCGGCCCAGGAGGCCCTGACCCTGGTGAAAAACTATTTCCAGGCCTTGACCCCGGAGATCAGCTCAGCCAGGCTGCTGGGCGGTTTTCTGGCCAATATCACGATCCATCACCAGCTCCTGTCTGCCTCATACAGCGTGGGCGGACCCTCGGCCGGCTACGCGCTGGCCCTCAATACCCTCTCGGCCCTGCTGCATATCCCCATCTATAACGATTTTGGCATCACCGGGGCGCCATGGACCAAAGGGGTCACCAAAGATGAGGTCGGAGGGTCAGTGATCATCGGGGGGCACAAGAAAAAGACCGAGAAAGTCCTGCAGTACCTGCGGCGCATGTACATGCCACGCCAGAATTACCAGAGCCTGGAAACCGATTTCCTGATCAATTACTGGATGCGGGACAAGGACATTTTAGGGGTTACCCATTTCGGCGATCTGGTACCCGAGACGATCTGGCTGGATGACAATTATGAAAAACTGCTCCTTGAACTGATTGATGAGCGCATCAAATACAAGTTGAAAAAGTTCCAGAGCAACGAGATCGATGAGAAAGCCAAGGAGCGTATCATCCGGCTCAAGGCCATGCTCAGGCAGCAGGCGGAACAGGAGATGATCAGAAAGCTCAATGCAATCAAGATCTACCTGAGCAACCCCGAGCACGATCCGCTCTCTTCTCTTGACACGATTTTCCAGCAGAACGAGAAAGTAAGCGTCAAAGTGAAAAAACAGATGTTTAATCTGTTTGATCCGATCCAGGAGCGCATCAGAAGTTGGCAAGAGAAATCGAACAGGTGAAAACACGCTGATGAGTTACCCCGAACTGAGCATATTATCGCAGACCCCCCCTTTTTCATTTCTGCCGCGGCAGGAACTCGAGCAACTGCAGGCTAAGTTCATTAAAGAGACCGGTCAGAAAAATGAAATCAAATTCGTCCAGAGGCAGACGAAGGTAAAGCATCTCTACCTGCTCTCAAAAGGATCGGCGGAGCTCTATTTCGAAAAAGGCAGGGAAAAGGCCCTGCGGCGCATCCTCTCAGAAGGTGACTGTTTCGGCGGTATCTCGATGCTGGTCAACAACGCGGTCGCTGTCAGGACGATGAAGCTTCGCGAAAAAACCGTGTTCTACAAGCTGCCCGCCTCCATCTTTCTGGCACTGTGTGAGGAGCATGAGGATTTCAAAGAGTTTTTCACCAACACCTTCGGCAAGAAGATGCTCGATCGCTCCTACGCCGAGATGATCTCCAGACAGGTGAGCGGAGTCGAGCGTTCTTCGCCGTTTTTCGATCAGAAAATCGGCTCGGTGTATAACCAGAGTTTTTTCAGCTGCCCGGCCACGATGAGCATTATGGATGCGGCGGCAAAGATGTCCGAAGACGCCTCCGGCTACCTGCTGGTCCAAGATGAGGCCGGCCTCATGCAGGGCATCATCACCGATGAGGATCTGAGAAAACGTGTGGTCGCGGTTGATTATCGCAAGGACGCACCGGTGGCGGACATCATGTCCAGCCCGATCATCTCGCTGTCCGTGGATGCCCAGCTCTTCGAGGCCTACCTGCTGATGATCGCCAAGGGTATTTCGCACCTGCCGGTCGCTGCCGGCAACGGCCAGATTTGCGGCATGCTGACCGATCGGCGGATTATCACCGAGCAGAGCCGATCGCCCTATTTTCTGATCCAGGAGATCAGCCACAGTTCGTCGCCGGAGCAACTGCAGAGCATCCACAGTCGGCTGCCCGGCCTGCTGATCGAGCCGATCAAAAACGGGGCCCAGCCGGAAACGCTGACCAATCTGATAACCATGGTGGCCGACGCGGTGCTGGACAAGGTCGTTTCCTTTGCGGTCGAACAGGCTGGTCCGCCCCCCTGTGAATTTGCCTTTATCATTATGGGCAGCGAGGGCCGCAACGAGCAGACCCTGAAAACCGATCAGGATAACGCGATCATTTACCAGGACTTCGAGGACCCGGGCGAAGCGCAGCGGGCGGCCGAATATTTTCTCGATCTGGCCGCCCAAATCTGCGGCTGGCTCGATCAGGCCGGCTTCGCCTTCTGCGAGGGCAACAATATGGCCCAGAACCCCGCCTGGTGTCAGCCGCTGTCGGTCTGGAAAGATTATTTTTTCCGGTGGATTCATGCAGCCAATCCGGAAGATCTGCTCAACTCGTCGATCTTTTTCGATTTCAGGTGGGCTTGGGGCTCGAAAACCCTGGCCGAAGAGCTGACCGATTACCTGTTCGAATCGCTGGGCGGCTGGTCCGGCTTTTTCAGGAATATGGTCGAGAATGCACTCTATTTCAAGCCGCCGCTGGGGTTTTTCAGAAATATCGTGGTGCAGTCAAAAGGCGAACGCAAGGATTCCTTCGACATCAAGCGGGCGATGATGCCGATCATCGATTTTGCCCGGATTTACGCGTTGAAGCTCGGTATCCGGGAGACCAACACGCTGCTGAGGCTGGAGCAGATCCAGCAGAACCGGCTGCTGATCAAAGAGGAGTACGACGATATCGTCCAGTCCTACCGCTATCTGATGAACCTGCGCTTTATCCGTCAGATCACCGCGATTACCGAGGAAAGCGGCCGGGCCGACAACTTTATCAACCCCAAGGAGCTCTCCCGTATCGACCAGACGATGCTCAAAGAAATCTTCAAGCGAATCGAGGGAATTCAGCAGAAGATGGGCATCGAGTTCACCGGCATCGTCTGACCACCGCCAAGCTTTGCCGATCAGCCGGCAATCCATTAAAGACCTTGGAATTTCTGCCTTGTGCTCAATCCTTTTGTTGAAACCCCTTTATTTTACAGGTTTTCCTTGCGTTGCCGCAGACAACCTTCTATATCTTTGACGAGAATTTTCCCCACGAGAGCGGGCCTTCCGCTCTTGCAAAACTTCAGCCGGAAAAAATCATGACCAGCAAACAGCAGACGCTCCTTACTGAAAAGAGGCCAGTCGTTCACCCCAAAAGCCGTATCACCCTGCTGAAATTTCTGGTGATCTGCTTCCCGTTGTGGCTGAGCGTCAAGTTTTACAGCGGCCCTTTTCATGATTTGATCCAGAATTACCTGGCCAATATCCTGTTCATTATTTCCTGTGCGCTTGTTATTCAGCTTATCGCGCCAAAACTGCGTTCTACCACGCTGCTAATTACGCTGTTTCTGATTTTCTGCGTCATTGAGCTGGTAAGTTGGCAGTTTCCTGAACTCCTGGAGGGCATCTCGCTGTCCTTTCGGACGCAGGTTCTGATTGGGGGTAACTACTCATTGCATAAAATACCGTACTACGGGGTCGGAGCATTTATCGGCTACTTCATTCTGAAGGCTTGTCGCACTAGTTAAATTCACCGATTAAACAAAAAAAAGGCGGCTTGGACCAGAGATCCGAAGCCGCCTTTTCTGTTTATGAGTTCAGGTTATTATCCCCACCATCCCATACCGAATGTTGCGGTGAAGAAGATGGAGAATGCCACAACTACAATGAGCCATAGATCTTCTTTTGCCATGTTGTATCTCCTTATTGTTGGTCGTTTCTCTGTTAGGCTTCCTTGACGACGATCATCTGATCGGTTTCCGCGCGGGCAATCTGCTCGTCGGAGGTGGTAGACATTTCAGCTTTGAAGCAGAGAGCCCACATCATGATGATGCCGATGATCCACCAGACGATCTGCCAGGACCACAGCGGGGTGAATCCGGCGAAGGAGAAGGCGCTGTTTCCGAGGATACAGGCCGGTCCGATGGCAAACAGGTACCAGAGCGGCACCAAGAACTTCATGGCATCACGCCACTTGCGGCCTGTCGGGGTCGGCGAGTCGATCGAGTCGAGCCAGGCGCGAACCTCGGCCTGGCGCTTGATGGTCTCTTCGTTGTCCTTGATGCCGATTCCGCGGCAGAGTAGGCGATAACCAGTCCGACGAACAGTCCCCAGAACGCGGTGTGCATCGACAGCGGGTAAACGTACCAGAAGTAGGTCACGAAAGCAGGCGGCGATGGCACCGATCAGGCCGATGACAACACCGATAGTCGGATACTTGAAGCCGTAATGGACGCCAAGCAGCATCAGGTACATGATGAAGCCGAACGAGGTGGCGAAGCCGCCGATCATGACGATGGCGCCGGGTGCCGTGAGGCTGACGATAATTGCCAGAACGGTGAGCAGGGTTACGAAGACGCGGTTGGCCCAGATCTGCTCGGAATGACCGGCTTCCTGCTTCTTGAAGTAGCGCCAGTAGACATCGCGCAGAACGATGGTGCCGCCGGTGCCGATATAGGGTGCGGCCGTTGAGTGGATCGCCGCGATAATGCCGAGGAAAACGATGGCCATCATCGGTCCGGGCAGCAGGTAGTTCATCAGCATCGGCACCACATCACCGTCGACTTTCGGAGCGATTTCACCCATCCCGGCGAGAACCCGGGCCCCCATGCCCTGGAAGGCGGTGAAGAAGAACAGCGCCAGACCGACGACGAAGGTGGACATGAAGACCTGCTGCCAGGCCAGCGGCTTGGGTGAGGCCATACCGTAGTTCCACAGCGTGAAGGCGGGCGAGGACTGGATGCCCATCAGGGCGAACATGTAGGTCAGAATCATGACCGCGGTCCAGCCTCCCTTGAGGCCGAAGTTGATGACTTTCGGGACATCCAGGTATTTCGCTTCGAGCTGGTCGATCTTTCCGGAGAAGTCGTGCCAGCCGCCGAGTGCCGGATGCGGTGACGGTAGAAGCCGAGCACGATGATACTGAGCTACCAGCAGGACGAACTGGATAACGCCGACCCAGGTCGAGGCTTTGAGGCCGCCGGTTACGACATAGAACCAGACGATGAAGGCCATGAACAGCAGACCGGCGGTATAGGGCACGCCGGCGACGATCTGGAACAGCTTGGCGGCAGCGATGAGCTGCAGACCGGAGTAAAACATCGAGTAGAGGACGGCGGAGAGAACGGTCAGCCAGCGCACCGCTTCGTTGTTGTAGTAGTAGGCGAACATGTCACCCGGGGTGACAAAACCGTAACGCTTGCCCATCAGCCAGTTCCGCTTGGCGAAAAAGGCACCGGTAATGGGAATGGTCAGTACGTAGAATGAGGCAAAGGCGTATGCCAGACCAGCTCCGCCAGATCAGACCTGGATGACCGACGGTCGTCCAGCCCGAGAATGAGGCGGCGGTAGCGGCCATCAGAAAGGCGATAAAGGGGATCGAACGACCGCCGATTGCATAGCCGGAAGCGGTTTTTTCGGTGAAGTATCCCCTCAGGCCCCACCAGAAACAATAGATTATGTATAATCCCAAAAAGATATACACCCACATTTTCGGATTCATGTAATCTCCCCTCCTATGTCGTCTCTCGATTGTTCTGATTAAATAACCGTTGGGGTTACCGTTTC
The DNA here is from genome assembly GCA_963707715.1 of uncultured delta proteobacterium. Taxonomy (GTDB): domain Bacteria; phylum Desulfobacterota; class Desulfobulbia; order Desulfobulbales; family Desulfocapsaceae; genus JABDQA01. The sequence continues at coordinate 114,091 of CAVPRJ010000011.1, forward strand.
TCGGCAGAGCGCCAGATTCTGTTATCACCTCCTTTTGTCAGCTCTCTGGTTTTAGGTTGTCTCCGCCCGTCGCGCTGCAGCGGCGGTACGCAGATGATAAGTATCTGTCCTCTTACAGAAACTTCGTAAACCGACGACGCGACCCAGGCTCCGTCCGCATCCGGGTCCTGCCTTGCTGCTGGTGCGAAAATCACCATAAAGCCGTCTTCGTCAGTGGTGCTGCCGTTATCTTTATCTGTCTACTGCTTTGGTGCTTGAGCTATGCGAAAAACACACCCGATCGATCATGGTGTGGGGACATGGTCCGGGTGTTCACCGTGTATCGTAAGCCACTTGGTTCCGGCTTCGTTATTGGACTAAATGATGAGAAACATCATTAATTTCTGTCAGTTTAGAAAAAAAATGATAATAAGCATCATTTTTATCTTGGCCTGTTTTTGTTGTGCGGCAGGCCGATGTTATTTTGCTGTACCGCAAATAAATCTTTTTATAACAATAAAGCAATACGTAGTT
>CAVPRJ010000012.1:0-344283 GCA_963707715.1 uncultured delta proteobacterium
GGGCACCCCGTGGGCACCCACCCTGCCGGCCGCGAAGCCCAGTCCCGAGAACGCTCGGGCAGGTAACCCCCTCCATGGACACTTCGGAGCGTAGGAAGCTCAAGGCCCGCCCTGGGCGCCACAACCAGCGGCAACCGAAACGCGGAACCAAGCACCGCCAGAACGCGAATTCCTCAGCGGATCCGGTGCTTGTGGCGGGGCGGGCACGGACTCGAACCACAACCTCCGGCCGTAAGTCCTCGGAAACGAAGGGGGCCGGACCGCTGAGGTCTCTGCACCCCCACTGTATCCCGGGGACGGACTCCACACAGCGAAGAGCCCGGGAGGAGGGTGCCGGCGGCCTTGGGTGTGCGCGGCTCCAGCTGGCCAGAGCTCATCGCCACGACGGCTCCGATCTCTCAGATGAATCCGCTGTACACGGCTTCACACCTCTCTGCGTTCTCACATTAGCGTCGGGCCTAGTTCCTAGGTCAGAAATCCACGCCAGCGCAAACACCGCAGGCTTCCTTGCCGTCCCCGAGCAAGTCCCCATCCGGGCCGTACTCGCAGTAATTGCATACGAGCCCGATGAACCAGCATTCCGTGGGCTTCACCGGATTCGCGATCCGTTGCTTCAAACCAGTTCCCGGCATCCGCGGATCACATGTCTGATCACTAAACTCGGTCTGCCCCCCGCATGCGATCGCAAGTACTGCCCCAGAAGCCATTGCCCACGATCGGAACTGGGTGCCCAGGGGCACCACCCGGAACGTCCACCAGGACGAGCCGCGATCTGCCTCGGCCTTAGTCGCTGTCAATGCAACGCGCGTTGAGTGTCGCGGCTGCTGCGTGAGGGCCATCTGAGCGCCTCCAAACCTTCTTTCTCACGACGAATTGGTTGGTATGTGGTGTGCGTGCAAGGCCTTACTTTGGGTCATCAACAATCTTCACAAAAAAGCGAGCCGTCTCTTGAGTAACTGGTTCACCGATTCTCCAGTTCTTTGATGTGTCGCTGTCGATGCGTCCACTTCCAATGCGCTCTTCCCCGGCATCTTGGCGCTTCAGGTATGTCTTGTATTCAAATGTCCACTTCCCGCGTTCGTCTGTCGCCTCGGGCGTAAGACCTACGAATACGCTGTGGTCGCGCTCTGACCATTTCAGCCTAAGGTCAACGTTGTGGCAGCCTTGCAAGTCGGCTGAAGGCAACGCGCCCGGTCTATCAAGGAATTGCTTGAAGGCAGCGTTCACTCTGTCCGAGTACGCCCTATCGATAAGCCGGTATGACTCCTTCAGATCTTGGCGGATCGCAATCGTGGACGGCTCGATGTTGCTAGAACGGTCTAGTGCATACCAAATGTGCTGGGGCCGGTTGGGGTAATGCTTGTCATTCACCGCTCGTTCCTGTGCTTGCGCAAGATCGAATTGGATTCCGAGATCCAACGGGGAGCCAGGAAGAACTTTGTTATGAAGAAACCAATTGTCGGGAGAGTTGACCCAAGCATCCAATCGAAATGAGCCTGTGTAGTTGGTGATCTCAAAGCAAACCCTGGATTTCGGGCTGACCTCAACGACCCCACCAACAGTTCCAAGCGGCGAAAGGCGGCTCTTTAGTTCATCTATCGTCTTCTTGAGTCGATCGTTTTGTTCGACCATTGTTCGCAGACCGACTGGGTCCATCTTCTCTATGCCGGTTCGCAACTCCGCGGCCGCCTTTGATATGTCTGGCGTCTCGACTCTGACTGTACGGCCTTCCCCGCAGGCTGTTGAAATCGGCACGACCAAGACGAATACAAGCGTCCTGAGAACTTGCTTCACGTCAAGACTCCCTGCGCCGTGTGAGGTCCTATAGACGACTTCGGGCCTATCAAGAACCGCTCGATGTGATACAAGAATATCACGAACTCCTGGACCTCCCGAAAGCTCATCTCAACCGAAAGCTCGCGGGAGATCCGGAACTCATCCGGAAGATGGCCGACGCGAATCCGACCTGGGAGGCGGTCCTGGATCGACGGGGGAGCTGCTCACGCTTGGGATCCGGGTCTCGGAGTCCACCGTCTCCAAGTACCTGCCTCTCCGGCGAAAGCGCCCTCTCAGGGCTGGCGGACATTCCTCGCGAACCACCTCGGCGAGGCGATCGCCGTGGACTTCGCGGTCATCTCGACCGTCACCTTCCAGATCCTCTTCGTCTTCGTCGCGCTGATGACTCTCGAGAGGCGACGGGTGGTGCACAAGGACGCGCCCGAGCCCCGCATGACGCACCACGACGGCCCGGAGGAGGGAGAGATCGTCGCATTCCCGGACGTCGGCGGCCTCCTCCACCATCGCTACGAGCGGAGGGCGGCTTGAACGAGAGGACGAAAGGGATCGACGGGAGGAACAGGCCGGCAGCGAGTGGAATTTGCTTTGGCCTCGACCTGCCCTAGGTGTCAATATCAATCATCTTCAGAAGCGACCGCCGCGAGGGTTGATGCCACCAGGTCTGGGTAGCCTAATGGGCGGTTGTCCCGGCACTTGAAGCGGGCGCCCAGGCATTGCGACTGGCGGGGCAATCGGCGGCTGTAGCACCTCTGCTGCGCGCGCGGCAACATCGGCGGATCCCCGGAGAACGTGTCTTGCGGCGTCTCCGAGGTCGCCCACCACGTCGTATAGTGCCTTCACCAGCTTGACAAGCTCATTGTTCTTGCCGAAGTCCTCCCCCGGCGATCAGCTTTCCTGATCCTGCTTCAGGACATGCGCTTGAGTCAGAGTCTTTCGTGGGGATGTGAAGGAGACCGCCAGGCTTCGGCGAGTCGCCGATACGAGCAAAGGTGAGCAACCCAGCCTCTGTTATATCCATGCTGGCCAACTCGATCGACGCGCTAATCGCAATGCGTGTATCAGAAGACCCTCCAAGAGACACTTCAAACTCGAGAGCCGCGGGCGCGATATCTTGCTCGAAGCTTCTCGGCAACAGGTTTCCGGCCTGCACAGGTACTCTCAATCCTACCGGGTAGTCACCCCCCGTCTTCAGCGATGTCTCGAAGATGCTGCATACCGGAGAGTTCTTCAGCACGATTCTACGTGCCCCTTCCGAATCTTCCCACCAGTGCGGGAGGAGCTCCCGCTCAGTCGGGGAGCCGCATCGCCGTGCAAAGTCACGTTGACGGGGAAGCCGCCGCCCACCAGTGGATCTACGTGGACCTCCAGCGGGGCGTCAGCGAATCAGTACCGGAACCGGAATGCCTCTGGGGATCTGCGTGCGCGGTTTATAATAGGAATTCATGACCATCACAAAGGCACAGACCAGTCCTATGCCAATCAATAAAAGCAAAAGCTCAGCCCACCGTGCTTTTGCTTTGAAACCGTATTTCTTTCGCAGGCTACGGCCTCTTAATGTTCCCAGAATCATCAGTACAATGCAGACCAGGCCGAATATCCAGCTCCAGGTCGCCCCGATCGAACCGTCGAGCCCGCCGCCCAGAAGCTGATAGGTCTTGTCCATTGGGGCCACGGTGCGTCCATCGGTGACCAGATAGGCTCCACCCCGGAAGACCAGGAGACCGCCAAGCGTAACAACGAAAGCTGGAACGCCGCGATAGGCCACCCACCAGCCCTGCCAAAGTCCGACAATGCCTCCGAGAACAAGGCCGCAGAAGACGGTCAGCGGCCAGTTCCAGGCCGCCCCCAGCGTGAAGACATGCACCTGGAGATAGGCAATGACCATGCCCGTGAAGCCCATCAGCGAACCGACCGAAAGATCGATATGGCGGGCGACGATAACAAGCACCATGCCGGTTGCCATGATGCCGACCACACTGGTTTGAACGGCAAGGTTATAGAGGTTTCGAGCGGTAAAAAATATGCCGTCGGTGAGGACGGTCAGAACGATCCAGATTACAATGAGCGCGCCAATCATGGCCAGCATGCGCGTATCGATTTCAAGCTCGGCGCTTAAGCGATGGAAAAGCGAAGTTTTTGAGGCCTGACTGGATTGGGGTTGCATTACCATGCCTTCATCATTAAACAACCTTATTCTAATCAGATATACCTGGTTCGAACCGATTGGAAAAGGGTAATATCGACCATCAGGAATAATCGGGGACGCGCAGATGTGGCGCCCCCGAGAAGAATCAGCGCATCAGCTAATTAAGGGCACTGGCCCTCAACGCCTTGGCAGAGTACGTCTTTTTTGATCCAGCCGGCGTCCACGACCACGTTGAGATTGTCCTTGGTGATGGGAACGGGGGCAAGCAGAATGGCATCCATTTCGACGCCTTTGGCTCCACCGGACCACTTGGTGGTGCCGCTCGGTGTTTTGCCGGAAGCCAGGTCAACGGCGATTTCTGCCGCAGCCTTGCCGAGTGCCCGGGCATCTTTCCAGACCGAAACGGTCTGCAGGCCGCGGGCGACTCTATTGAGCGCTGCGTGATCACCGTCCTGGCCCGACACCGGCGTAATGCCTTCCATGCCCTGGGCTGTCAGAGCAGCAACGACACCGCCGGCGGTACCGTCGTTGGAAGCCACAACCGCGTCAACCATGTTGTTCTGGGCGGTCAGAATCTGTTCCATGTTACGCTGGGCAACCTCGGGTTTCCAACCGTCGGTTCCCTGGGCAGCGACGTTTTTAACTTTGCCTGATTTAATCGCCTCGTCGAGCACTTCCAGTTGGCCCTCGTAGAGAAATTCGGCGTTGGGGTCGGTCGGGGCGCCTTTGATGAAAACATAATTTCCCTCCGGCTTGGCTGCGAAAACGGCCCGAGCCTGCATGCGGCCAACTTCTTTGTTGTCGAAGGTCAGGTAGAAAACGCCTTCTTTTTCAATGAGGCGGTCGTAGCCCACAACGGGGATTCCTTCAGCTTCGGCCTTGGCAATTGCCGGCAGAATAGCGTCTGCGTCCCAGGCAAGCACGATCAGCGCATTCGCTCCCCGGGCGATCAGGTTTTCGATGTCTGAAATCTGTTTTTCCGCACTGGCCTGAGCATCGGCCATGATATATTGGGCCCCCATCTTTTCGAGCTGGCCTTTCATGGCCGCTTCGTCGGTCTTCCAGCGCTCCTCCTGGAAATTCGACCAGGAGACACCGACAATCAGGTCTTTTGCCACGGCAGTTGAGCCGAAAGCCACTAGTGCGATGAAAATTGCTGCAAATACGATGATTTTCCTCAACATGTGAATTACCTCCTCTAGCACAATTGGTTAATCTCTTTGAATTCAGCAATATTTCGAGCTGGTGCGGAATTCAGCCAGGCAGCTTTTGCAGGGGCCTTGCAACGTGCCTCAACAGCCCACTGAAATATAAAAGCAGCAGAACAGTGTTCGCAGCGTATATGCGGGGGCCTGCAGGTAATCTGATTTTCACAGTGCCAGACTTCAAGACAGATGGCAAGATTTAATTTCTTCAAAAAAATAAAAATAAAATTTCAGTCAAAAAATTGGAAAACAAGATGTGTATTGATTAACTAACTAAAATTAATTGTATAAAATTTATTTAGGGCGTGTTTTTTTAATATATTGATAATAAATAAAAAGAGATCGGTAGCGCCCATTACTTGCTTTCAATTTGTTTCCCTGTTATTTAAAGCTATGGATAAAGTTCAAAGGTTTCCACTGGATATTTTTATGTAATTTAATATATTGATATTTAATGATAAATATTGTATCAGCCCGTGGGGCATGCTGTTTTTCAGGACTAATTATATGTTTTTTAAATGAATTAAAAAGGATGTGCAATGGAAGCGGCTAATCGTGATTTCACCCGTGAGGTGAATTTGTTCAGTATTCTGAACAACATTCGTGAGGCGGGAAGCATATCGCGGGTGGAGATTGCCGAAGCAACCGGTCAGAGCAGGTCCTCTGTGACCACGATAACCGCTCTGCTTATTGATCAGGGCCTCATATTCGAGGGAAAAGGCAATAATTCCACCAAACGCGGCCGGCGACGGGTAATGCTGGCTTTGAACCCTGAGGCAGCCTATGCGATAGGGATAAAGATTGCCGCCTACCGATTGACTTTTGCGGTGGTGGATTTTGTCGGCCAGGTGAGATCTTCGCTGTCAATTCCGTTTCGGGTTGGCGAACGTCCCGAACAGGTTCTCACAGATATCCTCGAGGAAGGCATCCTCCACTGCCTGGATCAAGCCAGGCTCAATCTTTCAGATCTTTCTGGTTGCGGCCTGGCTGTTCCCGGTTTCGTCGATTCAGCAACGGGGACCTGTTACTGGTGTCCGATAAAAAATGGTCTATCCAACATCTGTGAATTGCTCTCCGGACGATTGGGGATCGATGTTTATCTGGCAAATGATGCCAATTCGTTTACGGTTGCCTCCCAATGGTTCGGCCTGGGCAGAGGCATCAAAAATTTTCTTGTCGTTACCGTTGAAGAAGGGCTCGGCATGGGTATTGTCGTCGACGGCAAACTCTATCAGGGAGCGGGGGGAATCGCCGCCGAATTCGGACACATGGTTCTTGTTCCCGATGGTGAACCGTGTCGATGCGGCAAAAGAGGCTGCCTGGAGGCCTACACGGCCGATTCCGGAATCTTGCAGCAGGCCGTAAGAATGTTGTCGAGAAGGCGCAACAAGCTCTTTGAGCCGGGCAGGGTGACCATTGAAGATGTAACGAAAATGGCTCTAGAGGGCGACGAGGGGCTGAGAAAAATTTTTCGACAAAGCGGTGAGATGCTGGCTCGCGGGGTTGCCGGACTGATTCAGATATTCAACCCGGAAAGGTTGATCATCACCGGAGAAGGGGTGCGGGCCGGAGACCTTGTTTTCAAGCCAATGGATCGAGCGCTAAAGAAATACCTGAGCAAAGAACAGGGTAGCGACACGGAAATCATAATCCAGGAATGGAACGAGTATGACTGGGCCCAGGGTGCGGCCGGCTTCGTGCTCAGTGAGATCTATAAATCACCGCTGAATAAAATACACCGGGCCAAACGCAAGTAAATCCGCGCAAGAAAAACAAATCTGCAGGGAGTTTCGATAATGAGCGATTATTTTCCAGAAATTGACACGATTAGGTATGAGGGAAGGGAGTCAAGAAATCCTCTCGCCTTTAAATGGTATGACAAGAACCAAGTGGTACTGGGTAAAACCATGCAGGAGCACCTGCGCTTTGCGGTTGCCTATTGGCATACCCTGAAAAATCAGGGTAGTGACCCGTTTGGCGAGGGCACCGTGGATCGGGCCTGGAATAAATTTGACGATCCCCTGGACCGGGCCCGAGCCACCTGCGATGCAGCCTTTGAATTCATCTCCAAACTGGGTGTGAGCTATTATTGTTTTCACGACCGGGATCTGGCTCCTGAAGGGCAGACCTTCTCAGAGTCCTGCGATTATCTGGAAAAGATGGTTATACATGCAAAAGCGCTGCAGGAGCAGACCCGAATCAAGCTGCTCTGGGGCACCGCCAATCTGTTCAGCAATCCCAGATATGCCCACGGGGCAGGGACAAATCCCGATTATCATGTGTTCGCCTATGCCGGGGCGCAGGTTAAACATGCACTGGATGCCACCAGAGAACTCGGCGGAGAGAACTATGTGTTCTGGGGAGGCAGAGAGGGGTATGAAACCCTGTTGAACACCCGCCTGAGGCAGGAACAGGACCAGATGGCGGCCTTCTTTTCGATGTGCATTGATTATGCCAGAGAGATTGGATTTACCGGCCAGTTCTTGATCGAGCCTAAGCCAAAGGAGCCGACCAAACATCAGTACGATTTTGACAGCGCCACCATCCTCAATTTCCTCAGGACCTATGATCTGATCGATTATTTCAAATTAAATATCGAGGCCAATCACGCGACGCTGGCCGGGCATAGTTTCGAGCATGAGCTGGCGGTCGCGGCAGCGGCGGGGAAACTGGGCAGCATGGATATCAACAGAGGCGACCCGCTGCTGGGCTGGGATACGGACCAGTTTCCCACCGATCTTTATTCGACCGTCCAGGCAATGCTCGAAGTTTTGGCAGCCGGTGGACTGGGCTCAGGCGGCATGAATTTTGACGCCAAGGTTCGGAGGGCATCGTTTGAGCCGATCGATCTGTTCCATGCCCACATCGGTGGTATGGATGCTTTTGCCCGGGGGCTGATAACCGCCGCAGCCATCATCGAAGATGGCTTTCTCGAGGATTTCAGAAATCAGCGTTACCACTCCTGGAGCGCAGACGGAAAAGCTGCGCTGGCCGGGACCTCGAGCCTTGCCCAGTGTGAACAGTATATCAACGTTCATGGTGAGCCGAAGGTGAAGAGCGGCCGTCAGGAATATCTGGAAAATATGATCAACAGCTTCATCTGACCCACCTCGTTCAAAGGGGAGCAGCAATGTCTGATAAAATCTATATCGGAATCGACAGCGGCACGCAGGGGACCAAAGGGGTCGCTTTCAGCGAAAAAACAGGGCAGATCGTCGCTGAAAGTTATGCGGGCCACGAGCTTTTGGAAAATGATCGGGGAGGTCGGGAACAACATCCGCAGATGTGGATTGGCGCCTGTGAAAGGGTTCTCGGCGACCTGCTCACCAGTCCTGGCCTTGTGCCCGCCAGGGTCAGGGGGATCGGCGTGTCGGGCCAGCAGCACGGCATGGTTGCGCTCGATGAAGACGGCCGGGTGATAAGGCCGGCTAAGTTATGGTGCGACACCGAGACCACCGATCAATGCCTGACGATTACTGCCCGTGCCGGCGGTGAGCGCGCCGTTTTCGAAGCGATAGGCAATCAGGTGGCGGCCGGATTCACTGCTTCGAAAATACTCTGGCTGATCGAGAACGAACCTGAGCACTACGCCCGAGTGGCCACCATTTTGCTGCCCCATGACTATATCAACTATTGGCTTACCGGAAATCGGGTGAGTGAATTCGGTGATGCTTCCGGCACGGCTTATTTCAATGTTTTTAAGCGTAATTGGTCCGATGAGCTTCTGGCAGCTATTGACCCCTCCGGAAAACTGGCAAATTGTCTGCCCGAGCTCATAAGTTCGCAAGAGCCCGCCGGGGTGGTCAGAAAAGAAATCAGGGCACAGTTCGGTCTGCCTGCGGATGTTCTGGTTTCCTCCGGAGGCGGCGACAACATGATGGCCGCCATCGGCACCGGAAATGTGAGACAGGGGGTGGTAACCGCCAGTCTCGGCACCTCCGGAACTATCTTTGCTTTTGCAAAGAAACCGGTCGTCGACGCGGCGGGTGAGCTGGCCGCGTTTTGTTCATCAACCGGCGGCTGGCTGCCTTTGGTCTGCACGATGAATGTGACCGTGGCAACCGAGCTGATTCGCTCGCTGTTCAACCTTGACATCGACCAGTTGAACCGGCTGGCCGAATCAGTCAGCCCTGGCTCAGAGGGGTTGATCCTGCTCCCTTACTTCAACGGGGAGCGCACGCCGCCGCTGCCTTCCGCCACTGCCTCGCTGAGCGGAATGAGCGGGCTGAACACGCGGCCTGCAACCATCTGCCGGGCGGCGATGGAGGGGGCAACCTTTGGCCTGCGCTATGGGCTTGAAGTGATCCGCAGAAACGGTATTGAACCGCAGGAGATCAGGTTAACCGGTGGCGGGGCCAGGAGCCGACTCTGGAGACAGATGGTGGCCGATATCTTCAGTTGTGAGGTCGTCTGCCCGCACCAGCAGGAAGCAGGGGCGACAGGGGCCGCCCTGCAGGCGCTCTGGTGCGCCGAGACGAAGCTTGGCACAGGCAGAACAATCGAGGAGATTACCGACCGCTTCGTTACGCTCGATGAAGGCAGCAGGTGTCTGCCCAGACGATCCGAGGTGGGCAGATATGACGAAATCTACCAAGAGTATCTGAATTATAACGCGGCGCTCAAAGAGTTGAACAGCTGAGCCTGACAGCTTGGTGCTGAGCAGGAGTCACCGGAGGCGATGGCCTGCCCCCAGCTTGGGCTTACTTGGCGGATGCCATGATATCTTCTGCGATCTCGCGAATCTGTGGATCGTCATCGGTAAGCATTTTTTTTATATGGCCGGCAAGACCGGGGCCGTCGATAATTGCCAGCACGCTGAGTGCTTCACCACGGATCAGGGGCTGGTCGGAATCGAGCAGCGGCAACAGTGCAGGAATGGCCGGGTGAAGCCACTCGGGGTTTGCAGAGTGCCTGGCTTTGAGTTCCTCGAACAAAACCGATACGCCAAGGCGCACTGCAAAGCGCTCGTCTTTAAGGATAGTGCCGCTCCAGGCGAGATAGCGGGGCTCCTGGGCAAACATCGCGACGATGTTCTCCACATGCCCCATTTCCAGAAAGTCCTTGATCACGCCGAGCAGTTCCTGGTCGCTTACTTCACTCATTGCTCTTCATCAGCATCTTCACTATCCGAAGCGCCGGTTGCAGTCTTTCTGCGGTGCATCTGTTTCCAGCCGTAATGGGTTGACGCCATACCCAGAACGAAACAGCCGATGCCATACATTTCGAAATTATTGGACATCAGCCAGATGGCACCCAGGATAAAATGCAGACCGATGATCAGTAACAGCATGAGGTTCCTCTTTGGCCGCTCGGGAAGTTGGCCGGCGCCCCACCCAGGGTTTCCGATTCAGGCAGAACATCCCACAACAATTCACCCAGGCCGGCGAGTCTGGGGACTCTCTTCATGTAATTCATTAGCCTAAGTGGCGACTTCCTGCTGCGCGTATTATTTAGTCGAAATGACAGGATCAGATTGTTTTGACACGGGCGAAACGGCAGGATTGCCGGTTCCATGACCAGCACTATAGCGCCAAACCGAGGGCAGTGCAATCAGTTCGCTCAGCGGCTCGGCCGGCGTTGGCGGGTTATGGTCGATTTTTTTTAATCTTTGTGTCGATATCGTTAATATTTTTAATTTTACAGGTCGTATCCGGCAAAAAAATAGCCAAAGTTGACATTTTTTTCAGTCTGACATAGCATGTAGCTAGGACCTTTCTTCCTGAGGTGTTGCATGGATACCACCGATCTCTGTATCATCAACGAGCTCAAAGACGGCAGGATTTCTTTTAAGCGTGTTGCCGAACGCCTTGGCCTGGCTGAGGGAACGGTTCGTACACGGGTCAGGAAACTGCAGAGCGACGGGATACTCGACATAAGCGGACTGGTTGATCCCGAAAAGCTGCCGGATCATTCGGTGGTGATGATCGGGGTAAAGGTTCGCGATATGGACCTGGTCAAGAAGGCTGAAGAGTTCAGCGGATTGCGCGGTGTGATTTCAGTCTGCGTGGTCACCGGCCGCTTTGATCTGATCGTCACCGTGATGCTTGCAAAAGACTTCGGCATCCTGGAATTTTATACCGAAGAAGCGATAAAAATCACCAGTATCCAGTCGGTTGAAACGTTTGTGGTCTATAAAAGCTTCAACCTCAAGGTGCCGCTGAAAAATCAGAAGTCAGACCGGCGCAGATCCAAGGAGCACTCATGACTGAAGCACGTCGCCTGCGCACGACGCCGCTGCATGACTTTCACCTCCAGCAGCAGGCCAACCTGGCCGAATTCGGCGGGTACGAGATGCCGCTCTGGTATCGGACCGGGGCCAAGGCCGAGCATCTGGCTGTGATAGAGAGGGCCGGGCTGTTCGACACCAGCCATATGGCGGTACTGAGCCTGGCGGGAGCAGGCGCCTTTGATCTCCTGCAGCAGTGTTTCAGCCGGGATCTGCATCGCTGTCTGGGCAGAGAACCCGGACCGCTGAAACCTCATCGCTCGGTTTACGGATTGTTTCTCAAACACGACGGCTCGGTGCTCGACGATGCAATCATCTCCGAACTCGACGGGAAGCGCTACATGGTCGTGGTAAACAGCGCTATGGGACCGCTTGTGGCCGGGCATCTGCAGCGTTTCGCCGCCCCCTCCGTACAGATTACGGATCATACCGATCGAATCGGCAAAATTGATCTGCAGGGTCCGGCTGCTGCAAAGATTCTGGAGCCTCTGCTGACGGACCCCGATGCGGTCTTTACCAAGCTGGCCTATTTTTCTTTTGTCGGTGATATCTTCCCCGGTGCAGCCAGCCAATTTGTACTTGCCGACGGTACCGCGCTGCTGCTCTCGCGCAGCGGCTATACCGGTGAGTTCGGTTTCGAGCTGTTCTGCGCCGGCACGGATACTGAGCATCTGTGGCGCAGCCTGCTGCAGGCCGGGGCGCCATACGGGCTGATCGCCTGCGGACTGGCAGCCCGCGATTCGCTGCGTACCGGGGCGATGCTGCCCCTGTCGCACCAGGACATCGGGGACTGGAAATTCGGTAATACCCCATGGTCCTTTGCACTGCCGGCAACTCCTGACGGCCGGGGGTTCACCAAGCCATTCATCGGTGCGGAAGCAGTGCTGGCCGGCACCGAGTATTTCACCTACGGTTTTGCCGGTTATGACCCGCGCAAGATTGCCGCGACTCCGACTAGCGAGGTAAAAACCAAAGCTGGGGAGTCCATCGGCACCATCCTGACCTGCACCACGGATATGGCCATCGACCGGGTCGGAACTGAAATCGTTTCAATCGCCACGCCGACGAGCGGGGGCCGACCGGAAACCTTTCAGCCCCGCGGTTTGAGTTGCGGCTTTATCAGAACCAAGAGAGCCTGCAGTCCCGGGGAAACCGTGCTGCTGGTTGCGGGAAAACGTACCATTGAAGTAGAAATCAGAGACGATATCAGACCGGATCGGACTGCCCGCCGGGCGATAGCAGAGTTGAGACGAACTCAGCCAAGGAGAGCTACAAAATGAAAGAGATCGACGAGTTGCACCTGCCGGGAGACATCTATTACAGCAAAGAACATGAGTGGGCTGCCAAAAACGGTGATACCGTAAAAATAGGCATCAGCGACTATGCCCAGGACCAGTTAGGCGATATCGTCTTTGTCGAGTTGCCCGAGGCCGGCGCTTCGTTCGAGCAGGGTGAGGAGTTCGGTACGCTGGAGTCGGTCAAGGCGGTTTCCGAGATCTATTTGCCGATGAGCGGCGAGATCGTTGCGGTAAACAGGGACCTCGAGGATTCACCTGAGTTGATCAATGAAGACCCCTATGGCAACTGGATTGTTGAGATAAAACCAGCTGACATGGACCAGTATGACGAATTGCTGAGCCGGGAAGATTATCTGCAAATGTTGAGGGGATAAGCCATGCGTTATCTGCCGCACACCGATGAAGAAATCCGTGATATGCTCGCCGTTACCGGCCACGAGCGTGTCGAAGATTTGTTTGCCCACCTCCCAGACTCCTGTCGCTACCAGGGGGAAATCGACATCCCCGGCCCGCTCTCGGAGTGGGATCTGACCGAACGTCTCAAGCGCCTGGGAGAAGCGATGCAGACCGATACGGCGCGGGCGGTTCTGGTCGGCGCCGGCAGTTACCGCCATCATGTTCCTGAAATTGTGCGCAATCTCTCCGGGCGCTCGGAATTTCTGACCTCTTATACCCCGTACCAGCCGGAAATGGCCCAGGGAACCCTGCAGGGTATCTTCGAATTCCAGACCCTGACCGCTCGTCTGCTGGGCATGGAGGTGGCCAATGCCTCGATGTACGATGGCGCCTCGGCCCTGGCTGAAGCGCTCTTGATGGCCTTGCGAATTGGCAAAAAGAAAGCCAAAGTTGCTCTCTCTTCAGCGATCCACCCGCACTACCGAGAGGTGGTACGCACCTATCTGGCACCCGGGCCATTTGAAATAATCGAGCTCGATATCGGTGAGGATGGCCGCACTGATCTGTCCGGCCTGGCCGGTGTCGAGGATCTAGCCGCAGTGGCTCTCCAGTCACCTAATTTTTTCGGTATCATTGAAGATATTGCTGCTGCCGCCGAAAACAGCCATGAACTCGACAGCCTGTGTGTGATCTGTTTCACCGAGCCGCTGGCCTATGGGCTGCTGCACAGTCCCGGATCAATGGGAGCCGATATCGTCTGCGGCGAGGGGCAGAGTCTTGGCTTGGCCCCGTCCTTTGGCGGTGCCGGGCTCGGCATGTTTGCCTGCCGCCAGCAGTTTGTCCGCAGCATGCCCGGCCGCGTGGTCGGGCAAACCGTAGACCTGGAGGGCAAACGCGGTTTCGTGCTGACGCTTTCGACCCGCGAGCAGCATATCCGCCGGGAGAAGGCGACTTCCAATATCTGTTCCAACCAGGGACTCTGTGCGCTGACCGCGGCGATCTATATGGCCACCCTGGGCGCCACCGGGCTGCGCGACCTGGCCAGGCTGAACTTCGACAAGACTGCCTACCTGCGTGAAGGGCTGCTGGCCGCAGGGGCAAGGCCACTGTTCAGCGGAGCGGTTTTCAATGAATTCGCGGTGTGTTTTGAGGATGATTTTGCCCCGCTCAGAAACAGACTGCTTGACCAGGGTATCGTAGCCGGGCTGGAGCTGGATCGCTTTTATCCGCAGTACCCGGGAGCAGTGCTGTTCTGTGTGACCGAGATGGTTGACAAAGCGGTGCTTGATGAACTGATTGAGGAGGTGAACCGATGATACATGGACCGGGAGCACCAGGACTGATCCTTGAAGAGCCGCTGCTCTGGGAAAAGGGCAAGCCTGGCCGAACCGCCTACTCCATGCCTGAGCACGATGTGCCAGCTGCTGAGCTTTCCAGGGAGCTCGTTGGGGAGGTGCCGGATTTTCCCGATTTGAGCGAAATTGATGTGGTGCGCCACTACACGAGACTGTCGAGCTGGAATTTCGGGATCGACACCGGCATGTACCCGCTGGGTTCCTGCACAATGAAATATAACCCGAAAATCAATGACAAGATGGCTGCCACCCCCGGTCTCGCCTCGGCCCATCCGTTGCTCGAAGAGCACCTGTCCCAGGGGATTCTTGAGCTGCAGTTTGAATTGCAGGAGTTTTTAAAGAAGATAACCGGAATGGACGCCTTCTCGCTCCAGCCCTCCGCTGGTGCCCAGGGCGAGTTGACCGCGATGCTGATGTTTACCGCCTATTTCAGAAAGAAAAAGGAGGTGCGCACCAAGATCCTGATTCCGGACACCGCCCACGGCACCAACCCGGCCAGCGCCGCACTTTGCGGGTTTAAAGCGGTGCCGATTATCTCCGGCGAGCAGGGGATTCTCGAGCCGGACCGGGTGGCCGAGCTGATGGATCATGAAACGGCGGGCATCATGCTGACCAATCCCAATACGCTCGGCCTGTTCGAAGAGCATATCGGGGAAATTACCGCTATCGTCCATGCCAAGGGCGGCCTGGTCTACGGCGATGGGGCCAACATGAACGCGATCATGGGGATGGTCGACATCAAGCGCTGCGGCATCGATGCGGTTCACCTGAACCTGCATAAAACCTTTTCGACCCCGCATGGAGGCGGTGGTCCCGGGGCGGGGCCCATTGGCGTGAGCAATGAGCTGGAGCCGTTTCTGCCGGTGCCCAGGGTTATGAAGACCGATGACGGATATCGCCTGGAGGCCTCCTCTCCCGATTCCATCGGCCGGGTGCACGGATTCTTCGGCAATGTCAGTGTCCTGGTCAGGGCGTACAGCTACATTCTGAGCATGGGCGGGCGGAACCTGAAAAAAGCGAGTCAGCTGGCCGTGCTCAATGGGGTCTACGTCCGCGAGCTTCTGCGGGACACCTTCGAGCTGGCCTATGATAGGCCCTGCATGCATGAATCAGTGTTCTCCGATAAAAATCAGCAGCCCTTCAAGGTAACGACCCTGGACATGGCCAAACGTCTGATCGATCACGGCTTTCACCCGCCGACCATCTATTTTCCGTTGGTGGTGCCCGGCGCGATTATGATCGAGCCGACCGAGACAGAGTGCAAGCAGGATCTGGATCGGTTTGCTGCTGTGTTCAAGGAAATAGCCCGGGAGGCCCAGGCCGATGCTGAGCGGCTGCGTCAAGCACCTACCAGAACCAAGGTGCGTCGTCTGGACGAAACCCAGGCTGCCCGCAAGCCCTGCCTGAGAGGCTGAGCCTTGGTCGATGGAATCAATGGTAATCGAAGAATGCGGCCTGGTCGAATACCGCCAGGCCTGGCAGCGGCAGCTGGAACTGGTGGAGCTGCTGCACCGTGAGCCGCGGCGGCCGGATCACTGTCTGATTCTGGAGCATCCCCCGGTCTTCACCCTTGGGCGCAACGGCTCAGCCGCCAATCTCGAGGTCGACGAGTCCTTTCTTGCCCAACAAGGCATCGAGCTGCTGCGCGTGGAGCGCGGCGGCGAGGTGACCTATCACGGTCCGGGCCAGCTGGTCTGCTATCCGATTGTCAACCTGCGCCGGCTGGGGCTCAGTGTGGTCGATTACGTCGGGCTGCTGGAGACCGTGATGCTCGATGTTGCCGCTGCCTTTGGCCTCAGCGCTGTCCGCGACCCGCGCAATCACGGGATCTGGGTAGACGGCCGCAAGCTTGGCAGCATCGGCATCGCCATCAGACATTCGATCAGCTTTCACGGTCTTGCCCTGAATGTGAACCTTGATCTGGAGCCGTACTCCTGGATCAATCCATGCGGCCTGTCGGACGTCTCGATGACCTCGATGGCGCGCGAATCCAGACGCCCGATTGCGCTCGACGAGGTCACGCAGGCGCTGGCCGATACGCTCAGCAGCCGCATTCAGCAGCGCGACAGCACAGACCGAGCTACCGGAAAAAAAACGATCAGCAGGACCCCGAAACCGGGCTGGCTGAAGAAACGGTTGCCCGCCGGGCCCGGCTATGAGCGAACCCGGCGCCTAGTCGGGGACTCCAGCCTGCATACCGTCTGCCGGGAAGCGCGCTGCCCGAACCAGTTTGAATGCTACACCAAGGGCACGGCGACCTTTATGATCATGGGGGACCGATGTACCAGAAACTGCCGGTTCTGCGCGGTGGCTCATGGTGCGCTGCAGCCGCTCGAGGCGGACGAACCGGAGCGGATCGCTGCTGCGGTGGCCGCCATGGCTCTCGACTATGCGGTGCTCACCTCGGTGACCAGAGACGATCTGGCGGACGGCGGCGCCGCGCATTTCCTGCGCACCATCGAAGCGATACGCTCCAGATGTCCGGGTACGCTGATCGAGGTGCTGATTTCCGACCTTCAAGGAAATCAGGACGCGCTGAAGCTGATCTGCTCCGGGCGTCCGGCGGTAGTCAACCACAATATTGAGACGGTGCCTTCGCTCTACCCGCAGGTCCGGCCGCAGGCGATCTATCGCAGGTCGCTGGAGTTGCTGGAACGCGTCAAGAAGTTCGATCCGGGTCTGAGAACCAAATCGGGCCTGATGGTCGGGCTCGGCGAAGGCCGCGACGAACTGCTCCAGACCATGCGCGAGATTCGGGCGGCCGGCTGCGAGATTCTGACCATTGGCCAGTACCTGCAGCCGACGGTTGAGCATCTGGCGGTCAAGCGCTTCATTGAACCCGAAGCCTTTGCAGAGCTCAAAATGATTGCCCAAGAGCTGGGCTTTGGCGCGGTGGCCTCAGGGCCCCATGTGCGCAGTTCCTACCAGGCGGGCCATCTGTACCGCTCGCTGAACGCATCGGTGCCCGTCTGATATATTACCAGTCGGCCTATCCATTTGAAAACGTTTGTGCATGGTGTAGCATACGGCAAGAAAAGGGCTATTGTGCAATAATAGAGGCAGGCTGGCCCGGCTGTTTTGTAAACAGGTACAAGAGGACAGCTATGACAGGTGGACTTTTTGCAATACTCGACGATATTGCCACGCTGCTCGATGACGCGGCGGTAATGAGCAAGCTGGCCGCTAAGAAAACGGCCGGCATCCTGGGCGATGATCTGGCGGTCAATGCGGAGAAGGCCACCGGGTTCAAGGCCTCGCGTGAGCTGCCGGTGCTCTGGGCCATCACCAAGGGCTCATTCATCAACAAGCTGATCATTGTACCGCTGGCGCTGCTGCTCAGCGCTTACGTCCCCTGGCTGATCGTACCGATTCTGCTGATCGGCGGGGCGTATTTGAGTTTTGAAGGCGTCGAAAAAATATATCATTTCTTTTCCCATAAACCGCAGCATGAGGTTGCCGCAAAGACCGCGGCTGGCAAAGAGGAGCTGCTGAACATGGAAAGGGACAAGATTCGCTCGGCGGTACGTACCGATTTTATCCTCTCCATCGAGATCGTGATGATCGCGCTGGGCACGGTGATGGAGTACGCGCTGCTGTTGCGGGTAATGGTCGTCAGCCTGATCGCGCTGCTGGCCACGGTTGGGGTCTATGGGGTGGTGGCGCTGATCGTGCGGATGGACGACATGGGATTTGCGCTGATCGGTTATGCCAAGAACCTCTCGGGGGCAGCAGCCGGTCTGCTGACCTGGACGGGCAGTGCCCTAGTGGCCCTGCTGCCCAGGGTCATCCGGGCCCTCGGGGTGATCGGCACGATCGCGATGCTGCTCGTTGGAGGCGGGATGTTCACCCACAATATCGATGCCCTGCACCATGCCCTGGACATGCTGCCGCTGTTTATCGTTAACCTGGCCATCGGGCTGGCGGTCGGTTCGGTGCTGCTGTCCTTCATGAAATTGGCTGTCAGGCTACGTGCGGGCAAAGCCGCCCAGTTATGACCATCGAATACACCAGTGAAGCAGGAAGCGGTTATCGCCATGAGCTGCCGGCTGATCATCTGGGCAAACTCATCAGTCAGTGGCAGCCGCTGTTTGAAAAACACGGCGTCTGCGACGAGACCCTGGCTGGGTTCAGCTCGATTATCAGCCACCATTTCCAGCACTACGGCCGGCAATTCAGCTGGCGCAGCGAGATAACGCCCTACCGGGTGGTGGTTTCGGAAATCATGCTCCAGCAGACCCAGACCAGCCGGGTGGAGCAGAAATTCGAGAGATTCATCGAGCAATTCAAAGGATTTGAGCAACTGGCCAGGGCGCCGTTCAGCGAGGTGCTCGGGGCCTGGAAGGGGCTTGGCTATAATCGCCGGGCCCGTTACCTGCATGATATTGGTGCGCTTGTAACCGAGCGATACGGTGGTGAGTTGCCCGATGATCCTGATATTCTGCAGCGCTTCCCGGGCATCGGCAGAGCGACCGCAGCCTCGATCTGCGTCTTTGGCTTCAACAAAGCCTATCCATTTGTTGAAACCAATATCAGAACCGTATATATCCATTTCTTCTTTGCCAAAGCCCAAAAAGTAGGTGATCCGGCTATCCTGGATCTGGTTGCGAAAACCATGGACCATTGCGAGCCGCGCCGTTGGTTTTATGCGCTGATGGACTACGGGGTGATGCTCAAAAAGACGGTCGGCAACCTGAACCGGCAGAGTGCGCAGTATACCAGGCAGAGCCGTTTCGAAGGCTCGGATCGTCAGGTCCGGGGCAGGATTCTGCAGGCCCTTCTCGATCAGAAGGCGCTGTCAAGCGCTGAGCTGGCCCGTCAGCTTGGTGAGGTTGAAGAGCGGGTCCTGGCGCTGGCCGGGGCACTGGTCAGGGAGGGACTGATCAAACAGCGGGGCGAACTGCTCAGGCTGGCCTAGCCGTTTCCCGGTTCCGATGGCATCGGGTGGGCTCCGGCGAGTTCAGTTGTCCAGCGCGTCGACTTCTTGTTCGGCAAAGAACAGGTGCAGAAATAAACAGTAGGAGATCACTGCCACAACACCGACGATCAGGTTTGTTTTGCCCAGCGGCGCCAGAATCGTAATCACCAGCCAGTGAAAGAAAATCACCGCCCAGGAGTTGAGCCTCAGCGGAAAGTCGTTCCAGCGCATCAGAATGAGCAGGCCGCTCAGGCTCCAGCCGTACAGCGACAGATAGGCGTGAGAGGTGAGCAGCAACCTGCCCCAGCTCTTGTAGAGCTGCGGATAATTGTCCAGCTCGATATAGAAGATGCCGGTGATGCCGGTGAATACCAGAAAAAACATGCCCGAGAGCAGGAAGTATTTCTGCTGCACATTGGTGCCCAGCAGCAGGAAAAAAGAGAAGATCAGCACCACGGTGATAAAAAGCAACGTGGCGATCGCGAATTTAGCGATCTGCATCTCGAAAATAATGAACAGAAAGAAGATGATCACCCCGAGGTTAACCGTCCAGAAAAAGGCCTGCTTAACCTGCCGCAGCCCGGGGCTGATATCTCTTCTGATAAATGAGAACATCACCGACATGGTGATCAGCGAGACCGGAAACGAGTAGCCCAGAAAAAAGACGTTGAGCGTCAGGTTCTTATAGGGCAGCCAGTGCAGCAGCGAGCTGTTCAGCAGTACGAAAGTGGCGATGAAGAGGCTCATGGACAGGCAGAGCACCGAGGCGTGATGGAATTTATCCACCACCGAGACCTTCGAGTCGAAGAGTTCGGCCGGGATCAGGGAAAAGGCCCGAATGCGGATCGTCTCGACCAGCAGACCGAGGACAAAGGAGACCGCTGCAGCGCTGTAATACATCTGAAAAAAGGCCAGCACCGCATAAAGCAGACCGAGCGCCAGGAAAAGATAACAGCGCGGGGACGGGGCTGGCGTGTTCTCGGTGTGATACAGGATAATGAAGCCGCCGGCGCACAGGTTGAATAAAAAGATGTGCAGCCGCTCGAAATTACGGTCCCAGACCTGGTCGGCAAAGCCGAACATAAAAGCGATGACCATCAGCGCCAGGATGACGAAACGCAGCCGCCTGTCCAGGAAAAACTGTTTATGTATCGGTTGATCGATGCGCATCGATTATTCTACAGGAACACGGTCGTGATCTCCGGTACGAACAGAATGAGCGCCAGGATTACAATCTGCATGCACATAAACGGCAGGAAGCCGCGGAAGATGTCCGGCAAGGTGATGTTCGGCGGCGCCACTGATTTCAGGTAAAAGGCCGCCGGACCAAACGGTGGCGACAGAAAACTTACCTGCATATTGACGCAGAACAGGATACCGAACCAGACCCGCACCATGCTGGCGGAATCAAGACCGCCCGTCAGGCCAAGCTCGTCCATTGGCAGTTTCAGAACGATCGGCAGGAAAACCGGCATGACCAGCAGGACAATGCCGGTCCAGTCCATGAAGGCGCCGAGGAACAGGAAAATCAGCATCATCACCAGAAGAACCCCCAGCGTCGGCAGTTCATAGCCGACGATCAGGTTGGCTACATACGCCGGTCCTCCGGCAATGGTATAGGCGCCGGCCAGGGCGGTGGCTCCGAGGGTCACCCAGATGATCGTACCCGTTGACTTGAAGGTCCGCATGGATGCCTCGCGCAGCAGGGTGAGAGAGAATTCCTTGCGGATCCAGATCAGGACCAGCACCGCCAATGAGCCCATGGCCGCAGCCTCGGTGATACCGGTGATACCGCCATAGATTGAACCGAGCACGACGAACACAATAAGCAGCGGCGCCACCATTCCTTTCGTCTTCCGCCAGGCTTCACTGGCGGTTGCAGTACCCGCCAGCAGGAAGACATATACCGCAGCCAGAACAGCGATTGCCAGAGATATCCACAATACTGAGTTGCCAATCAATATGGTGTTCTCATCGATCATCTTGGGATTGATTCTGGCACCGAAATGAATGTAGACCCAACGCAGGGCTATTGTTACAGAACCAACACCAGCCAGCATGATCATCATCGTCGGGCCATAAAGGAACTTGTCTCTCATCGTCAGGTCATCGGCTGACGGTTCGGGCAGCGGTGCCAGCTCAGGATTCAGGCGCGTGCGCACCAGAATATAAATGATGTAGAGGCCGGCCAGCATGAAGCCGGGCAGGAATGCGGCTTTGAATAAGGCATGGATGGACGTTTCCGTGATCAGGCCATAAAAGATCAGCACGATCGATGGCGGGATCATCGTTCCCAGGGAGCCGGACGCGCAGATGGTGCCGATGGCGAGGTTCTGGTTGTAGCCAAGCCGGAGCATCTGGGGCAGGGCTATGAGGCCGAGCAAGACCACTTCACCGCCGATAATGCCGGACATGGCGGCCATAACGATGGCCATCAGGGCGGTGACAACCGCGATGCCGCCCCGGGTGCGAGACATCCACATATTCAGACACGAGTACATGTCCCGGGCAATCCCGGAACGCTCCAGCAGGGTCGCCATGAAAATGAAGAGCGGTACCGAGATCAGTACATAGTTGGTGGTAATGCCATATAGGCGCTGGGCCAGAATATTCATCGGCCCGGTACCGAAAGACCTTGACAGGACTCCGCTGCCGACTGTCCATTGGGCAAAATCAAAGCCGTAGATAAATGGATCGGTGACCAGGGTTGGCTCGAATTTAAGTACCATGACGACCACGGCCAAAAATCCGGAAGCGAATCCCAGCGGCATGCCTATGGCCAGCAAAGTCAGCATGCCAATCAACAAAATGATTGAGATTGTTCCTATTTCCATAATGCTGTCCCTAAGCCTTAGATTTCGGCGGATTACCGGTCAGGATTTCGTCCGGAACAGCTGGCTGCCCTTTGATGATATCAACTTCCTCCTCGATTTCGTCCATTTCGCTGATCGGTGCCGGGGTCTTGTTGAAATCACGAATCAGGCCGTATATTACAAGAAGCACGGCTCCCCCAAGAAAGACCCCAATGGCGATTTGCCATTTGAGCGGGACAACATTACCTTCCGGTGGAGTAACATAGAGATTGTAGGCCGCAGACGCCGCCAACCCGATAATCACAGCACTGAAGAAAATATCGAAAAGCTTGCGCACCCAGGGCAGCGCGGGCCAGTCTCTAACCAGATTGGACAGCGCCTGCAGAGCCAGGAAAAACATTACGGTGAGGATCAGCGGTTTGTTGGTTGCCGGGATCGGCGGATCAAACGCCGTACCGAATGTTTCCCAGCGCCAGAACTTGACATTGGCCTCACCAAAGCCTCCCCAGATAACGGCAAAGGCGAAAATACCTACACAGATTGTGGAGAGAATGTCGAAAACTCGGCGCAGCCAGAGGGGCACCATATCGTAAATGATGAAAATGCGAATATGGCTGCGTTGCAACAGGGCATAAAGACCGGCAGAAAGATATATGCCGCCGGCAACCCATAGCGACATCTCATTGACCCATAAGGTTGCCGCGGCAAAGAAATACCGCATTACAACCTCGTAGAGGATGATCAGGACAATAAAAAAGGGTGCCCACATCATGATGCGGCTAAAACTATGGGTCACCATATCAAGTGGGCCGGAGCCCTTGTGTTCTTTCATTTTTCCTTCTCTGCCATATCTTCGTTCATGGCCTCCTCTCTGCTTTGTGCTCAGGGCGCAAGATCAGCTTATTTCATCAATGGGTCTGCGCAAAAGTCTTTTGCTGATGCTGAAGAATCATGCCTTCAGATCATCTCATACCCGTGCACAGGCTGAGAATCAATATGCCAAAGATCCAGGAGTTAACGGGGACGTGAACCAAGTGGTCGGGGCGCTCTACGATGTCCCAGCAAACAGCACCCCGGCATGCTCTGCTGCTGATTAGAGCTGATGATCCACATGATTAAAACAAATTGCTGAGCGGGGGCACCATTCTGCGGTGCCCCCGCTCAGCTGATCTATTTTGCTAGACCGAGTTGTTTAAGAAATGCCAAGTGGCTTTCAACCAGTGCTTTGGCTTCAGGCGTGGTGGCAAATTCGGGCCAGGTAGCCTGAGCGGCATCGCGGAACTTCTGACGATCTTCATCAGACCATGCATAAAGGGTAACGCCTTTCTCCTTAAGTCTCGCAGCTGCTTCATTGTTGCGGACTTCGTTCACCATGGCGGTGCGCAGCGCAAGCGATTCCATGGCAACTTTCATGATCGCCCTGTGGTTCTCGGGCATTGAATCCCAGACAGTCTTATTGCAGGCCAGATGATCCGAGGGCATGGAGTGAAAGCCCGGATAGTTGGTGTGCTTGACGATGTCGTATAGACCCATGCCTTCATTGTTGGCCAGGTTTGCTGCGTCCGCACCGTCGATGATGCCGGATTCCAGTGCTGTAAACACCTCGGTGAAATCCATAACGATCGGCTTGGCACCGAGTTTTTCAAAGATTTTAGTTTCCATGCCTGGTGGCGAGCGAAATTTCCAATCCTTGAAATCTTCAGCATTGCGCACAGGTTTTGATGAAGCCAAAGACTCCGGTCCAGGCACCCACCAGCCAATCAGTTCCATACCGAACTGGTTGTAGAGTTTTTGTGCGGCTTCAAGACCACCACCGTAGTAAAGCCATGAAAGCTGCTGATAGGGCGAATCGTAACCGCCCATGATATCACTGACAAACTGAAAAGCCGGATTCTTGCCAGTCTGATAGGATCCGCCGGTCATATCGCAGTCGATGATGCCGGTTGCAGCCGCATCAAAGGACTCGACCGATTTGGTCACCGATGACGAGTAGAACATTTCCACTTCGATTTCGCCGCCTGACATTTTCTGGATGTTTTCGATATATTCAGTTGCCAATTTACCAGAAAGCTGCTCTGGGGCGAAATGTGTCTGGATGCGCAATTTGGTTTTTTCGGCTGATACGGTTGACGCCGCGAGACACAAGGCAGTCATCGCAACACCGCCGACTATCAGCGACTTTTTGAATGTGTTCAACATAAACCCCTCCTTTTATTGATTTTTATCCCTGATATCGGGATATTTTCAGATGCTGCCAGATGGTGGCAACCTCAAAAAAATAAACACAATTATGTCCTCACGGTCAACAATTGTTTGGTAGTGTGTTTGCCGCTCGACCAGCATGTTACAATAAAGACAGATAGCGGACTTTGACCGAACTCTAAGAGATATCTTTCTCACTTATGCGCCGGACCACTGCATCCGGACGGCTGGACAGATCGGGCAGTAATTCCATGCCGAGCCCGGGTCCCTCAGGTGGGCGGACGTACCCGTTTTCCATGCTCGGCAGCGCGGTGGCGACTTCGTTGAACCAGCCGCCGTTGTAAAAGGCGCGGACACTTTCCTGGATCAGCCCGTTGGGCTCATGCACCGACATATGTGTTGCCGCGGTGTAGATAATCGGACCGGTGCAGTCGTGGGGGGCAAAGGGGAGGTGATGGGCATGGGCCATCTGGGCAATGGCATGGGCTTCCGTGATCCCGCCCACCCAGCCGATATCGAGCATGACGATATCAACCGCTTTGGCTTCGATCAGGTCGCTGAACCCCCAGCGTCCCGCAATCGTCTCGCTGGCGGTTACCGGACACCTGGTCTGGGCCTTGAATTCACCGATGGTCGCCAGTCGATCCATGCGGATGGGATCCTCGATCCAGAACAGATCGAATTCTTCCATCGCCCTCGCTATCTTCACCGCCGTCGGCAGGTTCCACAGAGAATGACATTCGAGCATAAGGTCCATTTTATCACCCACCGCCGAACGAATCTTCTCAAATGGCTCCATGGCTTTGCGCAGGTCGCAAGCAGCAATGTAGAGACCGTCCGAAGCCTCGGCGAAGGGGTCGAGCGGCCAGATCTTCATCCCGGTAATTCCCTGTTCGAGCAGGCTCTGGGCCAGTTCGTCGGCTGAGTTGAGAAACCCATCGAGATCCTCATAGGGGCCAAGTTCGCTCCCGGTCCCCCAATTTTTTGAAAACTGTCCCTGGTTGGAGCGGATATAACGATAGCCGGCGCAGGTGTTATAGGTTCTGACCCGTTCTCTGGTCAGGCCGCCGAGAAGTTGATAGATCGGCTGGTCCGTTACCTTTCCCCAGAGGTCCCAGAGACCAATATCGATGGCTGAGAGCCCTCTCAGCTCAGCCCCGGAGCCGCGAATGCCGCAATAACCCTGCATTTTCCGGTGCAGATAGGTGATGCGCAGCGGGTCCTGACCGATCAGCAGCGGGGCGGCAGTTTCGTGGATCCACGCCTCCACCGCCTGGGGACCGAAAAAGGTCTCGCCCTGGCCAACCAGACCCTCATCGGTTTCGATGAAAACCCACAGGAGATTGCCAAATTCTTTAAGTCTCAAGGTTTTTATTGCGGTTATCTTCATGGCTCTGGTCCTCTGCTTATGATTGACTGGGGATTCAATTATTTTTTTGTATTATCTCGATCAGCAGCCAGGTGTTGGCGTGTGGATAAACAACATTACAGCAATATGTTGCTCTTCACCACCATATCGCATCACCTGATGGACTCGTTTTGATCGACAGGGTAGTATTGACGGTAGTATAGGTTAAATTCTGTCAACCGTTTCAAATGGTATCATTTCCATTTGCCCTGAGAGGGTCTGGTCATGAAACAATCATTTTTAGCGAGGCTCCCAGCGCTCCTGGCGCTCACCACAATTCTTATTTTCGGGCCGGTGCTGTCCGCTCCGGCGGAGGAAAAACCGGTCCGGATTGGTATTCTCCACTCCCTGTCCGGTACCATGGCCATCAGCGAAACACCGCTCAAAGACGTGGCCCTGATGACCATCGAACAGATCAACGCCGAAGGTGGCGTGCTCGGCCGCCGGATCGAGCCGATCGTCCTGGACCCGGCCTCTAACTGGCCGCTGTTTGCGGAGAAAGCTGAAAAACTGCTGGTAGAATATCGGGTTGCGGTGGTATTCGGCTGCTGGACATCGGTCTCGAGAAAGGCGGTGCTGCCCGTCTTCGAGAAGCTTGGCGGCCTGCTCTTCTATCCGCTGCAGTACGAGGGCGAGGAGCTCTCCGAAAATATCTTTTATACCGGAGCGGCCCCGAACCAGCAGTCGATTCCGGCGGTGGAATACCTGCTCAGCGAGGCAGGCGGGAATATCGAGCGCTTTTTTCTGCTCGGCACCGATTACGTATACCCGCGCACGACCAACAATATCCTGACCAATTTTCTAATCAGCAAGGGCATCGCTGCTGAGAATATTACCCAAGTGTACACTGCGTTTGGATATCGGGACTACCAGGACATTGTTGAGCAGATCCGCAGATTTGGCGAAGGCGGCAGGACGGCTGTGGTCTCTACCATCAACGGCGACTCCAACATCGCCTTTTACCGGGAACTGGCCAAGCAGGACATTTCCGCCGAGCAGGTTCCGGTTATGGCTTTCTCGATCGGCGAAGAAGAGTTGCGTAACCTGGACACCTCAGCGTTGGTCGGCCATTTCGCCGCCTGGAGCTATTTCATGTCGATCGATAGCCCGGAGAACCAGCGCTTTCGTGAACAATGGGCCGAGTACTCGAAGCGAAGGATGCTGGCAGGGGCTCAACGTCCCCTGACCACCGACCCGATGGAGGCCACCCATATCGGTATCCGCCTCTGGACGCAGGCCGTCGAGCAGGCCGGCTCGTTTGCACCCGATGAGGTGAGAACTGCTCTGGGTGGCCAGTCCCTGCGTGCCCCGAGCGGCGTAGAGGTCAACATGGATGAGCAGAACCACCATCTGCATCGGCCAGTATTCATTGGCAGAATCAGGCAGGACGGCCAGTTTGATGTGGTCTGGCAGAGCCCGAAAACCATTCGGGCTCTGCCCCGTAATCCCTATTACCAGGCACCTTAGAAACCAGGAAGGTAGGTCATGGCATCTCGCCCCAAGAAGAGTTTTCCGTTAAGAATACATCTCTCGACCCTGTTCGTTATCTTGATGCTGGTTGGCTGCGGGGCAATTTCCCTGCTCTTCTACACCAAGAGTCGCGACATGGTTGCCGACGAGGCCACCAAGCTGGTTCATCGAATCTCCGGCGAATATACCCGCGAACTCGAACGCCTCGCCAAGCCGCTGGAAACCCTGGTCAATCTGTTGGCCTTTTCCGGATTCGTCCTGCAAGAAAGCCTGGAAGAGCGACTTGCCGGTTTGCCTGTGCTGCGCGAGGCACTGCTTGGCAACCAGAACGTGGCTTCTGTCTATCTGGGCTATCCCAACGGCGAATTTTTCCAGTTCAGGCGCCTGCGCGATGAGGCCGACCGCGCTGCCGTCGGGGCGCCCGAGCAGGCATTATGGGCGGTGCAGAGTATCGATGTGCTGCCGGATCAGCGCGTAGACAGGCAATTCCTTTACTTTAACAGGGAGATGGAGCAGGTTGGGGCAAGAACCTGGGACAGCACCTACGACCCGCGTCAGCGAGGTTGGTACCGCCAGGCCGTAGATACGGTCGAGGCGGTGCGGGGCAGCCCCTATCTCTTTTTTACCGACCAGCAGATCGGCATGACCTTTGCCCGCAGCAATCTTGCAAGACAAGTGGTCGCCGGTGCCGATATCCGCCTGGATAGCCTTTCCAGGCGGCTGACCCAGGATAAGGTGACACCGCGCACCCGGGTGGTGCTGTTCGAGTCGAGCGGCGAACTGATTGCCCATGAGGATGTGGAACGGCTTGTGCTGCAGAAGGACAATGCAGCGGATGAGTTAGTACGCAGCAGGATTGACCAGCTGGGCGATGCCGCCCTTGATGGGCTTCATGATGCCTGGCTTAAAGGGGATTTCGGTGAAGCCGGCATGCTCAGCTTTGAAGCCGGGGGCGAACCCTGGCTGGCGACGCTTGCCCAGCTCAAACTCGACAGCGGTCCGCCCTTGTATTTCGGTATGACCATTCCCTATCTTGAACTGACCGCCGAAGTACGCCAGATACGCAACCAGACCGCACTGCTGGCCCTGGCTCTGGTGCTGGGCCTGATCCCGCTGACCATGGCGATGGCCCGGGGGGTTTCCAAACCGATAGCCAGGCTTGCCGAGGAAGCCGATGCGGTTCGTCGTCTGGATTTCAGCGACAAGGGACGTATCCGCTCTATCGTTAAGGAGGTGGATAACCTGTCCGGGACCATGTCCTTTATGAGCAAGACCATCTCCGAATTTCTGCTGCTGATCCAGTCGCTGAATCGAGAGAAGAATTTCGATACCCTGCTGGAGCGCATCGGCAACGATGTGCGGCACGCCGCTGCAGCGGATGGGGTGCTGATTTGTCTGGTGGATCATGAAAGCCAGGTTCTGCGACCCGACGTCTACTGCGACGAACGGATCTGCAGCAGAGATCTTGACCTGCCGGAGTTTGGTCTCGGCACTGACCGGCCCATTGTCGCTGCCACCCTGCGCAACGAGCGTACCCGCTGGGATCTGGAGCGCAGTAAAAACCAGGAGATGGCTGTGCTGTTTGGCGAAGATCATCCCCAGGCCACTGTCTGGTGCGAGCCGCTCGAGGACCGGCAGGGCAACTCGATGGGCATTATCGGGCTGGTCTATCACGGGCCGCCTCAGAAGGCCAACGAGGAGGATCTGCGCGACCGGCTGCTCTTTGTACAGCGGCTCTCCGGGCTGGCCGGGGTGACCCTTGAGACCAAGCAGCTGATCAAGAAACAGAAGGAACTCTTCGACGCCTTCATCAAGCTGATCGCCGGGGCGATCGATGCAAAATCCCCTTACACCGGCGGCCACTGCCAACGCGTGCCGGTGCTCGCCAAGATGCTGGCCCAGGCGGCCTGTGATACCAAGGAGGGTCCCCTGGCCGACTTCGATCTCTCCGAGGAGCAGTGGGAGGAGCTGCATGTCGCGGCCTGGCTGCACGACTGCGGCAAGGTGACAACGCCTGAGTATGTGGTGGACAAGGCTACCAAGCTCGAGACCATCTACGACCGCATCCACGAGGTGCGCATGCGTTTTGAAGTGCTCAAGCGCGATGCCGAGATCGCCTGCTGGCGGGCCATCGCCGATGGCGGCCTACGGCAGGAGTTACTGGAGGCACTGCAGGAGCGGCTGGCCCAGTTGGACGATGACTATCGCTTTATTGCACACTGCAACGAGGGTGGAGAATTTCTAGCCGATGAAGCTCTTGTGCGGATCAGGCAGATCGCGGGCATGACCTGGCAGCGAACCCTGGACGATCGGATCGGCATCTCCTGGGACGAGGGCAAGCGCAAGGCGCGTACCCTGGCCCCGGAACTGCCGGTCGAGGAAGCACTGCTCTCGGACCGGGAGGAGCACCTGATTACCCGGGGAGAGACAGATCATATCGCCCCAGACAACCCCTGGGGCTTCAAGATTGACGAGCCGGAAAATCTGTATAATCGGGGCGAGGTCTACAACCTGGAGGTCAAACGGGGTACCTTGAGTACGGAGGAACGCTATAAGATCAACGATCATATCGTGCAGACCATCAAGATGCTTGAAGAACTGCCCTACCCCCGACACCTCATGGATGTTCCGGAAATTGCCGGCGGCCATCACGAGTCGATGACCGGTACCGGCTATCCGCGCCGGCTCAAAGGTGAGCAGATGTCGCTCACTGCCAGGATGATGGTCATTGCCGACGTCTTCGAAGCGCTCACTGCCTCGGACAGGCCCTACAAGAAGGCAAAGAAACTCAGCGATGCGATCCGGATCATGTCCTCGATGCAGAAGGGCGGCCACTTCGACCCTGATCTTTATCGTCTGTTTCTGACCAGCGGCATCTACCGCCGGTATGGCGAGCAGTATCTCGAACCCGAGCAGCTCGACGAGGTGCAGATCGAAGAATATCTCGAGGGCTGAGGCGACGCGCTGACAGGTGAGGGCCTTATGGCTGCCTGGGCAGATCAGCGGTACTTTTTCAATTCGCCAAGCAGCTGTCCGGCCGCCGCGCTGGGGGAGATGGACTGGTTTTTCACGGCAGCGGTGAGTGCGGGCAATCGACCGCCGATATCGGGGTGGGTGTAAAACCAGGTTTTCAAGCCCTCATCGAGCAGAAACTGCAGCCAGTCCAGGTCCTGTTTCCTGCGTTTTTCTGCCAACTCCCCGGAGGCTTCCAGCGCACTGCGATGGGTGGTTACCGCCTCCCATATTTCCCTGAGCCCGGTCTGCTCCAGAGCACTGCAGGTCATTACCTTGGGTGACCAGTTGCTGCTGGAGGGAGTCAGAATATGCAGGGCCGCCTCATATTCCCTTCTGGCCCGCTCGGCCCTGAGCAGGTTGTCGCCGTCGGCCTTGTTTATCACGATGGTGTCGGCAACCTCCAGGATGCCCTTCTTGATGCCCTGCAGTTCGTCGCCGGCCCCGGCAATCATCAAGACCAGGAAAAAATCGACCATCGAGGAGACGGCGGTCTCCGACTGGCCCACGCCGACCGTTTCGATGATGATCACATCGAACCCGGCCGCCTCGCAGGCCAGCATGGTTTCCCGTGTCTTGCGGGCCACGCCGCCCAGGGTGGTGCCGGCCGGGGAGGGCCGGATGAAGGCGTTCGCATTGACTGAGAGCGCCAGCATGCGGGTTTTGTCACCGAGCACCGAGCCGCCGCTTCGGGTGCTGGACGGATCGATGGCCAGTACCGCCACCCGGTGGCCAAGTTCGGCCAGCATGGTGCCGAAACTGTCGATAAAGGTACTTTTGCCGGCCCCGGGCACCCCGGTGATACCCAGGCGGATCGCCCGACCGGTGTGGGGCAGCAGCCGGTCGATGATGGTGGCCGCCATCTCCTGATGGGTCGGCAGCGAGCTTTCAATCAGGGTGATGGTTCGGGCCAGCATCAGCCGGTTGCCATCGAGTACGCCCTGGATATAGTATTCGGGATCTTTCTGCATCACAGTGAGGTGCGGCAGTTTGCCTCGTTTCGGTTCAACAGCAGAGCAAGCGGAGAAAGGCGGACGACCCAGCTGAGAGTGCCGCCCGCCTCTGAATACAGCTGATCGCTTTGCTCAGGTGGTTGCGTCGATCAGATCCAGGGTGCGGTTGGCCGAGTCGATCACCGAGGTACCTGGCCCGAATACCGCCTGCACGCCGCGCTCATATAAAAAGTCGTAGTCCCTCGGCGGGATGATGCCGCCGGCCACCACCTTGATGTCGCCGCCGCCCTGTTTCTTGAGTTCCTCCACCAGCCCGGGCACCAGCGTCTTGTGTCCGGCGGTAAGGCTCGAGGCGCCGACCACATGGACATCGTTTTCAATGGCCATCCGCGCCGCTTCTTCGGGGGTTTGAAAGAGCGGTCCGATGTCGACGTCGAAGCCGATGTCGGCGTAGGCGCTGGCAATCACCTTGATGCCCCGGTCGTGACCGTCCTGACCCATCTTGGTGACCAGCATGCGCGGGCGTCGGCCGTGCTTTTTGAGAAAATCGTCAGTGCGCTTGCGAAGTTGGCCGAGGCTCTCTGAATCTTTAGAAAACTCGGACGCATAGGCACCGGAGATGCACCGGGTGTTGGCCACGAACCGGCCGAACACCTTCTCCATCGCATCGGAGATCTCACCGATCGTGGCTCTCGCTCGAATCGCCGGCAGAGCCGCTTCCAGCAGGTTGCCATCGCCTGCGGCGCAGCTGGTGAGATTGGCCAAAGCCGCAGCGACCGCTGCGCCGTCTCGGTCTTTTTTGATCTGCTCGAGCCGGGCCACCTGCTCGTCGCGCACCGAAGCGGGTACTTCCCGTATCTCGAAATCGATCTGCTCGTCCTTGAGCTGGTATTTGTTGACCCCGACGATGACGTCGAGCCCCTGATCGATCCGGGCCTGCTTGCGGGCCGCCGACTCCTCGATGCGCATCTTCGGCATGCCCGACTCGATGGCCTTGGCCATACCGCCTAACTCCTCGACCTCGTCGATGATTTTCAGGGCCTCGTTGACAATAGAATTTGTAAGTGATTCCAAATAGTAAGATCCACCAAGCGGATCGATTACATGGCAGATCTCCGACTCCTCCTGGATGATGATCTGGGTGTTTCGGGCAATGCGGGCCGAGAAATCGGTGGGCAGCCCGATGGCCTCGTCGAACGAGTTGGTGTGCAGCGACTGGGTGCCGCCCAACACCGAGGTCAGCGCTTCCAGCGTGGTCCTGATCACGTTGTTGTATGGATCCTGCTCGGTCAGGCTCCAGCCCGAGGTCTGGCAATGGGTGCGGAGCATCGAAGAACGGGGATTTTTCGGGTTGAAGCGGCTCATCAGCTTGTGCCAGAGCAGGCGGGCTGCTCGAAGCATCGCGATATCCATGAAGAAGTTCATGCCGATGCCGAAGAAAAACGACAAGCGCGGGGCAAAATCGTCCACATCCATGCCCGCATTCAGCGCCGTACGGACGTACTCAAGGCCGTCCGCCATGGTAAAGGCGACCTGCAGACACCGAATTGGCGCCGGCCTCCATCATGTGGTAGCCGCTGATGCTGATGGTGTTGTAGCGCGGCATGTTTTTCGAACAGAAACCGATGATATCGCTGACGATTCGCATCGACGGGGTGGGCGGATAGATAAACGTGTTTCTGGTCAGGTATTCTTTTAAAATATCGTTCTGGATGGTGCCGGTGAGCTGTGCGTGGCTGACGCCCTGTTCTTCCGCGGCCACGATGTAGCTGGCCAGAATGGGGATGACCGCCCCGTTCATGGTCATCGAAACGGACATCTTGTCGAGCGGAATCCCGTCGAAGAGGATCTTCATATCTTCGACCGAATCGATCGCCACACCGGCCTTGCCGACGTCGCCGGTAACCCGGGGATGGTCGGAGTCATAGCCGCGGTGGGTGGCCAGATCAAAGGCCACGGAAAGCCCCTTCTGGCCTGCGGCCAGTGCCTTGCGGTAAAACTCGTTGGATTCCCGGGCGGTGGAGAAACCGGCATACTGTCTGATGGTCCAGGGACGGCCGGCGTACATGGTGGCCATCGGTCCGCGCACATACGGGGCCAGGCCCGGCAAGGTATTGGTGCTTTCGAGGCCGTCGATATCTTCAGCGGTATACAGAGGCTTGACGCGAATGCCTTCCGGCGTCTGCCAGGAAAGCGAGTCGAGTGTTTTGCCCTTCATCTGCTTGGTGGCAAGCTCTTGCCATTTCTCAATATCTGGGTGGTGTGACATGGTGAACTCCTGTTTAATTGATGCAGATGCGATGGTGGCCGATGCCGTTGCCTCGTTTAAGATCGTTCACACAGCTCTACCAGGATGCCGCCGGTCGCTTTGGGGTGCAGAAAGGCGATCCGGGCCCCGCCGGCGCCGATGCGGGGCACCTGATCGATGAGCTGGATGTCTTTTTCCTTTAGTTCCGCCAGCGCCTCGTCGATATCGGCAACGCGAAATGCCACGTGCTGGAATCCCTGACCTTTTTTCTCGATGAACTTGGCCACAGGCCCATCGGGTGCGGTTGATTCGAGCAGTTCGACCTCGCTCTCGCCGACCGGGAAAAAGGCGGTCTTTACCTTCTGTTCAGCGACCGTCTCTGCTCCCTCGAATTCGAGGCCGAGCACCTCGGACCAGAAGTTCCTGCCGTCGTCGATACTGTTTACCGCAATTCCCAGGTGATCGATTTTAAGAATTTTCATAGCGTCCCTCCGAAAAAACCTTGATCGTGAATGTACATGAGCAAATTATACCTCTATTCCGGCAGGCTGTGCTGGTGGTGGTTGTGACCAGGGTTGGCCATGCCGCGCCAGACCATCTCAAAGAGCAGGTTGGCCTGGGCGGAGAGGCTGTCCTGCTGGCCGCGCAGGATCCACATGAAAAAACTGCGCTGCACAAAGCCCATCAGAAAATCGAGCAGGGTGCCGGCTCTGACGTCCGGATTGAGCACCCCCTCCTTCTGCCCCTGGCGCAGCACATCGATCATCAGACCCATCATCCGGGGCTGGGCAAAGGTCTGGTCGGCCATCCAGGTGTTCATCGGCAGGGTCATAAAGACGATACGGCCCAGGCCGACGTGCCGCTCGTAGTAATCGAGCTGCAGCCAGAACACCTTGCGCAGCTTCTCCTTGAGATCCTCGATGCCCTGGAGGTGATCGACAATCCGGTCGGTCAGCTTGCCCATCCAGACATCGACAAAGGCAAAAACCAGCCGTTCCTTGCTGCCGTAGTGTTTATAGATCGTGGTGAAACTGACCCCTGCCCGCTCGGCGACATCACGGATACTCGCCTTGTGAAAATCGGAGTTGGAAAATATTTCCAGCACCGCTTTTTCAAGGCGTTGGTGAACATCGGGATGAAATTGGTCTGCCATGCTCAGTTTCAGTTTAGATGATGGTTGATGAACCTTGTGATCTAGCCGATCACGCAAAGTACAGCACCTTTGGTGATCGAATCGCCGCTGTCGAAGTCGATCGCCTTGATGGTACCGGCACACGGAGCAGGCAGGGCATTTTCCATCTTCATGGCTTCGAGCACCACGATGGTATCGCCTTCCTTGACGGTGTCGCCGACTTTCTTCTCATATTTAACGACCATGCCGGGCATCGGCGCCAGCAGCATGGTTCCCGAAGGCGAAGCGGCTGGGGCCGGGGCGGGGTTTGCTGCCGGAGCTGCCGGAGCTGCCGGCGAGGCTGGCGCGGCTGGCGCAGGATTAGGTGCCGGGGCGGCCGGCTGGAGACCCGCCGCCGCAATCATCGGAGCGCCGCCCACCGGATCCACATCGACGCTGAAGTATTCCTGGTCGATGAACACGTTAAAAGTTCGCGCTGCCTCGCTCTTGGCCGGGGCGCCGGATTTTTTCTCGACCAGTTCGCCGGCCTTGGCCTTTTTAATGAGCGCATCTTTCTTTCTGACCTCTTCAAGCGTTATCGGCCGGACGCTGGCCGGGGCTGGTGTGATACCGTACTTCCATTCGAGAAACTTCTTGCCGGTGACCGGAAACTGGGCGTAGAGAATCAAGTCGTCAAGATCTTTGGCCAGTTCACCGACCTCCGCCTTCGCCTTTTCAAGTTCAGGCTCGAGTACCTCGGCGGGCCGGCAGGTGATCGGTTCTTCACCGCGCGGATAGCCTTTCAGCGCTTTTTTCTGTACCTCCGGGTTGATCGGTACGGCGGTCTTGCCATAGAGCCCGTAACAGAGGTCTTTGACCTGGCCGGTGATCATCTTGTAGCGCTCACCGTCGGTATCGTGCAGGACGTTGTTGACCGTCTGCACGCCAACGATCTGACTGGTCGGCGTGACCAACGGAATCTGGCCCAGGTCCTTACGGACCCGCGGCAGTTCCTTGTATACTTCGTCGATCTTGTCGAGGGCATCCATCTCGCGGAGCTGGTTGACCAGGTTGGACAGCATGCCGCCCGGTGTCTGGTGCAGCAAGACGTTGATGTCGATGATTGACACTTTGGAGTCGTCAAGCAGATGCTTGTATTTGGGCAGAATCTCCTTTTCGAAAATTTCGTTGATTTCAGCGAGCTTTTTGATATCGAAGCCGGTGTCACGGTTGGTGCCGAGCAGGGTCATAACCAGCGGTTCAACCGCTGCATGGGACGTCCGGTAGGCATATGGAGTCATACAGGTGTCTATGATATCGACACCGGCCTCGATGGCCTTCAGATGGGTCATCGGTGACATGCCTGAGGTGAAATGCGAGTGCAGATGAATCGGCACTGTCACCGCCTCCTTCATCGCCTTGATCAGCCCGTAGGCATCGTAAGGGGCCAGCAGACCTGCCATATCCTTGATGCAGATTGAATCGGCGCCCATCGACTCGAGATCCTTGGCCTTGTTGATATAATAATCCAGGTTGTACACCTCGCCGCCGAGGCGCGGTTCGGTCATCGTGTAGCAGATGCAGCCCTGGAAGTGCTTGCCGCACTTCTTGATCTGTGAGACCACTGTTTCGAAGTTGCGATAGTCGTTCAATGCATCGAAGGTGCGGAATATATCCATGCCGTTTTCAGCGGTCCGCTCGACAAAAGCCAGGGCAAGATCGTCGGCGTAATTGCGGTAGCCGACCAGGTTCTGGGCACGCAGCAGCATCGAAAACGGGGTTTTTTTCATGTAACGTTTCAGGGTGCGCAGACGCTCCCAGGGGTCCTCGTTCAGGAACCGGTGCATCGTGTCGAAGGTGGCGCCTCCCCAGGTCTCGACAGCCCAGAAACCGACTTCATCCATCAGTTCGGCGACCGGAATCATATCTTCCGTACGCCCGCGGGTGGCAAACAGCGATTGGTGGCCATCGCGCAGGGTCAAATCCATGATTTTTATCGGATTCTCAGCTGCCGGGCGGTCATTGGCGTAATTCATTTCTGTCATTTGAACTTGGTCACTCATCGTCTCTATCTCCTTATGCCTGATATTGGGCTATCGTCTCTTAGCGGCGGCCGCTGAAGGTTCGCAACTGGATGAGCCGGCGCATGGTCATCATATCCTGCCGTCCGCTCTGGCTCCAGCAGCTCTGCAGGTTAGCAGGAACAGGGCTCCGCTGCAGCGCTGCCTGGGCGGCAGCCGCTTCTTCCATCTGCAGGTAGGCGTTGACCGCAGCCAGCGCAGCCGCCATCTTCTTTTGCATGTCTGCCATTTTCTTCGATTACCTGTGTTTTATTAGTGGTGCTGCCGATGATCTGAATATCGGGCAGGTTCAATGCCATTGGGGTTATTCGTAAATGGCGTATTCGGTTTCGTCTCCAATGAGCCCGTCGATTTCCGACTGAATGGCCATCCGCTTTTCATTCTTGATCCAGTTGTTCCAGTCCTCGATCGAGCGCCAGGTGCTTATCACCATGGTCTCATCACTCTTGTCGAGCCGTTTCAGGGTCTGCCCCGAAATGTAGCCAGGCTGATTCAGCGTGACGCTGCGCAGCCGTTTCAGCAGTACGGTCAGTTCGGGTATCTTGTCTTCCGAAACAATGCGCTTGATAAAAATTTTGACGCTCATGAATGTTCCTCTCTTTTGAATTGGCTGATTATAGTGGAATATTGCCGTGTTTTTTCATCGGGTTGGTGTCGCGCTTGTTTTCCACAAGACGCAGGGCATTGATAATTCTGACCCGGGTCCGTGCTGGTTCGATGATATCATCGATATAGCCGCGCTGGGCGGCCACATAGGGGTTTACCACCGTATCCTGATACTCCTGCTCGCGCTGCTGGAGATAGGCTGCCGGGTCAGCCTCTTTTTCGCCTGTCTGCCATAGAGCACCTCGACGGCCCCCTTGGCGCCCATCACGGCAATTTCAGCGGTGGGCCAGGCGTAGTTGATATCGCCTCGAAGATGTTTTGAAGACATCACGCAATAGGCGCCGCCGTAGGCTTTTCTGGTAATGACCGTGACCTTGGGAATGGTCGCCTCGGCATAGGCATAAAGGATTTTTGCTCCGTTACGGATGACGCCGCCGTATTCCTGCGCAGTTCCGGGTAGAAAGCCGGGTACGTCGACGAAGGTGACCACCGGGATATTGAAACAATCGCAGAACCTCACAAATCGGGCACCCTTGATCGAGGAGTCTATGTCCAGCACACCTGAGTAGTGGGCCGGCTGGTTGGCCACGATGCCGACGCTCATACCGTTGTAGCGGGCAAACCCGACAATGATGTTGGGGGCGAAGGTCTCTTTGATCTCGAAAAAGTCGCCGTGATCCACGGTCTGGAGAATGATCTCCTTCATATCGTAAGCTTCATTGGGGTTTGTCGGAATGAAGGTGTTGAGCGGTTCAGCGGGTCGCTCGACCGGATCGGTGCAGTTGATGATCGGCGGGTTTTCCATGTTGTTCTGGGGGAGAAACGACACCAGTTTGCGCAGGTAGACAATCGCATCGGCTCCCGTTTCTGCGGCGTAATCGGACACGCCGCTGCGCGATGAATGCATCTCGGCTCCTCCGAGTTCCTCGACGGTGACATCCTCGTGGGTCACCGATTTGACTACTTTGGGGCCGGTCAGGAACATGTAGGAGTTGTTTTTGACCATCACCACAAAATCGGTCAGGGCCGGTGAGTAAACCGCTCCGCCGGCACAGGGGCCGAAGATTGCGGAAATCTGTGGAATTACACCAGAAGACATTACATTGCGCAGGAAAATATCAGTATATCCGGCCAGGCTTTCGATGCCTTCCTGGATCCGGGCGCCGCCGGAATCGTTCAAGCCGATGACCGGTGCTCCGTTTTTCAGCGCCAGGTCCATGATCTTGCATATCTTTTCGGCAAACGTCTCGGACAGCGACCCGCCCAACACGGTGAAATCCTGGGCGAAGACATAGACAATGCGTCCGTCTATCGTGCCATGGCCGGTAACGACACCGTCGCCGCAGTATTTCTGCTGGTCCATGCCGAAATCGGTGCAGCGGTGCAGCTTGAACATGTCGAACTCTTCGAAGGAACCCTTGTCGAGCAAGAGATCAATGCGCTCTCTGGCAGTCATTCGGCCAAGCGAGTGCTGCTTGTCTATGCGTTTTTGTCCGCCACCGAGTTTTGCTTCGGCTCTGAGTTTCTTCAGATATTCAAGTCTTTCGATGGTATCCATGCGTTCTCCTTAACTTAGTAACGACTGATGAGCGTGGTAAAAGCCGGTGATCCGGAGCGAAGAAAAGGTGCATCCCAAGAGCTGATGCAGCCACTTTTGGTGATTTGCGTTATCATGTTTCTTTTGTTTAATATTTTGTATTTACTTGTAAAATGAAAATCTTCGAAAAAATATTATAAAAATAAAAGAACAGCGTTACTCTTGCATTTTTAGGAAAAATCTCCAGGCTTGTCAAGAAAAAAAGAACAGGTGTGGACGGGAGCTCTCTTTGAAGATTTAAGATAAGTTATTTTAAGTATATATATAATCTGACATATGATTGAATGGGATACGCGAGTGCTTGATATGAAACTCCGGGTGTCGTTTTCCCCAGAAACTGGCCGTTCCTGGGGAAACTAAATGAAGAACGATGTTCTTGTCGGGCGAATCGGCCGCCAGACTCAGCCTGGCCTGAGGCTCAGCCATAAGCGGGCGCAAGTCGTTGGACCAGGTGCAGCTCCTTTAATACAACCTGTTCAGCCGCTGCCGGATGGTCCCGGGGGCCAGATCGTTGCGGGGCTCTTGCTAGGCGTAGACTTGCCTGCAGAGTCTGCCGAGGTCGCCCAGATCGCGACAGACATGGACGCCGGCTGCCTCCATGGCCTCGATCTTGGCCGCCGCAGTGCCTGATCCGCCGCTGACGATGGCGCCGGCATGGCCCATCCTGCGGCCGGGAGGAGCGGTCAGGCCGGCAATAAAGCCCACCACCGGCTTGCTCAGGTTGGCCTTGATCCAGGCCGCCGCCTCTTCTTCGGCGTGGCCGCCAATTTCTCCGACCATTACCACGGCCTCGGTCTGCGCATCCTGCTGAAAGGCCTCCAGGCAGTCGATAAATCCGGTGCCGTTGACCGGGTCTCCACCGATACCCACGCAGGTTGTCTGGCCAAAGCCTTCCTGACTCAGTTGATGGACCACCTCGTAGGTCAGGGTCCCCGAGCGCGAGACAACCCCGAACGGTCCTCCTGCTTTATGGATCGGGGCCGGCATAATACCGATTTTACAGCTGCCGGGCGAGATGATACCCGGGCAGTTGGGGCCGATCAGGCGACAGGGTTTTCCGGCCAGATAATTTTTTACCCGGAGCATGTCCATGACCGGGATGCCTTCGGTTATGCAGACGATCAACTCGATTCCGCCATCGATCGCCTCGAGAATCGCCTCGGCTGCAAAGGGTGGCGGCACGAAGATCATTGAAGCGTTGGCATCTGTTGCCTGGCGAGCTTCGGCCACGGAGTTAAAGACCGGGACAGCATCCATTTTCTGGCCGCCCTTGCCGGGGGTGACACCCCCGACAACCTTGGTGCCGTAACTGATGCACTGGCGTGTATGAAACTGGCCCTCCTGGCCGGTAATTCCCTGGACGATCAGACGGGTTGTGTGGTCGACGAAAATTGCCATGGGTTCCTTCTAATAAACTATGTGGTTATCAAGTTTAGTCTGATTGCAGAGGGGAGGCGGGCGTTATGCCGCGTTTCTCGATCTGCTCGATCAGACGGTCAATGCTTTGCTGCGGGCCATTGCTGCCAGCACCGCTGCGCTCCGTCAGCCATTTGCGTGCGAAGGCGTCGTGTTCAGTGAGCATGCCGTCGAGTCCGGCAACGAAAAGCAGTTGTTCGAAAAAGGCCTCGTCCCGCGCTGCGTTAAAAAAACGCAGAATGGAGCCCTTCGGGTCGGCCGGGTAAGCGAGGACCTGGAGCCCCAGCGAGCGGGCCGCGTCGAGATAGGCGGGATTCTTCGGATTACCGGCCTGATCGAGTACCTGCACAGCCCCGAGCCCGATTGCTTCGGCATACCCCGAGGCGGCCCTGAGGCCGAAGCGGGTGAACAGCCAGTCGTAGTTGTAAGGCCGGTAGTGACCGAGTTCCAGGCTCATCACCTGCATACCATCGTTCTCACCTATGAGCTGAATCAATCGCACATCCTTTGCAGAACTAGAGAACAATGTTTTACTTATCTGCTGAAGCTCGTCCGGGTCATAGGATGCGATGAACAGATCGATATTCTTCAGCCCGGGAACGGCGCGCTGTAACTCGTTCACCAGGGCAGCGCTCAGATCCATGCCCTCGCGGCTATGCAGCCAGCCTTTGCGCAGTTCGCAGATCAGTGCCAGTTCAGAATCGAGTGCGCCATCGATGCGGGCCAGATAATCGAGTACCTGGGCCAGGCTCAGCAGGGCGGTGGACACGCGGTTCGCATCGTCAGAGACGACAGAGAGCCCTTTGAGTTCGGCCAGGCTCAGATCAAACGAATACAGCGTGCCGTCCGGGCGCACCCGCTCGGGATAGATATCGGCAGCATCGGTGCGCCCGGTGAGCAGCGGGTCGCCCATTACCAAGAGCTGGTTGTCACTGCTCAATACCAGATCGATCTTGATTGCCTCGGCACCCCGCTCGAGGGTAAGCACGAACCCGGCCAGGCTTGAGGCGGGCAGGTGCTCCGTGGCGCCGGTGGCTATAATCCACTTATCCTGGTCGATTTCGACCTCGGCGGCGC
This sequence comes from uncultured delta proteobacterium, assembly GCA_963707715.1. Classification (GTDB taxonomy): domain Bacteria; phylum Desulfobacterota; class Desulfobulbia; order Desulfobulbales; family Desulfocapsaceae; genus JABDQA01. The sequence continues at coordinate 41,333 of CAVPRJ010000012.1, forward strand.
CTGTCATGGTCCCCGGAAGTAGCATGCAGATCAGGAGATAAACGATTCGATACATTGGCGTTGTCCGCTACCTTTTGGCGATAGCCGCGACCTTTTCAGCCGCGTCCGACAGGGTTACCGCATTGATCAGCTCAAGCCCCGATTCAGCCAGAATTCTGCGGCCTTCCTCGACGTTGGTTCCTTCCATCCGGACCACCACCGGGACAGAAATGCCGATTGCCTTAGCGGCCTGCACGACGCCCTGGGCCAGCACGTCACAGCGCAGGATACCGCCGAATATATTGATCAGTATCCCCCGGACATTGGGGTCGTTCAGGATGATGCGAAAGCCGTTTTCAACTTTGTCAGCGTCGGCGCCGCCGCCCACATCGAGAAAGTTGGCCGGCTCTGCCCCGGCCTGTTTAATGATATCCATGGTAGCCATGGCCAGGCCGGCGCCGTTTACCATGTTGCCGATGGTGCCATCGAGCTTGATATAGTTCAGATCAAAGGCAGCAGCCGCGAGTTCATTCGGATCTTCTTCATCGGGATCGCGCATCGCGGAAATATCGGGATGCCGGTACAGCCCGTTGGCATCGATATCGATTTTGGCATCGAGGGCGACAAGCGTATCCTCGCCGGTTATGATCAGCGGGTTGATCTCCAGCAGAGAACAGTCCCGGGTGGTGAACAGGCTGTATAGATTTCTGAGCATTGCCCCGCCCTGCTTGGCCAGCCCTTTGTCGAGCGCCAGGGCGGTGCAGACCTGCCTGATGTGGTATCCCTGGATACCCAGCAGCGGATTGATGCCGACCTTGATGATCCGTTCGGGTGTTCTGGCCGCCACCTCTTCGATATCCATACCTCCATCCTGGCTGGCCATGATGGTGACCGTTGCATCGTCGCGGTTGACGATCATAGAGAGATAGAGCTCTTTTTTTATCGAGACGCCCTGCTCAACGAGCACCTTGCTGACCTTTCTGCCGGCTCCGCCGGTTTGCTGGGTCACCAGGGTCATACCAAGGATCGCTTGTGCTGCTTCGAGCGCTTCATCCTGGGTTCTGGCCAACCTGACGCCGCCGCCTTTGCCTCGACCGCCGGCGTGTACCTGGGCCTTTACCGCGGCCGGCAGCCCAAGTTCTTTGACGGCCGCGCCAACCTCATCGAGGCTGCGGCAGAGGATACCATCGGGTACCGGGATCTGTGCTGCCCGGAACAGTTCTTTTGCCTGATATTCATGAATTTTCATAATCGTCGTAAACGGTTGTATTGATGTGCTCGCTGCAGGACCGGATGTGCTGGCTATAGAGTCGTAACGTCTGGTTACCTGGTTGGCCACCCGGCCTCAGAGGCGGGGTGGCATAGGGCGCCCCCCGGGCCGCGCCAGCTGCCGGGCGGGTCCGGGGGGTGCCCTCGATACAGGTGCATTTACTCGGGTGGATAGCCCATGCTGTTGAGGGTTTCGGTAATTTCATCGAGGATGGCTGGATCGTCGATGGTGGACGGCATACGGTACTCCTTGCCGGCTGCAATGGAGCGCATGGTGCCGCGCAGTATCTTGCCCGATCGGGTCTTCGGCAGTCTGACCACCGAGCTTGATTCGCGGAAGCAGGCGATGGCGCCGATTTTCTCGCGGACCATCTTGACCAGTTCGGTCTTGATTTCATCGACGTCGCGATCAACGCCGGATTTGAGTACGAACAGTCCGACCGGCAGCTGGCCCTTGAGCTGATCTTCGGTGCCGATGACTGCACACTCGGCGATATCGGGATGCGTGGCAATAACCTCTTCCATCGCGCCGGTGGACAGACGATGGCCGGCGATATTGATCACGTCGTCCATGCGGCCCATCACGTAGACATAGCCATCCTCGTCGATATAGCCACCGTCGCTGGTCTCGTAGTAGCCTGGAAAGGTCGACATATAGGATTCGACAAAACGCTTGTCATTTTTCCACAGAGTGGGCAGGGTACCGGGCGGCAGCGGCAGCTTGACAACGATGTTGCCTTCCGTGTTGGGACCGACTTCCCTGCCTTCGTCATCCAGGACCATCACCTTGTAGCCGGGTACGGCCTTGGTCGGGGAGCCCGGTTTGACCGGCAGTTCCTCAATGCCGCGGCAGTTGGCGACGATAGCCCAGCCGGTCTCGGTCTGCCACCAGTGATCGATGACCGGCACTTTGAGCAGGTTCGAGGCCCAGTAATAGGTGTCCGGGTCGAGCCGTTCCCCTGCCAGGTAGAGGCACTCGAAACAGGAGATGTCGTATTTTTTAATGAAAAGTCCGTCCGGGTCCTCCTTTTTGATAGCCCGGAAAGCGGTTGGGGCGGTGAACAGCGATTTGACCTGGTGTTCGGAAATCAGCCTCCAGAAGGCACCTGCATCAGGGGTGCCGATCGGTTTGCCTTCGTAGAAGACCGTTGTTGCCCCTTTGAGCAGCGGTCCGTAGACGATGTAGGAATGGCCTACGACCCAGCCGACGTCGGAGGCCGACCACCAGACATCGCCGGCGTCAATGTCGTAAATCGCCTTCATGCTCCAGTACAACGCCACTGCGTGGCCGCCATTGTCCCGGATTACCCCCTTGGGCATGCCGGTGGTACCGGATGTGTAGAGGATATAGAGCGGATCGGTAGCGGCAACCGGCACGCAGTCCACCGGTTGAGCCCCGGCGCAGAAATCGTTCCAGTCGATATCGCGTCCGGCCTGCATCGCAGCTTCTACGATCGGCCGCTGAAAGATCACGCATTTTTCGATCTTGTGGTCGGCAATATTGATCGCTTCGTCGACGATCGGTTTGTAAGCCAGGGTCTTATTGCCCTCAATCGCCCCTGAGGCGGTCATGATGATCTTTGGTTCGGCGTGGTTGATGCGGATAGCCAGCTCGTTGGCCGCAAATCCGCCGAAGACCACCGAGTGGATTGCACCGATTCTGGCACAGGCCAGCATCGCGTAGGCGGCCTCGAGTATCATCGGCATATAAATAATCACCGTATCGCCTTTGGTGACCCCGATGGAACTGAGCGCTCCGGCAAGCAGCGAGACTTTGTCCTGCAGTTCTTTATAGGTGATTTTGGTGATGGTGCCGGTGACCGGGCTGTCATGGATGATGGCAACCTGGTCGCCGCGGCCCGCTTCCACATGACGGTCGACAGCGTTATAGCAGGTATTCAATGTGCCGCCAACGAACCAGCGGTAGAAAGGGGGATTGGAGGCGTCAAGCACCTTGTCGCATTTCTGGTACCAGTCAATGCCTTCTGCGGCTTCTGCCCAGAATTTCTCGGGATTTTCTGTGCTTTGTGCAAAGATTTCGTCATATTTCGCCATGTTTCCACCTCTCTTTTAGTTAGCGGTTGTGCTGATTTTTACGCTTGTTACAGTCGTTATTTGCCCCCGGTACAAAGTAGTGATAGATAATATTGCTATCACACATACTAAATATTTACAGTAACTTCAAGTCCTGCGGAAAAAAACAACAGGCAGGTTGTTATTAGTCCAAAAGAGCTGTAATACAGGCATACTAGCTATAAAAAAGAACATTGTTCTGCTCTTGTTTGATGCTATCCACCTGATTATTTTTTTTTCAATTTATCTTGTCACTGAGATAAGAAAAAATCATCTGTGGCCGACGCCACCCCAGAACGTTCAGCCGGCATGGGAAAGCAGGGTTGTGCAACTCGCCTTGAGTGTCGGTTGCCTGTCATGATAACAATTCGCTGAAACCGTTGATCGAGGTGAACTCGGAAGAGGTGTTCGGCGGTTCTTGTGAACTGGGTCTGGCAATATGAATCAGATGGGCTATGCCGTGACTGCGCGCGGCCCTCAATACGTTGAGGTTGTCGTCGGCGAAAAGGGTGCTGCCTCGATTGAAGCCGAGCCGGTCTTCGAGCAGTTGCCAGAAAACAACCTCTTCCTTGGCCCGGTTTAAATCATCGGCACAGATTAGCTGGTCAAAAAAATGGGTCAGACCGGCTTTGTCCATCTTCAGCGCAAGCGCCTGCGGATGGGCGGCAGTAACCAGGTAGATCGCTTTGCTCTGGTTTTTGAGAAAGGTGAGGAAATCGACCACGTGGGGATGGACTGCAATTAAATGGCTGATCTGTTTTTTCAAAGCCATGATATCGAGATCGAGCTCTTTCGACCAATACTGCAGGTCCGACCACAGCAGGGTATGCTGCACTGAGCGATAGCGCTCCATCAACTCGTCTGTGGCCCGGCTCTGGTCGATTCCTCTCTGCCGGGCAAAGACGCGGGGCACGTATTGTTCCCAGAAAAAATCGTCGTAATACTTGTCCAGCAGGGTGCCGTCCATATCGAGCAGCACGGTGGAGATCTGCTGCCAGTCAAGGGCTGGAGTCGAGGCTTTATTGTTGTATCTGGTCATCGGTAAGGCGGGCAAGCCGCGCGGTAATGGTATTGATGCTCTGATAGAGGTCCACGGGTGATGTCCCCTGGGCGTCGACCACCAGCCGGCCGTCAGGGGTCAACCGGTGGCCATTATGCTGCTGCTCGATATCTGCCAGCAGGGCGCGCGGGTTGACCGGGGTATCTTCCATAAAGGAAAACACGAGACTGTCGGGACCGCGCTCGAGCTTGCTGATGCGCAGCGGGATCAGCGCTTTTTTGACGGCCACCACCCCGAACAGGTTTTCCACCTCAGGGGGCATTTCCCCATAGCGGTCACTGAGCTCCTCACGAAGATCGTCGATCGAGCCGTCCGAGCCGCTTATCTGGGCGGCGATCCGCCGATACATGATATAGCGCTGGCCGATGTCCTCGATGTAGCGCTCGGGTATATAAGCAGAGATGTTCAGATTAATCTCCGGATCGAAGGTGTCGTCCTGGACCGGCTGGTCGCCCTGCTGCTGGCTGGTTCTCAGATCGGCCACGGTCTTCTGCAGCAGCTCCAGGTAGAGATCATAGCCAATGGCCGCGATGTGCCCGCTCTGGGAAACGCCGAGCAGATTGCCGCCGCCCCGAATCTGCAGATCGGACATGGCCAGTTTGAAGCCGCCGCCCAGCTCATTGTATTCCATCAGCGCTTTGAGGCGCTCCCGGGAGTCTTTGGACAGGTGATCAAGCGATGGAACCAGCAGGTAGGCAAAGGACTGGGTGGAAGAACGGCCAACCCGGCCGCGTAACTGGTAGATCTCGGCCAGGCCGAGCCGGTCGGCACGGTTGATGATGATGGTGTTGGCGCTGGGAATGTCCAGTCCTGATTCGATGATGGTGGTGCTGATCAGCACATCTATATCAGCGGTGACAAAGTCCACCATGATCTTCTCCAGCTCACGGCCCGCCATCTGTCCATGGGCCACCGCGATGCGGGCCTGGGGCACCAGTTTCTGTACGGTTGCGGCCATCCGGTGGATCGATCTGACCCGGTTATGGACGATAAAGACCTGGCCGCCGCGGATCAGTTCCCGGTTGACCGCTTCCTTGATCACCAGATCGTCGTAGCGTGCCACGAAGGTCTTTACCGGCCTGCGGTGTTCCGGCGGCGTGGAGATCACCGAGAGGTCGCGGATGCCAAGCAGCGAAAGCTGCAGGGTCCGGGGAATCGGGGTGGCGGTCAGGGTCAGTACGTCGACCTCCGCCTTAATCCGCTTAATTTTTTCCTTGTGGCTCACCCCGAAGCGATGCTCTTCGTCCACCACCAGCAGGCCGAGTTTGCTGAAGCGAATGTCTTTTGAAAGCAGACGATGGGTGCCGATCACGATATCGATCGAGCCGTCGGCCAGCCCGGCGACGATCTGCTTCTGCTGCTTGGTACTGCGGAAGCGGTTCAGGCACCTGATCTGCACCGGAAAATCCCTCAGACGCTCAGTAAAAGTCTTGGCGTGCTGTTCGGCCAGAACCGTGGTCGGCACCAGGATGGCTGCCTGGCAGCCGTCCTCGACCACCTTGAACGCAGCCCTGATCGCCACCTCGGTCTTGCCGTAGCCGACATCGCCGCAGACCAGCCGGTCCATCGGCTTTGGGGCCAGCAGATCGTCGATGGTGTCGTTGATGGCCTGGTCCTGGCCGGGGGTCTCGTCGAAGGCAAACGATTCTTCGAGTTCCTGATAGAATTCGCCGGGGGGTGAAAAGGCTCTGCCCTGACGAATTTCACGTTTGGCATAGATATCGAGCAGCTCGTGGGCAACTTTCCAGATCTCGCCGGAGACCTTTTTCTTGGCATTTTTCCAGGCCTGGGTGCCGAGTTTGTCAATTCTGGGCTGCTTGTCGGAGAGCCCCTCGTAGCGGCTGACCAGATGCAGCCGGTCGACCGGGATATAGAGTTTGTCGCCGTCACGGTACTCGAGCAGCATGTAGTCGTTGGTGACCTGCTTGAGCGAGATGGTTTCCAGCCCACGGTATAGACCGAGTCCGTGTTCCCGGTGGACAACCACATCTCCTTCCCGCAATTCGGTGAAATTGATCGGCTCACCTTTGGCTTTTCTGCCGCGTTTTTTCAGGCCGAGGCGCATTTCTCCGAACAATTCGCTCTCCGAAACCAGGTGCAGCCGCTTCTCCTCCAGGCTGAAGCCCTCTCCCAGCGGCTGGTCGCAGGCAAACAGCGCCGCTTGCTCGCTGGTCTCAGCCAGCCGATCGAGTTCCAGCGGCGCCGCAACCGGAACTGGTGCGAGCTGAAAACGTTCCAGCAGTTCTATGAGATTGTTGCGCCGCTGGCTGGAGCGGCAGCAGATAATCACGCGTTCTCCGTCGCCGAGCCAGCTACTCACCTGGGCAGCAAGTATCTTGAGCAGTCCGTGCTGCTTGCGGTTGAAAGAGATTTCCTGTTTCAGCAAGCGGTGGTTGGTGGTGGCAAAGGAATGCGAGAGCGCATCATGGGGGACGAAATCGCTGAGACGGTACCCGGGAAAGTGGCCAAGTTCTCTGGCCAGCTCATTGTGCTCGATAAACAGTTCAGCGGGTTCAAGACACGGGGCAGCGGCATCGACAGCAGCACCATAATTGGCCTGGATCCGCTCGTGGATCAGGTGCACCTGCCTGAACAGCGCTTCCGGCTCCAGCAAAAACAGGTTCGTATTGTCAGGCAGATAATCAAAGATGGTGGCGCTCTGCTGATCGTCCTGAAAAAGCGGCAGAAAAAACTCGATTCCGGCAAAACGAAGGCCGCCTCTGATCCGCTCCGCCAGCTCGGCGCTGCGTTCGGCCGACCAGCCATACTGCTCCGCCCGCTGCAGCAGCGTGCGCACCGCCTGCTGCAGCCTGTTTTGCCGTGCAACGCTGAGCAGAACATCGCTGACAGGCAGGATAACTGCCTCATCGAGGTGTCCGGCGGAGCGCTGGCTGAGCAGGTCAAACGGACGGATCGATTCCACGAAATCACCGAAGAAATCGAGCCGAATCGGTCCGTCGTAAACGGTCTTGTCGGGCAGCGTGAAAGGCGGTGGATAGATATCGACCACACCGCCGCGGACCGAAAAATCACCGAAACTCTTTACCAGCGAAACGTGCTCATAGCCCATGGTGATCAGAGCATCGCGCAGAGTCCCCAGTTCGCACTCTTCTCCGGCGATGATCAGTTCGGCATGCTCCTGCAGCGCAGGGCGCGGCATGACCCGGCGCAGCAGGGCCTCGATCGAGATCACCAGCACAAACGGTTCGCTGCTGTCCATAAGCTGATAAAGCGTGGAAAGGCGTGCAGCGGTTGTGTGCTGGTCCGGGGAGAGCGGCGTATAGGGCGGAATTTCATAACCCGGGAAGGAGAGGATCGGCCGGGATGTAAAGAGCGACAGATCCTGCTCGAAACCGGCGCTCATCTGCTCATCGGCCACGATGCAGCAGGCCGGTCGAGTGGCCTCCGTGGTTGCGCAGAACCAGGCGGGAGCTGAGCCCCTGAGTCCGGTGACCAGGGTCGTGTGAGCCGATGTGGAGGTTGGCTGGTTCATGAAAAAAAAGCGCCGGCTGCAGCGCTGCAGCCGGCGACCATATCCGTTTCGCGAGAGGTCTTGGGAATCAGAATTGTCCTCCGATACTGAAATCGAAGACGCTGTTGTCCTCGTCCGGCAGCGGATCGGGGTTGTAGCCCCAGACCAGGCGCAGCGGTCCGATCGGGGAGAGCCAGCGTATCTCCAGACCAACTCCTTGGGCAACCTGGTCTAGAGTAGTTCCCACGTCATCGGCGATCGATTCACCGGCGTCATAGAATATCACCCCGTAAAAACCCTGCTCCTTGAACAGCGGAATGACGATCTCGGTATTGATATACCACATGCGATCACCGCCGATGCGGTCGCCGGTTTCCGGATCGATCGGACTGACTTTGCCGTACTCATGACCCCTGATGCTGCTCATGCCACCCAGATAGAAGCGCTCGTAGACGGGTAGTTTTCCGTCTTCGTTCTCCCAGGCCTGGCCGACGGCGCCAAGGGCGTGAAATACGGTGCCGTAGGCAATCGGGAAGTACCAGCCCGACTCGCCTTCAGCCTTGGTGAACTGGGCATCGCCGCCAAGCGGGCCGCCGGCATACTTGACGCTGAGCGAATTTCTGGAACCTGTGGAAGCGCCGTAGAGCCGGTCCCGGGTGTCGCGGGTGAAGGTTGCTTTCACCGCACTGGTGATCGGGACGTCCTGGGATTCCCGGATAATAAACGAGGCATCCGGCGCGACATCGCTGAGCTGGGTGTCGGTATAGCTGTAGCTTTCATACATGCGCCACTTTCCCCAGAGCGGGTGGCCAAAGCGGATGGCGGCGCCTTTGGAATCCTTGGTGTAGTCGTCGTACTCCCTGGTCCAGTTGAACAGATCGGCGCCCACCGAGATATTGGAGTCGTTGACCCGAGGATTGGTCCAGGCCAGATTGTAGCGGCTGCTTTTGCCGCCGATATTGGCGCTCAAGGCAAGCCGATGGCCCATACCGAGAAAATTGTTCTCCGATATTTCACCCATCAGGATCAGGTTGTCCACCGACGAGTAGCCGGCGCCGATGCTGAACTGACCGGTGCTCTTTTCCTTGACGTCGACCAGCACGTTCATTTTGGATGGGTCGAGCGCCGGTTCCGGGGTGACGTTGACTTCCTCGAAAAACTCGAGGCGCTGCAGCCTCTGGGAGCTCTCCCTGATGCCTTTGGCATCGAAGACGCCGCCTTCGGCGATCTGCAGTTCCCGCCTAATGACATTGTCGCGGGTCCTGGTATTGCCGCGGATCGCGATCCGGTTGATATAGACCAGATCACCCCGGTCGATGTCGAGGGTGATGTCCACCCGGGAGCCGGATTCGGACTTGTCCATCTTCGGCCTGATGTCGGCAAAGGCGTAACCCTGTTCGGAATAGTAATCGGTAATCTTCAAAATGTCGTCGCGCAGGGTTTTGCGGCTCAGATATTCTTCATTTCTGATGCTGAGCATATCGAGAAAGATGTCTTTGTCCCCGGTCAGGTCGCCGACCACATCGACGGTTCCGACCTTGAAACGGGGGCCCTCCTCGATGACGAATTTGACGTAAAGCCACTCCTCATCCTGGGTGATGAGCGGTTCGCCGACCCGGGCTTCGAGAAATCCGTTGTTCTGGTAGAAGGCCACGATGCGGCTGCCGTCCTGGCTGAGCTGGTCCCGGTTGAGCAGCCCCGATTCGGTCAGCCAGGAAAAAAGCCCTTTGGTCGAGGTCTCGATCACGTCTTCGAGCTCATCGTCGTCGAAACTGGTGTTGCCCTCGAAGCCGATCTCCTTGATATAGATTTTTTTCCCTTCCTCGATGACAAAACGCACGGCAGCGGTTTCCGGGGTCGGGAAGCTGATATTGGCGTTGACCTCGGTATTGTAATAGCCTTTTGATCTGTACAGGGCTTTGATGGCCTCGGTCGCATCGTTGACCCGGGCGGGGTTGAGGATCGAGTTCTCTTTGATGGTGACCACACCGGTCACATCCTCGTCGTCGAGCTCATCGATACCGCTATAAGTGATCGAACTGATCGCCGGCTTTTCAACGACCTTGAAGATGACCTTCTTGCCGTCTTCGCTGTCCTGGACATCGATCTGCACATCGTCGAAATAGCCCATCTTGTAGATGGCTTTGAGATCTTCCCTGAGCCCTGCCGGGCTGTAGAGATCACCTGTTTTGGTCTGGATCTTGCGCAGGATGGCGCCGGAGTCGATCCTCTGATTGCCCTCGGGGGCGATGGCGCCAATGAACTGTTCGCGCTCACTGTAGGAGATCACTTCGCTCAGTACTTGGTCGATGACCATTTCCAATTCAGCCGTTGAGGCGGCTTCACGGAAAAAATATCTGGGCTGGTCCGGGTTGAGCAGATCGTAAACCTTGATATCGACGCTGATCTGGTTACCTATCAAAGTCAAGGTTCCGGCAGCCACATTGTCGTACCCGGTTTTCCGGGCAACCGCTTCGAGTGCGTCGGCCGGGGGCGGCCACTGAGTGTAGTTCACCATATCCTCTGCCGTTTCCCGATCGACCATGGTGAAATTGTTCGCCGCCAAAGCTGCGCTGAAGCTGTCATCGACCCGTTCTGCAAGGTCCTGGTCCACCTGCTGAGCAACGATCTGCAGCGGCAGAAAGGCGGTATTTTGATCGACAGCGGCAGTGGTTTTGACCAGAAATAAAGAGAAACACAAGCACAGAACCATGAGGTTCATCAACTGGGTCCACTGCGGCCGAACATTACCTGCTGGCTTCGGTTGTATGATCATGGGGGGTTCCTTCTCGAAAAAGGGTCGAAAAAGTCTGAACACAGAGCTGCCGATTTATTTCGTTTTGCTGAGCGAATCGAAAAAATGAACTATAAAAAAGTGGGTCCATTATGCCATGTTTAAGGAAAAATGCAACGCGCACGGCTCCACCTGCGGCTATTTGTTATTTAACTGAAAGAAGATCTTGTTATGCTGCCTGAGCAGCGTAGGTACTCTAGCCTGAGATCTTTAGATGATCTGTGCCTCGCCGAGTGTGTTCAGCAGAGCAGCGATAGGAGTTTGGTGACAACTGAGATCGGCCACCTCTGGCAGTTTTTAGCAACGGGAGTGCTGCCCTGAAAGATCCAGCCAAGAAACCTGCCGAGTATGACCAAAAGCCTGATCCACCGGCACAGCATTCTCAGCGCTTAACAGCGGCGCTGCTCGATCTGCTCTTTCCGCCCCGCTGCGGGGCCTGTGGCGCTGCTCTGGGGCTCGGCCCGGCTGGTTCGGGAAGCCGACTCTGTGAACGATGCACCAGCGAGGTGTCCTACCTGAGTTCACCGATCTGCACCTGCTGTGGTGCACCGCTCTCAGCCGATGGGGGCTGCGAGGACCGGTTCTGTCGTTTCTGTCTGGTCAGCCGGCCTGCCTTTGACCGGGCCCGCTCAGTGCTGCACTACCGCCCTCCGGTCAGCAGGCTGCTGCACAAATTCAAGTTTCAGGGCGACACAGCGGCGGCTGCATCCCTGTCCCGTCTCGTCGAGTTCCGGCAATTCGATCAGATATCGATGTCCCGGAGCTGTGACCTGATCATCCCCGTACCGCTGCACCGCTCCCGGTTGCGGGCGCGGGGGATGAATCAATCGCTGGTTCTGGCCCGGTTGATTTTTCGATCCAGCTCTGAAAAAATAAGGCCATATTTGCTTATCAGGCTGAAAAACACCAGATCTCAAACCGATCTGAGTGGAGATGAGCGGCGCAAGAATCTGCAGGGTGTATTTGCGCTGAACCCCGAGGACACGGTAGCAGGCCGACGTATCTTGCTGGTCGACGATGTGTTCACCACCGGTACAACGGTTGATGAATGTGCGAAAACGATGAAAAAACAAGGAGCTGCGGAGATCCTGGTATGGACTCTGGCCCGGGCTTGAAGCTTTACTTATCGTACGTGCCTGGGCTTAATTATTTTTGTTTCGAAAAAAAAATAAGTAATCTGCTTTTCGCTAGACCTCCCGATTTTGTTAGATAGCGTTCTTGTTAGTAACGTAATTTTTATTAAAATTTAGTTTTTTCTTGTAAAATGAAGAAATTTTAAATTTAATATTTTTCTAATATTGTTGATAAATGCTACTTCTTCTTGCTAAAATGTTAGGATAGCGTTGAAAAATACCGCTTACTTCAAAGCCTTTCGAATCAAGCGATCTGTGCCATCATCGGTGCCGATCTAGCGCTCTAAGGGTACTCTGCACCGATGTTGGAAACACGCCAGCGTGATAGAAAAATCCAACTATATCGTCGTTGACCTGAAAGGCAAAATACAGTCATATCTCAAGCCATGATCTCCTTCCTGGTTGTCTTCATGGAGAGAAGAATTCCTGCGTTACGTACCAGTTAGTCTGTTTGTTTTATTTACGGTTTCAGTTAGGCCAGCCGGAATTGTATTTTGTTGTCATTTTCGGTTAAACAGTCTGAAATTGTTTCTAATCAACGTTTTCTTGTATTTGTGAATCGCATGGTCTGGGAAAAAGCAAAAGCAACCTTGGAAGGTGTCCTCGCAGAGAATGTTTTTTCTCTATGGATAGAGCCGCTGGTGCAGCAGCACATAAATGGTTCAGAACTTACGCTGTCCTGCCCAGATCGCTACTTCGGCGCCTATGTATCCAAGCATTATCTTGAACTGATTACCGAAAAGGTGACCGAACTCGACGGTTCAATCAAAACCGTCTGCCTCAACGGTCATGCCTGTATGCAGAAAAACTCCTCCGAACCAGGCCAGTTGCGTCTGCCTTCGCTGCCTGCAGGCAGTTCCTCGGTGCGGGCTCTGCATCCCCGCTACACCTTTGATGATTTCATGGTCGGCCAGTCCAATATCCTGGCTCAATCGGCCTGCCGTTCGATGTCGTTTCTGGACAACTCCATCGGTCCCTGTCTCTATATTAACAGCACAACCGGTCTGGGCAAAACCCACCTGACCCATGCCATCGCCCACCATATCCTCGGCAACCAGCCGATGACCCGTCTGCATTACCTGACCGCCCAGCAATTCGCTGCGGAGATGGTGCTCAATATCAAGTCCAATGCGATGGATCATTTCAAGCGTAAATACCAGGATCAGTGTGATATTCTGCTCGTCGAGGACATGCAGAGCCTGACCGGCAAGAAAAAGACCCAGGAAGAGCTCAACGAGGTGCTTGACTGTCTGATCAAATCGGGCAAGCGGGTGGTCATGACAGCCAACAAAACGCCGCGGGAACTGGCTGGTATCGACGACGATTTTCGTTCCCGGATGTCATCGGGGCTGATCACTTCGATTCAGAAGCCGGACCTGGAAACCAGGCGCCGCATCATCAAGAAAAAGGCGATGCAGCAAGAGCTGGAGCTGCCCGCGGTCTTTGTCGATTATCTGGCCCAGCAGGTCAAAGGTGATGTCAGAAGGATCGAGTCGACCATTATTGCTCTTGGCGCCCGGGCTGCGTTGAACAACGATATCATCGATGAGAAACTCATCGAGGAAGTGGTCCGTTTTCTGACCGGATCGAGCCGGGAATTGACCGCCATGGCAATTGCCGAGCTGGTTGGCGCCCAGTTCAGGGTAAGCCTCGAGGAGATGTGCTCAAAATCGCGTAAACGCGCCATTGCCTTTCCCCGCCAGGTGGCGATGTATCTGAGTAGAAAGCATACCGAGGAAACTTTGGCCGATATCGGCAAGCTGTTCAAGCGCGACCACTCTACCGTGATGCACTCCATCAAGGTGGTCAGCGGGCTGAGCCGGCGGGACAGCGCGGTATCCGCCCAGCTCAAGTACCTCAGCGACAAGGTGGGCAAGCTCTAGACGCTCTGTCCTAAAAACGAAGCCTGATTTTACCCGGGCTGCCCGGGTCCGCCGAGGAGAGCGGGGTCCAGGTGGGGCGCTAGAAGTAGACCTTCTTGACCTCGGCCTGATCCTGGAACTGGTAGTCTTCAGCGATAATCTGTTCGCTCACCGAGCAGGCCGTTTTGATCATATCGTTGAGTCCGATTCCCTCCCAGCCGAAGCCACAGACAAACAGTCCCGGATTGCTGCCAACCATCTCATTGCGCTGTTTGAGCAGGGTGGTGTAGCCTTTTTCCAGTTGCGGGATGCCGCCGTCTGGGCGCAGCACTTTGGTGTAGGCCGGCTCTGCCGGCAGATCGAGCAAGCCCCGGACATCGTCCAGCGCCTGCCGGATCAGGCTGTCGTCGTCGTAATCGAGGCGCTCGGGATGTCTTCTGCCGCCGATCAGCGTCTCGAAGACGATATGGCCCTCGGGGGCGCGGTTGGGAAACATGTTTGAGGAAAACAGGGTGCCCAGGCTGAAGCGTTTCTCCCGTTCCGGGCTCAGAAAGCCGAAGCCGGGCGGCAGACTGGCCCCTTTGAACCCGAACACCACGGTGTTTATCCAGGCTTCGGGAAGCTTGCGCTGAAAATTATGTGGCGCGAGACCGTGAAGCAGGGCGAGGCTCTGGTTGAGCGGCAGGGCGAGGACCACGTTGGCGGCTCTGAAGCGCTCCCCGGGCGTGGTGACGAGCCAGCCGGAGGCCTCGCGCTCCAGGCCGGTCACCGCGCAGTCAAATCGAAACCGGTCCCTGCCGAGCAGGTCTGCCAGTTTGTCGGGCAAGCGCTGCATGCCATCAGCAAAGCTGGTCATTGAAGGCATCTGCAGTTTTTCCCCCGGCGTCTTATTCTTTTTGGCCTGGCGGGCCTTGGCCAGCGCCCCGCGAATGATCGAGCCGTACTGTTTTTCCATCTGCCGCACACCAGGCATCACCGCATCTATTTTCAGCTCGTTGTAATCCCCGGCGTAGGTTCCGGTAAACACCGCGTCCACGTAAGGGAGGAGGGCGCGGCCAAAGCGCTGTTCTGCCCATTTGGCCACGGTCGGCTCACCATCCAGCGGTTTTATGAACAACTCGCCGAGCACCCGCAACTTGTCTGGCCAGCCGATCAGTGGAGCCCGGGCAATCTTCAGCGGTGACTGGGGGATTACCATCAGTTTGGAGTTCATGCAGACATAGCGCACATAGGTGGCCAGCGGCGCCCGGACGCATTCGGAATCGAGCCCGGTTTCGGCGAGCAAGTCCCTACTCTGCAGACAATTGTCCAGAAATCCATGGGGGCCCCATTCGGCCAGATAACCACTGTCGCTGAAGGATCTGATTGCCCCCCCGGCCCGCCCGCTTTTTTCCAGGATCAAGGTCTGGTGGTCCGGCCGCTGAAGCTGGAGCTTGTGGGCGACGACCAGACCGCTGATGCCGGCGCCGACGATGATGGTGTCTCTGTATTGCATGGTGCTGGGTTACACTCAACTCAGATTTTTCATTGATGATTTCCAGATAGCCTCCCCGTCTGAGCATGCTGGCCGGCAGCTATCAGCAGATCACTATCAGCATCTTTAAAAGATATGGCAAGATCTGTCGGGTAACACCATCGGGACCTAACAAGTTAAGGTCGCGGGGTGCTCGTTTGGAGATCAGCTGTTCGCTGGCGCAGAACTGATCTGCTCAATGGCGGGGTGCAAAACCCAGACTCTTTATAGAATTCATTGATTGGTGGTGTGGCGGAATAGTTCAGGTTTTCAATGCCGGACCGAAGCACAGGTTCGGATTGGAGTTTAGAATCTGCCCGGTCAGATCCGCTAGAAACCGGTTGTCAGGGAAAATCAGACCGAACCGCCAAATCTGCCTGCAGGACTCTCTAGGCGGCCGGAGTTAATAACATCTTCTTAACGCGCTCCCTGCTCTCGACAAGCAGCATACGGTCCAGGTCGAACACTTCAAAGGTAATTGTACTATCATAGCCTAAGGCCTGGAGCTTTTTGATAATAGGATAAAGGTCAATGTTTCCCTGGCCGATTGGCAGATGGTCGTCGTAATGTCCCAGATTGTCACTGAGGTGCACGTGGTCAATCCGATCGCCAAACCGGTTAATCAGCTCCACCAGCCGGGTTCCGTTTGCAGCGTTGAGATTGGCATGACCTGTATCTAAAGTGAGTTTCAGGGAGGGGAAGGCTTGGAATATCTCCTCAAACTCATCTGGTTCGACTCCAAACCCGTTGCGAGGCATCATGTTTTCAAGGCAGATGGAGATGCCGCGCTGCACAGATAAATCGAGCATTTCAGATATGAACACGTACGCATAGCTTCTGGCCGTGTCAGGCAAAAAAACTGCCATGCCACTCACTGAGCTGGGATGCAGGACGATCTTCTTGGCGCCTAGATCTGCAGCTACAGAAAGAGATCTGCGCACTTCTGTAACAGATGCTCGTCGTATACTGTCAGTAAGATCGGCTGTGCTTACAAAAGTCGGCATATGACAAATTATTCCCAGGCCGTTATCTTTCAAGGCTTTTTCAAGGTCTGATTGGTTTTCGGACACGACGCTGTAATGTGCCATCGGCTGGTCCATGGCCAATTCGAGATAATCGAAACCCAGTTTCGCAAAGCTTTTTATCTCTTCGAGAAGCGGCACTACAGGGAAGTTCATTGCTCCGAATAACATGGATTCACTCCAGTGGTTGTCCGTATTCCACCCGCAAGATTTCACCGCCAAAAGCATCGATGAGGCAGTTTGCCACGTCAAAACCAGGGTATCCATTTTCAGGCAAGCACCCTTTGACTTTGACAGCTTCATTGGCTATCTCGTCAAGTTCATCGTTTCCCGTTTTGCATCGTTCGATTCTGACATGGCCATACCCGCCATCCAGCCAGATATAGATTCTGGCTGTCCCGGCCGGTAATTGCTCATTAAATGACCATTTCAAGGCTGACTTAAAACCGTGCCAGCCATCGCCAGCCCTGGTATCGAATCCATCCTCAAGCGACACAAAATCAAGACCGCGAGCTTCAAGGTATTCCATGATCTGAAACAATTTTCTCATACGGCTGCAGAGCCGATCCATCCTCCAGACCACGAGAACATCCCCGGCTTTCATATGGCCAAGCAGCCTGTTAAGCTCAGACTGCTCGTCTGCCTCATGCAGGGAAATATCGGCAAAGAATTGTTCACAGCCGAACTGCTCAAGCGCGTCGCGTTGGATCTTTGGGGTTTGACTCACTGTAGCAACCCGATAGTAGCCTATTTTCATCGCTGAATTACCCAGTGGACAGTTGAATGCTGACAGCGCAGTGCTTAGCCAGGAGAATCGGCTTTATGTCATTTTACTACCTTTAATTATCTCAATCTCGCACTGCTTAGTCAACTTCGCAGGTTTTTCTTGCAGTCAGGCAGTTAATTGTCGATGCTGTCAGCCAGGCTGATTAGGATGGCACTCTCTTCATCCGCAGCGCTTAGCGCGCCTCTTTCATCTCTTTGTATGGTGTCTGGTACTTCCCCGAATCCTCCCCTATCGACGCGGCCATCCGGGTCCACTGCCCCGATTATCAAAGCTGCCACCCGGCAAGCCTGTGCCGTGGATATTGTCTCTGCCAGCTTACTTACGGAGCTGATTATTTTCCGGCAGCTCGGTGCTGGCCGCCGCTTCGATGGGGCCCAGGTTTTGGTCGCCATCAGAAGGTCGTCGAGCGCACTTTTTTTCCTGACAAGGGCTGTTTGAAAGGTTGTCGACCGAGCGCGGGCCCAGGCTTGACAGGGGTTTACTGATGGTTAACATTTCCGCCGACTTTAACTAAAAAAGCGAGCGCAGGACGGCTGTTGCCGCCCTCTGAAAAAACCTTTTCAAGAAACTCAGTGAGGTATCTATGAGCACTGCAAGTACCGCAACCACCCATGAATTTCAGGCAGAAACCAAGAAGCTGCTCGATATCGTCATCAATTCTCTCTATACGGAGCGCGATGTATTTGTCAGGGAGCTGATCTCGAACGCGGCCGATGCGCTGGAAAAATTCCGGCATGAGAGTTTGACCAGAGACGAAGAGGAGCTGTTCGATGGCCATGTGCCGCTGGAAATCACCATCGATCTCAACGAAAAGAACAACAAGCTGACCATTACCGATACCGGTATCGGCATGACCAGAGATGAACTGGTTGCCGATCTCGGCACCATAGCCCACTCCGGTTCCAACGCTTTTCTGGCCGAGCTTGCCGAAGCTGCCCGTAAAGACGTTACTCTGATCGGCCAGTTCGGGGTCGGTTTTTATTCCGCCTTCATGGCCGGTTCAGAGGTGCGGGTGCAGAGCCGCTCCTGGGACGGTTCCGAGGGGCACGAATGGGTTTCCGACGGCACCGGATCGTTTGAGATCAGCCGGTGCGATGGGCTGCATCGGGGCACCAGGATCATTATCTCGCTCAAAAAGGGATGTGAGGATTATGCAAAAAAGTGGAAGATGGCGTCAATTATCAAGCAGTATTCCGCTTTTGTGCCCTTTCCAATCAAGCTCGATGGTGAAAGGATCAACAGCGTGCAGGCGCTCTGGACCAGGAGTCATTCCGAGATCAGTGACAAGGAATATCTGGAATTTTATAAATTCATTGCCAATGCAACCGATGAGCCGACCTATCGTCTGCATTTTTCGACCGATGCACCGCTGATGATCAACGCGCTGCTGTTCGTTCCCAAAGAGAACCTGGAGATCATGGGCTTCGGCCGGGTCAGTCCCGGGGTCAACCTCTACTGCCAGCGGATTTTGATTGACCAGCACTCAGAAACCATTTTGCCGGAGTGGCTGCGCTTTTTGAAAGGCGTGGTCGACAGCGAAGACCTGCCGCTCAATATCAGCCGGCAGGCGCTGCAGGACAATGCGCTAGTGGCTAAAATCAGGCGGGTGATAACCAAGCGTTTTTTGAAATTTCTCGATGAACAGGCCAAAAAGGATGCCGAGGCCTATCTTAAATTCTGGGATAATTTCGGTATTTACCTCAAGGAAGGGGCGACCAGCGATTTCGAGTACCGCAGCGAACTGGCCAAGCTGCTGCGCTTCGAATCGTCAAAATCAAAACCTGGCGAGGCGATCAGTCTGGCCGACTATCTGCTGCGCATGAATCCGGACCAGGAGGAGATATACTATATCAATGGTCCCAGCCGGGCCGCCATCGAGGCCGGTCCCTATGTGGAGCTGTTTCGTAAAAACGAGGTGGAGATCATTTACACCACCGAACCAATCGACGATTTCGTCTTGAGCCATCTCGGTGAATTTGAATCCAAAAAATTCGTCTCCGCCGACCGGGCCGATCTTAATCTCAAAGACAAAAAAGATGAGACAGCCGACGATTCAACCGTTGAAGCCCAAGGGCTCTCGGACGAAGAGAGCAGCACGCTGATCAGCTGGCTTAAACAGACCTTGAAAGACAAAGTGGCCGATGTCACCAAGTCCAGCCGTCTGGTCGATGCGCCGGCAATGATCGTCAATCCCGACGGTTTCATGACTTCTTCGATGGAGCGGGTCATGGCGGCCGGTCGGCTGGAGAAGGGCGGAGTACTTGAGATCTCCAAAAAGAACCTGGAAATCAATACCGCCAATGAGTTGGTCTGCAGGCTGGCCGAGTTGGTTGCAAAAGATGAAGCGTTCGCTGCCGAAATTGCGCTGCAGATCTATGATAACGCGATGATCCAGGCCGGCTTGACGGTGGATCCGCTGGACATGGTCGAGCGAAATTACCGGATTTTGAACCGGGCGGTGAGTTGAGTCTCCGCTGCTCCGCAGATGTTCTGAGGTGTGCCGGAAGCAGAGATCTCACGCACTGCTTCCGGCGCATGTATGCTGATCTGTACGATTCATATAAGAGTTGAAAAAACGCCTGCTACAGGCTATAGAGCGTGTGTGTCCTTCATCTGCACAAGTTCCCGGCGGCTTGAGAGCCGCATTAGTAGCATGCAGTTTTGGAATGTCGAGCCGCGCCGAGGAGCATGGCGCTGCTCTGCACCTGTACTAGGTTTCGACGGCCATTCGGGATGCCCGGATAGCCTGTTGGATTCAGCCGGATACGAGGCGGAGATATTATGTCAACTTTTATAAGATTCTTCAGCTGCTGCCTGTTGATTGCAGCCTTGTCTGCTTGTGTGAACAAGCCGGTCAGGCATCTGGCCTCCGATGCCAGCCTGATCAGCCCCGGAACCTCGACCAAAACCGATGTGCTAACCTATCTTGGGGACCCCGATGAGCGGCAGACAGACGCAGCCGCGGTCGAACGCTGGTATTACTATGATCAGGAACAATCGGCCCTGCAGCGCACCTTCTATGTGGGTAAATGGTTCGGCCCGAAGAGCTATAACAGGATTGTGGTGACCTTTGACGGTGAGCTGGTCACCGATATTTCCTACAACGCCTCCGAAACGGAGGACTTCAAGCCGCCCGCTGAGCAGGATCAAGAGAAGCGGCAGTGAAAGACCGATTCGGCACGATCCGAGAACGGATGGTCCTGGAACAGCTTGTGCCGCGGGGTATCTCGGATAGCAACGTCCTGCAGGCCATGCGCGAAGTCCCCCGGCACTGTTTTGTCGACGACGCGCTGCAGTCCAGGGCCTACGGTGATTTCCCTCTGCCGATAGCCTCCGGACAGACCATTTCCCAACCCTATATTGTGGCCTTGATGACCCAGGCCCTGGCCCTTACCGGTACCGAGCGGGTACTCGAGATTGGCACCGGCTCGGGCTATCAGGCAGCCGTGCTGTCCAGGCTCTGCAGTCAGGTCTATACGGTCGAGCGCATAAACGTGCTGCTGGCCGGTTCCCGCCGCGTATTCGACAGCCTCAGATATTTCAATATTGTTGCCAAGCTTGACGACGGCACCCTGGGCTGGCCGGAGCACAGTCCCTATGATGCCGTGATGGTCACCGCCGGCGGTCCGGATATACCCCCGCCGCTCGTCGACCAGCTCGTCGATGGCGGGCGGCTGGTCATTCCGGTCGGAGACCAGCACCTGCAGGTACTCCAGCTGGTAGAAAAGCACGGGGAGGAAGTATCGGTACGGGAACTGGAGAAGGTTCGCTTCGTTGACCTGGTGGGCGAACATGGCTGGAAATAGCTCCGCAGGGACGGCCGGGGGGCCGTTTAAGCGGCTCTACGACCGCTGCATGGTATGGATTGCCGGACCCTACGGGGCCTGGACCCTGTTCGTCATTGCCTTCGTTGAATCGTCCTTTTTTCCGATCCCGCCCGACGTATTTCTGATCGCGATGTGCATAGCCGCACCGACCCGGGCATTCAAATATGCGGCCATTTGTTCTATCGGCTCGGTTCTCGGCGGTGCCTTCGGTTACGGCCTGGGCTATTGGTTCATGGATTCCCTGGGGCAGCAGATCATCGGCTGGTACGGCCTGGAAGATAAGTATGCAAAGGTCCAGCATCTCTACCAGACCTACGACACCTGGGCGGTCGGCGCTGCCGGTTTTACTCCGCTGCCCTACAAACTCTTCACCATCACCGCCGGGGCGTTCAAGTTGAATTTTCCGACCTTTGTGCTGGTTTCGCTGCTGTCGCGCTCGGCCCGTTTTTTCCTGGTGGCTGCCTTTATCTGGAAATTCGGCGCACCGGTAAAACATTTTATCGACCGCTATTTCAATATCCTCTCGATCATCTTCATGGTCCTGCTGATCGGCGGATTTGTGCTGATCAAGGTTCTGCTCTGACAGATGACCGGGCTGGATCGGCCGGACTGGAGCCGGGCAGGCGAGCACCGCCCTGAAAGGCCCAGGATTTGGCCAAAGGTGTCTGCCTGCGCTATAATGGTGTCGGGACCCGATGGTCGGGGGCCTGAAGGATACTTCCGGACCTGCTGATGACACGTGCTTATACCATTTCTCTACTCTGCGGCCTGATTCTTTTTGCCTCGACGTCTTCGGCCCATGAGCTGCGTCTTAAAGACGGCACGATGATAGAAACCGACTATATCAGCCGCGAGGCGAATCGGCTTACCTATGAGCAGTTCGGTGGTCTGATCAGCATCGACCTCGCCGAGGTCGAATCCATACGTTACGACCGCGAATCCAATGTGCGCTTGAAAAAACAGATCGAGGCCAGTACCGAACGCCGACCGGGAGGAAAGAGCAACGATCTGCAGGAGCAGCTCCTGCAGGCGCTGAAACCGCTCAATCCGGTAGAGCGGGCCAATCTGTCGGTGGTAACCATTAAGACCGCCGCCGGTTCCGGTTCCGGTTTTTTCATCAGCCCTGACGGCCTGCTCGTTACCAACCGCCATGTGGTGCGGGGCAGCTCAGAGCAGCACGGGCAGGCTGCGGCTAAAATCAGCGAGAATGCAGCCCGCTTGCAGACCTGGCGTGACGAGCTCGATCAGGAACAGGCCCAGTTGCAGAAGTACCAGAGCAATCTGGCTGAGGTGCGCGAAGCATTCGAGGCGGCGACTGCCGAAAATACAAACCGGATCGACCCGCAGCAGCGCAAGGCCTACGAGAAGGAGCTGCAGCGCAGAAGCCGGTACCTGAAACGCTGGCAGCAGGAATTTGCGCAGCGGCAGGGGGAATACCGGCGCCGGCAGGCCGAGTTTACCCGGGGAAAAAACGCCTACCTTAAAGCAAATAGAGCGCTGGCCGGACAGAACCGCTTCACCATCATCCTGGCCGACGGCAGTGAACATTCGGCCCTGCTCTATACGCTCAGCGAGACGCTCGATCTGGCGCTGCTCAAAATCAGCGGCTACCGGACGCCCTATCTGCAGCCGGCTCAAACAGGTGCAACCGCGCTCGGAAGCCGTGTTTATGCGATCGGCTCCCCGCTGAAACTCAACAATACCGTGACCGCGGGGGTCGTGTCAGGGATCCGCGGCGACTACGTCCAGACCAATGCCGAGATCTATCCGGGAAATTCAGGAGGTCCGCTGATCGATGAGGATGGACAGGTCATCGGAGTGAACACCATGAAACAGATTACCGAGAATTTCGAAGGGCTCGGCTTTGCGATCAGCTTTGCTCGAGTAGTGGATGAATTTTCTCAAATTCTGAATCAGCAGGCTGCCGGCAACTGAGCCTGATCTCCAGCCAACCATCCTGAAGCGCGCCGCTCAGCCACCCACATAGCGGGGGACTACGTAGGGGCCCTCAGGTATCACGGCGATCTCTTTGCTGCCCTGCTTCTCCACGCTCGCCCGGATGGCCTGCTCCAGCGAAGCAACCGGTTCCACGTAGGTCTGGGCCAGCTCTTTTTTGCTCAGGTTGGTGGTGTACAGCTGGATCTTGCCGATTCTCAGTGGCTTGAGCAGCATTTCGGTCTGCCATTCATCGATTTCGGCGAGGCTGCGCGTTTTGAGCATGGACATGAATTGCTCGTGACCGAGGCGGCAGAGGGCCTTCTGGGCGGCGACGAACTCTTCGCTGCCCATTTTTTCCGAGCATTCACTGGCGATGATGATGGTACCGCCCGGCTCCAGAATATCCATCGGCACGACCATGCCCTTGACCGTCTGATAGTAGGTTTTATCAAGCGGATAACCGCCGGCCGAGGTGACGATGGTGCGGAATCGGCGGTCGATGTCTATTTCCCCGTAGCGCTTCATGAAATCGACCGCCGCCAGGTGGCTTGACTCGATCTCCCCAAAGCTTACCATGCCGAGCCGCCGCTGATCGTCGATGACACTGTTCACCGCATAGATGTCACCGATTTTTCGAATTATCTCGAGCTGTGCCTGGTGCAGCGGATTGCCCTCAATGATGCAGCTCGTGGCCCGTTCATGCTCCAGGATATGGGCGGTGTGAAATTTCAGGATGGTATCCTGGTAGGCGACCCCGGGGGCTACCACCTTTCTGCCGCCCGAATAACCGGCCATGAAATGGGGCTCGACCAGGCCGGTGACCAGCCGCAGGTCTGCCTCGTAGAACCGGCGGTCGATGCCGATCGGAATATTGCCCGAAGTCATGCCCAGATCGATGTGGGCATTGCGGTCACGGGCGTAATGGTTCTCGATGCGAAATGAAGAGAAAATCTCGTCATTGCCGATCAGCTCCCGCAGCTCTTCCCCGAGATTGGGGCGATGCAGGCCGGTGGCCACCAGGATCAGGATCTTGTCCCTGGCAATACCCGCGGCCAGCAGGGTGTCAATCAGGGGCGGCAGGATGAGGCCATTGGGCACCGGCCGGGTGATGTCGCAGATCAGGATGCAGGCATCTCTTCTGCCGGCTGCGAGCTCGGCCAGCCCCGGACTGCCGAGCGGCTCGGAGAAAGACTGCCTGATCGCCGCCTCGGGATCAGCGAGCAAGGGCATCGGGTGTTTGTTGATTTCATGGATGATAATGTCATCTTCCAGATTCAGGGTAAGTTGATCTTTGCCATACAGCAGCGAGGTTTTCATGGTCTGTCAAGAGTTGTGATTTTAGGGGTAGGGCTGCGCCTCGCAGCGTTTGCCGCGGTGTTCGCTGAGCAGCGGCCGTTACCGGTGGTTCGCGGCTCGAGCGCAACAGGCCTGGCAGCTTATCCGGCATCGGCTAGATATCTGCCGGAAAAACCACTTCCTGGGCTCCCGGTCCGTCGATGCCGCGCCGCAGCAGCAGGGTGCCGTCGAGCAGATAGAGATCGGTCAGCGCCTTGCGGTAGTTGACGATCGCCTCCACCTCGTTGATCCGGCTCTCCAGCAGGTCACGCTGGACTCGGGCGACATCGAGTGCGGTTGCGGTGCCGACTTGAAAGCGCACGGTCTCGGCCCGAACAACCTCTTCCTGTAAAACACGGCGGGAGGCACTGGCGACAATCTGCTGCAGGCTGCGCTCAATTTCGAGCAGAGCGTTGCGGACGTCGAGCGAGATGAGCTGTTTGAGGTTTTCTATACTTTGCAGGGCCTGTTGATATCTGGCCTGGGCCCGTGTATCAAGCGCCCTGGCGGCGCGGTTGTGCAGCGGAAGTTCAAAATCGAGACCGGCGGTAAAGTCATAGCCCGGTCCGTCCAGGTCGCTGAAACTGTTTGCAAAGCTCTGGGAGTAGCCGGTCTTGCCCATAATAATAAAAAGATCCAGACGGGGCAGGAGTCCATTGGCGGTCTGCACCGTTTCGAGCGCTCCGCTGCGGGCCTGCAGGCGGGCCTCATTCAGTTCCGGACGCAGTTTAAGCGCCAGGGCTTCATGCTCAGAAGCACTGCCAAGCTCCACCTCCGGCACCAGTGCGGTGTCGCTGAGGGTGATCTGTCTATCCCAGCCTTCGGCGGAGACTGGATTAAGCAGCCGCAGCAGCTCCAGCCTGGCTTTTTCCCGGGCGGTGCGGGCATTGATGAGTTGCTGTTCGCGCAGCGCCAGTTCGGCGTTGGCTACCGACTCCTCGGTTTCAGAGAGTTGACCGACGTTGATGCGGGTGCGGATATTACCCAACTGACGTCGGGCCAGGTCGACGGATTCCTGAAATATCTCCACCTGCCGGACGGCCAGGGCATAATCCCAATAACCGTTTTCCACCGCGGCCACCAGCGCCTCGGTAAAGCCTCGCAGATTGTAGGCCGAGGCCAAAGACTCTGTTTCGGCCTGACGAATGCCCACCAGATTGACCGCCACGCCGAAATCGCGCAGCAGCGCCTGGGTGAGGTTCAGCCCGGCCCGTGCTTCATCGGAATATTCTGAATTGTCATCTTCCCGGCTGGATAAATCCAGATCGAGCGTCACCTTGGTGCCGGTGGCAAAACGCTGGGCAGCCCCCCCGCGCACACTGGTCCGGCTGCCGTCGATCGAAAAAAATCGGGCACTGACGTTGTCCAGCGAGCGGTCCCGATAACTCTCGTAGCTCCCGCTGGCAAACAAAACGGGATCGAAAACGGCTTGCTCCGTCTCGATGAAGGTTCCCGCGATCACCGGTTTGAACTGCTCCACCTGCAGCGCTTTATTGCGTGCCAGCGCTGAAAAGACAGCCCCTTCCAGAGAGAGGTCCAGGAGCCCTTCGGCTGGCAGAGGAGGCGGTTGCCCGCCGGGCCGGGTTCGATAGGTCTGAGCGCTGCGATCGATCGGCTCCGCAACCACGATAGAACTCTGGGCGGGCCCAAGTGTGGCCGGCTCGATTGGCGCCGCCGGTGCATGCAGATCAACGGGCCGGGTTTGAATCTGGTCTGGGTTCGCACTCAGGCAGCCGCATAGAGCAAAAGATACGGCTAGAATCAGCAGACGGTTCAGATGCATGCTCATACGGAACTCTCGACCGGACCCGCTGCAGGTTCGCGCAGCCGCTCGCTGCGCCTGTTGAACAGCACATACATAACAGGAATATAGATCAGTGTGATCAGGGTCGCCGCAGACAGGCCGCCCAACACCGTACGGGCCAGCGGAGCCTGCATTTCACTGCCCTCGCCCAGGCCGATTGCCAGGGGCAGCAGGGATAAAATGGTGGTCAGCGATGTCATCAGCACCGGGCGCAGTCGATCCCTTCCGGCCGAGCGGACCGCCTCCAGCAGGTTTAGTCCCTCGTCACGGAACAGGGTGTTGGCACGATCGACGATCAGGATGGCGTTGTTGACCACGATGCCAACCAGCATGATGCAGCCTATGAAGCTCTGCACGTTAAAGGTCGTGCCGGTTAACAGCAGGATCAGCACCACGCCGATCAGCGGCAGCGGCACGGACAACATCACGATGATCGGGGCCAGCAGGGACTCGTACAAGGAGGCCAGCACCATATAGACAAGCACCGTTGCCAGCACGATGCCAATCAGCATCTCCCTGAAAGACTTGGCCTGCTCCTCGATGTCTCCGGCCATGACAATCTCATAGCCGCGGGGCCGGGCAATATTGATCAGACTGGCCTGGACGTCGGCAGCGACCTCGCCCAGCGGCCGGTCGGTGATATTGGCGCGGATCTGCACCATGCGCTGCTGGTTTTTGCGCTCGATCTCGACCGGACCGACGCCGGTGCGGGGGGTCATCAGGTTTCTAAGCGACACCGCCTCGCCGTTTTGGTTGGTTATCGTATGGGTCAGCAGTTCATCGATAGTCAGCGATTCGGCATCCTTCACCTTGACGATTATGTCTATTTCTTCACCGCTGCCGTCCCGGAACTGGCCGGCCTTGATGCCGGACAGTGCGGCCTCCAGGGTGCGGGCGATCTGGGCCACGCTCAAGCCCAGGTCGGCGGCCCGGTCGCGATTGATCTCCAGCAGCCGCTGCGGCACGCCTTCACGGCGGCCGCGGCGGGTGTCGGTGATCCCGGGTATATCCTTGATTTGGGCTTCCACGGCCAGCGCCAGCTGGTCCAGTATGGCCAGATCGTAGCCGTGAATCTCAATTTCCAGGTTGTCTTCTCCACTGCCCAGCAACCGTGACAGCAGAAAAAGCCCCTGCCCGGCGCGGACCCGTATTTCAGCGCCGGGAACGGTGCCGAGCTTTTTGCGCAGGTCACTGGCCACCGTTTCGCTCGAGCGTTCGCGCTCCAATGCCGGAACCAGCGACACGCGAATGCTGCCGCCCGCGGCATCGCCGCGCCCACCCGCCGAGCCCATATTTACCACCGCCGCACGCATTTCAGGAACCGAGGCGTAGACGTTCTTCTCAATGCGCTGCATGGTCTCGTCCAGCACCTCGAGACGGGTGCCGCCGGCCATATCGACATTGACCCTGACCTCGCCTTCATCGGAGGCGGGCATGAATTCTGTGCCGATCAGCGGCACGGCGGCCAGGGCAACGGTGAACATGGCCGCGACGATGAGCACGCTGATCAGCGGGTTGCGCAGACCGGAGGCCAGAAACTTCTCATAGCCGCGGTACAGCGTAACGTGGCCGCCGGCCAGTCGGGCGACCATCCGTTTCAGCGGCCCGGCACTCTTTTTGGTCGTGGCTCTGCGCAGAAACAGGCTGGTCAGCATCGGCACCAGGGTCAAGGCGACAACGAGGGAGCAGACCAGGGAAAAGGCCACCACATAGATAAGCTGTTTGAACAGCAGCCCGGATACTTCCCGGGCAAAGAGCATCGGCACGAAGATCACCAGCGTTGTGCAGGTGCTGGCGATGATCGCTCCCCTGACTTCGTTGGACCCATTGACGGCCGCATCACGGGGGCTTTCCTTATAGGTCTGGAAGCGCCGCAGGATATTTTCCAGCACCACAATGGAGTTGTCCACCATCATGCCAAGCCCCAGGGCCAGCCCGCCCAGAGTCATCAGATTCAGGGTCAGGTTGCCGAAATACATCATCGCAAAGGTGGAGATCACCGCCACCGGGATCGCGGTCATCACCACCAGCGTAGCCCGCAGGTTGAGTAAAAAGGCCAGCAGCACCACAACCGCCAGCGCGCCGCCGATGACCATGGTCCGCCCGACGTTGGTCAGGGAGCGCTGGATATACTCGGAGGTGTCGACAATGGAGATAAGCTGAACCTGGGGAAAGTCGAGGTTGAGCTGGTCAATTACACGTTTGGCCTGGCGCGCCACCTCCACGGTATTGGTGCCGGACTGTTTGCGCACCGCCAGGTAGACGCCCGGCTTGCCGTTGATGCGCACGATCCGGGTAATCTCTGAATGGGTGTCGTTTACCTGAGCCACCTGCTTGAGATAAATGGGGGCATCGTTGCGCCGGTCGACGACCAGGTCCAGCAGTTGCTCGACATTGGCCAGTTCACCGGGGGTGCGAAGCCGTATTTCGATGTCGCCCGAGTCAATGGTTCCGGCCGGCAGGCTGATATTGGCGTCGCGTATCGCGTTGCGCACCGTATCGAGTGAAAGCTGGAGAGCACGGAGCCGGTCGGGGTCGATTTCGATGCGGATTTCGCGCTCCAGGCCGCCCCACACATCGAGGGCCGCAACACCGGGTACCTGTTCGATCCGGTAGCTGATCTGATCGTCTATCAGGCGGCGCAGCTCTATCGGGTCGAGATCGGAAGCGGCGCCGTAGATTAGAATCGGCGCGCTGTTGGGATCAAATTTACGTATCTGGGGCCGGTCTATCTCGTCCGGCAGATTGTTGATCACCCGGTCCAGCCGGTCGCGTACATCGTTGGATGCCGCATCCAGGTTGGTACCCCAGGTGAAGGACAAGCGGACCCGGCTGTTGCCCTCTGAGGACTCCGAGGTAACTTCCTTGATTCCCTGGATAACGGAAACGGCGCTCTCGATCGGTTCGGTGACCAGCTTCTCCACCTCTTCCGGAGCAGCATTGCCATAGGCTGTATTGATACTGAGCACCGGATAGGATATCTCCGGCAACAGATCGATGGGCAGACGGCTCAGTGAGACCGCACCGATCAGGATGACGATCAGGGTCACCATGATGGTGAAAATGGGCCGGGAAGTGGTAAAGGCGCTGATATTCATAGCCGGTTGCCCTCAGGGCTGGGGTTTGCCGCGGGGTTCTTGGCCATCGCCCGCGTAGGAGACCCGCACCCCATCACTGAGTAGATGATGGCCGAGCGTAACGACCAACTGGCCTTCCTGCAGGCCCGAGACCTGAGTCCAGCCACCATCTTCGATGCCGGGGGTAACTTGGACAAATCGTGCACTGCCGTCTTCGACGATGAATACGCCGGCATTGCCAAGCCGCTGGATAACCGCCGATGACGGAGCGGCGATCGTCTGCTCGGCCCGGCCGAGCTCGATATGAACCCGGGCAAACATGCCGCCTTTGAGGATGGTGTCCGGGTTGGCAACGCTAATCTCGACCCGCGCCTGCCTGCTGGTCTCGTTGAACACCGGCGCCAGGCGCACCACCGTTCCCGGAAATGTCCTGCCGGGGACGATATCGACGCTGATATCAGCCGCTTGCCCTATTTCTAAAAAACCATAATCCCGTTCAGCCACGTTGATGACCGCCTTGAGCACAGATAGATCGACCAGGGTTACGAGCGGCGCGTTTGCAGAGATGGTGTCGCCTGCATCGACATAGGTTCGGGCCACATAACGGCAGCCATCCGGGTCACCTCCCTGCCAGTCCGCGGTCAGGGTCGTATAGGACAGCCGTACCTCGGCGGCACGCAGCGCCGCTTCACGCTGTTTGATCTGAGCCAGGGCCAGATTGACCCCGGCCTGCTTGGTCAATTTCTCTGTCTCGGCTTCCTCCAGTTCGGCTTCTGCGGAAACTTTCTGTTCCCTGAGTTTGGTGGCCCGCTGATAATTTCGTTCGGCGGCGATCAGGTTGGTGCGAGCCTGGGTCAGCGAGGCCCGGGCAACCTCGAGTTCGGCCTGGGCCTGGGCAAGCTGCTGCTCGAATTCCTCACTGTCCAGTTTGGCGATCAAATCCCCGCGTTTTACACACTGCCCAAGGCTGACACCGATTTCCTGGATGCGGCCGCCGACCTTGGCCGCTGCGTCGTATTGTTTTTCCGCCTCGAGGGTGCCGCTGAACACGCGCTGTTCAATAAGCTCGCGGCGCTCGACCGGGGCGACATTTACCCCGACAATCGACTCCCTGCGGCCCGAATTTCTGCTGTCGCTGTCATCGCGGCTCGTCATCTGGAAGATCACCGCCAGGGCCGCTGCGGTAACACCGAGAATCAGCGCTATTTTAAGCCCTGAAAAAACCAGCGATTTAGTCATCACGATCTCATGCTTCTACGGTTATATGAAGGTTCTCAAGCGGACCGGGTATTTTTTGAGGTGACGGTTCATCGGCTGCATCGTGTCTCAAACTCCTGCGGGCTCAAAGGAAAAAAGGGCCCAGCCCGTTCAGATACCTGTGGTCAATTGTGCCGAAGCGGCTCTGAATATAACTGAATCCTGGAATCCGTACTCTAAGAATCTGATCAGTTCGATAAATTTACCTCAATAGGCTGCGGCCTGCCAGCAATCGATGCTGCGGCGGCCTGATGCCAGCCCGGCCAGGTTACCTGCCGTACCGGTGAAAGAGCGCTTGGGGGTAGACATGTCTGGTGCTTTGCTGCGCGTGTCCAGCTATTTGGATTTCGCCCCGGGGTTGAGGTCCTCGTCGATATAGCGCTTGATATAGCGCCGGCCGTTGACCACCCAGGTGGTGATCCAGAGCAGTATCAGGAAGGCGATGACCAGCGCGGCGGGCAGCAGCTTCGGCAGCAGTGCGGCGATCAGAAGCAGGGCCAGCAGGCAGAAAGCGAAGATTTTCAGCGACCGGATATTGGTCTGCCGCATGATTTCGCGCGCCGCCTCTGGGGTATTGATACCGGCCTGCTGCAGGGAGGCCCGAATCGACTCGTAGCCGGTCTGATGCCGCTTGGCCATGCGCCCGAACGGGTCATTGATATTCATAATTGTTCCCGGTGGAGATAAAACCGCCGTGCTGCGGCATGCAGCAGCGCTGAGCGGATCTTTGCTGAGTGTTTTTCAAAAACATGAAATCTATGTCAAGTCGGTGATAAAGACTAACTCCCGCTCACTGGACAATTCGGGCGCATAGTGGTAGCCGCCCCGGTCAAATCGGCTGAGCTGGGCCTTTTGCCTTATCCGGTTGGCGATAAACCAGTCGACGAACATCCCCCGGGCCCGTTTGGCGTGGATGGCCACCGTTCTGGTGACCGCGTCCTGGCGCTGCTTGAAGACTACGTCCAGGATGGCACCGTCGAGTTTTTTGGGCAATACGGCTCGGGCATATTCCTTCGAGGCGCAGTTGATCAGGGTGCTGCTGCCGCTTCGTTTTAAAGCCAAATTGATCTGCTCGGTGACCGGTCCGCTCCAGAACTCATAAAGGTTTGCATATCTGCCGACCGTGAGCTTCGTGCCCATTTCCAGCCGGTAGGGCTGCATCAGGTCGAGCGGCCCCAGGATGCCGTAGAGACCGGAGAGGATGCGCAGGTGCTTCTGGGCAAAGATAAAATCATCTTTCTGATAGCCGGAGCTGCTGATCTGGGCGAATACGTCTCCTTTAAAGGTGGTCAAGGCCGGCCCTGCACTGCCGGGTTCATGGGGAATGCTGAAGTCCCTGAAACGCTGGCAGGTGGTCTCAGCAAGTGCGTCGCTGAGCTTCATCAGCGAGGCGATCTTTTCCCGGTCCAATTGCAGGCAATGCTTGACCAGCACCTGCGCCAGGTTGAGCAATGGCGGCTGCTGGGCCGGCAGCAAGGTGAAGTCGGTGACCGCCTGGGTCTTGGCTGAAGATACAATAATAAGCATGGTGCGCACGCCCCGATAGCCGGGCTGCAGGATTTTTGACATAGCTCAAACTATTATGCAATAATACCAGTGAACTGAGAATAAGCACCGCAAAATCGGCATCATCGTTACAGAAGACAAGGAGGTTCAGCGATGTCAGACGACAATCAGATACCGGTCCCGGGTCGATTGGCCAGGGTGAAGGAGACAGTATCGCCCTGGGTCGGCGCATCAAGGAAGCGGCCTTGAGCGGCGATTTTAAGCAGGCGGAAAGGCTGCGTGAACAGCTCATTGAAAAGGACCCGATGAACCTGACGCTGATCGTCTCCACCGGCGAAGTTATCGAGCGTCAGAAAACCAGGCGGCTCGATCAGGATCATCTGGCTGTCTGGGCCCACCTCTACGAAAATTTTTCCGAGGAAGAAACGAACCGCCTGTTCTACAGCCTGGAGCCGGCCGTTATCGCGCCCAGCAAGCTATTGCTGGCCCAGGGCAAGGTCAATAACCGATTGATCTTTATCGATAGCGGCAAGGTCGCCCTGTTCTATAGGAAAGAGAATAAAAACAAGGTGGTATTGCAGTTGAGCAGGGGCGAGGTAATCGGTGAGGACAGTTTTTTCGAGATCTCGCTCTGTCCGCTTTCTGCGGCCACGCAAACCGAAGTGAAGCTCTACAGTCTGAAGCGGGCCGAAGCGGAGAAATGGCATGACGCACTGCCTGGCCTTTATGAAAAACTGGGCGATTTCTGCCGCAGGCACGGCAAGGGCAGACAGGGGCTAAGTCAGAAAAAGCAGGATCAACGCTCTTCGCCAAGATATGAGGCTTCGGGTGTGGTTACTGCCACATTGCTCGACCAGCAGGGCACCCCTACCGCCGATTATTTCAAAGGCGGTCTAAGCGATATTTCCCGAACCGGGCTCTCTTTTGAATTCAAATGTTCCAGTTATGACTCGGCCCGGGCGCTGCTGGCCAGGCAGGTGAAGATTTCAACACTGTTTTCGGGATCGGAAGTTCCGGCCTGGGTGACCCGGGCAACTATTGTCAGCGTTGGCTTCCATCTCCACAATGACTACAGTGTCCACCTCAAGTTCGATGAAAAAATCGATAAGCAACGGTTTCAGACGTTTCCCTGCGGCTCTGCAGTCGGCGACGCTGCGTCGCAGCATGGAGAGGAGCAGCAGGATTGAAAAAACGGCTCAATCAGGTTTCCATTTGCTCGGGCAGAAGAGCGATAAAGTGTGACTGCAGGATACCAGTATGGTAATCGCGGAGCGGGGCTGTCTCGCAGCCAACACCATAAAAGATGCGCAGGAGTTGCGCCTGACGCTTGCCGGAGAAGGACCAGATGGCAGCCGCAACATCGTCTCAGAGCGTTTAAAGGCTGCCCTCAAGCGATCCAGTCATCATCGTCTTTGATCGGTGCGAATCCCCGGCGCATGGTGTTTTCGCAAATCAGCCGCGGATCCAGGAACTGCAGCAGATAGTCCGGTCCGCCGGCCTTGGAGCCGATGCCCGACATTTTGAATCCGCCGAACGGCTGGCGCTCGACCAGGGCGCCGGTGCAGCCTCGGTTCAGGTAGAGGTTGCCGACGTTGAACCGGGCCCGGGCCCGCTCCAGATGTTCGGGGCTGCGCGAGAAAACGGAGCCGGTCAGCGCAAAGCGGGTAGCATTGGCCCAGTCGAGGGCCTGGTCGAAATCGGCGACCTTCATGATGGCCAGAACCGGTCCGAAAACCTCTTCCTGGGCAATCCGACTCTCGGGGGTGATCCGATCCACGATGGTGAGCGGGGCGTAATATCCGGTATCAGGTACCTCGCGGCTGAGCAGCAGATTGCCCTCCTGCCGGGCAATCTCGATATAGCGCAGCACATTTTTATAGGCCTGGACATCGACTACCGGCCCCATATAAAAGGCCGGATTTTCGGCCGGGCCGATCGCGATCGAGCGGGCCGCTTCGACCAGACGCTCGACGAAACGCTCATAGATAGGCTCGACCACAATAACCCGCGAACAGGCTGAACATTTCTGGCCCTGGAAGCCGAAGGCCGAGAACAGCACCTGACCCACCGCCTCGTCCAGGTCAGCATCGTCGTCAATGATGATCGCATTTTTCCCGCCCATTTCGGCAATGACCCGCTTGATCTGGGCCTGGCCGGGCTGCACCACCGAGGCCTTGTTGATGATCCGCTGGCCGACCTCCATCGACCCGGTGAAGGCGATCAGGGAAATATCGGGATGTTCCACCAGGTAGTCGCCAATCACCGGGCCGCGGCCGGGCAGAAAGTTGAATACGCCATCGGGCAGCCCTGCCTCAGCGAATAGTTCTTTTAAGGTGTTGCCGACCACCGAAGAAGGACCGGCCGGCTTGTACAAGACCGGGTTGCCGGCCACCACAGCAGCGGCCGACATACCGCAGCTTATCGCCAGCGGGAAGTTCCAGGGGGCAATGACTGCGGCGATGCCCCGGGGCTGATAACTCAGCCGGTTGTCCTCACCGGGCGCCCGTCCCATCCGGCGCGGCGCCTCAAGCCGGATCATTTCTCGTCCGTAATATTCCAGAAAATCAATGGCTTCAGCCACATCGCCATGGGCTTGGTCCCATTGTTTGCCAACCTCGATAATCTGCCAGGCACAAAGCTCATAGATGCGCTTTCGGGCGATATCAGCCGCCTTGAACAGGTAACCGGCCCGCTCTTCAGCGGGTCTCCTTTTCCAGATTCGGCCGCATCTCTGGCCGCCGCAATGGCCTGATCCACCTCGGCGGTGCCGGCCTGGCAGATGGTGCCGACCACCTCCGTTACCATGGCTGGGTTCAGCGAATCGAGACGGTCCTCGGTAATGACCTCACGGCCGCCGATATGAAGCGGATAGATTTGACCGAGGTTTTTTCGCACCTGTTCAAGGGCCGCCGCGAACTGGTCTCTGACATCGGCCCGGGTGAAGTCGGCCATCGCTTCGTTGACAAACGGGGATAGTGTTCCTCTGGTCCTGGTTCTGGCTGGTGTTTCGGGCTCCCGGGCCAGGGTGGTCAACGGATTTTCTACCAGTGCCTCGATATCCGCGTCTTCGACAAAGGTCTGGCGCAGAAACGATTCGTTGGCGGTATTTTCCAGCAACCGTCTGACCAGATAGGCCATGCCGGGCAGCAGATCACCATAAGGCGCGTACAGCCTGACCCGGCCGGCTACCTGCAGCAGGCCCTTGCGTACCGGCTCGGCCATGCCGAAAAGCACCTGAAATTCATAGCGGTCCCTGGGCACACCGAGCTCTTCAGCCATTTCCATCGCTGCGCCAATCGATCTGATATTGTGGGATCCGCAGGCATATGAGCAGATATCGTGGTTTTCCAGGATGGCCCGGGTGTGCCGTTCAAAGGCCGCGTCGGTCTCGGCCTTGATCGTGTATACCGGTATGGGCCAGCCGTTCTGGCGGGCGATCACCGTCTCGTAGTCCCAGTAGGCCCCTTTGACCAGCCGGATCGAGATCGGCAGGTCATGAATCCGCGCCCAGTTGAGCAACTCGTCCAGGTCCCGGTCCGTGTCTTTCAGATAAGACTGCACGGCCAGACGCAGCCCCGGGTAGTCGCGGAATTCGGGGTCAGACCTGAGCCGCCGGTAGAGCTCCACGGTAATATTTTTGTAGCGATACGATTCCATATCAATACACATGTAGCCCCCGAGTTCGCGCACCCTGCGATAAATCGGTACCAGCCGCACGAGAATGCCGGAGACGGAGCCTTCGAAATCTTTTGGGGAGGCTTGGGAAAAGAGCGCCGAGGGCTTGACCGAGACATTGATCAGCGGAGCAAAGCCCCAATCCAGTGAATCATTGCCGTGGGCCGGCATCAGCGGCTGCCAGGAGGTCTGTGCCTCCCGAAGCGCTTCAAGCAGTTCCAGGTACTGCTGCATATAGGCGTGGGCCTCGACTTCGTTGACGGTCGCTTCACCGAGAATATCCACGGTGAAGGCAAAACCGTCTTGGCGCAGTTTGTGAATCGATTTGAGCGCCTCTTTGGTGTTCTCGCCGATGATGAATGCCCGGGCCATTTTCTCGATGTTGGCCCGGATGGTGCGGCCCAGGATTGCACCGGTCAGCGTACCGCCGATTCCAGCCCCTCTGGCTCCCCATTTCAGAATCGACGGGATATCCTCCGAGCCGCTGGCGAAATACTCTTTAATGTGTCTGGTCAGCGAACTCGAGGTGTTGAGATACGGCAGTACATCGACGAAACGGAACATCTGGACCTTGAACTGATCATTTCTCATACACCAGTCCATGACCTTGCCGGTCCAGTAGTTTTTGTTGAAAACCGAAGGAGCTTCGCCCCTGATGCTGGTCAGAAATTCCTTGCTGCGCCGGGTAATCTTCTGGTCGAGGGTAGCCATGGTATCCTCATCTGGAAAGGTTATCACTGGTGTCTTCCTGCAGGCGGGTGCGGCCGTTGAGGTGGTGATCAAGCTGGCCGACAGGAATGGCCTGGGATTCCTTGATGGTCTCGAGAACCAAGGTAGTCCGGGTGTCACGCAGGCCGTCGATCTGGCCGAATTTTTTCAACAGCGCGGTGAGATCAAAACCGTTTTTCAGCCTGGTCTTGACCAGATAGTTGTAATCACCAGCTATCCAGTGTACTTCGAGTACTTCCGGAATTGTTGCCAGGGCTTTGCCGACTTCGGTACTGCCCACCGTATCGGAGCTCAGTACGTGGATAAAGGCGGTGATGGTGATGCCGAGCTTTGCCGCATCCAGACGAACCTCATAGCCGGTGATCACCCCTTTTTTCTCGAGCCTGCGGACCCGCTCAAGGATGCCCGAGGGCGCCATGTTGAGTTTCCGGGCCAGCTCGGCATTAGACATCCTGCCGCGCGACTGAATAATATTCAGAATTTCTAGGTCTAAATTGTCTATCATGTGTATATTTTGTGATTATTGTGAATTATATTCAATGAAAGTGAAAATGTCAACCACAGAGAGCCACCACAGAGAGCCTGGCTTCCTGCAGCGGCTGTCGTTGCCTTCGGCAGAGCTGAGAGGCGCTTATGGAGCAGGGGGAGGCTGGTCTCCAAGAGGGCGGAAAAGAACATAGCCGGTGTCCCGAGCCAGTTCGATGAGCGGGATCGATTGTTCCTGGAGCCGCTCAAAATAAAACACGCTGGTCAGGCCGACCCTGACGCCAGGGTCGGCAAAGCGCTGCAGCAGGTGGCGGGAGTCGCGGCGATCATGCTCGATGGCGGCCAGGCCTGAGACAAAACTGATGCTGGGTCGATCGTCGATCTCAAAAAGCACGATTTTCCCACCGGCCGGAGTCTGTTCAGCAGCCTGCTCGGCAAGCCGGACCAGCGGCGCGTCAACCAGGCCGTCATAGAGTGGGATTACCAGAAAGAAAATACTGCAGCCGTTGATAAAAGAGCTCAGCACTAAAGTCTCGAACAATCTGGCCGGCTGGTTCTTATTGACTGCACGAACAATCAAAAAAGCGGAGAGAAAGAGCATGGCGGCGGCCAGATAGGGTGTCCAACCCAGATCCACTGCTTCAGAGAGGGCCGGCACTTTTAGAGCATCTTCTCCGAGCAATTCGGGCAGGTACGGGTAGATAAACGGCGCCGCCGCCAGAACGATGGCCAGCAGAACTACCGGAAGCACCGATACCCAGCCGGCAATGCGCCAGATGAGCGGACGACGGATCTGTTGGCGATCAAACAGCCAGGCGATAAGCAGCGCAAAGCCCGGCAGTGCCGGCAGGATATAGTTGGGCAGTTTGGTCGCGGCAATCGAGAAAAAGACGAAGACGACCAGCGAAAAAATCACCAGCAGCCGCAGGTAGCGCTGGCGGCCATCCGCCTTCAGGCTCAAACCTGTAACGATGAAGGAGAAAAAGGCGAGCAGCAGATAACCGAACCAGGGCATAAAGCCGAACAGCAAGACGATCAGGTAGTAAAAAACAGAGCCCGAATGCCCTTCCATCGGCTGCGAGAATCTGCCCATGTGGTGTTTTATGAAAAGCTCTTTCATAAAACCAAAGCCGTCCGGGTGCAGAAAACCCAGGAGCAGATACCAGGAAAAACCAACCAGGGTCAAAATGGCCGCGCCGGGCAGAAACCACGATTTGCGAAAGATGATGGTTACTCTGCCGATGGAGACCAGATAGATCAGCGCAGTTAAAATCGGAAACAGCGCCCCGATGGCCCCTTTGCTCAGCATCGCCAGTGCGCCGAACAGGCAGCCCAGCAGGAACAGCGCGGTACCGCCCTGGTCCTGCATGGCCCGCTCGACCGCGTACCAGGAACAGATCAGGCAGAGGGTTAAAAACAGAGTCAGGAACATATCGGTCATCGCCACCCGGGCCAGGTAGGTGAAGATAATCGAGCTGCCCAGAACCAGGGCCGCATGAAAGGCCAGGCGCCCGCCCAGCGGCCACGCGGCCCCGAAATACAAGACCAGCAGGGTTGCAAGGCCTGCGGCCCCATTGAAAAAACGGGCTCCCAGTGAATTGACGCCAAAGAGTCTGTAGCCAAGCATCTGGGCCCAGTAAAGCATGGGCGGCTTTTCAAAAAAACCTTCACCATTGAGTTCCGGGATAACCGGCTGAGCATTCTGATACATCACCCGGGAGACTTCGGCATAGACGCCTTCATCGTAATCGATTACCGCTGTGTCCTGCAGGGCGGTAAAAAAGAGTACGCCGAAAACCAGCATCAGCAGTATCGGATAGAGGAGTTCTGCGATTTTGCTCATCACGGGTTCAGCCCTTGAGTTCGTTGCGGTAGTGGAGATAGATGCGGCTCAGCTCAAATGGAATTTGCGGCAGATAAGAAAGCGCGATCTTGGATCTGCCCACGTCCTCCCAGCGTTGCAGCGGAATTTCGTAGATAATCCGGTTCGCCTCGTGTCTGCCGACCAGGCCGATAATACGGGCAAAAAGCTCGACATCGAAGAGCCAGGCGGAAAGAAATGGCTGTTCGCAGATCTTAGCTGCCAGTCCGGCCTCGATCAGCTTGGCCCCGCATTGCGTATCGTGCACCGGTAAACGCAGGATCGCGTTGATCCAGAAGGCGATAAAACGGCCGGGATAATGGCGGTACCAGTGGCGGCTGATATCAGCGCCGAGCCGCTGGATGCGGGAGCCGAAAATCATTTTTTTACTCTGCCAGGCACTGTGGGCGATAAAAGCCGGGAGTTCGGAGAGCGGTGTGGCCAGATCGCCGTCCCAATAGCCGATGTGGCTGGGCTGCAAACGCAAACCGTCGACAATGCCGCGCCGCACCGCCTCGCCCTTGCCCATGTTTGCCTCGAGGCTGAGCAGCCGCACCCGCTCACCCGCCTGTCGTCTGATCTCTGCCAATCGATCAGGGGTTGCATCGGTTGAGCCGTCATCGACAAACTGGAAAATGATTTCCTGATGCGCAGCTATAAAAGACACAAAGGGTCCTGGTTCCAGTCGCTCCGCTTCATTGAAACAGGGGATGACGATGACGATCAAGGGGCTCCTTTACTCCATCTCTGTGCGGGTTCACAAGCCGGGCAGGTTCAAATCTGTCCAGAGAGTATTAAAATCCGCTTCGAAGCGCAACCCAATAGCGGTCGTCGTGCAACTGCGCGATGCTTTTTGAGGGATGGCGGAACTTTTTAGCGCAGCGGCGTGGTCTCGGTTCAGTGATGTCTTATGGCTTTTTGCATTGCGTCCGGGTCGATTTTACGGTAGTTCATAGAACTCCTCCAAATCCAGTGACACGAGACTGGCGGCGTGAATAAATTCCGTTTGCATCGATCCTGTCCATGACAAGCCTCAGACTCCTTATCGTGATTATGATCACCGGTGTGGCGGTTATGCTGCTCGTCACGCCGTATGACTACGAGCTGGCTGTTTGGCTGGCCGGCCGGAAGGTACCCTGGTTCGTCGAAGTAATGTCCGAATCGATTTTTGAGCTGGAGACGATCGGCGGTGGAGATCTGGTCGTGTTCTATGCCGCATTCTGCCTGATACTCTACCTGCTTTCCAGTCTGCTCGATGCGGACTGTGCTGCCAGGCCCCGTCTGTTCAGACTGCAGAACTTCGTGGCCGGTAGGCCGGGCGCCGCCGACTGGCTGCGCCGTAACCGGCTGCGCCTCGAATTCATGGTGGTCACCACCTTTTGCTGTTCGACGCTGATGGTCAAGACCCTGAAATGGATCATGGCCCGGCCGCGCCCGAAAAAAGTGTTCTGGGGAACCAGGCCGTTCAGCGAGTGGTATGAAATGGGCCCCTATTTTCTCGATGAGGGCACCTACCGGGCCAGTTTTCCCAGCGGGCACACGGCTTCGGCTATCTGTCTGATCGGACTCGCCTATGTGCTGATTTTCAGTTTTTCCGACAACAGGCACCGGCGTTCCGGCCTGATCGTCCTGGGCGGTGTACTTGCTTTTGCTTCTGCGATGGCGGTTGCCAGGGTTATGACCAGGGCGCACTGGCCAACCGATGTGAGTTTTTCGATTTTTGCCGGCTGGCTGTTGATTCATATCCTGTTTTTCTATGGCTTGCGGGTCGCCGGTGCGCAGAATGGTCAGGGAGATCCGGGAGGAGAGATCTGTCCCCCCCCGCCGTTTCGCGGTATCAGGATCTGCTGGTATCTGGCGCTGTTCTGCCTGGCGCTGGTCGCTCTGGTGGTCGGCCTCAAACATTTTGTGCATGGGCGCTGGCCCTGGCTGGTGATCTTCAGCCTCGCTTCGCTGCCGCTGCTGCTTTATGCGGGCGGCAAAACACTCGAGCAGGGCTTGTTCAGGCGGGAGGGTTAAGTGCCTGCGCCTGCGCCGGCCGTTCAGCCATGTTCACCACTATGGCCATGATGACTAGTGAGATCACCGGTTGGGCCTGAAGCCGGAGCCATCCCGCAGCCAACCGGAAGTCGGACGGCGGGGTCCAGGCCGTGGTCCAGGCAATAGCGCTGGTTCAGTGCGGCCAGGCGGCCGTTATAAGGGTCCAGAAAAAGCAGGTCGTCTGGCCTGAACGGGTGATCCTGGGCAAAATTCAGCGGACAGGCCGATACCTCAATCCGGGCGAGCGCTTCATCCACATAGGCGATCGGCAACCCCTGGGTGCGGCAGATAATCGGCCGGTGAGCATAGATCGAGCAGCGCCTGTCCACCAGCAGCCCACAGACCGCCTCAATTTTGCCAAGCGCGTAAATATCAGGTGGTTCGGGCAGGGACCGGGGCAGCTGTTCGGCAATCAGGGCCGCCTCCAGCGCGACGATGCTGAACGGAGAGCAGCAGGACGAGCAGCCGGGAGCGCAGGTGATATAGTTCCAGTGGCGCCTGATCAGCAAATCGGCGCACCTGTCGATCTCGGCCCTGAGCTGCAGATAGCTGTCTCGAAGTGCGGCTTCCGGAGGCTTAAGCGGTAATCGGTCAGGCGTCATGGTCTGATACAATTGCTGAAGATTTGGGGCAGCCTCAGTCTATCGGTTTCTGCGCTCTTGGCAAGCCCCAGAAGCGTCAAGCCTATTCACCCGGCGCCAGGGCCCGGTCTGCACGGCATCAAGCATGGCGCTGACCAAGCAGCGTTAGGTCAATTATGGTTGAACGATTTACCACAACGCCCGAAGATAAAGGACAACGGCTGGATCGGTTTATTCATGGACGATTGGCCGACGTCTCCCGCACCAGCCTGCGTCGGATTATCGATCTCGGCGGCGTCCATGTGGACGGACGACGGGTCCGCAAAGCTGGTCTGGTGCTGGAGCCCGGCCAGCATATTGAGATGCACCGCGACCATGGTCCGCTCGACCCGTACCGGATCCCGGATGAAGAGGTACTTTTTGAAGATGCCTATCTGGTCGCCATCAACAAAGCTGCCGGGATTGACACCCAGCCCACCCCGGCCCGCTACAAGGGCACGCTGTACGAGGCGCTGCAGGTCAGGCTGAAGCGGGACCGGCGCTTCGGCCGCAGACTCGAGATCGGCATGGTCCAGCGCCTTGACCGCGGCACCAGCGGTGTTATCGTCTTCTCCATCCATCCCCGGGCCCACAAGGGGCTGGCCGAACAGTTCGGCTTGCATACCGTACGCAAGCACTACCTGGCCCTGGTTCAGGGTTGTCCCGATCCGGCCAGCGGAAGCTGCCGCTCACAACTGATCCGGGACAGGCGCAGCGGACTGATGAGAGCCTCCACCTCGGGCGGCAAGGAGGCTATCAGCCACTATCGCGTGCTGCGTACCAATCAGCGACTCAGCCTGCTGCAGGTGGAGCTGGTCACCGGCCGGACCCACCAGATCCGGGCCCAGCTGGCCGAAGCCGGTCATCCGCTGCTCGGCGATATACGCTACGGCGGCCCCGGCGAGTTGGACGGCCGCCGCTTTGTCCGCCAGTGCCTGCATGCCCAGCGCCTCGAATTGACCCACCCGGTGAGCGGTGCACCTTTGCTAATCGAAGCACCGGTTCCTGTCGATATGGCGATTGCGATTGCTTGACTGCGCGGTCTAATTCTTGAAGCTGTGGATCGGGGCGGGAATTCTGCCGCCCCAGCCGATAAAGCGCGAAGACTTTCCGACGTTTCTGATCTCCATGATCGGGCTCGCGCCGAACAGGCCGCCGAAGCTGACCGACTCCCCGACTTCTTTGCCTGGTACCGGAATCAGCCGGGCCGCGGTGGTCTTGTTGTTGACCATACCCAGCGCCATCTCGTCGGCGATGATCGCGGCGATGGTGTCGCCGTCCACCGAGCCCGGGATGGCTACCATGTCGAGGCCGACCGAACAGACGCAGGTCATCGCTTCGAGTTTTTCCAGGCAGAGGTGTCCGCTGCCGACCGCTTCGGCCAGCAGCGCATCCTCCATCACCGGGATAAAGGCGCCGCTGAGCCCGCCCACCGTTTTGGAGGCGAAGATGCCGCCTTTTTTCACCGCATCGTTGAGCAGGGCTAGAATCGCGGTCGAACCCGGCGCGCCGATTGCATCGACGCCTAGAATATGGAGGATCTCGCCGACGCTGTCACCAACCGTCGGGGTCGGGGCCAGGGACAGGTCGACCACCCCGAAGTGCACCCCGAGAATCTCGGAAACCTGCCGCCCGACCAGCTCGCCGCAGCGGGTGACCCGGAAGGTGGTCTGCTTGATATCTTCCGCGATTTCATCGAGCTTCAGGATACTGCCTCGAGCCGCTCTGGTCGAGATCAGTTTCTCCAGCGAGCGGGCGATTACACCGGGCCCGGAGACCCCGACGTTGAGCACCGTATCGGCCTCCTCGATGCCGTGGATGGCCCCTGCCATAAACGGGTTGTCACCCGGCTGATTGCAGAATACGACGAATTTGGCCGCGCCGAAGCCGTTCTGGTCCCGGGTGCGCTCGGCGATTTGCTTCACCGTCTGGCCGAGCATGGCCAGCGCATCCATATTGATTCCCTTCTGGGAGGAGGCGATATTGATCGAGGCGCAGACCTTCTCGGACACCGCCAGCGCTTCGGGCAGGCTGAGAATGTATTGCCGGTCGGTTTCGGTCATGCCTTTTTCGACCTGGGTTGAGAATCCGCCGAGAATGTCGACGCCCACCGCGCTGGCGCCCCGGTCCAGGCAGCGCGCCAGTTCGACGAATTCTTGGTGGCTGTACCCGGCACCGACCAGCGCGATCGGACTGATTGAAATGCGCTTGTTGACCACCGGGATGCCGAGTTTGCGGGAGACCAGATTACAGGTTTCGACGAAGGTCCCGGCCTTTTCAGCTATGCGCCGCTCGATGTTTGAGCAGGTTTGAGCTACCGAACCGGACCGGCAGTCGAGCAGGTTGATGCCCATGGTCACGGTGCGGACATCGAGGTTTTCCTTCTGAATCATCTCCACAGTCGCCAGGATCTGGTCTGAGCGCAACATTGTACTATCTCCTCATGGCCCCGGCAGGGCCTCGATATCTTTTGTTTTCTGTCCTAAAACGGAATCTCGTTGGTCACCTTGAACAGATCGTGGTGCTGCAGAATAATCTGCAGCTCGTTCTGCTTGGCATAGTTCTGCAGGTCCGCACGCAGATCGGCAATGCAGGCGACCCTGCTCAGATCGAGCTGGAGCACCATCGTGTAGGTGTCTTCCTGTATCGTCGTGGCAAGATCCAGGATGTTGATGTCGTTGCGGTAGCAGAACGAGCTGACACCGTAGACCAGCCCCTTGCGGTTGGCACCCTGGCTGGTCATGATGTAGGTCTTCTGCGGCAGTCCGGTATCGGTCCGGGCAACATCCTCAACCTCCCGGGCGACCACATCGAGTGCAGTTGAACTGTCTATCCGGTTGATCCGGTCAATCACCTGCCCGGCGCTGATCTCCTCGTCGAACGAGGCAAACAGGATCATGCTCAGATAGCCGCAGAGCACTGACTGGTTCAGATCCGCCAGGTCGCCGCCCAGCTCGAAGATGGCCCCGGTGATATCGGCGATGATGCCGGTGCGGTCTTTCGAC
Organism: uncultured delta proteobacterium; assembly: GCA_963707715.1. GTDB lineage: Bacteria > Desulfobacterota > Desulfobulbia > Desulfobulbales > Desulfocapsaceae > JABDQA01. The sequence goes on from CAVPRJ010000012.1 coordinate 85,457, forward strand.
ATCACGGAAATAATCATCTGTGTGCTCATACCTTACTCCGATAGTGATGAGGTGTCTGCTTCACCTGCCTTTCGATGTCGCTGGCAGGGGCCTGCTTCAATGGCTGCGGCCTCAGCGCAGCTGGGCGGCCAGCGCGTTGACCCGTTCCATCGCCTGGGCCACGTCGATGGAGCGGATCTGTTTGCGGTGCATGACCAGGGTGCCGTCGATGATTACACTGTCGACGTCAGCGCCTGAGGCAGCATAAACCAGCAGGTCCTGGTTGTACAGCGGGGTCAGATGCGGCCGGGCAGTGTCAAGCAGAATCAAATCGGCCGGAGCCCCGGGCTCGAGGCGTCCCAGCGCGCTCTGGCCGATAGCCGCGGCCCCAACTTCCGTAGCGCAGTTCAGCACCTTGGCGGCAGCACCTGCAGTAGCCTCCCCGCTTTTTAGTTTACTGATCTTGGCCAGCAGATCCATTTCCCTGAACAGGTCGAGGCTGTTGTTGGAGGCGCAGCCGTCGGTGCCGATCCCGACCGGAATTCCACGATCAAGCATGCTCTGCACCGGGGCGATACCCGAAGCGAGCTTGCTGTTGCTCTGGGGGCAGGTGATGACTGCGGCGCCGCGGCTGCTGACGATGTCGAGATCTGCTTCGTCGAGCCAGACTGCGTGGATACAGGTCGTTGATTTGTCGAGCAGGTGTAGAGCATCGAGATGTTTGATCGGGCTGGTCCCCTGCGGCTCGATGATCTGCCGAAGTTCGCCGCTGCTTTCGGCGATATGGATAAAAAACCGGACCCCGTAGTGCTCGGCCAGCTCTTTGGCCTTGACCAGGGTTTTCGGCGAACAGGTGTAGGGCGCATGGGCGAAGACGCCCGGGGTGATGCGTGGTGTGGTATCCAGCCACTGCTCGATGAAGCGCGCCACCGTGTTGATGTTGTCGGCCGGGTCGGGCACGCTAGGGGCCGGAAAATCAACGATGCCGTGGGCCACCACCGCGCGCATACCGGCGTCATCAAAGGCGCGGGCGGCTGCCGCCGAGAAAAAATAGCCGTCGGCCACGCAGGTGGTGCCGGAGCGGATCATTTCGGCCGCTGCCAGGGTGGTGCACCAGTAGACCATCTCCGGGCTGACATGGGCCGCTTCTGCCGGGAAGATGTGGTTCTGCAGCCAGTCCTGCAGGGCCAGGTCGTCGGCAAAACCGCGAAACAGCGTCATCGCCGCGTGGTTGTGGCCGTTGACAAGGCCCGGCATCAGCAGCCTGCCGCTGCCGTCGATGACCTGGTTTGCTGGGCTGTCGGGGCATGCCGCCATCGGGCCGAGCTGGCTGATGGTGGCGCCGCTCACGGCTACGAAACAGTGTTCAAGCAGGTCGGACCCGGCGCGGGGGAGTAGGGTCGTATTGGTGATCAGGATGTCTGTCATGGCCGGGAAATGGAAATTAAAACTGTGGGAGTTTTACTCAGGAGCCGTTACTATGCGTTGTGACGGAGCCGCCTGCTTGATGTGTTGACTGCGGGCTTGATTATATGCCTGAGAAGATCAAATATAAAGATGAAAATCATGAAGGATCGTGTCGCCGCTGAATAGAGGCAGAGAAATTCGACCAAATCGAATCGCCTGAGTTACCGGCGCAGGACCCGTATCGCCTAGGAGAAACGTGCAGAAAGAACGATTTATCAAAGATTTAAGCGAGGGAGAGCAGCTCAATGAGCTGTTCATGGTAAAAACGGCGCGCCTGGGTGAAACACGGGCCGGTAAACCTTATCTGTCGCTGCAGTTCTCCGACAGCAGCGGCGAAATCAGCGGTCCGGCCTGGGACAACGTCGAAACCTTCGAAAAAGTTTGCACCGTTGGGGCAATTGTCCGGGTGCGCGGTTCGGTGCAGACCTACCGGGAGAAGCTGCAGCTCAAGGTGGATGATATCACCGCGGTCGAGCAGAGCGAATATCGGCTGGATGATTTTATCCCGGCCAGCAGTAGGCGACCGGAATCGATGGAAGCAGAGCTGTTTGAGCTGATCGGCAGCATAAAAAACCCCTTTTTTAAAAAACTTCTGCTGCAGATTTTCACCAATACCGAGCCAGGCCAGCGCTTTTTAAGTTCGCCGGCGGCCAAAGGCATTCATCATGCCTATCTGGGCGGTCTGCTCGAACATTCGCTGTCCATGGCCCAGGTGGCGCATATGCTGGCGGATCATTACCCAAACATCGATGGCGACCTGCTGGTGGCGGGGGCCCTGCTCCACGACATCGGTAAAACCGCTGAGTTGGACCACGAGGTTGGGGTCATCGATTACACCGATATCGGCCGGCTCAAAGGGCATCTGGTGATCGGCTGCGAGTTTATCGGCAGAGCGGCAGACAAGATCGAGGATTTTCCCAGAGAACTGCTGACCCACCTGCAGCATCTTGTTCTGAGCCATCACGGCCGGCAGGAGTTTGGTTCGCCGGTGGTGCCGATGACCGCTGAGGCTCTGCTGCTCAGCTTCATCGATGATATGGATGCCAAAATGAATCTGGTCGAACAACTCTCTATGAAACTTAAATCAGATACCCCAGCCTGGAGCGACTACCAGCGCAGCCTGGAGCGCCACCTGCTGCTCAAACCGGCTGCTGACCAGAATTCCGCAAGGGATGCCGGCCGTGCCGACGGCCCAACCCGTCAGCATACGCTGTTCTAAAGCGCCATGCCTGAGGCCATAAAGTTCAGCTCACTGATCGGCCAGGAAAAGGCAAAGACCTTTCTGGGCCGGATGTTTGTCTCACAGCGGCTGGCCCACGCCTACCTGTTTCGGGGACCTGATGGCGTCGGCAAGCGCTTGTGCGCATCCCTGGTGGCGGCCAGACTGAACTGCGCCCGACCCGGCAGCGATGGTGCCTGCGGGGAGTGTCCGTCGTGCAGAAAGTTCCGCTCTTCCAACCATCCCGATATCGTATTCGTTGCACCCGAAGGCGGCAGCATCAAAATCGATACGGTGCGCGAGCTCTGCCGGTCGCTGTCTTATCCGCCCTACGAGTCCGGGATGCGGGTGGTGATTCTCGAAGATGTGCACAGCATGGGTCCGGCGGCGGCCAACAGTCTGCTTAAGACGCTGGAAGAGCCGCCTCCGGGCAATGTGCTGATTCTGACCGCGGAGTCAAGCAGACAGGTGCTGCCGACCATCATCTCCCGCTGCCAGGTCGTCACCTTTTACCCGCTGACCGATGCTCAGGCGAGCCGGGTGATCATCGCACACCGGCCCGGCATTGAAGAGAACGAAGCCCGTCTGCTGGCCGGGCTGGCAGGCGGCAGCCCCGGAACGGCATTGAGAATCCATGAAAAAGAACTGCTGGAACACTATGGTGAGACAATGGGAATCCTTGGCAGCGCCGCCGCGGGGGGCGAACCCAACCAGGCGGTTGCACAGACGCTGCTGGCTGCGGAAAAAATCGCTGCGCTAAAAGATGAGCTGCCCCTGCTGCTGGGTCTGCTGCGGATGTGGGTGCGCGACCAGATGCTGGACGATCCCGGCGGCGACCAGGCGGCGCTGCAGAAGCATCAGGCGCGGCTGGCAGCCCTTGAACGAGCCGAGCGCCAGCTGGCCAGGAACTGCAATCGGGCGCTGGTATGCGAAGTTCTGCTTTTTAATTTACAATGATTGGTGCCTCGGGTATCATTTCATGTTTTGTTCTGCAAGGTTTTTAGTGAGAGACTGGTAGCATTATGGCCCATCAGGAAGAAACGAAAGAAGAGGCGAGCCAGCCCTCCCGGGCCGACAAGCAGTTCTACCGGATACGGTTTCGGGAAGACGGCCAGGAGTTTACGGCTGCAGCGAAGATTTTCAATCTGAAACGCAACGAGGCGGTCATGGTGAAGACCGACCATGGGCTGGAACCGGCCAGCGTCTATGGCTTTGCACCGCCTAGTCCCGACACGGATGTACGGCGCCGGACCAGCTTCGAGATCTCTCGGCGGCCGACCTCGGACGAGGAGGACCGCTACCGGAAGCTGCCCGGCCGGGAGGCGTCCGCCTTTGAGACCTGCCTGCAGTTGATCGCCAAACATGAGCTGGTGATGCGTCTGATCAGGGTAGAGAAGTTTTTCAACGGCAGCAAAATGATTTTCTTTTTCACCGCGGACAGCAGGGTGGATTTCCGGGGGCTGGTCAAAGACCTGGTCCAGGAGTTCCGCACCCGGGTCGAGATGCGCCAGGTCGGGGTACGCCATGAAACGAAGATGATCGGCGGCGTCGGCATCTGTGGCCGGGAGCTGTGTTGCTCGTCGTTTATGAGAAAATTCGATTCCGTTTCGATCAAAATGGCCAAAGAGCAGGATCTGCCGCTCAACCCGACCAAGATCTCAGGCGTGTGCAACCGGCTGCTCTGCTGCCTGACTTACGAATACGATACCTACCGGCGCCAGCGTAAGGGCATGCCCAAGGTCGGCCGACGTCTGAAAATCGGCGGGGAGCAGTTCCAGGTAAAACGCCAGATTCCGCTGCAGCAGGCGGTCGTGGTCACCACCGGAGCGGGTGAAGAAAAGCTGTTGAGCCGGGCCGAATGGTCCGCCGCAGAAATCGTCAAAGCCGACCGGGCGCCGCGTAAAAGCGAGACGCAGGAGTCCGTGGAAAAGAGCAGTGAGCCCGATCAGCAAAGCTGAAAAACATGACAGAAAAAACCACTTATATCACCACGCCGATCTATTATGTCAATGCCCAGCCTCATCTCGGGCATGCCTACACCACCGTTGTCGCCGATACCTACAGCCGGTTCTGTCGGCTTCGGGGCGACGATGTGCGTTTTCAGACCGGTACCGATGAGCATGGCGATAAAATCGTCGAAGCCGCCGCCAAAGAGGGAGTTGCCCCACGCCACTATGTGGATGCGGTTTCAGCAATGTTCCGGCAGACCTGGCCGCTGCTCGACATCGCTTACGACCGTTTTATCAGAACCACCGATGAGGATCATGTGGCGGTGGTCAGGCAGATTCTGCACAAGGTTTATGAGGCCGGCGATATCTATTTCGATGAATACAGCGGCCTCTACTGCACCGGTTGCGAGCGCTTCCTGATCGAGCGCGAGCTGGTCGAGGGCAAATGCCCCGACCACCAGGTGAGCCCCAAAGAGATCAGTGAGCAGAATTACTTTTTCTCGATGTCAAAATATCAGCAGCGGCTGATTGACCACATCCAGGAGCATCCCGAGTTCATTACGCCGGAGCGCTATCGCAAGGAGGTGCTTTCCTTTCTGAGTGAGCCGCTTGATGACTTGTGTATTTCACGGCCGGCCAGCCGTCTCAACTGGGGTATCAGGCTGCCCTTTGATGAAAATTACGTGACCTATGTCTGGTTCGACGCGCTGATCAACTATCTGACCGGTATCGGCTATCCGGATGGTGAAAATTTCCCCCGGTATTGGGCTGAGGCCGAACATCTGATCGCCAAGGATATTTTGAAACCCCATGCGATCTACTGGCCGACCATGCTGATGGCGGCGGGGATTCCGCTCTATCGAAAGCTGCATGTGCATGGTTATTGGAACGTCGATGAGACCAAGATGTCCAAAAGCCTCGGCAATGTGATTCGCCCGGCCCAGCTCGTCGGAGACTACGGGGTCGATACGTTTCGCTACTTTGCCCTGAGGGAGATGTCGTTTGGTCTGGATGCATCGTTTAGCAGCGAGGCGATCATCGCCCGGAAAAACGCTGATTTGGCCAATGACCTGGGCAATCTGTTCAGCCGGTCGGTGTCGATGATCGACAAGTACTGCGGGGGGGTGCTGCCCAAGCCGATTCCAGCCGATGACGACGCCGAACTCAAAGAAGCCGCCCAGGTCATGCTTAACAGTTATCGCTCTTATATGGCTGATTTTCAGTTTCATCGGGGACTTCAGGCCGTCTGGGAATTTGTCGGAGAAGCCAACCGCTATATTGTCAGAAACGAGCCCTGGGCGCTGGTCAAAGACGGGACCAGACGGGGAAGGCTGCAGTGCGTGCTGTACAACCTGGCTGAGAGTCTTCGCCTGCTGGCCCTGGTGCTCAAGCCGGTCATGCCTGAAACGGCAGCCAAAATGAGCCGTATCCTGGCCATCGATGAACAAAGTCCACTGCTGAACGACCTCGATGCCGGCGGCCGCTGGGGCGGCTCAACTGGTGGCACCAGTCTGGGGGCAGGAGAAAACCTGTTCCCCCGGGTTGAGGTCAAAAAGAGGTTGGCGCAAGTGAAGAAACAAGACGATATGCAGCAGCCCGGCAAACAGAGACCGGTCGAAGAAAACAGTCAAGGCACCATTGCTTTTGAAACCTTTAAGCAGGTCGATCTGCGCGTTGCCCTGGTGGTGGCCGCAGAGCCGGTACCCAAATCGGAGCGGCTGCTGAAACTGCGGGTGCTGGCCCCGGAAGAGCGCACTATCGTCTCCGGGATCGCCCAGAGCTGCCGCCCGGAAGACCTGGTGGGCGAAAACGTATTGATAGTTGCCAACCTGAAGCCGGCCAAACTGATGGGTATTGTTTCGGAAGGCATGGTGCTGACAGCCGCGATCCGCAATGACCGGGGGGAAGAGCGTTTGAGCCTGATTTCACCTGATCCCCAGGCCGCCCCGGGAACAAAAGTTGACTGAGATAATGGAGAGATCATGTTCGTTGCTGCGAATTTTATGATGGCGCTGGCCGGTATTGTCGATTTTCTGCTCACCGCATATATGTGGATTATCATCGGCCGGGCGGTAATCTCCTGGGTCAATGCGGATCCCCACAACCCGATCGTACGGTTTCTTTATGAGGTGACCGAACCGGTGCTTGGCCGGGTCAGACGGTTGCTGCCGATGAGCATGGGCGGGCTGGATTTCTCGCCGATTATCGTGATTGTGATCATTATGTTTTTGCAGAGTTTTCTGGTTCCCACCATGAAACAGCTGGCCCAGGGGATCGGCTGAGCCGGCGGGAACAAAATCAACAGCAGTGCTGAGGTTCGATGAGACCATTATGGCTACGACACCGCAGACGATCAGAGAGCAGACCTTCACCACCCGCTTCAGGGGCTATGTGCCGGCTGAAGTTGATGCCTTTCTGGAAAAGCTGGCCAAAGAAATTGGCCTGCTGATGCAGGAGGCAGGCCGCCGGGACGAGCGGATCGCCGAGTTGAATCGGGTGCTTAAGGCCGCGGCTGAGCATAAAAAAAAGGCTGAGGAACATTCTTTCAAGTCACAGCAGGAAATCAAGCGGCTGCAGCGCGAATTAAACGATAAAACCGAGCAGCATGCCCAAGACAGCCGGCAATTGGCAGAACTGCGCCAGCGGCTCGAAGCGGCGGCTCAGCAAAATCAGCTGCTGGAAGCCGAACTCGAAAACCGCAATCGAAATGCCTCTGAGACCATGACAAAAGTGGGTCAGGATGCCCAGGAGATCGAAGCGCTGCGTTCCAGGGTTGCCGCGCTGGAGTCTGAAAACCGGGAACTGAAAAAAGAAGAGGCTGAATTCAACCGGACCATAAAAGGTGCCCGGGAAATTGCCGACGATCTGATTGCCAAGACCAGGCAAGACACTCATACTGCACTGCAGCAGGCCCAGGAAGAGATACAGCGTTTTCGTCAGGGGGCGTTGCATGAACTGGCCCAGATCCGCGATGAAATCGAGCAGCTGACCCGGCGGCGCTGGCAGGTCAGAGAAGAGCTTCGCGCCATTTTGAAACGCTACCTGGAAGATCTGCAGGGCTTCTCCGGCCGCGAGGGCGGCAGCCAGGGCGCCATGGGACACGATTATGACGAGCTTTTTGAAAAGATCGAGTTTCCTGAAATTGCCGCGTTCTCGGAAGATGATCAAGATGAGGGGGCGGACGATGATCTGCCCACCGAATTCTCTGCTGAGTTTGAGGGTGAGGACAATTTGAGCGAGGCGCTCAAAGACGGCGGGGTCGCATATCTGAGTGATCTGGAAGGCGATAAGGTGTGAAAGCGCTGGTGGGTGTTTCAAAGCAGGGGTATCCGACCCTGCGGGTACATGTCCAGCCGCGTTCGGCCAAAAACCGATGTGCCGGGCTGCACGGCGACCACTTGAAAATCGCCGTTTGTGCGCCGCCGGTCGATGACAGGGCCAACCGGGCGCTGAGTCACTATCTGGCTGAGCTGTTCGGAGTCAGTCCGAAAAGCATCGGTCTGGCGGCTGGCCGGACGTCTCGCAGCAAAATATTTTATTTTGAGACGTTAACAGAAGAAAAGCTGCTCGAACAGCTGAGCGCCCTGGTTGGTGAAGCCGCAGATCCCTAGCCGGTCGTCTTGCAGGTCCGCAGGATCTGCCCAGGAGCCAGATCCATTCAAGCGTCATACAAGTGGCATCGAAGAAACAGCGCAGCAGCTGCTGAGCGGGACATGGAGGGAGACAAATGAGTGGGGATCAGCAACGGTTGGTGATAGGCAACTGGAAGTGCAACAAGTCAATCGATGAAGCCCGCAGCTGGTTCGATGCTTTTGCCGGTGCTTATCAGCCGGTGCCCGGGGTCGAAGTGGTGGTCGCGCCGCCGCTGATTCTGCTGGCCCAGCTCAGAGCTTATCTGGAACAACTTGGCATAGCTCAAGTCAGTCTGGCGGCCCAGGATGTGTCGCCGTTTCCACCCGGCAGCTATACCGGGGCGACGACGGCCGATATGCTCAAAGGCATCAGTGAATATGCGATTGTCGGTCATTCGGAGCGGCGCCGCTATTTTCATGAGACGGCTCAGGAGGTAACCAATAAGGTCAGTGAAGCCGCGGACGCCGGCATCAAGCCGATTGTCTGTGTCGACAGAGATTATGCGATGTCGCAGCTCACCGCGCTTGGCGATATCGACTGCGACGAATTGGTGATCGCCTATTGCCCGGTTGATGCCCTGAGCTACCGGGAACCTGAAGCGCCTGAAAAAGTGGCCGAGGTCGCCACCTATATTTCCCAGGTCTACCCCGCCAGGCCGATCGTCTACGGCGGCGCGGTCAGTCCTAAAAATGCGGCTGACTATCTGGCGGTTGAGCGGCTCTCCGGACTGTTCGTCGGTGCGGCGAGCCTCGACCCGGTCTCATTTCTGGAGATCGTCCAGGTGATCCAGCAAGGCTGATTGAAACGCTTGATTCCGGGCAAACCTGGAGCGCCTCGAACGAATCGTCATTAACGTTGAGAGGCGCCAGAATTATTCACCGGTCGGGCCGGTTCATATGCAATTTAGAGACACCTGGGAAGAAGCGAAAAATCGCGTAAAAGAACGGGCCGATCTCGTGGAGATCGTCCGCGAGCATGTTGACCTCAAGCGCAGCGGCTTCCGCTACCTGGGTACCTGTCCGTTTCACCAGGAGAAATCCCCTTCATTCACGGTCCATCCAGACCAGCAATTCTATCACTGTTTCGGCTGCAAGGCTTCCGGCGATGTCTTTTCGTTTATGATGGAATACCATCATATGACCTTCCCCGATGCCTTGCAGGCACTGGCTCAGCGTTACCAGGTCGAGCTCCCGGAAAAGCAGCAATCCGCCCGGGAGCAAGAACAGAGGAAGCGCCGCGAACAGATGTATGCGCTCAACCAGAAGGCCGCCGAGCGGTATCGCTCCTGCCTGCTGCAGGGACCCGGAGCCCAAAAGGCCCGGTCATATCTGGAGAAGCGGGGGATTCCGGCGCAGGTCCAGGAGACCTATCAACTGGGCTATGCACCTGGCAAGGAGGCAGCGGGCTGGAACTTTTTCGGTTCGACCTTGAGCGCAGAGGAGCAGACACTGGCCACTGAAATCGGTTTGGTGGTCAGCCGGGAGCCAGGCAAAAGCTATGATCGCTTCCGGGATCGAATCATATTTCCCATTGCCGACGCGCGGGGCCGGATCTGCGGTTTCGGTGGCAGGATTCTGGGCGCCGCTGAACCGAAATACCTCAATTCGCCGGAAAGCCCGATCTATAGCAAAAGCCGGCTGCTTTTCGGTCTATATCAGCAGCGTGATGCCATACGCCGGCAGCGTTGCGCGGTGCTGGTCGAAGGCAATTTCGATCTGCTGGCGCTGGTGGCCGGGGGGCTGGATTTTGTCGCCGCGCCGCTGGGTACCGCCTTGACCAGGGAACAACTGCGCCAGCTCAAGCCGCTGAGCGACGATGTTGTTCTGCTTTTCGATGGTGACAGCGCCGGCTTGAAAGCCGCGGAACGGGCCGTTGCGCTTTTTCTGGCAGAGCAGATGAGCGGTCGGGTGGCCGTGCTGCCGGGTGAACACGACCCGGACAGTTTCATTCGGGCATTCGGCCCGCAGCCGCTGCGGGACTTGATTGAGCACTCCAGTCCGCTGCCGGAATTCGTAATCGAACGTTTTGCTTCGCGTTACGGCCAGACTCTGGATGGCAAGTTCAAGATGATCGAGGAACTGCGCCCTCTTATGGCAGCGGCTTCTTCAGCGCTGCAGCGTGAGGCGATGGCCAAGCATTTCGGTGAGGCTTTGAAAATAGATCCGGTCCATCTGCTGAATGAATTCAAGCCCCAGGGCGCGGCTGTTTCTGGCCGGCCAGCCCTGCGGGCAGCAAGGCGCAGCCCAGATAAGGCTGGGCTGAGCGGCGCGTTGAAAGGCGTGGTCAGCTTCCTCGTCCTGCATCCTGCCCAGTTCAGCACGCTCAAGGCCGAGGGGCTCGAAGAGGTGCTGGCCGGAACGGTTGGCGAGACCATCTGTCTGCAGCTTCAGATGCTCAGCGATCAGGGGCGCGCCGACCTGCAGCCGGAAGATCTGCTCAACGAGCTGCCGCCCGGAGAAGAGCGCAGCCTGGTGGCCACAATTATGGCCCAGCCCCTGTTCCCGTCCCGGGAGCCTGATGATCTGGAGGGTCCTCTGGAAGGCCTGGCTGAAATCATTGCCTGGCTGAGGCAGGAAGTTAAGCGAAAGCGTTCGGAGGCCCTGATGATCGAAATCAGGAATGCTGAAAAGAATAATGATTTCGAGTCTGTAAATGCACTTATCCTGGAAAAGATGAAGCTGGACAGTGAGTTGAAAATGTCAGGCTAGATCAAGCCTTTGTTTTTCCGTCGATTATCTCGGTGGGGCAGAACTGCCGCCGATATCGTTAAAATGTATCGCGGCCGTGATGAGTTGTTGATTTTAATGCAGATATGCTCTATTAATGGGAAAATCCGGTCGCTCAAGACTGATTGCTCTTATTAAAGCCGGCTCTGGTCGTTGTTGGGCCGGTCTCATCGCCATGGGGGTAAACGATGGCTGCAGATGAGTATAACGATGAAAATGAGCAGGTTTACGATTCCGAAGATGAACTCTACCTCTCCGATGATGATTCTTCGATCTGGGATCTGACCGGGATCTATCACGCCGAAGAAGACGCCGCCCCCGCCCTGTTGCAGGAATCCGTTAACGAAGAACGAAGAAAGCAAAACAGTGACCGCCGTGAGGGGCCGTTCACCGATCGCCGCCGAGGAGACCGGCGGCGTCTGTCCCGCTCGCCGTCCGACGGTGCCAGACAATCCTCAGATCCGATGAACATCTATCTCCGGGAAATGGGCAGTTTGACGCTCTTGAGCCACAAAGAAGAGTTGAAGCTTGCCCAGATGATGGAGGAGGGTAAGTTCCGGATTCAGAACGCGGTGCTTTCAACCCAGCTGGCTCTGCCTGTGCTGCAGGAGCTGGTTAGCGAGGTTCTGGAGGGGAGTACGCCGATTCAGCAGGTGCTCCACGGGATGAGTGAGGACCAGCCGGCCGAGATCGAACGCGAAACTAAATGGCTCAGCGATTGTTTCAGCCAAGCGCTGGAGTTGGACAAACAGCGGACCCTGCTGCTGGGCGAGCTGGCCGCTGCCGGAAGTTCTGAGCATTACGAGGAAATGCGCAGCCGAATCATTGCGCTCGGGGGTGAGATCGGTTTGCTGTTCGGCCGCCGGCTGATCGGCCAGGAGTGCATCAATTCGATTGCAACCGCCATTGAAGAATTGTCAAAGCGTTTCAGGCAGGTGCTGGTCGAAATGATGCGGGACAAGAATCTTTCAATGGCTGCACCGTATGATCCGCAGTTTCTCAGCGCGGTGGAGGCCCAGGTCAACCGGGAGTTCATGCTGGAGTCCGGGCTTGATGGCGAGGCCCTGCAACATTTGTACGGCGAGATCGAAGCGGGGCGCGACATCACCCGTCACGCCAAGGAGTCCCTGGTGCGGGCGAATCTGCGGCTGGTTATCTCGGTGTCCAAGAAATTCGTCAACCGCGGGTTGCAGTTTTCGGATCTGATCCAGGAGGGTAATATCGGCCTGATGAAGGCCGTGGATAAATTCGATTACCACCGGGGCTACAAATTCTCCACTTATGCGACCTGGTGGATCAGGCAGGCGATCACCCGCGGAATTGCCGACCAGGGAAGAACCATCCGGCTCCCGGTTCACATGATCGAGACGATTAACCGGCTGCTGCGGGTATCCAAGGAATTTCTGGTGGAGGAACACCGGGAACCATCGCCTGAAGAGATGGCCAGTCAGCTCGGCACCGAAGTGGGCAAAGTCAAGAGCGCACTGAAGATAGCCAAGGATGCGATTTCACTCGACACCCCGATCGGCGATGACGGCGAAACCTTTCTGGGCGACTTTATCGAAGACCATGTTCGGCCTGGACCCCATGACGTCTCGATTACCGCCAGCCTGAGTGAGTGCCTGAACCAGGTCATGTCCACCCTGACCCCGCGGGAGGCGAAAGTGCTGAAAATGCGCTACGGTATCGATGTAGAATACGACCATACCCTGGAAGAGGTCGGCAGATGCTTTGCGGTAACCCGGGAGCGGATCCGGCAGATCGAGGCCCAGGCCATTCAGAAATTAAAGCATCCTTCCCGTATCGAGGAACTTCGCGTATTTATGACCGATTGAGCAAGGCCAGCCAGCTCTGGGGGGCAGCTTGACACCTCTTTCGGCAAAAGCCAGCGTTCCTTAACTGATGGGCAAGGCGGGCGGGTGTCAGCCTCATCTACTATTCTCTAAAAACGATGACCGCCGATGAAACCAGAGACTGGCTCGCCTTGAGCTTCGTTCAGGGCATCGGCCCGGCTCGGCTGAACCAGTTGCTGCGCCGTTTCGATTCACCCGCCGGGGTGCTGTCGGCACCTTCGGCGGAGCTTAACAAGTGCCGGTTTCTGTCTGAGCAGCAGATACGTGCGATTGGGCAGGCTGATGACCTGCGGCAGGCTGCGGACAATGAGCTGGCAGCGCTTGGCCGGCTGGGCGGCCGGGCACTGATATTAACCGATGATGCCTATCCTGCCCTGCTGCGTCAGACCGCCCAGCCGCCGCCGGTGCTGTTCGTGCGCGGCAGAACCGAGTTGTTTTGCAGCCTGAGCGTGGCGATTGTCGGTTCGAGAGCGGCCACCAGTTACGGCCGCAGAGTTTCTTTCCGGCTCGCACGTGAACTGGCGTCGCGTTCAGTCTGCGTGGTTTCCGGCCTGGCGCTGGGCATCGATGCAGAGGCCCATGCCGGGTGTCTGGCCGGTGGCGGCGACACGATCGGCGTACTTGGCTGCGGGCTCGATGTCGTCTACCCCGGCAGAAATCGCAGTTTGTATGCGGCCATCGCCGAACGAGGTCTGCTGGTCAGCGAGTACCCGCTGGGAAGCAGGCCGGAACCTTTCAGATTTCCGGCCCGCAACCGCATTATCGCGGGCCTCAGCAGCGGCGTGGTGGTCGTCGAGGCTTCCCGGAAATCGGGTTCGCTGATCACCGTGCAGTACGGTCTGGAAGAAGGGCGGGAGGTGTTCTGCGTCCCCGGCCAGATCGACTCAGTTAAGAGCTCAGGTACCCACTGGTTGCTACAGCAGGGCGCTTCGCTTATAGTTGGGGCAGATGATATTGTCGAGCAGCTTTTTGGGCAGCATTCCTCAGCAGCAGGGATGGCAGCGGCAGCGCAGAGATCACCACTTTCATCCGGCGCTGCAGCCGGGCTTGATCAGGACGCGGCCGCACTGTTGTCGATCCTCGAGACGTATCCTCAGACCCGCACTGATGTGCTGCAGCGCTCAGGGCTTTCTGCCGCCCGTCTCAGCGAACTGCTGCTTAACCTGGAGCTGGGTGGGCTGGTGGAAATGCTGCCCGGCGGTGAGATCAGGAAAACGAGCGGTTTTTGACGGGGCTGGAATCCTGCGTATGGCAGCCGTAAAACGGAACCGGCGGCGGCCGATTTCTGACGGGGGCCTGCACCCCCAAGCACATAACCTCAGAGATTACCCATGAACAGCGAAATTCTTATTGCCCCGTCGATTCTGTCGGCCGATTTTGCCAGATTAGGCGAGGAAATTGTGGCCGTTGATCAGGCCGGGGCCGATGTTATCCATGTGGATGTGATGGACGGCCACTTCGTTCCCAATATCACCATCGGACCGCTGGTGGTGCGGGCCGTCCGGCAGGTGACCGGTAGGCCGCTTGATGTGCACCTGATGATTTCAGACGCGGATGCCTATATCGACGATTTTGCCGAGGCCGGGGCCGACTGGATCACCGTGCATGTCGAAGCCTGTGTGCACCTGCAGCGGACCCTTACCAGGATCCGTGAGCTTGGCTGCAGGGCCGGCGCGGTGCTCAATCCTGCCACGCCGCTCAGCACGCTGGAATACGTGTTAGACGACCTTGACCTGGTGATGCTGATGGCGGTCAATCCCGGTTTTGGCGGACAGCACTTTATCGAATCGACCACAGACAAGATCAACCGCCTCAGGGAAATGATCGACCGAAGAGGCCTCGAGGTCGGTATCGAGGTGGACGGCGGCATCAGTCCGCAGACAGTGGAACGGGTTGCCCGGGCCGGGGCCAATATCTTTGTGGCAGGCTCTGCGGTATTCCACAGCGACTCCTATGAAGAGGTAATCGGTAAACTGCGCGACGGGGCGGAGCAGGGCAGGACGGTGCAGACCCTGATGAACCCCGGTCGAGGCTGAAGCTTTTTAGACAGAGATGATGACCCATATGCAATCTGACGTTACGAAAAGTGAGTCCTGGAAAAGACTGGCAGAGCTTGCTGAAGTACCATTTGATCTGAGCGCGGAGCAGGCCCTGGCTGCAGGCGGCAGAGTGCAGCAGATGATCTGCCGGGCTGGCGGATTGCGCCTGCTGTATGCAACCCAGCGGCTGGAAAGGCAGGTGCTCAAAGCGTTTCAGGCGTTTGCTGACGAACATGAACTGGTGGCCCGCTTTCAGGCCATGCGCCGGGGCGCGGTGCTCAACCGGATCGCCGGATGGGAGAGTGAAAACCGCCAGGTGCTGCACACCTCTTGCCGGGATCTGTTCAGCACCACTCCCAGAGAAGCGCATTCCGCTGCCCAGGCCGGACAGGAGCTGGATAAGCTAGCCCGATTTCTCGACGAAGTGCAGGAGCAGCAGCGCTTCACCACGATGATCAATGTGGGTATAGGCGGCTCAGATCTGGGCCCCCGGGCCGTCTACGAAGCGCTCAAAGCCTATAATATGAAGGGGCGCAAGGTGCATTTCCTGGCCAATGTCGATCCCGACGATGCGGCGACGGTGCTCGATTCGATCGATCCTCAGCGGACCCTGGTGGTTGTCGTCTCCAAGAGCGGCTCAACGCTGGAGACGCAGACCAACGAAGCACTGGTCAGGGACCGCTTCGTTGGGGCCGGTCTCGATCCCGGACGGCATTGCATAGCGGTGACCGGCGCGGGCAGCCCGATGGATGATCCGAGACGCTATCTGCGGTCCTTTTATATGTATGATTATATCGGCGGACGCTACAGTGTAACTTCTATGGTCGGCTGCGTGACGCTGGGCTTTGCCCTGGGCATGGAGCAGCTCAAAGCGTTTCTGGGCGGCGCTCACGAGATGGACGAGGCCTGCGAGAAGCCGCTGGTCACCGAAAACATGGGATTGCTGCTCGCCCTTCTCGGTATCTGGAATCATAACTTTCTCGGCTATCCGACCCTGGCGGTTCTGCCTTACAGCCAGGCACTGCATCGGTTTCCCGCCCATCTGCAGCAGTGTGATATGGAGAGCAACGGCAAGTCGGTAACCATCGACGGCTCAGCGGTGCATACTAAGACCGGGCCGATCGTCTGGGGCGAGCCGGGCACCAACGGCCAGCATGCCTTCTACCAGCTGCTGCACCAGGGAACCGAAATGGTGCCGGTTGAATTCATCGGCTTTCTCAAGAGCCAGTATGGTCGTGATATCGTTGTCGACCGGACCACCTCCCAGCAAAAGCTGCTGGCCAACCTGCTGGCCCAGTCGCTGGCGCTGGCCACCGGCCGGGATCACGAGAATCCGAATAGGCGTTTTGCCGGCAACCGGCCCAGTTCGGTCATTCTCGGGCAGCGGCTTGACCCGCAGACCATGGGCAGGCTTCTGGCCCTGTATGAAGCCAAAATCGTCTTCCAGGGATTCTCCTGGAACATCAACTCCTTTGACCAGGAGGGCGTGCAGCTCGGCAAGGTGCTGGCGAAGCGCTTTCTGGAGCTCATGGCGACCCGGAAAATAGCGCTTCATCGATTGAGGAGCAACTGCTCGGGGTGCTTGAAAAATAAAGGCTGCGCACTGCCAGGAAGAGCTGAATCGCTGTTCATTTTCGGGCCCGAAAGCGTCTTATTTTTGTTGACAAAATAACCCCGGGGTTATATCCTCATCTGCTACATATTACCAGCCGGTTAGTGTATTGTGCTTTCGTTGTGCGGGATCTGCCGATTGAAAGTGTAACAGAAGGGCGTAAACAGGCCCGCTCAGGGTGACTCGCTTTTTTGTTGAAAATACGTGATCTGTATATAAGGCAATTCTGGATAGGGTAGAAGTTTTAACTGTAATTCAAAGGAGGAAATCATGGCAAAACATGAGACACCCTTGTTGGACCAGCTGGAGAGTGGCCCATGGCCGAGTTTCGTGACCGACCTGAAGAAGCAGGCCGAGACCAAGCCGGATGTCTATGACATTCTTGGTCAGCTCGAACTGTCTTACAAGGACAGGATCACCCACTGGAAACACGGCGGCATCGTTGGTGTTTTCGGTTACGGCGGCGGTATCGTCGGCCGTTATTCCGATGTCCCGGAGCGGTTCCCCGGTGTTGAGCACTTTCATACACTTCGTGTTGCTCAGCCTGCATCAAAATATTACTCGACCGAAAACCTGCGCAAGCTCATGGACCTATGGGAAAAGCATGGATCCGGCGTGACGAACTTCCACGGTTCCACCGGGGACATCATTCTGCTCGGCACCCGGACTGAGAACCTCGAGCCGTTTTTCTGGGATCTGACCCATGACATGGGTCAGGATCTGGGCGGATCAGGCTCCAATCTGCGCACCCCGGCCTGCTGTCTTGGCCAGTCCCGCTGCGAGTGGGCCTGCTACGATACCCAGGAGGCCTGTTACAGCCTGACCCTGCATTATCAGGACGAGATTCATCGCCCGGCGTTCCCGTACAAGTTCAAATTCAAATTCTCCGGTTGCCCGAATGACTGTGTTGCCGCAATCGCCCGTTCCGACATATCCGTTATCGGTACCTGGAAAGACGATATCCGCATCGACCAGGCTGCCGTCAAGGAATATGTTGCCGGCAACTACCCGTCCAACGGCGGTGCCCACAGTGGCCGTGACTGGGGTACGTTCGATATCAAGAAAGAAGTTATCGACCTCTGCCCCACCGAATGCATGTGGATGGAAGGCGATGAACTGAAGATCGACGATGCCGAGTGTACCCGCTGTATGCACTGCATCAATGTCATGCCGCGTGCTCTGCGTCCGGGTGCGGATCAGGGCGCCACGATTCTGGTTGGTGCCAAGGCTCCGATCCTTGACGGTGCCCAGTTTGCCACCCTGATTGTTCCGTTTATGAAGATTTCCAAGGACAACGATTTCGAGGAACTGATCGATTTTATCGAGCGTGTCTGGGACTGGTGGATGGAAGTCGGCAAGAACCGTGAGCGTGTTGGTGAGACCATGCAGCGTGTCGGTCTGCCGACCTTCATCAAGGTCATGGATTTCGAGCCGATTCCACAGATGATCAGGAACCGCGCTCCAATCCTTATGTATTCTGGGCCGAGGAAGAGGTTGAAGGCGGTTTTGAGCGTGATGTCGACGAGTTCCGCGCAAAACACGCTGCCTAGGCGGATTAAAATCAGATCAACATATATATAATAAGGAGATTTATCATGGGATATAATCCGGATAAACCGATGGAAGGCCGCATCACCGATCTTGGTCCGCCACACTATGAGCAGTTCCTGCCGCCGGTTATCAAAGCAAACAAAGGCAAATGGCTCTGGCATGAAATCCTGCAGCCCGGCGTACTGATGCACAAATCAGAGACCGGTGACGAGGTCTACACCATCCGTGTCGGTTCTGCCCGTCTGGTCACCTGCCAGTTTATCCGCGAGATCTGTGATATCGCCGATAAGCATTGTGACGGCTACCTGCGTTTCACCACCAGGAACAATATCGAGTTCATGGTTGATTCCAAGGACAAGGTACAGCCGCTGCTCGATGATCTGGCCAGCCGCGGTAACAAGTTCCCGGTCGGCGGAACCGGAGCCGGTGTCACCAATATCGTTCACACCCAGGGCTGGGTACACTGCCATACCCCGGCAACCGATGCCTCAGGTCCGGTCAAGGCGGTTATGGATGAGCTGTTCGAGTACTTCACCTCCATGACCCTGCCGGCCCAGGTTCGTATTGCTCTGGCCTGCTGTCTGAACATGTGTGGTGCCGTTCATGCCTCTGATATCGCTATTCTCGGTATTCATCGCAAGCCGCCGATGATCGATCACAAGCGTATTACCGGTGTCTGCGAACTGCCGCTGGCTATCGCCTCATGTCCGCTGGGCGCGGTTAAGCCGGCCAAGGCCGAGGTTGACGGCAAGGAGATCAAGACCGTTAAGGTAACCGTTGAGCGCTGTATGTTCTGTGGTAACTGCTACACCATGTGTCCGGCCATGCCTCTGGCCGATCCGGAAGGTGACGGTATTGCGATTCTGGTCGGTGGTAAGGTTTCCAACTCCCGGTCAGCGCCGAAATTCTCCAAACTGGTTATTCCGTTTCTGCCCAACACGCCTCCGCGCTGGCCGGAGACCGTTGAGGCAATTAGAAAGATCCTTGAAGCCTATGCCAAAGACGCACGAAATACGAGCGTGTTGGCGAGTGGGCTGAGAGGATTGGCTGGGAGAAATTCTTCGAGAAATGTGATATTCCGTTTACTGAGAAGAGTATCGATGATTATCGTCTGGCTTATGATACCTGGCGCACAACCACTCAGTTCAAGTACACCAGCCATATCAAGTAATTGACTGGTTTTCTGCTGACTAAGAGCCCATTTCGGCATGCCGAAGTGGGCTTTGATGCCCTTTTGGTCACATTAAAAAAGGAGAAAGAAAATGCCTCTGAGTGATGATGAACTAAAAGATGCGATTTGTAAAAAAGCTGCGACTTCTCCGAAACCACAGCTTTATATCAAGGATTTCTACAAATGCGATCCCGATGCAAAACCCAGGCAGATCAAAAACATTGCCAACGCGCTCGTTCGTGAAGGCCGCTTGATGTTCTGGTCCTCGGGCTCCACCACCATGTACGCAGATCCCTCGCGGATCCAGAACGAGGAGAAGAAAGCGGACGACTAGTCTTTTACTGTTCTAACACCCGTTCAAAGCGCGTTGCTCTCGATTTGCAGAGCTGCGCGCTTTTTTTTGTCGAAGGCTAAGCACAAAGGTTTCACCATACCTTGAAAACAGACTGACCGGCATTAATCACGATAAAAAAAGGGCGTGCCCGTTAATAAAAACGGCACGCCCTCAGCAAGCCTGCTGTCTTTTTCAATCAGTAGCGATAGTAGTCGGGCTTGAACGGTCCCTGTTGCTCGACGCCGATATAATCAGCCTGCTTTTTGGTCAGGCTGGTCAGGGTTACCCCGATTTTCTCCAGGTGCAGCCGGGCGACCATCTCGTCGAGCTGCTTGGGCAGGAAATAGACCTTGTTTTCATAGCGCTCCGGATGATTGAACAGCTCGATCTGGGCCAGGACCTGGTTGGTAAACGAGTTGCTCATCACAAAGCTGGGGTGCCCGGTGGCGCAGCCCAGGTTGACCAGCCGGCCTTCGGCCAGGACGATGATTTTCTTGCCATCCGGAAAGGTGACGTGGTCGACCTGCGGTTTGATGTTCTCCCAGTCCAGTTCCCGAATCGAGGCGATATCGATTTCTGAGTCGAAATGGCCGATGTTGCAGACAATCGCTTCATTCGGCATGAGCTCCATGTGGGCCCTGGTGATCACCTCGATATTGCCGGTGCAGGTCACGAAGATGTTGCCGATCCCGGCTGCCTCTTCCATGGTCACTACCCGGTAGCCTTCCATCGCCGCCTGCAGTGCGCAGATCGGATCGATTTCAGTGACCAGCACGCTGGCGCCCATACCGGCCAGGGCCTGGGCACAGCCCTTGCCCACGTCGCCATAGCCGGCTACGACTGCGATCTTGCCGGCGATCATCACGTCGGTGGCCCGTTTGATGCCGTCGATCAGCGACTCCCGGCAGCCATAAAGATTGTCGAATTTTGATTTGGTAACCGAATCGTTGACGTTGATTGCCGGACAGAGCAGGGTGGAATCGGCCGCCATTTCGCTGAGCCGGTGCACACCGGTGGTGGTCTCCTCGGAGATGCCTCTAACCTGCTTCATCTCTTCGGGATATTTCTGGTGCATGACCAGGGTCAGGTCGCCGCCGTCATCGAGGATCATATTGGGCCGCCAGCCGTTTGGTCCGAAAATGGTCTGATCGATGCACCACCAGAACTCTTCCTCGGTCTCTCCCTTCCAGGCAAAGGTGGGAATATTGGCGGCCGCCATGGCCGCCGCCGCGTGGTCCTGGGTTGAAAAAATATTACACGATGACCAGCGGATCTCGGCCCCGAGATCAATCAGGGTCTCCATCAGCACGGCTGTCTGGATGGTCATATGCAGGCAACCGGCAATCCGAGCGCCCTTGAGCGGCTGGCTGCCCCGATACTGGTCGCGCAGGCTCATCAGCCCCGGCATTTCTGTTTCGGCGATCTCGATCTCCTTTCTGCCCCAGTCGGCCAGGGAGATGTCAGCTACCTTGTAATCGTTGTTACTCGTCATAGTGTCAATCCTTAACTCGTTGTAATGGATGTCATTGACAAAAAAAAACTACAGGCCGGCGGCGTCCCGCAGTTCATCGGCCTTGTCGATCCGCTCCCAGGTGAAATCATCCCGTCTGCGGCCGAAATGGCCGTACGCTGCGGTGGGCCGATAGATCGGTCGGAGCAGGTTGAGATGATTGATGATGGCCTTGGGCCTGAGGTCGAAGTGGGCGCTTACCAGATCCCTGATTCGCTCATCGCTGATCCGGCCGGTGCCGAAACTGTTGATGGCGATGGAGACCGGTTGCGATATGCCGATCGCATAGGCGATCTGAACCTCGATTTCCGTGGCAATGCCGGCGGCCACCAGATTTTTGGCGATATAGCGTCCCATGTATGAGGAGGAGCGATCCACCTTGGACGGGTCCTTGCCGGAGAAGGCGCCACCCCCGTGGGACCCTTTGCCCCCATAGGTGTCGACGATAATCTTTCGACCGGTGACACCGCAGTCACCCACCGGGCCGCCGATGACGAAGCGGCCGGTCGGATTGATATAGAACTTGGTGTCTTTGTCGATCATCGTGTCGGGCAGAATCGGCTTGATGATTTCCTCCATGACCCCTTCCTTGAGATCTTCATATTCGACGATCTCATCATGCTGGGTGGAGAGCACCACCGCGTCGATCCGGGTCGGAACACCGTCGATGTAGCGGACGGTGACCTGAGACTTGGCATCGGGCCGGAGCCACGGCAGCAGGCCTGTTTTGCGCACCTCGGCCTGGCGCTTGGTCAAGCGGTGGGCGTAATAGATCGGCATTGGCATCAGCACCTCTGTATCATTGCAGGCATAGCCGAACATCAGCCCCTGGTCGCCGGCACCCTGTTCCAGATCGAGTCCACTGCCTTCGTCGACCCCCCTGGCAATATCGGCCGACTGCTTGTCTATCGAGGTGAGCACCGCGCACGACTGCCAGTCAAACCCCATGTCCGAGGAGTTATAGCCGATACCTTTGACGGTCTGGCGGACCACGCCGGGCATATCGACCCAGGCGGAGGTGGTGATCTCGCCGGCAATCAGGATCATGCCGGTGGTGACCATCGTTTCACAGGCGACGCGGGCGTGTTTGTCCTGTTCGAGTATCGCATCGAGTATCGCATCTGAAATCTGGTCGGCAACCTTGTCAGGATGGCCTTCGGAGACGGATTCAGAGGTAAAAAGATAACTTGACATAATGTTTCCGTTTACGTTTTCTTGTTATGGTGTTATTGGGGTGACTGCATATTCTATGCATTATGCCGCCGCTGATCAAGCGTCAAGCAGCCCGGAGACATGATAGAGAACGGTCTTTTAACAAACGCACTATAAGAATCCTGCCGGCTTGAATTGTCAAGACCTATGTGACCAGGCCTAGGTGGCCGGATAGACCATAGTCCGGCAGGAAGCTGGCCCCGGTACCGGCAAGGCCAGACAGCGCAGTTTAAGGCCAGGCTGTGCTGCACAAAGGTGCGGATAATCCGCGAGCAGATATAGATTGACCGTGCTGCAACGGTGATCTGCAGGAAAGACAATGTCAGTTGAAAAAGCACAGGAAGTTCTGTTGATTGAGGAACAGGGACTGGCGGCGGTGCGCCGCCGGCTCGGGGATGAGTTTATCCAGGCGGTTGAATTGATTCAGAACTGTCCGAGCCGCCTGATCATCACCGGCATTGGCAAGTCGGGAATTATTGGCCAGAAAATATCGGCTACCCTGAACAGCACCGGAACCCCATCATTTTTTCTGCATCCGGTGGAGGCCATGCATGGAGACCTGGGCATGGTCCAGCAGACCGACGTGGTGATCGCCATTTCCTATTCCGGTGAAACGACCGAGTTGAACAGCCTGCTGGCCAGTCTGCGCAAACGCTGCGCCGCGGTCATTGCGATGACCGGTCGGGCGGATTCGACGCTGGGGAACGCGGCCGATGTGGTGCTTGATATCGCCGTGCCAAAAGAAGCCTGTTCGCTCGGCCTGGCTCCGACCGCCAGCACCACCGCGACCCTGGCGCTGGGTGACGCACTGGCGGTGGTGTTGATGAACCGCAATCAGTTTCAGGCTGAGGATTTTAGGCATAACCACCCTGCCGGCAGCCTGGGGGAACGGCTCAAGGTCAGGGTCGCTGAAGTGATGCTGACCGGCAAAAGGATCCCGCGCGTGGGGCCTGATGCGATGCTGGATCAGGCGGTCGACGAGCTCAATGAAAAAAATCTCGGCGCGGTGCTGGTAGTGGCAGACACGGGCAGGGTCGATGGCATTATCACCGATGGCGATGTCAGAAGATTCGTGGCCGCCAGACAAAACAGCGCAGCGCTGCCGGTAACCAAGATCATGACTGCCGAACCACTGTCCATTTCAGACGAAAAACAGGCGGTGGATGCGCTGTCTATCATGCAGCAGCACGAAATAACGGTTCTGCCGGTGGTGGGGAGCGGAGCCGAACTGCTTGGTATCCTCCATCTGCATGATCTGCTCGGCAAGGGGGAGTTTCGCTTTTTACTCTGACCTGCTCAAGAGCGAGCCGGCCAGCCGGCCGTGGGTGAGCGGGCTGGCCGGCTGCGATTACTGGCTGTCGCGGTAGAAACTCCAGGTGCCCGGGGCTGGGTCATAGGCGTATTTCATGATCAGCTGCAGCGGTCTGCCCCGGCCCACTTCCACGCACTGCAGGCGGAAGATCAGCTTGCCGTCTTTTTCTTTTTCAAAAACGACTATTCTGTCGACCAGCGATTCCGGCGGCGCGCCGGCATAATGTTTGGTGAAGAACTTTTCGAAGTTGTCTTCCAGATATTTGATTTTTTCTGCCATTGCCAGGTCGAGTTCGGCCTGCTCGATGTCGCGCCGGGCCTCTTCGAAGATGGCAACGAATTCGGCTTCGTTTTTGAAGGTACTGGCTGAGATGGCGTCGAGAATGGTCTGCAGCGTATCGATCGCATCGAGGTACTGCTTTTTCTTGAGGTAGCCAGCGGCCTCCTGTCTATCCCGGATAATGGAGGCCTGCAGCATGATCCGGGCAAGTTTTTTGCGGTTTTCTTCGGTATTGGCCTGCTGCAGAATTTCGCGGTTGCTTTCCAGAATCTCGATAGCCTTTTCGTAGTGGTTGATCGCGGTGTCCCATTGGGCGTTTTTGAAAGCATCTTTGCCGCTCGACACGGTGGCATACAGATCGGTTTTCACCAGAAGCTGCCTGAGTTCGTAAATCGCCGGTTCATCCGGGTCGGTAGCGCTTTGGGCGAGACTCAGAGCTTTTTTATAATGGCCCGCAGCCTGGTCCCACTGCCCTTCCGCCAGGGCCACATCGCCCTTTTCCTTTTCGGTGGCCTGGGCGATTTCACCGAGCCGGGCGGTGATTGCATCGATTTTCTGATCCTTGTCGGGAATGTTCAGTCCCTTAAGCTGCTGCAGTGCAGCGGACAGATCCTGGGTGGCCAGCACCCACTTTTTCCGGTCGATAAAGGAAATACCCGATTGATATAAAATATTGAATTCGGCGATCTTGATATTATTCGCTATGTCAAGCATTGCCGATCGACCAATCGCTTTTTCGTCCTGACCGATGGTCAGGGCCTGCTCGTAATTCGACATCGCCTGCTGCCAGTTTTCGCCGCTGAAAAAGTAGTCGCCCGCCTGCTTGAACTGCCGAAACTCAAAATGGCATTAACCACGTCCTGAGGATAATAGCCGCCGTCCAGCGGCAGGTTGCCGGCCAGACCCTGCCTGAGCGGCTCCGATGCCAGGATCTGTTCGACACCTCTGATCAGCGCATCACGGTCGCCGCTTTTAAAAAAACGAACCTGTCGGGCAGCCCCGAGAGCCGCCTCGCATTTCTGTTCAGCAATGATGAACTGATTTGCCTTGAGCGCTTTTTCACATTCCGTCGATGCCCGCCTGGCCTCCTGCAGATTCGAGGCGCTGAGCCAGTAGTTGAATCCGGCTGCGCAGGCGATCAGCAGGATGATGATGCCAATGGCGAACGGGATCAACCGAGAACCCTGCCGGTTGCCGTCATCAAAAAAGTCGCGTGATGGATCTTCTTTGTCTTGAGCCTGTTTTTTTGCCCGGGGTCTGGTGGTGGGTTCGCCTTGGGTCCGGGTATCGTCGATAAATTGGTCGTCAGCCGGTTTCTTTTTCTTGGCTGGTTCTGTCCAATCCCCCAGAAGTTCGATCGCCTGGGCGGTGCGGTCGATGTCATCGTGCAGCGCCGGGAAATCGGGAGTATCTTTTTGAATCTGTTTGAAGCGCTTGAGCGCTTCGGCTGGGCTGCCCTTGTGCTCGAGTTCAAGCGCTTCCTGGTATTGTTTCTTGACCCGTGCCAGGGTTTTTTTGACCTGTCTGGTCAACTCATCCCGTTCAGCGAACTCGGCCCCAGCGGGGAGCTCATCGAGTTCTTTGTCAAGCGCAAAGTAGCGCTTCTGGCCGGCCAGGCTCATCAGGTATTCGACATCGACCTCTTCCTCTTCAACCTCGTCTGTCTGGTCGAGTTCCAGAGCACCGTCGAACTCGGATGGGGCTGCCGCGCCGGGGAGAATTTCATCAGGCTCATCGACCGGCTCAAAGTCGAAATCGTGGTCTTCGAAGCTGATGTCGCTATCAGCCGATTCTGGTTCTTTGTCTTGCTCCGCGGCATCTGCAAAGCTGAAAGCCCGTTCCGGTTCATCATCGTCAAGGACCGACGACAGATCCTCATCGAGTGAAAATGGTACCTCATTGTCGTCATCGTCCAGCAGCGAGCTGATATCGTCTCCCGCCGAGCCACCAAAATCAACTTCACCCAGCAGATCCTCAGTGCCGCGGCTCTCAGCTTCATCGCTGCCGGGCAGTTTGGCTTTGTTCTGCTGATACCACTGGGCCGCTTCTTCGTTGAAAGCGTTAGAGGTCGAGTAGCAGCGCCCTGTGATCATCTCGCCGATATGACGGATCAAATCGATAATGGAGCGATTTTTTTCCCAGAAATCGCCGATGCAGATTGCCGCAGGATCGAAATCGGGATGGAAGATGGGGCTTTTGGGTCTGCAGCTCGGTGGAAAATGGGGATAGCCGAACGGAATGCTGAGGGTTATGGTGTGGCTGCTGACTTTTTCGATCTCGCCGTCGACGTTTTTCTGCAGACCTCCGAGCAGATAGGTGATCTCATATTTGTCCGGCGGAGTGCCCTCGAGCGCGACAATGCTGATCTGGTCATCGTGCCCGAAAACCCGGGTCAGTTCCTGATGGATCGTCTCTAATTGTTCCGTTGCGACAGCCATAAGAAGGCACCGATGTTAGATGAGTGGGAAGTGTCAGCAGACCAATCCGTTAATTATATCAATTTTTACCAACAAGAAAATTATTTTTATAAAAAGAACCGACAGATATTGACCTTGAGCGATGCGAAAAGCAGCACCTGTGGTGGTCACAAAAGGATCAGCACGAAGTGGATGGAGATCTGTTTCCTGTAGGGTCAGGCGGCGTTGAGAGGAGGAAGATCGAGGATCTCCATAAAGTTTTTCACGTGGTAGTGCGCCGCCAGGGCCGGGTTCTTGAACGCGATCAGCTCGACCGAAGCCGCCTGCGTGTGCAGCCGATCAACTTCCGAATCACCGATGAAGATGGTCTCCCCGGCGCTGCAGTCAAAGTGCTCAAAGATCGCAAAGAGTGCATCAGGAGCGGGTTTCGGGTTAGCCACGTCCAGTGCGGTGACGATCTTCTCGAAATAGGAGCTCAGAGCGTAGGTTTCCAGCAGTGGGCCCATCGTCGAGGTGCGGTTCGTTGAAATTGCCAGGTGGTAGCGGCCGCGCACCAAATCAAGAAATTCAATCAGGTCCGGCTCGATAATCATATGGGCCAGATAAGGCGTATAGCTGGATTGCTGCCGATGGCGATGCACTGCCTCCAGGTCCTCATCGGGGTAGTGTCGAAAAATATGGGCCACCGAATCGGTTACTTTATGGGAATGGACATACTGCAGTTCATCGTCTTTCATCGGCGGACGCCCAAACGAGGCGAGCAGATCGTTGTAATAGATTCGATTGGCTTCGCGGGAGTCGAACATGACCCCGTCGCAGTCGAAAACGATCAGTTTCAGCATCGGGCGCTACCCTGATAAGGTGATGAGACAATCTGCGTCATCGGCTCTGTTGCCCGAACAATTGGGTTTTGAGCCAGTTCATGGAGAACTCGAGCAGGCTTTCATCGTCTGAGTCCTCGGCAGGCAGCTGCAGCAGCCCAGCAGAAATGCCAAGCTTGCTGCGGCGCAGTTTTTCCCGGAAGGTGTCGAGATCGAAGAGGGCCAGCTTGTAGAGCCTGACCAGTTCAGCACTGGGTTTGGCGCCCTGCCTGATCTGTTCATGCTGGGTGATTTCTGCGAGCAGATCATTGAACCGGTTATAGGGTTCCAGTTCCTGGGACTTCATATAGGTTTGCGGAGTCTGGCCAGGCTCCTCCTCAAAACCGCGGCAATGGGGTTCGCGCAGCAGCACAAATTGCTCCTGCAGGCAATTTTTCCGTTTTACGGTACCTCTGCCCAACGGATAGGTCCGGCAGGCCCCCGGGCGATGGGGATATATGGAGCAACCCTCGGACCGGACAAAGACGCAGCTTGCCCGGCCGTCGTCGACCATCGTCAGATAAAAGCGGGGAAAGATATCATTGGGTCCCTGCTCCTCAATGATGTAGCGTTCGTGCAGTTGACCGGAAGTCAAACCGGTTGCCAGACGCAGTCTGAGCACGTCGTAGGGGGTCAGGACCAGTTCCAGTTCTCTGCAGCAACTGGTGAAACAGTTGATCTCTCTATGGCAGAGAAAGTGGAACATCTCTCCCGGTGAGATCCACGAGAGATGTTTCTGAGGACCTTGGCCGTCCATGAGCAGATCAGGCCTGCCCTCGTTTCCAGATAAGGAGCAGCGGACTGGCGATGAAGATCGATGAATATGTTCCTACCGCGATGCCGGCGATCAGCGCAAAGGAAAAATCATGTATCACCGCTCCGCCGAAAAAGAAGAGGGCGAACAGCGCCATGGCCGAGGTCAGGCCGGTGATGATTGTACGGCTGAGCACCTGGTTGACGCTGGCATTGATCACCGAAGGCACGATTTCGCTGGCGTCCGTTTTCTTCATGTTTTCCCTGATCCGGTCGAAGACGATTACCGTGTCGTTCAAAGAGTAGCCGGCAAGCGTAAGCAAGGCGGTGACGATCAGCAGGGTGATTTCCACATCGAGCAGCCAGCAGATGGCGAGTACCACGAGCACGTCATGGAAGGTGGCCACCGCAGCTGCGAGCCCGAAGCCGAGGTCGAACCGGAAGGCCAGGTAAACAATCACTCCAGCTAGCGAAATCAGGATGGCCTGTATTGCCTTGTTGCGCAATACCGCACTGACACTCGAGCCGATTTCCGACTGACTCTCGAGGGTGAAGCCCTTGTCGGCGAGCGTCTCGGCGAATACCCGGTCAACCTGTTCGCTGAGATTGGCCACCGTGGCCTCCGATTTCTTGACCTTGATAATCAGTCTGTTCTCGTTCTCGACCTCCTGCAAATCAACCGCCTCCATACCGCTGCGCGAAAAGGCATCTCGAACCTCAGCCATGGTGAAGCCATTGGCCGCCTGATATTGAAGCAGAGAGCCGCCCGAAAAGTCGACGCCGAGGTTGGCGCTGCCGCGCACGATCTGGAGAAAAGCAACCAGGCCGAGCAGCACGAGGAGGGCGGAGGCGGTAAAGGCGAACTTGCGCAGCCCCATAAAGTCGATATTGGTGCCTTTGGTTATCTGCAGGAAAGAGATCTTTTTAAACACTTTTTTGGCTGTCAGTATGTCGAAGGCGAGGCGCGAACAGAACAGGGCGGTGAACAGGTTGAAGATGATCCCGAGGGACAGGGTCACGGCGAAGCCCTTGATTGGGCCAGTGCCGAACAAAAACAGGGCCATGGCGGTGATCAGCGTGGTGACCTGCGAGTCGACGATGGTTGACAATGCCTTGCCAAAGCCGCCGTCGATGCTCGACCGGACCGGTTTGCCGAGGGAGTATTCCTCCCGCATGCGTTCGAAGATCAGGATGTTGGCATCGACCGCCATACCGATCGACAGCACGATACCGGCGATACCGGGCAGGGTCAGTGTGGCGTTGAGCACGGCCAGGCCGGAGAAGAGAAACAGAATATTCAGGGTCAGTGCAAAGTTGGCGATGACGCCCGACAGCCGGTAATAGATGATCATGAATCCGAGCACCATCAGGGCACCGAAAATACCAGACATCAGACCCTTGTGGATCGAGTCCTGACCCAGGCTCGAGCCCACCGTCATGTTCTGGATGACATCGACCGGGGCTGGCAGCGCTCCGACCCGCAGGACAATGGCCAGATCGGAGGCCTCCTCGTGGGTGAAGCTGCCGGAAATCTGGGCGGAGCCGCCCAGGATGCGTTCACGGATCACCGGGGCTGACTTGACCACCCCGTCCAGCACGATGGCCATGCGGCGGCCGACGTTCTGTTCGGTGATGGTGCCAAAGAGTTTGCCGCCGCGCGAAGTCAGGTCGAGGCTGACGTAGGGCTCGTTAAAGGTGCCGCCGATACGGACCTGGGCGTTTTTGACCATATCGCCGGTCATCAGGACCTTGGACTCGAGCAGGATCGGACGCGAGGTCTCGATCCCCGTGCGCTCATCGGTGAAGCGCTCGAAATAGATCGCCGTGTTGGCCGGCAGGATGTTGGCCAGAAGCCGGTTCAGCTGGCGCACCTCATCGTGTTCCTGCCATTTGCCGGACCATTGGCCTGATTCGATGTTCTGGGCGACGAGCTGTTCGATATTGACCCCTTCGCTTTCTGCCACCAGCCTGAATTCGAGCTGGGCGGTGTCGCCCAGCAATTTCAGGGCCCGCTCCGGGTCTCTGATGCCGGGCAGCTGAATCACGATTTCATCGGCACCCTGGCGGATGATCACCGGCTCCGCCACGCCGAACTGGTCGATGCGGTTTCTGATGATCTCCAGCGATTGGGACACCGCGTTGTTCTTGATGTAGTCGATTTTCTCCTGGCTGAGCCGCAGGATGATGCGGGGGAAGCTGCCTTCTTTGGCATCGACCTCCACATCGAGTTCGTCCTCATATCCGTCCCGGATGATCTCCTGGACCTTATCCACTGCGGCGGCGTTGGGCAGGGTGAAAATAATGGTATTTTTATCTGCGGATTTGGTCTGAACGGCGCTGACTGATGCCTGGGCGAGGCTGTCTTTGAGATCGTTGGCCGCCAACTCCAGGGTATTTTCTTCGGCTTTTTTCAGGTTGACCTGCAGCACCAGGTGCATGCCGCCCTGCAGGTCGAGTCCCAGCCGCAGCCCTTCCGGCGCCATATATTTTTTCCACCAGCTTGGCGTGTTGGCGTAAAACGACGGCACCACGGTGACGACCGCCAGCGCGATCAGGAGGAGGAGCAGACCAAGTTTAAGTTTGACAGATGTATTCATACAATTTCCCGGAAGGATTTAATCATGTATCGGCTTGGGCCTTAAAACCAGCCCAGCGATTATACCGTAATGCCCGAATCTTGCAAGGCTCCGGCGATAATATTTGCAGCTCTCTGCCGTCTCCGCATCGTCAAACACGATGATCGGTCCGGAAAAAGCGGCGGACAGCGGTTTGCATCACTTTCGATTGATTGCCGCCGCCATACAGGCTGCGCCGAAACCGTTGTCTATATTGACCACGGCCAGTCCCGGCACGCAGCTGTTCAACATCGACAGAAGAGCGGCGAAGCCGCCCAAGCCGGTCCCATACCCCACCGAACTCGGCACGCCGATCACCGGACAGCTCACCAGTCCGCCGACAACACTGGGCAGCGCCCCTTCCATGCCGGCTACCACAATGATAACCGTGGCGCTTAAATACAACTCCTGTTTAGCGAGCAGCCGATGCAGTCCGGCGACCCCTGCATCGTAAAGCGTCTCCACCGGGTGGCCCAGTATCTCAGCAGTCAGGCGGGCTTCTTCGGCGATTGCCAGGTCCGATGTTCCGGCACAGATTACCAGGATATCCC
Organism: uncultured delta proteobacterium; assembly: GCA_963707715.1. Classification (GTDB taxonomy): domain Bacteria; phylum Desulfobacterota; class Desulfobulbia; order Desulfobulbales; family Desulfocapsaceae; genus JABDQA01. The sequence continues at coordinate 116,499 of CAVPRJ010000012.1, forward strand.
CCCGGACCTTGTTCTGGTCGGGCTCTTGTTTTCGACAGAAAAGCATGCGGGCCTGCTCGTGGTAAGCGAACTGAGGAACCTGCTGGCATACCAGCTGCGCTTTCTGCTCATCGACGCGGGTGGCCAGCACAGGCCCCGGCTGTTTCAGCATGGCCCGGGCAATGGAGATGATCTGCTGGGCCGTCTTAGACTCGCCGTAAATCACTTCCGGTATGCCGGTGCGCAACTGGCGCTGGTGATCGAGGCAGGCGCCATGCATCGGTTCCGCCGGAAAGTGCTTGAGCTGTTCCAGGGCGGTATCGATTTCCAGCGAGCCGTCCCGCACATCTGTCAGCAGCTTGTTGAGAAAGGTCAAATCCATGTTGTGATACCGCAGGTATTAGCTTGTCGGTCGGCACGGCCGGTCTGAGATGGCTGCCGTTCAACCCCAGCGCTTGATCGATGCGCTAACTTAGCACGACTGGAGAGTAAGGTAAAGCGTGAGAGGTCTATTTACCCTTTGAGCCGATTCTGTTACAATGGCCCCGTAATTTTGATGGGTTGCTGGCCACAGACCTTCCCTGCCTTTGGAGGCCGATCGAGGGAAGACCGGCCCGGCGCTGAGAGCAATAATGTAGTCAGGACCGCCAAGATGGACGCAGCTAATCTCCCGGACTATGTGGTCCAGTTGCTCGAGCCGGGTGTTTATGATCATCCGGTGAACGAGGTTCGGCTCATTCAGACCCACATTTCCTATGTGCTGATCGCCGGCGACTATGTCTATAAATACAAGAAGCCGGCTGATTTCGGTTTTCTCGATTTTACCACGCTGGACAAGCGAGCTCACTATTGCAACCAGGAGCTCATCTTGAACCGCAGGCTCTGCCCCGATATCTATCTCGACCGGGTAACGGTGACTATGGGCCGCCGCGGTTTCGAGCTTGACGGTGAAGGAGAGGTGGTCGAGTACGGGATCAAGATGGCGCGCCTGAATGAAGATAAGATGATGGGGCGCATCGTGGCCGCCGGAGAGCTCGAGAAAGCTCATCTCGATCGTATTGTCGAGACCCTGGTGCCGTTTTATGAGCGTGCCGCCGGAGATGATGCCATCCGGGCTTATGGGCTGCCGGATGCGGTGGGCTTCAATGTGCATGAAAATTTCGAGCAGACCGAATCATTTGTCGGCGGCTCGGCGCTGAACCGGCAGCAGTTCGACACTATCCGCCGCTATGCTGAGGCGGCTCTGGCCGATTCGGCCCTGTTCCTGAGACGAATAGACGCCGGCCGCATCAGGGACTGCCATGGCGATCTGTACTCGGCCAACATTTGCCTCGATGAACCGGTCCATATCTTCGACTGTATCGAGTTCAACGACCGGTTCCGCTACTCCGACGTGGCCGGGGACATCGGTTTTCTGGCGATGGATTTGGATTATCATGGACTGGAGGGTATGGCCGATTACTTTGTCGAGCGCTTCGCGGCAGCATCGGGCGATAAAGCCCTGCTGGAGGTGATCGACTTTTACAAGTGCTATAGAGCCTATGTGCGAGGGAAAATAGGTCTTTTTACCGCTGCCGACCCGGGCCTTGAGCAGCAGGCCGCAGCCGCCTGCTCGGAGCAGGCCAGACGATATTTCCTGCTTGCCCAGCGATATGCCTCAGACACCTCCTCATCCTCCTGAATCCCGGCCGAGCCGGCTTGTCGTCTTCTTCGGCCTGAGCGGTTCAGGTAAGAGTTATCTGGGCAGGCGTTGGGCCGCACGGCATCATTATGCTTACCACAACAGCGATGAGGTGCGCAAAGAACTAAGCGGCCTTTCCCCCGGGAGCAGGCACCACGTTCCCTTCAATGAAGGTCTCTACAGCCCCGAAAAGAGCCGGCGCACCTATGCTGCTCTGCTTCAGCGAGCCGGGCGGGATCTCGATGATCAGGCGCTGGCGGGTGTGGTGCTGGACGCTTCGTATACGGATGGCGCAGAGCGGCAAAAGGTGGTTGATTGTTTTTCTGGCCGGACCGTAATCAGTTTTATCCGGTGTTACTGTTCAACCGCGCTGACCAGGGAGCGGTTTACTCTGCGGGGACGTGACGACCAGGCTGTCTCCGATGGTCGCTGGGAGATTTACTGTAGGCAGAAAGAGCGTTTTGCGATACCTGGGCAGATTGACGGTGCCCGCTTGCTGAATCTCGATACCGAAGCGCCTGTTGAGCGATTGATCGAGCGTGTGGACGCCTTTGTATTAACGGAACCTGGACGCAGCAGCGGTGAAGCCGGCTGACGGTGAGATTAATTATTAACGGAGAAACAAGTGTACAGAAGAATATATTTTTTGCGTTTTCCCAAACAAACAAGCGATCAGCCAATAATCTATCGTCTGATCAAAGAATACGATGTCGAGGTAAACATTCTCCGGGCCGATATCCTGCCCCAGCGCGAAGGTATCTTGATCCTCGAGTTGACCGGCCACAAACCGAATGTTGCCAGTGGCCTGGACTATATCAAGGGCCTTGGTGTGTCCATTGAACGGCTGGCGACGCGGGTCCGGCGCGACGATGATAAATGTTTCCAGTGCGGTGCCTGCACCGGCGTCTGCCCGGTCGAGGCGCTCTATATCCGGCGTGCTGACATGGCCGTGTTGTTCGACGCGGACAAATGCACCGGCTGCAGTCAGTGCGTACAGATCTGCCCGGTCAGGGCCATGGAGATGTCGCTTGGCCAGGAATGGTTGCAGGCCGCTGATGTGACTGCGGGTGCCCCGCTCTTTTCCTGAGCAACTGCAAGGGAAATTAGCAGCGTAAGAGCGGCCGGGCAGAACGCCCGGTTCGGGGGCCGGGCCGCTGTCCGCGGGGCTAGCTCTGGTCGGGAGAATCTTTGGCGAAGTTCAGCCAGTCGGGCAGGGAAAGGTCTTTGAACCATTTGCCGACGCCGTATTTCGGCGGGGTGCCGGCCTGGATCAGGTCAAGCAGTTCCTGGGCCCGGGGGGCGACGCTCGAGTCGGGGTACATGGCCAGGATATATTTCAGGCGGGTTTCAGCCTCGCTGTACTTTTTTGTACGCAGATAAAATTCCACCACGTTGAATTCGTGGTTGACCAGAAATTCGGTGGCGGCTTTGATCCGGGCCCGAGCCTCATCGGTATAAGGCGACTGCGGAAACGCGCGCAGCAACTCCTGGAATGATTGAATTGATTCAATTGCCCCGGTGACATCGCGATCGATCCTGTCGATGGTCTGATAGCTGCACATCGCTTTCTGATACATCACGTAGGAGATCGCCTCGTTGGTCGGGTGTCGCTCTTCAAATTCCCGGTAGAGTACCTGAGCCTCTGCATAGCGCTCCATATAGTAGTTCGAATCCGCCGCCTTGAGTTCGGCCAGCGGCGCCTGCGGACTGAATGGATAACGGTCGAGGATTTCGTTGAAATAGTCTACAGCCAGAAAGTACTTACCGACATTATACTCTTCCATGCCTTTGATGATGAGTTGTTCGGCCGGCAGGCCAACCTCCGCTTCCTCTTTGAGACTGAGGGTTTCCTTAACTTTGGTACAACCGGATACGGTGGTTAGAGCCAGGGCCAGAAGAAAGCAGGCGGCGGCTGAAAAAAGCTTCTTATCGGTAATCATTGCACCTCTGAATTCGTCGTGGTTCAGGTTTTGCTCATCAGATAATGTTCGGCAGCGATCACCGCGTTGGCACCTTCACCGCAGGCATTGACCACCTGTCGCATCAATTTGCTGCGTATGTCGCCGGCGGCGAACACCCCTGGGATATTGGTTGCCGTTTCGGTGTCGGTCTTGAGAAAGCCCCAAGCATCGTGCTCGAGCTGATCCATTGGCAATATCTGGTTGTTCGGGGTGATGCCAATCAGAATGAAGACGCCCTGGACACCGAGGCTCGAGGTTGTCCCGTCGTTGTTGAGCAACTGCAGCCGCTCAACTTCCTTGGTCCCCTCTATGGAGGTTACCCTGGTATTCCAGATGAAATCAATCTTATCATTGGCAAAGGCGACTTCCTGCAGAATCTTGGTGGCCCGCAGTTCATCGCGCCGGTGGATGATGGTGACCTTTCTGGCAAACCTGGTCAGGTACTCGGCCTCTTCGACCGCGGTGTCGCCGCCGCCGATAACCGCCACATCCATGTTGCGGTAGAATGGCGCATCACAGGTACCGCAATAGGAGACGCCTTTACCGCTCAGTTCCGCTTCGCCTGGAATTCCCAGTTTATTGGGACTGGCGCCGCTACAGATGATCAGTGAACTGCAGGTGATCGAGCTGCCGTCGGAAAAACTGAGCTTGCTGATTCCGGGGGCGCTGCAGTCGATCGAGGCCACTTCTTTGGTCAGAATATTGACATCGAAGCGCTTGGCGTGATCGGTCATTTTCTCCATCAGGTCAAAGCCTGACAAGCCTTCTGGAAAACCGGGATAATTGTCAACCCAGTCGGTGGTCAGTACCTGGCCGCCGGGGGCTCCTTTTTCGATCATGACATGATCAATCCGCGCCCGTGAAGCATAAAGCCCGGCAGTAAGTCCTGCCGGGCCTCCCCCAAGTATGACGAGTTCGTAATGGTTTTTATCCATTGCTCACCGCATGAAGCAGAGATGGTTGCATCTAAGAGGTGCTGTCGGGCTCCTACAACGCCTTATTGATCAGATCGACAAGCTGGGATTTACCGACGGCCCCGGTGATCTGGTCGACAACCTCGCCGGCCTTGAATACGATCAGGGTCGGTATGGCCCTGATGCCGAACTTGCCCGGGGTCACCGGATTATCGTCGACATTCATCTTGGCTATCTGTATTTTACCCTCATACTCTTCAGCCAGTTCTTCAACGACGGGACCGATCGCTTTACAGGGACCGCACCACGGGGCCCAGAAATCGACCAGGGTCGGCCGGTCCACAGCGATGGTTGTATCGAAATCGGCGTCATTTACCTGCATCACTTTATCGCTTGCCATCTTCTATCTCCTTGAGGGTCAGATTATCAATGATATTAAACAGCTTGAAATCGTCATAAAAGTATGCTCAAAAGCCTGTCCAGTTTACCTCCTGGCCTGGAGGCTGACAAGTAAAAACTGGTTAAACCGGTCTTGCCGGCGCCGAGCGATCCGATTTGGTTTCTTACACTGTGCATGAAACATCAAAGATCAAGGAGCGATGATCTGGTTTGACATCGAAAAGTTGACCGTGATATAGTGTCCGCTTCGATGTCTTGCAACGGTTAGGCAACCGGGGACCGGCAGCGCCTGCCGAGAGCTTTGCGGACAAGACTGTAATCGTCAGAAATTCGGGGTGACTAGATGGATACAAAGCAATCTCAGAAGCTGTTTGACCAGGCCCGACGGGTGCTGCCCGGGGGCGTGAACAGCCCGGTGCGCGCCTGCCGCTCGGTTGGCTGCGAACCGCTGTTTATCAAGCGTGCGCAAGGGGCCACCATCGTCGATGCGGACGATAACGCCTATATAGATTTTGTCTGTTCATGGGGGCCGATGATCGCCGGGCACGCCCACCCGGATATCCTCAGCGCCATTGCTGATGCATCTTTGAACGGCACCAGTTTCGGAGCCCCGACTCCGTCTGAAATCACCCTGGCCGAAATGGTCGTCGAGGCCGTCCCTTCGATCGAGAAGGTGCGCTTCGTCAACTCCGGCACCGAGGCGACCATGAGTGCCGTCCGGCTGGCCCGTGGCTACACCGGCAAAAATATGGTGGTGAAATTTGACGGCTGCTATCACGGCCATGCCGATTCGTTTCTGGTAAAGGCCGGTTCGGGCGTTGCCACGCTCGGTATTCCGGGCAGTCCGGGGGTGCCTGATGATATCGTCAAGAACACCATATCCATCCCTTACAACAATATAGAAATACTGGAAAAAACGTTGCTCGACGATTCGCTGGATGTGGCCTGTGTAATTCTCGAGCCGGTGGCCGGCAATATGGGCTGCGTGGTTCCGGACAGAGCATTTCTGGAACGGGCCCGGACCTTGACCAGCCAGTTGGGAATTGTGCTGATCTTCGATGAGGTCATCACCGGCTTCAGGCTGGCCTACGGGGGAGCCCAGCAATATTTCTCGATCAGCCCGGACCTGACCTGCCTCGGCAAGATTATTGGCGGCGGTCTACCGGTGGGCGCCTATGGCGGCAAAGCGGAGATCATGGACCAGATTGCCCCGGACGGTCCGGTCTATCAGGCCGGCACCTTGTCCGGCAACCCGCTGGCCATGGCGGCCGGTATCGCGACCCTGAAACTCCTGCAACAGCCACGTTTTTACAGCATCTTGAACGACAAGGCAGAAGCCTGTGCCGCACGGCTGCGGGCCATCGGCGAGCAGTCAGATATCGAGGTGCAGTTCAACGGCATCGGATCGATGATGACCGCCTTTTTCACCGATCGGCCGGTTGTCGATTTTGAATCGGCCATGTCCGCCGATACCGATCGCTACGGCGAGCATTATCGCAACATGCTGTCCCAGGGCATCTATCTGGCGCCGTCCCAGTTCGAGGTGGCCTTCATCTCGGCGGCACATACTCCAGAAGCGTTGGAAAAGCTGGAAAAAATGACTGAATGGTCATTCAAAAAAATAGCGGAAAAGTAAAAAATCCGTTGACTTTGGGCAGGAGCCGTGCTACCAAACGCTTTGGAATTTGAAGCGCTGAAAGCAGGGTTTCCAGGTGGTGAGCACGATGTCTGATGTCAAGAAAGAGCTGATGTTCCTTCTCGGGCATTACGGGCACATCGGCATCACCTTTGTCGCTTCGATTTTCCTCGGTCTGGGTGGCGGGATTCTGCTTGACCAGAAAGTATTCGATGGTCGAACGGCTCCCTGGTTTACCTTTATCGGGCTGGCATTCGGGATAGCCGCCGGTTTCAAAAGCCTGTTCGACATCCTCTGGCGCAGCAGTAAAAACCTGGAGGCTGACGACACAGACGACAAACCGGGCGACAAAAAATAGCGGTGGAAGACGCACTGTCCCTGAAGAGAGTGGTCGGCCTGAGTTGGGTATACCTGATCGTCCTGGCGGTCGGCTCATGGGTGTTGAGTTCATGGTCGTTTGCCTGGGCGGTGCTGGCCGGCGGGATGATTTCCATTACCAGTTTCCTCGTGAGCTACCGGGATGTAATGGGATTTTTCGATACGGTTGCGCCGCAAAGCCAGTCTGCCGAACGTGTAAAAAAGATTAAGAAGGGTTTCATCGTTAAGTTCTGGCTTCGGCTCTTCCTGATCGGCCTGGTACTGTTTCTTTTGATAAGGTTCAGCGGTATCAATGTCTTCGGGTTGATCCTGGGGCTCTCAACGGTAGTCTTCACCATCACATTTTCTGCCCTCGGCGTTGTGTGGAGGTACTACTTCAGCAGGAGGTAAAAAGGGTTATGGAACATCCGATATTGTTCATTTCCGTCATTCTGGAAGCACTGGGACTGCCGGTGCCGCATGGTCCGGTTGGGCACACCTTCCTGGAACAGATTTGTGCGCCCTATATGACCTACACCTGGCTGGTAATGGCGTTTTTGTTTTTCGTAGCCAAACTGACCGTGAGCAATCTGGAGATGGTTCCCGGGAAAGGTCAGAATTTCTGGGAAATCGTGATAGGCGGCCTGGATGATTTCTTTGCCGACAATATGGGCAGAAAACTCACTGACCAGTTCTTTCCGATGCTCACCACCTTCGGACTTTATATAGCCGTGGCTAATCTGATCGGTCTGATCCCGGGCTTCATGTCTCCGACTTCGAGTTTAAACACCACGCTCGCGTTGACCATTATCGTCTGGGTCAGTCATCATTTTATCGGCCTCCGTGAGCATGGCTTGAGCTACTACAAACATTTTATGGGGCCGATGTGGTGGCTGGTTCCGCTCATGCTGCCAATCGAAATTATCAGTAACCTTGCCCGTCTGATCTCACTCTCTATTCGTCTGTTTGGCAATATCATGGCTAAAGAAACGCTGCTCGGCATCCTCTTCATGCTGGCCGGGGCATTTTTTGCACCGCTGCCGATCATGCTGCTCGGCGTCCTCGTTTCTCTGGTCCAGGCGATGGTTTTTGTCCTGCTGGCCGTGGTCTATTTCGGGCAGGCCCAGGAGCATGCGCATTGACAAGCCGTTTCTAGCCGCTGTTTTTTAGACATCAAGGAAGAAGGCCAACTAAACTAACTTTTACAAGGAGAAAACAAAATGGAAGGTAATCTGCAATTAGCATTGATCTGTCTCGGCGCCGGACTCTCCATCGGTCTTGCCGCTATTGGAGCAGGCATTGGCATCGGCCTCGTCGGTCAGGGTGCAACCACGGGTCTGGCCCGTAATCCTGAAGTGCAGCCGAAACTGATGGTTTTCATGATCCTCGGTATGGCGCTGGCGGAATCAGTTGCTATTTACGGACTCGTTATTTCCCTGATCCTGTTGTATGCCAATCCGCTGATGTAGCAGGCACCTAAGAAGACGATCACCCCTGTGGGTGGTGAGAGGGGCTGCAGAGATTCTGCGGCCCTTTTCTTTTTGCCCCCCGGCCCATCACTGTCTTATAATTAATCAGCTTGATAGAGAATAGGTTGATATCTTCCAGCAGATGAAAAATAACAAATCAGGCCAGCCTCTTAAAAAGGTGACCAGTTTTAAATCCATGAATCAGGATCCTGATCTCATTATTGAACCGCGGCGGGGCAGAAACGAGAAAACCTTGCCCGGCCGGGCCCTGCTGGTGGTTAATCCGGCGGAGGCCGAACAAGCGGCCCGCCGTTTTTCTGTGCACCTGGGAAGTTCAAGAACGCTGAATCAAACCGAGATCATGGTGGATGCGCAGGCCCGGCTGTGTCTGGCCGGCCCCGCCCTCGGGGCCGCTGCTGCGGCCCTGATCGTCGAAAAGCTGATCGTTCTCGGGGTGCGGGAAATCTGGCTGGTGAGCTGCTGCGGCACGATCGATCCGGGTTTGTCCATCGGCGAACTGCTGATCGGCGAGCGGGCAGTTGCCGGGGAAGGGGTTTCGCCCCATTATGGTGGAAAAAAAGTGCTGCAGCCCTCCGGGAGAGTTCTTGATCAATTTAAAGCATTCACCAGTCAGTATGATCTCAGGTTGCGGCAGGGGACGATCTGGTCAACCGATGCGCCTTACCGGGAACGCCGTTCTGAGCTGATTGGTCTGCGGGAGCGTTACGGTGTCGGCGGCGTGGATATGGAATTCAGTGCGCTGTGCGCGGTGGCGCAGTTCAGAAAGGTGTCCTTTGGCGGGCTTTTTGTGGTATCCGATGAGCTCTGGAGAAATACCTGGAAACCCGGATTTTCCCATCCTGAATTTACCCAGCGTTGCCGGGTAGTTATCGACAATCTGATTGATTTCGGACTGCATCGGGAGATGACGCGGTGAACAGGTCTTTTCATCTGGTCAGTCTTGGCTGTCCAAAGAATCTGGTCGATTCGGAAGTGATCTACGGGCTGCTTGAAAAACATGGCTGGCAGGGTCTCGACAAGCCCGAAGACGCCTCAATTCTGCTGATCAATACCTGCGGTTTCATCCAGCCTGCGGTTGAAGAAAGTATCGAAGAGATTCTGCAGCTCAGCCGGCTCAAAACAGATGCGCCGGGCAAAAAGCTGGTGGTTGTCGGCTGCCTGGTGCAGCGCTACCGGGACACCCTTGCAAGCGAACTCCCGGAAGTCGATCTGTTCGTCGGCACCGAAGGGATCCCCCAGGTACCAGCCCTGCTGGAAAAACTGCTGTCTGGAACGGTCGGCCCGCGGCTGGTGAGACCGGATCTATTTCTGATGGATGCGGTGCTTCCCAGGCGGCTTTCGACTCCCTTTTTCAGGGCCTGGCTGAAAATCACCGAGGGGTGCGACAATCACTGCTCTTATTGTCTGATCCCTTCCATCCGCGGCCGGCTGCGAAGCAGGGCGCTCAATGATCTCGTCTTCGAGGCACGGCAGCTGGAAGCGCAGGGCGTCAGGGAGTTGTCCCTGGTGGCCCAGGATCTGACCGCTTACGGTCTCGATCTGAATGGCAAAAGAAACCTGGCTGGTCTGCTGCGAAGGCTGCTGGACGAAACCTCGATTGACTGGATTCGTCTTCTCTACCTCTATCCTTCAACCATCCCGGATGAACTGCTCGAACTGGTGGCGAGGAACCCGCGCATCGTCCCGTATCTCGACATCCCGCTGCAACACGTCAGCACGCCGGTCCTGCAGGCGATGAACCGACGCTATCGAACTGAAGATATCCAGGCCCTGCTGAGCAGGGTCCGGACACTGCTGCCGGACGCGGCCCTGCGGACCACTTTTCTGGTCGGATTTCCAGGTGAAACACAGCGTGACATCGACCAATTGGTCGACTTCCTGAATGAGGCAGCGCTCGATCACGTTGGGGTATTCGTCTATGCCGATGAAGAGGGCAGCTCCTCGGTAAAACTAGCGGGAAAGATCGGAGAAGTGACCAAGCAGGAGCGGCTGCAGCGGATCCTGGCTGTGCAGTCTGAGATTTCCAGGAAAAAGCTGCAGCGCTTCGTCGGAACCACTCAGCAGGTGTTGGTCGAGGGACTCAGTAAAGAGACCGATCTGCTGCTGGAGGGGCGAACCAAATATCAGGCCCCGGATATCGATGGCTGTGTGCTGATAAATGAGGGGGAAACACGCCCCGGTGAGATCGTTGAGGTAAAAATCACCGAGGCGCAGACCTATGATCTGGTAGGCCGAATCGTCGGAAGCCGCTGAGCAGGCTGAGTCGGCTGGCCGGTCTCATCGGGGTGCGGGGGCCCCGGCTAGGACTTGCTTGTGTTTACCTGTTCCCGAAGGTCCTTGCCGACCTTGAAGAACGGCAGTTTCTTGGGGCTGACTTTGATTTTTTTACCGGTTTTCGGATTTCGTCCTTCGTAGGAGCCGTATTCCTTGATCACGAAGCTGCCAAACCCCCTGATTTCGATGCTTTCACCGCGGGCAAGTGCTTCAGTCATGGTATCGATCACGGTATTGGTGATCGCGGCCGCTTCGCGATGGGGAACTCCGATGTCCTGGGCCAAAGCCTCGATCAGTTCTGATTTGTTCATGTGATACTCCTGTTGGCAAAGGTCTACGCACGTATCAGGGTTTTCCTGCGAACAAAAGCCCCAACTCAGCTACAAACTAAATCGAGAATAAATTCAAATGGTTGCAAATCCAATCGCAACCGAATAAAATTTATTAGTGTTTCCAGTTAATTAGCTTATCACTCTGTGGTTCGGCAAAGCGGAATATGCCGATAACCGTTTAGATTTAATCAGCTAATTTAATGTTTGTAAAGGAAAAACTATAAGAATATCTTTTTCAGTTCGTTTTGCGTAAGAAAGCGATATGAACCGCTTTTCAGGGAACCGAGCCGAAGTTGACCGTAGGCGATGCGTTTCAGACTGGTGACCGGGTGGCCGACCGCCTGGAACATCTTGCGCACCTGCCGTTTGCGTCCCTCGTGGATGGTCATATGGAGTCTGCTGGTATTGTCATGGGTGGTGAACTGTGTAATTCTGGCTGGCCAGGTACGGCGCCCTTCAAGCATAATGCCTCGTTCGAGCTCGTCTATCCGGGCTTGGCTCAACAGCCCCCGTACCTGGACTTCATAGGTCTTGGTGGTCTGGTGGCTGGGGTGCAGGACTCTCTGGGTAAGATCGCCGTCGTTGGTCAGCAGCAGTGCCCCTTCGGTATCGATGTCGAGCCGGCCAACCGGAAAGACCCGGGCGGTAACGCCCTGCAACAGTGAGGTGACGATCGGGCGGCCCTGGGGATCGGCAAGGGTGGTCACGTAGCCCCGGGGTTTATTGAGCAGTATATAAAGTGGTTTTTCGAGCCGGGAGACGATTTTGTTGTCGCAGCGGACCAGCTGCCTGCCGGGGTCGATCTTGTGGCCCATTGTGGTTATCACCTCGCCGTCGACGCTGACTCGCCCGGCCGCGATCATCTCTTCTGCTTTGCGCCGCGAGGCGACGCCGGACTCGGCCAGGAATTTCTGCAGCCTGATGGTTCTTCTCAGCGCCATGGTTTCGGGATAATCCGCTCGAATTTTTCATCCACCAGGCTCTTGGTCGGCGGATCGACTTCAAGTACCTCGGTATACCAGGGCTTCATCCGGCAGTCGATCACGATGGGCGGCTCCAGGCCAACATGGAAACGCTTGACCGAGGCGGATCGTGCGTGGATATCGGCGGCCGGTTCGAAACGGGTAAAAAAGGTCCAGAGAAACTCCTGCATTGAACAGGTGGCCGCTGCACTGTCGTCCACCAGCAGCGCCACCTGCCAGCCGCTGATCCCGGAGGAGCAGGCCAGACGGGCGGCCAGTTCCGGGTCGGCCTCATAGGCGGCGCCTTCGATGACCAACGTGCCCGGCAGATAGGCAACGGGTGCGCCGCAGCCTGCCGGAAGCATGCCGCTGAAGGTTTCCTCCAGTTTGCGCAGCGGTTCATTGCCAAGGCCCATAAGCATGGCCTTGGAGCCTTTGTTCACCGATGGACCGGTGTAGTCGAGGGTATCTTGGGAAACATTGGCGAACACGAACAGATCACGGTTCCAGTCGACCCGCTCCAGGACGTGGGTCCAGAGCGCTTTGAAATCGGTGATGTCCAGCGCTGCGTCGGTGATGATCAGAAATTTGGTCAGCGAGAGCTGACCTTCACCCAGAATCCGCAGCCCGCAGGCAAAAGCTTCGCGCGGATAACGGTCGGCCACCCGGGCGGCGGCCAGGCAATGAAAACCGGTTTCACCGAAGGTTTTTAACTCCTTAACCCCCTTCATCACCAACGGGAAAAGAGGAGAGAGCAGGTCCTGGAGATAGTCGCCGATGAAAAAATCTTCCTGACGCGGGCGGCCGACCACGGTGGCCGGATAAATGGCTTTATTGCGGTGGTAGAGGTGTGAAACCTGAAAGACCGGATAGTCATGTGCCAGCGAGTTATAGCCGTAATGATCGCCAAACGGTCCCTCGGGTTGGCGCAGATGCGGGGGGACAATCCCTTTGACCGCAAACTCGACATGAGCCACCAGCCGGTGCCCGCCGAGCGGGTCCTGGACCATCGGCAGCTTGGAACCCAGCAGCAGCGAGGTGAGCATCAGCTCGGGGATGTCTTCGGGCAGCGGGGCGATGGCTGAGAGCATCAGGGCCGGCGGGCCGCCGATATACAGGGTCAGGGGCAGCGGCTGATTGGTTCGCTCGGCCTCGAAATAGTGGTAGCCGCCTCCTTTGTGGATCTGCCAGTGGATACCGGTGGTCGTTTCGCTGTGGCGCTGGATACGGTACATGCCGAGATTGTGGGCCCCGCTTTCAGGGTGCTCAGTGTAGACCAGCGGCAGGGTGACAAAGGGGCCGCCGTCGCTGTGCCAGGAGGTCAGCATCGGCAGATTTCCCAGTCGCGGCGGACGCTGGCAGTTTTCCAGAATTGGTGCATTTTTGAGCTGCTTGAGCCCGATCCTGCTGGCCTCGAGAAAGAGGCTGCGATTCTGCCACAGCTTGGCCGGGGTCGGCGGCATGATCGTTTCGGCCAGGTGTACGATATCTTTTACGAAATCCTGAGGCTTGCGGCCAAATGCCAGATCCAGCCGCCGGGCCGAGCCAAACAGATTGGTTATTACCGGAAAGGCTGAATCTTTCACCCTGGTGAACAGCAGAGCTGGGCCCTGCCGCTCGATTACCCGCCGGTGGATTTCGGCGATCTCCAGATACGGGTCGACTTCTTCTTCTATGACCAGCAGATCATCTTCGTCGCGCAGCAGATCGATAAAGCTCCGGAGATCATGCAGGGGTTTTGTTTTCATCAAAGATCCGGATCAGGGTTTTGGTTCGGCGCTCAGCTGCCGGCCAGAAATTCCTGGTGATACTCTTGCTTGGACAGGTGGGTGCGCATGAGCTGGGCGGTAAGATCCACCAGTGCATCGATTTCTTCGGAGCTGAGCCGCGAGCTGAACAGCTCAGCAAATTCACTGCGGCCCAGCAGGCGCAGATAGGTTGCGCAGGAACGCCGGTCCTGCTCGAGACTGAGGCCGAAGCTGATGCTGGCCGGATCGGGGGACGGGGTGTGCATGATTATCAGCCTTCCTCGAGCAGATGGTAATGAATCTTTCGGGTGCGGGGGCCGTCGAATTCGCAGAAAAAGATCTTCTGCCAGGTGCCGAGTTTGAAAGAACCGTTGACCACCCCAATATTCAGTGACGAGCCCATTAGAGAGGCCATGATATGGGCCGGCGAGTTACCTTCCAGGTGTCTGAACGGATGTTGCAGCGGAACCATCTTTTTCAGCCCGTCGATGATATCGACCTGCACATCGGGGTCGGCGCCCTCATTGATCGTCAGACCTGCGGTGGTGTGTGGGTTGAAAAGAATACAGATGCCGCTGCCCCCGCCCGCCGATTTAATCTCGGAGGCGGCCAGGGCGGTGATATCGATAAGTTCCATGGTTTTTGCACTCTTGACGGTGAACAGTCCGCTTTTCATCGCTTTCTCCGGCTCTTGATAGGCTGTGGATGATTTGCTTTGCCTCAATGACTTGTCTGCCAGGACCTGTGCTGTTATAGGTCCCCATACTATATGAGTTTTTACCGGCAGCGTCAATGACGGGCCCTGTCCGAGCCGCCCCTCTGGCTGCCCTTGCCTGACGGCCGATACGAGGTGATGGGCTCGCTGAAGGGCAGAGAGGACAGCTTCAGGCAGGCGCTGGCTTGCGTATTCGCCAACAGGTGCAGTTGGCGAAGCGGCGGGACGGCGCTAAACGCTTAAAGAACGGGTGAAACAACCTGGTATAATCGACGCCGGTTCTCTTGACAGAAGTGCTATTGTTACCGATATTGTGGGGGTGATTTGTTGAATGGATTCTGTTCTGCGCCGGGCCTTGCGGTTCGGTGCAGTGTGTCAAGGGTTCGGCGGTCTGCTTAATGCGCTTTGCCCGCCGCAGGATTGCAGCGCAGTAATAGGGACCTGACGCCACGTCGGGCCATTGGATTGCTGCGCTTTTTGTTGTTTTGTTTAGCTCGGTTGTTCGGCAGCATTAACGATTTCGAGGAAGCTCGTGGCATTACCACAGACCATTACCTCCGTCTGGATGTTCACCCGGGAGTACGGCCATCTGGCCGGGGCCGGGGGCGTGAAGGACGTTGTCTCGCAGCTCTCTGTTACGCTGGCTCGCTGGAATGCGCGCAGGGTATCAGCAGTGCTGCCCTGTTACGGATTTATGAACCCCGAAGAGGAGGGTTTTTCCCGACTGCCAGACCCGCTCGCTCCAGACAGAGCGCTGAGTTTCGAGGTGGCCATGGACTACGCCGATCAGGAGCGGGTGGAGCGGGTCCGCATCTGGCACCGGGTGCTCAACCGGGTGCATGTCTATCTGGTTGAAAGCGAGCGCTTTCTCGAGAAAAACGGGGTCTATACCTATACCCGGGAGGAATCGGCCGAACAGAGCTGGAAGGTTCAGGGGAGCGGTCATCTTGACTATTTTGCGATGAACATTCTGCTGCAGAAGGCCGGGCTCGAGCTGATCATGCTGCTGGGAGAGAAGCCCCAGATTGTGCATTGCCACGATGGCCATACCGCCGTGCTGCCTGCCATGATCAGAACCTGCAGCGGCTATCGCAGCTATTTTAGACAGAGTGCGGCCTTGGTGACCATTCATAACGCCGGGCTGGGCTATCACCAGGACGTCTACGACCTGCCTTTCGCCCGCACCGTTACCGGTCTGCCCTGGCAGGTGATCGACGACTCCTGCCTGGGAAAGAGCTTCGACCCGTTTCTTGCCGGGGCGCCCTATGCAGTAATCAATACGGTAAGTGAAAATTACGCCCATGAACTGCAGTACACCGAGGCCGACGCGATGACCGGCTGGCTTGGCCACCGGCTGCTGGAAATGGGGGTAACGATCGAGGGCATCACCAACGGGATCGACCCGTCCGCCTTCAATCCTGCTGCTGAGCAGTCAGGGCTCGCGGCTTTATTTGCTCCCGACGATGAGACAGACAATCTGGCCGGGAAGCAGCTCTGTAAAGCACATCTGTTCCAGGAGCTGTCCCGGAGCAGGGCGGCCGGCCGGCCGAACTGTAATGGTTTTTTAACAGATAATTGCTCGTCGGCATTGTATACCTTTATTGGCCGGCTCAGTGAACAAAAAGGGGTGGATATTTTATGCCGGGCAATCCCGCTGTTGCTCGATTCCGCACCCGATGCCGCCTTTGTCTGTCTGGGCAGCGGCAGCGAGCGGATGGAAACCGATCTGGCGGCCCTTGCCGTTGACAGGCGATATCGTGGAAGAGTCTGCTTTCTGCAGGGATACGACCCGCTTCTGGCAAGGGAGCTCTATGCGGCAGGAGACTTCTTCATCATCCCCTCACGTTATGAACCCTGCGGGCTGACCGATTTCATCGCCCAGTTATATGGTTCCCTGCCGGTCGTGCATCATATCGGCGGATTGGTCAAGGTGGTGGATAACCAAACCGGTATTGCCTATACAGATAACAGTCCGGAAACGCTCAGCGAGGCGCTGCAGCGGGCCCATAAACTATTTCAGGATAAAGAGGCGCTTCGAGCCATGCAAATTGCAGCGGTGCAAAAGATCAAGCGGCAGCACAGCTGGGAGAGCGTAATGAAATCCTATGTGGCATTATATAAAAAATGTTGGCAGGCCCACCTTGCCTATCTGGACATTTTGGCTTCTGGCTGAGCGACCTGCGGCTGGTGATGCACCGGGGTGTGGAAGATGGAAGACAGCCATGGTTCTTGATAGTCTGGCTGAGACCAGCGCTGATGATAACAGCAATGATCATTAAAACGGCGGCTTGATTCGCCACAACGAGTTAACAGTATTAACCAAGGAGAGATGCAATGACTGTGAGGATTGGAATCAACGGCTTCGGTCGGATCGGCAGGAATATATTCAGAGCAATCGATGATGACCCGGCTTTTGGTGATATTGAAGTCGTGGCCATCAACGATCTGACCGACAATGCAACACTTGCCCACCTGCTGAAATATGATTCGGTGATGGGAACCATCAGTCGAGAGGTGCATAGCGATGACAACGGTATCGTGGTGGACGGCCGACATATAGCGGTATCGGAGCACCGTAACCCCGCCGATATTGCCTGGGGAGACCTGGGCGTCGACTATGTTGCCGAGTGCACCGGTATCTTTCGGGATGCGGACTCGGCTGGCAGCCATATCGACGCCGGAGCCAAGAAGGTGGTTATTTCTGCCCCAGCCAAAGGCAACGTCAAGACCTTTGTGATGGGGGTGAACGAGGATGAATACGATCCCACAATGCACCATGTGGTCTCGAATGCCTCGTGTACCACCAACTGTCTGGCCCCGATGGCCAAGGTTATTCTCGACAATTTCGGTATCCAGCGCGGCCTGATGACCACGGTGCATGCCTATACCGGGGATCAGCGCCTGCTTGACTTCCCTCACTCGGATCTACGCCGGGCCCGGGCCGCGGCTCTGTCGATGATCCCCACCAAGACAGGCGCTGCGGCGGCCGTTTCCCTGGTGATCCCGGCCTTGAAAGGGAAATTCGACGGCCTGGCGGTGCGCGTGCCGACGCCGACGGTTTCGCTGGTTGATGCGGTGATGGAGGTGGAGCGGGAAACCACGGTCAGCGAAGTCAATCAAGCCCTCAGCGATGCAGCCAATCGCTACCTGGCCTACACCGACCTGCCGCTGGTCTCCATCGATTTTCAGGGCGATCCGCACTCCTCCATTATCGACGGGCAGTGCACCAAGGTGATCGGCAAAACGGTCAAGGTCATGAGCTGGTATGACAACGAGTGGGGCTACTCCAACAGGATGCTCGATCTGATCCTGCACATGGAATCGCGCAAGCTGGTCTAGCGGTTCGGCAAAGGATGCAGCAGGCTGCGGTCTAACCGGCAAAGCGTCAAGCTAAAAATGACGCACGGCTCGGCCTGCTGCAAGATCTGCAGCACCAACAGGAAAACGCGTTTTGATGAAAGCGGTTACACACACCAGTATCGATTCCGACGCGCTTAAGGCGAATCTGCTGGAAACCGACGAGCAGGTGGAGATCCGCCCGGATCTGCTGGGTCTGCTCGAGGCAGTGGAAACGTATCGCGGCATCCATGCCAGCCTGCAGAGTCTGCTCTATGAGATCTGCCACCCGTATCGCAACTGGAGTTTGATTCTGCCGCTGCTGCGCAGTTTTGTGCTGAAGAATTTTCATCACTACCGCAAGCTCGATTACGGCCCGAAGGCTTTCAGTCTGTTTTCCACCCTGTTTTTTGAGGCGCTGCACGATTCATCTAAAAACCTGGTTTTGCTGCCGCAGATTTTCGAGGCCCAGTGGGCCTGGCTGGACAAGCTGGTTTCACAGCTTGACGGCGCGGAGCTGGCAGTTTTTATGGGGCCGTTTAACGAACTTTTTCAGGGCCTGATTGAGCTCGACCGGGAAGACGAAGCCGCGCTTTTGCATCTGATCCACGGTCGGCAGTCGGTCAAGCGGGTGATCAACCGATTCGTCCATCTCTGTGAGCGCTCGGAGGTGGAGGTGGACCTGGCTCCGGCCGCCGAACTGGTGGCGCTTATCCTGCGAAAAAATTATGACTACTGGCTCAGTGAAGACGATCCGCTGCCCTGGTTTGTGGAGCGCTGCCGGCTTGGCGCCGATGACCAGCCCAGCGAAGAGATTTTCGAACAGATTTCCCATGAGGCGCTGCGCCGCTATCAGGCGGAACTCGGCTTGATAACCCGCGACCCGGATCCCCGGCAGGCCCTTGAGGGGCTTCTCGAACTGCCCTCCCATATAGACATTGTCAGGTTATACAAGGAAGTTCCCGGCCACCTGGTTGAAAATGGCGACGAGTATCCAGACAGCGCCGAGCCTGGGCAGGACAGTTCGGTTTATCTGGCCGAGAATCAGAAGCTGCTCTTTATGTTCAAGATCATGGACACCCATGGGCTGCATCTGATTCATGAGGAGACCCTGCGGGAGATCAACCGCAGTCTGGTTGTTCTGGTGCGCCGGCAGAGCTTCGAGGAGATCGAGGAGTTTCTGCTGACCACCTTCCAGTTGCTCAAGGCCAATGTCCGCAAGTATCCGCATACCTCTCTGCAGTGTATCCAGGTGCTTGGCGGCGAGGTGTTCAAGCGTGGCAACAGCCGCATGGTGGAGGCCTTTCTCTGGGGTGTCGTTCGCTTTGGTTTTCAGCCCGCCAATGTAATCGGCGTAGACGAGAACTGGCAGCCGATCATCAACCCGGCCCATCTGAGCAATATCCGGGTCTGGCTGAACCTGATCATGCAGGAACCGAAATGGTGTTCAACGCTGTTTTCGGCCCTGATCATCCATTTGAAACTGACCGGAACCTGCGTCAAAGATACCGATCTGTTTCAGCGCGATATTACCCAGCTGCTCAATCAGCCGATCGAGCCGATCTATAACCTGACCAAGCAGTTCACCAAACTGATGCCGGTCTTTTTCAACGAGATCGGCGCCGAAGGCGAGCTGCGTGATGTCTCCACCGAACTTGATGAAATCCATCGCCGCAAGGACGTGCTGATTCATTTTCTGCGCAAGCAGAGCCATGTGGAGAGCTCAAATCTGATCGTCGATTTTATCCGGGCGATTTTTGCTGTTCTGGAAAACCGCGGACAAGGCGCCGCTGTTGGCCTATATTCCGCCGGAAATCTTCAGCCAGATCCAGACCAGCGGCCTCTTTATGGATGATCAGCGGATTCTGACCGAACGGGTCATCGCCGAGTTTGAGCTCGACCAGGTGGACGATATCCTCCACGTCAACCGTGATGAACTGGAGGCTTTTCTCGGCCGCAGCAGGACTGCGACAAGCGGGAACGGTCGCGCTATGCGCTGCTGGCCAGGATGTTCAAGCTCATCGCACAAAAAGTACAACCTCGGCTTTCAGGAACTGCGCTCGGAACTCAAGCAGGCCGCAGGCGACGGGTTTCCGGAAATGGAGACCCTGCTGGACAGGCTCGAAGAAGGCGATACCGAGGGCATCATCGATGCGACCCTGGACGCGCTCGAGCAGCTCAAGGAGGTTATCCTCTCCGATGAACAGTTCGAGACCCAGGAGGACATCTACTACAAGCGCCATATCGCGGTGGATATTCCGTCGGTTTACGGCACGATACCGGGAAAAGAAATTCGACAGCCTGTCGCTGACCTTCCGGCTCGAGAATCTGGCCAATATTTACCTGGAGATGCTGCCGGACACCGTCAATCTGTCCTTTATCACCAAGGCCACCTTCTATTCGATCACCAGATGTCTCAAACTCTACCTCCGGGCGCTGCAGATCGACGGCATTACTTCGAGAAAGCTGGACACCTACCTGGCGCTGCTGATCAGTTCCCTGAAGATCAGACGTTTTTCCTACACCCAGTATCTCGATATCTTCCGCGGCCTCTCCGAGGGGGTCAAGGATGTGATCTATGCCTACTACACCAATATCCACCAGAACAATCTCTCGCTGATCATTCCCCAGATCGGCAGGGACAACCTGCTGCCGCGCTATCATGCTCTGTACAACAAAGAGCTGATGGCCAATACGGTCCATGGCCTGTCGGAAAGTTTCTTCCGGGATCTGATCGCCTCTACGCTTGGGCTGCAGCATCTGGACAATTTTATCCTGCGGATCATCCAGACACTCGAGAGCCAGCATGAAACCCTCGACCAGAGGACCCTCGATCTGCTGATGACCTACAACCCGGAGAATGCCATTTCACTGCTTAACGAAGTAAACCCCTACACCCACGATCTGATTCACTTGGGCAACAAGGGCTATAACCTGATCACCCTGACCAAGGATCAGAAGCCGGTTCCGCCGGCCTTTGTGATCACCACCGAGGTGTTTCGCTGCCGGGAGGTTGTCTTCGGGTTTTCCAAGGCCAGGCAGGAATTGATGCGCCAGATCAGGGAGGCGCTCAACACCATAGAGGAGCAGACCGGCAGAGTGTTCGGCTCTTCGGAGAAGCCGCTGCTGCTCTCGGTGCGCAGCGGCAGCGCAATCTCCATGCCCGGCATGATGGCAACCGTGCACAATGTCGGCCAGAACAGTGACCTGGTGGAGGAGTTCGTCAAGACCCACGGCAACGAATATTTCGCCTGGGACAATTACCGGCGTTTTCTGCAGTCGTGGGCCATGGTCTACGGGGTTGAGCGCGAAGATTTTCAGGGGCTGATGGATGAGGCCAAGGCCCGGCATCAGGTGGCGCTGAAACGTCAGTTCACTCCGGAGCAGATGAAGGAGCTGGCCTTGAACTACCAGAAGCTGGTGCGCAGGCGCGGGCTCGGTATTCCCGACGATCCATGGCTGCAGCTTATCGGCGCGGTGGAAATGGTGCTCGATTCATGGGACAACCAGAAAGCCCTCGATTACCGGCGCGTCATGGATGTTTCGTCTTCCTGGGGCACTGCAGTTATCGTCCAGGCGATGGTCTTCGGTAACCGCAGCGAAGGTGCCGGCGCCGGCGTGCTGTTCACCGCCCATCCCTATCGCAAGGTGCAGCGGGTGGCGCTCTGGGGCGACTATGCCTTTGGTGATCAGGGTGAAGACATCGTTTCGGGCCTGGTCAGTTCCTATGCGATATCCCTGGAGCAGGCGGCGCTGGACGGTCGCACCCCGGAAGAAACCCTGGAGGTCAAATTCCCCGAGGTCTATCAGCGGCTGCTCTCCATTGCCCGTGAGCTGGTCTATGAGAAGCGCTGGAGCCCTCAGGAGATAGAGTTTACTTTCGAAGGGCCGCAGGCCGACGATCTCTATCTGCTGCAGACCCGCGATATGATCACCATCAAGCAGAAAGAGCATCTCAATGTGTTTATCGAGACCGATAAGCTGGCCCAGTCGATCCTGGCTAAAGGCATCGGCGTCTCCGGTTCGGCGCTTTCGGGCAAAGCGGTATTCACCGACGAGGATATTGCCCAGCTGCGGGCCAAAGAGCCCGAAACGCCCCTGATTCTGATTCGCCAGGACACGGTTCCCGAGGATATCACGGTCATTTCACTGACAGACGGGCTGCTTACCTCCCGCGGCGGCCAGACCTCGCACGCCTCGGTGGTAGCGGTTCGGCTGGAAAAGACCTGTGTGGTCGGGTGCAAGCAGTTGCGGGTTTTTGAACGGTATTGCGAAGTCAATGGTCGCCACATCGGTTTTGGTGACCATGTTTCGATCGACGGCCGCAACGGGCTGCTGTTGATCGGCAACCACCCGATCAGAGAAGAGATGCATATTCTGCCGATCTGAGCGGGTATTATCAAGTGGAAAAAGTCCAACAACGGCGACCGTGCCGCTGTTGCCAATCGTTATCGAACCAAAAAGGAATAGAGATGACCAAGAAAAAATTTCTAAAAGGCTCCCCGCTGTTTGCGCTGGCGCGCTCCAAGGCGGGCAGCCTCAACATTGAGACGGCGGGACTTAAACTCGAGCCGCTGATTCGCGAAATTCAAACGGCCGAAGGCCATGAGCCCTGCTTCAGGGTAAAAGACCGCTGCAGCCATGTGCAGTGCTGCTGGCAGGCCTCCTGCGGGGCGAAGATGGTTGTCGACTGAGGAGATTTCTCTCAGGCGCGCTTCTCCGGAACGCCCAGGGCCTTGAGAATCAGCCCCATCGGGCAGAATTTGGAAAAGCCGAACTGCAGCAGGTTGAGTCCGACAAAGGCGGTGAAGATCAGCCAGTACTTGCTGTGGAAAATGGGGCTTGCTTCAACCCCCAGGGCCAGGCTCGTCAGGATAAAGAACCCGGCGACGGTGTGAATCCAGTCGGTGATGATCATGGTGAGCTCCTGTAACGCGATAGCAGCGGATTGATTGGAGGCCCCTCGAACAGCAACTTCTCAGGCGTCCATCAGAACTCGGGACAGAACAACTGGCGCATCTTCTGGATAAGTTCGAGGATGCGCTGATCGGTTATCCTGTTGTAGATGAAATTGGCATCTTTTCTGAAATCGATGATTCCCTGACTCCTCAGGATATTCAGGTGCTGGGAGACGTTGGCATTGGTGGTTTTGACCTGGCTGCGGATGTCTCCAACCGACATCTCATGGTCCTGGAGCAGGCAGAGGATTTTCAACCGAATCGGATGAGACATCGATTTCAACAGTTTGGATATTACCTCGATCTGCTCATCTTTCATGTCTTCCTGCATCTGGCTCTCCCCCCCCCCAAATTTTCCTAACCAAAAAATATATTATTTCAGTGTTTAATTTAATTTTCAAATAAAAAATAGTAAAGAACTTTTTATCACACCCGGGAGTTTTTGGGAATCCGCGGGGGCATCTTACCAGGAGGACTGACAGCATCAGGGTCTGGCTCTCTGCTGCAGCGTGGTAATATGCCTATTTTTTTATAGAAATCAACCATAAGATGTGTTTTAATTTATCATCATTTATATTGATGAACGCGTTGTTCCCTGCCTTTCTGCGGGGTGCGGTGAGCGGTTTATCACAAGGAGAGCTTGATGAGCGATATTGATGATAAGATTACCAGTCTGCTGAGCGAGAACCGCTATTTCGAGCCGCCGGAGCAAGGCCGAAGCCAGGCCTGGATAGGCGATATCAGTGTGTATGAGCGTGTTTATCAGCGCTCGATGGACGATCTGGAAGGTTATTGGGGGGAGCGTGCTGAGGAGTTGGTGAGCTGGTTTTCCAAATGGGACAGCGTGCTTGAAGCCGATCTTAACGAACCTCGGGTGCGCTGGTTCGACGGAGCGACCCTCAACGTCTCCTGCAACTGCCTCGACCGCCACCTGGACAGCGGACGAGGGGACAAGTGCGCGCTGATCTGGCAGGGCGAACCGGAGGAAGAGGTGCGCACTTTCACCTACGCTCGGCTCCATGAAGCGGTCTGCCGCTGTGCCAACGTTTTGCGCAAAAAAGGTGTCGGTAAAGGAGACCGGGTGGCGATCTATCTGCCGATGATTCCAGAGCTGGCCATCGCGGTGCTGGCCTGTGCCAGGATCGGTGCGGTTCATTCGGTCGTTTTTGCCGGATTTTCGGCTGTCAGCCTGCAGAATCGCATTCAGGACTGCGAGGCAAAACTGCTGATCACCGCGGATGCGGTGATCAGAGCGGGCAAGGCAATTCCGTTGAAGCCCAACGGCGATGAAGCACTGGAGGAGTGTGATTCGGTGGACATCTGTCTCGTCGTGCGACGGGCCGATAATGAAGTGGCCATGCAGCCCGGTCGAGACAGCTGGTGGCACGAGGAAATGGCGGCGGACGATATCGAAGCTTTCTGTGAGCCGGAACCGATGGAGGCGGAGGACATCCTGTTTATACTCTACACCTCAGGCTCGACCGGCAAACCCAAGGGCGTGGTGCACACCACCGGCGGCTATCTCACCTATGCAATGCACACGACCCAGCTGGTTTTCGACCTGAAGGATGAGGATATCTACTGGTGTACCGCTGATATCGGCTGGATCACCGGCCATACCTATACGCTCTACGGGCCGCTGGGGCTGGGCGGGACCACCTTGATGTTCGAAGGTGTTCCGTCCTATCCAGGACCGGACCGGTTCTGGCAGATAGTCGAGAAATTCAGGGTCAACATCTTCTATACCGCGCCGACCGTAATCCGGGCCCTGATGCGTTTTGGCGACGAGCCGATCAGAAGCACGATCTCAGCTCGCTGCGCATTCTCGGCTCGGTCGGCGAGCCGATCAATCCCGAGGCCTGGATGTGGTACCATCTCCAGGTCGGCGAAGGGCAGGCTGCCCATCGTCGATACCTGGTGGCAGACCGAGACCGGCGGCATCATGATCTCACCGCTGCCCTATGCCACCAGGCTGAAACCCGGTTCCGCCACCCGGCCGCTGCCCGGTATCGATGCGGCGATTCTGAACGAAGAGGGTCAGCCGGCCGGCAGCAATGAAGGCGGTCACCTGGTAATCCGCCGACCCTGGCCGGGAATGCTGCGGGGCATCTACGGAGATCCTGAACGCTTCCGGCTAACCTATTTCGATGAATTTCCCGGCTATCTACGATGCAGGCGACGGGGCGCGCTGCGATGAAGACGGCTATTTCTGGATCATGGGCCGGCTCGATGACGTCATCAACGTCTCGGGCCATCGGCTGGGTACGGCCGAGATCGAGTCAGCCCTGGTTTCCCATCCCGCTGGTTCAGAGGCTGCCGTGGTCGGTATGCCGCACCCGATCAAGGGACAGGCTATTTATGCCGTATCGTCACCCTGAGTCCAGCATGGGGAGCAGACAGCCGAACTTCTCGGGGATCTTCAGGGTGCACGTACGCAGTGAAATCGGACCGATCGCCTCGCCGGACATCATCCAGTATGCACCCGGGCTGCCAAAGACCAGGAGCGGTAAAATCATGCGCCGGATTCTGCGCAAGATCGCCGCCGACGACTTCGGCGATTTCGGCGACACCTCGACCCTGGCTGATCCTCGGTGTGATTGATGATCTGATTGACGGGAAAAAGGCGCTGGAAAACGAATTTTTCTAACCTTGCTCCAGGGCCATTGCCCGGTTGCATCGTCTTGATATTGCCCCTCCTGGCTCAGTCCATACTACATAGCTTCACCTCTCGCGCTGCTGAGCCAGACGTGCCGCCTTGGCCCCGGTCTTTGCCCGGCACCGCTCGATAGGCCTTTTTATTTTCTGTAAAATAGTGTGTTATACTGTTGTCGTTAACCGACCAGTGGTCATCAGTCACCGTATTGCTGAAGGATTAATTTGTGCTAAAAAGTAGAGACAAAAAGAGGCGGCAAACCACCGCCTTGGTACCCGCCGTTGACGGCAGCGTGCATGCGGTGGCACCGGAAGTGGCGGTTTCTTTTTTGAAAGAGACCATGCCGTTTAAAGAGCTGTCGGAAGAAGCATTGTAGCAGGCTGGCGCTGCACTGTAAAATCGATTTTTATCCCGAAAGGCACTCGGATCATGACCTACAATGAATCCGAGGTCACCCATCTCTATCTGATCCAGCGGGGTGGTGTGCGCGCCTTCATCACCGACGAAGACGGCGAGATCGTGCTCAAAGATTACCGGGGAGTCGGCGCTAATGTTGGAGCGCTGGGCATTATCCGGGGAACCCAGGCGAACCTCAATATCGAGACGGTGGAGGACACCTTCTGCTTCCTGATACCGGCGGAAGTATTCAAACAGCTGGTCCAGAGCAATTTGGCGATTGCCCACTACTATCTGAAGAGTTTCTCCGACAACGTGGTGGCCACCGCCTACAGCGAGCTGCGAAAAAACAAGCTGACCAGAAGAAGCAGTGAGGAACTCTTTCTTTTCAACACCAGGGCCGGCGAATTGACCAAACCGCTGTTTTCCGTGTCCGCCAGCACTTCGATTCAGGAGAGTGCGGCAATCATGGCCCGACAGGCCATCGGTTCTCTGCTCGTCTATGTCGACGAGGACCCCGGGTCGATGATCGGCATCGTCACCGATACCGATTTCAGGGGCAAGGTGATCGCTGCGGGCAGGGACTTTCGGGAACCGGTTTCCTCGATTATGAGCAGTCCGCTGAAGACCGTGCCCGCACAGATGCTCTGCTTCGACGTGCTGCTCAAGATGATGACCACCTCGATCCATCATCTGGGTGTCGAGCAGGCTGGCCGGATCATCGGAGTCATCACCAGCCATGATATCATGGTGCAGCAGGGTAATTCGCCATACTATCTGTTCAAGGAAATAGGCGGCGCAGAGCGATTTCGAAGGGCTCTACTCTCTGGCGGAAAAAGTCAGCGGGATTGTCAGAAACATCATCAATGAGGGGGCAAAGGCCGACAATATTGCCGGATGATCGGCCTGATCAACGAAAAGATGCTTTCCCGGATCCTGACCCTGCTGCACCGCAGCTGGGACCCGCCCCGCTACAAGTACTGCTGGCTGCTGTTTGGCAGCGAGGGCAGGGGTGAGCAGACCTTTAAAACCGACCAGGACAACGGCATCGTCTACTGCGATCCGGAAGCAGGTAAGGCCGATGAGGTTGCAAGATACTTCAGCACTTTCGGAGAACAGGCGGCCTATCATCTGATGAAATGCGGTTATCCGTCCTGTCCAGACAACTCGATGGCCAGCAACCCGCGATGGTGCCGACCCCTGTCCGGCTGGAAGCAGCAATTCGCCGACTGGATCGACGGAGATGACTATGCTGAGCAGCTCGGGGCGGCAATTTTCTTCGATTTTCGTCACGGCTACGGAACCGAACAACTTGCCGTGGATCTGCGGGATTTCGTGATGACCCGCAGTGGCCGGAACAACCAGATTGTCGATGCGCTGATACGCCACGCGCTCTCGCTTCGGCCGCCGCTTTCTTTTTTCAAACATTTTCTGGTCGAACAGAATGGGGACCATCGGGAGCGCTTTAACATCAAGGTGCGGGGGCTCAGCCCGTTCGTCGACTTTGCCCGGGTTCTGAGCCTGCGCCACTCGATCAGGCAGACCCACACGCTGACCCGCCTGAAACGGCTTCGGGCCGGGAAGGTGCTGTCCGGCGAGCTTTACGAGACAATGATCGATGCCTTTGAGATGCAGATGCAGGTCAGGGTGATTCATCAGCTCAGCCAGATTGAAAAAGGAATTGAGCCCGATGACGTGATCTATCCGGAGGAACTCAGTGATCTGGAAAAACGCATGCTCAAGGACGGTTTTGAAGTGATTTCCCAGATGCACGATATTCTGGCGCACACCCACGGGGCCTCTAGGTGCGCGGCTTAATCAGCAGGTTTGCCCGATTTCGCAGGCATGACGAACTGATTGCCTCCAACAACAGCCTGTTCCGGCACTTTGACACATCAGAAAGCTCTCGGCTTACAGTTACGTGGTCTTTGATACCGAATTGACCGGTCTGGACCGCAAAAAAGACGAGATCATCGCCATTGGAGCGGTACGGATCAGCGCTCTGCAGATCGATCTGAGCGACACCTTTCACTACTATGTCCGGCCGGAAAACACGGATCATACCAAGGCTACCTTGATCCACAGGATCACTCCGGAGCAGCTGAAGGAAGCACCGCCGCTGGTCGAGGTACTCCCCCGGTTTGTCGAATTTGTCGGCACCGACCTGCTGGTCGGCCATTATGTATGGATAGATACCACGTTCTTGAACCGGGCCACCAAAAGATTCTACAACGGTACACTTGCCAACCCCAACCTCGATACCATGCGCATGGCCCAGATATACAAACGGATGGTACTCGGGAATTTTCATGGTTCAGTACCACTCGGAAAACGGCGGCTACAATCTGCAGAAACTCAGCCGCGAGTCTCAACCTGCCGTTCTTCGAAGCCCATGATGCGCTGGAAGACGCATTGCAGACCGCCTATCTGTTTCTGTATCTGGTCAAAAAGCTTGATAAGGCAGGGATTTCCACGTAACCGATCTGCTCAAAGCCGGCCGGGAAATCAACTGGGCCCCGCTCAAACCGGACGGCGCCTGAAGCTTTGACCACCAGGTGCCCAGCGGCATGCGTCTGTGTGGTCTGCAGGCGGCACCGCCTGCGACCTGCCGACAAGTGTATTGTTCTGCGCAATTGTTTAAACCGCGACTGATAAAATAGTTTACTATACGACATTTTTTGTACGTTTGGGCAGATGATCTGAGAAGCATGTCAACCGGCAGCGTCATAGCAAGCTGATGCCCAAGACAGATTCAAGCGGAATTGAGTCATGATGACCGGAAACGAAATTCGAGCCAGATTTTTGGACTATTTCGAGTCCAGAAACCATACCATTGTTGAGAGTTCCTCCCTGGTGCCCCAGGATGATCCGACCCTGCTGTTTACCAATGCCGGGATGGTGCAGTTCAAAACGGTCTTCATGGGTGAGGAAAAGCGGGACTATGTACGGGCGGTCACCAGCCAGCGCTGCGTGCGGGCCGGCGGCAAGCATAATGATCTTGAAAATGTCGGTTATACCGCCCGGCATCACACCTTTTTTGAAATGCTCGGCAATTTTTCCTTTGGCGATTATTTCAAGAAAGAGGCGATTGATTTTGCCTGGGAGTTTTTGACCGAGGAACTTGGCATAGCCCCGGAACAGCTCTGGGTCTCGGTTTACGAGGACGACGATGAGGCCCAGGAACTCTGGGAGCAGATCGAGGGATTGCCCAAAGGCCGAATCGTTCGTCTCGGCGAAAAGGATAATTTCTGGGCCATGGGCGATACCGGCCCCTGCGGCCCCTGTTCCGAGATTCATATCGACCAGGGGGCAGGAGCCGGGCTGCGGCAGACCTGAGTGTGCGCTGGGCTGTGATTGTGATCGTTTTCTGGAGCTCTGGAATCTGGTCTTCATGCAGTTCAACCGTTCCGCAGGACGGCACCATGACGCCGCTGCCCAAACCAAGTATTGATACCGGCATGGGACTGGAGCGCGTGGCGGCGGTGCTGCAGGGCAAATACAACAATTATGATTCGGACCTGTTTTCCCCGGTCATCAGCCGGCTTGAGCACTTGTCGGGCAAAACCTACGGCAACGATCCGGCCGGATGATACGGCCATGCGGGTGATTGCCGATCATGTCCGGGCCACCTCATTTCTGGTTGCCGACGGTGTGCTGCCCTCCAATGAAGGACGGGGCTATGTGCTGCGGCGGGTGTATGCGGCGGGCCATCCGTTTCGGCAGGAATCTCGGGCTTTCGCAGGTCCGTTTATGCATCAGGCCTGCCTGGCTGTGGTGGAATCAATGCTCGCTGCCTATCCGCACCTGAGCAGATACCGCTCAACTGCTCGACAAGGTGGTCAACAATGAGGAAGAACGCTTCGGCGAGACGCTTGAACACGGCCTGGCCATGCTCGATCGAGGAGATTGCAGCGCCAGCAGGAAGCGGCATGCCGGTGATCAGCGGTGATTTTATCTTCAAACTCTATGATACCTTCGGTTTTCCGGTTGATATCGTCCGAGATATTTCGCTTGAACGTGGTATCGTCTTTGATGAAGCGGGTTTCAGCAGGCGATGGAGAGCAGCGCTCGCAATCTCGGGCCTCCCGCGAAGACGAAGGCGTCCAGCTCAAGGAAGAGGGCGTGAAACGGCTGATCGAAGCCGGCATCCGATCCGAGTTTTCGGTTACGACATCATATACCGGTTCAGGCCTTGTGCAGGGACTGCTCGATGAGGCCGGGCATGAGGTTGCTGCGCTCGAGGCAGGTCAGAAGGGCCGGCTGTTCAGCGATGCAACACCTTTTTACGCAGAAGCCGGCGGGCAGGTTGGCGATGTCGGAAAACTGACCTGGGACTAAGGGAAAGGGCCGATGTTACTGACCACCATCCGCCGAAGCGGAAGGCATTATCCTGCACCATATTCAGTGATAACGGAAGGCTGACGCCTGGCATGAGGTCGAACTGGTCGGTTGCAGGCAGCGCAGACGCCGGATGATACCGAAGCCAACCACAGCGCCACCCATCTGCTGCATGCGGCCCTGCGGGAGATGCTGGGCGATCATGTCAAACAGGCCGGCTCGCTGGTGACTCCTGACCGTCTGCGTTTTGATTTCACCCATTTTTCTGCCCTTGACGCCTGATGAAATTGGCGAGATCGAAGATGCGCGTCAATGAGACAGATCCGGACAGAACTACCCGGTCGAGACCAAGATCGTGGGTCGGGAAGAGGCCTTTGGCGAAGGGGCAATGGCCCTTTTTGGCGAAAAATATGGTGAACAGGTGCGGGTGGTCAGCATGGCGCCGGTCAGTAAGGAACTGTGTGGCGGCACCCATGTTCAGGCTACCGGAGCTATCGGTGTTTTTAAAATCCTCTCTGAATCGGGAATTGCCGCCGGGGTGAGCAGAATTGAGGCGGTTACCGGCAGACAGGCGGTGGCGCTGCTGCAGCAGTTGTCGCGCAGAGAAGCTGCGATTGGCGAGAAACTCAACGCGACGCCCGCGGAGATTATTACCAAAGCTTGAACATCTGCTCGAAAACCAGAAAAAGCTTGAGAAACAGGTCGCAGCTCTTTCGACCCAGCTTGCCAGTTCCGATCTCGAAGAGATTCTCAACGCTGCGGTGGAGGTGGGCGGCGTACCGGTGCTGGCCGCTCAAATCCCGCTGGACAGCCCGAAAACGCTGCGCGAGGTGGGTGATAAGGTGCGCGACAAGATGGGCACCGGCATCGCGGTTCTCGGCGGTACTATCAACGGTAAGGCGGCCCTGCTGGCGATCGTCTCCAAGGATCTGACCGGTAGGTTCAAGGCCGGTGAGGTGGTAAAGAAGTGGCCGCAATCGTTGGCGGCAAAGGTGGAGGCCGGCCGGATATGGCTCAGGCGGGAGGGCCGCTGGCGGATAAAGTTGGTGACGCGATTGCGGCCGTCCCGCAGATTATTGCACGCCTGGCGGGTCAGTAGGCGGCTGCTCAGCTGGCCGGCGCGTAGCCCGGGCATTGCTCAGCCTTGCCGGTCGGCCGGCAATTCGCTATCGGGCAGTGCTGCGCCATAGAAAATAAGCTCTGGCCAGTGGCTTCGGGCGGCCTTTTGGCACCTGTTAAACCGAGCGCAAAAAAGATGGAAAAAGGGCTGACACTAAGGTTTTGAGCCACGATAAAGTAGTTGACAGAGCAGATATATTTGCAGTAAAAGTTTTGTGCTGTTGTGAATGGTCATTCATTTTTATTTATGCCATTATTCGACCCTATTTGTATCCGTGTTGAGTTCAATTTTCATTCCTTCGGGAATGGTTGTTTTTTATTTCTGCAAATCAGGAGCCTATAACATGGTCACGATTGACATCACGTTGTTGATTCAGATGATCAACATGATTGTTCTCATGTTTCTGCTCAACGGGGTCTTTACAAGCCGATAAAGAAGATCCTGAAAGAGCGCTCTGAAAAGATGCAGGGAATGCAGGATGAGGTGGCGAAGTTCGAGAAGAATGCGCAGTCTCCGCCAGGAAGAGGTTGATGCCAAAGATGACAAAGGCTTCCGGCAAGGCGAAAGCGGCACTGGATGCAGCACGGGCCGATGCCCAGGCTGTCGGTGATGAGAAACTGGCATCAATCAAGGCTGAAGTCGAGGCGTTCAAGGAGAAACAACTGGCTCAGCATCAATACCCAGATCGGTGAGGCCAGGGCAGGACTCAAGGCCAATCTTGAAGGATTTGCAACAGACATGGCCAGCAAAATTCTGGGGAGGGCGTCTCTAACAATGAAGAAACTTGGACCGATGTCCAGCCTGGTCATGCTGATGGCGGCGCTCTGGTTTGCGCTGTCGGTGAGCGTACGTCGTTTCGCCTCTGACAAGCCGGCTGCCGGCGACGATCATGGTGGAGCTGTCGAGCAAGCCACCGATGGTGCCCACGATAGGGCACGGCGAAGCCCATGGCACAGCCGCTGAGGCACTCTGGTGGCGGTCATGGTGAAGGCAGCCTGTCTCCTGAAAGTTAAAAGATCTGGTCTGGCGGGTTGTCAACTTCATTGCCCTGATGATCATTCTGGTGAAATTCGGCGCCAAACCAATCGGTTCAGCGCTTTCCGGCACGGCGCAAGAAGATCAAGAGATGAGATTGAAGACCTGGAGACGACACCGGGACGAAGCGGAAAAATCACTATAATGAATTTGAGGCCAAACTGGCAACGGTAGAAAAAGAGATCGACAAGATCGTTGAAAGGGCAATCGCTCAGGCGGAGATCGAAAAGGCCAAGATCATTGAGAAGGCCGAACAGGCAGCTGCATGATCTCAAGCGTCGGCTGAGATGGCCGATTCAGAACGAGATTGTCGAAGCCCGCCGGACTCTGAAAAATGAGGTCGCCGATCAGGCCGCGGTCATGGCTGAAGAATTCATCGTGAAGAATCTCACCGCCGATGATCAGGTGAAGATTATTGAAAATTACTTAGATAAAGTGGGGGCCGTACAGTGAAACAGACAATCCTCGCAAAAAGATACGCCAAGGCAATTTTTACCGTCGGTCAAGGAAAAGGGTACATACGAGGCGTATAATGACGCTCTGCAGGGGCTGGCCGACTCTTTACACACCAACCCTGAAGTCGCAGATGCCCTGACCAATCCTCTCTATCCGATGGATGTCAGAGAAAAGGTCATGGCTGGTATTGTCAGGTCCATGGACGTTGACAAGATCCTGGGCAATTTCCTGAATCTGTTGGTGCAGAAAAAACGGGCTGAGATATTGCCGGAGATAGCGGAAGCCTATCCAGATCATGGTTGATGAAGAAAAAAATATCAGTCATGGCAATGTTATTTCGGCAATTGAGCTGAGTGATGAATTGCAAGGCAAAGTTCAGACACACTTAGAAAAGTTAACAGGCAAGAAGGTTGAGCTGACCACCAGTGTCGATCCTTCCATCATCGGCGGCATTATCGCCAAGGTTGGAGATCTGGTTCTGGATGGAAGTATAAAAACACAACTTACAGGTTTAAAAGATTCCATTAAGGGGAGAGAATAGATGCAGATCAAAGCCGAAGAAATCAGTCAGATTATCAAAGATCAGATTGGGGAATACGAGACCAGCGTATGACCTGAACGAGACCGGTACCGTTATTTCGGTTGGTGACGGTATTGCCCGTGTCTATGGTGTTCAGAACTGTATGGCCATGGAGCTGCTGGAGTTTCCGGGCGGCATCATGGGACTTGCCCTGAACCTTGAGGAGGACAACGTCGGTTGTGCGGTTCTTGGTGATGTTGCCGATATCAAGGAAGGCGATATCGTCAAGCGGACCGGCAGGATCGCCGAGGTTCCGGTTGGTCCGGAAATGGAAGGCCGTGTTGTTGACGGTATCGGCCAGCCCATTGACGGCCAGGGCCCGATCAATGCCAAGCACACCTCCAAGATCGAGGTGCTGGCTCCCGGCGTTATCGCCAGAAAGGGTGTGCATGAGCCATGCTATACCGGCGCCAAGGCCGTTGACGCCATGACTCCGGTCGGCCGCGGACAGCGTGAGCTGATTATCGGCGACCGTCAGATCGGCAAGACAGCACTCTGTGTTGATGCGATTATCGCCCAGAAAAACACCGATGTTCATTGTATCTACGTGGCCGTCGGTCAGAAGAAATCCACGGTTGCCCTGGTTGTTGAGGCGCTGCGCAAGCATGGCGCCATGGAGTACACCACGGTGGTTGCCGCCTGTGCCTCTGATCCTGCGCCGATGCAGTATATCGCGCCGTTTGCCGGCTGCTCCATGGGCGAGTATTTCCGCGACAACGGCCAGCATGCCCTGATCATCTACGATGATCTTTCCAAGCAGGCCGTTGCCTATCGTGAACTCTCCCTGCTGCTCCGTCGTCCGCCGGGACGTGAGGCGTATCCCGGTGATATTTTCTTCAACCACTCCCGTCTGCTCGAGCGTGCCGCCAAGGTCAACGACGAACTCGGCGCCGGTTCCCTGACCGCGCTGCCGATCATCGAGACCCAGGCCGGTGACGTTTCCGCCTTTATCCCGACCAACGTTATTTCCATTACCGACGGTCAGGTCTACCTGGAGCCGAACCTGTTCTTCTCCGGTGTTCGTCCGGCGATCAACGTCGGTCTGTCGGTTTCCCGCGTCGGTGGTGCCGCCCAGGTCAAGGCCATGAAGCAGGTTGCCGGTACGCTGCGTCTTGATCTGGCCCAGTATCGTGAACTGGCCGCCTTTGCCGCTTTCGGTTCCGATCTCGATGCCGCCACCCAGGCCCAGCTGACCCGCGGTGAGCGTCTGGTTGAAATTCTCAAGCAGCCGCAGTATCAGCCGCTGCCGATGGAAAAGCAGGTCATCCATCATCTATGCCGGCACCAAGGGTTACCTGGATAAACTGCCGGTCGATACTCTTGGCTGATTACGAGACGGAACTGTACAACTATATTGAGTCCAATGAGCCGTCGATCTTTACCGATCTGTAGAAGAAAAGCAGGCCTTCGATGACGATCTCAGAGGAAAACTCAAAAAAGTACTGACCAGCTTTGGTGATACCTTCAAGGCGACAAAAGGTCTTAACTAATTCAGGAAAGGTCAGATATGCCGAGCTTAAAGGAAGTCAAAAACAAAGATCGACGGTGTCAAGAAGACCGCGCAGATCACCAAGGCCATGAACATGGTCGCCTCGGCGAAACTGCGCGGTGCCCAGGAGAAGATGGAGGCCTTCCGGCCTTACACGTCCAAATTCAATGAGCCATGTCCAATCTCTCCGGCAGGGCCAATACCGGCGGCAGCTTTCCGCTGATGGAAGCAGCGTGAGGTTAAAGCGGTCGAACTGGTTGTTGTCACCTCCGATCGAGGACTGTGCGGATCCTTCAACTGCCAACATTATCAAACTCGCCGAGCGCAAGATGAACGAGTATGAAGCCGAAGGCAAAAAGGTCAGCTTCGTCTGTGTCGGCAAAAAAGGTCATCAGATGCTCAGGAAAAACCGGCAAGGTTCGCAAATCGTTATAACGACATCATGGGAACCTTCCAGATGTTCAATGCCCGGGAGATTGCCGCTGAGGTCTCCGAGAACTTTCTCAGCGGCGCATCGGACAAGGTCGAAATCGTCTACGGCGAGTTCCTCTCAGTTGCCGGTCCAGGCCCCGACGGTGCAGGAGTTTCTGCCGGTTCAACCCCTGGAGAGCGGGCAGGATGAGGCAGCCGGGAGGAAATTTCCGGTGATTATATCTATGAGCCTCGAGCCGAAGAGATCATGGATGTGCTGCAGCCGCTGTATCTCAATGTGCATGATCTATCATGCGATGCTTGAGGTCGGCGCCAGTGAACATGCGGCCCGTATGACGGCCATGGATAATGCGACCAATGCCTGTAAGGATATCATTCCAATTTGACCATTTTGTACAACAAGGCTCGCCAGGCCGCCATTACCAGCGAGCTTATGGATATCGTTGGCGGTGCAGAAGCCCTGAAATAATAATTGAATACATAATGATAATCTCAAGACTTCTAGGAGGGGTTAGGCCCAATGAGTGAGCAGAGAGTAGGAAAAATTACTACAGGTTATTGGACCTGTTGTTGACGTTGAGTTTGAGCCGGGCAATCTGCCGAACATCATGAATGCCTGTTTGGTCACCAATCCGGGCATCTAACGATGCGCCGGACAATCTGGTTATCGAGGTTGCCCAGCATCTCGGCGACAATGTCATGTCGCTGTGTTGCCATGGACCAGACCGATGGTCTGGTGCGCGGCATGGAGGTCCGGGATATCGGGAGCACCGATCACCATTCCGGTTGGTGCGCCGGCTCTTGGTCGGATCATGAATGTTGTCGGTCGCCCGGTTGACGGACTTGGGCCGATCACCTCCGACAAGACCATGCCGATTCATCGTCCTGCTCCTGCTGTTTACCGAGCAGGATACTGAGGTTCGTGTTCTCGAGACCGGCATCAAGGTTATCGACCTGCTGGTTCCCTTTCCACTGTGGCGGCAAGATGGGACTGTTCGGCGGTGCCGGTTGCGGCAAGACCGTTATCATGATGGAGATGGTCAACAACATCGCCATGCATCATGGCGGTATTTCCGTTTTCTGCGGTGTTGGCGAGCGTACCCGTGAGGGAAACGATCTGTACATGGAGATGAAGGAGTCCGGCGTTCTGCCCAAGGCCGCCCTGGTTTACGGCCAGATGACCGAGCCTCCGGGAGCCCGTGCCCGTGTTGCTCTGACCGGTCTGACCGCTGCTGAGTATTTCCGTGATGAGGAAGGACAGGACGTTCTCTTCTTCGTTGATAATATCTTCCGTTTCACCCAGGCCGGTTCCGAGGTTTCCGCTCTTCTTGGCCGTATTCCTTCGGCGGTTGGTTATCAGCCGACCCTGGCCACCGACCTTGGTGCCCTGCAGGAACGTATTACCTCGACCACCAAGGGATCGATTACCGCGGTACAGTGCGTTTACGTACCTGCCGATGACTTGACCGACCCGGCCCCGGCAACCACCTTTGCCCATCTTGACGGTACGGTTGTTCTTTCCCGTCAGATCGCCGAGCTTGGTATCTATCCGGCGGTTGATCCTCTTGACTCAACCTCCAGGATTCTTGATCCGAACGTTATCGGTGAGGAGCATTATCAGGTTGCCCGCGGTGTTCAGGTTTCTCTGCAGAAATACAAGGATCTGCAGGATATTATCGCCATTCTCGGTATGGACGAACTTTCCGAGGAAGATCAGATCACGGTTTCCCGTGCCCGTAAGATCCAGCGATTTCTGTCCCAGCCGTTCCACGTTGCCGAGGTATTTACCGGTATGCGCCGGTAAATTCGTCAAGGTTGAGGATACCGTCCACGGCTTCAAGGAGATTCTCGAAGGCAAGCATGATGATCTTCCTGAGAACGCTTTTTACATGGTCGGCACCATAGAAGAGGCCATCGAGAAGGCTGCGGCTGCGAAGGCAAAGAGTAATCAAAAGCCAGAGGCACAATACGATGGCACAACAGATAGCATTTGAAGTCGTTACACCAAGCGGCGCGGTTGTCAATGAGGATGTCGATATCGTAAATGCCCCCGGTTACGGTGGTGACTTCGGTGTTCTGGCCAATCATGCACCCTTTCTCTCGACCATCAAGATCGGTACTCTGACCTATCAGAACGGGCAAGAAGCGCGAGTACCTGATGGTCAGCGGCGGCTTTTGCGAGGTCTCCAATAATAAGATCACCTTTCTGGTGGAGAGTGCGGAGTTCGGTCACGAGATCGATGTTGACCGGGCCATGCGGGCCAAGGAACGGGCTGAAAAACGTCTGGCTCAGGCTGCCGCGCACGATGAATCGATCAATGTGGCCCGGGCCGAAGCAGCACTGCAGCGTGCACTCGTCCGACTCCAGGCGGCCAAGCTCAAATAGCCCCCGCCGGGCTGCCCTGGATTGCACCGGCCGTCTCCTTTGGAGGCGGCCTTTTTTTTTGGTTTACCGGCTCAGATCGCTGTTTTCAGGCATTAATTCGGGAACAGGTTGGGCAAGGGCGACAACCCGGTCGTCTCAGAGGCTGGCGGTGTTGGCGCTGGCATAACCGCTGATGCCGCCCGATATGCGCTTGGCCATGGCATTGATGAAGGCATCGTCGCCCAGCAGTCTGGCATTTTCCGGATTAGAGATAAAGGCAAGCTCGATCAGAATCGCCGGCATCTCCGCACCGATCAGCACGTAGAATGGTGCCTGCTTGACCCCCATGTCCCTCAGGGCGAAGGGCGGCTCGGAGAGGCCGCTTACCATCGAGTCATGTACCTGTCTGGCCAGGCGCGAGGATTCGAAAATCTTGGAGTTTTGCATGATATCGGACAAAATATCCTGCAGATCGCTCAGCTGATGGGTCGAGGTCGCGTTTTCACGGGCCGCCACGCGCATCGCTTCCTCGTTGGTGGAAAGGTTCAGAAAATAGGTCTCGAAGCCCTGTACCTGGGGTGATGGATGGGCATTGATGTGCAGGGAGATGAACAGATCCGCATCGCTGGTGTTGGCGATAGCGGTGCGCTCTTCGAGCGGCAGGAACTGGTCCTTGTCCCGGGTCAGGATCACCCTGGCGCTGAGGTCTTCGCGCAGGTGTTTGGCCAGGTGCTTAGCCATGCTCAGCACGATATCTTTTTCCTTCATCCCGAAGGCGATGGCTCCGGGGTCTTTGCCGCCGTGGCCCGGGTCGATGACGATGGTGCCAATGCCGAGACCGAGTTGCTGGGCCAGTGAGAGTTTTTGAGAT
Organism: uncultured delta proteobacterium; assembly: GCA_963707715.1. Lineage (GTDB taxonomy): Bacteria > Desulfobacterota > Desulfobulbia > Desulfobulbales > Desulfocapsaceae > JABDQA01. Next base: position 154,976 of record CAVPRJ010000012.1, read on the forward strand.
GGGACTGCAGGAGCAGCGGCCACGATCTCGCTGCCGGTGGCTCTTTTCTTGATTTCATGCAAAACGATAATTGGCCCCTGGGGTTCATCGATTCCTGCCTCTGACTGCGTTTCCTCCGCGCTGTCTTGTAGTGCAGCATCGAGTTCAGGCGGAGCCGGTTCGCCTGTCTCCGGCGTCTCTGTGGCTTGGTTTTCAGCCGTGACCGCGCGGCCATCGATCCCTGCTGCATCTGCTAGCTCTTCTGTTGCCGGCAGCCCCGGCTTTTCAGGCTGGTCGGGCGGCGCGAGCGGGGCAGGAGGTGGAGAGAGCGGGTTCAGAGTCAGGGCCGGAGGAGCCTGTTTGGGTTTGCCCCGAACATCGATAACCACCCGGAACGGGTCGGGCAGGGAAAAGATTTTGTAGTCCGAGATCGATTCAATATCGAGTACGACCCGCACCGTTTCCGGACTGAATTGCCCCGTTCGCACCCGTTTGAGGAGACCGTCCTGAATGGGGACCGGTGCGCGGAAACGAGGTTCGATATAGCTGTTCTGAAAATCGATGTAGAGTCGGCGGGGCTGATCGCCAACCTGTTCCAGAAGTTTCTCCCGATAGGTGGTTGGTCCCGACGTTCTGACCACCACCCTGGTATAATCCGCCGAGGACCAGTATTTGACCGGCAGCACATTGGTGAGTTTTTCCATCCGGGTGGAACCGAGCATCTCCTCGGGCAGCGGTATCTCATATTCTTTTGAGAGAACCTTCAAGCTACTTTCAGCCGCCGGGCGCATATCGCCTTCCGGGTAATCGGAGACGATTTTTCCAAAGGCCTCAGCGGCCCGGGTGGGATCGTTCACTTCTTCGAGCAGAATGGTTCCGACCGCGAACAGTGCATCATCGGCCAGACGGTTGCCGGGAAACAGCGTGTTGACATCTCGGTAGTACGAGATTGCCTCGCCGAGGTCGATGCCCTGGCCGAATTTCTTGAATGTGTCGTGATAGAGTCGGCCGAGCATAAACAGGCAGGACGGGGCTAGTTCAGATTTGGGCTCAGCCAGGTAGATGCGCCTGAAGTTGCCGGCGCCCTTGAGCCAGTTGCTTCGCGAAGCTCCCAGACTAGAGGTGGTGTTGAGCTGGTTGTAATAAAACTTGGCTTGCTGATAATGACTCTGCAGATCCGTCTTGGCGGGGTAGACTTCGGGCGCGGTTGCCAGGCAGAGGGAAGGCCAAAACAACAGGACCAGCAAAAGGACTGGAAGCGTCGCAAAAGAGTGATTCTGAAGCCGTTTGCTAACAACAATATGAAGCATACTGTTTCCAGTTGGTCGGGGTCATGATTGATTCTTTACCTGAAAACAGTAATTTATATAAATAATTTGGCAAGAAAAATCAACCTTGTGCGGCGCTCGTCTGGGAAAGGGGGTGCGAAGCAGCCAATTTGCTGAGCAGAAACTGGCGCCATCCAACGCTTCCCAGCCTGCTCCGGACCGGGTGGAATCGCACTGATAGCGGCCTATCCGCTCTTATCGAGCAGGTCCTTGAGTCGATAGAGGTGGTCCAGCGCCTGGCGCGGCGTGAGTTCATCGACTTCCAGCTTGGCCAGCAGATCAAAAACTGGATGGGGCGGGCTGGCGAACAGGCTGAGCTGTTTCTGGCGTTTGCCTGCCGAGCCGGCCTTGTTCCATGCAGCGCTGACGGACTGATGATCGAACTCGCCGCGATCGATGCTGCGCAGAATTTCCTCGGCCCGTTTGACCACTTCGGGCGGCACACCGGCCAGGGCCGCGACCTGAATACCGTAACTGCGGCTGGTACCCCCCTTGACCAGTTTGTAGAGGAAGATGATCGTGTCGTTCCATTCCTTGACTGCCACGGAGTAGTTCTGCACCCGGCTGTGGTTCTTGGCCAGCTCGGTCAATTCATGGTAGTGGGTGGCAAACATGGTCTTGACCCCGACGCCGTCTTTGTTGACCAGTGCCTCGGCCACCGACCAGGCTATGGAGAGCCCATCGTAGGTCGATGTGCCCCGGCCGATCTCATCGAGGATGACCAGGCTGCGCGGCGTCGCGTTGTTCAGGATATTGGCGGTTTCATTCATCTCTACCATGAAGGTGGACTGGCCGCGCCGCAGATCGTCCATTGCCCCGACCCTGGTGAAGATGCGGTCAACCACGCTGATCTTTGCTTTTTCGGCCGGCACAAAACTGCCCATCTGGGCGAGCAGGACGATCAGGGCGCTCTGCCTGAGGATGGTCGACTTGCCGGCCATGTTGGGGCCGGTGATCACCAGTACCTGGTTGCTGTTCTGATCAAGACTGAGATCGTTGGGCACGAACTTGCCGCTTGGCAGGGCCCGCTCGATTACCGGATGCCGGCCGGCGCTGATGGTAATTATTCCGTCTTCTGCAAGTTCCGGCCTGGAGTAGTGGTAGCGTCTGGCTATCTCTGCCAGGCAGGCGAGCACGTCGAGCTGGGCCAGATAGTGGGCGGTCTGCAGCAGGCGCGAGCTGTTTCGGGCCAGCTCTGATCTGATTTCGATAAAGAGCTGATACTCCAGTTCTAGCCTGCGTTCCTGAGCGTTCAAGACCCGGCTTTCGAACTCCTTGAGTTCGGGGGTGATGAAACGCTCGGCATTGACCAGGGTCTGTTTACGAATGTAGTGCTGCGGAATCTTGTCGAGCTGGGCTTTGCTCACTTCGATGAAATAACCGAACACCTTGTTGTAGCCGATTTTTAACTTGGCGATGGCGCTGCGTTCACGTTCCTGGTTCTCCAGACTCAGTATCAGAGCTTTGGTGTCCTGGACCAGATGAATCAGTTCATCGAGTTCGGCGTGGTATCCCTTTCTGATCAGGTTGCCGTCGCGCAGGGTGATGGGTGGATCGTCCGCGATGGCCCGCTCGAGCAGCTTGCTGAGATCGGCCAGAACATCAAATGAGGCGCTGATCTGCTGCAGTTTTTCGGTGGTGCAGGAGCTGAGCAACTCGGCAATTGCAGGCAGGGCTGCCAGCGACTCTTTCAATGCCAGTGCATCACGGGCATTGGCCTGACCCAGGACCATGCGGCTGTTGAGACGTTCCAGGTCGTAAATCGCTGCAAAGTAGTCCCTGAACTGCTGTCTGATGACGGGGTGGTTGTATAAAAAACTGACACAGTCCAGTCGTCGGCGGATCTGCTCGATGTCCTGCAGGGGCTGGAGCAGCTGCTTTTTAAGCAGACGCCCGCCCATCGGCGTTCTGGTCCGGTCCAGCACCGAGAGCAGAGAACCTTCGCGTGCATTGCCGATGATGGTGCGGGTCAGCTCCAGATTCCTGCGGGAGGCGTCGTCGATAAGCAGAACCGTCTCCAGATTGATCGGCACCAGCCTTTCAATATGGTCTATATCGCTTTTCTGGGTTTGCTTGACATAGTCGAGCAGCACCCCGGCCGCCACCAGGCCCTGCCGCATATAACCGCAGCCGAAGCCCTCCAGATTGATGACCTTGAAGTGTTCGGTGAGTTCCTGGGTCGCCTGCTCAAGGTTGAAAAGATCTTCGTTTCGCTCGGTGATGCAGACTCCGGGAAGTGAAATCTGCAGGCTCTCGAGCAGTGGCTGCAGATCTGCGGCACGGGCTTCATTGATCAGTATTTCCGCCGGCATCATCCGGTTCAGATGATCCAGGAGCTGCTCCGGCACGGCGGCTGCGTCGACGAATTCTGCGCTGAGAAATTCGCCGGTGCTCAGATCGAGGAAGCTGACCCCCCAAAGCTTGTCAGAATCGGTGGAAGCGTTGCTCAGCGCGCAGACGTAGCGGTTTTCGTTGTTGTCGAGCAACTGCTCGTCGGTGACGACGCCTGGCGTCACCACCCGGATTACCTCGCGCTTGACGATGCCCTTGGCCTGGGCCGGATCCTCGGTCTGTTCGCAGATCGCCACCCGCTTGCCGGCCTGCACCAGTTTGGCCAGATAGTTCCGGGCCGCGTGGTAGGGGACTCCGCACATCGGAATCCGGTCGGCATCGGCCTTGTTGTTGCGCGAAGTCAGGGTGATATTGAGAATTTTCGAGGCAACTTCTGCATCCTCGAAGAACATCTCATAAAAATCACCCATCCGGTAAAAGAGGATCTCGTCCGGATATTGATCCTTGATTTCGAGATACTGACGCAGCATCGGCGTCATTTTCGGTGGTGCGCTCATGTCTATATGCTCAAAGCTGACTGCCGGGACCGATATAAAGCCTGGAACTCGGGCAGCAAGAGCTCGTAGGTGGTTGTGATATGTTGCGGAATTGCCTTGACCTCGGCCAGCACCGCGATGAAGTTGTGGTCATCCCGCCAGCGCGGTACGATATGCACATGCAGGTGATCGTCGATGCCGGCCCCGGCCACGGAGCCGATATTGAGCCCGATATTGCAGCCGTCCGGCTTCAGCAGCCGTTTGATGATTGCGGTGGCCTGTTGAACCAGCGCCATCAGCTTCTGCATTTCACCGGGTTCAAGTTCGGTAATGCAGTCCACATGGCGGATTGGGGCCACCAGCAGGTGGCCGTTCGCATATGGGTAGCGGTTGAGCAGGCAGAGCACGGCTGAATCCCGGTAGAGCAGCAACTGCTCCGCCGCATATGGTTCGCTGCCCGGCGGCTCGAAAAGGCAGTGCTCGAGCGCCGGAGCATGGCCGACAACGTGCTCCATTCTCCAGGGCGTCCAGAGGGGCTTCATTATATTTGATCAGGTTCTATTCTGCGAATAATTAGAGATAAACCGCCGCAGGTACCTCCTCACCACCATACCCGATCGAGTTGTCCATCCACAATCCGAATGTGCATCTGCCGATCGAAAGAACGCGGATACGTTCAGATATTTTCGGTTGTCAAACATCGCTTCGGGCAGGTATAGTTGCGGGGTTTACGGTACCGGCCGAGAGGTTCCGGTTTAATCATCCAACGTTTAATCATTCAATATACGAGTGGTCTGCCGGACCCGACTTTTTCTGGAGAAACTACTATGTTCAGTGCATCAGATCTGCGCAAGGGCCTGAAAATACTCATCGATCAGGAGCCCCATATCATCGTCGATTTCCAATTTTCAAAACCGGGAAAAGGCCAGGCGCTCTACCGCTGCAAACTGAAAAATATGATTACCGGCTCCCAGTTCTCCAACACCTATCGCTCCAACGACAAGTTCGAAAAAGCCGATCTCGAAGAGCGCACCATGCAGTTTCTCTACCATCAAGGTGATGAGTATCACTTCATGGACACCTCCAGTTACGAGCAGCTCTTTTTGACCGGCGAGCAGCTGGGCGACAATGTCAACTATCTGGTGGACAATATGGAAGTCCAGGTGTTGTTCTTCGGTATCCGGCCAATCGACATCAGCCTGCCTATCTTTGTTGAGCTCAGCGTCACCCAGGCCGACCCCTGGGCCCGGGGCGATACCTCGGGTACCGATACCAAACCGGTGACCGTCGAGACCGGCTATCAGCTCCAGGTTCCGCCTTTCGTCGAAGAAGGGGACAAAATCCAGATCGATACCCGTTCCGGTGCCTATGTGACCAGGGTAAAAGAATAGGCCATGCTGACTCCTGAAGGGCTGCAGTTTCGGGCAGCCCTTTTTCACCTTGTCCGCGCGTTTTTTTCCAGTCAGGGCTTCCTTGAAGTAGACACGCCGATCAGGCAGCCGGTGCTGCTGCCCGAAGCACATATCAGGCCGCTCACTGCAGGGACCTGGTTTCTGCAGACCTCGCCGGAGCAGTGTATGAAGCGGCTGCTGGCCATCGGCTGTGAGAACATCTTCCAGATCTGCCCCTGCTTCAGGGCCGAAGAACGGGGTTTAAGACACCTCGAGGAGTTCACCATGCTCGAGTGGTACCGGGCTGATAGTGATTATCTCGAGTTGATGTCCGATTGCGAGCGCTTGCTGCGTTTTATTCTGAACTCGCTCTTTGAGAGCCCATCAGCTCGCCCGGTCGTGGCCGACTCCTGTTTCTCGAAGCTGGTTATTGAACAGCCGTGGGAGCGGCTCAGCGTGGCTGAGGCGTTTTCCCGATACGCTTCCTGCTCAGTTGAGGAGGCGCTGGACCAGGGTCGCTTTGATGAGGTGATCGCCATCGAGATCGAGCCCAGGCTCGGCCGCGGCCGCCCAACCTTGCTGTTTGATTATCCGGCCCGGTGCGCTTCTCTTGCCCGCCTCAAAAATGACGATCCGAACCTGGCCGAGCGCTTCGAACTCTATATCGAGGGCATGGAGCTGGCCAACGGCTTCAGTGAACTGACCGATGCAGTTGAACAGCGCAAACGGTTTGCAGAAGAGCAGGGGAAGCTTGAGAAAGCCCCTGGTAAACAGGCCGAAACCGTAATGCCAGAGCGCTTTCTGGCCGACCTGGAACATCTGGGCCAGGCTGCCGGCATCGCCTTCGGCCTTGACCGCCTGCTGATGCTGCTCATGTCCGCCGATTCGATCGACGAGGTGGTCAGTTTGTCTGCTTCAGACTGGGATTAAGCCTTATCTCCCTTTCTTCGGCCTCCTGGCGCGTTTTACAGGTGTGTCGCCTGGGAAAAAACCATCCTCGATCACCCGCCGTTGTCTGGCGCGCTCCGTTTTATTGCGGACGACCTCGATTCTGGCGTTCTTGTCGCGGTGCCGCCCGGTAACATACATGGCGGTGGAAAGGGTGCCCGGCGTCGGGGTGAAATCCTGGAACTGTCTGATGGTGAGGCCGAGTTTTTTAATTTTTTGAACCATATTGCGATTGTGGCGCTCGGTGCAGCCAGGGTGAGCACTGATGATATAGGGCGTGAGGCCTGCTTTGTTGTTGAGCCGTCTGGAGATTTTGTCAAACAGGGCGACAAATGCTCTGAGCTGCTCATGGCCCTCTTTGTGCATCAACTCGAGTACCTGGTCCTCGGTGTGCTCCGGGGCGATTTTCAGATTGCCCGGGGTGTGGTCTCTGAGCAGCCGCTCCAGCAGTGCCGGGGTCTGCTGCAGGAGCTCCATACGCAGGCCGGAGGAGATATGCAGGTGTCTGACTCGACGATATGCCCGACACCTGCTCGAGCAGCTCGATGAAAAGCGCTTCGTCGATTACCAGGTTTTTACATCGTTTCGGGTAGAGGCAGTCATGTTTGCGGCAGGAGCCTATGGCGCAGCTCGTGCCATACAGGTTGGCGGTGGGGCCGCCCAGGTCGCTGATGGTGCCGCCGAATTCCGGCCTGCCGGCGATCATTTCCGCCTCTGCCAGAATGGAAGCGGGGCTTCTGCTGGTGATCCTCGGCCCCTGGTGTCTGGCGATAGCGCAGAACGAGCAGTTACCGTAACAGCCGCGCACGATGGTGATGGAATGCTGGATCATCTGGTGGGCGGGGATGTTCGGCGTCGACGGGTGGGGCTTGCGGGTGTAGGGCAGTTCGTGCAGTTCATCCATCTCTTTGGTGCTCAGCACCGGCTGGGGTGGGTACTGCACGATCCAGCAGGCTTGTTGGCGCTGCAGCAGCACGGTCTCGCCAAACGCCCGGGACTGCCGGTCGACAGCCCGCTCCGCCACCATGAATTTGTCGATATCGGAGGCGATGTCCTGCCATCCCGGTAGCAGCTTCACCCGGCGTCCCTCACCGCGCGCGGCCTCGATAAACTGATCGATATCCAGGTCAGGGCGGCGCACGCAGGTGCCGCGGATATTGTCCAGTGACGCTCCCTTAGCGAGCCTCTCGGCGGCTTCCAGAACCGCTTTTTCGGCCATTCCGTAGATCAGCAGGTCGCCTTTGGCGTCGGCCAGGTGCGAGCCGCGCAGCTTGGCCTGTTTGTAGTCATAGTGGATGAAGCGGCGCAGCGAGGCCTCGATGCCGCCAAGGATAATGTTTGCCTCCGGGTAGGCGCTTCTGGCCAGATTGGCGTAGCGCAGGACGGCCCGGTCCGGCCGGTAGCGGTTCTCCCGGCTCCTGGTCTGGCTGCGCCAGGGACGACCCTCGGGCGAGTAGGCATCGACTTCGCGGATCTTGCCGTTGCCGCTGTAGTTTGCCACGATGGAGTCGAGATTGCCCCCGGAGATCCCGAAGAACAGGCGCGGGCGCCCGAAGCGGCGAAAATCGTGATCCGTGTCGAAGCGCGGCTGCGGTAAAACGGCGACCCGCCAACCAGCAGCCTCCAGAAGCTTTCCTATCAGGGCGATGCCAAACGATGGGTGATCGACATAAGCATCGCCGCTCACCAGAACCACATCGACCTCGTCCCAGCCTCGTGCAAAACATTCTTCCCAGGTCACGGGTAGTGCTCTGCTTGCTTCTGAGGGCATCTTGTTTAGGTCCCGGTTGATGAGGCGGTGCGAACAGTCTTGCAGCGTGTCAAATCCGGACACCGGAATCTGAACCGTGCCGCTTCAGGGCTTGATAAGCCGCTGGGCTCTGTCTGGTGTCGCCCCCACTATACACGATACCGGGCAGCTGCACTAATCCCATTTAGGCTGAGCAGATTTGCCTCGATAAGCGACACGATAAAAGGCTGTCCAAACATCCTGTTAACATAAAGAAATGTTCTTGTTATATTGAAATAGTTATGTAACCTTAACAGCTTGGAGTGATAGGCAGGATACGATACGAGCAATTCTGCTGTTTACCTGCGCTTAGACGGGATTTCGGTGTGGTCGATATCGAACGTTTTCTCTCGATAGTTGAACAGGAAGTATTGCACTACCGCGTTCCGGTGGTCGACCTGATCGGGGTCCAGAGCCGGGATCCCTATCGCGTGCTGATTGCCACCATCCTCTCTTCGAGGACCAAGGACGAGGTTACCGCCGCGGCGTCCGCCAGGCTCTTTGCACTGGCCCCGGACCTCTACCGGTTGGCTGAGCTTGACGAGCAGCAGATCAGGCGGCTGATTTTTCCGGTCGGTTTCTACAAGACCAAGGCCGTTCACCTGCGCAAAACCGCGCTGAGGCTGCGGGATCATTATGGGGGGGTCGTGCCCGATAGCCTGGAAGCGCTGCTGACGCTGCCCGGAGTCGGCAGGAAAACGGCCAATCTGGTGCTTGCAGTGGCGTTTAAAACGCCCGCCATCTGCGTCGATACCCATGTCCATCGCATCATGAATATCTGGGGTTATGTGAGGACGCAAACCCCCTATGAAACGGAGATGGCCCTGCGCAAGAAACTGCCTGAAAAACATTGGCTGAAGGTCAACCGGCTGCTCGTCGCCTTCGGGCAGGGCACCTGCAAGCCGGTCGCACCCCATTGCGAGACATGCATTCTGCAGGCCGCTTGCCCCAGGATTAACGTCGTTCCCAGAAAAGGTTGAAGGGATATGCCTATGGCTCAGAAAGGCAGCAAATACCGGATCATGCTGGCAGACGATCACGTTCTGATCAGGCATGGCATTAAAAACATCATTGCCCGGGATCCGAGTATGGAAATCGTCGCCGAGGTCAGCGACGGTGGTGAGCTGCTCGATACCTTGAACAGCACGCCGGCGGACCTGCTGATTCTCGACATCTCGATGCCCCGGGCCAGCGGCATCGATCTCACCGGGGTGGTCAAGGCCCGCTTTCCGCATGTGAAAGTGCTGATCCTGACCATGCACAAGAACCGGCGGTATCTGCACCGGGCCATTTCGGCCGGGGCCGACGGCTACCTGGTGAAAAGCGACTCGGGTAGAGAAATCATGGCCGCCGTCTGCAAGATCAAGCAAGGCAGCAGCTATATTTCACCGCAGCTGGCGGATGAGTTCACCGAAGATATTCTGCAGGCCTATCGCGATCCGACGGCCAACCGGTTCAGGGATATGACCAAACGGGAGAAGCAGATCCTTAACCTGGTTGTCGCGGGGCACACCTCCAAGGCAATGGCGGCCAAACTCAACCTGAGCCCGAGAACGGTGGACCATCACCGCTCGAACCTGTTGAAAAAGTTCGAGATGAAAAACAGCGTCGATCTAGTCAATTTTGCGATTCGCAACGGCTACGTTGCGCTCGATGAGGAATAGACAGGCGCTGAAAACCGAGCCGCGCCTCTGGCTCAGTTGCTGCCCCTGGCAGGCTGAATACGCATCAACCAGAGGATACATCCACCGACGATCATCACCGAGCTCAGTAACTGGCCCATGCTGAACAGGCCGAAATACAGGCCCAGCTGGGCGTCGGGTTCCCTGGTGAATTCGATCAGCAAGCGAAACAACCCATACCCGATCAGAAGCAGGGCCAGCAGCGAACCGTGGGGCCAGTATCGGGCTGAGCCGCCGCTGTCCCGCCACGGTTTTTTGCGCTGACTCCAGAGCAGAATAAAGAGCAGCAACCCTTCACACAGGGCTTCATACAGCTGGGACGGGTGCCTGGCTATCGGGCCGCCGCCCGGAAACACCATGCTCCAGGGAAGCTGCGAAGGCCTGCCGAAGAGCTCACCGTTGATGAAATTGCCCAGCCTGCCGAGTCCCAAGCCGACCGGGATGGTGACCGCATAGATATCGGCCGCTTTGAAAAAATCGATATTTTTTCTATGGCAGAATATCAGGCCGCCGAGGATCAGACCGATGGCCGCGCCGTGAAAAGACATGCCGCCGGTCCAGGTGGCCGGGATTTCCAGCGGATGTTCAAGGTAATAGCCCAGGTTGTAGAACAGCACATAGCCCAGACGCCCGCCTATGATGATCGATATGATCAGGACGATATTGAGATTTTCAAACTGGCGCTGCAACTGGGTAAACGATACCTGTTTTAACTGCTGTTTGACCAGCAGGTAGCTGGCCGTGAAACCAAGCACGTACATCAGGCCGTACCAGCGCACCTGCAGCGGACCGATCTGCAGCAGGACCGGGTCTATGTCGGGATAAGGTAGCATCGTCTCAGTCCACAGGCCCGGCGCTGCCGGCAGCGGATCTCTTGTTTTGCAGTTTGATTTTTCTCAAGTGAACCTGCAGGATCGATATTGCTGCCGGGGTGACGCCCGAGATTCGGGAGGCCTGCCCGAGTGATACCGGCCTGACGCTGCTCAATTTTTCGACCACCTCGTTGGACAACCCAGAAAGGGCAGAATAATCAAGATCCTCGGGCAAGCCGGTCGATTCCAGCTTGCGAAAACGGCTGACCTGCTCAGTCTGCCTTTCGATGTAGCCGCTGTATTTTAGCCTGAGTTGAATTTCTTCGCAGAACCTCGAACATCCCAGGGCTTCAATCTTTTCACGGTGCTCCTCCTGCGCCAGGCCGGCAAGCTGGCCAATTCCAATCTCAGGCCGGCGCAACAGATCGGCCAGGGCCGATTTCTGCTTGAGGCCGGTGCTGCCGATGCGGGCCAGGGCCTCGTCGACGGCAGAAGATGGCCGCACCGAAATTGTTTCCAGCAGTTTTATACCTTTGTCGATCTCCTGCTGCTTTTCAAGAAACGCACGATACGGTGCCTCGGGCAGCAGGCCGATCTGGTGACCGACTGCACAGAGCCTGGCATCGGCATTGTCTTCTCGCAGCAGAAGCCGGTATTCAGCCCGCGAGGTGAAGAGCCGGTAGGGTTCTTTGGTCCCCCGGGTGACCAGATCATCGATCAGCACTCCGATATAGGCCTGCGATCGGTCAATGACGATAGGGGGCTGGTCTCTGCAGTAGTGCACCGCGTTGATGCCGGCAATTATCCCCTGGGCGGCGGCCTCTTCATAACCCGAGGTGCCGTTGATCTGGCCGGCCAGAAAGAGACCGGCGATCCGCTTGGTCTGCAGCGATGGCAGCAGCTCCAGCGGGTCGACGTAGTCGTACTCGATGGCGTAGCCGGAGCGCAGGATAACCGCCTTCTCCAGCCCTTTGATGGAGCGGACCATGGCCGCCTGGGTGGCCAGCGGCAGGCTGGTGGGCAGGCCGTTGGGGTAGACCTCGGTGGTTTCGACGCCTTCGGGCTCGAGAAAAATCTGATGCCGCGGTTTCTCCGGAAAGCGCATCACCTTGTCTTCAATTGACGGACAGTAACGGGCGCCGACCCCTTCGATGATTCCGGCATACAGCGGCGATTGATCGATGGCGCCCCGGATGATCGCATGAGTCTGTTCGTTGGTATAGGTGATATGGCAGGGCAACTGGGGCTGGCGGTAGTCCCCGCTGCTGGCAAAGGAGAAAAAGGCGGGCGGCTGGTCGCTGTATTGCGGTTCGAGCCGCGCGTAGTCGATGGTGTTGGCGTCAAGCCGCGGGACGGTGCCGGTCTTCATGCGGCCGACCGCAAACCCCTGGTTCCGGAACCAGGCGGCCAGACTCAGCGAGGGGCTGTCGCCCATGCGTCCGGCCGGAAAATTTTTCAGGCCGATATGAATCAGGCCGTTTAAAAAGGTGCCTGTCGCCACGACCACCGCCTTGACTTTAATCTCCTCGTCGAGCGAGGTGCGCAGTCCGACGATGCTGCCGTCTTTGAGGTGCAGTTCATCGACCGTGGTCTGACGGATGGTAAGGTTTTCCTGGTTTTCCAGAACCGTTTTCATGCGCAGCCGATAGAGCAGCCGGTCTGCCTGGGCCCTCGAAGAGCGCACCGCCGGCCCTTTACTGGTGTTGAGCCGGCGAAACTGGATTGAGGTCTCATCGATATTTCTGGCCATCTCCCCGCCAAGCGCGTCGATCTCGCGCACCAGATGCCCCTTGGCCAGTCCGCCGATGGCCGGGTTGCACGACATGGCCCCGATGGTGTCGAGGTTAATCACGCAGGCCAGGGTCTTGCAGCCCATCCGGGCGGCGGCCAGGGCCGCCTCGCAGCCGGCATGGCCGGCGCCGATCACGGCTACGTCGAAATGGTTAGCATGGTCCATAAGCGAGGATAATTGAGTCTGGCTTGTGACTCTTCCAGAACCTCTCATACGTTTGTCCAGTGCAGCAGGGCCCAGCGCTGCGGGTGCTTTCTCTGTATTACGATACAGTCGTTCTGCTGCTCGCTGATTCGGCTGCGCAGAAATTGCCTCAGACGCTGTTCTTCAGCGTCGCTCAGTTCCTTGAACATCCAGGCATATGACTGCAGAGCGTGGTCCAGATCGCTGAAACGAAGTTCACGTTCCAGTTCGATATGACTGATCTCAGGATGGATGCCAAGCGTATAGAGCATATTCAGGGTGTAGATATAGTCGGGACCTGATGCGAACGGCCGGCCAATGGCCTCGAAGGCGTCCGGGTCAAAGGGCGACGGCTCGATCCGTTCGGCGATAAAAATCTGTCCTGTTGTCTTGCGGCAATGATCAACCAGTTTGCGCAGGCCGGTCAATGGCTTTTCAATATTCATCGAGCGCGAGGCAATCACGATATCATATGTCGTTCCGATGTGATGCTGTCGCCAGTCATCATCCCAGGCACAATGGACAGTGCGGATATTGGTGAGATCCAGGCTGTCGGCCTGTTCGCGCAGGCAGTCGAGCATCCCCTGGGAATAGTCCAGTGCGGTAACCAGCGCCACCCGCTGAGCGATCGGCAGGGCGAGCGTGCCCGGGCCGCAGCCGACATCGAGAACGTTCATGGTCTCCTTAAGATCGAGATGAGCGAGAAACTTGTCGACGTAAGGTGAGGTCTTGGTCCTGGCCGAAAAGGCCGCCGCCTTGCTGTCCCACTCGCGGGCCCCTTTGCTCTTCCAGGATTTTTCTGCTCTGGCCTGCTGCCAGAGCAGCTCCCAGTCGATGTCGGGGTAGGTGTTTATCTGCTGTTTGGTGGTCATCACGGCTGGTGAATTAATTATTTACCGAGGCAGAATTGCTCGAAAATCACCTCGAGCATGTCTTCGGTGGTCGTCTCTCCAACGATCTCGCCCAGATGCTGAAGCGCCTCGAGCAGATCGACGGCAATCAGGTCGTTGGTCAGACCGCTTCGCAAACCCTCACTGACCTGCTCTATGGCCTGGCGGGTCTTTTCCAGCGCCGCTTTCTGCCTGAGATTCGGGGCGCAGCCCTCCTCCTGCCACTGCTCTGTGCCGCCGGTGATCCGGGTAAATATTTCCTCTTTGAGGGTGGCGAACCCCTCCAGGGTCAGCGCCGAGATTTCGATCGCCGCCTCCAAGATCTGGCGATCCTTTTTCACTTCAATAACCCGGGGCAGGTCGCTCTTGTTGATCACGGTAATGATCGGTTTGTGGGAAACCGAGTCGAACAGGCGGCGGTCCTCATCCAGCAGAGAGCGGGAGCCGTCGAGCAGAAACAATACCAGATCGGCCCGATTGATCGACTCGCGGGCCCGCTTGATGCCGAGTTGCTCGACCTCTTCGACATCGTCTCGAATGCCGGCGGTATCGACGATGCGCGCCGGGATGCCGTTGATGTCCACATACTCTTCGATGGTATCACGGGTGGTGCCCGGAATCGCGGTGACCAGGGCGCGCTCCTCCTGCAGGATTGCATTCATCAGGCTCGATTTGCCGACATTGGGCAGGCCGATGATAACAATTAAAACGCCTTCCCGGACGATGCGCCCGGTGTCGCTGCTGTCGATCAAGCGGTTCAGCGGCCCCGCAATCTCGGTTTCAAGCCGGGCAAGCAGCGCGTCGTTCTCGACGATTTCGATTTCATCTTCGGGAAAATCGATGGCAGCCTCGAGCAGGGCCCGGATTTCCACGAGCCGCGTACGCATCATATCTACTTCCCGGTAGAGCGCACCGCTCATCTGTTCCAGGGCGAGATCGACCCCTTTTCTGGTGCGCGCCGACAAAATATCGATGACCGCCTCGGCCCGGGTCAGATCGATCCGCCCGTTGAGAAAGGCGCGTTTGGTAAACTCACCGGGAGCCGCAAGTTCGGCGCCGTGTTCAAGGATCAGCTCAAGTACCGAGCGCAGTACCAGAAAAGAGCCGTGGCAGTGGATTTCCACCACATCTTCTCTGGTATAGGTTCGAGGCGCGCGCATATACACGGCCAGCACTTCATCGAGCAGAGAGTGTGACTTGCTGTCGACCACGGTGCCGTAATAGAAGCGGTGGGATTGAAAATCGCAGCACGGATCGGCAGGCACGAAGATGTCCTGCACAATGGCGCGGGCTCGTTCCCCGCTTACCCTGATAATGCCGATGCCGCCGGCACCGGGCGGGGTTGAAATGGCAGCTATGGTGGTGTTCTGGTTGGCGGATGTCATGGCTTGTGCATCCTTGAAAAAGTCAGGCCGGACAAAATTGCCCGGCCTGGGATATATCTGCTGAGGTTACCTCAGGGGTGGCAAAACAGCCACTTGTTTCTGCTCAGCTCTACTGCTTGGGCTCGGTCTCGCCTTTTCTGCGGCCCTTGCTTCGGCCGCGCTTACGATTGTTGTTCTTGCGGCCTTTGCCGGGTTTGTAGATCAGCACTTTTTTGAACAGCCCATCACCGATGCTTCTGCTTCTGATGTCGGGGTCGTCCTGCAGAGCGACATGGACGACCCTGCGCTCAGACGGATTGAGCGAGGGGATCACCTGGGTCTTGCCGTTCTCTTTGACCAGGCCGGCGTATTCAGCGGCCTGCTCGCGCAGCTGCTGGTATCTGCGCTCGCGGTAGTCGCCCACATCGATGGTCAGTTGGATTCTGCCAGGAATTTTCTTGGCGACGATCTTGCCCAGCAGGTACTGCAGGCTGTCGAGGACCCGGCCTTCCTGGCTGGTCAGCGTCTCTTCATGCTCAGCGCTGACTCGGCAGTGGACGGTGCCGTCGATATCCTCGACCGTGACCGTGGAGGGGCAACCCATCAGAGCGAGTATGGCCGCCAGGTCATCTTTGATGATGGCCAGCGACTCGGCGGACAACTCGACCGCTTCAGCCTCTTGAGCAGCAAGGGTGGCTGCGCCGTCCTCATCGTCCGCGCCGCTGGCAGCAAAACTTTCGGGCAGGGTTTCAAGCACTTCGGGTTGAGGGGCTTCCGGGCCGGGCTGGGCGAGCTCTGACACAGGATCTTCTGCAGCCCCTTGAGTTTGTTCAGTCTCGGGCGGCGGGCTTTTTTTCCTGGCCGGTCTGGCAGGCCTGGGTTTTTTCTTAGGCTTAGCTGCAGGGGAATCGGCGGCGGGCGGCTGCTGCGGGGCCGCGGCGCGCTCCTCGGTCTGCTCTTCGGCCTGCTGGATACGCACCCTGATATGGGCCTTTTGGCGTATCAGTCCGAATATGCCCTTGGTGCCGGTTTCAATAACCTCGATATCAAGGTGTTCCTGTGCGGTGCCGAGAACTTCACAGGCCTCCCTGATTGCCTCGGCCACGTCCTTTCCATAAAAATCCTTACTATCCGCTGACATGTATCATCTCTGGTTTGTGTTATCCACCATGGCACCCGTCCTCTGCTGTCAACCGGTTGCTTGCGCAGGTCTGTTCTTCCGGTTGATCAGGTACTGCTGGAGAATTGACAGCAGGTTGTTGACGAACCAGTACAGCACAAGACCAGAGGCAAAGTTGACAAACATGACGGTGAAAATGAACGGCAGAAACATCATGATTCTGGCCTGGGTCGGATCGGCCGTGGTCGGGGTCATTTTCTGCTGCAGGAACATGGACGCGCCCATCAGCAGGGTCAGGACCGGGAGCCCGCCTAGATAGGGCATGTCAAAGCCGAGATAGAGCCGGTCCGGAGCCGACAGATCGTTGATCCACAGCATGAACGGGGCGTGCCGCAGCTCGATCGATTGCAGCAGGACCTTGTACAGGGCAAAGAACAACGGAATCTGCAGAACCATCGGCAGGCAGCCGCCCAGCGGGATTGACCTTGTAGGTTTTGTACAGACCCATCATCTCCTGGTTCATTTTCGTCGGGTCATTCTTGTACTTTTCCTTTAGCTTGGCGACCTTGGGCTGCAGCTTCTGCATGTTCTTCATGGACTTCAGGCCTTTCTGGGTGATCGGCCAGAAGACGGCCTTGAGCATCACGGTCACCAAGATGATGGCAACCCCGTAGTTCTTGAACACCGCATAGAACCAGTTGAGCAGGTAGAGCATCGGCTTGGCGATGACGTCAAACCAGCCGAAATTGAATGATCTTGCCGAGGTTGAATCCGGTCTCTTTGAGTAAGCTCAGTTTCTTGGGACCATAGAACAGCTGGTATTGATAACTCTTCTGAGCCTGCGGGGCAAGGGTTTCCAGGGGTGAGAACAGATCGATGGTAACCAGTTCATCGGCGGCATTCATGGTCACCGAAACGGGTTCATCAGCAGGAATCATGGCACAGAAAAAATAGGTACCCGTATAGGCGACCCAGTCAAAAGCGCCCTGGACCGTTTGGGGGCCGTCCTCGAAGGTTTTCAGCTTGAATTCCTGCAAGCCGCCTGCTTCGCTGTATAGAGCCGGTCCGCGGAACAGCCAGTTGCTGGCTTTGGTGAGTGCGCCAAACGGCATGTTTTTCTGATGCAGCCCGGCTGACCCTTGCAGCACCTGGCCGCTGGCGTTGACCACGCTGACCTCATGACTGATCAGATATTCGGAGCGGTTGAAGACATAAGTCCTGGTGACTTCGAGGCCGGCCGGGCTGGTGGCTCTCATAACGACCGTGGCGCGGTTGGTCGTGGAGTCGAACTCTGCTTTTTCTTGATCGAGCGTATACAGCGTGTTCTGGGGGAAGGCGCTGCCCCAGGAAAAGGCCAGCGGATATCCCTGGTTGGTTCCGTTTTTGATCAGGTTGATGCCGGGAGAATCTTTGCTGTTGTCTTCCCGGTGATTTTTGAGCAGAAAACTGGTGATCACGCCGCCCTGTTCACTAACAGTCGCTGTGTAGAGGTTGGTGTCGATAATAATTTCTTTGGCAGGCCGGCCAGCGACCGCTATTGCCGGCTGCTGCCCGCCGGCCTGGGGCGGGGCCTGCTCCTGCGGGGCGCTGAATTCCGGTGCGGCAGGCTGCTGCTGAGGCTGGGGGGGCGCGGCCGCCTGTTCGGTTGGGGGCTCGGCCTGCTCAGGCTGTTGTGCAGGCCCGATAAAAAAGTACTGGTAGCCAAGCAGGATGACGAATGAAATCAGGATAGCCAGAAAGGCTCTGTACATGTCCATGATATTGTATGGATCCTTTTTTAGATGATGTACCGGGGGCGGAGATATGCTGACATGGGCTATGCCAGGCCAGGTTTAGGTCGGATCATATCCGCCGCGTGAGAAAGGATGGCACCGCAATAAGCGCCACAGACCTTTTCCGATTCCACGCAGGGCACCGTACTTGTTTATTGCCTCGATTGTGTATGCAGAACAGGTCGGATGGAAACGACAGGCAGGGAAGAACAACGGCGAGAGCAGGTACCGATACCCCTCGATCAGGGTGATGAACACTCGAGCGATCAGGTTCGGCTTTCTGGCTTCGTTCATGGGTGTATCGAGTGCGCAGACATCAGGTCTGTCACTGCCTGTGTTATAAGAACTGGAGAATTAAGCGAAAAATCAGGTCGTACCGCGATCACGATATCTGCATTGCCGGGATAGTACTCCCGGTTGAGCCGAAACGATTCTCTAAAAATTCGTTTAATCCGGTTCCTGGCAACCGCTCCTTTCAACTTTCTGCTGATACTTATGCCGATTCGGCTGTAATCACGGTCAGTGGCGACAAAAATGATGCTAAACCCCTGTCCGTGCAACCGTGTGCCATGTTTGTAAACGTGCTCAAATTCCCAGTTCTTCCGCAGGAAACAGTGTTTCGGAAGAGCAAACCGGTGCAATGAGATCAGGCGGATAACCGCTTGCGGCCCTTGGCCCGGCGGGCATTGATGATTGCACGTCCAGCCTTGGTACTCATGCGGGTCCGAAAACCATGGCTTCTCTTTCGTTTGGTGTTGCTCGGCTGAAAAGTTCTCTTACTCATTGGTTACATCCCCTCGGCGCGTCAGTATCGGCGTCGTTTCCGATACGTTCACTGACGGCCAGTTTCTATCCGAATATTAGTATCGATATCAATATTTTATCGGTGGTTGGCAAGAATCTGCACACCAGATGAAACAATAAAATACCAAAACAAAAAAATTAACCATACTATGGGATAACTGTCAAACATTTTCCAGAACATGTCAATGAGTGCCGTTGAACAATAGACGATGCTGTGCTAGGATCGCCAGGTGCCGCCTGCTGCCTTAGATCCGCCCCCGCATTATAACACGCAGGCTTGATCGGTCCCGCACCTGCCGCTGCAGGGCATGAGGAAACCTTGATGAACCCGATGACCTTTGACCAGGCCCAGGCCTTGATTCTTCAGAACTCGAAGCTCGCCGGCTGCCGCCAGGTGCCGCTGGAGCGCTGTCTGGGCAGAATAAGCGGGCCAGGCAACCGGGCCCGGCTGGCAGTGCCCTGTTATGATCAATCCACCCGCGACGGCTTCGTACTGCGCGGCAAAGGCAGACCAGGCAGCGCTGGGAGAATGGGGTTCGTGCTGTGTGGGGAAATTCCGGCGGGGCCCTCAGAACAGTTTGAAATGAAGCCTGACCAGGCCTTCCGCATCATGACCGGCGGTTATGTGCCGCGGGGCGCCGAGCGGGTCGTTCCTCAGGAAGTCTGTGTTGAGTCAGCTAATGAGGTGCTGGTACCGGCGGGGATTTTGTCGGATCGCCTTTGTCACATCAGGAGAATCGGCGGCGAGCAGCAACAGCATGAAACGCTGGTGGCGGCTGGTACTCAATTGAGCGAGTTTCACCTGGCCCGGCTGGCGGCCGCTGGAAACAAAGCAGTGGATGTGTCTCGCCGGCCGCGGGTCGCCTTCTTCTGCAGCGGCAGTGAGTTGGTGATGGCCGACCAGAACCTCGGTAACGGCCAGAAGGTGTCCTCGAATCACTATCTGCTGAAATCCTTGATTAAACGTTACGGCGGGGTTGCCAAAGATTATGGCATCGTGGCCGACAACCGCAACGATATTGCGGCGTTGTTGAGAAAAATGCAGCAGGCTTCGGTTGATATGATCATCAGCACCGGTGGCGTCGGTCCTGGGAAATACGATCTGCTGGCAGAGGTTCTGCCCGAGGTCGGGGCAGAACTGCTCTATCGCGCCCTGTTGGTCAGGCCTGGTGGATCCACCCTGTTTGGCCTGATCGGCAAAACACTCTATTTCGGTTTACCGGGACCTCCTTCGGCGGTAAGCATCCTTTTTCATGAACTGATCGGGCCAGCGCTGACTAGAATGCAGGGACTGACAGCGGCGGAAAACCGCAGGGCAGCAGCCCGGCTGCTGCATGAAATTTCCCTGAAGCCCTCCGATTTGCTCTGTTTCAGGCTGGGTTACTATGAACTGCACGATGGAAGGGTCACGGTTCGCGCAGTGGAGCGGCAGGAAGCACCGAACTGTCATATTCTCCTTGAGCCTGGCCGAGCTTCTCATCTTGCTGACGATCTGGTAACGATCAGCCGGCTCGATCTGCGTTGACCACCACTGGTGCTGCAATACCGGTACCTTGCGTGTCCTGCAGGTATCCTGCACGATAAGGAACAAACAACTCCAGGCCTCATCTCCCGCAAGCGCAAAAATATCAGAGCTGACCCCTCAGCCGGGGCTCACATATAGCGGTCCGGCAGTGCAGATAAGCAGGTATCTGAGCAGACAATCAGAAAGATTCGTTTACTAAAAGAAGAAAAATCTTTGGCACGTTTTATTATTTATCGACCGGGATAAGGTTGATGCGATTTTTCGTGCTCTTTACCACAAAGCTGTCGCCCGGTTTAAACGTAGTTGATTCCATGGTTTTCGCGGAAAGTGTCAGGGTGTTATTCTTGCCGATCTTGACTACCGGCGGTCTGCTGCTCTTGGTTTTTCTGCTCGTTCGCAACTCTTTCACCTGATAATACTTCCTGTCTTCATCCATCAGTTTCAACATCAGGTTATTAAAAGTCGGACCATTTTTAACACCCATTTCCTGCATGATTTCTGATTTTGTTTTTCCAGCAACAACCAGATCTCTCAAAACACTCAGATTGTATTTTGTTTTGCGCGCCATAATGACTCCTTTTTAGATGGTAAAAGCTTTAAGATTTTAAAACCATTCGAGACAACTAATCGAATAGCGCCCTAAAAAAACACCTGCTTAATTTTTTTTATTTCAATGCGTACATATTATTTATCAAAAAATATATTTCAATATATTTATGTAAATTTTTAAAATTCTTAACAAGAAAAGTATAGTTGTATAAAAAAAAATTTAAACATAACATTACCAGGCCTTTTAAAAACATCCTCCAGGCACCTGTGATTGCGTATAAATATTTGATATTTAATCATATAAATTCAGATCATTACGGCCAGAAAATACCACAAAAAACAGAGTTGAGCGGTTGTATTCTACACAGGCCAAAAACACTTAACCGACAACGCTCAAGTGCCTGGGCATGTCACTGAGCGACTCGGCTCCATCGCCAGTAATAATGACATCGTCTTCGATTCTTACCCCGCCTTTTCCGCTCAGATAAATTCCCGGTTCAATGGTAAATACCATGCCGGGCTGCAGCAGTTGTTCATTGCCCTCGTGAATATAGGGAGCCTCATGACATTGCATGCCGATTCCGTGGCCGGTCCGGTGGGTGAAGTTTGCGCCGTATCCGGCTTCTTCAATGACGCTTCGCGTGGCCTGATCAACGGTGCTGCAGGCGATGCCCGGGCCTGCAATCCTGCGCCCGGCCCTATTGGCCAGCCAGACCAGTTCATGGATATGGGCTCCTTCCTCCCCCGGGTGCCCAACTGCAAAGGTTCTGGTTAGATCAGACATATATCCCTTCCAGGTTGCCCCCCAGTCGATGATCAACAGTTCGCCGGCGGCGAGCTTCTTGTCTGACGGCGCTGCGTGCGGGTTGGCGCCGTTCGGTCCGCTCGAGACGATCGGGGCGAAGGGCAGGGAGGCCTGGGAGCCATGCCGAAACAACTGAACCACCAGCTCAGCGGCCAGCTCCCGTTCGCTCATGCCGATCTTGATCAGCGGCAGGGTCGCGCTGAGCGCCTGCTGGGCGATAGCAACCGCTTTGCCTATGAGCGCGATTTCGCTCTCATCCTTGGTGCTGCGCATTTGCGCAATGGCCGCCTCGGCATTGACGAAGTCTAGGCTGGGCGCGGCTTCTGCAAGACAGCCGTGTTCGAGCATGCGCATCTGTCCCGGTTCGATGCCGAGCCTGACTACGGCCGGTCCGAGATGGCTGCAGGCCTGCCTGAATACGGCCGGCCAGTGAGCGGGGTTGTCCGGATAGGTAAAGGTATCGACCGTAAAGTCGAGCTGCTCGAGTTTTACCTGTTCCAGTTCAGGCAGAATCATAACCGGGGTCCGGCCCGGCAGGACGAAGAAGAGCACCGGCCGCTCCATCAGATGGAAGTGAAGACCGGTGAAATAGGTAAAGCTCGGACCCGCGTTGAGCACCAGCCCGTCAAGCTGCTGGGATTCGACTATCTGGCTGAGTTGGTTAAGGCGTTGCACCATCATGGCCTCCTTCTATTAATCTGTTTTGTCTGCCCGCAATCATACCACGCCGCCTGCGAGAGGGCAGGAGAAAAGCGCATTGGTATAAAGCTGGCCGCGTGCCTCTTTTGTTGACATCGATACCGATGCAGGCTAATAGAACGACAGCTTTCCATTAAATAGTTAGGCCGGAGGAGAATAAGCAATGGAACCAATTGTCTTGACCACCGAGATGATCATCGTCTTCATCCTGCTCGGTCTGGCGATCTTTCTCTTTGTCTTTGACCTGCTCAGGGTCGATCTGGTCGGCCTGCTGATGATGGTGCTGCTGCCGTTGACCGGCGTGATCGGTCCTGAAGAGGCCATTGCCGGGCTCAGTTCCAATGCGGTTGTGTCGATTATCGCGGTGATGATTCTCGGGGCCGGTCTTAACAAGACCGGGGTGATGAACATGGTGGCCTCGCAGATCATCAAAGTGGCCGGACATAGCGAGGCCAGGATTATGGTAATCGTCTCCGCGACGGTGGCGGTGATCTCCAGCTTCATGCAAAATATCGGCGCGGCCGCCCTCTTTCTGCCTGCAACCATGCGCATCGGCAGGCAGCTCAACATACCGGCCGGGAAAATACTGATGCCCATGGGATTTTGCGCGATTACCGGTGGCTGCCTGACGCTGGTCGGCTCATCACCGCTGATCATGCTCAACGATCTGATGGAGGGCTGGTGGCTGAATAACCCGGATGCGTTGAGTGAAGGTGCCTTCAAGCCGCTCGGGCTGCTGTCGGTGACGCCGATCGGTATTGCCCTGCTGGTCGGCATCCTGACCTATTTCGTGGTCTTCGGCCGCAAGCTGCTGCCCGCCGATGTCTGCATGATCGACGAAGACTCGATGGATAAGCGCCTTCAGGAAATCTACGGTTCCGAGGTCGGCCAGGGCTACGAGCTGGTAGTCCCTTCCTACTTTCCGGCCCAGACCCTTGGAGAACTGGAACTTCGCCCGAAATACCATGTTACCGTGGTCGGCATTGCCAAAGGGGAAAAGCGCTATACGAAGAATTTCGGCCCGACAAAAGATGATTCAATCGAAGCCGGGGATATCCTCTGGGTCATCGGCTCCGATCAGAAGGTCGAAACCCTGACTGAGGAATTGGGATGGCAGCTCAGACCGGAGATGCAACTGTTTGCCGACGACAATTCCTTGGATGAAAGCGGCATTATCGAAGGTGTAATTATCCCGCATTCGAACCTGGCCGGCTATACCATGGAGGAGTTGCAGTTTCGCGCACTGTACAAAGTCAATCCGCTGGCCATCGTGCGCAGAGACGAAATTATCATGGACCAGATCAACAACACCAAACTGGCCCAGGGTGACACACTTCTGCTCCAGGGCAAATGGCCGCAGTTTAGGCTCATTGCCGAAAAGATGGATATTGCTTTCATCGAGGAGATTCGTGGCGAGGAACTGAAGCCGGAGCGGACCAAATGTGCTCTTTTTTTCCTGTTCATGTCCCTGGCCCTGGTGCTCGGCTTTGAAATCAAGCTGTCCATTGCGCTGCTTACCGGTGCTCTGGGTATGATTATGACCCGTATCATCACTGCCGATCGGGCCTATGAAGCGGTCGACTGGCGCACCGTGTTTCTGTTGGCCGGACTGATCCCGCTTGGAACCGCCTTTGAAAGTACCGGGGCGGCTGCCTATATCGCCCAGAACGTGCTCGGTGCTTTCGGCCAGATGACCCCGCTGCTCCTGCTTTTCCTGGTCTCGGTGCTGACCGCCTTCTTTTCACTGGTCGCCTCTAATGTCGGGGCAACGGTGCTGATGGTGCCGCTGGCGATGAACCTGGCGGTCCAGATCGGGCTCGATCCGATTATCACTGGGCTGGTGGTGGCGGTTTCCGCCTCGAACACCTTCATTCTGCCGACCCACCAGGTCAATGCGCTGATCATGCGCCCCGGCGGTTATCGGCCCAAAGACTATATGAAAGCAGGCTTTGGCGCTTCCTTACTCTATACGGTGATCCTGCTCGCCGTGCTCAAACTGCTCTACCTGTAATGGCTGCAGTCAACGAAATAGTGTTGGTGGGACCCGGCTGCCGGCGCTGCCGTGAGACGCAACAGCTGGTTAGAGAAATTGTCGAGGAATATGGCCTTGACTGCAGGGTCAGGCGAATCAGCGATTTTGACGCGACCGTCGCCCTGCAGGTGTTCGCCCCGCCGGGAGTGATTGTCGACGGGCTGCTCAAAAGTGTCGGCCGCGTGCCAGGCCGGGACGAACTGCGTGACTGGCTTTTGTCTGAATAATCAACTTGATTCGACCCCATGGGGTTGTATATGGCGTCGTGCTTGCTTGCCTTCCGGGCTCGCAGAGTCCCAGAAAAGGCTTGAAATGCAGCGGCAATGATGACTATTATTGTACATTGAGAATCAACTAGCTCCGAGCCAAAAGGCCTACGTCGCCTGGTAGCGCCGCGAAGCAGTTCAAATTGCGGGATAAATCAGCGATACGGTCTGAGGCCGATAGGGTTGGACTGGAAACGGTCCTGCCTTCCGAACTCGAAAAGGAGTGTCAATGTGCTCTGACAGTGCCGCATTCTCTGCGGAATCACAACCTGGAACCGATGGTTCGCTGATCGACAATCACGGTCGGCCGATCACCTATCTCCGCCTGGCGATCACCGATCGCTGCAATCTGCGCTGCAGCTATTGCATGCCTGAACAGGGCGTAGCAGCCATCTCACACGACGAGATGCTCAGCTACGAAGAACTCGAGCGGCTTGTCGGCCTCTTTTTGGACATGGGTGTTGAAAAGGTCCGCATCACCGGCGGCGAACCCTTTGCCCGGCGGGGCTGCATCGAATTTCTTGAGCGGCTTAAGCGGGAGCTCCGGGTTAAGGAACTGGTCGTTACCACCAACGGGGTGGAAACCTCGAGGTACCTGAAGCGGCTCAAAGCGCTGCCGATCACCGGCATCAACCTGAGCCTCGATACCATCGATCGGCAGCGTTTCAAGGAAATCACCAGACGCGATCGGCTCAGTCAGGTACTCGATACCCTGTATGGGGCCCTGGAGCTGGGGATTGCCCTCAAGGTAAACAGCGTGGTCACCGAGGAAACGAGCGATGAGGACATCCGCCGGCTCGGCTTGCTGGTAAAAGACCACGATTTCAGCCTGAGATTTATCGAAAAGATGCCGTTTTCAGGGGTGCACGACACCACTGCCGCGCTCGACTACCAGCTGGAGCAGCGGCTCGCAGCACTTTTCCCAGGCCTGCAGGAGCGCAAGCTCGAAGAGGTTTCCACGGCCCGGCTCTTTGCGGTTCCCGGATTTGCCGGCAGCCTGGGAATTATCGAGGGCAGTTCAAGAACATTCTGCTCGGCCTGCAACAAGATCCGCATCACCCCCCAGGGTATGCTCAAGGCCTGCCTTTACGACAGTGGGGTGCTCGACCTGAAATGGCTGCTCAGAAACGGGGTGGCGGACGGTGGCATAGCTGCGCAGATCAGATCATGTCTGAGGCACCGCTTTGTCGACGGCCATGCCACCCAGGCGGCCAATGGCTCCGCGCTGCAGGCAGATCAGCCGTCCATGGCATCCATCGGTGGCTAGCTGCAGAGGGCTGAAGGGTAGGAGAAGGTTTCTCTTTTTAAGGAGTATCTGATGTCGACAGTAGAAGCGGTCTGTACCAGCAGCAAAAAAGGCACGGTAAAACATGAGCAGCCTGAGGTGGTGCTGAAGACGGGGCATGGCATTGAGGGAGATGCCCATGCGGGGGACTGGCACCGGCAGGTATCACTGCTGGCGGGGGAATCGATTGATCAGGTGCTCGAGGTTCTGCCGAGCTTGAAACGTGGGGCCTTTGCCGAGAATATCATCACCCGTGGCATCGATCTGGCTGCCCTGGGGCTGGGCCGCAGGGTGCAGATCGGTTCATCGGTAGTGCTCGAAATTACCCAGATCGGCAAAGAATGTCACAACAGCGGCTGTGCGATAAAAAAAGCGACCGGTGACTGCATCATGCCCCGCGAAGGACTTTTTGCCAAAGTGGTGGAAGGGGGAACCATCGCCCCCGGCGATCCGATTGTAATGCTGTGATCTAAGCCTGCTGCACTCTGCCGGACAAGCCGAGCCGGCGGCTTCAGCGCTTCATATATCTCTTCAAAACCGAGTCCAGCTCACGCGTAAGCCCCGCCTCGTCGAGGTTTATCAGCGCTGTGTAGAGCTTTGGCGCCATCTCGATAAAAGGTGACAGCAGAACCGGGTCAAAATGGCTCCCGGACTGCTGTTCAAGCGTCTGCAGTGCGGCTTCCAGTTCGAGAGGC
The DNA here is from genome assembly GCA_963707715.1 of uncultured delta proteobacterium. Taxonomy (GTDB): domain Bacteria; phylum Desulfobacterota; class Desulfobulbia; order Desulfobulbales; family Desulfocapsaceae; genus JABDQA01. The sequence continues at coordinate 181,514 of CAVPRJ010000012.1, forward strand.
TGGCGCTCGGGTCGGGGGGAACTCAGCGAATCAAAGGCCTCGACTATCGCAAAGATCCGTGCGGTCAGCGGGATCTTGTCGTGACTCAGGCCGGCCGGGTAGCCGCTGCCATCATAATGTTCGTGGGCACAGCGAACTACGTCCAGCCCGCTGCGCAGCCAGCGGTAACGCTTGATCTGCGAGACCGTTCGTTTGACGTGCTGTTGCACTGCAGCCCGTCTTTTTTTATCTGATGCTGGCTGGCCCTGCAGGGCTCGGGACCCTTCATCCAGCGTGCCGATCTGGTGCAGACAGGCTCCCTGGATGAAGCCTCTGATCTGGGCGCGGGATAATTTCTGCTGTTCGGCCAGCCGGATGCCGTAGATCAGGAGCCGGCTGTGACGGCCGGCCTGGAAGCCAGTGCTCTTGGCCAGAGCTGCACCCAGCTTGTTGAGCAGAAAGTTGTTGGCCCGGTTGAGTTCAGCACTGTTTTTGATCAGCTGATTCTGAAACAGGAGCAGCCCGGGATACATGAGCAAACCACAGAGCAAAATCGCCCCTGCGACCAGCCCACAGGAGAGGGTGATCCGCCAGATGAGACGTCTGGTGTCGTCCAGGGAAAGACGGTAGATCCCCGTCAGGTAGCCAACCGCCTCCTCGCTATGGATGTCCATGAGCGGCAGGGCGAAGGCCAGATAGACCCGTTTGTCCGAAATGATCCAGTTGCCCGAAGCAGTGTCCGTTATGGACAGTGCCGTGTTTTTCTCAGCAAAGCGAGCCCGGATGGCCTTGCCGTTGGCCCGGGTATTGGCCTGCAGAAGTTGACGATCTCTCGAATAGAGCTCGGCCTCGATAAAGGCGGTATGAGCGAGTGATAAAACGGCGCTGGCCCGATCTCCGGCAGCGCTGTCCTGGTCCTCTGCAGCAGAAGGTGCGGCCAGCAGCGGGATGAACATGCGGGCCTCTTTATCAGCGTAATTGACCAGGGTGGCGTCGAGCTGCCTGAGCTCCAGGTAGAGCGCCGCTCCTAGCCCAAGCACGATAGAGAGCAGACAGACAGCGCTGATGCGCTTGAGCAGCAGCAGGTGTATCTCTTTTTTCAGGGCCGGAAACATCATCGAAAACGGTGGTGAGTTCGAAGTAGCATGGTTGCGGCCACTCTACCATTGTCGATATCAAATGACAAACAAAGGCTTTGTTTGTCTCGGCGGGAATGGTAAAATGTGTCGATAAACTGAGGTCTTATTCGCTATCTGACAAGTGTTTGATGCGGCCTGATCTGGGGCCTTGGAGAAGGGCGGTGCACGGTTCTTCAATAATGAAGCCGGGCGGCAATGTCTGGGGTTCATATGACCGGTGAAAAGGGGGAAGGGATTGCCGCCCGGCCACTTCGTTTCTGATCATGCAAGTATAGAGCTTCTGCTGTGCTGTTTTTTTGCATTTCGCGGCTAATTTTTGGCATTTAGCGTCATTTTAGCTGGGGAGGGATAGGCAATGCTATTGACCAAGCTGGCCAGTATTCAGCATATTCTCTGGGAGATACTCGAAGAATACGGTATTGCACCAGATCCGGTGTTTCGCCGGGCCGGCCTTGACCCGGCGCAGATGTTCGAGCCGGGGGCCCGCTACCCGCTCGCCGGGGTCGCAGCCCTGTGGGAAGAGATGGGACGGCTCATCGATGATCGCTGCTTTGGCTTGAAGACGGCCGACTTCTATCACCCTTCACATTTCGGTACCATCGGCTATGCGATGCTGGCCAGTTCTTCCTTGAGAAAAGCGCTGGAGCGACTCATTCGCTACCATCGGGTCGTCTCGGATGCCCGTTTTGGCAATCTGGTCGAGGATAGCCGGGAACAGAGTCTGAGTATCGTGCTGAACTGGCATGAGGAAACACCCTGGACGGCTCCCCGAGAGGACGCGGCTTTGGTCTATATCATGACTTGCTGCCGGCTCAATTTCGGCAGGCAGCTCAGCCCGAAGCGCGTTGAGTTGACCCATGACCAGCACCAGTGCCTGCTTGCTTACGAAAAATATTTCAACTGCCGGGTTGTACTGAACCGTCCGGCTCCGCTGCTGTCTCTGTCGCTTACCGAGGTGGACCGGGTGCTCAGAAGCGGCGACGAATACCTGGCCGGGTTTCACGACAACATTATGGAAGACTATATTTCCAGACTCTCCAGAAACCGCCTGATCCGCTCGGTTCAGCGGATTGTCGCAGAACATTTGGTGGACGGTTCGGTCACGGTCGATTTGATTGCCAGGGAACTGGGCATGAGTACCCGTAAGCTGCAACGCGAATTGAAGCTCGAGGGGGCGACCTATCAGGATCTGCTCAACAAAACGCGCCGTGAACTGGCCGAGCGTTATGTGAGGGAGGGACACAACGATCTGACCGAGGTGGCCTATATTCTCGGGTTTGCCGATTTAAGCACATTTTCCCGCTCGTTCAAGCGCTGGACCGGGGTTTCGCCGAGCCGGTACCGGAAGCAGTGGGGTACGGCTTAAAATTGAAACGGGAGCATTTTCAGGACAAGCGAAAATGCTCCCGGCTAGTGCGCAGCTCATCGAATGATAAGCAGGGTCAAATAATTACAGGTCTGAACCGAGATTGGCCGGCTCGTAATATTCTTTGGGGTGCTGACAGGTCGGGCATTTTTCCGGCGGGGTGGTGCCGGTGTGCAGGTAGCCGCACAGGCTGCATTTCCAGGTGATCGGTTCGTCGCGGGTGAACACGGTACCGCTTTCAACCCGGGCCAGCAGTTTCTTGTAGCGATCACGGTGATCGGCCTCGACCTTGCCGATCTGCTCGAATTTCATGGCCGCTTCCAGGTTGCCCTCTGCCTTGGCGATCCTGGCGAAATCCGGATACATGGAGGTGGTTTCGTAATCTTCACCGTCGATTGCCTCTTTGAGGTTGGCGACGGTATCGCCGATGCCGTTGAGCAGCTTGAAATGATCGTTGGCATGGCGCATTTCATTGATAGCCGTCTCTTCGAAGAGCTTGGCGATATAATGGTAGCCTTCCTTGCGGGCGACCTTGGCAAAGAAGGTATACTTGTTTCTAGCCATCGATTCACCGGCAAACGCAGCCTCCAGATTCTCTTTTGTTTTACTCATGATCCACTCCTTGTAAATTGATGAAAGATTGTGGAGCTCCTGTAGAACTCCCCTGCTAAAATGGCCAGCTGATAATAATAATTTTTATCAAAGAGGACAATAGTAAATTACCGGGAAAAACAAAAAAAACCTTGCGTTTGCAGGCTTATACCGCGATGTAGTAGTCCCCCTTCCGTAATAGAGATAACAGGATCAGGCAACTAAAGCTGCCTTGGCGCTAGTGCCAGTGAGCCGCCGCACAGGGCTTCAATTTTCCTGCAGCCTGGTGTCGGGAAGAATCTGCAGGACCAGCGCACCCGGCTGCACGAATATATCGTCAATACGCATATCGATGATCAGCTTTTTACTGCCGAGATCCGTTATGATCGGCTGCAGGCGGTCAATGGCAAGCGGCACCTCTTTGTCGTCAAAGAGACCGGTGATCAGGCTGCCGACTTCCTTGTTCTGCTCTTTGGCGCCGTTTTTCAGATCAGTGAGTTGGGGATGGATGAACAGGGTCTGGCTGGGCTGGTCGTAGCGCAGCTCTGCATTAATCTGAAAATAGAGCTCGACATTGCCGACTTTGAGCATAATCTGGTGACCGGCGATTTCGGTGTTGACCTCTACGTCCCGGCCGACCAAGAAGGCGTTGCCGCTGACGGTGCGCTCACCAAAGCGCAAGGCATCGATTTTCTCAATGGTTATGGCCCCGCCAATTGTCTGCGCGGTTTCTTGGAGGGTAAGCGGCAGGGCTTCATCTAAGGCCTGCTGGACTACCGCTTCCGGCAGACTGATAGTGATGACCTGCGGGTCGGCCCAGGCCGGGCTGAATGCGAGACTGATACACAAGGTGACGAGGACAAAGATTTTTTTCATAGGGACAAAGCAGATCAATAGTGGTTAAAATCAAAGTTCTACATAGGTTTCGAGGCGGCCTTAGGCCGCACCATCACAAGATGTTTTGACGATCTCTGATCTTTAGGCAGCCGGTAAGCAAGACTACAATACCTGCGCGTGTGAAAAAAGGTTTATTTGTCTTCGCTTTTGCTTGATCAGTGAACGATAGCAATTGGACCCATGGCAATACTGACTGTCTCAAACGATTGTTATCTGACCGGCGCCGACCCGGGCCTCGAGGAGGTGCTCAAGGAGCGGCTGACGATAGATAATCCCAAATATATTGCCGCCAAACGCTATGGCCGATGGATCGGCAAGAAACTCAAGCCGACCATCTGCATACTACGAAGCAGAACTGACGGGCTCTGCGCTTTCCGCGCGGCTTTTCTAATCAGGCGGTCTAGCTGTGTCGTGAATATGGGGGTTGAGCCACAGATCATCGATCGAGCGCAGGCGCCTGCCGGAGCTGCAGTTCAACTTTCAGGGCGAAGCCTGCGTGCCTTACCAGGAGAGTCGCCGTTGAAGGCCGTCTGCTCCCACTCCTTCGGCGTGCTTGAAGCCGGTACCGGCAGCGGCAAGACGGTCATGGCGCTGGCTGCTGTCTGCCAGCGAAAGCAGCCGACCATCGTCGTGGTTCATACCAAGGAACTTCTCTACCAGTGGCAGGAGCGGATCGCGCGAATTCCTCGGTATTGAGGCCGGTCTGATCGGGGACGGCAAGTATCGAGATCAGGCCGCTGACGGTCGCGATTGTCAATAGCGCCCGAAAACGTACCCAAGAACTGATCCCTCATTTTGGTCACCTCATTGTCGATGAATGCCACCGTGTGCCGGCCACGCTTTTCACCGATGTTGTTTCCCGTTTCGACAGCTATTATCTGCTTGGCCTCTCGGCCACGGCTTTTCGCAGCGATGAGGGGATGACCAGGCTGATCTACTATTTCATGGGAGATCGGTACACACCGGTGGACCAGTTGCACCTGAAGGTTACCGGGGCGGTGCTGAAACCGAAGATCATCAGGAGAACAAACGGAATTCACCTATGGCTACCGAGGCGATTACCAGGCGCTGATCATCGGCGCTGACCAAACATGAAGGGCGAAATCGGCAGATTGTTGACGATATCATCAGGACGGTGTGCAGAAGATCCGGATGGCACGGCGCTGGTGGTCTCGGACCGGGTCAGTCATTGCCAGGTTATCTGTCGATCTGCTCGAAAAACAGGTATGCGGGTGGACCTGCTTACCGGCCAGACGCGCCTGATCAGCGGGCGGCAATCGTCGCTCAGGTCCAGGAGGGCACGGTGCAGGTTCTGGTGGCAACCCTGCAGCTCATCAGTGAGGGGTTCGACTGCTCCAGGGCTCTCCAGCCTTTTTCTGACCACCCCGATAACCTTCGAGGGGCGGCTGCTGCAGGTGATTGGCCGGATTATGCGGCCGGCCGAGAACAAAGCTCCCTGTGTGTATGACTATGTCGATGATCAGGTGTCCGCCCTGCGCCGCTCGGCGGCAGCACGGCAGAAGGTTCTGGCTCAGGCTTGTAAGCCTTTCCTGCAGCCGCCAGGCCCCTGTCAGCTATTTCTTTACAACTGGCTCGGACTTCTGGTGTATGGTGGCTGCTCCTGCGGTCGGAATGTCGCGGACTGCCACTCTGCATTAAGGCGGATGTGCACGGATTAAAAATCAATGAGGATTGCCGTTCGCAAAATCCCGGCAGTAGAGATATGGAACAGGAACAAAATACGAAATGTGGCGATCATCGCCCATGTCGATCACGGCAAGACCACCCTGGTCGATCAGCTGTTTCGACAGTCCGGCATGTTCCGCGACAACCAGGAGGTTGCCGAGCGGCTTGATGGATTCGATGGACCTCGAGCGTGAGCGCGGCATCACCATTACCGCCAAGAACGGCTCGTACAGCTACAACGATTACTGGATCAATATTATCGACACCCCGGGTCATGCCGATTTCGGCGGTCAGGTGGAACGCGTGCTGCGCATGGCCGACGGGGCGCTGCTGCTGGTCGATGCCCAGGAAGGGCCGATGCCGCAGACCTATTTCGTGCTGAAAAAGGCGCTGGCAAAACCAGCTGCCGGTCATCGTCGTGATCAACAAGATCGACAAACCGGCAGCCCGCTGCGACTGGGTTGTCGACCAGGTCTTCGATCTCTTCGTCAAGCTCAATGCCCCGGATGATATCCTTGATTTTCCGGTCGTCTACTCCTCGGCCAAGGAGGGCTATGCCCTGGCCGATCCGGATGATCCGGCTGGAAACGGCGGTTCAATGGCCATCATCTCCGAGATGATTATCAAGCACATTCCGCCGCCCTCCGGTCGGTGAATCGACAGCCCGCTGCAGATGCAGGTCGGCACCATCGACTACTCGCCGTACCTTGGCCGGCTTGGCATCGGCAAGGTGGTCAACGGCACGATGACGATCAACCAGCCGATTGCGGTGGCCCGGCGGGACGGCTCGATCAAGCCGGTCCGGATCACCAAGATCTATCGTTTCGAACGGGACCGCAAGGTTGCCAGTCGACCGGGCCGTCACCGGCGAGATCGTGGCGGTTGCCGGCATGGATGACGTGACGGTCGGCGTGACCTTCACCGATCCGGATCGATCCCCGCCCGCTGCCGCTTCATCGATATCGATCCGCCGACCATCTCGATGAATTTCATCCCCAACGATTCGCCCTTTGCCGGGACCGAAGGGAAATTTGTCACCTCCCGCCATCTCAAGGAACGGCTGGACCGCGAGACCCTTGCCGATGTGGCCCTGCAGGTTGAGCCACTGCAGGAGGGCGTCGGTTTCAAGGTGTCCGGCCGCGGCGAGCTGCACCTCTCCATCCTGATCGAGAAGATGCGCCGCGAGGGCTACGAATTCCAGGTGACCCGGCCGCAGGTGATCATGCGAGGAGAAGATGGCCAAACTCTGGAACCCTACGAGCGATTGACGGTCGATGTCGATGAGCAGTTCAGGGCGCGGTTATTGAAAAGCTGGGCAAGCTGAAAGGGACAGCTCGAGGAGATGTCCCAGGCCCACGGCATGACCCGGATGGTGTTTCAAGATCCCGACCCGCGGTCTGCTCGGTTATCGGTCCGCAGTTCATGACCGACACCAAGGGGCATGGGCATCATGAACTATGTCTTTGACGGCTACGGACCCTATGCCGGCGATATCATCAACCGCATCAACGGGGTGCTGGTCGTCAAGGAAACCTGCACCACGGTGGCCTACGCCCTGTTCAATCTGCAGGAACGCGGTACGCTCTTCATCGGTCCCGGCAGCAGCCTGTATACGGGACAGATCATCGGCGAGCACTGCCGCTCGGGCGACCTGGTGGTCAATCCGGCCAAAGGCAAGAAACTGACCAATATGCGGGCCTCCGGTTCCGATGAGGCGGTTATCCTGACCCCGCCGACCAGCATGAGCCTGGAGGATTGTATCGCCTATATCAATGATGATGAACTGGTCGAGGTCACCCCCGCATCGATCAGGCTGCGCAAGAGAAAATGGTGAGAATCAAAGGGTAGTTATTACTCAAAGCAGAACCTTGATATGAAAACCATCATCATTCTGGCCGCTCAATTCTGGCAGGTCTTAGCGTATTCACGTTTATCGCCAAGAAGCTACGGCAGTGACTGCATCCCCTGACTGATGCTCTACGGCTCCGTGGGCACGGGGGTTGTGGTCTTCTGGGCGCTTAACGCGATTCTCTGAAACGACCGGCGAAGTAGTCGGCCAGAATCTGTTCATGGTCGAAGGCGAGCTCCGGCAGGTCATCTTGTCTAAACAGCGCCGCCTCAGCCGCATCGTCACCGGCTCTTGGCCTGCCCTGCGCCCGTGCGATGAATACCGTCGAGGCGGTGTGCATCCGCAGGTCGCGGCCCGGATCGGAATAGGTGTGAAACTGTCGCAGCGCGGTCACCTCCAGACCGGTCTCTTCCTGCGCTTCACGCAGCGCCGCCATTTCAAACGATTCACCGTAATCGACAAAGCCGCCGGGCAGGGCCCAGCCGTGCGGCGGATTCTTCCGTTCGATCAAGACAACGGCGCCATCGATCTCGATGATGATGTCCACCGTCGGCAGCGGATTTCGCGGGCTGAGTTTTTTACTGCAATGGGGGCATTTCATGGGCTGGTCACCGCGGTTGCCCTGCGCCGGCAAAATGTTCGCGGGCGTCAATATCGAGCAGGGCGCCGAGTTGTTTCCAGTCTTCCACCGACGGAAGCTGGTGCTGGCCATGGTTCCAGGGCTGGCTGTAAACCAGCGGTGCCAGACCCGCCTCGGCGAGGTGCAGGCAGGTGATGGTCCGGTCGTCGACGAAATGATGCAGGCCGCACTGCCGGATATAGCGCTCCTTGTCATCGTGATCGCCGGTGGCGATCAGATGGATCCTGCTGTGGTCTCGTTATCGCAGTAATGGTCGAACCAGGCCCGGACCGGTTCCAGGTTCGGTCTGGCGGTGATCACGGTTACCTTGGCGACCCGGCTCAGCCCGCTCAGCGTTTCGATGGCTCCGGCCATCGGCTTGAGCCCGCTGCCCAGCGAGTCTTCGAGAATATCGTCGAAGATCCGGTCGATGATCCTGCCGGGTATGTCGAGGCACTCCTCCACCTGAAAACTGCTGAGATCCTCCACCCGCAGGGAGCAGTAGCCGAATTCATTGCAGGCCAGCCGGACGAAGGCTTCACCGATATCGGCTATGACCCCGTCGAAATCGAAGCCGAGCTTTTCCGGGTCTATTCTGGCAGTGGAATGCTTCATGCCGCTTATTCGGTGAGCACGGCGTTTTCGATGATTACCTGATAGGTGTAGCCGGCCCCGAAGTCCCTGTCGGCTGCGACCGTTCCCTCGACCGTGATGATTTTCGGTCCGCTCAGTTGATCGGTGGTGGTCACCACCAGATCGTGGCTGTTTTTCATCGGATCCCCGGTACCGTCCTGGATATGCAGCCAGTTCTTGCCCATGATGTTGGCGTTGAACTTGACCACCTGGCCTCTGACACGCACGGTCTTGCCATCAAGTTCCTTGGCCCGGGAGAAGATCTCCTCGACCGTGTAGCTGTTTTCTCCCGCTGCCTTTTCGACGCTGGTCTCGGCAAACGGCGCCACAGCGCCCATGCTGCCGGCGCTGCCCTGGGTCGGCTGAACAGGTGCGGCCGCGGCGGAGCCTCGCTCGGCCGCTACTGCGGCGGCAAAGGAATCACTCGAACCGGTCTGCTGTTCGCCGGGGGCTCCAGTCGGGCTCTGGGGCTTGGTACGGCCGTGCGGACTGGCCGGTTTTGCCCCCACGATGCCCGGAGAGAAGATGATCGAGTCGAAGGTGCGGTCAAGTGTGTTGGAATGAAAATCGTTCATCTGCATGCCCGGCATAACGGAGATCTGATCACCTGCGGCAACCTCTGTTCGGGGGAGAGCCACCCAGGTCTTTGCAGTTCCGTTGTCGATCAGAACATAGGTATACTCGGCCGCGTTCATGGTCTCGGCGATGGTGCCGGAAAATGCACCGCTTGAATCATTGTCAGCGGCGCTTGCCGGCACGGTTCGGGCCAGCATCAGTCCCCAGGATAATAGCATGACCAGGCAGGCTGAAACGATTGGTACAGATATGGGCTTCATCGATAATTCTCCTGTCTTCTCAGAAAATGAGGGAAATGCGGCGGCTTTCACTAAGTAGGCGTTTCCCTGGTTGCTGCTACCATAAATCAATCGGCTGCAGGTGCAAGCAGCGCTGTGACATACCGATCCAGCTCCCGGGTCCACAAGCGGTAGCCGCGGTTGTTGAGGTGGACACCGTCATAGTCGAATAAATTGTCATTGGCCTGCTCAAAATGGCTGAACAGATCAAAATAGTGGCAGCCTCGCTTTTTTGCAAGTGCCTTGAGCTCGAGGTTAACCGACATGATGGTCTCGTGCAGTCCCGGCAGATACTCAGATAGGGCGAACGGCAGCAGCGAGGTAAGCAGGATAGCCGCGTCCGGGTACGATTCCCGCAGCACTAGAGCGGCCTGCTCGAGATGTGCGGCAAAGCCTCGATCGCCGGACAGCAGATCGTTGGTGCCGCTCATCAAGACCACGATATCGGGCGTCTTTATGGTGGGCTGGTTCGACAGGCGCTGCAGCAGTTCTCTGCTGCGTTCTCCCGGAACCCCGCTGCTGATTATCCGGCAGCCGGGCAGGCGCCGGTGCCATTCGCCATAGTCGATAAGCGAATCACCCAGCAGGAGCAGCAGTGGTTTCGGGGGGGTCATCGGCACGGGTTTTCTGTTTGATGAATAAGCACGATGCTCAGGTTCCTGTCTGCAGCATGACCAGCGACATCGGCAGCAGCGTCAGTTCGGCATTGGGGGCGAGCCGTTCCGCTGCTGAGCGCTCGACGAAATCGGCGGGTGTCGGCGCGGCCGTATCGATAATACGATACCAGCCAGCCTGCTCCTGTCCGGGGGGCGGGGCTGCAATGGTGAAGGTGCTGGACTGATCGGGGTGGCCATTGATCATCATGAAAAAACTGCTGGCCTCGCCGTCGCCGCCGATGCTGCCGTCGAGCAGCAGGGCCAGCACCCGGCTCGAGGCGGACCAGTCGGTAGCGTCAGGGGTCAGTGCCTGCCAATGAATCCCGCCGGTCTGCAAATCCTGGCCCTCGGTCTGACCGTTGAAAAACTCATCACGCCTGAACACCCGGTGCTGCCGGCGCAGCCCAATGCACTTCTGGAAAAACCTGACCAGGCCGTGATTGGACCGCGCCAGATTCCAGTCGAGCCAGTTCCACTCGCTGTCCTGGCACCAGCTGTTGTTGTTTCCCGCCTGGCTGCGGCCGAATTCATCACCGGCGCAGATCATCGGCACCCCCTGGGAAAAGATCAGCAGCGCAGCAAAGGTGCGAATGCGTCTAAATCTGAGCGCGGTCACCTCGGCTGGGGCAGGGATTCCTTCATGGCCGCTGTTCCAGCTCAGGTTGTGGTTTTCACCGTCCAGGTTCTGCTCGCCGTTGGCCTCGTTTCGCTTGGCACTGTAGCTGACCAGATCCATGAGCGTAAAGCCGTCGTGACAGGTGATGAAATTTATCGAGTTGAGCGGACCTCGCCCGCTGCCCTGATAGAGGTCTGAGCTGCCGGCCATTCTGGTGGCCAGCGTCCTGACCGAATCCGGGTGGGCCGCCATAAAGCGCCTGACATCGTCTCTGAAGCGGCCGTTCCACTCGAGCCAGCGGGGGTTCGAGGAGAACGAACCGACCTGGTAGAGGCCCGCTGCATCCCAGGCCTCGGCGATGATTTTCGTGCTGCTGAGCAGCGGGTCTTCGGCGATCATCTCGATCAGCGGTGCGGACTCGAGCGGTTCCCCATCGCTTCCCCGGCTGAAGATCGCGGCCAGGTCGAAGCGAAAGCCGTCCACGTGCAGTTCCCCGACAAGATAGTGCAAGGCGTCCAGGATCAGTTTCCTGACCACCGGATGGTTGCAGTTGAGCGTATTGCCGCAGCCGGTATAATTGCGGTAATCCCCGTCAGCTTCATCAACCAGGTAATATATCGGGTTGTCGATGGCCCGAAAGCCCGAGGTAATGCCCTGGTAATCGCTTTCCCCGGTGTGGTTGAAGACCACGTCCAGGATTACTTCGATACCGGCCTGGTGCAGGCTGCGCACCATGGTCTTGAACTCGTGCAGATGGTTCTCCGGCTCAGCCGCCAGTCCGGTGCGCAGGGCAAAAAAAGACAGCGGATTGTAGCCCCAATAGTTGAGCAGCGCGGCACCGGTATGCGGGTTGACGAATTTATTGTCCGTTTCATCCCATTCGCTGACCGGCAGCAGTTCGACGGCGGTAACTCCCAGATCTTTGAGATAATCGATTTTCTCGATCAGCCCGAGAAAGGTCCCCGGATGGCTTGTACCGGCACTGGGGTGGTTGGTGAAACCTCGGACGTGCAGCTCATAGATAATGGTTTCCGCAAGGGGCGTCTGCAGCGGCCGATCGCCCTGCCAGTCGAAGGGCTCGGGGCGGGCCGCAACGCATACCGGCTGCCTGCCGGCCCTGGATCTTGCCGCCCAGGGACGGACCGCAACGCGCGGACAATAAGGGTCGACAAGGATTTTATCGGGAAATGACAACAGTCCTTGGGCGATGTCTTCCTGGTGTTCGATACGAAAGCCATAGCGGATCCGACGCTCGCCGATCTGCAGGCCGATATGCCAGATATCGCCGGTTCTGTTGCAGGCCGGATCGAGAGCAAGTTCGAACAGCCCGCCATCGCCTGGCTGTTCATCATCGAACTGTATTACCACGTGAACCGAGAGGCCATGGCGGCAGAACAAGGCTAAATTGAGATAACCCTTCTGCCAGCTTGGCCCCAGTGGGAGCGGCACGCCGGCCGAGGTATTAATCTGAGTGGAGCGCATGGACTATCTGAGAATAATTATTATAATCGTTCTGGTGCCGGACCAAATGTTGGGGAAGCTGATGCCGGAACTATAACAACGATTAACTAGCCGATACAGAAAAAACGGTTTTTACGCCGCCAGCACAGAGGAAGACGACATGGGTATATTTCACAAGATTAAGGTGGGTGATACGGTAATCGACTCGATCGACTGGGAAATGACCCCGGAGCTGACCTTTGGCACCTATGAATCATGGGGGGGCCGCGAACGGGTGCGCAACAACGATGAGCGGATTCATTATTTCTTCATCGACAACTGGGGAAAACGGCCTAAACTCTGTCTGATGGAACGGGGAGTCAAGCACGCCAGGATTGTCGCCGAGATCAATGCCCCGGAGGATCTGGTCAAACGCTGCGTTCAGAGCCAGGGAGAGGTGGCCTTTTACGATCGAACGTTTGCGATCGATGAAAGAATCAGGACCTGGCTGATCGATCACGTCCTCGACGATGGGGATCAAAGCCTGATCAATCCGTTGGAGGAGACCGTCACCCATGAAGACATGGGGCGTACCCTGCCGTTCTGGGATGGCAGGCGGGATGCGGGGGACCTGGTCGAGTTGCCGGCCCAGCCGCTGGAATTGTCCGACGAGGAAGCTCTGGAATTGATCCGGAAATGGAATTTTTATGACGATGAACGCAACCCCGGCGGCAGCTTTGTCAACCATCTGCACCGGCATGACCGGCAGACGGTGGTTGATCAGCGCACCGGGCTGATGTGGCAGCAGGCCGGGCTCGATATTTCCTCGATCAGGTCGATGACCAGAAAAATCGCCGAACTCAACGAGCAGGGCTTTTCCGGCTACCATGACTGGCGGCTGCCGACTGTGGCGGAGGCCATGTCGCTGATGGAGCCCCAGGCCAACCTCAAGGATATTCATCTCGATACGAATTTCTCCAAAGAGCAGCCCTTTATTTTTACCTCGGGCCAGCGCAGGCCCAGCGGCTACTGGTTCGTCGACTATAAACAGGGCAGGCTGTTCTGGTCCTCGGGCACCATTCCAGGCGGATTCGGCCGGCTGTGCCGTAGTTTGAGCTGATTATACATTCAGACATCCAAACTCTGATATTCATCCCCGCAGAGCAGCCGTTCTGCGGGGATGTTTTGTTTAGCTGGCTGACCGGGCCCCAGGCAGACCGTCGGCAAAAGCAACGCGCTGTACAATAGGGTTGACTTCACCCGGTAAACGGCGCACAATGCTTGTACTTTTTAAACGGCTGAAAACTGACGCCTGACGGCCATGAACCCCTGCCCGCCAGAAGACGATTTTGCGGTCTTCTTGAGCGGGCCGACCACCCGGGCCGTCAATGACATGAGAGGATGCACAGACAATGAGTACCCCGTTTCGAGTAAGATTTGCCGAGCGCATGAATCAACTGCCGCCCTATCTCTTCGGCATGATCAATAAGATGAAGATGGAGAAACGCTGGCAGGGCGATGATGTCATCGACCTGGGCATGGGCAACCCGATCGATCCCGCCCCGGATCCGGTGACGCATAAACTCTGCGAGGTCGCGGCAGATCCGAAGATTCATCGCTATCCGGCGGTGGCCGGCGGTATGAAAAACCTCAAGCGGGAGATCGCGCTCTATTATCAGCGCAACTATGGCGTGGAACTGGACGGTGACGATGATGTCATCTGCACCATCGGCTCAAAAGAGGGGATTTCCCATCTCTGCCTGGCCCTGCTCGGACCGGGCGATACGGTTTTCGTCCCGGCCCCGGCCTTTCCGATCCATGTCTATGCGGCGGTCATCGCCGGCGCCAATGTACTGCGCATTCCGCTCAGTTCAGAAGATACTTTTCTGGCCCAGATCGTCGGCATGTGCAAGTCGCTCTATCCCGGGCCGAAGCTGCTGATGCTCAACTATCCGCACAATCCGACCGGAACCCTGGCCAGCCGAGAGTTCTTTGTCGAGGTGGTCAAGTTTGCCAAAAAATACGGCTTCATGGTGATCAACGATTTTGCCTATGCGAAGATCACCTTTGACGGGTATGTCGCACCCAGTTTCCTTGAGGTTGAGGGTGCACTTGATGTCGGGGTGGAATTCGGTTCATTTTCCAAATCGTACAATATGGCCGGCTGGCGGCTGGGCTATTGTGTCGGCAACCGGGAGATGATCGAGGGGCTGTCCAAGATCAAGGGCTACTACGATTACGGGATCTTTTCGGCCATCCAGGTGGCCGGTATCGTCGCCATGCGCGATTGCGACACCGATATCTCCGAACAGGTGGCGGTCTATCAGAAGCGCCGCGATGTTCTCTGCGAGGGGCTGGTGCGCATGGGCTGGGAGGTGGAGATACCCAAAGCCGGCATGTTTCTCTGGGTGAAAATTCCCGAGCCCTATTGTCGCATGGGCTCTATCAGGTTTTCGGTTGAGATGATGAACCGGGCCAATGTGGCGGTGGCGCCGGGTGCTGGTTTCGGTGAAGAAGGCGACGGCTAGCTGCGTCTGGCCCTGGTCGAAAATGAAAACCGTATCCGTCAGGCCCTCAAGCAGATGCGCCAGAGCCTCAAGGATATCGACCAGGAGATCGAAGCCGGTACCTTTGTCCTGGACGCTGAAATCAGCTGATCAGGGGGCTGCGGGATGGCCGGCATCGAGAATTTCAGCGTCTTTATCAGTGCGGCAATCCTCTTAAACATCTATCCCGGCCCCGACACCCTCTACATTATCGGCCGCAGTCTCAGCAGCGGCCGCAACGGCGGCATCTGCGCCGCCCTCGGCATCAGCAGCGGGGCCGTGGTGCACACGCTGGTGGGCGCCTTCGGGCTGTCGGCGCTCCTGGCCACCTCTGCCCACGCCTTTATCGCGGTGAAATATATTGGTGCCGCCTATCTGGTCTACCAGGGCCTCCGTCTGATTCTTGAACACCCGGCCCAGGCCGCTGAGCCCGCTGGTCTCCGGCTGTCCGAGGCCGGGCTGCTGCGCATCTACCGGCAGGGTGCGCTGACCAATATCCTCAACCCCAAAGTGGCGCTGTTTTTCCTCGCCTTTCTGCCCCAGTTCATCTCCGCTTCGAGTCCGAACAAGGTGTTGCCGTTTGCTCTGCTCGGCCTGGTGTTCGTCACCACCGGAACGATCTGGTGCCTTATCCTGGCATTGTTTTCCTCAACCGTCAGCAGCCGGCTGCGCCGCTCGGAGACGATGACCGCCCGCCTGCGCAGAATCAACGGCCTACTCTTCATCCTGCTCGGCATACGTCTGGCAGCAGCCGGCTTTGATTCGTAGCCCCGGGTAGCCGAAGATCCCGGCCCGCTGCCGATTCTTTTACGGCCCATTTTTTTTTGCCTGAGCGCATTTAATGTACATTGACATTTCCAGGCAGCGCGGTACAATTAGCAAAAATGTACATGTACATTGGAGGGGCCATGTTAACCGAAAAACAGCAGGATTTTTTTGTTTATCTGAAACGGCGGCTGCGGGAGCAGGGTGATTTTCCCAGTCTGCGGCAGGCCGCAAAAGAGCTTGGCATCAGTCACAGTGCGGTGGCCCAGCTTCTGGCCCAACTGGAAAAAAAGGGGGTGATCGAGCGCCAGGGGCGCTACAGCCGGAGCCTGCGGCTGCTGCCTGCCAGGGATTCCCGGCCGCAACCGCCGCTGGGACGGGAGGTGCCGATCATCGGACGGGTCACCGCCGGCCTGCCGATGTATGCCCAGCAGGAGTGGGACGGCAGCGTGGTGGTCGACGCGGCCCTGTTTCGCGGCGACAACCTGTTCTGCCTGCGGATCAGTGGGGATTCGATGCGCGCTGCCGGCATCTTCGATCGCGATATTGTCATCTGTGAGCCCCGGCAGTACGCCGAGAACGGGGAGATCGTGGCGGTGCTGGTCCACGATGAAGAGGCCACCGTCAAACGTTTTTTCCTGCGCTCTGCCTGCATCGAGTTGCACCCGGAGAATACAGACTATCCGGTCTTGCGCTACGGGTTCGGGGAAGTTCTGATACAGGGCAAGGTCATCGGCGTGGTCCGGGCAATGCATCCGAGCTTTTCCGGACTAGACGCCTGACGCATTGAACCGATGGCGCCTCAGTCCCCACAGCAGCCTGCCACGACGCTGGTTCGTTCGACGGGTAAAGCCACCGGGTGCACCGTTATGACCGGCACCAGCGGTTACTCCTATCTCGAGTGGGTGGACAGCGGATTTTATCCCCCCGGCACCAGATCGGCGGCGATGCTTGGCCTGTACGGCCGTGTATTCTCGGTCGTTGAACTCAATTATACCTGGTATCAGATGGCCCGCTCCGATGCCCTGGCCCGCATGGTTGCCACGGCGCCTGCCCATCTGCTGTTTGCTGCCAAATTGACCCGGACCGTGACCCACGAACGGGAAGACGACTGGCGGCAGCAGGTGGCCCGCTACCGGCAGGGGATCGGCGGTCTGAAACAGAGGCTGGTCAGCATTCTGGTGCAACTGCCACCCGTTTTTGACCGGACCGTTGCCAACCGGCGTTTCCTGGCGGAACTGCTCGATGCTCTGCAGCCGCTGCCGGTTGCAGTGGAGTTTCGCCATGCCTCCTGGGCGGTTGATTCAGTTTTTGCCGAGCTTCAGCGACGCCGGGTGAGCCTGGTGAGCGTTGACGAACCAGATCTACCGGGGCTTTTCCCCTCCCTTGACGTGGTGACCAATCCGGCCCTTTTTTATGTACGTTTTCACGGCAGGAACCGGCAGGGCTGGCGCAGCTCCAACATGCAGAAGAAATTCGACTACGATTACTCCCGGGCCGAGCTTCAGCAGTGGTGCGAAGACACGCTGAGCGGGCTGGCCCTCAGGGCCGGGCGGGGTGTTATCTTTTTCAACAACCATGTGCGGGCCCAGGCGCCGCGCAACGCCCGGCTGCTCAGCCAGGTGATTGCCCGGGCGGCGGAACCGAAACATTCAGGGAGCAACACATGAATCGCCCGCGCCTTATCCTGCATCTCAACGTGGCCGATTTCGCGGTTGCGGTTGAGCGGGTGGCCGATCGCGCCCTGCAGCACAAGCCGGTCATCGTCGCCCCCCAACAGGCCGCCCGGGCTGCCGTCTACGATATGAGCGAGGAGGCGTACGGCGACGGGGTCCGCAAGGGCATGCTGCTGTCCCGGGCGTTGCGGCGCTGCCGCAGGGCGCAGGTCGTCGCGCCCCGTTTCGACCTGTACCGCAGGGCCATGGCGGCCTTTGCCTGTGAAGCGGGAAGGTACAGCCCGACCCTTGAGCACGGCGCTGAAGACGGACATCTCTACCTTGACATTACCGGGACCCACCGGTTGTTCGGCGCTGCCCCCGATGTGGGCTGGCGCCTGCGCAAGCAGATGCGCAACAAGTTTGACCTCGACCCGATCTGGAGTCTGGCGACCAGCAAACTGGTGGCCAAGGTCGGCTCCCGTCTGGTCAAACCGCGGGGCGAATATATCGTCGCCGATGGAGAAGAACAGCGTTTCCTGGCCCCGCTCGCCCTGCAGCTGCTGCCGGGACTCAACGAGGCCGAACGCCGTCGCCTGGCGGAGTTCAATATCGGCAGAGTCGGACAACTCGCTGCACTCAGCAGAGTGCAGCTTTTCGGGGTGTTCGGCCGGCGCGGCGAGCACCTTTTCGAGATCAGCCGGGGTATCGACAGTGAAGCGGTGCAAAGTGCCGCCGGTCGGGTGCCCGCCGTGCAGCGCGAGCATGTCCTGGCTGAGGATAGCGCCGAGCAGCTGGTACTTGCGGGTGTACTCAGAACCCTGGCAGTCGATATCGGTATGGAGCTCCGTGGCGCCAGCATGGCCACCCGACGGGTCGCGCTTTTCCTGAACTATTCAGACGGCGGCCGGATAGTGCGGCAGGCCACGGTCCGGCACGGGGTCTCAGACGACGCGGCTCTGCAGCGTCTGGCCCTGTTGGCTTTGCAGCGGGGGCTGGCGCGCCGGACCAGGGTGCGCAGTTGCCGCCTGGTCTGTGACCGGCTGCACCGCATCTCGCCGCAGCTGTCACTTTTCAGTCCGGCTGAAAAAGGCGGGGCCGGTGCCGGGCAGAAACAGGAACAGCTGCTGGCGGCGGTCGATGCGGTGCGCCGCCGTTTTGGCAGCGGGGCCATCAGAAGCGGCGGGCAGGCAGTTCTGCACTAGCTCTCGAACCGTTCATTGCGTGCCTGTCATGATACCGCTTCGCGTCCGGTCTTCTTTTTCGCTGCTGCGGGGCACCGCTTCACCGGCAGCCCTGTGCTGTCTGGCCCGGCAGCACGGCTACCGCCGTATGGCCCTGACCGATGTCGACAACCTGTACGGTCTCTGGGCCTTTCTGGCGGCCTGCCGGGAGCATGGTATCAGACCGCTGATCGGTGCAGAGATACGGCTGGCAGGTGACGCGGAAAGCCTGGTTCTGTTGGTCAAAAACGAGATCGGCTACCGCAATCTCTGCAGGATCATCAGTGCGCTGAAACAAGATGGTCCCTTCGAACTCGACGGTGAATCGGCGCATCGTTTTACAGGGCTGGTGCTGCTGGCGGGGTGCCCGAAGCTGTTGCGGCAGTGCGCTGAATTGGACCTCGATGCGGCGGCGGATCTGGGCAGCCGACCGACCGGGCCGGCCAGCCATTTGCGGCGCCTGGCTGCCGGGCTTGGACTGCCGGCGGTGATTACTCCGGACAGCGATATGGCCAAGCGCGATGAGCTGCGAGCTCATCTGCTGCTGCGCGCAATTGGTACTGGTGCAATCCTGTCTGAAGGTGATCGGGTGCGCCCGGCTCCGGCATGGGTGGAAAGCCTTGAAGCGCCGCAGGTGTATCGGCAGCGTTTTGCAATCTGGCCGGAGGCGCTGCGGGCCACCGAGGAGATTGGCGAGCGCTGCGGTTTTACCGGGCCTGGCCGGGATCTGCTGATGGTGCCCTGGCAGCAGCACAGTACGCAGTCCGCCGGCCAGGTGCTGCGGCAGCAGGCCTTTGCCGGAGCCCGGCAACGCTACGCTGGTCGGTTGCCTGAAGCGGTGCAGACCAGGCTCGAGCATGAGCTGGCGATTATCGCTCGGATGGGCTTTTCAGCATATTTTCTGGCGGTGCGCGATATTGTCCTGCCCCTGCAGGCGGATTCCACGCGGAAAAAGCGACGCATCTGCGGCCGCGGTTCCGGGGCTGCTTCCCTGGTCGCCTATTGCCTGGGCATCACCAATGTCTGCCCGATCCGCTACAATCTCTATTTCGAGCGTTTCTTGAACCCCGGCAGGAGCGACCCGCCGGATATCGATATCGATTTTGCCTGGGACGAGCGCGATGAGGTTCTGGCCGAGGTCCTCGGCCGCCACGGCGAACGGGCAGCAATGGTCTGCAACCATGTCTGTTTCCAACCGCGCATGGCAATACGGGAAACGGCCAAGGCCTTTGGCCTGCCGGGGGATGAGATTTCCCGGATGACCAAACGGCTGCCCTGGTTTTTCAAGCGCAGCGACATGGGGCTGCAGGAGCAGATTGCCCGGTTGCCTGCGCTGAAGGATCAGGATTTTTCCGGTCCCTGGCCGGTGATCATCGAGCGTGCCGCAGAACTGATCGGCCTGCCGCGCTACCTGTCGGTGCATCCCGGCGGGGTGGTTATAACCCCGGATCCGCTCAGCAACTATGTGCCGGTGGAGCGGGCCGCCAAGGGGGTGCCGATCATCCAGTGGGAAAAAGACGGGGCCGAGGAGGCCGGGCTGGTCAAGATAGATCTGCTCGGCAACCGCAGCCTCGGGGTGATCCGCGACGCCATCGCCAATATCAGGGAAAGCGGAACCGACTTCGACGAAGAGGACTGGCACCCGGAAGACGATCTGAAGACCCAGGCGGCCATCAGCACCGGGCAAAACCATGGGCTGCTTCTATATCGAGAGTCCGGCCATGCGGCTGTTGCAGAAGAAGGCCGGCAGCGGAGACTTCGAACAACTGGTTATCCAGTCCTCGATCATCCGCCCGGCGGCCAACGAGTTTGTCCGGGAATATGTGCGGCGCCTGCATGGGGGTGGGTGGCAGCCGCTGCATCGCGGCGCTGGAACAGGTGCTCGACGAGACCTTCGGCCTGATGGTCTATCAGGAGGATGTTTCAAAGGTTGCCGTTGCCCTGGCCGGATTTTCCCACAGCGAGGCGGACGGCCTCAGAAAGGTCATGTCGAAAAAGGATCGGCAGCGGCGGCTCGAGGACTATCGGCAGCAGTTTTACCGGGGCTGTGCGAAAAGCGGGCTTGCGCGGCAGGAAATCGAGCGGATCTGGCAGATGATGATGAGTTTTGACGGCTATTCGTTCTGCAAGCCCCATTCCGCCTCCTATGCCCGGGTTTCATTTCAGGCGGCCTATCTGAAAACGCATTTTCCGGCCGAGTTCATGGCCGCGGTCATTGCCAACCAGGGTGGTTATTATTCGACCTTTTCCTATGTCTCCGAGGCTAAACGGATGGGGCTCACCCTCGATCCGCCGGACGTCCGGGTCAGTGATTACCGCTGGCGGGGCAGCGGCTTGCGGCTCCTGGTCGGGTTGCAGGCGGTGCGCGATCTGTCGCATCAGACAGCCGATCGCATCGTTGCCTGCCGCCGGGAGAGGCCCTACACTGATTTTACTGACTTTCTGCAGCGGCTGCAGCCGGCTGAGGATGAGATGCGCGGCCTGATCGACAGCGGAGCGCTGGACGGGCTGGCTGCCGATATGAATCGCAGCCAAATGTTCTGGCAACTGGCAGTGCACAACACGGGGACGGGGACCGCAGGCCAAGGGCCGCCTGGAAGGCTTTTTCCCGCCCCCTCACCCGCCCCGCCGCCGCTGGCGGATCAGAGCCGGATAAAACGGTGGCGCCGGGAATACCGGGCACTCGGGTTTTTGTGCCGGACCCATCCGGTCAGCCTGGTTGAGACGAGCAGCCGGAAAACAGTCAAAGGGTGCGATCTGGCCAACCATATCGGTAGAACCGTTTGCTTTGCGGGAGTCTTGGTCAGCGGCAAAATCGTTTCCACCAGAACCGGAGAGGCAATGGAATTCCTGAGTTTTGAGGATGACACGGCCATTGTCGAGACCACTTTCTTCCCCCGGGTGTACCGCCGCTATGCCCATTTGCTGGCGGCTGGCAAAATATATCAGCTGAGCGGCCTGGTGGAAGAGGATTTTGGCGCGATAACGGTGACGGTAAACGGGCTCAAATTGCTAACGAGGAAGTTCTGAATCGAGGTCTGCGGCAGGAGGAACTCGCTCAATCAGCCGCTGGTTTGGGGTGCGGAGCCTGCTGCGGCGGTGCGGTTGCCGGTCTTCTTCGATGCTTCGGCGGCGAGCTGCTTCTTGCGGGCAAAGCCGTAATCGACCAGCCGTTTGATGTCGCCCCACATGGTTTCACTGCCCATGATGGCCACGATGATTTCGTCGCCGCCGCGTTTGAATTTGCCGACGTAAGTCTGGCGGGCGGCATTGGTGTAGCCGGTCTTGCCGCCCAGCGTCCCTTCGATCTGCCAGAGCGCCTTGTTGTGGTTGCGCAGCACCTTGCCCTCCACCGTTTTGATCCTGGTGCGTTTCATCCGGGTGGCGAATTCCCTGTCTTGCATGGCCCGGCGGAAAATAATGGCCAAATCGCGTGCCGTGGTCTTCTGCCCCTTGGCGGTCAGGCCGGAAGCGGTCTTACAAACCGTGTTTGTAGCTCCCCAGCGTCGGGCAAGCCCGGTCATTTTTTGGGCGAACTGTTGTTCCGAGCCGGCAATTTGTTCAGCCAGCGCCACGCTGGCATCGTTTGCCGAAGCGAGCAGCACCGCGTTGATCAGATCGTTGGCCGGATAGGTTTTGCGCTGTTCCAGATAGACCTTGGAGGCCGGCTGTCTGGCCGCTTTTGGGCTGACGGTTACGGGCTGGGTGTTTTTCAGCCTGTCGATGGCCAGCATCCCGGTCAGCACTTTGATGGTGCTGGCCGGTTGCCGCGGGGTGTCCGGGGCTCTGGAAAAAAGCGTTTGGCCCGAAAAGGAGTCGATCACGATAATGGATCTGGCTGAGATGGTCCGCGGACTGAAGCGTTTGGTAAGGCTGGCCAGAAAGCCGACCGGCTGCTTGGCAGCGCTGATGTCCCGATAGGCTCCCAGCGTCGCCACCGATTGCGGCGGCGCAGCCCGGCTGGGAGCTCTTTGCACCCGATGTTTGGACGAATCCTTGAGCACCGGTACGCTGAGCGCCGGGGCAGCGATGCAGAAAACTGCAATGACAAGAAACGGAAGAAAAATGCAGGTTATGGGCGGGTAAAACGGTTGACGACGGACCATGATTATTGTCAATTAGTTGATCTAACAGATAAATATGGTTGTTGTCTGCAGCTAAGTAGCAGCTCAAACAGCGCTTGTCAAGCGATTTCCCCCCCACAGCCGCCATGAGAACCTTGCCAGTCTTCGGATTGGGGGTCTTCTCAATTGACCTTGGTGTTACAATTGTGTTATACCAGAAACAGCATTGTTGCGGGTAATTGTTAGCTTTTTTCTGTCCTATTGTGGGGAAGCCATATGCCCGATGGGCCCGAAGTGCGGATGACGCTGAACTATATCGTTGATTCCTGCAAGCAGAAGTATGGCGATCTGGCAGCCATCGGCATGGCGATGGAGGAGTCGATCACCTTTGAGGAATTTCATGACCGGATCTGTGCTCTGGCAGCCCGGTTGATGGAGCGGGGCATTGTCAAAGGTGACCGGGTTGCGATCCTGGCGGAGAATTCGCATTACTGGGGCATTGCCTACCTGGCGGTTGTCCGCCTGGGCGGGGTCGGGGTACCGATCCTGCCGGATCTCCCGGAAGCCGACGTTCACCACATCATTGGTGAGATGGAGCCCAAGGTCATCTTCACCACCCAGCGTCAGATCGACAAGATCTATGATCTGCGCAGCGCTGTGCCTGAACTGGTGCTGACCCTCGATGATCATCGCAGTGCCGAGGGGCTACTGCAGGCCGAGCCGTTCAGCACCTTTCTCGACTCGGCGCTGGCCGCTTACCGTGAAAAGATTATCGCCGGCGAAACCCCTGTTTTTCCAGAGGTTGCGGAAGACGATCTGGCTTCGATTCTCTATACGTCGGGAACATCGGGTTTTTCGAAGGCGGTTATGCTGACCCATAAAAATCTCACCTCCAATGCCTACGCCGCTTCAGGTTTGATGAATATTGAGCCCGGCAGCGTCTTTCTGTCCATCCTGCCGATGTCGCATACCTATGAGTTCACCGCCGGCTTTGTACTGCCGCTGCTGGTGGGTGCCCGGATCGCCTATGCCGGTAAAACACCGACTCCGGCGATTCTGCAGAATCTCTGCAAGCATGAAAAGCCCTGCGTGATTTTTGCGGTTCCGCTGGTGCTTGAGAAAATCTATAAAAAACGGGTTCTGCCCAATATTGAGAAAAGCAAGCTGTTAGGCCTGCTCTATCGATTTCCCAGCGGGCGCAGGTTGGTCAACAAACGGATCGGCAGAAAGCTGCTCGATTTTTTTGGCGGCAACCTGAAAATGATGGGGGTTGGAGGCGCCGCACTGAACCCGGAGGTGGAAAGATTCCTGGTCGAGGCACAGTTTCCCTTTTTAATCGGCTACGGTCAAACCGAATCTTCGCCGTTGATCGCAGGGGGGCCTTTTGGGGACAAAACCATCGCCCTCGGCTCCACCGGCAAGCCGATCCCCGGGGTGGAGGTGAAGATCGAAAACGCTGATCCGGATACCGGTATCGGCGAGATTTTTGCCCGCGGCCCCAACATCATGAAAGGCTATTTCAACGATGAGGACACCAGTGCAGAGGTTCTCACCTCAGACGGCTGGCTGGCCACAGGAGATCTCGGCTTTCTGGATGAAGCGGGCAACCTGCACATCAGGGGGCGCTGCAAGAATATCATCGTCATGTCGAACGGGGAAAACGTCTATCCGGAGGCGATCGAACATCGACTCAATGCCTATTACTGGGTGGTCGAGTCGCTGGTGGTGGAAGACAACGGCCGGCTCAATGCCTGGGTCTATCCGGATTATGAATATATCGACGAAATGACCGCCGGCCAGTCCCGCAAGCAGCGCAGGGAGTACCTTGAGTCGCTGCTCGAAGAGATGCGCAAAGAGGTCAACGCGACGCTTGCCCCGGCCTCACGGCTGGCAGAGGTGTTCGAACGCAGAGAACCGTTCATCAAAACGGCGACCCACAAGATTAAACGCTACCTGTACGATCGGTATGCAAAAATAGTTTGAGCTGCCGGTCGACGAGACCGGTAAACCAGTCGCTGCGGGTCACAGGACCCGAATCGGCTAAACATCTATTTCAAGGGAGAACCGTATGAAAAAGTCTATATCTCTACTGGCGCTGGCATCGTTACTGTTTGCGGGTACAGCTTACGCCTCGGGGTACCGGATTCCGGAGCAGTCAGCCGATTCGGTGGCCAAGGCGGGTGCCCACATTGCCTCTGCCACCGGTGCGGATTCGAGTTACTACAATCCAGCCAACATGGGCTTCGCCGCTGACGCCTGGCTCAGCGAGATCGATCTGACCTACATCCATCTGACGGCGATCGATTACACCGATGCTCGGACTCCAGCGTTCAATGGCACCTCGGAAACTGAGAATTTCCTGCTGCCCACCCTTTTTCTGGTGTCGCCCGACTACCGCAATTTCCGCTTTGGCTTCTCCTTCACGGCACCATTTGGTCTGGCCAAACGCTGGAATGACTACTACCCGTCGCTGTTTGCCAAAAAATTCGAACTCCAGGTTTTTGACGCCAACCCCGTGGTATCCTACAAGATAAACGATTATTTCTCGCTGGCCGGTGGGGTCAGAATGCTGATGTCCACGGCGACGGCCAGGGCCGGGGGTACGCGGCCCGACGGCATCACCACCTCGCTGGACCTCGAAGGCGACTGGGGGGTAGACTGGGGCTATAACCTGGCGCTGGCAATCAAGCCCAACGACGCCCTGAACTTTTCGCTGACCTATCGCTCCAACGTCGACCTCGAACTCTCCGGTGATGCCAATCTGAGCAGCAATGTTCCGATGCCCCTGGCTATCAGCACCACCGGCGACGTGACTCTGCCCGCGCCGGCGGTCTTTACGCTGGCCGGTGCTTACACCTGGAACGCTCTGACGGTTGAGCTGACCTGGGACCGGACCTTCTGGTCGGAATATGAGTCGTTGGACTTTCAATTCGGCAACCCGATGGCGGAAGCGATCTTCGGTACGCCGACTCCGAAAAACTGGGATGACACCGATGCCTTTCGCATCAGTGCATCCTATGCCTTTAATGAAGCCTTTACCGGGATGATCGGTTTTGCAGTCGATTCAAACCCGGTGCCCGAGGCAAATCTGAGTTTTGAGCTGCCCGACTCGGATCCGCTGCTGTTCTCGATCGGCGGCCGCTATAAGATAAACGACAAGACGGAGTTCGCCCTGGGCCTGCTCTATGACTACAAGGAATCACGCAAAGTCAACAATGGCGTGATAGTCGGTGAATTTGAGAATGCAGCAGCAGTCCTGATCTCTGCCGGGCTGAGCTATAAATTCTAAGAGCCGCAGCTGACCTGGGCCTCTGCTGATCCCCCCGGACCGCTCAATGGTCCGGGGGGATCAGTTTTATAGGCTGTTTACCGATCTGCAGTTTCGCTGCACTCTTCGTTTCCGAAAAGATTCAGGCCAGCAGCAGATTGTTGGCAAATCTGATCACCGGGAAGATCACCGTGGAGAGCACCCCGCTGAAGGCCAGTACCAGGATTACGATAAAGCCGTAGCGCTCGAACGAAGCGTAGCTCCGGGCCAGGTTCTCCGGCAGCAGGCCGGTCATTATTCTGCCTCCATCCAGCGGCGGTATCGGCAGGAAGTTGAAAATACACAATACCAGGTTGATCCAGATGGAGGCGACCAGCATATGGGAGAGCGGCAGCAGTATCGCCTCCATGGCGGCCGAGTAAGGGATAAAGGCGGCCAGGCCGATCAGCGACTTGAGCAGCAGGGCGCTGATCACCGCCAGCACCAGGTTGGTTACCGGACCGGCCAGCGCCACCCAGAGCATATCCTTGCGCGGGTTCTTGAAATAAACCGGGTTTACCGGCACCGGCTTGGCCCAGCCGAATTTGATGAAAAAGAAGGCGATGGTGCCGATCGGGTCAAGATGACTCAGCGGGTTCAGGGTCAGCCTGCCGGCGTTGCGGGCGGTCGGGTCGCCGAGCCGATAGGCGATGTAGCCATGGGCGTACTCGTGCAGCGTCAGGGCCAGGAGCAGCGGCGGCGCCATGATAATTAGCTGGCTGATGGAATCCATTTTACCTCATGCGGACAGCTTGGTTTTCGGTTCATGATACACACCACTAGAGTAAGCATCGCCGGGCCTGAAATAAATGTTTTTTAAACAGGAGATGATTCCCGGGAAGGATCGATACGGCGTTTTACTGCTCAGCTGATGGGGGATGCCGCCGCTTGAGCAGTTCGATCTCTGCCTGCCGGGTTGACGCCGTTCCATCCAGGCGGGCCAGCAGGACCGTATCCAGCAGCGTTTTGAAAATCGGCCCGGGTCGATAACCCATATCCTTGAGGTCGTCGCCGTTGAGCAGCGGCTGCTCCAGTCTGAGCGATGTTACGTAGCTCGACACAGCCTGCTTGACCTCGCTTTTCCGGGCAACCGCGATCAGGTAGAGCAGCCCCTCGATATTGAGATCGCGCAGCGCAGTATAGATTACACTGTTTTTCAAATGGTTTCTGCGGGCTAAAAAGGCGGCGGTTTTATCCGCCAGGGTTTTTTCGTTGATAAGATAATTCTTGATCTTCGGGGCCAGCTGAAAGCGGTTGCAGAAATTGATCAGCACGGTGACCGGCGACCTGCCCATGATGGTCAGCAGATAGACGATCCAGGGTTCGAAGGTGTCTTCGAGGTAGAGCAGTTTGAACCAGGAGATCGCCTGCTGGGCCTGTTTGAGACTAGTGTCAACACGCTGATCGATGGTGAGATGCGGTTTGAGATCCGGCCAGAGATAGGGAAACAGGCCCATTTCCTCCAGTCGTAGGATCGCCGATACGCTGTTTTCCTCGTTGAGCAGAATCTTGAGTTCTGCAAAAAAGCGCGGGTCGTCCGACTTGCCGAACAGATTCATCTTCACCGCATTGTTGATAAGCCGCTCGGTATGCTTGACGATAATGAAGTCCATGCGCTGCTCAAAACGAATAGCCCGGAAGATTCTGGTGGGGTCGTCGACAAAGCTCAGGTTGTGCAGCACCTTGATGGCATGCTGCTTGAGATCGTTCTGGCTGTTGAAAAAATCGATCAACCTGCCGAACCGTTCCCGGTTGAGCTGGATGGCCATCGCATTTATGGTGAAGTCACGCCGATAGAGATCGAGCTTGATCGATGAGAGCTCAACCGTGGGCAGCGCGGCCGGATATTCGTAATATTCCAGGCGGGCCGTGGCCACATCAAGTTTCAAGCCATCGGGCAGCACTATGGTTGCGGTGCCGAAGCGCTCGTGTGTCCTGACTCGGCCGTGGAGCTGCCGGGCCAGGGTTCGGGCAAAGGTGATGCCGTCGCCTTCGATGACGATGTCAAGATCCATGTTGGCCTTCTTGAGCAGCAGGTCCCTGACAAATCCGCCAACCACAAAGGCATTGGCATTGATGGCGTCGGCTACTTCGCCGATCTGCTGGAGCAGGACAATGATTTTTCTTTCCAGGCTCGAGGTCAGCAGCTGGGTCAGATTGCGGCTGCGCTCCAGGGATGGGTATTGCTCTTCGTGCAGCAGGTTCTTCGGCAGGTTGGCCGGCTCGTTCACCAGCCGGTTGAGCAGATCGGTTCGGGTGATGATGCCCTTGAGTTCACGCTCGTGCACGATCGGGATCAGCCGCTGCCGATGTTCGATGATGATCTCCTGAATATCGGCGAGCGTCGCATTCAGCGACAGCACTTCGACGTCGGTGGCCATATAGTCCTGTAGCGGTTGATCGCCGAGATCATGGCTGATCGCCCGTTCCACCATCTGCCGCGAGATGATGCCGAGGATGAACGGCTCGGTGGAGTGGGGTGCCGGTTCATGCTGGGGAACGACCACCATCGCGTTGATGTTGTATCTCGACATCAGGGCCTTGGCGTGGAACAGGGTCGCATTTTCAGGCGCAGTGATCGCCGGAGAGGTCATCATTTCCCGGGCGATGGCCTGGGGCCGTATATGACGGTGCAGGCTGCGGACCAGCTGTTCGTGGGCCTCGACATGGCTCATGTCTTTCATGGTCGCCGAAGCTGCGGTCGCATGCCCGCCGCCGTCGAAGTCGCGGGCAATGGCACCGACGTTGACGTCGGGAATCCTGCTCCGGGCGATCAGATAGGTTCTGCCGCCCATGGTGACGATGGTGAACAGCACGTCGAGGTTCTCCATGGTCAGGAACCGTTTGACGATCAGGGAAAAATCGTCGACGTAATGGGGCAGCGACAGGGAGGCTATGACCACGGAAATATCCTGGATGGTTATCCGGTTGGCGCTTTTGACCAGTTCATTGAGATAGCCGACCTGCTGCGAGGTAAGATCATGACTGATGAATTGGGAGATCACATCGAGCTTGGCTCCCTTCTCCAGCAGCCAGGCCGCGGCCCGCAGGTCGTCCGGCGTGGTGGTCAGATGGGTCAGCGACCCGGTGTCTTCATAGATGCCGAGGCTGAAAATGGTGGCCTCCTCAGGACTGACGGCTATGTTTTTCTCACGCAGGATCTCGGCGAGCAGGGTCATGGTCGAACCGACATCACGGATCACTTCCAGGTCACCGGTTAGGTCGCCGTCGCTTTTCGGGTGATGATCGTAGATATGAATTGATATTCCGGGGTTTTTCAGGCAGGCGGCCAGCGGTCCGATCCGGGCCGATGTTCTGGTATCGACGATGACCAGTGAGGTGACGCTGGAAAGTATGACCTGTTTAGCCTTCAGAAAGTCGTATCGATAGAGCAGGGTCTGGGAAATGAAGTCACGCAGCGTCTTTTCCTGAGATCCGGGAAAAACCAGCAGACCGTCCGGGTAAAGCTTCTGGGCCGCGATCATCGAGGCCATTCCGTCGAAATCAGCATTGATGTGGGTGGTTATGATACGCATGACATAATACCGTGCCGCCGAACGTCGTGATGGTCAGTCACTGAGCTGATTTGGTAGTGATTGAGAACAACTATAGCGGTTGCCCAGGTTAAATGCAATGGCACTCAGCTACGCGGATGATATGAGCGGTGGATCGATTTGAGCCGGTCCTGGTCGATATGGGTGTAAATCTGCGTGGTCGAGATATCGGCGTGGCCAAGCATTATCTGGACCGCACGCAGGTCGGCGCCACCCGCCAGCAGGTGAGTGGCGAACGAGTGCCGCAGCGTGTGCGGGGAGATGTCTTTGTTGAGGCCGGCAGCCCGGGCCTGCTCTGAGACAATCTGCCAGAACCTGGCGCGGCTCATCGGTCTGGCCCGCCCGGTAACGAACAGATGGGCTGAGCTCTTGCCTTTGAGGATAAGCGGACGGGCCTCGGCCATATAGGTCTGCACGCCTTCCCGGGCGGCCTGGCCGAACGGCACCAGCCGTTCCTTGTTGCCCTTGCCGATCACTTTAAGAAAACCGGAGCTCAGGTTGCAGCCGGCCAGCGGCAGGTTGACCAGTTCTGAAACCCGCAGCCCGGTAGAGTAGAGCAGCAGCAGCATGGTATGGTTGCGCAGCAGCAGTGGCTGAGGGGCCGTCGGCGCCTTCAGCAAGGTGTTTACCTCGTCGATAGTCAAGGCCTTGGGCAGTGATCTGCCGCTTTTGGGCAGATCCACCGTGGCAAACGGATTTTTGTCGATATGCAGATGCAGGGCGAGAAAGGCAAAAAACGAACTCAAAGCAGATACCCGCCTGGCGTTGCTCCGATTCGAAACAGAGCGTGAGCGGCAGGAGATGAGAAATCCGTGGATCAGTTCAAGGCTCACCTCGTTGAGCTCAGTGACGCCTCTCTGGGTGATGAATCCAAGAAAAAATCTGATATCGCTGTCATAGGCCGCAGCGGTATTTTCAGAGAGTCTTCTCTCGGAGACGAGGTGGCGTAAAAACAGGTCCAGCAGAGCGCTGAATCGGGCGGGGAGTTCCGGGTGTTTGGGCGGCTTTGCGATCGTGCTGTGGATGTCAGGTCCCCGCCTGCGCGCAGCGGCTGCAGGCGGAGAGTGGATTTAGCAACGGTTACAGAGATTTTCTCATGCGGTTGAACTTGCGCAGCTTACGGCGGGCTTCAGCCTGCTTGCGGCGCTTTTTGACGCTGGGTTTTTCGTAAAATTCGCGTCGCTTCAGCTCTCGTTTAATTCCGTCTATCTGAAGCTTTTTCTTCAACTGCCTGATGGCAAATTCGAGGTCGCCCCGAACTTCAACTTCTATCATCTGTTTCTCCGCTTGGCGTTTATTTAATTGGTTAAATTATCTAATGGTAATAGCCAACATGGTCGACTTTTTTTGACGGCAATCTCTCTATATAAAACGATGACCGATATCTGTCAAACTATTTTTCAGAAGACGGTCCTGCTGAACTGCTGGACGACGGTCGATCCGGAAAAATCTTTCCCGGGTTCAGGATATTGTTCGGGTCGAAAAGGTGTTTGATCCGGGTCATCAGGCCTATGGTGGCGTCATTTAATTCAAACCCCAGATAGGGTGACTTGGAAAAACCGATGCCGTGCTCACCCGACAGGGTGCCGTCCAGGGCTATGGTCTGTTTGAAGAGCCGTTCCTTGGCCAGATCAGCGCGCCTGGCCTGTTCGGGATCGCTCCGGTCAAGCATGATATTGACGTGGATGTTGCCGTCTCCGGCATGACCGAAAGTTAAAATGATCAGGCCCAGTTCGTCGGCCAGTTTTTCAGTAAAATCGACCAGTTCGGGAATCCTCGACCGGGGCACCGCGACATCTTCGCCAATTTTGTTGGGCCGCAGTTTCAGCGCCGAGGGCGAGATAGCCCGGCGGGCCTGCCAGATTTCCTCGACCTCCTGCTGGGTGTCGGCCTGGCGCAGCGTGAATTCACTCCGGTTCATCAAGAGCCGGCGCAGCCTGTCCGTCTGTTCGTCGATTTCCCGCTGCTCCCCGTCAATCTCCACGATCAGCAGGGCCTCCACCTCCGGCGCGGGCGGATCCGTAAGAAAAGAAGAGACGGTGGAGATGGAGGTTTTATCCATATACTCCAGTGTACACGGTTTGATATTGGCATTGAGGAGTTCAGACACCATTTCGGTGGTGCGCCGCAGTGAGGTCGAGGTGAGCAGGAAGGTGCGTTTATGGGGCGGCAGCGGCAGAAGGCGGACGATGAGCCTGGTGATGATGCCCAGGGTCCCTTCCGAACCAATGAACAGCCGGGTCAGGTCGTAGCCGGTGACGCTTTTTTCGGTGCGGGCCCCGGCGGTAACGATCTCACCTGAAGCAAGCACGACTTCCAGTCCGATGATATAGTCTTTGGTCACCCCGTACTTGACCGCGGATGGGCCCCCGGCGCATTCGGCCGCATTGCCCCCGATCGAACAGTACTTCATGCTGGCCGGGTCTACCGGGTAGAACAGCCCCCGTTTCCGTGCCGCCCGCTGGAGCTCGGCAGTGACTAAGCCCGGTTCGACAATGGCGATCTGGTTGTCGATGTCGAGTTCGACGATGCGGTTGAGCCTGGTCATGGCCATCACGATGCCGCCTGCCAGTGGAACGATGCCGCCGGTCATACCGGTGCCGGCTCCCCGGGGGGTTACCGGTATCCGGTGGCGGGAGGCAACTTTCATGACCTCACTGACCTGGGTGGTGTTCTCAGGAAAGACAACCGCATCTGGCAGGTGCGGTTTGGCGGTGCCGTCATAGCTGTAGCAGTGCAGGTCTTCGATTCTGGTGGTAAGGTTTTCTGGACCGAGGATAGCTTTTAACTGATCGATGATATGAGAAGGTATTGCAGTCATCAGCGTTTCGATTTAGGGTGATGGCTAAAGCGAGTCATGAATCAGGACAACAACCATACCCGAGAAACGGCCGAGGTGCCATAGCAAAGCCCGAGCACTTGGCTCATCACTGATTAACTACTGAGAAAAGGTGCATCCATGGGAGTTGACAAGAAGATGTGCATCGCCCTCTTGGCCGGCGGTAAATCCGGCGAACGGGAGGTTTCCCTGAGCGGCGCAGCGATATTTGAAGAGGCGCTCGATCCGGAAAAATACACGATAAAACGATACGATCCCGCGACTGACCTGGCCCGGCTGGCCGAGGACGCAGCCACCATAGATTTTGCCTTTATTCTGCTGCACGGCCTCTTCGGCGAGGACGGCTCGGTGCAGGGCATGCTCGATCTGCTCGATATCCCCTACCAGGGTTCAGGGATTTTAGGCAGCGCGGTGGCGATGGACAAGAATCTGGCCAAAAAACTCTACCGGCTGGCCGGTATCCCGGTGGCCGACTGGCAGGTGGTCACCAGGATGGTCCCCTCCCAATGCGAGGAAATGGTGCAGGCCATGGGACTGCCGTTGGTGATTAAACCGGTTCGGGACGGCTCCAGCCTCGGCCTGACCATCGCCCGCAGCGTCGAGCAGGTCCGGGAGGGGATCGAGCTGGCGCTGCAAAACGATCACCGGGCGATGATCGAGCAGTATATCGACGGCCGTGAGATCACCGTTTCCGTGATCGGCAATGATAAGCCCGAGGCGATGCCGGTCATCGAAATAGTGCCCGGCGAAGGGTATGAATTTTTTGACTACAATGCCAAGTATCTGCCGGGCGCCTCTACCGAGATCTGTCCCGCAGAGATCGACGAGGAGCTGACCCGTGTTGCCCAGGAATACGGGGTCCTGGCCCACCAGGCGCTGCACCTGCTGGGCTACTCCCGCAGCGATATGATTATTGCCGCCGACCGTACCATCTACATCCTGGAAACCAATACCATTCCGGGTATGACCAGAACGAGCCTGCTGCCGCAGTCGGCTGCGGCCCATGGCCTCGAATATCCCAGGCTACTCGAGCGTCTGATTGAACTCGGGCTTGAGGCAAAGGGTGCAGGCCGGGACTAGAGAGGATCAGTCGGGATTGCACGACAGGGGTCAGCGCTCATCCGCAGTGATGCGTTCGGGGTGGGTAAAGACATTGAGCCGCTCAGGTCGTGCATAGGCCACCAGGGTCAGTCCGGCACGGGCGGCAATGGCCAGACCAAGCGATGATGGGGCGGTGCGTGACATCACCACCGGAATGCGCATGCGGGCGCATTTGAGCACCATATCCGAGGTCAGCCGGCCGGTGGTGTAGACGGCTGCGCGCGGGGAGGCCTTGCCGAGCAGGATACCCCCCAGCACCTTGTCCACCGCATTGTGCCTGCCGACGTCTTCATAAAACAATTTCAGCTGCCCGTCCGCCCAGAGCCCGCAGCCGTGCACGCAGTGGGTCTGCGGTCCCAGCGGCGAGGCCTGGAGTACCTGGCGGATAAAGGCCTTGATCTCGGTGAAGCCCAGAGAAAAGTCGAGCGGTTTTTCGATAAATCCCTCCAGCATATCCCGGGGGATCTTGCCGGTGCCGCCGCAGCCGGAGGTGATGATCACCTCTTTGGGCTCGGTGTTCACCACATCCGCATACACCGAAATGCGTCCTTCGGGGCAGACCAGGACTTCTTTTACCTCTTCGGGCCGTTCGATATAGCCCTGGCCGAACAGAAAGCCCACGCCGAACTCCTCGAGTCCCACGGGCAGCACCATGGAGGAGCCGATCTCCACTTCGTTGAGCATGATGGTATAGGGGGTCTCGACGGCAATGTGCTCGCGCTCGGTCCAGGTCTTCTGGGGAGTTACAATGGTGGTATCCTGAAGTATCGAAGTGTTCGTGGTCATCGCAACGCTGTTCATCGGAAGAAGAAGGGTTCCCGTCCGGGGATGGTCTGCCGTTCGGGCGGGCACCCGTTATATGTAGCAGCTATAAAAAAATCTTCCAGTTAAATATGGTCCTGGTCCTTTTTCATGAAGCGAACCATGACAGTGCCGGCCATTGGATGTATACTTTTCATGTTTACGGCTCGAATATGACTCTAGACCTACTATATGGACAGCATCAATGGCGGCGATCATTTCATTTATCGGTTATCACAACAGCGGTAAAACGACCCTTGCCACGCGGGTAGTAGCACATCTCAAAGCAAAAGGACTGCGGGTCGGGGTGATCAAGTCGAGCAGCAAACAGGGGATCGAATTCGATACCCCCGGCACGGACACCTTCAAGCACCGGCAGGCCGGCGCCGATGAGATCATGCTGATCACCCCGGATCAAATGGTATTGCAGACCAGGCCTAAGCAATTGCCGCTGGCAGTGCTGGCGCACCGTTATTTGTGCGAGGCAGATATTGTGATCGGCGAGGGGTTCAAAGAGGCCCGGCAGATCGCCAAAATTGAAGTGATCTCCAGCCCGGAGCAGAATCTGCGCGGCCAGGTGTCCGGGGTGATCGCGGTGGCAACCGATCTCGATATCAGCGCCGATTATGTGTTTCGCCTGGATGAAGCAGCCGAGATCGCCGATTTCATCGAAAAACGATTTGTCCAGAAGCGCCGTCATCCGGAAAAAACGGCTCTTCTGGTCAACGGCAGCAAGATCGTTCTCAAATCATTTGTCCAGGAGTCACTGGCCGGGGTGGTCTCCGGCTATGTCAAGGCCCTGAAACTGGCCGACAATATCGATGAGATCGAACTCCGGATCAGGCTCTGAAGCGCCGCGAGCAGCGCTCAGCCGCCCATCATATCGTCTTTTGCTCCCTTGGTACCGGCCGCCGCCTGCTGTTCTTGCTCTTCTATGGTGCGGGTGGCTGCAGCTCCCGCTGCCTTGCTGATCTGTTTCCGGGTCTCTGGGTCGATTGTTTGAGCGCCGCTCTCCGCCAGGTCGGGCAGATCGACGATTACCTTGCGGTGGGCATAGTGGATTCCCTGGGCATTGAGGGCCTCGGTAATCAGGCGGTAGGCTTCGCGCCGGATGATGAAATGAGCGCCCGGCTGAGCGGTGAATTTGACCCGGATAGTCATCACCGAATTGGCAATCTCGCGCACCCCCTGGGATTTGACCGGCAGGATGAAATCCTTGCCGTATTCCTCGTTCTCAAGCATCTTCTGGCCGACTTTTTTGATTACCTTGCGGATCCGGTCGATCGGGGCGTCATAGGGGAAATCCAGGTTGAATTTGACGACGATGCCGCCGCGCATGAAGTTGGTGATGGCTCCCAGTTCGCTGTGCGGGATGATCTGCAGCATACCCCGGTGATGCCTGAGCATCACGTTGCGCAGGCTAATGTTTTCCACGGTGCCGGAAACGCTGCCGGCCGTTATGTACTCGCCAACCCTGAAGGCATCGTCGAGCAGATAGAAAAACCCCGAGAAAATGTCGGCCACCAGCTTCTGGGCCCCAAAACCGATGGCCAGACCGATGACCCCGGCACCGGCCAGCAGCGGCCCGATGTTCACCCCCATGGAGGAGAGCAGGGTCAGGGTCACCATCACCACAAGAACACTGGCGATGAATTTTCTGAGCATCGGCAGCAGGGTATAGGCCCTGCCCCGCTTGGCGGCCCCGCCCCACTCGCCTTCCTCTTCCTTGTCTTCCTCGTCTTCCGGGATGGTTTCCTGAATTTTGCGCTCGATCCAGGAGCTGATAAACTGCCAGAAGAACAGGGCCAGGGTCAGGATGATAATGGAGTCTAGCAGAAAGGCGGCAAGTTCTGAGAAAAACGGGATACGAATGTGCCACAGGCTGCTGACCCAGACGATCAGTGCACCGACCAGGCCGATCCGGGCGATCGATTTGACCTTGATATAGAAACCTTTGCCCTTTGCCCGCTGAAGGAGATCCTCTTCGGTCGGCAGGGCAGCATCGTCATAGTGATCCTGGTGGATTTTCAGCGTAGTCATGGAATATCTGACCACCCACTGGATCAGCCAGTCCGTTACCATCCATATCGGTACCACGAAAAAGCTCAGGATAAAGGCGCCGCTGCCTTTGACGCTGGGATCGGCCAGATCGTTTAAAAGCAGCAGCCAGAGGATGGCCAGATAGGTGATGGCCAGGATATGCCAGATGGAGGCAAACTGCTCTCTGCCCCAGGTAAGGCTCTGGCCGTCCACGGTCCCGGCATCAAGGATGAGCTTTTGCACCTGCTTTCTGTATATTACCACCGCGCAGCCGGTAACGGCCAGCAGCAGCGTTGCCATCAGCAGCTGGTGCAGCCGGACGGTCTCCTGCGCGGCGCCGAGTCGGCTGGCGACGACTGCGAACATCAGCGAGACAACGATATAGCCGAATATCCAGACCACGAGGCGGTGGCTTATAAGGGCATGTCGAGAGGTCATCGGGATGATTCTGAGATGCTCATTATTGGGAAAGAAGACAATCTGCGCGGCAATGGCAATCGTGCGGATGCAGGTAATCGATATCAATGTTGCCAGGAAAAAGAGCTGAACGTAGGGTGAGTCGGTCCAGATGAAGACCATGAAAACGAAATAGGCGCCTCCGAAGAAAAGGATCAGGCCGAGTATGTCGGGCAGCACCAGGATAATCGCGGCCAGGAACTTGTCATAATTGTGCATGGCCCCCAGGTCCGCTCCCGGGTCGTTGCGCAGATACTTGGGGAAAAAGAATTTTCTGAAGAGCAACTCAAAAATGAAGCCGATGCTGATAAAAAAGATCACCCAGATAATGTTAACCACGGCCCCGCTGGAGGTACCGTAAGGACAGAGCTTGATGAAAACCCTGTAGAGGTCGGGGCCCATATTCGGGATCCCCTTAAACAGGTTCTTGATCTGGTCCTCGTTGGCATCCTGCTCGTTACTCAGCGAACTCAGAATCCCTGCCAGAATGTAGGCAGGACCTTTCATCTGTGGCTTGGCTGGTTGTTCGCTCAGTGCATCTGCTTTGAGCTCTTCGATGAGCAGCTGCCGGACCTGCTCATCGCTGAGCCCGGCCATGATCGACGCAGCCTGGGCGTCAGCACTGCTGACGGGATCCTGGTCGGCAGTATAGGCTGGAAGCGGGCCGGTAAAGAGAAAACAGATGGCCAGGAGCCAGCGGAATGCGCAGGCTCGTTGCTGGGATGGATTGCCAAACAGGTCTTTCATGGGTCCTCCGTCCGTCTTCCCGGACCAGGTGCCGGAGGCTAGAGACGGCTCTGCATATAGGGTTTGAGCACCTCGGGGATTTCTATCGAGCCGTCTGCCTGCTGATAATTTTCCATGATGGCCAGCAGGGTCCTGCCGACGGCCAGTCCTGAGCCATTGAGGGTATGCACCAGCCGGCTTTTCTTCTGAGCTTCGGGCCGATAGCGGATGGCGCCGCGTCTGGCCTGAAAGTCGAGGAAATTGGAACAGGAGGAAATTTCCCGATAGGCGTCCTGGCCGGGCAGCCAGACCTCGATGTCGTAAGTTTTACTGGCCGAAAATCCCAGATCACCGGAACACAGGGTGACCACCCGGTAGTGCAGGCCGAGCAGCTGAAGGACCTCCTCGGCATCGGCGAGCAGTGCTTCCAGCTCGTCGAACGAACTCTCCGGGGTGGTGAATTTGACCAGCTCCACCTTGTTGAACTGGTGTTGGCGGATGAGCCCCCGGGTATCTCTGCCGTACGAACCGGCTTCGGATCTGAAGCAGGGGGTAAAGGCGGTATATTTGAGCGGCAGATCGCTCTCATTGAGGGTTTCATCACGGTGGATATTGGTGACGGGAACCTCGGCGGTGGGAATCAGGTAGAGGTCCCAGTCCTTGATCTTAAAAAGATCCTCTTCGAACTTGGGTAATTGGCCAGTGGCGGTCATGGTCGGGGTGTTGACCATGAACGGGGGCAGAACCTCCCGATAGCCATGCTTTTCGGTCTGGATATCGAGCATGAAATTGATCAGGGCCCGCTCGAGCCGGGCGCCGAAACCATAGAGCAGGGAAAAACGGGCACCGGATAGCTTGGCTGCCCGTTCAAAGTCGAGCACGCCGAGCGCAACCCCGAGGTCCCAGTGGGGTTTGGGCGAAAAATCAAAGGCCGGTTTGTCCCCCCAGCGCTTGATTTCGATATTGTCCTCCTCGTCCTGACCCTCCGGAACGGAGTCGTCGCACAGGTTCGGGATCGACATCACAATATTTTCCAATTCTTCATGGATGATCAGCAGTTCCCGGTCCAGTTCCTTGATTCGGCTGTTGGCCGTCTTCATTTCCTCGATCAGCGGCTGCGCTGCGCTTTCATCCCCGCTTTTCTTGAACGAGGCAATCTCTTTGGAGACCATGTTGCGCCGGTTTTTCAGGGACTCTCCCTCAGCCAGGGCTGCCAGGCGCCTGCGGTCGACCTCGGCAAAACGGTCTATCATGTCGGTGTTCAGGCCCCGTTTGGCCGTTTTAACTTTTACCAGATCGATATGTTCGCGTATGAAGCGTAATTCAAGCATGGTGTCTCTAGGTTTTAAGTAATAATAGGTGGATAAGGCTCAACAACTTTGTTTATCATGGCTTTATGGGGAACGCAACCTCTATCAAATTGCTTTTCAACGGTGCATCTGATATTTTCTCGTGAGCGGATTTCAGCCCACCACCACAGGAAATACTGATTACAGCAGACGGCAGCCCAAGGAACTATGCTCGAGACAAAACCAGCCCTGGTCATCTTTATCGGCGAATTGCGCAGATCGATCCGGGCCCTGTTCATTACCATCTTCCTGGTTACCGCGCTGGTGTTTTTCCTGTCCCCCCGGCTGCTCGAACTGGTGCAGGCCCATCTGGCTGAAAAACTCTATTTCTTCTCGGTGGCGGGCCCTTTTCTGGCCCATGTCAAGCTGGCCCTGTTCGGCGCCCTGTACGCGCTGATGCCCTGGATTATCACGATCGTGCTGAGAGCTCTGGGCAAACCCTTCCAGGTCAGCAGAACCCAGCTTGTGCTGTTCAGTTTCTTTACCTGCCTGCTGTTCTATGCGGGTACGATTTTCTGCTATTTTATTACCCTGCCGTTCGGCATCAATTTCCTGCTCGGCTTCGGTTCAGAAGAGCTTAAACCGGTCATTTCGGTCGGCCGCTTCGTCAATTTCGTGACGGTCTTCATTCTGGCTTTCGGTATCATCTTCGAGCTGCCCATTCTGATGGTATTCAGCGCCAAGATCGGCGTCGTCACTCGGCAGTTTTTCTCGAAGCACCGTAAATATGCGCTGCTGTTGATTGCCATCCTCGCTGCGCTGCTCACGCCGACTCCCGATATCGTCAACATGCTGCTGATGGGAGGCCCCCTGTATATTCTCTACGAGGCGGGCATCGTTATTTTAAAGGTTATGCGTATTGAGTAGGCAGGGCGTGGGCTGGGTTAGCCAAATTCGATGGGGGAAAAGCCGTTCCTGATCAGCAGGGCTGCGGTGACGCCCTGTTTATCTACACCGCAGGAGGGGCTGCGGGCCTTCAGGTAAATTTTATCGATTTGCTGCCGGCGGGCGATATCGAGCACCTGGCGCGCGCCGCTGATGAAGGGTTCGGTGACATCGACCCCATCGCGACAGATGACCCGGGCCCGGCCGTCGAGCACATCGCCGCCGCTGCCGCCGATGATGTCTGCTGCGCATCTCGGTGTCGGCAGTCCGCCGAGTTGTTCGGGGCAGACGGGAATCCAGCGACACGAGGCCAGGGCCTGCAGACAGCCGCGGTGCGCGATCATCCGGCCGTCGTAGCGGGTTCGCAGGCCGGCCAGGCAGGCACTGACCAGGATCAGCTCTGCCGCATGATCTTCGACCAGATCTGTAGTGGACATGATCAACCCCTGGATGGTTAAATAGAGAGACACTCCGGAAAGCGCGGAGTTAAAATTTACTACAGTGTGTCCCAGGTGAGAAGAAAACCCAAGAAAAAACTGACACCGCTGCAGGAAAACCGGCTTTTGAAAATCATCATCCTGTTGATTGGCGGATCGGTTCTCTGGCTTTTATTCGCCCCCCGGACCGGGGTATACAGTCTGATCAAACTGAGAAGCGAAACCACCCGGCTCGAAGAGCAGACCAGGGAACTGGTCAAGACCAATGAGGAGTTGCGCGCCCAAATAGAGCGCCTCAAGCACGATGAGGCCTATCTGGAGCAGGTTGCGCGGGAAAAGTATGGTCTGCTGAAGAAAAGCGAACGGGTATTTGATTTTTCCACTAACCAGAAGGAAAAATCGGCCAGGGACTGATTCGTAAAGCCCGCACGGGGCATTTCAGTTCGCTCAGGAAAAGCCTGACCTGCCGCAGCCGGCTGGCGCCGGTCCCGCCGCGGCCGCTGCCCCTTTGACCTTGAAGCTGGCGGCGGATAATACTTTCTTTACGTCTTTACTTGCGCATGAGGCACAGGTGACCCCGGAGGTATCCGTCGTGGATAGGATCGTTTCAAATTCGTCACCGCACTGGTTGCAGATAAACTCGTAAATGGGCATTTTTTGACCTTTAATTACAAAGTGCCGGTGCTGTTCCAGAATAGGCAGGCACCTATTAAATGTTTTGCTAAAACAGAGTAAGGCATACGCCGGAAAAATAAAGGCTGCAGCAAAAAAAAAAACAAAAATCCAGCCAGGCTTTATTTACTTCCTGGTGGCTTAATCGACCAGTGCTTTGAAAATCTTGCAGGATCGGCAGACATTGATCTTCTCTTTGTATGACGATTCACTGGTGCATTCGCACAGGGTACCGCAGAGAAACCAGCACAGGTGACCGCTCTGAAACTCCCAGGCCGGGCAGTCCTCTTTTTCCTGGCACTCTTTCTGTTCCCAGCACGGGACCAGTTCCTCGTTTCTCCCCCGCTGCTTGATCAGCAGGAAAAAGAGCTGTCGTTCGATATGAGCCGGAATTGAGCGCCATCCCTGTTCGTAACTGTGAATGGTTTTCAGGCTCATGCCGAGCAGTGCGGCCAGCTGTTTCTGGGTTTTGCCGAGTTGTTTGCGAATTTTGCTGAATTCTGTCTTTTCCATGGCCGGGTTCCCTGGTGCACCTGAGAGGCACCGTTTCTAAAAGATTCTTAAGGTGCTGATACATGCAACCGCAATACCAGCGATTTGTTTATAAAGTGTATATGCTCAAATGATATACCACAAATGGGGGAGATGCGCTGTGCTTTTTTGAAAAAAAGTACCACAAAATTTGAAGGCTGGATTATGGGTTAATTTATGGCCTGACCACAGGTTGTTGGATGAATTGCTGAAATGCCTTGCAGGGTCGGGCCGGCCAGATAATATTGAGGTGCACCACGAGGACATCAGCAATCAAGCGCCAGGCCACCGGTAATCGGTCGCACACATAGGCTGTGCAGCCCAACTGGCAAGCGCTTGAACCATATTAATCAGAACCGCTGTTAGCAAAGGCAGGGTTGATGACCAGGACTGAAATTCTCAAAGCGCTGCGTGCGCTGGTTAATTACCATCGCAGCTGCGGAGTTGCGCATTATCAGAACTCAGCCTCGCTCAGTGCAGCTCTGAGCAACCTCGACGGGTTGATCGAAAATCGCTGCCGAACTGGGTCTGCAGCGTCTCAGCTGGCACAAACCCGAGCGATCCCGCCGCTTGCAGAGCCGCAGATAGAGGGACAGAGGGGCGTCATGACCGAGCTGGCGGCTGAGATTGGCCGCTGCACAAACTGCGCGCTGCATCAGAACAGGCGCATCAGCACCGCCGGCACCGGCGGTTTGCAGCCCAAACTGCTGATTATCGGGGACTGGCTCTGCCACACTGATCAGCAACCCGCTCGGCAGACAGAAGTATTCGGCCCCGAGCAGGACCGGATGCTGGCCAAGATGATTGCGGCCATGGGCCTTGAAGAAGGCGACATATTCGTGACCAATATCATCAAGTGCAGTGTTGATGAAACCTGCACGCCGACGGCCGGCCAGGTGAGCGCCTGTGCCGGGTATTTACGGCAGCAGATCACCGCACTCGAGCCCAAATTGATCTGCACCATGGGTACCGCCGCAACCCAGGCAATGCTTGGCATAACCGCTTCACTGGTTCAGCTGCGGGGGCGTTTTTATCCCTATCAGATTGACCGGCAGAAGAGCATTAAACTGATGCCGACTTTCCACCCCGCCTATCTGCTGAAGAACCCGGAAATGAAAAAACCGACCTGGGATGACCTGCAGGCTATCAGCAGACAGCTAGGCGCCGCCTGAGGCTGAGAAAAGCGGCTGGCGCGAATCAATGCAGTGCGATCAGGCCCCGCTTGCCCAATTCGCGCAGAAACAGGGTGATGGATTGTTCGGTTTCCTGAATGGAAACCTGGTGTGTTTCGGCGAATTGCTCGATCAACTCCGCGGTAGTCCTGGTACCGTCCAGCATCTGCCAGACCTGGCTGCCGAGTTCGTCGAGCTGCAGCGTTCTGGTCGGTGCCTGAGGCGGTGCCTGCCCAGGCCTGCTGGAGAATCTTTCGAAAATTGACAGCAGAAACGGTTTGAGATTCAGGACATACTCGATCTGAATGAGTCCCGAGTCCAGGAGTTCCCAATTCACCACATTGTTGCGCACCGGCCTGCAATTCAGCGCCTGTTCACGGGTCAGTGCCGGCGGGGCCTTTTTTTTCTTCAATAATCCCATAGCTTTCTAGCAGTTTGGGTTCGATCGTCTGAGCGATCGGATAGCCGCTGCGCAGGCTGAATCCGATAATTCGATCAGGCAGCGGATAGTGTTTGAACCTGGCGGTGCAATAGCCCTTGCCTTTTCTGAGCCGGCCTAGCAGCCGCCGG
The DNA here is from genome assembly GCA_963707715.1 of uncultured delta proteobacterium. Classification (GTDB taxonomy): domain Bacteria; phylum Desulfobacterota; class Desulfobulbia; order Desulfobulbales; family Desulfocapsaceae; genus JABDQA01. The sequence goes on from CAVPRJ010000012.1 coordinate 224,532, forward strand.
CCGATTTTCGGGCTGCTCCGATAAGTGCGGGTATGCGCATCGATAACCTCCTGGTCCGCCAGCGGTGCCAGTGCAAAGGACTCGAACAGAGTGCCGAAGTCATGCTGCTGCAGATGCGTTGACGCCGGCGCCAGTCTGCAGAGATGCAGATCGGTGGCGCGCTGCTTGAAATGCAGCTCGCTCAAGCCAAACCGGAACGAACATGACTCAAGTTCAAACCCTTCAGGGATCATAATGGAGACATCCTGGATGTGCCACCAGTCTCCTTCGCCGGGCAGCAGGTGGCAGCGCAGACTCGCAAGCACTGCCGGATTCAGGCACAGCCTGTCAAACGAATCACGGTAGCATCTGAGCAGTATATGGGTTGCGCAGTGCCTGCAGGTGAGCAGCAGAACCTGGGCGGCGGGCGAGTGGTCCCAATTGAAGGCCTGGACCCGGTAGCTGGCCCGCAGCTTCTCGGACAGCAGGTCTGTGCAGAGCAGCTGCATTTCACGACCGATCTCGCGTTCGAAATCTTTCAGAATTCTGCTGCTCTGCCTGGCTTCCTTTCTGCCGGAGGGCGGCTGCCAGCGTATTTCCAGAAAGGGCCGCAGCTGTTCCTCGAGAATCAGATGACGCGGCGCTTTGACGATGACATTGAAGTTGCCGGCGAGGTCCAGTCTAAGCTGGTTCCAGCGGATCCGGGTGGTACAAAGCGTGGTTTTTGCAGCAGGGACTGGGGTCATCAACTCAGCGCGGCAGCATATAGTCCCAGTCCGGCTCCATCCGCTGCTGGAGGAGAGCTTTGTCTAGGCTGCTCTTATTGGTCTTACAGAATTCGACAAAGCAGAGCCGTTCTTCCTCCTCGCGTTCCGGGAAAGAAAGTTTGATGAGGTTGCCGATATTTTCGTTATCGTACTGGAGGTTGTGCTGCAGAATGAGGTTTACCCGGCGATTTTCGCTGTCAGTAAAGCGCCATTTCCAGACATAGAGCACACCGTAGGCATCGCCTCTCCATTCGGTGGGTTTGCCGTATTTCTGTTTGAGCTTGGCAAGTATCTCCTGATAAAAGTCCTTGCTCGAATCCTCATATTTCATTCTGATCTTGATTATCTGGCCCGGGTAGGCGCAGGTTCCATAGGAAATGATTCCCTTGCGGAAACCATGCCAGTCATTGATTACCACTTCTCTGAGATAATTGGCATACTCGATCTCCTGATATTCGGTGATATCCTCGCCTAGTTTGAAACCGCCGATTTCAGAAGGCGCTTCCACTGCCGTTGCCGGCAGTGTGGAGATCAGCACGGTGCAGGCGGCCAGAAATGTAAGTATCAGGGTTTTCATAGGCTCAGATGAGGGGGGGCTTTCTGTTCGTTATCGGAAAACTGGAATCGATCAAGCATATAGGCGGTCTGATCTACCAGCCGTTCGATGCGCAGTTTGATGATGCGCTCGATCAGGGCGTCTTTGTGATGCGGAAATTTTTCGATGACCTTCTGAAAGGTGGTGCGCTCGATTACCAGGGTTTCGACCTGGGTTACGGCCCGTACACTGAAAAACCAGTTGAACTGGGCCAGCAGGGCCAGTTCCCCGAAAAAGGACGGTTTCAACAGGTGCTGCAGGGTGGCGTTCCGCTCGCGGTGATATACCGATACTTCCACCTCGCCCTCAACCAGAATGAACGCCCGATCTGCTTTGCTGCCCTGTTTAATCAGCATGTCACCGGGCCGGTATGATCGATGGCTGGCCAGATAGGCAAAGAGCTTGACGACTTCGGGCTGGAGTCCGGCAAACAGCGGGGCCTGCCTGAGCAGTTCGAAATCGCTGGACAGCCGGCACCTGACCTGGGCGCTGTTATCGATTATCGTTGGCGAGCTCATAGAGGGGTCCTTTTTGCTCGATCAGATCGTCATAGGTTCCCGACTCAACGATCTTACCGTCTTTCAATACCAAAATATGGTCATATTCAGAAATCATGTCAAGACGATGCACCACAGCCACAAGCGTGGTAGTGCCTCGCAGTTTGGAACTTATATAGTGCTGTACCCTGGTTTGCGAGGTGTTGTCCAGGCCGGAGGTGGCTTCGTCTAAAATGAGAATCGGACTCTTTTTGAGCAGTGCCCGGGCCAGCGCAAGTTTCTGCTTCTGGCCGCCGGACAGGTTGTCGCCTTTGCTGCCGACATGAAAATCAAGCCCGATTTCGACGATGTCGTCCACCAGACCGTTGCGTTCGAATTCCTGCTGAACCACGCTGCCGAGACGCTCCCTGATCAGGTCCCGGTCGATGACGGTGCCGAACAGGATGTTGTTGAGCAGGGTGTGGGAAGTCAGGTAGTGGTTGATGCAGAACGGCGTGAATTGGGGGCCCTCTGTTTTGCCTGTTGTTCCGGCCTGGTAGGGGGCGATGTCGGTCTGCAGGGTGCCGTCCGTGCAGCTTTCGATGTCGATGCCGACGACCTCCTTGAGAAAGCGTCGGCGGGCCCGCAGCACCGCACCTTCGAGCTGATCGGAAATGGTGGTGATCTTGTGCAGCCCGGGAGTGAACTTGAGGCCGAGCAGCAGAAAGCGGTCGCGCTCCCTGGCAGGGAGTTTGTGCAGGGATTTCTGAGCGGTTTTTTTGACCAGGTCCTCGTATTGACTGAGCTGCGCGGGTTTCATCGGACTGCCCTGGAAGAAGAAATCGTCGCCCCTGAAGTCTGCCAGAAGGGCGATGGTCGCCTTGGCGATGCGCAGGCCGAACTCGGTCAGCGGCCCCTCGAGCTCTTCCTCGACCAGAAACCTGCGAAAAGCCCGGTGTCCCAGCAGCTTTTTCGTGGTAAAGGAGATTCCATAACTGCCGAATATGATATTGACCGCGAGTGAAGAGTAGTTCAGAAATTTCGTTGCATCGTAGAATTCGACCCCCTGGGAAAATTCCTCGCGCATGGTTTCCCGGATAATGGAGCGCATCCGCAGAAAACTTGGAACCATCGGCTCTGCCCGCTGCGGCAGTATGGTCGAACGCAGCCCCCACCTGATAACATCTTCGAGCAGGCCGACACCTCTGATGATCTCAACGATTTCTTCTTGGCTGGGCAGCTCCTTGGAATCTTGGATCAGGTGCAGCGCCTGCCAGGAATAGAGCAGGTTGTCGCGCACCGTGCCGGTGAAAATAAAGGGCTCCTGGGCCACGCTGCTGATATTGGCGACGACCTCAGTTTTGCCGAGCTGCTCGATGTCATGGCCATCGATGGTGATGGAGCCTTCAGTTTGCCGATAGAGCCTGCTGAGCAGCAGAGCCAGGGTGCTCTTGCCCGAGCCCGAAAAACCGACCAGGGCAAGATGGCGGCCGGCCGGCAGGCAAAAGGAGACGTCCTCCAGGAGGCGGATGTTGTCGTTGACCTGGTAGCCGACGTTGCTGAGTTCGAGGGTGCCGGCAAAATGTCGTGGCTTCTTCTCCGGCGCTTCAAGAAGAAACTCCGGCTGGTGGTCGAAGAGCTCCATAATCTGTTTATAACGCACCTGGGCATCCTGATATTCCTGAAAATAGTCGACGACTTCTTTCCAGGGATCATACACCTTCTCATAGGCCGACAGAAACGCGACCAGGGCACCGATGGTGAACTCACCCTTGATGGCCAGATAGCCCCCCACCAGAAAGAGCAGGAAGGGGCCGAAACTCTGGAACAGATTGTTGCTGAACTTGATTCCATATTTGAGAATAGAGAGCTTGAAAATCAGCTCGTAAAGCCGGTTAATGAGCCGATCCAGCTTCTTCTGTTCCAGCAGAAAGGAACCGTTGCCCTGGACTTCATGGATGCCTGAAACCGATTCGTTGACCAGGCTGGCCATCTGTCTGGTGGTCGCCACCCGGGTGTGGTTATAGCGATTATACCAGCGCTGCAGGAATGGAATGACTATCAGTTCAGCCGGGTAAATACCGAGGCTGAGCAGGCCGAGCAGCGGGTTCAGGTAGATCATGAAGCCGAGGAACACTGCAAAGGTCAGAACCGAGGAGATCGGCACCGCTATGGCTCCTCCCAGGAAGCTGGCAATGGTGTTCAGTTCGGAGGTCATCACCGCGGTGATGGTGCCGGTCTGGGTCCGGTGAAAGAAGGTCAGTGGGAGCTGCAGCATATGCTGATACAATTCCTGGCGCATACCGATCATAATCTTCTGACCGATTATCTCCTGCAGGGTGTTGGTGAAAAACTTCAGCAGGCCGGCGATCAGCACGGCGCCCATATAGAGCGCGCAGTAGAGATAGAGTTTATCCACCATCTTCAGGTTGATGGCGATATTGATGATCTTGCGCTGCATTTCGAGGGGGTAGACGCGAAAGAACAGACTGACCACGATCACCAGCAGCAGGAAGAGCTGCAGTCCCAGGTAGCGGTTTTTCACCCAGTAAAACAGTGGTCGCTGAGTCAATTGCATTGCAGATCCAGGGGCAGCGAAATTATTTTAAACAGCATGCGGACCAGGATAGATGGTTGGCACTGGGCGGTCAGTAAGCCATGTAGTTGAGCGACTTCATGATCAGCGCAAAGCCCATGGCGAACATGCCGGTCAGCCCCATGCCGCAGGAAAAACCTGCCAGGAGTACCGGCGCATACTGGCGCCACATGGCACCATATTTCTTCAGGAAGAAGTAGCGGCCCAGCAGGGCGCCGGCTACCTCGAGAATCAGGCCGTGGGGGGTCGACTGGCCAAGTCCCCTGACCACCCCGTAGATCAGCAGCACCGGCAGGCCGAACAGGCTCAGGATGAAATAGGCCAGCAGGCCGAAGCCGAGCCCGGAAAAGACCGTGGTGCTGTTCAGCGCCTGGTAGAAGGCTGAGTTGCCCTCCAGGGTGGAGGTCTGCATCAGCAGGGTGTTCAGGGCCTGCAGATGCCAGAGTTCCTGGGCGTACGGATAGCTGGCCGAGGGTATCGGGGCCAGTCGCCAGATGAACTGGGAAAAAACAGAGCTGGCGATCATGACCACCGGAAAGACGATGATCTCGGCCTTGATGATGCCCCGGATCGAGGTTCCGGTCAGCTCGATCTGCCTGAACTGCACGGTCGCTTCACCGTAGTTGTGGATTGGGATCGGCGCGTACCAGATTTCGATGCCCTGGTACCCGAAGAACCGTGCACCGGCGATGAAACTGGCCTCTCTGACCAGCGGCAGGCTGACGAACTGGCCGGCGATTCCTTCCATCCGGGCGGTGATGTAGGAAATGACCGGGGTATAGATAAAGCCGTAGGCCAGAAAAAAGACCCAGGGAAAGGTCGGCACCAGCCAGACGCAGAGCCCCACATAGGCCAGGGTTGAAAACATATAGATGGCGATCGATATCCAGAAATTGAAATCTCCGCGGCCCGTGGGCGGCTCGAATAAATCTTTTAAGGTACCGCGTGCCGAGGATGAATCGTTAAATGACCTGACCACCGACCAGATGCCGATCACGCCGATCGCCAGGCCCAGACCGATGCCAAAACTCATGTAGAAATCGAAGTTATTGGCAAAGACGGTGTCCACCGTGGCCATGCCCGGATGCCAGCGGTGCAGGATGCCCTGGGCATAGAGAATAGGATTGAGGATAATGGTGATGATCAGGCCGATCAGGCCGCCGATTACCGCCCAGAAGGGCAGGACCATACCGACGAAGACCAGGCCTAGATCGAGCTGCAGACCGGTGGCCACGGCCGGCAGGATCTCTTCAGTGTGGCTGGTGAGTTCTATCCAGGGGATTGGGATGAGCCGGATCGGTTCGGTAAAGATCAGCCCCGAAACCATCGGCAGCAGTACGTAGACCGCGCCGAAGACCAGGCCGATCACCCCGCCGATGGAAAATACCCGCCATTTCCAGCCGGCTTTCTTTTCTTCGGTTGATTCTGCCAGGGCCATGGTGCCCAGGGCGCCGACCGGCGCCATTGGGAAAGGGAGCTTTTCCACATCGGAGGTGATGCGGAACAGGGCATAGCCAAGCCCGAATTGATCGATGCGCTGAATGATCTGAGAGCCGATCAGCAGCAGGATCGGAATCATCCAGTCGCGATGCAGGAAGGTCCGCTCGATCATCGACAAGGATTCGGGGCCGGGCGCCACCCAGGTGGGGATATATTCGGTCAGCCCGAGCATCCGGGCCGCATCTGACTGGACCAGGTACTGGTTCCAGAGCAGGCCCGAAAACGGTGAGGCCAGCGCGGCGCCGGCCATGTAGTAGAGCAAGAAAATCTCCTGCTGCTTGAGCTCGGAGTGGGCCCGCTTGGCGATTTCGGCAAACAAGATGATGGTCACCCAGCGGGCTGCCGGGCCGATTCCCTGGCCGATGACGAGCTGCAGGTACATCGAACCGGGCATCATCAGAAAGCCGATGAAGACCGCACCGATGATGGTCTTCCAGTCGAATCCCTCCTCGAAGTGATCCGGGGCTGGCAGCAGATCCCGATATTCTTTTAGTTCCTTGTCGTCATACATAGTGCTTCCTGCATAGTATTCGTCAGGCAAGTAACCAGATAACTGGTAGTATCGGTAAACAGGCCGACGATCGCCCAGACGCCGCCCATCAGCAAGATCGCCGATAATCAGACCGATAAAGAAAAACTGCATCTTTCGAAACAGGGTGACCCCGCCGTACTTCATGCATAGGGCGTTGCACACCCAGCCGATGAAGAAACTGACCCAGAGGATGCGCATGGCCGATGAATAGGCGGTCAGGTAGCCGATCGGGTGGATTGGCCACCAGTAGAAACGGTGGTAACAGAACACCAGGACCAGCATCAGCAGTGCGCCGAGCACGGCAAAGCTGTAGACCGAATCGCCCGGCGACACCGGGTTGACGATTAACCGGAAAATATTTTCATAGACGTTGAGGGTGGTGCTGGTGGCCCATTCAAGCTCGAGTTCTCGGATGCCGTAACGGTAGCAGAGCGTCATCATGGCCAGCATCGAGGCGGTCACCGAACAGGCCAGGGTCAGCAGGAGCCCGGAGAAGATCAGGGCCGTCGGGTATTTGGAGGCGTGAATCTTCTTGGCGTGCAGCAGCGACGGCATCAGTGATTCCCTCATATCGACGAACAGCACCTTCTGACTGATCGAGCCGAGCAGCCCGCTTACTCCGGCGAACATCTTGGTGCCGAACAAGGCGATCAGGCCGTCGATGGGGGCCGCGGTCAGGGTGAAATAGGCGAGGCCGCCCTGGCAGATGATGCGGGTGGCCACCAGGGAGATCATGAAAAAGGAGCCGATCAGCAGCAGCGCGGTGACCGGCGCCATACCCTGCCAGAAGAACCAGAGATCGAGCAGGATAAAGCCGAGCAGCATGCCCCAGAAAGAGATCCGCACATCGAACCATTCGATCTGCTTCAGGTCGATCGGTTTGAGAAAGAGCGACTGTTTCGAAACCTCAAGCAGGTGTTGCCGGGCCAGCCAGACCAGAAAGAGGAAAAAGACGCCGTAGGCGCCGATCATCTGCATTTCCTCGGGGCGTGCCAGGGTCGGACCGAAGGTGATGCCGAGTTCGGAGGCGGGGATGGAATAGCCGAGTCATATCGAGAATGCCGTAGAACAGCCCGCCGGCCAGAAAGAAAAACCAGAAGGAAAATGATATCTGGCGTGAGGTCAGAAAGGCAAAACCGATAAAGGCCGGGTAGATGTAGATTTTCAGTTTGTAAAAACCGGACAGCAACCCCTCTTTGGGAAAATATTTGCCGGCCAGAACCAGGGTCTGGATGGTCGGAATAGACGGATAATAGAGGCTGAGCCCGTTGAGCAGGTGGAGACAGACCGGTATCGCCAGGCCGACCAGCAGGAAACGGTTGCTGAGCAGCCGGGCGCCGCCCGGTTGGTCGACGCTGTAGCTGATGAACTGAGAGACCTTGAGCAGGGGGAAGTTGAGCTTTTCATTGACGATCCACTGCCTGGCGAAAAGATTGACCAGGCAAAGCATGACCAGGTAGCTGAGCAGGATAAAAAGTCCCCAGCGCAGCAGCACGCTGAACCAGGCCTCCCAGGGGATCTGCAGCATGACCTCGAGCCAGTTCAGGCTGCGTCCGGACGGCAGCCCGTTGTAGAGCATTTCGATGGCTTCGAGATTGCGCGGCATCAGGGCCTGGGGCAGCAGCGGCTCGAAGGTCTGCTGCCAGTGGTTGCCCATGGTGGCGAAATGAACCGGCGCAGTGAGGTTGATCAGAAAGGTCCTGGCCAGGCCGGTATAGGCGATGCCGGAGCCGATGACCATCTGAATCCAGATCACCAGCAGTTCCGAGCCGCTCAACACGCTCCGGGCCCGGAAAATCCGGGCGATAAGCAGAACGAAGATGGCCAGCACCAGAAACAGAAAAAACGGGGCCAGCGGGAAATGCCCTCCGCCCAGCGGTGTGGCCCGGTGGTAGATGTTATTTATCGGGGTGACCAGGCATATGGCCACTGCCAGGACCAGTCCGATGACGATGGCCCGCAGTCTGATCTGCGAGGTGATGGCTGTGGTGTCGAGGTTTTGGCTCATCTGAACGACTCAGGCCTGCTCCTGTCCTCCGAGATTTCTCTGAATTGCCTGCTCAACTGTTCATGGACCGAGGCTTCCATGGAGCGCCAGATCAGCAGTTGTTTGCGCAGTTCGTGGATGAACATCTTGTTGATTCTCAGCCACTGCGCTTTTTCGCCCGATTCCCGCTGAATGGTAAGCTTGATCTCGAGGTAATTGGTATTGTCGGCCGCCGGACAGAACCGGATGTCGACCCGCTGCATGATGCCGAAATCAAAGGGCGCCAGCCAGACCTGGGCCTGCAGGTGGACGCAGTAGTAGTGCGAAGGATCGGCATGGTTTCTGATCACCTGCTGAATTTCATCGACATCGTCACAGGCAAACAGCAGGTCCACCGGCCCGGTGGAAAACCTGCCGTGGGAGATATCCTGGTGACCGACGAAATAGTTGTAGAGGAAGCCGCCGATGGATTCGTGTTCTTCGTACTTCATGAAAAACGGCAGGGTGACCTCGATGGTATCATTCTACCGGCTCCGGCAGCTCGAAGGTGCGGTTGACGTCGGGAATGGCAATGCGGGCCGCCACCCGGGACGGGTAGATGACCGAGATGAGGACCACCGCAATGACCAGAAGCATGGCGGCAACGCCGGCCATCGAGGAGTAGTTGACGGTGATGCCTTCCCAGAACGTGGTGCCGGACAGAAATGCGGCCGAGCACCTGGGCCACCAGATAGCCCAGTACCACTGAGATGACCGCCAGGGCCATGGCTTCGGCAACAAAGAGAAAGCCGACATGGGACGGCGCCAGACCGACCGAGGTGTAGATGCCGATTTCATTTTTGCGTTCGTAGACCGAACTGATCATCGTGTTGAGGACGATCAGAATCGATATGAGCAGCGGGATGATGATATTGGGCACGCCGCTGTAGGCGATGGTGTCGCTGATGTTATAGAGCCAGACACCGTCTGCGTCCCCGGAAAATATGGCCAGGCTGAAGCGGTCGATCAAGGTTGAGGCGACCGCTGCAAATGTCGACGTCCTGATCCGGTCTGACCGCGATATTTTTCAGGACGCCACCCATGGCCAGCAGGGTGTCGGCCGGGATGAAGGCGGTCAGAGAACGCCGGCAGGTGGCTGTAGCGGCCCTGGAAAACGCGGATATCGTCGCCGGATTCGATGGCTTCCAACTCGATATCGGACATGTCCCCGGCAGCGGTCTTCGGGAAAGGTCACCGGGGTAAGCGGTTCGCCGTCAAGATCGACCGCCCTGTCCAGTTCCTCGCCCTTGAACGTGCCGATGAGCTTGAAGCGGGTGCCGCCAGTTCGATGAAACTGTTCTCCCCGGGGCAAACTCCCAGCTCTGCAGCCGTCTGATTCGGAGATGATGATTGCCTGATAATCGTTTTCTTGAAACCAGCGACCTGCGCTGAGCAGCTGATCGAGCCCGGTTGACTTCGGCCTCGAAATGGCTCAGACCGACCAGCCCCTGCAGAACGGCCCGGCGCTGACCGTGCCGCAGCGGCACCAGGACGCTGCGGGTCGGATCGGCGGCCTCAAGCCAGACCCGCGGGGCCGGTCTGCTCAGGTCTTGCATGCTGCTTTCCAGGATTTCGATGGCCTGCGGCGGCATGGACTGCCAGTTCAGTCTTTTCAGCAGCAGACCGTGGTAGGGAGCCTCGGCGTTGAAAGAACAGCCGGTTTTCCTTGAGGCTCGATTTTACCGTGGTAAAACTCATGATCGTAAAGGTCAGAATGATCAGCGTCGAGCAGGTCAGAATGGTCCGCATCCGCCTTCGTCGCAGGTTGGAGACACCCAGGAAGAAGGCGGCGACAAAGGCCTTCCAGCGGCTGATCTCGGCAGCGCTCATGTGGCTGGCATGGCGCTGCAGCAGGATCATTTCCTCCTCGAACCGGAAAAAGATGATCAGGGTCACCATCAGCGAGAGGCCGATGATAAAAAAGGCCAGGATAACGACCATCGGGCTGTAGGCCAGCTCAAAGGCTGGATGCACGTTGTAGATGATGGCGATCAGCACAATCAGAATCAGGCAGAAGGCGGTGATCCGTTTGTAGATGTTGGCGTAGCCGAATAGAAAACGTTCCATGCAGAAGGCAAAGGGTACGAACAGCGCGATATAGAACAGCACGCCGAAAAGGACGTCCTTCTGGGTTTTTTCGATCTGTGTATAGACCCGGGCAGCCAGCGCCAGGGACTCGCCGGCCGCTTCTCGAAAATCGGTGTAGTTGAGCTCCGCCAGGTGGCCCACGCTGGCGGCCAGGGCAGTGAGGCCGCGTTTTTCCAGGGAACTGATCCGATCGTCGAAAATGCCGTGTGATTCGAGGTTGAGAATCCTCGGGGTGAGCAGCGCCCAGGCATCCTGCGCCGAGCGGTAGATGGTGTTGATGATTTTCGGGTATTCGGCCATCGGATACCCGCTGCCAAGCGGTTTTTCCAGGGTGGCGTTGGACAGGATCAGCTTGCGGGTCAGCACGTTGTCGGAAAGGGTCAGCTTGAGACGCGAGCCCGGCTCGAGATAGATCGATGAAATGATCGATTCCCGGGTGTCGATCCTGCTGTACCAGTAACGCTGGGGAGGCGCATCCCGTCTGCCGTCGAACAGGTAGAGCTTGGTCATGTGAACCAGGCTGCGGGGCTCGAGCAGGTCGAATATGGTGGTCTCGCTGCAGGCGAACATCACCAGCCGGGTCTTCATCGCCCGGCGCTGCATCTTGACCCGGTAGTTATCCTTGGTGGTCTCTTTCTTGTCGATGGCCCAGATCACTCTGCCGGTCTGCTCGTCAAACCGATAGCCTTCGATGATCAGCTTATCGAAGACGTTTTTACTGTCGGCAATGCCTTTGTAGATAAAAGTCCCGTCCCGATTGACCCAGCCGTAGAGCTTGGCGATTCCCTGGTAGGAGAGCAGAACGGCGTCGCTGGTCGGATAATTGGCAAATAGTTCGCCTTGCAGCAGGAGGTTGGAGATACCGCTCACCGAAGAGAAGCCGTTGCGGGGAAAAAGCCCGATATGAAGCGCTTCAGCCCCGCCGGCCCCGTCGATGAGATCGGTAAGCAGCCGGAACTGATCATCGACATAGTTCCAGTCGATATGTTCGGGTGTGTCCCAGGGGGTGCCCCAGGAGGAGCGGGCGTCGGCGAGGGTGGTCAAGGTTACACCGATATAGCCGGCCAGCGAGCTGACCTCACCGCCGAGAAATGGCTGATCGAGAAAATAGGAATCCCAGGTTCGTGTGCCGCTGGGCCTGAGCGAGTTGATGTAACGGGCCGCACCGTAATTTGCCGAAGCTGCAGTTTCAAACACCTCGGCGATGGTGCTGAACATACTGACCCTGTTGATACGCGGCCGCAGACGGTAAAGCCAGCCCCGGTGAAACCCGCCGATGCCTTCACCGTGGCTCGACAGGTGCAGCGAGAGGATGGCGCCGATGGTAAAGTCGCGGGTTATCTTTCTGAACTCCAGGGCCGAATCCAGGGCCTGCAGCTGGCCGGTGAAATCTTCGATATCGGCCTTCTGGGTCCTTTCCACCGCGGGCAGGAGTTTCTCCAGGAACTCGCTTTCGCTCGGGGGCAGGTCATGAAACGAGGTGGCCCAGCCCAATCTTCTCAGCGCAAAGCGCTGCTTGGCCAGCGCGTCGATCAAGTCCCTGTCCGCAGCGCTCTGCTGGTCCATGCGCAGCTGTATGAGTTCTGTGGAAATCTGATCGATGGCAAAGCGCAGATCGTTTTCGATGGCCGCGGCCAGGAACTGATCCCGTTCGAGGTCCTGGGCGAGCGGAAAGCTGAGCTCGCCGATCAGGGCGATGGTTTCTTCGGCTCTGGATATGCGCTTTTTCAGTTCGCGTCGCTGGTCGCGCAGGTTCTTGGTGCGTTCCTGCATGCTCCAGATCAACTCGCGCATGCCTTGCAGGGACTGGGCGTGCCCGCTGGTGGCAACGAACAGCAGCGATCTCGGCGGCGGGCGGACAGCGAAATGTTCGGCAAGTTTGAGCAGGCTGGCGATCGAGACGCTCTCGTCGGCGCCGGGTGAACGTCCGTTCACGTAGGCCGTGGAATCATAGAACGCTTCGATGATAATCAGTTCCTCGGCCAGCTCCGGATCGGCACCTTCGATGAGGCAGTAGATGTTTTTTTCGGTGGCATTGCGCCAGACAATTTCAGAGCGGATGTCAGCTTGATTGCTGACCAGGCCGTTGGGCCTCGCTGTATAGTCGCCGAACAGTTCGCGGGCCTGAGTGTCTTCCATCCAGAAACAGGGAAACTGCAGCGGCGAGAGTTCTTCTTTTTCCCGAAAAAAGCTGTTGATCCGGGTTACTCCCCGGTCGATAAAAATGATCGCCGAGCCCCAAGCGAGGCTGCGGTCAGCCAATTGCGGCCCGAGTTGAAATCCATCAGCAGGATCGCATTTTCGATCAGCTTGTGGTCGAGTTCCTGAGGCGCCGCTGCCGACCCAGTAGAGGGGGCCCTGCAGGCTGCCGTCGGTGGTCTGCGGGGTCACGGCGTTGTTCAGCAGGGGCTGCAGATCAGTGCTTCGGTCATCCACCGTGATAGAGCGCATGGATACGCTTACGCACGGGGAGCTGAAAGTGATAGGTCTGCGGTGCAAGCCCCAGATTCTCGAAATATTCGAAAATGTATGCGGCTGCCCGCGCGCTGCCTGCGCTGCCGCTGCTGCGGTCTTCATATCCGCTCAACTCGGTGATGATCGGTTCGAGAGCATGCTCGGCGGCCCGCGCACTTACCGGCAGCAGGGCGGGCAGGCTGAGCAGCATAAGCGTCAGCAGAAGCAAAAGCGGCCGGCCCTGAAGCCGGCAAGGTAAAAAACAACCAGGCGAAACACCGCGCCGCAGAGGGCTTGACCGGGTAGGAAAAGGCCCGGCAGGAACTTCGCCGAACCAGGTTCCGGCGGTGGAGTTCTTGGTGTGCATGGACAAAGGCCGCCTTATTCGAGTCCGCCGGTTCTGATCTCAAGTTCCGAGCGATCCTGGATCTTTTCCACCCTGCCGTCGCGGATCCAGATCACCTGATCGGAGACGTTGAGCATTTTGTAGTCATGGGTAGCAGAGATAACGGTCACGTTTCGTTCGCTGCTCAGTTCCTTGAGCAGGTCGATGATATCTTCTCCGGTCTTGAGGTCGAGGTTACCGGTCGGTTCATCGGCCAGAACGATTGCCGGGCTGTTGGCCAGGGCCCGGGCGACAGCCACGCGCTGCTGCTGACCGCCGGAGAGCTCAGTCGGCTTGTGGGCGTGCCGGCCTTCCAGGCCAACCTGTTTGAGCAGTTCCATGCCCTGCTCGACGGCATCGTCGTTGGACATGCCGGCAAAGGTCATCGGCAGGGTCACATTCTCCAGGGCCGTCATCACCGGAATCAGGTTGAAGGTCTGAAAAATATAGCCGATCTTTCGGCAGCGCAGCCAGGCCAGTTCATAGGCGTCGAGCTGGGCGATATCGACCTCGTCGATAAATACCTTGCCGGAGGTCGGTTTGTCGAGCCCGCCGATCATGTTGAACAGCGTCGATTTTCCCGAACCCGACGGCCCCATGATGGAAAGATATTTGCCCTTCTTCGATCTCCAGATCGATGCCTTTGAGCACTTTGACCACGATCTTGCCGAGATCGAAGTCTTTGGTTACGCCGCTTACCCTGACGATGATTTTTTCAGCCATGATTCGCTATCCGTATGTGCTGTCCATCTGTATATCCTTAGTGCTCCACCCGCATTGCCTCGACCGGCTGCATCCGGGCGGCAATGATGGCCGGGTAGATAACCCCGAGCAGACTCAGACTCGTTCCGACAACTATTGCAAATGAGCATCGACAGCGCAATTGCTGACCAGGGGAAAGATCGAAAATACCAGCACACCCAGATCCAGTGCCGAGGAAATCGTTGCCGCCGATCACCGCCAAGTATGGCGCCTGCCAGGGAACCGGCCAAGCCCTGCATCAAGCGCTTCCAGGACGAACAGGCGCACGATGAAGCGGTCCAGCGCACCCAGGCACTTCATCGTGCCGATCTCCCGGAACCGTTCGGTGACCGACATGAGCTGGGCATTGATGATACCGACGATGCAGACCAGCAGCGAGAGGATGACGATCCAGCGCTGCTTGGCCGAGGTGGCAATCGATTCGGCCCCGGGCACGATATCGTAACCTGCCTTGACCAGAATCTGGTAAGCGTCGATATCCCCGGTGGCGAGCACGGCCTGGGCCAGGTCGTTGCAGGCCCGCATGTAGCAGAGGAAGGCGACGGCCAGGACCAGGCTCATGGTGGTAACCAGCGACCTGAAAAAGCGCACGCGGATCGACTGAAAGGCGATCTCCAGCGATTTTCTAAATGGTAGGGCTATGAGACGCTTCATCACTGATTCCGGAAATCTCCAGGCCTGCTGCAGGGACAAGCTTCGGACAAAGGGTGTGAGACAGAAGATCTGACGGATACTATCTCCATAACCAGGAAAATTGTCAATGCCAATTCAATGTTATCGTCAATGGCATTGGGAGAAAGCACTAATCGTAAACGCCGCAGTCCGGTTCAGGTTTTGTTTAGAAAATCGTTAAAAGTGATGGCCTTGAGCAGCGGGGTCTGGGTGATGTAGCTCAGCAACCCGTCGAGCACCGCAAAGGCCGCCTCGTTCATGCGCTGATGGTGAATCATGATGCCGATGTGCCCGGCAGCTGCGGCCTGGCCGAATTCACCGGCCAGGCCGCTCAGGCATGCAGCGGGGTCGGTTTCCTTGCGGGTGTGCAGGTCGACGTTGATGCAATAATCGTCCATTGCCCCGTGCTGTGGCGCCGGTGCTGAGCCTGGCCCGCGAGCAGCGCTGGTGGAGAGGGCCTGAAACCCCAGTTCTTTGAGCAGCGCCAGCGCTGTCTCTGAGCAGCGATTCCAGGGCGGGGTGAAAAACGGCTGGAAATCGCTGCCCATAATTGCGCTCAGCCGCGTCTTGCCGCGCATCAGGTCGCCTCTGATGTCAGCCGCCGAGCGGCTTGGGCCGAATTCACCTTTCTTGCCGGCGGGTTCATGGTTGGCGTGCCGCCAGCCGTGCTGGTGCCAGCACCAGAGCGGTGATGATACTTCCCACTGCGCTTGGAAAACAGCCCAGCGGCGCGGGGTCAGCCAGGCAGGAACGACCGCCAGACAGAGCGGCACCTGGCGGGAATCAAACAAGGACATGAGCCGGCTGAACGCGGATGAATAGACGCCGATATCGTCGGCGCGGAAAAAAACGGGCAGGGGCTGGCCTGTGCCCCGCTTCGCCAGCGCCTTTTTCAGCGCTTCCTCGAGCCTGTGCAGTGTATCGTCCTGGGAGTGCAGATAGAGTCTGGCGGGGGGCTTGTTCATGGCTGCGGGTTCTGGTTCAGAGCTTCGATATAGGCAAGGGTTCCCGCGGCGCCGTTCAGGTCGAGGTCTGTGCTGAACCTCGGCAGCGCCAGCTGCCTGCGGATCGCCCGGGCCAGGCGGGCGGCCGCCAGGGATTCATGCTCGAGCAGGCCGATTGGCGCCCGGCGGCTCAGTTTTTCGACCCGGCGGCGCTGTTCTCGATTCTGCTCAAAGGGCAGCATCAGGGCGGGCACGCCGGCGGCCAGTGTGTTCATGCAGGTGTTGTAGCCGGCCATCGAGATGGACAGATCGGCTGCAGCCAGCCAGTCGACAAAACGCTTGGAAAACCGGCTCACTGTCACACGACTGTCCTGGCGTGCCTCTATTCTGGCGGTGATCTCCGGTGGGCAATACGGTCCGGTGAAGAGCCGGGCCTGCCAGAACGGTTCGGCCTTAAGCAGGTCCAGGCCATCCAGGACGGCCTCGAGCAGTTCGGCCCCGACGCTGCCGCTGCCGATGCTTGCCACGATCAGCTTCTGCTCATCTAGGAGGCCGAGCTTTTGGCGCAAACCTTGCCGGGCCTCAGGAGCCGGTTCAGGGGAAATGAAACCGGTGTAGTGGATGGGAATACGCACCTCTTCGATCAGTGAAAACGTTTCATCGAGGCGGACCAGCCTGGGGTCGGCATGGACCAGCAGCGCATCAAAGTACTTGTTGAGAATGCCAACGGCGCGTCTTTCGTGGCGCTGCTGTCCTTCTTTTTTCTCCACCAGGATGTCGCGCAGGCTGCACAGTATCTTGGTCGCGCCGCGCCTGGCCGCCTCGAGCAGAGGATCGAGCTCGAACCTGAAGGCCTTGCGCCCGAACGGGTAGAGCTCGACAAGCAGTCGCTCGGGCTGAACCGTCTTGATGAATGACTGCAGCTGGCGTGTTCGAGCTTGCTGGACTTCAGCAACGGACAGACCTGGAACACAGCTCTTGAGATGGCTGAAGCCTTGATCCATCATCAGGCCGGGGAGCTGCAGCACCTCAAACGGTTCCCGGGAAAGCTCAAGCGCCGGCCCGCCGACGATCATGGTCACCTGGTGTGCCCGACTGCAGGCCCGGCAGATTTCCAGGCTGCGATACACATGGCCGATGCCCAGCACATGCTGACAATAGTAGGCAATCTTCATCGATATTTCGCTGGCGTCAGGTTGTAGCGCCCTCGCCTGAAGGCCCCGTCGCGGCCGACGATGATATGCAGCCGGTTGTTGTCGATCAGGTTGGCTTCGTCGGGGAGGTAGTCTCTCGCTTCGATATGATAGATCAGTGCTTTGATAACCCCCAGATGTGAGACGAGCAGAATGGAGGTGCCGGGATAGGCCTGGGTCAGCCGGTGCAGTGCTGCAAGAACCCGTTTGCGGACCTCAGCGCGGCTTTCACCCTGGGGCGGGCGGAAGGACCAGCCGCGCTCGATCTGGGCGGCCAGCGCTCCAGGGAAGGCAGCCTCGATTTCTATGCTGGTCAGGCCCTCCCAGAGCCCCCAGTCCATCTCCCGCAGTTCGTAATCCTCTTCAAGCGGCAGGTGCAGGTACTCGTTGATGATCTGCGCCGATCTGCGGGCCCGGGGGGCGGGGCTGCAGACGATTCTTTCCCAGCTGCCGAACGCGGCACCTCCTGCCAGATGCATACCCCAGTCCCGGCAGTACCGGAGGCCCTCTTCGGTCAGCTCCGAATCTGCCCGGCCCTGAATCCGCTTCTGCAGGTTCCAGACGGTTTGCCCGTGTCGAAGCAGCCCGAACCTGGGGGCTGATAGTACCTGCTGGCTCATGGCGACACCCTGCGAGGCTCTCAGTGCTCAGCCGCAATGTTTCTGAGCAAGCCTGGATTTACGGCGCTGAACAGATCGGCCAGTCGGGGGATCAGCCGGCTGTTGTCGAAGTGTTCGTGGACCAGGAGGCGCCCGTTGTCTATCACTTTTTTGCGGAGCTCGACATTTGTCAACAGCTCGACAATCGCGCCGGCCAAGGCCCGGCTGTCTTTTGGGGCAACGCCGAGCCCGGTTTCACCATCGATCAGTATTTCAGGAATCGCCGACACGTTAGTCGCCACCGCCGGCACACCCATGGCCAGACTTTCGACCAGGACGTTGGGAATGCCGTCACGATCGCCGCTGCTGGCTATTTCACAGCCGAGAATAAAGAGATCGCTCTGCCTGAACTGGTCGAGCACCTCCTGATGGGTCCTGGTGCCGAACCAGGTGCAGCGCTCCTGCAGTTCGAGCGTCTTGATCAAAGCCAGGATCTTGTCCCGGTCATCGCCGTCGCCGATCAGTACATGGTGGTAATCGATTCCCCGGTCGGCCAGTTCTTTGAGGGCCTGGTAGACGGTGGGCAGTCCTTTCTTTTCAGTGATGCGGGCCACACTCAGCAGCCTGTATGGCGGCTGAGCCGCGGTCCTGACCTCGTCGTTGGTGAAAAGACTCAGGTCGATCCCGTGGTAGAGACAGTGGATGGGGGTTGCGCCGCTGCCCGGCAGGGACTCGAGGTAAGCTTTGTTGTGGTTGGTGCAGGTCGCCACAAAAGCTGCCCGCTCGATTTTCTCGCCAAGCTGGTCAGGATCGGAGGTATAGATGTCTTTGGCGTGGGCGGTAAAGCTGAACGGCAGACCGGATAGTTCTGCGCTGAACATGGTGACCGAGGTTGGCGAGTGGGCGAAATGGCCGTGCAGATGGACGATGGATGGCTCGCGCAGGAGAAATTTCCAGCTCAGATAGCCGGCCTGGAACAGATGTTTGAAGGTGGCCGAATTATTTGTCCTGCGATAGCGCCTCACCGCCGTTGCCAGGGCCCTGCGGTATGGGCCGGGCCGGGACGCCGCACAGAAAATATTGGGCCCGATGAGCCGGGGCAGCTCGAGCAGCAGTTCGGTGGGCAGATAGTCGACCCGGGCCCTGATCTGTTTGACCGATTCGTGGCAGAAATCTTCACGGCCCCGGCGCATCGGAAAGAGCCGCAGCATAAAGCCGAGCCGCTCGAGCAGCAGGATCTCGTTGGAAATAAAGGTCTCTGAAATTCGTGGATAGCCCTTGAGAATATAGGCAAGGGTTGGCCGGGCCTCGCTCATGGCTGGGCCAGCGTTTCCACCGCCTTCTCAGGCTTGTCTTTCAGGTGTTTGAACTGTTTCAGGCGCTGCAGCATCGTGTCCAGACCGGTCAAGCGGAAATGAGCCATACGATCGGTGTAATAGGCTTTTCTGTCCAGGATCGAAAACATCTTGTCCCGCAGGTGCTGGGGGGTAATGTCCTGCCAGCCGAGATAATCGATCAACCCCTGCTCTTTGAGGCACTGGGCCCGGATCAACTGCTCCTGGCGCGGTGTTTCCCGGGGAATGATAAGGCCAGGGGTCTGCTGGGTCAGGATTTCGCAGATGGTGTTGTAGCCCCCCATCGAGATGACCAGGTCGGCTGCCTTGATCAGTTCTTCGAGCCGGGGGTGGAAGGGCAGGGTCTTGATGCCGTAGATTTTGGCCCGCTTTTTCAATTTCTCGCGATCCCGCTTCGGCATGAACGGGCCGGTGATGATAACGCTTTTGAAAGGCAGCGAGGTGGGGAAATAGTCGTGCATGGCGATAAACCGATCCACCAGGTGAAAACCGTCGCCGCCGCCGCCGGTGGTCACCAGCACAAAGATGTCGTTGTCCATCAGGCGGAATCGGCGACGGACCCTTTTTCTGACTCCGTCGTGCTTCCTGGTCCGGGGAATATAGCCGGTGAAGAACGTCCGCTTATGGATCGCTTCGGGGATCTGGTAGAGGCTGACGGGATCGTAAATTTGTTTATCCCCATAGATCCAGATCTCGCTGTAGAGCTCTTTCAGGTAGTGGTAGATATTGCGAGCCTGCCAGTCCTCGATGATCACCGACGGTTCATCCAGGATGTCGCGCAGGCCGAGAATCGTCCGGGTGGCCGGCAGCGCTTCGTTGATCCATTCCAGGGTCGGCTGGACCTCGCGCTTGAGTCCCAGCGGCTCCTTGTCGACAATGAACAGATCGGGCTTGAAGGTCTTGGCGGTGGCCAGAATGATATTGGTTCTGATGTTCAGCGCCTGCTCATCGTCTATCTTGATCGACAAGGACTGGTATTCGTCGTTGGTCTTTTTGATCATTCCCGGGATCCTGACGAAGTCCACCTGGCTTGGCATGGAGAATCGGCCGGCAATCGGGGAACCGGTCAGGATCAGGATATTGGTGCTGCTGTCGCGCAAATGGGAAGCAATGGCCATGGTACGGCGAATATGCCCCAGCCCATAGGTGTCATGCGAATACATGAGTATGTTGAAAGGCGGAGCACTCATCGCTGTGGTGGCTTGGTTCCGGGCTGCAGTTGTCTGCTGCTGCCTGGTTTGTCGTTTCTGATGTGAAGGTGCGGACGAGCCAGTATTATGCGACCGGACTGCTAAAGTCAAGTGCATCTGCGGTTCGTGCGCGGTAATGTGATCGAGTCGGTAGACCAGCCGGCAGAGGCCAAGAGGCGTCCACAGAGATCTGCATCAAGGCTGGCATAAATAACAACGCCTCACGGCGAGGTAACCGCAAGGCGTTCATTTAAGATGCGCTACGGGGCGCTATGAACTGGTTTTAAAAACTCAGGGTAAGCTGGTTGCTGACCATGATGATCGAGTCCACGTCTGAGTAGGTATTGACCTGCTGGAAGAGATCGCCGGTGTCCATATAGCCGAAATGCACTTCATAGGACAGGGAATTGAAGAAATTGTAGACCACGCCGATATTTGCCTCCCAACTCGACTGCAGATCCCGGGAGGCGGCATCGTCCCAGGCGCCTCTGGTTACCCCGATCGCACCGTGGAAAGCCAGGCTCGGGGTGGGCAGATACTCGGCTGCGATCGCAAATCCGCGCGGCACGAGCGGAGAAGAGGAAGCATCCAGAGAACTGTTGAACGGGTCTTCGCCAAAGATGTCGGAGGTGACGTTGGTGATCATCAGCGGCTTGAAGCGCGAAGTCTCAAAGAGCAGGCCGCTTTCCGATTCGGAAACGGCATCGGAATCGAAACTGTAGCCGGTGATCGTGTAATCCGCGTCGTCCAGGAGTCCCTCGGCCATAAGCGGATCAGCACCGAATAAACCAATAGTGAACACTCCCGCCAGAAGCCAGCAGGCGCCCGTCGAGACAGCGGCGGATATGCGGTGTGGTAGGTTTCTCATCAATGCGGAAAGATTGTTTTTAATATCAAATATTTATAGAGAGACGCCTGGCTGCTCAGGTTTAGTACAAAAATTTAAACTCACCTATATACTGTAATTTACCGGACTAAATGTCAAGAGATAATCGTACAGGCCAATTTTTTTAATCCATTTTTAATCCTGGAAAACGCTTCCGAGGAGCTTTTGCCGGGATCGGCAAACGCTCCCCTGGGCATGGATATGATGACGGGCTGAAGGTGATGGGCAATGGCGCACCGGAATAGCGGGCCGGTTGAGGTTATTGCGGGAGCCTCTCAGATGGTTTATAGATAGCTGAGCATTCTTGGGGAGCGGTTTATTGCGGCTATGGCTTCCCTCTTAAGAATTATAACCGGAACAGGTGAACCCATGCGTTCTTTTTTAATACTATTTCTCGCACTGTTCGTCTCATTTGCAGGCCATGATGCACATGGCGCTGAGTCAAACGATGAGCTGCAGCGGGTTGCGGTCTTGGCTTTTGAGATCAGCCAGGATGGGAACTACGGTTATCTCAATAAAGCCATCAGCCAGATGCTGACCACCAGGCTGGCGCAGCATCCCAAGCTGCGGGTCATCACCCCGCAGCTCGATCGGCAGGCCTCCCAGGCGCTTAAAGCGGCGCTGCAATCGGGCAATAGCGCCCAGGCGGCCGCCGATATGCAGGCCGACTGGCTGGTAACCGGCAGCATGTATTCGCTGCAGGACGGCCTGCAGCTCAATCTGGATCTTTACTCAGAAAACGATGTCAAACCGGTTACCTTTTCGCTGAAGGCCGCCTCTGAGGACGAGGTGATTGGTTCGGTTACCGCACTTGCTAAGGAAGTAGCAGCCCACATTGACCGGCCTTCACCAGCGGAAGCGGGGCCGGCACCGGAGCCGGCAGCGCCGGATGAATTGAGCGGTTTTACTACCCCGCACCCCGAGCGGGCCTATAAAAGAGGGCTCTATGGCAGCGGCGCCGTGCTGACCAGCGGTGATCAGCAGGCCCGCTTCGAATCCAGAGGCGTGCGCAAAAGCTCTACGCTGCCGATAGCGGTGGAATCTCTTGTGGTGGGGGATCTCAACGGCGATGGGTCAAACGAGGTGGTGGTAGCCTCGAAGAGCAAGATACGGGTGTTTTCTTATGCCGATCTGGAATTTACGGTCGTGGCCGAGTACGATTTCTCGCCCCGGATGAAGATTCACATGCTCAATATGGGCGACCCCGGCAACACCGGCTCCACGAGGCTTTTTGTTTCGGCCGACGAGGGGCGGTGGGCCTCATCGGCAATATTGAGCTGGAATGGAAGCAGCAGTCTGCAGTCGGTCAGGCAGGGGCTGCGCTGGTATATCCGCCCGCTGACGATTCCTGGAAAAGAAGAGCTTCTGCTCGGCCAGGAGCCAAGCTATCGGTCTGAGGAAAATTTCCTGAGTCCCGGGGTATTCGAGCTTTCCCTCGATCCGGTCAAGGGACAACCGGTGCGCGGCAGCAAATTGCTGCTCCCCGAAAACACCAACCTCTTCGACTTTGTCTATGATGATATAAACGGCGATAAGGAGACCGAACTCATCCTGATCGACGCCAAACAGAAACTGCTGGTCTACGATTCCGCGCTCAATCTGATCTGGGTCAGCAGTGCCAGCTACGGGGGCAGTAAGACCTATTTCGGGCCTGCCTGGCAGAAAACCGACAAAGACGACATCAGCGGCCTGACAGCAGCGGAGCAGTCCAACAGAACCCTGGTCTTTATCCCGGGCAGGCTCGATACCAAGGACATCACCGGTGACGGACTGCCGGAGGTGGTGGTCAGCACCAATGAGGTGGGAATATCAAAATATCTGCCCAATACGCGCTCCTACAACGGCGGCTCGGTGGCCTGCCTGGGCTGGTACGGCCAGGGGCTGGCGGAACTCTGGCGGACCAATCAGATCAGTGGCTATGTGGCCGATTATTTTTTCGACGAGCGCGCCGCAGGCGCTGAGCAGGCGGACACCCAGGTGCTTAATCGACTCTATGTGGCCCAGATCCCCGAGGCGAGCCTCTGGGAGCAGCTCTTGCCAAGCAGCGCTGAGAGCAAGGTGCTGGCCTACGAGATGATGGTTCAAAGAGGCGCAGATACAAGGCAGCGTCAATAAATTGTACCAGCGCAGACAAAATGGTCCTGGCTGCATGGTCTTTCACCCATATTTTCGGGACATTGAATAAAAAGTATAATTTTTTAAACTTTTAGTAAAAAAATCTTGACAGTGGGTTTGGCACGGTATATAAGTCCAGTAGCATGTGACTTTGTTATTCCATGATATCCAGCTGCACGTCTGCCTTGACAGGCCTGTAGCGCTGGATGTGGAAGGTGGAAGATAACTGCAGACCCCGATAACCGGGGTGATAAACAAACCTAGGAGAGAAAAAATGAAAAAAGTAATTGCTGCAGCAGCCGGCCTGATGCTGGTCGGTGCCATGGCGGGAACTGCTGCCGCCGAGGTTTCCCTCGGTGGTGACGCTCGTGCCCGTTTCCTGTATCAACAGGACTATGACTTTGGTGCGACTGTCACGGATCCGGAAACCGGCGCGGTAAGCCGTGTTAGGGAACAAGACAACAAAGTCACCTCCCGTTTCCGTCTGCAAGCGCGCGGAACGGCGGCAGGCGGTGCCTATGCCGTTGGCCGTATCCGTATGGGTGACGGTACCTGGGACGGCGGCAACAGTGGCACGGCCGATAGTTTTATCGACAAGGCCTATGTCGGCATTCCGATGGGCATGGCTAATCTGGAAGCCGGCCGCCTCCAGTATGACCTGCTCAAGAGCACCAATTTCTTCGAGCAAGATATCAACAAAGACGGTGCTAAATTAGATTTCAACGTGAGCGATATGGCTACCGTCGGCCTCTGGTACTTCGTCAACTATGAAGCCAGCCAGAATGGCGACAAGGTGGATGACAACGACATCAGCGATTACGGTATCTACGCCGATCTGAAATTCGGCGGCGGCTGGGGAACCAGGCTCGGTGTCCTGTACACGGACAATCAGATTACCGAGACTGACATTGGCGATGGCGCTTTCGGTGGTATCGAATTTGCCGGCCCCGGCGGCCCGATTGCCATCAAGGGTGCATTTGCCTTCGATGACAGACTTGGTGACAATACCGGTTACGGTGGTTTCATCCAGGGTGGCATGAACTTCGGCGCCACCAGCGCTGCGTTGGCCGCCGGTTTTACCTCCGACGGTTTCGTAACTGACGGCGACTACGGCTTCATCATGCTGGGTGGCGGTACTGCTATTTCGGTGTACACCTTCGGTGCAACATTAACCGACACCTGGTGGATCGGCGCGCCGATCAGCTTTGCCGTATCTGAAATGCTGACCCTGAAAGCCAACCTGATCTACGTCGATATGGATACCTTCGGCGACGGTTTCGAGCTCTCCGGTGGTGCCGTCTACGCGATCTCAGATGGCGCAAATATCGAGTTTCTCATCGGTTATGTCGGCTACAGCGCAGGCGACACTGGTCCTGCGGACGACCAAGACCCCTTCGGTATGGGTCTGACCTTCAACGTGAGCTTCTAGGCGCTGACTGCTTAGAACGCAGTAAATCAGTATGAAAAGGCCGTCCTTTCGGGGACGGCCTTTTTTTGTCCTTCTGGTTATATTCAGTTGTATTCGGGCGGGCAGCCGGGCAAATTTTTCTGCTGTATTTTCCCGGGCCAGCCTGCCGCGGGATTTTTTAAATGAATTAGAATCTTATGTAGTTATTTGACATCGAGGTGTTTCTCGGAGGATAGGGGATAATCACATTATCCCCCGGAAAATCAAAGATTCCCCAGTCCTTTTTCGAATACCAGTCGCCGATCACCTTGCCGTTTGGATCGAGGATGTAGGCACCCATATAGCGCCCGAGATATCTCGAGGAAAACCCTTCATCGGTGGACTGGCGATCACCCCAGGTTACCCAGTATTCCAGCTGTTCTCTGGTGAGATCAATCTGATGCCAGAACTTGCTCTGCACCGAGTAGATCTTGGCGATGCCCATAATCGCGTCCGGGTTCAGTTTGACGCCCGAGTAGTAATAATGGTAAGCGGGGTTTATCTTCAAATCCCTATAGTATCTGGTCACCTCATGGTTTTCACGGATGCTTCCGAGGTTTTTGCTGGTGGTGGCCACGCAGCCGGAAAAAAGAACAATAACAGACACGAGAATCAAGGATTGGATAATGCGCACGATAATTGCCTCCTGTTTATTTTTACGGTAATCGTATGCATCTCTGGTGCATAGTCAATCCAGCATCGCAATTGACTGCGAGAGTGGAAAGGGATGGCTCCAGGCTGGTAAATGGTACTATAATCGCTTCCGGAGTTGGCGCTTAAGACTGATTCAGACGCCTGGATACTGCCTGATCGGGTTGCACTGATGGCTGAAACGGATGAAATCGAATTGGCCCCGATGGTGAAATACCAGACCTTGCTCATGGTCGGCGCCGGGGTTTTTCTGTCCACCCTGGACTCGAGCATGGTGAACGTTGCCCTGCCCTTTATCATGGCCACTTTTGGGGCGCAGCTCATTGAGGTGCAATGGGTCGTGCTGATTTATCTGCTCTCGATTACCGTAACCCTGTTATTCTGGGGGATTGTTTCCGATCGGATCGGCAAACATATTACCTATCTCTCTGGTATCGCACTGTTTGTGCTCAGCTCGGTTGGCTGTTCGCTGGCCCCGTCTCTGCCTGCGCTGGTCGCGCTCAGATTCAGCGAAGGGCTGGGGGCGGCCATGATGATGGCGGCCGGTCCGACCATCGTCCGGGACATTTTTCCGCGCAACCAGCTGGGCAGAGGTTTGGGCCTGGTCGGGATCGCCACCTCTGCCGGGCTGATGAGCGGACCAGTTGTCGGCGGTCTGTTGATCAGCAGTTTTTCCTGGCGCGCGATTTTTCTGGTCTCGGTGCCCTTTGGCCTGCTCGTGTTTCTCTCCGGCCTGGTTATCTTCAAACGGCCCGGAATTATAAAAGCAGTGGCGCAGCCCCGTCAATTCGATTTGAAGGGGGCCCTGCTCTGGGCCTGCCTGGTCAGCTCAACCGTCGTCTATGCCCACTTTCTGATGCGCCTCCAAGCGGTGGAAAAAATTCTTGGTGCGCTGCTGCTTGCTGTTCTGCTGGCCCTGTTTTACCTGGCGGAAAAAACCAGGAAATCAAACATTCTGCCATTGCACCTGTTTGCCAGGAAATACTATCATATCGGCCTGATCACCGCGGCGCTCTCCTTTGGTTCGCTTTTTGTGGTGCTCGTGCTGATGCCGTTTTATCTGAAATATGTCAAGGGGCTGTCGGCGGATCTGGTGGGGCTGGTGATGATGGCGGTACCGTTGACGCTGTTTTTCGTGTCGCCGACCGCCGGCCTGCTCTATGACCGCCTGGGCAGCAGATACCTGACCACCCTGGGGCTCAGCATCGGTACGCTGGCCCTGTTGATGCTGATGATGATCGGCAAGGATACCAACTTTATTGCCATCTGCATGATACTGGCCCTGCTCGGTATGGGCCAGTCCATGTTTCTGGCCCCTAACACCGCCTCACTGCTGTCGCGCATTCCCGATGTCGACGCCGGGATTACCTCCGGGCTGCTGGCCACTTCGAGAAACCTGGGAATGCTGGCCGGGGCTGCCTTCGGCTCGATGGTATTTGCCGCCTGGTACGGCTATTTCTCCGCCGGCAGTGAATTGCGCCACTACCGCCCCGAATTTGCAGAGTGCATTCATTCTTGCGCTGCGGGCGACCCTGTTCTGCGCCTCGGTCATATCAGCCCTCAATGTCTACATATCCTGGCAGCGCAGGCGCTGAAATCAGCCAATCTGGTCCTTTTCCGTCAGCGCCCCGCCCTGCTGGTGGCGGGATTCGTTCTCCAGCGCAAAGGTTACGGTGGCGCTCATCCCGCGGTCGGGGTTGGGTCGCAGGGAAAAACGGGCCTGATGCTGGCTCAGGATTTGTTCGACGAGGGTGAGCCCCATGCCCGTGCCGTAGGTCTTGGTGGTGTAAAAGGGGTCGGTAACCCGGGAAATATCGCCGTTGACCAGGCCGCTGCCGGTATCACCGATGGTGACGGCGATCCAGGCATCGTTTTGTTCGGCGCTGATACTCAGGATTCCGCCGTCGTTCATCGAGTCGAGTCCGTTTCTGATCAGTTGCAGGAAAACCTGACAGATTCGCTCATCGTCGATGGTCAGCAGCGGACCTTCACCCTCGAGCTCGATCTTTGCGCTGATATGTTTTTTCTCCATGTTCCCATGGAAGGCCAACACGGCTCTGCGCACCAGAGGAAACAGCGGCTGGATCTTCTTGTTTGGTTTGACGTCGCTGACGAAGTTAAACAGATCGTTTATGGTCGATTCGAGTTTGGCCGATTCCTTGACCATGAGATCAAGAAATCTGTGCTCCTCCCCGGCCATTATCCGCTTTTTCAGCAGCCTGGCGGTGCCGCCGATGGCGGTCACCGGGTTGCGCAGCGCATGGACCAGTTGGGCGGACATCTGACCGAGCGCTTTGAATCGTTCGGCCTCCACCAGAAGATCCTGGCTTCTTTCCAGCTCCCGGGTGAGCGATTCCAGTGCGTCGATTTTGTCCTGCATATCGGTGTAGAGGCGGGAATGCTCGATGGCCAGACTGGCTTGTCCGGCAAAGATTTCAAGCGCTTCGACATCGGCTGTGTCGATGGGCTGACGGGTGATGTAATTATCGGCGATGATCACGCCAAGCGCGTGGCTCGGAGAAAACAGCGGGACGATCACGAAACTGTCTTCATCAAGCAGCTCGATCAGGGTGGCGGGAATCTCGATCTCGGCCTGCCCCCGGTTAACCAAAACCGGCTTCAAGGTCCGGCAGGCATAAATCAGCGGGTGTTGATCAGCGGCGGCCGGTATGCTCAGGGAGCGGGCAATCTGGTTGACCACATCATCGTCTTTGATACCCTCCAGTGAGATTTTACGAAAATGATCCTGGAGCTTGAGATTTCTCAGCTTGATCTCCTCCCAGATGGCGGCGGCCTCCTCCCGGCTGCCCGGGCCGATAGCCATAACGCCTTCAAGAAGGGTCTGCTGTTCATTGAAAAGCGCCAGAAAAGCGCGGTTGAAGCGCAGTCCTTCATGGGAGGTGATGCCGATTAAGATAGTCTGCAGCACGCAGGCCAGCTCACCGGCACTGAGATAGGCACTGTTCATTTCCAGATTCAGATAATGGAGAAACTGGGTACGCAGGTTGGTGAACTGGAGTTCCTGCTGGAACGCCCGGTTGTCGATGGCCAGCCTGCGTTTTTTCAGGGTCTGCAGCACGGTATGATAGAACTGTTCGATATTGACCGGCTTGGTCAGGTAATCGTCGGCTCCAGCGCGCAGACAGTCCAGCGCAGTGTGCAGATCGGTATTGCCGGTGACCATCAGGATGCCGAGATCCGGATACCGGTTGACCAGCTCCGGCAAAATGTCACTGCCGCTCCGACCGGGCAGGCCGATATCGAGTATCACCAGAGCGACGGGCTTTTGCGCCAGGATAAGATTGAGTTCATCGACATTGTTGGCGGTCGCGGTGGCCATGTTTTTGTTGTTCAGGAAGGTCTGCAGCAACAGTGATATTTCGGGGGAATCATCAACGATTACGACTAGTTCTCCCGGGTTGAGAAGGTCCTGCGGGGGCGCGTCGGCGGCCTGGCTGGCGGGGAGATACGATTTTACCATACCGTGATCCGACTGGGGGTGAGCAAACCGGGCAACTGCGCACAGCGACCGGTCCTGTCATGGGTCTGCAAAGGGGCTGATTTGCACATGTTTTTGCGCCTTCCTCTAGACAATAGTGTACCGGTTTGGTTGAAAAATAAAAATAAAAATCGTATAACCTGCGGTATTGGGCATCGTGCGCTTTCGCCGTTGAAGCCGACCGTTTCATTCAGTGATTGTCTGGGGGACGGGCGACAAAGGATATTTATTGAAAGACTTCTTCTCAAGAGACGGACTGCTGGCCGCTCATCTGGCGTCTTACGAATTTCGAGCAGACCAGTTATTGATGGCCGAGGCGATCTGCGACTTGCTGGCCGGCGACGAACACCTTGTCCCCGGCAGTGGCAATTACGCTGAAGTTCTGGTTATCGAGGCGGAAACGGGGATCGGCAAGAGCCTCGCCTACCTGGTGCCGGCCATTCGCTCGGGAAAACGGGTCGTGGTTTCCACGGCCACCATCAACCTGCAGGACCAGCTGATCGACAAGGAGATCCCGCTGGTCTCGGAACTGCTCGGCCAGGAGGTGGCCGCCCTTTGTGTGAAGGGCAGGCAGAACTACCTGTGCCGGTATCGCTGGCAGCAATACCGCTATTCCCCCCAGGTTTCGCTGGTGGGCGATGAAGAGTGCGACCGGATCGAGGCCTGGCTGGCCACGACCGAGACTGGTGATCGGGCCGAACTCGACTGGCTGGCCGACAGGGGGCCGCTGTGGCCGAAAATCTCTGCCCATTCCTATCAGTGCCTCGGCAGTGAGTGCCCTGAATCGTCGGCCTGCTTTATCAACCGGCTCCGCAGAAAAGCCGGGTCCGCCCGAATTCTGGTGGTCAACCACCATCTCTATTTCTCCGACCTGGCCCTTCGGCGACGGGGCTTCGGGGAGATCCTGCCGCGCCATGAAGCGGTCATTTTCGATGAAGCGCACCACCTCGAACAGGTAGCAACCTCGTTTTTCGGGCTGAGCTTCAGCCAGTATCAGGTCTATGACCTGGTGAGCGACATTGCCCAGCAGGCCGAAGCCGAGCTGCCCCCCGAGCAGGGGGATCGCATTATCGGCACCAGCCGGGGCATCAGGCAGCGGGTCGAGCATTTCACTGCGCTGTTCCCGGCCCGGCGCGGCAGGTTCAACCTGCTTGACTTCGTCGAGGAGCAGCCGGACTGGCCGGCCCAGATGCAGCTCGTGGCCGATGGCCTGGAGCGCCTGGCCGACGATCTTGCCGCGCTCAGCCGAGGCTACGAAAGTTGGCAGGTACTGACTGAAAGGGCCCGGGACCTGCAGCAGAATTTCCTCTTTGTCGGGCTGCCTGAACCTGAGCTGCGCTCAAAGGATCACGTCTACTGGTATGAAAGACGGGAGCGGGCGCTGAGTATGTCGGCAACCCCGGTCAATGTCGCCGACGATCTGCGCAGCAGCCTTTTTGCGATGGTGCCCAAATGTGTGCTTACCTCCGCCACGCTGACCAGCGGCGGCAGTTTCGATTATATCCGCGACCGTCTCGGCCTGGCTGACGATAGTGTGACCATGCGGCTCAAGTCGCCCTTTGACTACCAGAGCCGCTCCATTCTCTACATACCGGCCGCCCAGATGCCCGAACCCTCGGCCGGCGGCTACGAGACCGCGCTCTGCGAGCAGATCGAAGCCTTGCTGAAGATTACCCGGGGCCGGGCGCTTGTGCTTTTCACCAGTTTCAGGGCGATGGATCTGGCGGCCGAGTATTTAACGCGCCGTCTGGTTTTCCCGGTCCTGGTGCAGGGGACCGCTTCCAGGTCCAGGCTGCTGGAGCGCTTCCGCGACGAGACTGAGTCGGTGCTGCTGGCGGTTGCCAGTTTCTGGGAAGGGGTGGACATCGCCGGCGAATCGCTCTCTGCAGTGATCATCGATAAACTCCCGTTCGAGGTGCCGAGCGATCCGGTGGTGCAGGCCCGCATGCTGGCGATCAGCAGCCAGGGGGGCAATCCATTTTTTGATTTTCAGATTCCCCGGGCCGTGTTAAGCCTGCGCCAGGGAGTCGGCAGGTTGATGCGCAATGCCGGCGATGCGGGGTTGATCTCGGTGCTCGACACGAGATTGTTCAGCAAACGCTACGGCAGGGTCTTTCTCAAAAGCCTGCCGCCGTCGCCCGTGGTCAGGGATATGAGCGAAATTCAGGCTTTCTTCACCGCGCTTGAATCGACAAATCAGAAGCAAAAAACACCGCACTGATGGATTTGACAAAGGTAATTGCAGAAGAGGCCCCCCGCATCGATGAGGTGATGCGCCAGGATATCGGCCGCTTGAGCCAGGATCTGGACCCGCTGCTCATCCTTATTCTGGAATATGGCCTGTTCAGCGGGGGCAAGCGGATCCGGCCGCTGCTGACGATACTCTCGGCCCGTCTCTGCGGTTGCCGGGATGAGGCCGTGTATCATCTCGGGGTGGCGTGTGAATATCTGCACGCTGCCACCCTGTTCCACGACGATGTGATCGACAATGCCGATGAGCGGCGGGGGAAGACCTCGATCTTCCGGCGGTTCGGCCTGAATGCGGCGGTGCTGGCCGGCGATTTTCTGCACGCCCATTCGATGTCGCTGGTGGGCCGCTACGGCGGACAGGAGGCGTTGGCCGCGTTCTGCGGGGCGACCCGGGGTATGGTGGATGGCGAGTTTATTCAGCTGCGCAATGCAGATAACCTCAATCAGCAGGAAGACGATTACTTTGCCGTGGTAATGAGAAAGACCGCCCTGCTGATCGGGGCCGCCTGCGAGATCGGCGCTATTTTCGGGGGCGGTGACGAGCAGATGCGAGCCGGGCTGAGGACCTATGGGCTCAAGCTTGGCTGCGCCTTTCAGATTGTCGACGACCTGCTCGATTATCTGGGCAGCCCCGATAAGACCGGTAAGCGCGTGGGCAACGATTTGCTCGAGGCCAAGATGACCCTGCCGCTGATTTATGCGCTGCAGCGTGCCGATGCAAAAGATAGGGCCGAATTATTACGGATCCTGGCCGATGCGCAGAAAAGGCGCAGTTCACTTACGCAGGTGTCGGCTTTGATTGCCGGTTATGACGGTTTTATCGATGCCAGAAGAAAGGCTGAGCAGATTATCGAAGAGGCCCTGGCGCCGCTGGCAGATTTTGCTGCAGGATCGCCTGAAAAGGAGTTGCTGCAGGCGCTGTGCAGCTATGTTCTGAACCGCGAACAATGACCGCTGCTGAGCATTTATGGCACAGAAAAAAACCAGGACCGCCGCAGCCCAAAAAAACACCAGGAAAAAGCGGCCGACCCGCAAGAAAACGGCCTCCCCCGGTCTTTTTGCTGGGCTCGGGTCTGCCAGGCTGCTAAGCTACCTGATCGTGCTGGTATGCCTGCTTGTTTCGCTGGCTGTGGTCAGCTATGTGATTTTTTTCCGGGTGGTGGTTGCCCACCATACGACGGGCGGCGGCCAAACTGCCGGCTGGACTTGTTCGAGGCGCGACCCGGGCCTTCCGCCCGCTGCCCCGCGCATTTCATCAAGTTTCAGGCCTGTCTCTTCGGCTGCGCGGCCCGGGTGATCCGGCAGTGTACCTCAGGATACGGAGAAAATAGATGAACATCGGCATTATAGGAACCGGACGCCATGGCAGCAGGTATGCCGCACACATTGTCAACGATTGTGACGGGCTGACGCTTGCTGCCATCTCTCGCCGCTCCGAAGCAGGTGAAATTCAGGCCCGGGACTGGGGGGCTGCCTATTACCGGAACTGGAAAAAACTGATCGAGTCGGATCAGGTCGAGGCGGTTATCGGCGCCGTTCCCCCTGCGCTTAATCTCGATATCGCTAGGCACTGCAGCAAAGTCAAAAAGCCGCTGCTGCTTGAAAAACCGCTGGCCGCCAATTCACATTCGGGCGCTGAAATTGTCAAGTTGCTGCGCGAGGCTGAGGTGAAACTGACGGTGGGCCAGACGCTGCGCTACAACCCGGTGATTCAGAAACTGCGTGAAGAGCTGCCCAGGCAGGGCAAATTGTACACCGTCTATGCCAATCAGCGCCTGGAGCCCTCGGATCTGCAGTGGCTCGAGAACCCGTCTGAGGCCGGCGGCGGCATCACCTTTCATATCGCCGTTCATGTCTTTGATGCGCTGCACTATATCACCGGATTGAAGGTAATCCGTGTGTCGGCCATGTGCCGAAGCTGCAAGACCAAGAACCTCGAGGATATGGCCCTGATCCATATCGAGATGGAAGGCGGCGTGGCCGGTATCGTCGATGTCAGCAAATTGAGTTCCTCGCGCAGCGGACGCTATGAATTCATCTGCGAGAACGCCCAACTGCACGGCGACCAGATTCATGGTTATGTCAACGCAATATCGGCGGCCCGGGAGGAGCGTATCGGCAAGTTCGGCCCGGAACCGACCGTTCTTGCCTTGCTGCAGAAGTGGCAGGCCTTTTTAGAAGGTGAGGCAGACAATCCGGTCACCGGAGAAGACGGTCTCTATGCGATCAGGGTCAGCGAGGCAAGCCTGGAATCATCCGAAGACAGCCGCTGGGTAAATGTCTGAAATAGAGCGATAAATTGCGGGATGTACTGGCCTCCTTGAAACAAGCTACAGATTCTGACCGAACGAACCTGGCTGGGGCAAAATGGTTTTTCGGCCAGAATCATCGTCAGCTCAGAGCATTGCGCAGTAGTGTCTATCCGAGTCCCATTGTATAGATTTCATACTCAGTTGCCGCAGCGAGTATTTCTTCAAAATTCTTCTCGTTTTCCCGCCGTGCGGCACTGGTTGCGTAGTTGTCCCAATCCTCCTTTTTTTGCCACATCGAGACGACCAGAATCTTGTTGGGATCATTAAAATCCACCAGCGTCTCGGTGGATATGTAACCCTTTTGCACCATTGCGTTTTTGCGGGCTCTGATGAGCATTGCTGATACTTCCTTGAGCGCGCCTTGCTTGATCTTTCTTTTAATGTGAATTTTTACAGTCATACTTACCTCCCCTGGGTTGGTGTTCAACTTTATTGGTACCGCCTTGCTTGTGATGCTCCGGCTGGCCATGCCGGTTGCTTAAGATGGCCGGAAAGAGCCGGGCTATGCTGTAGAAGCCTCTACCCCAAGAGGGGCAGATACTCTGAAATGCAGGTGAAATCTTTGCACCATGTGCTGTTCGCCCCTGCTGAGGGACATCGGCAGTGTAGTTTATAAATGCAGGTAAGAATGAGTCAACAACAGGTAAACAGAATTCTCGAGTGCGGTCTCTTACGATGCTTGATAAGGATTGCATGGTGAACCCCTTTTGCCCATGGTACAGGTCGGTGGGCGTATCGCAGAGTGGGTCTGAAAATTATCAGGTCATACTGAATTCTATCATAATTCTGAGTGCTGAATCCAGTGAGCTTCTTCCTGCCTATCCATAACTTCACCTATTTTGAGGGCGTTATCGCTTTTGTCTGACATGTGCAGGACCTGAAGTCGCGACCGGCTGAAATCAGATGGTATCGAAGATGCTCGCTGTGAATTCATCACCATAAGCAGGAGTTATCTGAATCTTGCCCCGCTGATTTTCAGGCGAGCCGGCGAAGCAGCCACTGACCCGTTGCCTCGAGCTGCCCTGCGCAGAAGAGTCAGAGGAGTCTGCACCGCAATGCAGATGACAGGATTTACTGCTGCCGTGCCTAGCAATTGCTGCGCCTAGCAATTAGACACCACGTAACGGAGGGGGTATAATCAGATAGAGAGAAATCAGGAGCCGTTCATGAGAATAACATCAAGAATGCTTCCTCCTGAGCTTGTCCAAGAGGTAAAAGACGAGGTTAGGGCGCAAGTTGCGCTGGACACGCAAGCGCTGAGTTTGTTGACCGAAAATGGTCAGGGTCTGTCTGCTGCCGAGCGCATCGCCGCGATATTGAATTACGGGGCAAGGGACCGGGAGATAATCAATCAAGCCATATCCGACGGCGACATGGTGTACGGGACATGCTACACAAATTGTCATCACTGCTGTAAGATGAGTTTGACATACGAGGTCGAAACATTCGATGTTCTGCTTTCCTTCTGGATTAATAGTGAAGCGGTAAAGGCAGCCTACCAGGCCGGCAAATTCGACGTTCATAGAAGGTGGTGCGGGATGCTTGACATGGGTTTGTGCACCATAAACCTTTTCAAGCCTTACGCCTGCCTGCTGACCTCGCCGTCTCCCCGGGGAGCAGAACAGGGAGGCTGCTATTTCAAGGGAGACGCGAAGGCAAAGATAACGGTTCATAAGCAGACCATGATAGTAACCCGGAGAATGCGGATGCTCTTTAGACAGTGGCTGCCAGAGCTGCCTGAGTTTGTGGGCGGAAACATGAACCAGGCATTTAGGTGGGCTGTAGAAACTGGGGCAGGGGGAGGTGGAGATGCGCAGCTCGTGATCGGTAAATCAGAAAATTCACTCGCAGCATAAGGTTAGAAGCCAACATCAACCTTCGTCTAATTGGCATGGTCAGCAAAAAACAAATACTTTGTAATGAACTCATGAAGGAGATCATTACCATTCGGCTGCTAACCCTCCACCAGATGCTCAAGCAATACGAAAAAGGCTTGCTGCCGGGAGTCAACGAGGAGGGGGCAACCGGTAAATTTGACAACAAGGGCGCAATCTTTATTCCCGGCGGCATGATTTATCAGGATGTCGATGAAAGATTTATCAGGTACGAACCATACGGGAAAATTTCAGCAAGTCTTTTTAGAAAAAAGATAAGAAACGCCATGCGGGACGATAATGCGACGCTGCTTTACCCGGACGGTATGGCGCCGGCAATTAATCTCGACGGTGGCTTCTTCTCCAGGGCTGCACGTCGAATATTCACCTATAAAAGCGCCGCCTATCGCCGCTCAAAAAAAATCGGCAGCAGCACAGCACTTGAGATGAGCTCTGACGACATCATAAAAAGCCACTGTCCGACCTATATGAAGCCGCCTTATGGTGCGCGGACCAGGATCAGTACCTGCGTCTCGGTGGGTTTGATAGAACCGTCGATGTTCTATGCCTACAATAAAACAGAGTTGAATTTCTCAGCCAAGCAGGCGCATCGGTTTGTCCAGGAATTTGACAGCGTCCGGGAACCAACGTTATCCATAGAGGGCCGACTCCTGTTTCCGCCCTATATTATCGTTTGTCATGATACACGCTATAAAAGCAACAGTTTCACCGGCTTGACCAGGGTTCTGGGAATCGGCAAGTTTGGCGAATTTGCCACCTTTTCATTCGAGTCGCTCAATAAAAAACTGAGCAGCGAACTGCAACGGAAAAAACAGTCCTTCGATGAAGAGGCCGCCTTCGCCTATATCAACGGCACGCCAATTCTTGGTATCCTCCGGATTTACGAGCATACCAACCCGGGCAAAAGACTTCTCAAATATCATCCGCACGTGATCTCGCCAGGCGATGATGTGGAGATATCTCTGGAAAGACTGAGCTATAGCAGGTCAAAGGGGGACAGCAATGGCTGAAGGATCAAAAGACATCGGCGGGCATATCGTGCTGGCCGCCATCATTTTCGGGGGGTGTCTCATTTTCGCGGCACATCTGGCCTCAAGCCGGATCCAGGGGGCGATTGATCACGCCGTAGAGAAAATGAGCACCGAGGTCGGCAGAGCCGCTACCGGTCTGGAAACCATAGCCAGCAACACCGGACGGTACACAACCCTGATGGGCCAGCTCAAGGATAGTGAAAAGTGACAGGCACGCGCTGCTCGGCTTGAGATGGGGCAAAACCGCCGGGGCCAGCTTAAGCCAGTCTTCAGGTGCCGATCAGGGTCTCCTCGATAAGTTGATCAACCACCAGGCGCAGCGCTTGATCATGATCTAAGCCCGAGTTCAAGCCGTTATTATAAGCGGCAACCTGGCGATGAGCGCTGGTGCCGTGCTGGATAATGGTATGAATGTGCTCGAGCTCGCCCACACAGCCGAAATAGTGGGCGTCCTCCTGAAGTAATTCCAGTGCCTCATCGATCAGTTCCTTAAATGGCACGATTTCTCCCCGACCAAAATCAATTAACCCTGCATCGATGCCATAGCGATGCGCCCGCCAGCGGTTTTCATTGATCAGAAAGTTGGAGTATCGACGCCAGCGTTGATTGCTGCGCCTGAGACGGAAAAGCATTCTCAGCCAGCAGAGATAGAAGGCGGCTACGGCGATGGCGTCATCGAGGCGGGTGCAGACATCAGATATACGCATTTCAATGGTGGGGTAGCGCTCACTGGGACGGATGTCCCACCAGATCTTGGTGGCATCCTCGATCACGCCAGCCTTTATCAGAACATCAATGTGGCGCTGATACTCCGCAAAACTCTCAAAATATTCAGGCAGACCGGTGCGCGGCATGCCATTCCAGATGGCGATGCGATAGGATTTGAGGCCGGTATTGCGGCCTCTCCAGAAGGGCGAGGACGTACTTAGAGCCAGGATGTGAGGCAGTATATAAGAGACCTGCCCCATCAGATCCGTGCGCAGGTCGTCGTCTTCTACCCCGACATGGATATGCATGCCGCTGATGACCAGCTGCCGGACGACCTCCTGCAGATCGTCAGCCAGCTGGTCATAGCGCTCCTTTGGGGTATGCTCCACCTGGCTGGGTCTGCCGAAGGGATGGGTGGAGGCAGCGATAATGGCCAGCCCATGCTCCGCAGCCACTTCCGCCACCGTGCGACGGAGATAGGCTAAATCTGACCGTGCCGCGTCGAGGCTCCTGCAGACCTGGGTTCCCACTTCAATCTGGCACTGGAGAAACTCAGGGGAAACCTGCCCCTTCAAGCGAGCTTCACATTCGGGCAGGACGGTCTCCGGAACGTGGCTGATGAGATCTCTGGTATTTCTATCTACCAGTTTGTACTCTTCTTCGATGCCGATTGTGAAGCTTGGCTCCCGCATCGCAACTCCTCCGGATAATTTTATTTCTATGTAATCATCAGCATGGCGGCTTTCAACGTTCTATGCGGGTGATAGGTCAGGTGAAGGGGTTGGGGTATGC
The DNA here is from genome assembly GCA_963707715.1 of uncultured delta proteobacterium. Lineage (GTDB taxonomy): Bacteria > Desulfobacterota > Desulfobulbia > Desulfobulbales > Desulfocapsaceae > JABDQA01. Next base: position 262,231 of record CAVPRJ010000012.1, read on the forward strand.
AGCAAATAACGTCTTATCAACACATACAGGAATTGACCTGTGGCTTATTAAAGACTGTAATAAGGTCAACCCGAACGTCTCTTCACTGGCTGCAGAAACTCAGTGGATACCTCACCTCAGAGCCATTGGAATTTAGGGCATGTAATCATAAATTGCCTGAGTGAAAACGTAGATTGTAGAATAAGTTATTACCTTTTGGTAAGCTACACCATGTTTGGTTACTAAGAGACCTTTTACTAGCAGCCGCTATTTAATCGGGCGGCCTGGGAAATATAGCTTGGATGACTCCATTAAACATCAAACCGCATAGTGAACAAGGCAGGCAGTTTCGATTCGAGACGCTGCTTGCCGAAATATCAACACTGTTCATCAATCTCCCTGCCGAGCGAATCGACAGCGAGATTGAGGCAGTTCAACGCCGCCTTTGCGAACTTCTTGAGATTGACCGATCCACACTCTGGCAGACACTCGAACATGAGCCGGGGACGTTTTTGCTGACCCACGTCTATCAGCCTCCCGGAAGCCTGCCGCCTGCTGAACGTATGATTCTAAGTGATTCCTGGCCATGGGCATATCAGAGGATCATGAGTGGCAAAACGGTCATTGTTGAAAAAATATCAGATCTCCCGGCGGAAGCAGAGCGCGACCGGCAGAGTTTCAAACTATATGGCACCAAGTCCGGCATTTATATTCCGTTATCAGTGGGACGAGGGGCAGTGTTTGGCTTGTTGAGTTTTGCTGTCATGCACAATGAGAGAGGCTGGCCCGAGTCTGTCCGTAAGGGGTGCATACTTCTCGCGCAAGCTTTTTCCAACGCACTGGCCCGCAAGAAGACCGAGCTGGCCCTGCGTGAAAGCGAGGCACGCCTGATCATGGCCACCAATGCCGCGGAGGCAGGTCTGTGGAACATGGAGCTGGACACCCGGTCAGTATGGGTTACGGAAAAAACCCGGGATCTATTTCAGTTTGCCCCGGACGACCAACTCAACGAAGAAAGCTTCTTTAAGGCGATGCACCCCGAGGATCGTGGACGGGTACGCCAGATCGTGCAGCAGGCGATTGAGACAGGAGAACATTTTTTATGTGAGTACAGGATAATTCTCCCCGATGGAGCGATCCGCTGGATTTTGGCTCGCGGACAACGAAAATCCTCAGCAACTGGTGAGCCGGATCGTTTGCTTGGCGTGTCGCTCGATATAAGTGGGCGTAAAAAAATGGAAAAACAGCTTGAGAGGCGGCTGCAGGAGATCGGAGAACTCAAACAGCGGCTCGAACAGGAGAATGTTTACCTGCAGCAAGAGGTCAAACTCCTGACTGAGCATTCGGAGATCCTGGGACAAAGCTCTGCCATAAAAAATATCCTTGCTCAGGCGGGCCAGGTGGCCGAGACAGACTCAACGGTTCTTATTCTGGGGGAAACCGGAACCGGCAAGGAACTGCTGGCCAGAGCCATCCACGCCATGAGTTCGCGAAAAGACCGGCCACTGGTTACGATCAACTGTGCTTCTCTGCCGCCTTCCCTGATCGAGAACGAGCTCTTCGGCAGAGAAAAGGGCGCCTACACCGGGGCCATGACCAGGATGATCGGTCGATTCGAGCTGGCCGACCATTCGACACTCTTTCTCGATGAGATCGGCGAGCTCCCCCTGGATCTGCAGGGCAAGCTGCTCAGGGTTCTCGAGGAGGGTACCGTCGAACGCCTGGGTTCGACCAGGTCCCTGCACATAAATGTGCGCATCATTGCCGCCACCAACCGGGACATTGAAGAGGAAGTGGCGGATGGCAGATTTAGGCAGGATCTCTTCTACCGGCTGAATGTATTCCCCATCTTAGTACCACCTCTGCGAGACCGCTCCGAGGATATTCCGCTTTTGACCTGGGCGTTTGTCAGGGAGTTCCAGAAAAGGATGGGTAAGCAGGTCGAAAGAATTTCCCATAAGACCATGCAGGATCTGGTATCATATGCGTGGCCGGGCAATGTAAGGGAACTCAGGAATGTGATCGAACGCGCGATGATTCTGAGCAGAGATAAAACCCTGGGCGTTCAACTGCCCAGAGGTGTTTCTGCAGATGAAGAGGCTCCCGGCACCCTTGAAGATATAATGCGCAGGGAAATCCTGGCTGTGCTGGAGAAGACCCGCTGGCGTGTAGCCGGGCGGGACGGTGCCGCAGAGATGCTTGGCCTGAAGAGATCGACCCTTTATTCGAAAATGAAGAAATTAGGTATCCGTCGCACCGCCCCCTAGGCGACGCTATTAAGTCATTTTGGTGATATATCGTCACCAAGCACCATCTTCAGCCCCTCTGGCAAACCACCCAATTCTAAATAAAATATATCGGTTTCAATACCTTGCCTTTAGAGACCAAACGCGCCCCTAAATTGGCATGCATATCGCAAGTGTTTTTTACGCCTGCGAATAACCTCTCATAGCGGTGGTATTCGCTCAGGGCTGGCAAATAGGGCTGATGGGAGGGTATAACTGTATTTGCTGCGCGGTAAAAAATAAGCACCAGGGGATCTATTTTTCACGTTGGAATCCACCTTGGACTGCCCGGCTCGTTTTTCTTAAGAAGGGCAAAGGAGACAGACAATGGTTCTTTCAACCGTCAGGATGGCCATACCACTTGAGAAACACAATGATGCCTTGAGGATTCTCAGGTCCATCGTGGTGCAATCGAGAAACGATCCAGGCTGTCTCAGTTACCTGATCTACAGGGATTTAGAGGATAACAACGTCCTCATGCTCCAGGGCAACTGGAAGTCCAGGGAAAACCTCGATGTTCATATTCGCTCTGATGAATATCGCAATCTTTTGCTGGTTATGGAGATGTCACTCAAACAGCCCGAGATCAGAATTGACACCGTCTCCTGTTCGACGGGTATTGAGTCTATCGAAAAGGTTAGAAGCACCGCTTGCAGCAAGCAGATACTCCGGATTTAATTTATGGCACCCAACCAAGGAGAAGCAGCTTTTCGCCAATTCGCCAAAAGAAAACAATCCAATCACCATGAGTTGTCTAATGGTTTTAAATTGATTTGATATTGGAGCCATTTGCAAAACGATCTTTTCGCCCAAACTCTGCGTTATGCTCAAAATTTTATCCTCGGAATATCAATTATATGCCTGTGGTAAAATTCCTCGCATGCCTTGATTTTGAACGAAAATCTTAGTTTTGCAAAAGGCTCATTGAATAGATAATCGATCTTACAAAAAAACTTACATTCGAGAGGATCACTCAATACGTCATGGCTTACAGCAAACAATCAGATCTTTTACGCCAACCTGTTGACCAGCAGCGGTTTTACCCGGGATGGGCTTGCTTCGGGCTGCTTTTTTTGATCGTTATGAGCCATGCCATACCGGCCGAGGCTTCTCTGTTCAAGGGCGAAGCTCTCGACAAGGCCGCCGATGTTCTGGCCTGGGTTGTCCTTATCGTCGCCCCGATAATAGGCCTCACCGTGTTCTGGTTAGTCCACATTCTGCCGGAAAAGATTGCCGAGAAGAAAAAACATCCCCAGGCCAAGGCCATTCAGACGCTCTGTCTGCTTTCCCTGTTTTTCGGCGGCCTGCTCTGGCCGCTTGCCTGGCTCTGGGTCTACACCAAACCGGTTTTATACAAAATGGCGTATGGTAACGACACGCTGGAACACGAACACGGAGGCGAGGATTCCGCTTCGACCGGTGATGACGATACCGCAGAACTTGCGCGTCTGCGGGCCCGCGTGGCGGAACTGGAAGCAAAGCAGTCAGCTGAGCCTGCAGCAAAGGGAGGAACGGTCTGATATGGAACTGATTCTTCTGGCAATATATTCGTTTTTCGTCTGGCTGATTTTTATCAAGTTCAAATGGCTGCCCTGGAACATCGTGAGCCAGGTGATCGCCATCACCATCCCGATCATCGGCATTGCAGCCCTGATTCTCCTTCTGAATATCTATGCTCCTTCTTCAAGTGACATTCGGGTTATCAACTATGTCGTCGCCATTAATCCCCCGGTCAACGGACTGGTAACCGAGGTACCCATTGAACCAAACCAGCCGATTAAAAAGGGCGAGGTATTGTTCAAGATCGATCCGGTCCCATTCCAGCTTGAGGTAAAGAGCTTCCAGGCCCAGCTCGAGCAACTGCAGGTGCAGCTCATCACTGCCAGGGCCAATACGCGCAGCCAGCAGGAACAGCTGAAGGCTGCCACCGCGAACAAGGAAGCGGTTGCAGTCAAACTCAAACTGGCTCAATTGCGGGCCGGGCAATACAAGGAACTGGCCGAAAGCGGTGCCGGGAACACCTTTGATCACGAGCAGATTCAGGCCGATGTCGCTAACCTTAAGGCAGAACTCGCCGCAGCAGCTGCAAGTGAAGCGCAGATTGCCGAGGTTCTTGCCGCCAAGACGCCGAGCGGAGAGCAGGATACCGTAGCCAATATCAGGGCCCAGATTGCCCGCGCTGAAGCCCAGCTTGCCGATGCGAACTGGAGACTCGACCAGACCGTCTATCTGGCCCCGGCCAACGGCACTGTTGTCTCCCTGGCTCTTCGTCCGGGTGCCATGGCGGTGCCGCTGCCGATGGTTCCGGCCATGAATTTCGTGGAAGATGATCAGTGGATTCTCGCCATCTTCAATCAGAATGAGGTACGGGAAGTAAAACCGGGCCAGGAGGCGGAAGTTGCCTTCAAAATGTATCCAGGGCGTGTGGTCAAATGCGAAGTGGATTCGATTATGTGGGCCACGGCCCAGGGTCAGCTGCCTATCGGCAACCAGAATACCGTTGCCGGGGTTGCGCCGATTCCACCTTACAGCCTTGCTGTGCGTCTTCTGGTGGACGAGAGGGATGACGATATTTTCCTGGCCTCAGGGGCTCGGGGTGTCGGAGCGATCTATACCGACAGGGGTGAAATGATCCATATCCTTCGTAAAGTATTTCTGCGTATCAGTGCCAAGCTTAACTGGCTGATCCTGAAATTGCACTGAGAGACGATTATGCTGAAAAAGAGTTCTGTAACTGGGCCACTTCCTCATAGAAGCGTTATGCTCTCTCGTCTTTACAGTTTTTTCTGTATCCTTGCGTTGGTCTCCTTGACCGGGGGCTGTGCGCTTAAAGAGCCGCCGGGGCGGGCGGAAATTCAGGAGCAGGCGCTGGCGGGAATACAAATGCCCGGCAGCTGGCAGGCAGGCGGCCTGTCGGGCGCGATAGTGGACAATTGGCTGGCATCCTTTAACGATGTACAACTCTCAGCGCTGGTGGCAGAGGCGGTAGCCAATAATCCGGATCTGCGCATATCTGCCACCAGAGTCGAGCAGGCCAACGAGTACATCAACCTCTCCAAGGCAGCCTTGCTTCCCGCTTTGAATATCTTCGGTACGGGCGGCTTCAAATCCGGTGATGGTTCTCCGCTGCAAGGTCTTATCTTTCTGGCTTCCTGGGAAGTGGATCTCTGGGGGCGTATACGCTACGGCCGCAGTGCGGCGGAAGAAACCTCTCTATCGGCCCGGGCCGACTTCGAATTTGCCCGCCAATCCATTGCTGCAACAACCGCCAAAGCCTGGTTTATGGCCAGTGAAACCTGGCTGCAACTGCAGATTGCAGCTCAGATGGAAGCGTCGGCGCAAAATCTTCTCAGTCTTGCCGAAAAGCGCTATCAGGTAGGTATCGGCAACGAACTCGATGTTGCTCTGGCGCAGGCCAGCCTCGGCACCTTTCAGGACAATGTCCTGGAGATACGTCTGGCTCACGACCAGGCTGTTCGAGCCCTCGAGTTGCTGGTTGGCCGTTATCCCGCTGCCGAACTGGAGACCCGCCGGGGTCTGGCAAAACTTCCGGGACCGGTTCCTGTCGGCATGCCATTGGAAATGCTCGAGCGCCGTCCCGATCTTATCGCTGCCGAGCACCGTGTGGCAGCCGCCTTCAACCGGGTTGGCGAGGCAAAAGTGGCCCGTCTGCCCCGTATCACACTTAATGGTAGTCTCAGTGCCTTCAGCAGTGATGTACTGCAGCTCAAGGAAGATTTTGAGAACCCGACCGGCGGCTTCGGGGGGAAACTTCTCGCTCCAATTTACCAGGGAGGGGCACTCCAGACGCGGGTGGAAATTAGTTCTCTCGAGCAGAAAGAGGCCATAGCCCAGTATGCGGGTATTGCCCTGCGCGCCCTTGGTGACGTGGAAAATTCCCTCGCCGCATCGCAAAACCTGGCAGAGCGTGAACTGCTGCTGCAGCGTAACGTGAGCGATAACCGCTATGCTCTTGAGCTGGCCGAGACGAGTTATCGGGTCGGCACTACCGATCTGCGCAATGTCCAGCAGCAGCAGCTCAGCCTCAATAGTGCACTTCTCGGACTATTGCGGGTGCAGAGTGAGCAGCTGAGCCAGCGCGTCAATCTTCATCTGGCCCTGGGCGGCAGCTTCAGTGCAAAGTCAGAGAATTAGCCCCTGCTTGAGCGACGGCTGAACGCCAGTACATGAGTAAAATGATTCACAGATATGGTTGACACATCTGACATGGCTGGCACCTCTGAAGCATTTTGCTAACGCACAATGTTTGCTTTTAGCAGGGCATATTTGAAGCAACCGCTCATTCGCGGGGTGGCGATATTTGGTCGTTAATGGCGATATATCGTCATTAGATGGTCTCGTCAGTTCGCCTTCGGTCGTCCAATTTCCATAAAAAACATATAACTACCAAGCGTTTACAAGCGCAATCATGCCGCCCCATCAAATGGAACGTTTTTTGCTGTGGAGGTAGGGAAAAGGGTTCCTCGTTTCATCTGGGTTTGAGCCTGAGTCTCTGATTGCTCAGCGGCTTAGATGTCCAGTTTTTTTGTGAGATCCCATCTGTAAAAGAGTAATCGTCGCCAAGGAGACCATGATCCACTCGACCATAAGGATCGCCATCAATCCGGAACAGAGCGATGAAGCGGTTACGATCCTGCGTATGGTGGCGGACAGGACTCGCACGGTATCCGGGTGTATCGCCTGCCGCACCTATCGAGACGCCTCGGAACGCGACATCCTCATGTTTGAGACAATCTGGGAGAGCGAAGAGGATATGAATCGGCAGCTCCGTTCGGATGAATTTCGCAATGTGCTTCTGGCCATGGAAATGGCCGTCGAGATGCCCGAGATCAGATTTGCCACTGTTTCGCACGTGTCCGGTATGAAGACCATAGAAAAAGCCAGAAATACTGGCTGGTTAGCCGAATAAAGCGAGGAGAACAACAATGAAAGTCGTCATCGTTGGCGGAGTTGCAGGCGGCGCATCCTGTGCAGCGCGTCTGCGCAGGTTGGACGAAAAAATCGAAATCCTGATGGTTGAACGCGGACCGTATGTCTCCTATGCGAACTGCGGTTTGCCCTATCATGTCGGAGGAGTGATTGAAAAAGAATCGAGCCTCCTGGTGGCCTCGGAACAGATGTTCCGGGCAATGTTCGGGATCGATGTGCGGACCAACTGCGAGGCTGTATCCGTTTCTGCAGAAGACAAAACCGTGGATCTTCGCAATGTCGAGACCGGTGAGATTACGACCGAGTCCTACGATAAGCTGGTCTTATCGCCCGGTGCCGCTTCGGTACGTCCGCCCCTGCCGGGAATCAATCTGCCGGGGATATTTCATGTACGGACCGTGCCGGACGCGCGCACGATACGTGAGTGGATTGAAAGCGGCACGACATTTCTGAGCGGAATGTTTAACTACTCCGGCATTCAGCTGGTCAAGCCGGTGCGCCGCGCGGTTGTCGTCGGCGGCGGGTTCATCGGCCTTGAAACGGCAGAGAACCTGATCCATGCCGGATTCGAGGTGACCCTCATCCAAAAGCCCAATCATGTCCTGTCGCCCTTGGATCCTGAGATCGCCTGCCTGGTCCAGGGACACGTAAAACGTCATGGCGTGCATGTTGTCGCCAACGACGGTGTGGTTGGATTCAAACAACTGGATGGGGAGGCAATCGAGGTTCAGACGAGTTCCGGGAAAACGCATCCGGCCGACCTGGTGATCCTGGCCATCGGGGTTAAGCCCGATACGACCCTGGCCAGCACAGCGGGCCTGACGATCGGTGATCTTGGCGGTATCCGGGTCAATGAGCAGATGATCACCAGTGATCCGGACATCTTTGCCGTGGGCGATGCCATCGAAGTCAAGGATTTCGGGACCGGACAATGGAGCCTGATTGCCCTGGCCGGACCGGCGAACCGGCAGGGCCGGATCGCTGCCGAGGTGATTTGTGGACGGGATTCACGCTACCGCGGAACTCAGGGCACTTCGATCATCGGTTTGTTTGGCGGCGCCGCTGCCTGGACCGGTATCAGCGAGAAAACGCTCAAACATATCGGCGACTCGGACTACGAGAAGATCTACCTGTTCCCGAATTCGCATGCCGGCTACTACCCGGGAGCCACGATGCTCGGCCTGAAGGTGCTTTTTAGAAAATCCAACGGCAAAGTTCTCGGCGCCCAGGCCCTGGGCCAGGACGGTCCGGCGGTTGACAAGCGGATCAGCGCCCTGGCAGTGGCCATCCAGATGGGTGCGACGATCTATGACCTCGAAGAGTCGGAACTGTGCTATGCTCCCCAGTTCGGCAGCGCCAAGGATGCAGTCAATTTCGCCGGCATGGTTGCCGCCAATGTCCTGCGGGGCGATATGCCCATCAGTCATTGGGATACACTAGACGGCGCCTTCCTCCTGGACGTGCGCCAGCCGGTGGAGCTGATCGTGGAGAATGTGCCGGGAGCACTCAACATCCCGCTGCCGGAACTCCGCGCCCGTCTGGACGAACTACCCCGCGACCGGGAGATTCATATCATCTGCCGTTCAGCACAGCGCGCCTATTATGCCACGAGCATCCTTCTGCAGAACGGCTTCAAGGCCAAGAATATCTCCGGCGGCATGCTGTCACGGGCCATGTATTCTCTGGGTGAGTTGATTTATTGACGGAACAATATCCACAGCAAAAAGTGGGGGTACAATCCATTAACACTGTCATGCAGTTTCTTGAGATCACCTTCTCCCCATTGGTGTTGATTTTTACCGTGTCAAACCTGGCGGCCATGGGCCTCCAGGTGAGGGTACCAGAAGTGATCACGGCCCTGCAGAATAAGAAATCCCTGGCCCTGATCTTCGTCTGGGGCTGGGTCTTGGGGCCGGTATTCGGCTATCTGATCACCCGGGTCCTTCCTCTGGCGGAGCCCTATGTCATCGTGCTGCTCCTTACCAGCTTGGCGCCATGCGCGCCCTTCCTCCAGCAGATGGTGGGAAAGGCCCGCGGAGACATGGGCTTCGCGGGCGCCTTTATCCCGCTGGTGGCCCTAGGTACGGTGGTGCTCATGCCGCTGATGGCGCCGGTATTGATCAAGGGACTGACAATCAGTACCTGGGCACTCGCCAAACCACTGCTTCTGACCATACTTCTGCCGCTGCTCATTGGAGTTGCGCTCCGCTATTATTCTGACCTTCTGGCAACCAGGATTTTCCCGGCAGTAAAGGGTTTAGCTCTGCTCGCCACGTTGACAACGGTTGTCTGGTGTCTTGTTCTCTATGGTCCGGCAATGCTGGACACAGCGGGTAGCCTGGCCCTGCTGTCAATGACCCTGTTCATGGTCGGGATGGCACTGATCACCTATCGTTTTGGTTTCGGCCTGAAACAGGCACAGAAAAGCGTCATGGCTCTGGGGATGGGCACCCGTAATATCGCAGCGGTGCTGGCCGGGGCTCTAGCCATCCCGAACGCTGATCCGCGCATCGTAACGATGGTCGTCATGTGGACTCTGTGGTCGGTTGTCCTTGCAGCTTTTGGAGCCAGGATATTTGCCAAGCAGGCCCTCAAGACCGTTATGGGAGATGCGGCATGAGTAGGGCACAAAAGTTTCAATGGCCCACGGTTTTTTCAGTTTTGCGTGGGGTGACGCCGGCCGATCTCCCCCGGGAGATATCAGCCGGTATCACCCTGGCGGCCCTAATCATCCCTTTCAATATCGGTTATGCCCCGGCGGCAGCGCCTGGCTGTAAACCCAGAAGGTTTAATTTCAACCGATAAGGAGATCACCGATGACTGCACAAAAGGATGACTGTTTATAAAAGTCAATAAATCAGGTCGACGAGTTGAACTATCGCTGGAGTCGCGAACCGGACAAGTTTTTAGATCAACATAGCAACTTAATGAGGATAAATATGAAAAAGACAAAAAAGAAATCAAGCACGGTGCCGTTGAATTGGAAAGAGGTCTACTGGACCAATTGCCCCCTTGTCTCGGCCAGCAATATCGACCAGGAACTGGGGTGGACCAAGGAAGAGTTCAAGAAGATAGGAGTGGAATACGCCTATCTCCGCTCGCGTCGCGAGAACAACTGGTACCCGCATTACGTGCACAACATGGACAACCTCATTCGCTTTGGCGGCTTGTTCCCCCCCATCCACGTTCACGCAGACATCCGCAGGACCTGGCTCCTGGGAACGACACATGTCTACGAGGGCGGGGCGATGATGGTGCGCGCCAGGGATCCGATCTACCGGATGAAGGATTTGAAAGGTAAGAAGATCGGGCTTACGAAGAGCCTCAATACCATCAAGAACGACTGGTGGCGCATCCAGGAGGAACAGGGTATCGAGCTGATGCTGATGATGAACGACATGACCCGCAACGACGTGGAGATTGTGGAGTTTCCCTACCCGGATGACTGGTATGACGACGACAGGATGCTGGCGCCGATGGACAACATGTCCGATATGATGCTCCAACGCGACCACAAGCATGATCTGGCCTTCCGTCCGCTGGAGACCGCCTTGCTGGAAGGCGCTGTCGATGCGATCTATACCCAGAGCGTTGTCTTCCAGAAAATCCAGGAGGCAACGGGAAAGATTAAGGCGATTGAGGATTTGTCCCGGTATCCGGACTGGACTCTGCAGGTAGCCAACGTTCCCGCTGTCATTACCTGCACCCAGGAGATGGCCGAGCAGCACCCCGAACTTGTGGTTACCTTTCTGAAGGGCATGATCAAGGTGGGGCGCTGGGCCAATGAGAACAAGCGCGCGGCCGCCGCAATCCTCGACAAGCAGACCTACTACGTGGACGCTGAGCACACCTATCGGGGTATCAAGCATGTGGACATGGTGCCCAACCTGTCGCCTCAGAATCTTGTTTCTGTTGAGATCGGCAAGGACTTCATGCTGAGTCACGGCTACCTCAAAAATGATTTTGCTGTAAGTGAGTGGGCAGCACCGGAATTTTTGGAGAAGGCCGCCAGAGAATTGCTGGAAGAAGAATGGCAGAAAAGAAGCAGATCAAGGCTTCCCCAGGCAGCTGCGCCGCTGGCGTCTGGAAGCCGGCTCGGATAGCTGGCAAAGAAACCGCACTAAAAAAATCAACAATGGAGAAAACAGAAAAATGAAAAGTAAAAGGATTGTCTTAAGTGTTATGGCGAGTGTGGTGTTTTTCTGGACGGCATCGGCTATGGCGGCCGATGAGAGCCTTCTGGATTCGGTTGTACAGGGATGCATGACTGAGCTCGAGACCTACTGCAAAGATGTCACACCAGGGCAGAAAAGAGTCCTGGCCTGTCTTTATGCCCATGGCGACAAATTGTCGGGAAAATGCGAGTATGCTCTCTATGATGCAGCGGTTCAGTTGGAGCGTGCCGTGGCTGCATTGTCCTACGTAGTCAACGAGTGCGCCGCTGATCTGGATCAGTTTTGTTCGGAAACAGAGGCAGGGGAAGGACGGCTTTTGGCCTGTCTCGACAAACATGCCCCGGATGTATCAGCGCGCTGCAAAGATGCTATAGCCGAAGTAATCGTTAGATAAAGAATTGTTAAATAATGAGCCTTTTGCAAAACTAAGATTTTCGTTCAAAATCAAGGCATGCGAGAAATTTTACCACAGGCATATAATTGATATTCCGAGGATAAAATTTTGAGCATAACGCAGAGTTTGGGCGAAAAGATCGTTTTGCAAAAGGCTCCCTTGAATTATATTCCTGAGAAATTCTGAAGCCTGCCGATCTCAAGGCGGGCAACCGTCATGATCGGGCATTGCAAACGATTATTGTTTTACAACGGGGATTACATCTAACAGAATAGCTACATGGTGGCAATGGTTACGACAATGATTCTCTACATGGTCGCACCAGGCATAGGCTGCCCAGGCAGAAACCAGCCAGCATTTCAATAAGGCTTTTTCGCCCTGCATGGAAGGAAAAGGCTATGTGATCAAATAGCTTCTATGGCAGTTTAACAGCGAAGTAAAGGGCCTCATATACAAATGATCAGGCGCATTATTTTACTCAAGCTGATATACCTGGAAATCAAAAAACAGGTGAGAAACACGACAGTTCAGTATGCAGGTAGTCAGAGGAAATAGACGAAAGCCTGGGCAGAAAATTAAATATATCGGGTGGTTCTGCCTCTGGCTCACGATCTGCCTGATGACGGTCTGGGCCGTTTCTGCCATCTGGGTCATCCAGCCGCCGTCCACCCTCCGCATCATGGCGGTAGTGTCCTATTTACTCGGTGCACTGCTGCCCCCGCTGGTGCTGCGTCCCCGCTGGCGAGGGGCGGCGGTTTCCACCGTTCTCTTCGGCTGTGTCCTGGTCTGGTTTCTCAATCTATCACCATCAAACAATCGGGACTGGCAGCCGGACCTGGCGGTGTTACCCTGGGCAGAAATTACCGGAGACAAGATAGTTCTTCATAATATTCGAAATTGTGATTACCGGTCCGAGACCGATTTCACCTGTCACTATTACGACCGGGTCCTTGATCTTGCCAAACTGCAGGGCGTCGATCTGTTTCTTGTCTACTGGGGGTCGCCGCATATTGCCCATACCATGCTCAGTTTCGGCTTCGAGGAAGGTGATACCGTCTGTTTCTCGATTGAAACGCGCAAGGAGAAGGGCGAGAATTATTCAGCCCTCAAGGGCTTCTTCCGCCAATATGAAAAGATCTATGTGATGGCCGACGAGCGTGATCTGGTTCGCCTGCGCACCAATTATCGCGATGAGGATGTCTACCTGTATCGCCTGCGGGTGAAGCCCGAAACGGCCCGCAAGGTATTTCTGGACTATCTTCGGGAGATGAACCGCCTCAAAGACCAGCCGGACTGGTATAATGCCCTTACCGCCAACTGCACGACCAGCATCCGTCAGCACACCGTGCCCTATAATCCCGAGGCTCGGCTGGACTGGCGACTGATTATCAACGGATACATCGATCAAATGATCTATGAACGTGGCGGCTTCAACAGTGATCTGTCGTTTTCGGCATTGAAAGAAGCGAGTTACATCAATGAAAAGGCCCAGGCAGCGGGTCAGTCTGCCGATTTCTCCCGGTTAATCCGCAAAGGACTTCCTGAGCTGTCAAGATAAGGAGCGAGCATGATCCATAAGGCAAATAGATATTCTTTGGCGCAGTGCGTGTACCTCATCGCCATCCTCCTGTTCGGTTTGGGACTGGCCGGGTGCGCAGCGCCTTACGGAGTGACCAGGGTGAGTCCTCAGGATTCCTATAATCACAGCATAGTAAATGCCCTTGGGAGCAAGGAATTAAGCGACAGTAGCAAGGTGGTGCTGCAAAGATACAACCTCCTCAACCAACTGTCCGAAGATCCGCTGAAGACGATCCAGGATCTTCATGATATCGCCAAGATCGATGAACGACACGATATTCTGTTCGCTCTGTCGGAACTCAGTTATATCCAGGGTACAGCGGCTTTGGCCGAGCGCGTAAATAAAGACCCGGAACTGGCCCGGAATTTGTTTCTCCAGTCTGCCGTCTATGCCTACTACTACCTGCTGGATGAGATCGGAAAATCGCCGCCGAACCCATATGACAAGGACAGCCGGGTGGCTAAAGAACTTTACAACCGTTCGCTGTGGCAGGCATTCCCGGTGAATTCGGACGGCAGCCTCATTCTCTTGGGCGGAACCAGGAAACTGACAGGCAGTTCGCTGTCTCTGGAGATCAAGGCCGATTCCCTCTACTGGGATTATGACCGTTTTCAGGGATTCTTTCCGTCCGACAGCTTTGATGTGCGTGGATTCACGGTTCGCAACCGCAGCGAAGGTCTGGGTATGCCGCTTGTCGGGATGCTGCGCGAAAGCCCGGAATCGCCCAATGGTGGAGCCATGTCGATTACTGCCCTGCTCAGGCTGCCGGGGAGTTTCAGGGATTATCTGGAGGGCGATTCGCAGGCAGTTCTGGAGCTCTATTCGGCTTTTGACACCGAGGAGATAAAGCTCAATGACCGGATGGTGCCGCTGGAGACCGATATCACCGCGCCGCTTGCCTATCGCTTGAATGATTCCAGTCTGTGGACCATCGGCGAAAGGCGCTTTCTCAGCGGAGCTCAAGTGCCCCTGCGGCTTCTGCTTATCCAGCCTTATGAGCCGGGTCGGATACCGGTTGTCTTTGTCCACGGCACGGCAAGCAGCCCGGTTTGGTGGGCCGAGATGGTGAACTCTCTACGGGCAGACCCCGAGGTCCGCAAACAGTTTCAATTCTGGTTCTATCAGTACAACAGCAGCAATCTGATAACCCTCTCGGCTGCTGAACTCCGGGAGGGCTTGACCGCAATGCTTGATCAGCTCGATCCCCAGCGCCAAGATCCGGCCCTGCAGAACATGGTCGTTATCGGTCACAGTCAGGGAGGGCTTTTGACGAAGATGACCGCCGTCAATTCCGGGAACGATCTCTGGAATGCTCTCAGTGATGAACCCATAGAGGAAATGCAGCTTAACCCGGAGATAGAAAAATTTGTCCGGCGCCTGCTCTTTTTTGAGGCGCTGCCATTTGTCACCCGGGTGGTGTTCATATCCACGCCCCATCGGGGAAGTTACCTCACCAAGGGCTGGGTTCGTTCACTGGTGAGAACCATTGTCAGTCTTCCCTCAGATATATTTAATGAAGACAGCTGGAACTCGATGAGCGCCCGTTTCAAACTGCCTCAGTCCGTGAAAGGTGAAATACCCACCAGTATCGACGGGATGTCGGCGGAGAATCCCCTGCTCAAGGGCTTGGCTGCCCTGCCGCTGGCACCTGGGGTCACCGCCCATTCAATTGTTGCCGTGAAACCGGATATGGACATTGCCGAAGGCAACGACGGAGTGGTTGCCTATGAGAGTGCTCATCTCGAAGGAGTGGAATCGGAGTTCATCGTCCGCGCCGGACATTCCTGCCAGGATCACCCTTTTGTCATTGAGGAGGTTCGCCGGATTTTGTTGAAACATATTGGTATTGAAGCCAATCAGCAGGCTCAGCCGATGCGGACGCAATGATGGTTGCCTTTGCGTGAGCACATTCCGAGTATCGTCCCGGGAATACTTCAAGGTGATCTCTGGAACATGAAGAATGCGACAATGGAGAAGACATTTTATTGATGCGGCGATTACAGGCTAGGCGCTTTCAGGGCAAAGCATCTCTTTATATTTCAGTTCGGTCGATTCTCTTATTAATCGCCTTGGCATTCGAAAAACAGAACTACGCATTGGCCCTCCCGGACGAAAGTCCAGACGTGGAATTATTAACTCAAGCGCTGTTGGCTGTCTGTGATACTATTCAATGGAAGGCTGAGATTGCCAGATACATCGGACAGTGATAGGCGACAAGGCGTCTTTTGTCTCTTGCTCCGATCATAAGAGGTCTTTTGCTGATAAGATCCGAACCTGATCTTTAAATATAGTGACATCAAGGCCGACGCAGCTGCGCGGCCGGGTTTCATTTCGGCTGTGCACACCAATCAGGCAACAAATCACTGTTGCTTGACTTTCGGGCTGACCGCAGCACTGACAAGTACCATCTGTTCATGTTGTTTTATTAGGTACATGACGATTATTCGATGTCAGCCTCACCTACCAAAAGGAGGACACCATGGCCAAGAAGGACGAGAAAAAAAAGAAAAAATCCTGCAAAAAGAAAGACTGTAAAGCAAAAGACGTAAAAAAGGCCAAGAAGAAAGACAAGAAGAAAGACAAGAAAAAGAAATAGATCAATGCAGGCGGGGTCAGATATGATGAGTTCTCAGAGGTGTTGAGATGAGCGATCTGGCCCTGGTTTTTTACCGGGAAAAATAAGCTCATTCTCGTGTTCACGGGGGAGCAGGCGGTGCAGATCAAAGCATCGGCTTTGAGATAATCTCCTCTAGTGGTCTGCAGCGCTCCTTGATTCTGCTTGTAGTTCTTGTAGCTTTAGCACTTAAAAGGACAAACTGATAAAAAAAGGCAAATACATAAGCACCTGTAACATATAGGAGTAAATTATATTAACTTCATCTTGATGAAACATCCTGACCTGACAAAAAAATCACTATGCAAAAGGTTATAGGCATAATTCTGATACAGGTACTTGAAACGAGCTGATTTGTTTGGGCGGGTCAACGACAGTGCTTTTATCCTTGATATTCCGGTCGGAATGCTTCTTATGAGTTCTCGACAGCGGTGCATCCGCGCTGCCTTACCTGGGGGAAACCATAGTGCTTGGCAAGGACGTCACTATTCCACTCTGCGTCACGCTGGCGGTGCAGTCCATGATTTCCATGGTGGCCGTGACCATTCCTGTGCTGGCGCCGAGTGCGGCACCCGCTATCGGGATATCGGCAACCTATGCCGGCATTTATGTATCCCTGATTTACATCGGTGGTATGCTCTCGAGTTTATGGAGCGGGAATTTTATCCACCGTTATGGGGCCTTGCGGGTCAGCCAGATCTGCCTGGCCCTGGCCGGTATTGGCCTCATCTGTACGTCGTTTGCGTCGATTCAGGCGATGATCTTCAGTGCCTTTATTATCGGATTGGGCTATGGCCCGGTGACCCCGGCGAGTTCGCATATTCTGGCCCGGACCACGCCCGCGCACATGAGGTCTTTCATTTTCTCCCTGAAACAGACCGGCGTGCCGATCGGCGGAGTTCTGGCCGGCGCGTTGGTCCCGACGCTGGTCATCCTCCTGGGCTGGCGACAGGCGGCCGTTGTTGTTGGAGCTGTTTGTGTTCTGCTTATTCTGTTCATCCATCCGGCCCGGAACAGGCTGGACCGGGATCGGCAGCCGGCCCAGAAGATTTCCCTCGCCGGGGTGCTGCAACCGCTGCGCCTCGTTCTAAGGCACAGCGGTCTGCGCCGCTTGTGCGTCATTTCCTTTCTTTTCGCCGGGATGCAGCTCTGCCTGTTCACCTACCTGGTCATCTATCTGACCGAAGACATCGGGATGGCTTTTGTGGCCGCGGGATTCACCATGTCCGCAGCGCAAATGGCCGGCACGATCGGGCGCATCATCTGGGGGACCATCGCCGATCACTACCTGAAACCGCGCTTGCTCCTCGGGCTTCTCGGGGTGGGCATGTCCCTGGGGGCGGTTGCCACGGCCCTGATGGATGCAGACTGGCCGACCTGGTCGATTGTGGCGGTAATAATTCTTTTCGGGGCCACCGCGATAGGCTGGAATGGCGTATATCTGGCTGAGGCGGCCCGGCTTGCACCGCCCGGCAAGGTTGGAGATGCCACCGGAGGGACCCTGTTTTTCACCTTTTTGGGAGTGGTGCTGGGGCCTCCGCTGTTCGGCCTGGTTGCCTCGGCAACCGAGAGCTACTCAATGGCGTTCGCCTTCTTTGCCCTGCTCACCCTGGCCGGGGGAGTTGTTTCTGTTGCGATCTCCAAAGATGATTGAACCCCTGTTGAACCCTCCAGCCTTTGCTGCAAAGCCTGCGTGAATGTGTTTCTTGAAAACTTCCTGGTACCATGAGGGTGCTTTACGGTCGCGACATCCAGGTAGGCAGGACAATTAATCCTGACAATCTAACGCAGCTATGCGGAATCATTCAAACAACCGGCTATTTTATTGCTTGACTTAATACTTTAACAGCCATACACTCGTAAGTGTACAGAATTATTATATAGTTTGTGTTACATTGTAGTATTCTAACCACAACTGGAGGTGATTATGAAGAAAACTTGTGCACTATTTGTCTTACTGATTTTGGTAGTTGGTGTGGCTGTCTCTCCGGTGTTTGCCGGTGGCGGTAAAGTGCGCGGCGACAATGGAGAAGGACCGGTAGTGCAGGACTTCTGCGGACCCGATGACGATTGTGAAGGCGATCCCTATTGGTGGGAATGAAAATCTAGAGCTCGCTTTCCTAATCCAGCAAAAGAACATAGGGCCTCAGCTAAAGTGATGAATCAGCTGACAGGCACCGCTAGTGAAATCTCTAAAATCGATTAAGGCAGGGTCATGTGGCCCTGCCTTTTTTTATAAAGAGATGAGCTGTCCTTGGGCCATTCCTCAGTGAACCTGATCAGGCCACGGGATGAATATTAACAGAAGACGGTATACAGCGCCCAGGCCCAGACCATTGCCGCCAGGAGCAGGCTGAGCAGCACCGCCGCGCTGCCCATATCCTTGGCCTGCCCGGCAAGCGTGTCGTATTCGGGCGAGGCCTTGTCCACCACCGCCTCGATGGCGGAATTGAGCAGTTCCACGATCAGTACGAAACTGTTTACTCCAATCAGCATCAGCTTGATCACCGGTGCTGCCGGGAGCACGGCGATCACTGCCAGCAGAATGACAAAGAGAATCGCTTCCTGTTTGAAGGCCTCCTCGCTCCGATAACACGATTTAAGGCCGCTGATGGAATTGAAAAAGGCTGCCCATATGCGGGCTAAGCCTCGTTTCGATGGCGGTTTTTGCATCTGCTTCTAGTGTTTGAATGAGCGCTGCCCGGTAAACATCATCGCAACCTGCGGCTCGGCCTCGTTGCAGGCCTGGATCGTCTCGAAATCGCGCATCGAGCCGCCGGCCTGCAGGATCGCACTGACCCCCTGCCTGATGCCCACATCGGCGCCGTCCCTGAAGGGAAAGAAGGCATCTGAAATCATCACCGAGCCGATCAGTCCGGCTTTATCCCGGCGCACCTGCTCATCGATCTCTTGCCTGTCGGCCGGGTTGCGCTTTTTTGCCTCAATGGCCAGCAGCAGGTCCGCATAGGAGATCTGGAAACGGTCGAAGCAGAGGATGTCCGCGTATTTGATGTAGGCCTTGTGCACCGCAATCTCGGCCACGCCGACCCGGTCCTGCTCGCCGGTGCCGATGCCGACGGTGCAGCCGTTTTTGACGTAGAGCACCGAATTCGAGGTAACCCCGTGCTCGACCGCCCAGCCGAAGATCATATCGTCGATCTCGCGCTGGTCCGGCTGCCGCTCGCAGACATAGTCGACGCCCTGGAAAGAGGCGCTGGCCGGTTTCAGGTCGTCGATCGATCTGATCGAGTTCAGCGCCGACTGCTGGACGATGATGCCGCCGTCGATCAGGCTCTTGAAGTCGACGAAGCGCTGGTTTTCAAAATCGGCCAGCCGCTCGATCCTGGATATCCTGATGACCCGCAGGTTGGCCCGCTTGCTGATAATCTCCAGGCTGCCCGGTTCGAACTCGGGCGCGCAGACCACCTCGAGATAGTTGTCGGCCAGCAGTTTCGCCGTCTCCCTGTCACAGGGCCGGTTCAGCACCACCGCCCCGCCGAAGGCGGCAATCCGGTCGGCCCGGTTGGCCCGGTCGAAGGCCTCGGCCAGCGTGGTTCCGTAAGCCGCACCGCAGGGGTTGTTGTGCTTGAGGATGACCGCGGCCGGTTGGTCCATCAGGTACTTGAGGATATTGAGCCCGTTGTCGACGTCGGTCAGGTTGATCTTGCCCGGGTGCTTGCCGACCTGCAGCATATCGGACACCTCAATGGCCGAAACCAGGCCGTTGCCCGGCTCGATATAGACGCAGTCGCCCAGGCTCAGGTTGCCGTTCACCAGTTCGTAAAGCGCCGCTTCCTGGTCGGGATTTTCGCCGTAGCGGATACCGCGTTCATCGATGCTGCCGTCGTCCTGGGCGATCTTCCAGGTGCGTTTCCGGTAGACCAGCCGCTGGTCGCCGAAGCTGACGGTCATTTCCAGCGGGAAGTGATCGCCTAAAATGGTCGAATACATCTTCTTTATATCAGCCATGATTTATCCTCTAATCCCGTTTCATGATTTTTCCCGCGGGCCGCCCCGCAGCAGCGTGAGCGGGGCGAGCACCTCTTCGCCGTCGACGACCGAATCGAGTAGAACACTGTTGGCGCCGATATGAACGCCGCTGCCGATGGTCGAATTGGAGATGAACACGCCTGGCTCGATTACACAGCTATCGCCGATCATCGTCCTGCCGAGGATCGAGACCCGCCCGGCCAGGCTGCAGTCGGCCCCGATTATCACCGGCGGGGCAACCGCCGTGCTGTCCGGCTCCAGCATGGTAACGCCGGCACCCATCAGTTCGAGGTTCCGGCGTCTCTGAATTTCCCGGTGCGCCTGGGCCAGCTCAACCTTTGAGTTGACACCCAGCACATGCGCGGGCTGCGGATGCTCATATTTCTGCACCCTGAAACCCCGCTGCACCGCAATTGCTACGATATCGGTAAGATACATCTCGCCCTGGCTGTTGTCGGTGGTCACATGGTCGAGGGCGGCAAACAGAAATTGGCGTTCGGCACAATAGATGCCGCCGTTGATTTCCTGGATGGTCCGCTGCTCAGGCGAACAATCTTTTTCCTCGACCACGCCCAGCACCGCTCCCCCTGCATCGCTGATGATCCTGCCGTAGTTGGTGGGGTCTGCGAGCCTGGTGGTCATAATGCTCAGCGGGGAGTCACCTCCGCTTCCGCGATTATGGCGGTGGACCATCTCCTGGAGATGCTCGGGGAGCAGCAGCGGCGAATCACCGCAGAGAATCATCACCGTGCCGGAAAAATCAGCCAGCAGCGGCCGGGTGCAGAGCACCGCGTGACCGGTACCGTTCTGTACCCGCTGCTCGCAGCAGATAGCATTATAGCCCTCCAGGGAGCGTTCGACGTCTTCTTTCTGGTGGCCGACGATGACGATGGTCTTCTGCGCCCCGAGCGGGGCCACCGCGTCGAGCACGTGATGCAGCATCGGCCGGTAAAAGACATGGTGAAGTACCTTGGCCCGGCTCGATTTCATCCGGGTTCCTTTGCCGGCGGCCAGGATAACGACTGCGAGAGGGTGTTTGTTGTCCATTTAATATCTGTTTGAAAAGCCTGTGGTCAGCGGAACCGGGGTTGACGTGGAGCCTATCCTGTCGACGGATTTCTGTCAATCCCATAGATCGGCCCCGGACGGCTGCCACGCAGATTATGCGGGGATGGCCGCCCGGCTATTCCTTGACTGAACCGGCCAGCAGGCCGCGGATGAAATAGCGTCCCAGCACGATATAGATCAGCAGCACCGGCAGGGCTGCCAGGATCGATCCGGCCATCGGCAGGTTCCAGCTGACCGCCTGGCCGCCGGCCAGCTGAGCCAGGCCGACCGTAATCGGGTTGGCGGTATGTCTGGTCAGACAGATGCCCCAGAGAAATTCGTTCCAGATCTGGGTGAACTGCCACAGGCTGGTGACCACGAAACCGGGAATCGACAGGGGAAAAACGATTCTGGTGTAGATCGAGAAAAACTCGGCCCCGTCCAGGGTGGCCGACTCCATCAGCGAGTCCGGTATCTGGGCATAGAAGTTCCGAAAGATCAGCGAGGTGATGGGCAGACCGTAGACCACGTGGGCCAGCACCAGCCCGGGCAGCCCGCCATAGAGATTGATGGCCCGCAGCGTCTGGAAAAGCGGGATCAGGATGACCTGATAGGGGATGAACATGCCGAACAGAAAAAGGGTGAAGACGATCTCGCTGCCGGGAAACTTCCATTTCGAAAAGACATAGCCATTCAGCGAGCCGAGCATTGTGGAAAAAAAGGTGGCGCAGATGGTCAGGATAAGCGAGTTGACGATATTGGGCTTGAGCAGCGCGAAAGCGTCGGAGAAACTGGCGTAGTTCACCGCCGGCGGGAGCTGCCAGGATTGCGGCAGGCTGATGTCGCCCGGGAATTTCAGCGAGGTGATCAGGGTCAGGTAGAGCGGCAGAAGGTAGGCCGCGGCCAGCAGGATCAGGGTGGCGTAGAGCCCCACCGTGGCCAGGGAGACGCGTGATCGTGTCATCGCACCCTCCGCTGCCGGTAACTGCTGATCAGATACGGGATGATAAAGGTGGCGGCGATCAAAAATAAAATGATGGCAATGGCGGCGCCCTTGGCAAAGTCATTGGCCCGAAAGGTGGTCAGATACATGTTCAGCGCCGGATGGCCGGTTTCAGCGTTGTCGGGGCCGGTCATCGCAAAAATCAGATCGAACATCTTCAGGGAAATGTGGGACAGGATGATCACCGCGCTGATGGTGATCGGCTTGACCATCGGCAGGGCAATATAGCGGTAGTAGGCCGCCGTGGTGGCCCCGTCGAGCATCGAGGCATCCCTCAGATCCTGCGATATGCCGGTGAAGCCGGCCAGGTAGAGGGCCATGGTGTAGCCCGAATATTGCCAGACCGTGGCCATAATGATGCCCACGGTGGCCAGGTTGAAGCCGTGCGTTTCCTCGAACATCAGGGCTTTGGGCAGGACATCGCCGGCCAGCCAGCCGGTCAGACCGAGGGCGATGCCGGGCAGCAGGCCTCGCCACAGTGCCCGGGCGGGGCTGCGCCTGATCGCCAGGAGGCCGCTGACAATGAGAAAGGCCGCTGCCAGGTAGAGAGCGATCTGCAGCAGGTTCTGCCAGTTGAACTCGAAGACTGCCCGGGTGGAGGACAGCCATCTGAAGCTCAGGGGTTCGAGCCCTACATAGCTGGGCAGGATATTGACCCCGCCCTGGGGGGCCAGCATCCAGCGCCAGATGGTGCCGGTGACGATGAACGACAAGGACATAGGGTAGAGAAATATGGTCCTGAAAACCGCCTCGCCCCGGGGTTTATTGTCCAGCAGCATGGCGATGAACAGGCCGGTGGTGATCGCGCCGGCCAGCAGCATCACCGAATAGTAAACCGCATTGACCAGGTCCTGTCTGAAGCCGCCGCCCAGAAAACCCGTAAACAGCTCCTTGTAATTGGCCAGCCCGGCAAAGTTGCGCACCGGGTTTTCAGCCAGCGCGGCGACGCCGCCCCAGTCGGTAAGCGACAGCCAGAGGGTGTTGCCGATAAAACCGTAGACGAAGATGCCTAGCAGGATGATCGACGGCAGCAGGGTCAGAAAGGCTTTGATCCGGTCTGAATTGAGCATGGCGGCTATCAGTTGTTGTCGGTGTCGGTCCCGAGCCGGCGATCGTGGCTCGGGACCTGTGCGATAGATTAATGTTTACATGGCGATCTTGTTCTTCACTGCAATCTGCTGGGCCGCTTTGGCCGCGGCCTCTGCGTTGCCCGATTTGAGAAACATCTCCATGACCGAGGCAAAATCATTCATGAAGCCCTCATTGGCGGTAACGCCGTGGGCCAGCGAGCCGACGATCCGATCCTTGCCGAAATCAGCTGAAGCGGACTTGGCGTAATCGTTGTACTTGGACAGATCGGAGTCGGTGCGGGCTGAAATCGAGCCCTTCAGCGGATTGAAGGCATCGCTGCCTTCTTTGGAGCCGAGCAGGGTGAGCCAGGCAATCACGTTGTCGCGGTTCGGCGCGCCTTTGGGCAGGCCGAAACTGTCTGCCAGGAACATGAACCCCCCGCCGGTTCCCGGAGCGGCCGCCCAGCCAAAACCGCTGCCCGGGGCCAGCTTCTTGGTGGTGCTCAGGTAGCCGGCGGCCCAGTCGCCCATCACGTTGAAGGCCGCCCGGCCGTCGACGACCATATCGGTGGCCTGCTGCCAGGACAGTGAGGAGGCGTCGTCGTTGGTGTACTCAAGCACCTTGCCGAACAGCTCCCAGGCCTTGACGCCCTCGGGGCTGTCAAAGGCCAGTTTGCCGGACCAGAGCGCATCCCAGTTGTCCGGGCCCAGTGAGGCGAGCGCAACAGATTCCCAGAGATGGTTCGCGGTCCAGTTCTGGGCCAGGGCCAGGGGCACGACCCCCTGTTCTTTGATCTTTGGCGCTACCGCGAAAAAGTCATCCCAGCTTGCGGGGGCCTTGATGCCCCATTTGTCCAGATTGGCCGGGATGTACCAGACGACGTTGGAACGGTGAATGTTCACCGGCACGGACCAGATTCCCTTATCGGTGCCGATCAGCTTGACGAGGCCCTCCGGAAAAACGTCCATCCAGCCCTGCTCCTTGAACAGCGGGGTAAGGTCTTCCATGCGGTCGGCCATGACCCAGGTGCCGATCAGTTCCTGGCCGGCATGGACCTGGAAGCTGTCGGGCGGCTCGCCGCCGAGCATCCTGGTTTTAAGCACGGCCTTGGCGTTGACGCCGGAGCCGCCGGTCACCGTGGCGTTAACCACTTCGACGTTCGGGTTTGCTGCTTTGTAGAGATCAATCAGGGCCTGCAGGGCAGGGCCTTCATCTCCGGCCCACCAGGAAAAAATCTCCAGCTGGCCGGACAGGTCCTTGGCCTGACCACCGGTTGGTCCGGTGACGAAAATCAGCATCGCAGCCAGTGCGATGCATGCACTTAGAATTGTTTTCTGCATGGTTTTCTCCTCCTCTTGGGGTTGTTTAATGCAGTCGCGCGGGCGCCTGCATGATTCTGAAATGCTCCTTGGTCAGCGGATCGCCTGTTCGGTTTCGGGATCAAACAGCAACAGGTTCTCCAGGTTAAAACCGAGTCTCATGGTATCTCCGGGCCGGACGGCAACTCTGCCTTCCAGCTCGGCGATGACACTGATCTCGCCCAGCGAGAATTCGAGCAGCGACTGGCTGCCGACGATCTCCGAGACGATCACCGTACCATCCACGACCCATTGCTCCGGCAGGGTTACCGCCATATTCTGGTTGTCGGTTCGTCTAATCGAATCGGGTCTGATGCCTGCCAGAACCCGGTCTCCGCTTGTGCACTGCTCCGGCAGGGGGACCGGAAAACTCAGGCCGCCGAAGCTGATCACACCATCGGCTCCTGCCCGTTCGATCACCGCCTCGATCATATTGATCGGCGGATTGCCGATGAAAGTGGCGACAAAACGGTTGTCCGGCTGCTCATAGACCTCAACCGGGCTGCCGACCTGCTGGATATGACCGTCTTTCAGGATCACGATACGATCGGCCAGGGTCATCGCTTCGACCTGGTCATGGGTCACATAAATAGTGGTGGTTTTCATGCGCAGATGCATCTTTTTGAGCTCCATCCGCATCTGGGTTCTGAGCTGTGCGTCGAGGTTCGACAGCGGTTCATCGAACAGAAACACGGCCGGGCTCCTGACGATGGCCCTGCCCATGGCCACCCGCTGCCGCTGGCCGCCGGACAGCGCCGCCGGCTTGCGCGACAGATAGGGGCTCAGCTCGAGAATTTCCGCGGCCTCCTTGACCTTGCGCTCGATCTCATGTTTGGGCAGCTTGGCCATTTTCAGGCTGAAGGCCATATTGTCGAAAACCGTCATATGGGGATAGAGCGCATAGTTCTGAAAAACCATCGCCACATTGCGATCTTTTGGCGCGACCTGGTTGAGCCCCTGTCCATCGATGCGGATTTCCCCGCCGCTGATCGATTCCAGTCCGGCGATCATGCGCAGGATGGTCGATTTTCCGCAGCCGGAGGGACCGACCAGAACGATAAACTCGTTGTCTTCGATGCTCAGGCTGGCGCCGTGGACCACATCCGTTGCACCGAACCGTTTGGTGACGTCTATTAATTCAACCTGGGCCATAGATCACTCCGCAGTTGTACCTGGTGCCATCAGGTAGACCCCCTGATTACGAGCCTGGTTTTCAAGGTGATGGTGGATGGTTTCCTGGGCGCTTTTCCGGCCATAATATCGATCAGCAGAGCCGCCGCCGTCTGGCCGATTTCATAGGCCGGCTGATGGATGGTGGTAAGTGGCGGCCGGACCAGGCTGGCGTTGGGATTGTCGGAGAAACCGACGAGGCCGATCTGCTCGGGTATGCTGATCCCTCTATCCTGGAAATAGAGCATGGCGCCCAGGGCCACCGGATCGTTGATTGCAAACAGGCCGTCTACCAGATGATCCAGAGCCAGCAATTGTTCGGCTCCCCGGCGTCCATCTTCTTCGTGATAGCCGCCGGCGATGATGTATTCGGGGCGAACGGGCAACCCATGGTCCCGCAGTGCCGCCTCGTAGCCGGCCCGCCGCTTTCGGCAGACATAGAGTGGTCCGGCCCCGGTG
Organism: uncultured delta proteobacterium; assembly: GCA_963707715.1. Lineage (GTDB taxonomy): Bacteria > Desulfobacterota > Desulfobulbia > Desulfobulbales > Desulfocapsaceae > JABDQA01. The sequence continues at coordinate 288,305 of CAVPRJ010000012.1, forward strand.
AGGTGGGCGATTCGTGTCCTGCCGGTCTCGATCAGGTGGGAAACCGCCCGGTAGGCGCCCTCGAAATCGTCCACCATCACAAGCGGGACCTTGAGCCCCTCGATGATCCGGTCAAACAGGACCATCGGTATGCCCTGGTCGAGAATCGTTTTGAGGTGGCTGAACTCGGTGGTTTCCTGCGAGGTGGAGACCAGCATGCCGGCCACCCGGTTGGCGGCCAGGGCCCGGGCATTGATCGTTTCTCGCTCGAACCGGTCGTTGCTCTGGCAGACCATGATGGTGAAGCCTGATTCGTAGGCCAGATCTTCAATGCCGCTTATCACCGTGGCAAAAAAGGTGTTGCGGATCTCAGGCACGATAACGCCGATATTGTTCGAGCGTCTGGTCTGCAGGCTCTGGGCGATCAGGTTGGGCTGGTAGTGGGTCTTGGTCGCGATGGCCCGCACCCGGTCCTTGGTCTTCTTACTGATATCAGGGTGATCCCGCAGGGCCCGCGAGACGGTCGAGGGCGACAGTTTGAGGCGCTGGGCCAGATCGTTGATGGTTATGTGTCTCATGGGCTGCCGTCCGGGTTGTCGGAAAAACTCCAGTTGCTGCCGTCGAACCAGCAAAGGCCGGGCCGGCCGATTCTGACCGGCAGCACGGAGCCGCTGCCGAAGACCCGTTCCATGAACAGTATGTAGTCGGCCGCTGCAGCTTGGTCGATATAGGCCTGCACCGTGCCGGCAAAGCCGCCGCCGTGCACCCGGCAGACCGCGCCGGGAAAATAGTGGTCGGTCAGGGCGATGGCCAGCAGGATGCCCTGTTCTTGGCTGTCTGCCGGGGTCGAACAGTTCTGCAGCAACTCACATGAAGAGCGGCCCGAGGCCCGCACCAGTTCCAGGTAGGTCTTAAAGTCTGCTGTCCCCAGGGTTTCCGCCTGGCGGGCCGCCCGCTGGTCTTCGGCGATGAAATGGATTAGCCGCAGCAGGGCACGGTCGCCCGCCTGCCGCCGGAGTTCTGCCAGGCGCGGCACGAGGTCTTGCAGACGGAGGCCCCGGGCCTTGTCGGTGCCCAGAATCCTGGTACATCTGGCGATCTCTTCCGGAACGGCGGCATAGTCGGCGGTGAGTTCGACATGGCTGGCACCGGTGTCGATGAGGAGCAGCCGGTACCCGGAATCCTCGAAGTTGGAGTTGATCCGGCTGATCACGGGCTGCTGAGGATTCTTAAAGTCAATGGCCAGGGTCGAGCCCACCGCACTGCTGAGCTGATCCATCAGGCCGCAGGGTTTGCCGAAATAGTTGTTTTCAGCGTACTGGGCATCGCCGGCGAGCTGGACCGGGTTCGGCAGCTCATCGTCATAGAGCAGACTGAAAATAGTGCCGACCGTGAGCGCAAAGGCCGCCGATGAGCTGAGCCCGGTGCCCGGCCTGCAGGTGGAATGCACGACGCCGGAGAAGCCGCCGATCGGCCTGGTCCGCTGCCCGGCCTTCTGCCTGCCGTAATTTGCTCTCGCCGCTGCGGTCCCGCGGATCAGGCCATGCGGCCTGGCCCGCTCTGCGGGGCGAGGGGCCAGCTCCTTGAGCTCGACCCTGATCGTCTCGGGGTAATCAGAAGATGAGAGGTAGACGACCGGTTCGTCAAGCGGCGCAGCGATCGCCACGCAGTCGAGATCGACTGCTGCGGCCAGTACCCGGCCGTTGTTGTGGTCGGTGTGATTGCCGCCGAGTTCGGTGCGCCCCGGCGCGCTGACCAGCAGACAGTTCCCCCCGAGTTCCTGTTCCTGCCCCGTTGCGCTGAGCTGGAGATAACGTTTCTTCTGGAAGGCAAGCGCCGAAGTTCCATAGAGTCTGCGCAGCCCATCATCGGCTCGCCCGCTCCTCAAGGCTTCGCCCAGGGCGGCTGGGGTGCTCATGGGGAGCCTCCGCCGGCAAGGTAATGGACTTCGGGCAGACGCCGGAGTTGTTCGGCTGCCGATTCGGGCGTCAGATCGCGCTGGGCCATGGCCAGCAGCTCGTACCCGACCATGTGCTTTCTGATCGACCGGGAGCGCAGCAGCGGCGGCAGGTAGTGAATATGATAATGCCAGCCCGGGTGGTCCGCTCCATCGGTCGGTTGCTGATGGATACCCATGGAATAGGGGAAGGAGCTGGCAAAGAGGTTGTCGTAACGGATCCCCAGGGCGATCATGATAGCTGCCAGATCAGCCTTTTCCTCAGCACTCAGCGAAGCGATCGAGCCCGCATGCCGGCGCGGAACCAGCAGCGTTTCAAAGGGCCAGACTGCCCAGTAGGGAACCAGCGCGACAAAGGAGGCGTTTTGCAGAACGAGGCGCTGCTGCTGTTTAAGCTCTTCTTCCAGATAGGTGCAGAGCAGGCAGCAGTCGTGTTGCTCCAGGTAGAGCTGCTGCCTGCCGCTCTCTCGGGCGACAATGGTCGGTATGGATTGGTTGGCCCAGATCTGGCCGTGCGGATGGGGGTTGGAGCAGCCCATCAGCGCGCCGCGATTTTCGAAGATCTGGACATGTTCGATGTGCGGCTGGGCGCCCAGTTCAGCATATTCCTCGATCCAGCATTCGATGATCGACGCTACCGCCGCCTGCTCCAGCCGGGCCATGCTCAGGTCGTGACGGGGCGAGTAACAGATTACCCGGCAGATCCCGCTTTCCGGTTCCCTGCAGAACAGGCCGTCGTCGCTGCGGCTGCCGGGGGGCGGATCGGCCTCGGGCAGCAGCGCGGCGAAGTCGTTGGTAAAGACGTAGGTAGTGCGGTAGTCGGGGTTTCTGCTGCCGCCCGCCCGGGTATTGGTCGGGCAGAGATAGCAAGCCTTGTCGTAGGGTGGAAGCCGTTCGCTGTCCGGTTCCTCGACCTGCCCGTTCCAGGGCCGCTGGGTGCGATGCGGCGAAACAAGGAGCCATTCGCCGGTCAGCGGATTGAATCTCCGGTGGGGTAGGTTGTCATAATCACGTAGCATATTGGAAGTGATCCATGACTGGAAATGGGGTATAGTGATTATGCAAACGCTGCCGCAAACGTTTGCGAGAATCATCGAAAGAATATAAATTCACTAGGACCATTGTCAATGGTTTTATCGATTGCCCGATATCAAGCAGATGGATTCATCATCGACGCTGTCGATATGGCTTAGTAACCTGCCACCAGGAGCGGCTGTCCATGAAGCGTTCGGAAATCAATCATATCCTTCGGCAAGCCACCGAACTGTTTGACCTGCACCAGTTCAAACTGCCTCCGTTTGCCTTCTGGAGTCCGCAGCGCTGGCAGGAGGTCGGGTCCGAGGCAGACGAGATCAGAATCAACGGGCTGGGCTGGGACGTGACCGACTATGGACTGGGGCGCTTCAGCGAAGTCGGTCTGCTGCTCTTTACCATCAGAAATGGCAACCATGCATTGCCGCAGACCTATCCCAAAGGCTATGCCGAGAAAATCATGATGGTCGGGGAACAGCAGGTGACCCCATTCCACTTCCACTGGAACAAGCGCGAAGATATCATCAACCGGGGCGGCGGCAATCTGGTCATCGAGCTCTACCTGGCCGATGATCAGGACCGCTTTTCGGACAAGGCCTTCAGCGTTGCGGTGGATGGCATACGAAAACCGGTCGCGCCGGGCGAGCGAGTGGTATTGACCCCCGGTGAGAGCATCTGTCTGGAACCGTATGTCTACCACACCTTCTATGGAGCAGCCGGGGCCGGTCCGGTGATGGTCGGCGAGGTTTCGGATGTCAACGACGACAGGACCGACAATCGATTTTATGAGCGCCTGGGCAGGTTTCCTGAAATCGTCGAAGATGAGGAGCCGCTCTATTATCTGTGCACCGAATATCCTCAGGCAGCCCAAGTCGAAGGATGAGCAGAACCAGAGGCGGATAAAGCGCCGGCAGCGGTGATACGATGACCAAGTCGATAAGAAAGAATAAAACGATCTGTCCACTGGACTGCCCGGACAGTTGCGCGCTGATTGCGACGGTCAAAGACAATCAGGTGGTTTCACTCAGCGGCGATCCGGACCATCCCTACACGAGGGGGATGATCTGCCGCAAGATGAGACGTTACCCGGAGCGGCTCAAGGCACCGGCCCGGGTGCTTTATCCCCGGATCCGGGTGGGCAGGAAGGGCGCCGGCGAGTTCAGGCGCATCAGCTGGGATGAGGCCTGGCAATGTTTGACTGCTCAGATCTCCAGGACCCTGACAGAATTCGGCGGTGAGGCAATTCTGCCCTACTGCTATGCCGGCAACATGGGGCTGGTCAACCGCTATGCCGGGTTCCCGCTGTTTCATAAACTGGGCGCCTCGAGGCTGCATCAGACAATCTGCTCGGCCACCGCCGCGGGCGGCTGGCGGGCCATCTGCGGCAATGCAGGCGGTACGCCACCGGAGCGAGCCGTGGAGGCCGATCTGATCGTGGCCTGGGGCATCAATATCCGGGTCAGTAATACGCATTTCTGGCCCCAGGTGCGCTCAGCCGTCAAACGCGGCGCGAAACTGCTGGTGATCGATCCGTACCGCAACGCTACGGCCCGGGTCGCCGATGAGCATGTCTGGGTAAAACCGGGGGGCGACGGCGCCCTGGCCCTGGGAATCCTGAAAATGCTGCTTGCCGAGCAGCGCCTCGACCAGCGCTTCATTGCCGAACAATCCGTTGGTTTCGAAGAGCTGGCTGCCTACCTGGAGCGTACCGCGATCGAAGCCTTCGCGCACCACAGCGGCGTTGCAGCAGAGGATATTGCGCGACTCGCCCGCCTGTTTGGCGATCACCCCCGCACCTTCATCCGGATAGGCGCCGGCCTGACCCGCAACAGCAGGGGCGGCATGGCTGTGCGAGCCATCGGCTCCCTGGCGGCCGCCTGCGGCCTGTTCAGCGGGGGGACCGGCCGCGGAGTGCTGCTCTTTGCCGGGGCTTTCGGGGGCGATGCAGCCCAGCTGACCATGCCGGAGCTGGCCCAGCAGCAGGGTCGTGAAGTCAATATGATTCACCTGGGTGAGGCGCTCAACAGCTTTGATCCGCCGATCAGGATGCTGCTGGTCTACAACGCCAATCCGTTCAGTGTCGCCCCGGACGGCAGTATGGTCAGAAAAGGGTTGGGCCGGGAAGATCTGTTCACCGTGGTGCATGAGCAGGTCATGACGCCGACGGCCCGCTATGCCGACCTGCTGCTGCCCGCCACGACCTTTCTGGAAAACCGCGACATCTATAAACCCTATGGACACTTTTTTCTCGGCTTTGCAGACCGGGTCATTGACCCGATGGGCGAGGCGATCAGCAACTTCGACCTGTTCCAGTCGCTTGGCCGAAAACTGGGATTTACCGATGAGGCCTTCAGGCAGAGCCTCGATCAGCGCCTGCAGCGCTATGTCAGGACCATACCGGAGCTCGATGCCGATTTCGAGCTGGACCGGCACCTGGACGGGGGCTATGTAGAATCGCCCCGCGCCCATGACAGGCACAGCCCTTTTGACCGGAAACGCCCCTTTCGTTTTATCAGTGTGGATGACCCGACCCTGCCGCGGGTACCCCACCTCTGCGACGGGGCTGAATTTGACCACCCGGACCTCTCAGCCCGCTTTCCCTTCAAGCTGATCACCCCGCCCGACGACAAACTGCTCAACTCAACCTTCGGGGAGATGTACCCCGATGAGTCCGGCCGGGTGCTCATCCACCCGGAGGATGGGGCCAAGAGTGGAATTGGCGATGGCGACTTTGTTTACCTGCATAACTTTCGCGGCAGGCTGAAACGGCGGGCGCAGGTCAGCGACGATACCCAGCCCGGGCTGCTGGTGGCGGAAGGGCTCTACTGGCCGCTCAAGGACGAGGACGGCGGGGTGAATGACCTTACCTCCCAGCAGTGTTCCGATATCGGCGGCGGGGCCATTTTCCATGAAGCACGGGTGCAGATCGAACCGGCCGATTGAATGCGGCAGTCAGGATTTTACTGGGCGAGAGTTCCCTGGCGCCAGGGTGTCCGCCCCGGAATCTGCTGCCCAGCAGAAAAAAAGTTGGACATAATGGAGAAATGAGATGCTAGCTAGTTTCAGCGCTGAACAGCTCAACCAGCTTGAGCAATGGTTTGGCAGGCAACGTTTTTCGACCGGCCAGTCGGCCCGTGAGCTTCATATTCACGATATCTCAGCGCATGTCTCTGCGCTTCCCGCCGGGGTCGTCTGGCCGGAAACCACCGAAGAAGTTTCCCGCCTGCTGGCCTGGGCTTACCAGGAGGAAATTCCGATTACCCCGTGGGGAGCCGGCACCAGTACGGAGGGCAACCCGCTGCCGGTCCAGGGCGGACTGGTTCTGGACATGACCCGGATGAACAGGGTTCTGGAGATCAGGCCGGAAGATCTGCAGGTGGATGTTGAACCGGGCGTGTTCCGCAAGGAACTCAACCGTCAGCTCAGTGGCAGCGGCCTGTTCTTCCCGGTCGATCCCGGTGCCGATGCAACCATCGGGGGTATGATTGCCAACAATGCCTCGGGTGTGAAGACCGTCAAATATGGTGCTACCCGGGACTATGTGAGGCGTATGACCATCGTGCTGCCGGATGGTGAAGTGATCAACACCGGCAGCAGGGCCCATAAATCTTCTTCGGGCTATGATCTGACCAGGCTTTTTATCGGTTCCGAGGGGACCCTGGGGGTGGTGACCGCTGCAACCCTGCGTCTGTCCGGGGTGCCTGAAGCAAAGCTGGCGGCCACGGTGGTCTTTGCTGATCTGGAATCGGCCTCCGAGGCGGTTGCGATGCTCATCGGGGCAGGTCTCGAACCGGCCGCCCTCGAGCTTCTGACCGAGGATCTGATCGAGCTGATGAATCGTGAAAACGGCCTTGGCCTCCAGGTCGCGCCCTCGCTGTTCTGCGAGTTTCACGGGATCAGCAGGGCCAGTCTGCTGGAGACCGCCGGGCTGGCCCGGGAGGTTTGCGAGGATTGCGGGGCCCTGAATTTTGCCTATGGCATCGATGAACGGGACCGCACCAATCTCTGGCGGGCCCGCCACGAAGCCTGGGAGACCATCAACCGCGCCCACCCCGGGAAAAACACCTTGATCGTCGATGCGGCGATACCGATCTCACGCTACCCTGAGATGGTTATTTTCGCCCGTGAGCAGGTGCGCGAACGGGGCGTGAGTGGCTATGTCTTCGGCCATGCGGGCGACGGCAACCTGCATGTGGTGATGGCGGGTGACCCGGCGGATGAAGCGCAATGGGACAAGCTGGAGACCATTAACCAACTCGTGGTCGAAAAGGCCATCGCGCTGGGCGGTACCTGCACCGGCGAGCATGGGATCGGCATCGGCAAGCGCCGGTTCATGGCCCTGGAACACGGCGCGAGTTACCGATTGATGAAACGCATCAAGGACTTGATCGATCCCAAAGGCCTGATGAATCCGGGAAAGATCTTTATCTGAGCATCAGCGATATTTTGCCTGGAAAATCCGCCCGCTGTGCTTATCGTTGGCCACGAAGGTAAGATCCGCCAGGGTAGATGTTTATGTACCAATATCAGTGCTCTGCTTAGTGTAGAAAAGGCGGCGTTGTTACGCTGCAGCTGTACTCCAATTAAAAAATCAAAACAATCTCAGCCGACGGAGGAAACAACCATGGCAAGAAAAACGGTAAGCGTCAGTCTTCTGCGACCGAAAAAAGGATCCGAAGAGGCCTATTTTGCCGAACGGGACAAGCAATTGATCAATAAACTGCGTGAAGATGCCTGCAAGGAAATGAGCGAGAGTTATTGCGAAGAGCATAAATACCACTGTTTTCGTTGCGGCACCCAGAGTCTTGCAGAAATTGATGAAGGCAATGTAAAGGTCGATATCTGCGTCAATGAGGGGTGCGGCGCGCTCCATCTGGATCCAGGCGAGTTAAAAGAAATCCTAAAGCATCAGCAGTCCCTGCCGGCCACCAGAAAAGCGTTTTTGTCACTGTTCAAATAAGCCGAAGCGGCAAGCTGCTGCACGTTATTCAGCTTGATTACCGAAGCAGGCAGTACGGTCCGTGCTGCCTGCTTACAAGCGTTGTTTTGCCAATTCTTTTGTCTGATCATTGAACCTGCTCAAGCTGCCGGCCTCGCCGGCGACCAGGTATTCTGTATTGCTCTGCTGCCTCGTTCTTGGAGGTGCGGCCTTTGTGCTTGCGCTGGCGGCCTTTGGCATTGCCATTTGCATTGGCGTCACGGCGCTTACCGCACATTTGATTGCAGGGACTCTAGGCTCTCTGCTGGTGGCCGGGGCTGTTTTTTTCCTGCCGGTTAAAAAGGTAAATAGTGTACCAGTCACCTTTTCGAAATCTAATGAAATGCTGCGCCGCCTGGATCATCTCCGTATCGATCCAGGGCGGCGTTTTCCAGGCTTTGAGAGAACAGGCGGGTGCGGGCAGCGGGCAGGAACTCCTCGCCTTCGCGCCGGCGGCTGCCTGCGGCGCAGGTGTGCTGATTTTGCTCACGGCACCCTGGATGGCTGCCCCCCAGGTCAGTGCTCAGCGCTTGCCTGATTCTCAGATGGGCATGTTCGTGCTGATCGGCGCGTCGATTCTCATGCGTCTGGTCTACCTGGGCCTGCCCGAGCTGATGGAGCAGGAGGCCTATTATTGGAATTATGCCCAGCATCCTGCCCTGAGTTATCTGGATCACCCGCCGCTGGTGGCTGTGCTGATCAGGGCTGGTACCGCTTTGTTCGGAACCACCGAGTTCGGGGTCAGAATCGGGGCCTTTTTCTGCTGGTTTGTCACCGCCTGGTTTGCCTACCGCTTAACTTTCAGAATCTACGGCTCGACAGCCGCCCGCGCAGCCGTTCTGCTGCTCGCCGTCCTGCCGCTCTATTTCGGGATGGGCTTTCTGATGACCCCCGATGCACCGCTGCATGCTGCCTGGTCCGCGCTGCTCTATTTTCTTTACCGGGCCCTGCTCGAAGGCGAGAACAGGGCCTGGCTCGGCGTTGGCCTGAGCCTGGGGCTCGGGCTGCTGTCCAAATATACGATTGTGCTGCTTGGCCCGGCGATACTGCTGTTCATGCTGGCGGACCGGCAGGCCAGAAGCGTGCTGCTCAGGCCTCACCCGTATGCGGCGATACTGGTAGCGCTTATCGTTTTTACCCCGGTGATTGTCTGGAATATGCAGCATGACTGGGTGTCGTTTCTGTTTCAGAGCGAGGCGCGCCTGAATCGCGACTCGGTATTTGCCACGCCGTATCTGCTCGGCTATGTTGTGCTGATTTTGACCCCGGCCGGTGTTCTGGGCCTGGTCCAGTATCTATTTTGTTTTAAAAGCGCCCAGCAATCCGAAAACGAACAGACGCAGATCTACCCTGCTCAGGCAGGCGATCGGGTATACCTGTTTTGTCTGCTGCTGAGCCTGGTCCCGTTTCTGGTTTTCTTGGGCATCAGCTTCACCAGGGAAGTGAAACTGAACTGGACCAGCCCTGTTTGGCTGGCCATCCTGCCGTTTTTGGGCTTCACCGTCACCGCAGCCGGCGGCAGGTTCTGGTCGATGAGTTTCCCGCTGATCTCGAAAGCGTGGCGGGTAACGGTTCCGCTCCTGGTCTGTGGATTTGGCCTTGGCCTGCACTATGTGACCCTTGGGCTGCCGGGCCTGCCCCAGCCTCCCGGGCCGTTTCTGCTCGGCTGGGACGGGGTGGCGCAGCAGGTCGAGTCGCTCGTCGATGAGGTTGAAGAAGATACCGGCCGCCGTCCACTTGTGGTTGGCATGGATCATTATCAGTTGAGCAGCGGGCTGGCCTTCTATCGCACGAAGAACAGGGGAGCAGGGCTTCCCGACCATGATACCCGCGGGGTGGATGAAACGCTGGGCTGGCACATCTTCGGCCGCAATTCCCGGATGTATCGCTACTGGTATGACGATCAGCCGCCGCCGGGCACAGAGATCATCGCGGTCGCCGCCAAGAATGCGCGGCTGGAAGAGTCCTTCTTTCCGCCCGAAATACGGTTCAAAACCGCTATCAAACCGCTGGATGCGCTCCAGGACGGCCGCTTGGCCAGACGGTTCTACTATCGCCTGGTTTTTTTTCCAGCCGACGATTGATGTGTTTGGATTGCTCGCGGCGCCTGAAAGGTTGACGCAAAATATCTCCTACATTGTGGCAGATTGCAGATTCGGACCTACAATATGAGCATCTGCTGTTCAACGAATATCTGCTGCATGGGCGATGAGTAACGATTCAGAGCGAAAGCTTGAGGCTGTCCTGCCGGTGCTGGTCTGCGGCTGCCTGCTGTTGGTTTTATCGGTCGGCTACCGGGCCGGTTTCGGTATTTTCATGCAGCCCATCTCGGCCGCACACGGCTGGGGGCGGGGGGTGTTTTCCCTTGCGCTGGCGGTGCAGAACCTGGTCTGGGGGATCATGGCGGTGTTCGCTGGCGGCCTGGCGGACCGCTACGGCAACCTCAAGGTGCTACTGATCGGGGTCGGCTGCTATGCAGTCGGTATCTGGTATATGGCCTATGCCTCGACTCAGCTTGAGATGATAGCTGCTGCGGGCATTCTGGTGGGGTCCGGGATTGCCGGAACGGCTTTTGGCATTGTCCTGCCGGCCCTGGTGCGGGCAGTGCCCGAGCACAGGAGAGGCTGGGCGCTCGGGCTGGGGACCGCGGCCGGCAGCTTCGGACAGTTTCTGGTGGTGCCTTTCATGCAGTTCGCGGTCGATCTCGCCGGCTGGTTCATGGCCCTGCAGATTATCGGCCTATCCACCCTGGTCATGGTGTTTCTGGCACTGCCGCTGGCCCCATACGGCGGCAGCTCTGATAAGTCGGGAGAAAAAATCGAAGGCTCGCTCCGGCAGATTTTGCAGCGCGCCCTCAAGGTGCGATCGTATAAGCTGCTGGTGGCCGGTTTTTTTGTCTGCGGCTTTCATGTCGCCTTTATCACCGTGCATATGCCGGGCTATGTGGTCGATCTGGGTTTCAGTCCTCAGGTGGGCGCCTGGAGTATCAGCCTGATCGGCTTGTGCAATATCGCCGGAGCCTACGGTTCTGGAATTATTTCCGGCAGACGCCCGATGCGCACCCTGCTCAGTGTCATCTACGCGGGGCGCGTCGTGGCGATACTGCTCTTTTTAAGTGTTCCGGTCTCCCTGCCGACCATCCTCCTGTTCAGCGCGGGCATGGGTTTTCTGTGGCTGGCCACCGTGCCGCCAACGTCTGGTCTGGTGGCGCTGTTTTTCGGCACGAGATATATGACCTTTCTCTACGGGGTCGTGTTTCTCAGCCACCAGGTGGGCAGTTTCATTGGTGTCTGGCTTGGGGGCCTGCTCTATGAACATTTTGGCAGCTATGACGCCATCTGGATCGCCGGGGCCATATTGGGGGCCGCCGCCGCCGTTATTCACTGGCCGATCAGCGAACGGAGCCATGTCGCCCGGCTGCACAAATCTTCACTCCCACAGACCTGATCGATCAGGGTATAATACAGACATGAACCTCAAGAGCCATACCTGTGCGGCAAAAACGCATCGCACCGCGACCGGATCAGCTTACCAGGCAGATATCGGCCATGGACAGCGGCTGCGCCAAAGCAGGGATAAACGGGCAAGCTGTTTCGGGTGGGCAGCATGGATCGGCCTGATCCTCTGCATAAGTGCGGACCTGCTGCAGCCGCCCGGCGCCGGGGCCGAAGAGCTCAGATGCGACGATAATCAATATATTGTCCTGGTAGCAGCGACCGCAGACGACAAAGAACGTATCTGCAGCGCGGCGCAAAAGGCACTCGCCTTTCTCGCCGCCTATGATCTGCACCTGAAACGTCCGGTGACGATTGAAATAATTAACGGGCTCATCGACAGCAACGGCTACATCGCTTTTGGCAGTTACAACCGGCGGCTCAATGAGATCAAGCTGATGTCATATCAGGCCATCATCAACACAGAGCAGCCGCCGCAGATGTATGACCAACCCTTTGACCAGGAGCACTATCAGGGCGCAGTTGCCCATGAAATCGCCCACGCGGTATTCGAACATAATTCAAGGGACATTCCCAACCAGCACAGTAATGCAACCCAGGAATATCTGGCTCACGCGACCCAACTGGGCATTCTGAATGCTCAGCGGCGCCAGGAGATCATTGCGGCGCAGGATGTCGGAGCCTGGGAGTCGGGCGATTCCATCAGCGAAATATACATGGCCTTCAATCCCGCCGGTTTCGCGGTCAAGTCCTATCTGCACCTCACCCAGCTCGAGGATCCGCTGCCGTTCGTTACAATTCTGCTCAACCACAGCTGGTTCTATCTGTCGGTTCCCTGATGCGGCAGGGCCGCAGGTGACAGAGCATGTGAAGCAGGCAGGCAACCGGGGGGTATATGTGTCAGCCGATGGTTTTATTGAAAAGACAGGAGAGAGACGATGGATGTTTACCAGGCGATTGAAACCAGGCGCAGTGTCAGAAGCTATCTGGATAAAGAGGTCTCAGATGAACTGGTTGAGCGGCTGATCCGGGCCGCGATGCTGGCGCCGTCGGCAGGCAACCAGCAGCCCTGGCATTTTATTGTGGTAAGGGACCGGAACAAGCTGGATCGGGTCGATTCCTTCCATCCCTATTGCAAGATGATACGTGAGGTACCGGTGGCCATAGTGGTCTGCGGTGATCCGCAGGGCAGGAAATGGCCTGATTTCTGGCCCCAGGACTGCAGCGCGGCGGTGCAGAACCTGCTGCTGGCGGCCCGGGCCGAAGGGCTCGGCACGGTGTGGACCGGGGTTTATCCGCTCGAAGAACGGATGGCCGGCTGCCGGCAGCTCTTGTCGATCCCTGAAACGATCTACCCGTTTGCGGTAATTCCGGTCGGCTGGCCCAAGCAAGGCGCCTTTACCAAAAAAGACCGCTTCAAAGCCGAGCTGGTGCACTTCGACTCATTCTGAGCAGGCCCGAGCGAATCTTCACTGCCAAGCTTGACCTCTTTCGAAACAGTTCAGCACGATTTACCGGGCTGCTGGTCTCTGCTGGCAGCAGGCTCGGACAGGAGCAGCATGCCATCGCGGATCAGGCGCCCAGATAGGCCTTTTTCACCTCAGGGTTGCCGAGCAGTTCATCCCCCCGACCCTGCAGGATGAACTTGCCATGTTCCAGCACGTAGCCGCGCTGGGCGAATTTAAGCGCCAGCCTGGCGTTCTGTTCGACCAGCAGGATGGTGGTACCCTGGGCGTTGATTTCCTTCAACGCATCAAACATATCGAGCATGAGCAACGGAGCCAGCCCCATGGAGGGTTCGTCCAGGATCATGATTTTGCGGCCGCTCATATAGGCCCGGCCGACGGCCAGCATCTGCTGTTCGCCGCCGCTCAAGGTGCCGGCGAGCTGGTCTTTGCGCTCCTCCAGGCGGGGGAAGAGGTCGAACACCCATTTCTTGTCCGAAGCGATTGCCTCCCTGTCTCTCCGGGCGAAGCAGGCCAGGGTCAGGTTTTCGGTGACGGTCAGGTTGCCGAAGATCATCCTGCCTTCCGGAACGTGAGAGATGCCAAGTTTGGAAACCACCTTGTCGGTGCTGTACTTGAGGATATTTTCTCCCATGAACTCGATTTTCGAGCCCGGCTTGACTGGGATCATCCGCGAAATAGCCCGCAGCGTCGTACTTTTACCGGCCCCGTTGGCCCCGATTATGGTGACGATTTCACCCTGCTCGACACCAAAGCTGATGCCGTGCAGGGCTTTGATATTACCGTAGGATACGGATAGATTTTCAACGACGAGATGCATCAGTGAAGATCCTCCTTGCCGAGGTAGGCTTCGATTACTTCCGGGTTGTTCTGTATCTCTTCGGGCACCCCTTCGGCAATGACTTCACCGAAAACCAGGGTTTGGATAGATTCACAGAGCTCCATCACGAATTTCATCCGGTGTTCGATCATGAAGATGGCCACGCCGAAATCGCGATGCACCTGGCGGATGATCTGGATCATCCGGATCAGCTCATCCGGGGTCATGCCGGCGGTGGGCTCGTCCAGGAAGAGAATCTTGGGCCTGGTGGCCATGGCCCGGGCCATCTCCACGCGCCGCTGGGCACCGTAGGGCAGGTTGCCGATCGTTTGCATGGCGAACCGGTCGACGTCGAAAATCTCCAGCAGCCGATGGGAATTGTCGATCACTTCCCGTTCCTGCTGGCGGCATTTCGGGGTGCCGAAGAAGGCCCCGAACAGCCCGTAGCTCAATTGGGAATAGTGGGCCAGGCGGATATGATCCAGCACGTTCATGTGGCGCCACAGCGCAAGATTCTGGAAGGTCCGGCCGAGCCCCATGGCGGCGATCTTATGGGTCTCGACTCCCTTGATGTTGGCCCCTTCGAGTTCAATGCTGCCCTCGGTGGGGGCATAGACGCCGGTGATCAGGTTGAAGACGGTGGTTTTGCCGGCCCCGTTGGGACCGATCAGCCCTTTGATCTCGCCGGGTTCGATGGTGAGGTTGAAATCACTGACCGCACGCAGCCCCCCGAAGTAATGGGTCATGTTCTTGACGCTGAGCAGCGGTGCCATTATTCAACTCCTCCTGCATGTTCTCTGTTCCTGGGGCGCATCACTTCCTTGACATTGATCTCGGTGAACGAGATCAGGCCATGGGGCCGGTAGATCATGACCAGGATCAGGATAAGCGGGATAATGATCCATTTGAACAGCTCCAGGGGCCGGAGTGCTTCGCTGAGTACGCTGATGCTGACCGCCCCGACGATCGAGCCGTAAATCGAATTGAGTCCGCCGAAATAGACCATGGCCAGGATCTCGGCCAGCTTCTGCAGGCCGAAGGTCCCCGGATTGACGTAGCGCAGCACGTGGGCAAAGAGGCCGCCGGCCACCCCCGCCCAGAAGGCGCCGAACATGAAGGCGGTCATTTTCGTCTTTCTGGTGTTGACCGTCATCGAGTTGGCCGCCGGTTCATTGTCGCGCACCGCGTTGAGCGCTTTGCCCATCACCGAGGTGGTGAAGTTGTGGATGATCCAGATACACAGCGACATCCAGATAAAGACCACCGGCAGGGTCGCATAGTTGGGCTGGCTGCTCATACCGCGGGGGCCGCCGATAATCTCGAGATTTTCAATGGCGCTTTTGACGATGAACAAAAAGGCCAGCGAGATAATGGCCAGGTAGTCGCCGCGGGTTCTGAAGGAAGGTATCGCCACGATCAGTGAGCCGAGTGCCGCGACCGCGCCGCCGATGATCAGAATCAAGGGGAACAGCCAGGGACCCAGCGCCGGGGACAGCAGCGGTTCGCCGAACATTTTGTCGTTGGCGAAAAGCAGCAGGGTCAGGGTCGACGAGGCGTAGGCCCCCAGCGCCATGAAGCCCGGATGGGAGCAGGAAAACTCGCCCTGGTAGCCGTTGATCACATTGAGGCTGATGGTCAGGATGATGGCGATCATGGTCAGCTTGACCACGAGCACCCGGTAATCGTTGATCCCGGCCCACATATGCAGGATCCCATAGAAGGCGGCCAGGTGCAGCAGTGTTGCCAGCCAGAGCGGCAGGTTCTCGAGCAGGGCCGCCAGCGCGTTGGTTGCCGGGGCCAGCAGACGGCCGACCAGCAGCACCGGCAGGATATAGACGATCAGGTCGTAGGCCAGGACGCTGGGGATCAGCAGCGGGTTCTTGAGCATCATGAGTGTGCCGAACAGTACCGGGATCTTGGGCAGATAGAGATAATAGGAAATCAGATCTCCCAGGTAATATTCGATCAGCACCGCGCAGAATACACCGAGCAGCCAGCCTGCCAGCGGGACAACGGAGAAGATACGGAAAAATTTCTTTAATGTTTCCATGCGATATCGGGGTGTGCGTTAATTGTACCTGAACCAGTTTGCCTTACAGTCTGAGTTGGGTGGAGTGGACCATGCCGAAGAAGCCCCGCGGCCGAAACGTCAGAATAACCAGAATGATCGAGTAGGCGATCAGGTCCCTGAAGGTCGACGGGAATACCATCGGCACGAACATTTCGATAAAGCCGAGCAGGTAGCCGGCCAGCGCCGCTCCCATGATCGAACCGCGGCCGCCCAGGATCGCTGCGACAAAGGCCTTCCAGCCGAGCTGAATGCCCATATAGGGATCCAGCACCGGGTAGGCCTGGCCGTAGAGAATGCCCGCCACAGAGGCCAGCCCGGCGCCGATGGCAAAGGTCATTGGGGCGATGATATTGATTGACACCCCCATCAGCGGGACCGCGGTAAAATCGTAGGACATGGCCCGCATGGCCATACCCCATTTGGTCTTCTGGATGAAGGTGTGCAGGGCCAGCATCAGGATCAGGGAGACCACGATGATCAGGACCTTGACGTTGGTCACGTAGACGCCGCCGATATTGTAGGAAACCGATTTGATCAGCGGAGGAAAGCTGAAGCGCTGGGCCCCGAGGATGATCAGGTTGCCGGTCTCGAAGATAATCCCGATCATCAGGCCGGTGATCGCAGCCGAGGCCCGGGGAGCGCCGCGCAGCGGTCGGTAGCCGACCACTTCGACGAACACCCCGACAAAAGAGGCCAAAAACATGGTAATGATGATGACCAGGATAAAGATCATCCAGCCGGGCATAAAGGCCGAGAACAGGGCCAGCAGCATGGTGGCGATGCCGAAGCCGATATAGGTTCCCACCATGAAGATATCGCCGTGGGCGAAGTTGAACAGCATCAAAACCCCGTAAACCATCGAATAACCGATAGAGATAACGGCGTAGAAACTACCCCACTGCAGGGCGTTTATCAGGTTCTGAAGAAAATATTCCATCGCAGAGCTCCTGCTCGATCACAGCCGGTGAGCATGAAATCTAGTTTTGACAATGGGGTACCTTGCAAAATGAGGATTTTGGTTCAGAATCAAGGCGCGTGTGGAACTTTTCCGCAGGCTAGGAGGTCCGAGGTTAAAATTCTTACGCGCAACAAAGAAATTGAGCGAAAAGACAATTTTTCAAGGTAGCCAATAAAAAGTCCGGTGAACAACCCCAAAGGGCTGTCCACCAGACATTATGTGCTGCTGTCAGACTGCGCCTCGGGGCGCGAACCTGATTACGGACAGATGGACTTGTAGAATTCGTACTCGCCCTTGTCGCTGATTTTGACGATGACTGCGCACTTGATCGGGTCGCCTTCCTCGGTGAAGGTCATCTTACCGGTGATACCCTCGAAGTTTTCTATCTTGGCCAGCGCGTCGCGCACTGCCTGGCGGTCATCTTTGATTTTACCGGTCAGTTTGCCGGCGCCTTCGATTGCAGCCTGGGCCAGGCTCAGCGCATCCCAGGTCAGCGCGGCGACGTCATCGGGTACATAGCCATACTTGGCCTGGTAGCGGTCGATGAATTCCTTGGTGGCGCCCTGGGCGCCGGCTGCCGCATAATGGGTCGAGAAGAACTGGCCGTAGCAGGCTTCGCCGCAGAGCTCGACGGTTTCAGCAGAACCCCAGCTGTCGCTGCCGACGATCGGTCCTTTCCAGCCGAGATCCTTGGCCTGCTGAACGATCAGCGCAACTTCGTTGTAATACTGCGGGGTAAACAGCACTTCTGCGCCGGAGCGGATGATTTTGGTGAGCTGGGAGCTGAAATCGGTGTCTTTGGTGGTGAAGCTCTCATAGGCGACCACGGAGCCGGCACCATGTTTTTCTTCCCAGGCCTGCTTGAAGAACTCTGCCAGCCCTTTGGGGTAGTCGCTGGCTACGTCGTAGAGAACGGCTGCTTTGCTAAAGCCGAATTCCTCGGTGATGAAATTGGCCAGAACCGGTCCCTGGAACGGGTCGAGAAAACAACCGCGGAAAACGAAGGGACGGTTGGCGGTGGTATCCGGGTTGGTGGACCAGGGGCTGATCATCGGGGTCATGTAATTATTGGCCACGTCGCCTGCCGGAATGGCCTGCTTGGAGGACTGCGGTCCGATGATGATCAGGACGTCATCCTGGGTGATCATTTTGGTATTGGCTTTCACCGCCGATTCGGCTTTTGATTCGTTGTCCTCGACGATGAGCTCGACCGGGTACTTGGTGCCGCCGACGTCTATGCCGCCGGCCTTCTTAACATCCTCGAGCCACATTTCGGCGGCAAATTTGCTGCCCTCGCCGACTTTGGGGATATCACCGGTCATCGGTGCGTTGATACCGACTTTAATGGTCGTTTTCCTGCCCTGACTCCAGGCGCTGGCAGAAAAGCAGAGCGCCACGGCGCTGGCTACCATCACCAGATAGACTAGCTTCCTCATATTAAGCCTCCTTTGTTGTTACTGCGGTTGCTGCAGATGTGCACCCGGGCACCGAGAATCGGATACGCGCTCGTCATTTATCGAGCTTGCCGCCGCCGAACCATTCAAACGGCAGAAACATCAGTACCGGTCCCGGACATCAGGCCGGCCGATTTTTCAGTCCCTCACATAACTGCAAAACGTGTGTAATTAACTCCTGGGATGGGAGTTTCTGATGAATCAAATCGGTACCACACCAACGCTTCGATGACAACGAAAAAGAAACTGTTCTGGCCCAGCTGCCATGCGCGGCCAGGATGGCAACGCACTAACCATTTGAAATTGAACCATTAGCCCGGCAGACGCCCGTTAAAAATTTTTCACGCCTGCGCCTGCTCAGTCCACTGATTGTCAATCGTTTCAGCTATCTGGAGGACAACTGTTTTACATTATTGTCTCAAATAGTTGCAATATTGTCGCTGAGCTGCGATAGTGCAGAACATGGCATGCATCAAACCCGCCACTATCAGCTTCCCGGATCTTCATTATGCAGAAATCCCAAAGGTGCCCGCTTAAACATGTCGGTCTGTTGATCATCGGCGATGAGATCCTGCTCGGCAGGCGACAGGATAAACATATGCCGCGGGCCGTCGAATACTTCGCCGGGATCGATGTGGATATGAGCTGGATATATGTTCTCGGCGATGATTTCGATCTGCTCGTCGAGCATTTCACCGCGATCCGGCGGCGGGGTGACGACTGTTTCTGCTTCGGCGGCATCGGCGCCACCCCGGATGATCTCACCCGGCAGGCGGTGGCCCGGGCCTGCGGGGTCGAGCTGGTCCGCCACCCGGAAGCCGTGCGCCTGCTCGAGCACCAGTTCGGTGACGAGGCCTACCCGAACCGGATCCTGATGGCCGAACTGCCCGCGGGGGCCGAACTCATCCCCAACGCCTACAATAATATCCCTGGATTTTCCTGCGGCCTTATTCACTGTCTGCCCGGGTTTCCGGAAATGGCCTGGCCAATGCTCGAGTGGGTGGTCACGCACCGCTATGAAACTGCTGAGAACCCGCATAACATTATTGTTTCACTCACCGTGGTCGGGGCTCGTGAAAGCGAATTGATCGACTTGTTGAGCAGGGGACAGCAGCGCTTTAGCGGGGTGAAATTTTCCAGTCTGCCGAGGTTTCCGCAGCAGGGTGTCTGGCAGATTGAGCTCGGCTTGCGCGGAGCCGAGGGGCAGGTAGAAGAGGCCCGCTCCTATTTGCTGGCCGAAATCGCTGCTGCCGGTTTCGAGGTGATCGGCTGAGAGGGTCCGGATGAGCGAAAAGGCTGTGCTGCCAGGCTCGGCCGCCGGCTTGTCTTTTTGGCCTGCACCTGGTAATACAGGGTCAGCGCCGCTCAGCGAGCGGAACGAAAAGGGGAAATAGGATGAATCTTTTGCCGGCTATCGAACTTGAAACCGCACCCGATCCACAGTACAGCGTTATCTGGCTGCACGGACTCGGGGCCGACGGCAATGATTTTGCCCCGATTGTGCCGGCGCTGAAACTGCCCCAGAGCCCACCGCTGCGCTTCATTTTTCCCCACGCCCCCCAGATTCCGGTCACGGTCAACGGCGGCTTCGTAATGCCTGCCTGGTACGATATTGTCGAGATGCAGATCGACCGCAGGGTCGACATCGAAGGGCTGCTGGCCTCGGTGGCGGCCATCAACGGCTTTGTGGAACGGGAGATCGGGCGGGGAATCCGGCAGGAACATATCATCATCGCCGGTTTCTCCCAGGGAGGCGCGGTGGCCTATCACCTGGCCCTGGATCGGGAGACGCCCCTGGGCGGCCTGCTGGCCATGTCCAGCTACTTTGCTACCACTGAGCTGATCCACACCCATGGCGCCAACCTGAGCCTGCCCATCGAGATTCATCACGGTCTGCACGACCCGGTGGTGCCGGAACGCCTGGGCAGGGCGGCGCGGGCCTTTCTCGAAGAGCATGGCTATAAGCCGACCTATCGGACCTATCCGATGGAGCACAATGTCTGTCCGCAACAGATTGAAGATATTTCAGCCTGGTTCAGATCCATCATCGCGGCGTAAATGACCGGCCGCGGGCCGAAAAAATTCGCCAGGACACAGTGTGCTGTATTATATTTTCACAGAGGTGTTGGGAAAGAGAAAATGAGCAAAGAGGAATAAGCATGTTCAGTGTCGCCGATATACGTGAGATCGCAGTGCAGATAGAGAGAAACGGTGAAGCCGCTTATCGCCAGGCCGCCGAACTGGCGCATGATCGGGCGATTGCCGAAATCTTCACCTGGATGGCCGATGAGGAACAGCGCCACGCCCAGTGGTTTTCAACCATCGAGGCGGCCGAGCCGCTGACAGAGGAGCAGTTCGAGCTGGAGCGGATGGGGCGGCAGCTCCTGCAGGAGATGGTCGCCGATCAGACTTTTTCTCTGGACCAGGATCTGCTGGCGCAGACCCCGGCCTTTGCCGAAGCGCTGGAGCAGGCCAGGCTGTTTGAAAAGGACACCGTGATGTTCTATGAATTTCTGCTCAACCTGATCAGCGACGAGCAGCCCCGCCTGGAACTGGAGCGGGTCATCAGGGAGGAACGGCGCCACATCGACCAGCTCGAGGAAATGAAAACGGCCGGTCCCGAGGCGTGCCGCAACCTGGCCCTGGTCTGAGGCGCTGCTGAGGGGCAGACAGGGGTAAACAAAACAGGTGTGAATGCATGGTAGCGCTGATTCAATCGATGCCGATCTCAATTCTGGTCGTGCTCTGCCTGACCCTTGGCCTGGCTCCGTTCGTTCCTGAACCCCATGTCTGGCAGAAGTTGAAGATGCTGGCTGCCGGCGAGTTGACCAGGCCGCTCGATATCTTCGACCTGCTGCTGCACGGACTGCCCTTTGTTCTGCTCGCGCTCAGGCTGCTGGTTGGCGGATTTCAGAAGTGATGCTCAGGCCTCTGCCGCAGCGCTGCTGCTCAGGAGCTTTCCTTATGGAAAACAAAGACAAAGCGGCCGGCTGGCATCAGGCCACCCGGCCGCTTACTTTCTGAAATGAAACTGCCTGATAGGAGCTAGTACTGTCCCTGGTCCTGCGGGTTGAACTCGGCGTTTTCCACCCACCACTCCGGTTTCTGTACCATCTCGAGCAGGTTTTCGCAGGTCCTCAGGTGATAGGTCTCCTGCTTCATCAGGACCTCGAACAGCTGTTTGCTGATTGGGTCATCGGCCTCTTCGAACTTTTCCTTGTAAAAGGCCATGCCCCGCCGCTCGATCTCCACGGCTTTCTGGTAGTCTTCTATCGCATCGACGGACATCTGGGTGGTCTTGCCGTCCTGCTTCATATCGTCGAATACCGTTTTGATATCAAGGGCCACGCCCTGCTGTGCCGGTACGTCGAGCTTCTTTTTGAGTTGCTCGATGGCAACCCGATGTTTTACTTCGTCTTCGGCGAGGAGCAGCAACACCTTTTTTATTCCTTCAACCGGGGCATTTTCTGCCATCTTGCGGTAGAGCGCCTCAGCATCTTTTTCCATCTGGATGGAAAACTCGAACAGATCCATACCTGCCTCCTGTGATAGTGGATATTGGCTGTTGGTTAAACTCTCAATGTATAATTATCTCGGTATTATCACAAGTGCTTTCATCGCATTAATGTTGATACTTTTCTTCGCCAAAAATTAACAGTGCAGCACGCTTCGGGCAGAAATCCAGCCCTGCCGCCAGCCGGCGAGCGGCTAGGGCGAAACAGGTTGAAATTGATCTGAGCTCAGCAATTCCAGGGCGCCGTCGTCGTAGGGGGAAAGATTGTAGCCGCCGAGTTCTTGCAGGCGGATGAAGGCGCAGTCATCATGCTCCAGCAGGGTAATATCATCTGGAGCGATGGTGCCGGAAACCGGAATGAATTCAGCTTTGAGCTCCCGGTAGGCAAAGAGATATCCGGGATAGACCCGGCCCAGGGTGATCGGCGCGTCGAGCTCTTCCATGATTTCCCGGGCCAGGGCCTCTTCCACCGACTCGCCGTGTTCGATTTTTCCGCCCGGAAACTCCCAATACCCGCCGTAGCGCTTGGCGGGATTGCGCTTGGCAATCAGGATTCTGTCGGCGCTGTCGAACAGCAGCCCCATCACTACCCTGGTCATCGAACCGGTTCTCCGGGCGCTGTGCAATTGCCATCGGCAGCAAGTTCATGCACGAGCGCTGGACATATCTCCACGCAATTCAGACAGGCGCTGCAGCGCGCCGGGCTGCGTTCGATTCCGCTGACGGTGAACAGCAGCGCCCCTTCCGGACACTCGTTCACACAGTAAAGGCAGCCGATGCAGCGCTCTGGCCTGCTCAGGATCATTAGGCTGGCCGCTGCGGCGCCGCGATATTTGCCTGGGCAGTTCTGTGGATGAGAAATTGGCTGTGTCATGGTCAGCAGTCAACAATAATTATTATTTCATTTCAAGCAATAGTGGTGATGGTTGCCCACGGGTCAGTGCTTCCGGAACAAGGGTTCGCTCAATTGACAAACAATAGCAGTGACCTATAGTGAGATGAGCGGTTCCTGGAAAGAGGAATCGATGGTGAACGTTGCTATTAGCCACGACATTACAGGAGGAAAACCTGATGAAAAAAGGTATTGCGCTATTGTTCTCGCTGTTTGCCGCTGCGCTGCTTCTTGCCGGCAGCGCAGCCGCCCATTGCCAGATTCCCTGCGGCATTTACGACGATGCGCTTCGCATGAACCTGATCATCGAGCATGCCGCGACCATTGAGAAATCGATGCAGCAGATTGCCGAACTGGAAAAAGGCGGCAATGCCAATCAGCTCGTCAGATGGGTGACCAACAAGGAAAAACATGCCGACGAGCTCCAGGAGATCGTCACCCAGTATTTCATGACCCAGCGGATCACGCTCGAGGCGCCCGATTATGACAAGAAACTGGCCGCCCTGCACAAGATGCTGGTCTATGCGATGAAGTGCAAGCAGACCATCGACCTGGCCAATGTCCAGAGCCTGCGCCAGGCGGCGGACGAGTTTCACGATCTCTATTTTACCGATTGATCCCTGACAGAGGCTCCGGCGCCGCCTCTGCAAGCGGTGCCGGGCTTCTTTTCGATCTTAATGGTTGCGCAGCTCATCCGGATATCGATTTGCCGTGCAGGTCGATTGGGGGGTTGCCGAGCTTTTCATCGAGATAGTCCACGGTGTTACCATCGCTGATGTGTTCGAGCTGATGGGCTGTCGGGTGCAGTTGTTCCTGCGGGGTGCCGATGGTATCCAGGTATGCCTCCCAGAGCCGGTGGGCCTTGAGCACCTTCTGGGCTTCTTTGCTGCCCGCCTCGGTGAGTTCGTATTCCTCCCCGGTCTGCAGGAGCATGCCGTCCTGAACCATCCGCTGCAGCGCTCTGTTTATTCCCTTGGGCTGTTCGACATACTGGCGGATGACCGGCACCGGAGTCGGTTTTTCATAGCGCAGAATCGTGGTCAGGATATCTTCGATGAGCTGCTGGGGAATCAGGTTGCGCACGCGCATCCAGCGGGCCAGCAGGCCGTATTTGGGGGCAACGGTGAGCACTGCCAGAAACTGCAGGGTGCTGAACAGCATGATGGCCCCGCCGCCGGCCGAGTCGAGCCAGACACAGAGATAGAGGCCGCCGACTACACTGGTAACGCCGAATAAGGCAGCCAGCCACATCATTTTATCGAGCCGGTCGCTGAGCAGGTAGGCGGTGGCTGCCGGGGTGATCAGCAGCCCGACCACCAGGATGACGCCGACCATACTGACCGCACTGACCACCACCAGCGAAACGCAGGTGGTCAGCAGATAGTCGATGAAGAGCACCGGCAGTCCGATCGAGGCAGCCATCACCGGGTCGAAGGTGGCGATTTGGAAGTGCCTGAAAAAGAGCACCAGGATGGTCAGCACAGCGGCGGCTACGAAGGCGCTTACCCACAGATCGCTGTCCGCCACGCCGAGGATGTCGCCCATGATAAAATGCATCAGATCGATGTGGATATAGTGGCGGAAGATTGAAACCGCCACCACCCCGAGCGCGAAGATGCCGGTGTACATGATGCCGATCGCGGTATCTTCCTTGACTCGTGAGATCTGGGACACAAAGCTGATCAGGGCCACGGTGGCGATTGCCGCAATCAATGAACCAAGCAGCATGCCGGGGGCGTGGGCCTCGAGGCCGAAGACCATCTTCATGACCAGATAACCGCCGGCCACGCCGGCGATCATCGCATGGGACAGGGCGTCGCCCAGAAAGGCCATGCGGCGCAGGACCACCAGGCAGCCGACAACCCCGGCCACGATGGCTACGATGCAGCCGCCGATCAGCGCTTTCTGGAAATAGGTTTCGCTGAGCGGGGCGATAAACAGCTCAAACATCGGCGGCCTCCTGTTTGAGCACGTCGCTGAAAATTCGCAGCCTGCCCTCATAGACCTTGCTCAACAGATCTTCCCGGAGCACCGCCCGGGGAGGCCCATAGGCGTAAAGCCGCTGTTTTATCAGGATTAGCCGGTCGAAATATTCGGCTGCGGTGGATAAATCATGGTGCACCACCACCAGGGTCTTGCCGGCGTGCTTGGCCCGCTCCAGAACTTCTAAAATGGCCCGTTCGGTTGCGGCATCTACCCCGGCAAACGGTTCATCGAGGAGCAGGATATCGCTCCCCTGGGCCAGCGCCCGGGCCATGAACACCCGCTGCTGCTGTCCGCCCGACAGTTCGCCGATCTGCCGATCGGTAAAATCCTCCATGCGGACCATCTCCAGGGCCTCCATGGCCGCCTGTCGATCCCGCTCTGCCGGGGAGGTGTACCAGGGAATCTGCTGGTAACGGCCCATCAGCACCACTTCGGCGACGGTGATTGGAAAATCCCAGTCCACCGCTCCGCGCTGGGGCACATAGGCCACCTCGCCCTTGGCTTTCTGGGCGCTGCGGCCGTTGATCGTAATCGAACCGATGTCAGGTTTGATAAACCCGAGAATCGCCTTGATGAAGGTCGATTTGCCGGCCCCGTTAGGACCAATGACGCCGACCAGTTGATCGGATTCGATATTGACGCTCACATCGAGCAGCGCCGGCCGGGCATGGTAGCTGACCGTCAGGTGCTCGACCTCGATGACATAACGCTTCTCATTGGTCATGGCCGGCCCCCTTGGTTTGCCTATAAGCAAACGTGACGCTGCCTGATACCAGCCCGCCCTCGCTCCAGACGGTATCGTCGAGCAGCTCGCGATCCGCGCCGAGCACCCGGATCCTGATGCCGTGGATCAGCCGGTTTTCGGCCAGCGGCGGGCTGGCTTTGACATAGATCTCGTTGTGGCCTTCGAGCACGCCCTGGACCTCATGCAGGGACAGGGGCGTTCCCCGGAGCATTGTTGCGCCGCCAAGATCGAGCAGGATTGAGTTGAGGCGCACCTCCAGCAGGGACTGGGGGCTGTCTGAGACCTGCAGTGCAAAGGGATCTTCCTCGACCGTGAAGGTCGGGGTCAGCTCAATGGCAAAGCGGGCGGCGACCTGACGGTCCGGCACCGCTGACACCACAACGGCTGACACGGCAGCATCGCGCTGATCGGTATAGAGCCAGAGCCCGCCGACGATGATCAACCAGATCAAGAAGCAGAGAATAAAGCGCATCGGATTCCTATTGTAGAGCGTTGACAATCAGCAGGACGTTTTCACGCATCATGCCGATATATGTTTCCCCGGCGGTCCCGGCACCTCCCATCGAATCGGAGTAGAGTTCGCCGCCGATGACCACCCCGGTCTCCTTGGCGATTTCCCTGATCTGTTTGGGGTTGATCGAGGTTTCGACAAAAATCGCCGGCGCCCCGGACTCTTTAATCGACTGCACCACGATACGCCTGCGCTCCGGCGTTATGCCGGCGCCGACCTCGGCCCCGGTGGACCAGCCGACCGGGGCAATGGAGAGAAAATTGTTGTTGGCATTGAACTTGAACTCGGAGCAGAAATAGTTGAAGGCGTCGTGGGTGGTCACCAGAATGCGGCGCTGGGTGGGGATCTTGCTGACCTGCTCGCGGACCCAACCATCGAGAACGCGGAGCTGCTGCAGAAACAGCGAGGCACGGGCCTGATATTCTGCGGCGTTGTCCGGGTCGAGCTTAATCATGCCCTTGACGATATTGTTCACGTAAACCGCTGCATTTCGCGGTGAGAACCAGGCGTGCGGGTCGGCGATTTCTTCACCCCCCTGGTTTATGGAAAGCAGCTTGATGCCGTCCGTGGCGGTGATCAGCGGCTTCCCCGCATCCTGGGCCAGGGTCGCCATCCAGTTCTTGCCTTCCAGATGCAGGCCGTTTTGCAGGCAGAGGTCCGCGCCGAGGACAATCTGCACGTCATCCGGGGTGGGTTGATAGGTGTGCGGGTCCGCCCCGGGGGCCAGGATCGATTTGATCACGGCCCGATCCCCGGCAACCTGGCGGGCGAAATCGGCGATCTGGGTGGTCGACGCAACGACCACCGGTTTAGCGGTTGATCCCTGTATGGACCCGGTCCCTGCAAGAGATATGAGGGCCAGCAAGAATAGAGAAATTCCGCTAGAAAAACCTTTCATTTTTTCTCCCCTGCGTTTGGTGATTAGCCGACAAGTACCAGGAAACAGCACATTTGAATTTACCCACTATGATAAGCACAAATAATCAAAAACCAAAGCAATTCTATGCCAGCAGCAGAGCCAGTCAAGCAATGCCGACGGCTCATCGCGGAGCAGGCCCGGGTGCTCTTGTATTCACGTCCTGGAACTGATAGGCTTAAATCAGGAAGACTCCGCCATTGCCGGAATTTGAGGTGTCAGAAGGCGCCCGGCGGCTGTCTGCCGAAGTCAGGTTCGGCCGCTGGGCAGCACGATAAACAGTTGCAGCGAGGATGGTCATGAACAGCCTAAGAAGTATCAGCGAAGCGATCGTAAGAGATTACCCGGCCATCAGGCGCGAGGACACGCTCGGCACCGCTATCAAACTGATGGCGCAGAACAACTCCTCAGCCCTCGTTGTCGAGGAGGAGGTGGGGCTGATCGGCCTGGTGACCATCACCGACGTGATGCACAGCCTGGCCCATGGACATGACCCGCACAGCACCACGATCGGTTCTTTCATGACCCAGTGCGATCTGATCTCCGAGCAGCCCACCCGGAATCCATGCGTCCAGCTCGACGAGCACCAGGATGCCTTGTCGGCCCTGAAGGTCATGTACGAAGCGGGGGTGCACCACCTTGTCGTTTCAGGCGAGGACGGCCGGCCGGCCGGCATTGTTTCAAGCCTCGAGATAGTCAGGCTGCTGGGCAGTTAGGGTTGCCTTCCTGGGCGCCCGGTGATCAGGCGTGGCGTGGTTTATCTATAAAAACCGCTGGCTTTTTGGTGATCAACCGGCAGGTCAGCAGGTGGAGTGGAACAGCCCGCCGACCTCGATATTGCGCTCGGCGTAATCATTGTAGAGGTTGACCGCCCGCTTGGTGTCGGTGGCAATGAACTCGATTTGATGAGTTCTGAGGTACTCCGTGGTTTCATCGGCCACCTTGAGGCGGGAGAAAACGCCGCAGCCCAGAACAATCACCCGGCAGCCGTTGCTGACGAGTTCCTCGACATCAGCTCTTTGTATACCCGGTCTATGGGCAGTCCCGGTTTCCTGCCAATCCCATGGCCTGCCGCCGCCCGGCCAGAGCTTGAAGTCCTTGCCGCGGCCCAGTGCCTCAATTTCCATGCGGCCCCAGCCAATGGAGACGATTTTGGGGGGTTTTCCTGTCGAACCAGTCATGGCAATCTCGCTCCAATTCGCACTATTAAAATATCGATTCCAGTATCTTAATCATATTCTGGTGATGCGATCCGGACCAGTAAATTTGTTCGCATAATGGACACTGCTTGAAGACACTATAATACTTTTTAGTCAAGGGTTCGAGCCGACCAAGTATGCTCTCTTTATCGATCGACTCGAGCAGTCCGTTGCAGCGCATGCACCTGGAAAACGGCGACTTCAGTGGGGCGAGCTGGTAGTGATTGCTGACCTCCGCCAGCTGCTCGTGGGGTTTCTGGCTGCGCAGCAGCCGCCCGTAAACCACGCACCTGTGCTGCAGCAGCTCCTTGTCCCTGGTGAGCAGAATGCGGCCGGAGGCCGCGGCTGCCTCAGCCACGCTTCTCTTGGAACCCGTCGGAACCGGCAGCGCATCAAAGCCGGCCATGCGCAGCAGCCCGGTTAGCCGGGAGACATTGCTATCGACCATGAAACGCAGGGCCTCGAGCGGCTCGGGCCGCAGAACCGTGGCGACGGTGGGAGGAAAATCAGCAGAAGCAGCATAAATGTCAAGAAGCATGCCGCCCACCGGGATGCAGGCAAAGCTCAATTCCTTCGCTGCATCTTTAATGCAGCCGATTTCAGTATGCGGAACTCCCAGGGACTCGATGATATCTTTCAGCGAAGCCTTTCTGTTCAGCGGATAGTCAATGGCACCCGCACCGCGTTCGACTCCTTTGAGCAGATTGCGGAGGTCTCCATGAAAACGGAGAGTGAGATGCGCGCTGGGGCTGTGAGACATCTGCTTTGCCTGAAAAGAAAGGCGGCAGCCGCTTGGCAGCGTGCTCGGCAGTCCACCGAAGCGGCTGCCGCTGCAGGCCCGCAAGCAGGAACCGTCGAGAACCGGGGGGGGCGTCGATTCCTGCTCTGGATGGGGGCGCTCAGGCGACGGTGGTGAACACCTTGGCCAGTGCGCCGCAGACCGGGCATTTGTCTTCCGGCTTGCCCAACTCGATATAGCCGCAGATCGGGCAGAGATAGAAATCGGTGGCCTCGAGATCGACCCCTTTTTTGACCGCTTCCAGGGCCTTGGTGTAGATCTCGGCATGCACTTTTTCTGCCTCGAGGGCGAAGCGGAACATGGTTTTGGCTTTGTGCCCCTCGCCGCTGGCCAGTTTCTCCATCGGCGGATACATTTCGGTGTACTCGTAAGTCTCACCGTTGATGGCTGCCTGCAGGTTTTCAGCCGTGGAACTGATCGCATCGAGCGCCTTCAGGTGCCCCTCGGCGTGAATTTTTTCGGCCTGGGCCGTGGTTTTGAAAAGCTTGGCGATATTGACGAATCCGTCGCGTTCGGCCTTTTTGGCAAAGGCGGTGTACTTCTGAAAAGCCTGGCTTTCACCGGCAAAGGCATCCTGCAGATTTTCGGTTGTCGTGGCCATGATAATCCTCCGTTTGTAGTTAGAATTTAGGCAATTGTTGCTTAGCTGTGGGCGTGTCCCCTGTAATCCGTTAAATATACCCGAAGTGCGGCTTCTTGCCAAAAAGAGATTGTCTTTATTGAGCAATTGAAGGACAATTCAGCTTCCATACGGGCTGCCTGCACGGGGCGGCTGCGCCCGTGTGGGCGCAGGCAATGCAGGAAGAGAAAAATAACGGAATCAGAGCGATGAACAGGAAGTGGGAGTTTCCCTATCAATCCCGGCGCCTGCCGGTTATGGCCCGGAACGTGGTGGCAACCTCCCAGCCGCTGGCCGCCCAGGCCGGGCTGGAGATGCTGCGGCGCGGGGGCAATGCAGTGGATGCAGCACTGGCTGCGGCGATTACGCTGACGGTGGTTGAGCCGACCAGCAACGGGATCGGCTCCGATGCCTTCGCCCTGATCTGGGACGGCTCGAAGCTGCACGGTATCAACGGTTCAGGCAGGTCTCCGGCCGCCTGGACGCCGGAGCGTTTCAAGGGGCTCGAGGAAATGGTGCAGCGCGGCTGGGATTCGGTCACGGTTCCTGGTGCGGTATCTCTGTGGACTGCTTTGGCGGAGCGTTTCGGTCGTCTCGACTTTGCAACGCTGTTCGAGCCGGGCATCCGCTACGCGGAACAGGGCTTCGCCGTTTCACCGGTCACCGCCGCCCGCTGGGCCGAGGCGGCCAAGACTTTATATGACTTTGATGATTTTCGTGCTGCCTTTCTGCCGGGCGGACGCCCTCCTGAGCCGGGTGAGATTTTTGTCTGCCCGGCCCAGGGCGAAACGCTCAGAGAAATAGCTTCGAGCGGCGGAGAATCGTTTTACCGAGGTGCTCTTGCTCAGCAGATCGTCGCCTGCGCCCGTCGTCAGGGCGGGCTGCTCAGCCTGGACGACCTGGCCGGTCAGCGGGCTCTGTGGGTCGAGCCGGTTTCTGTTGCCTACCGGGAGCATCAGGTGTTCGAGATGCCGCCCAATACCCAGGGAATTGCGGTATTGCAGTGCCTGAAGATCCTGGAGCAGTTCGATTTGAGCCGCTATCCGGTTGACTCGGCGGAATCTGTTCACCTGCAGGTGGAGGCGATGAAGCTGGCCTTTGGCGATCTATTTACGCATCTGGCCGATCCGGAAGCGATGCAGGTCGATTATCAGCGGCTGCTCGAGCCGCGCTATCTGGCCGAACGGGCCACCTTGATCGATATGGAGCGGGCCAGCTATCCGCTCAGCGGCCTGCCCGCCGAGCCCGGAACCGTGTATCTGACAACGGCCGATTCGAGCTCGATGATGGTCTCCCTTATCCAGTCGAATTACCGGGGCTTCGGCTCCGGCGTGGTGGTGCCGGGAACCGGCATCAGTCTGCAAAACCGGGGCAGCGGCTTCAGTCTTGAAGCTGGACACGCCAACCAGGTGGCGGGCGGCAAACGGCCGTTTCATACGATTATTCCGGGGTTCATTGCCCGGGACGGCAAGGCGCTGCTGAGCTTTGGGGTCATGGGAGCGCATATGCAGGCCCAGGGGCAGGTGCAGATCGTGACCAGGATACTGGACTATGGCCAGAACCCGCAGGCTGCTAGCGATGCACCGCGCTGGCATGTGGCGCCGGACGGTGAACTGGCCCTGGAAGCAGGCTTTGCGCCGGAGGTGATCGCGGCCCTGCAGAAGCGCGGACATCGGGTGGTGCTGGACGAGCCCCAGTCTCTGTTCGGCGGAGCCCAGCTTATCCAGTGCCTTGATGGGTGTTATGCCGGCGCATCGGATCATCGCAAGGATGGCCAGGCGGTTGGATTTTAAATGTCTTCTCAGCGGCTTGTCACCGATATTGAGCAGCTTGTCGCGGCGCGCTGCCCGCTGATCGACGTCAGGTCGCCCGGCGAATTTGCCGCAGGCAGCGTTC
Organism: uncultured delta proteobacterium; assembly: GCA_963707715.1. Lineage (GTDB taxonomy): Bacteria > Desulfobacterota > Desulfobulbia > Desulfobulbales > Desulfocapsaceae > JABDQA01. The sequence continues at coordinate 319,552 of CAVPRJ010000012.1, forward strand.
CGGGTGCGGTAAATATCCCACTGCTCAGCGACGAGCAGCGCCATCGGGTGGGCGCCTGTTATCGTGAGCATGGCCGGGAGGCGGCCCTGCGTCTTGGCTACCAGCTCGTTTCGGGGGCGAAAAAGGAACACCTGGTCGAGCAAATGTGCACCCGCCTGGCTGAACATCCGCAAACGGTGTTGTATTGCTCGCGGGGCGGTCTGCGTTCCGCCATTGCCAGTGACTGGATCTATCAGCAAACCTCAAGCCCGGTTCCCCGGCTGGCGGGGGGCTACAAGGCCGCCAGGAACTATCTGCTGAGCCGGCTCGAGCCCCAGACTGTCAGTGCAAAACCGATTCTGCTCGGCGGCAGGACCGGCTCCGGCAAGACCCTGCTGCTGAAAACCCTGCCCAACGCCATCGATCTCGAAGCACTCGCCAACCATCGCGGCTCAACCTTTGGCCGCTTTACCACTCCGCAGCCGGGTCAGGCCGACTTTGAGAACCGTCTGGCCGCAGCGCTCATCCAGCATGGGCGGGAAGGGTTTGCCCACCTGCTGGTCGAAGACGAAGGCAAACACGTCGGCAAGCGTTTTATTCCGAGAGCGCTGGCCGATTTTTTAAGCTCGGCGGACCTTTTGGTGCTCGAGACGCCGTTTGAAGAGCGGGTGCAGATCACCTTTGACGAATATGTGGTCGCTTCCCAGCAGCGCTATGCCGCCCGCCAGGACCCCGCCGCAGGTTTGTGGGCCTGGTTTGCCGACATGAGCCACAATATGGACAAGATCGGCAAGCGGCTCGGCACCAGCATGCTGGAACAGGTCAAGGCCCTGCTGGAGGCGGGCTGCTACCATCAGGAAAAAGACGGCGGCCAGGAAGCGCACAAGCACTGGATCCGCCTTCTGCTGCGTCACTACTACGACCCGATGTATGATTATCAGCTGCGGATGAAAAGCCTTTCCCCGGTGCTTGCCGGCAAAGCCGATGTGCTCCGCCGGTACCTGAGATCGATCGGCTTCTAGAAACAGGCATTCCCTTCGGCTCGATCAGCCTCGACTCGGTGCAGTCTGCGTCCAGGGCCCGGGCGGCACCGAACGCCATTCTGGTCCCGACTGCTGTGGGTGTGCTCCTGACGGTTAGCGATGCTTGATAAAGGTGCCCTGCTGATATTCGCGGAAGGCGGTCTCGAGCTCCTCTTCGCTGTTCATCACGATAGGACCGCGCCAGGCCACCGGTTCCCGCAGCGGTTTGCCGCAGAGCATCAGAAAGCGAAGGCCGCCGGGGCCGCTCTCCAGGACCACTTCATCCCCCTGTTTGAAGAGCAGCAGCGTTTTATTCAGAAGCTGTGTATCCGCACTCTGACCGCTGCCCTCGATGCCGTAGACCATCAGCGTATGTTCCGGCGGGGTGGGGTGGCTAAATGTCGCCTTGGCCGGCAGGGTGACGTCGAAATATTCGGGTTCGGTGGCGATGTCGCTTACCGGGCCCCGGATTCCATCAAGCGAGCCGGCGATAATCTTGATCTTGCTGCCGTCTTCACCGGCAATCTCGGGAATCTGGGCCGCGGTGATATCGCGGTAACGCGGGTCGATCATCTTGTCCCTGGCGGGCAGGTTGGCCCAGAGCTGAAAGCCGTGCATGGCGCCGCGCTCATCACCCTTGGGCATCTCCTGGTGGATGATGCCGCTGCCGGCGGTCATCCACTGGACATCGCCGGAGGAAATGGTGCCCCGGTTGCCGAGGCTGTCACCGTGTTCCACATCGCCGGTCAGTACATAGGTAATGGTCTCGATACCGCGATGCGGGTGCCAGGGAAAGCCCTTGAGATAATGGTCGGGGATATCAGAGCGAAAATCATCCAGCAGCAGGAACGGGTCGAACAGGGTCTCGTTGCCGAAGCCGAATACCCGGTTAAGGTGCACACCTGCTCCCTCGAGCACGGGCTTGGCGGTGATGCTCATCTGTACGGTGCGTCTGGCAGTCATGACAGGCAGTCCTTATAATATGGGTTGGCGGGCGGCGCGCAAGCTGGCGCGGCAGTGCGGTCAGTCCCATTGTATCACAAATGGGCAAGCATTACACCGGGCCGGCGCTGTCTTTTGATCGGCGTACTGCAGCCCCAGTCAGGCTGCAGTCATAGACAGCCGGTATCGATCGGCGCCGAGCCATCGGAAATTGGTATTTGTCCGGCAAAGCCTGCTGTGTAATAGTTGGGCTGGATGTCTCTTTCCAGGCATGGTTGACGGCTGTCAGATCGGCGGCCGGCCGGAAAGCGTATTGGGTAAAACGTTACTGAATAAGAACAAGGATAGTTGATGTCACTTTTGCATCTGTTTAGAAAACCGACCCTGCAGAATCTTTCCAAGACCTGCGGCTGAGCGGCTAAAATCGACCCGGTCGGGCTCGGTGCACTGCTCAGCGGCCTGCCCCAGGCTGCGGATGAAAATCTGCTGGTTGGCTACAATACCAGCGATGATGCCGGGGTGTATAAACTCACCGACGAGCTGGCGCTGGTCACCACCGCCGATTTTATTACGCCGCCGGTCAACGATCCTTATATCTACGGGCAGATAGCGGCGGCCAACGCCTTGAGCGATATCTATGCAATGGGCGCGCAGCCCCGGGTCTGCCTGAACCTGGTCTGTTTCCCATCGGCCAAACTGCCGCCCGAGGATATGGAACAGATGGTGGCGGGCGCGCTGAGCAAGATAACCGAGGCCGGGGCGGTGCTGGCCGGCGGTCATTCGGTGGAAGACGATGAACCCAAATTTGGCTTATCGGTAATCGGGCTGGTCCATCCGGAAAAGTTCTGGAGAAACGGCGGGGCGCGGCAGGGAGATGCGCTCGTGCTCACCAAACCGCTGGGCAGCGGGGTGCTGTTCAATGCCAATCTGAAAAAATGGGTGCCGCCGGCGGCCATGCAGGCCTGTGTCGAGGCGCTGATCCAGCTGAACCGCTCCGCGGCCGAGGCGATGCAGGACTTTGACATTCACGCGGCCACCGATATCACCGGCTTCGGGCTGGGCGGCCATGCCCTGGAGATGGCCAAGGCATCGTCTGCGGTGCTGCGCATTTTCATGGACCGGCTGCCGATTTTCGATGGTGCCGTCGAAATGTATGAAAAGGGCATGAGCACCGGCGTCAATCACCACAATGAGCGCTTGATCAGCGCTTATCTCCAGTTCGAGCAGCCTTTCACCATGTCTCAGAAGCAGATCATCTTCGACCCCCAGACCAGCGGCGGACTGCTCGTAGCCCTGCCTGCGGACCAGGCGGTTGAGCTGGCCCGGCAGCTGGCGCAGATACCCACTCCCGCCGCGGCCATTATCGGCGAGGTGGTTGAGACCGATACGGCGCCGCAGCTGATTGTCTGCTGACAACAGCCAACAAAATTTTGCCCGCAAACGCTTCTCCCGGCCGTCTTTTCGGGCTTGCTCAGGAAAAAAAGAAAAAAGTTGACCAAGGTCAAAGCCGGCTTCGATCTTCTGGTGTTGAATGGTCCCCAAAGGCTGCAGCCGCGCCGGGTCACCCGCTCAACCGCGGCTCTCTCAGGCGGATCTGCGCCTTTGCCGGCCGCGGGAAAAACCCCGCGCAGAGCTGATTGTAAAATCAACAACAGGAGGATATCAGATGAAAGTGCTCAAGCTGGGCGACACCACCGAATTCACCCCAGGGGCCATGAAGCGTTTTTTCCTGGTTGAGGATTCCCCCTCGTTCAAGATCATCAACTTCAACCTCGATGCGGGGGTAACCTTTCCGGTGCACTCCCACGATCTCGACGGCGAGCTGTCCATTCAGGTGCTGGAAGGCAGTGGTTTTTTTCTTGGCGGGGACGGAGCCGAGATTGCTGCAGCCGCTGGCGATATTCTGATCTCGCAGATCAGGGAGCCCCACGGCGTTCGTGCTGCCGGGAGGATGCGCATCCTGGTCACCATCGCCCCGCCGATCTGATCTGCCAGCTTCTCAGGCGGTCAAAACGGGCGGCGCCAGCCCCATGGGTCGGCCGGGTCTAATAGGAGCTGGTCGACGAGCTTGGGATCGATGCTTCTTCGCAGTCTGTGGTTATGGAGCAGCCGTCATCCCCAGGCAGCAGCGGAGAAAGTTCGCTTGACTGGGCGCCGGAGAGGATGTCCGTTTCCTGGCCCGTCGCTGAAACAGCCGGGGACCCGCACTGCTGTCTGAGAAATCGGCTGATTTCCTGTTCTCCCTGCACGAGTGTCAGCGAAGATTCAGTCCGCTCGGCCAGAACCGGGATCTTCTCGATGCCGAACTGTTTCAGATAGCGCAGGTTGACCTGGTGGTTGTAGCCATTTGCGGCCACGGCCCCGGGAAACGAAAAAGAGTCGATCCGGTCCACCGGGTTGAAATTGATCGTGCAGGTGCGGTTGTCCCGCAGGCCCTCGATGACATTTTCGCAATGGGTGCAGCTCGACGAAAAAAACAGGAAGAGCGGCCGCTCCGGCGCCGTCGAATCGGCAGGCTGATAGCGGGCCATCGTACCGGTTTCCAGCGGCGCCAGCCTGGTGTTGATCGAGCGGTAGTCCAGAGAGAAGGAGACGAGCAGAACCGCGGCGAAAATGACGGCCCCCTTGAAGATCTGTTTGGGGCCGAGAAATACGTTGGCCAGGATGATCAGGGTCAGAACTATCAGGCAATAGGAGCAGAAGACCTGGCTGACCAGGATCTGAAAGGCCAGCAGAATGCCTTCTGCAGCCAGAGCGGCCAGGAGTATCAGGCTGACGAAGCGTTTCCACAGGTCCGAGCCTTTTCTGGCCCGGTTCAGGCCAAGCGCTACCAGGGAAAAAAAGACGAATCCCGCGATATTGAACAGCAGCGGATCGACGGTGGTCAGCGAATCGACAACTTTGCAGCCGTCGTTGAAGCAGAAACCTTCGCCCTGGTAGTAGATGAGCAGGGCCTGTGCCCCGGTCAAGAGCGTGCCGATCAGGGCCGCAAGAAAACTGAAAAACATGGTTTCGCTGTCAATAGGATGAATTATAAATGTTTTGTAAAGCTCAAGCGGATCGAGGAGATTCAACTGGGCAACTGCCTCAGATGGAACCTCGAAGCAACAGCAGGGTACATAAATCAGAAGGAAATTTACAGATCTTTTTTGAAACACGCCAAACCGTTATGCAAATCAGCCGCTGCGTGAGGGACGATTGTTTAACCAGTCAACCTGGTAATTTCCTCCTGACATGAGTAAGTTAGTCGTAAAAGATGTCGGCAGGCTGCCGGGTTGTTGAGGTGCGCTGGATGAGACTGCTCCTGGTAGAAGACGAAGATAAGGTTGCCCGTTTTATCAAAAAGGGTCTCGAGGAAGAGGGGTATGCGGTGGACCATGCCTCGGATGGAAGCGCCGCTGCGCTGATGGGGCGTGACGGTGTTCATGATCTCATCATCCTGGATATCAACCTGCCTGAAAAGAACGGGCTCGAGGTTCTCAAAGAACTTCGCACCGCTAAAGTGGCGACGCCGGTGCTCCTGCTGACCGTGCGGGCCACCATTGAAGACAGGGTAATCGGTCTCGATACCGGTGCCGACGACTATCTGCCCAAGCCTTTTTCTTTCCAGGAACTCCTGGCCCGGGTCAGAGCCCTGCTGCGGCGCAGGGCCGATACGGAGCAGCCAACCCTGAGCCTGGCGGACCTCAGGCTGGATCCTGCCAGACGACTGGTCACCCGCGGCAGTACCGTGATTGAACTGACTTCGAAGGAATTCTCCATGCTCAACTATTTCATGCGCAATCAGGGCCGGGTACTCACCAGGACCATGATTGCCGAACATGTCTGGGATTATGCCTATGAAACGACCACAAACGTCATCGATGTGTATATTAACTATTTGAGGAAAAAAATTGATCACGGCTTCGAACCCAAATTGCTGCACACGGTTCGCGGGGTGGGATACGTTCTAAAGGTTGACTAGGAAATGCGCGTTCGATCCATAGGCTCAAAGCTCACCATCTGGTATACGACCCTGCTCAGTCTGACCTTTCTGATCCTGGGGGTTCTCACCTATGCGCTTCTTTCCTACAGCCTTGTCAGGGATATGGACTACGCCCTCAAAGGCGTTGCCGAGGTGATGGTTGCGCGCGCGCTGGAGCGGGACAACACGTTTTTCCCGGCTGAGGTCGATGAACTGTTTCGGCGTTTTCTGGGGTTTTCTCCACTGGACCGCCAGATTGATATTTTTACTCCCCGCGGCCAGCTTGAAAGGCAGCAGCGGCTCAATGATAAATCCCGCGATTTTCCGCTCAGCGAGCAGGCCCTGCGGGCGGCGGCCGAAGGACAATCAACCTTCGAGACGATATCGTTCTCCACGGACTACCCGGTTCGGGTGCTGACCGCTCCGGTGATCGCCGACGGGCGGGTTATCAATCTTGTGCGGGTCGGCATGTCTCTTGAGAACATGCACAAGACGAAACAGCGGTTTCTGCTGATCATGGCCGGGGTGTTTCCTTTCGCTCTTCTGCTCTCCGGCGGAGGTGGCTGGCTGCTAGCCAGGCGGGCGCTGCGTCCGGTCGACACCATGACGCAGAGCGCTCAAAAAATCAGTGGCGAACATGTCAAAGAGCGTCTGCCGGTAAGCGGCAGCGGCGATGAACTGGACCGACTGGCAGCAACCCTCAACGACATGCTCGACAGGCTGGACGATTCCATAAACCAGATGCGCAGGTTCAGCGCCGACGCCTCGCATGAGTTGCAGACTCCGTTGACGATTTTGAAAGGCGAGATGGAGGTCGCGCTGCGGCAGCCGCGATCGACGGAGGAATACCAGCAGGTTCTGCTGAGCGGGCTTGAAGAGATTGCCAGGATAAATCACCTGGTCGAAGGACTTCTCCTGCTGGCCCGCGCCGACGCCGGTGTTTTGCAGCTTGATCTTCAGAAGATTGAGCTCCGGGAACTGATCGAGGAGCTCTGCTCGCAGATGCAATCAATCGCAGACTCCCATTCGGTAGCGCTTCACTGCGATCTGCCGCAGGCCGTCAGCGCAGAAGGGGACCGTGAGCACCTGCGCCGGCTGCTGCTCAACCTCATTGACAACGGCATCAAATACACGCGGCCCGGAGGCAGCGTCACGGTGTCGCTGCACGCCGATGGTCAGACGGCCACCGTGTGCATTGCCGATACGGGTATCGGGCTGCCAAAGGACCAGCTGCAGGAAATCTTCAGCCGTTTTCACCGGGCTCCCGAAGCCCGGGTAGAGGATGGCAAAGGTGTCGGCCTCGGTCTCAATATCGCGCTTTCCATCGCCAAGGCGCATCACGGAACCATCGGCGTCGAGAGTGAACCCGGCCAGGGAAGCATATTCTCCCTCCACCTGCCTGCGGCTTTCCCCTAAGATTTTTCCCTGGATTTCACAAGTATAATTTTCAGTTAATCCTCCTTTAATGTTGGGGTCCTATTATCTGAGTCATGAGAGCGGATCGGCTTCTCATGAAAGTGTGAGCAGGAACCATCAAATACAAAAGGAGGTAGAACAATGGATACTGATCATGGAAAACAGGCTGGACGTAAGCGTTATGGGGTAAAAAAACTACTCATCACGGGGCTGCCCTTTTTTGCAGCCGGCGTGCTGGTTGCCTCAGGATTTCATGGGGCACCATTCTCGATTGCCGGTGATGTAACCGAAGGGCCTCACGTGACGACCTCGGCGCTGCCGGAAATGCCGAGCTCATTTGCCGAACTGGCAGACAAGTTGAGCCCGACAGTGGTCAATGTAAAGGTAACTAAGATTGAGCAGGCCGCCTACCAGGGACCTCAATTCCAGGGAGAGCCGTTCGGTGATTTCTTTGGACGGTTTTTTGAAGGTCATGCCCCAGGGGCCGAAGAGTTACCGGGCCCAGGGTGCCGGATCAGGCGTCATCATCAGCGAGGACGGCTACCTGCTGTCGAACAACCATGTGGTTGAGGGGGCCAAGGAGGTGACGGTTACGCTTGCCGACCAGAAGGAGTATCAGGCCGAAGGTCGTCGGCCGTGATCCCAAGACAGATCTGGCTGTCTTGAAGATCAATGCAGACCGGGAACTTCCCGCCGCCAAACTGGGAGATTCAGAGTCACCTGAAGGTGGGTGACTGGGTGGTAGCCATCGGCAATCCTTTCGGACTGAATCACACGGTGACCTCAGGCATCGTCAGCGCCAAAGGACGGGTTATCGGGGCCGGACCGTACGACGATTTCATCCAGACGGATGCTTCCATCAATCCCGGCAATTCCGGCGGCCCCCTGTTCAATATGAGTGGAGAGGTCGTCGGCATCAATACCGCCATCATTCCGCAGGGCCAGGGGATCGGCTTTGCCATCCCGGTCAACACGGCCAAACCGCTGATTCCTCAACTGGTGGAACACGGGGAGATTACCCGCGGCTATCTCGGGGTCAATATCCAGACCATCACCCCGGATCTGGCTAAGGCGCTCGAACGTTGAAGAGCCGGCCGGAGCCCTGGTGGCGGATGTCGTCGCCGACAGTCCGGCTGCAAAAAGCGGTATCGAACGCGGTGATATCATCATAAATTTTGACGGCAAGTCCATCAAAGACAGCCGCGATCTGTCCGCCCGGGTAGCAGGAACACCCGTAGGTGAAAAAGTTCAGGTGACTGTGCTTCGCGATGGAGATGAAAAAGAGCTTTCCGTCACCGTTGGCAAAGCTTGCTCGCAGACGAAACCCTGATTGGCAGGTCAGAATCTGCAAAAGGCAAATGGGGACTCAAGCTGCATGATCTGAATTCCCAGATTGAAGAGCAGTTTGGTTTCAAGGCTGATCAGGGTGTGGCCGTCGTCGGTGTCGAACCGGACAGTGCCGCCGCAGAGGCCGGTATACGGCAGGGCGATGTCATCGTTGAAGTTAATCGAAAGCCGGTGGCTTCAGTGGATGACGTTAAACAGCAAATCAGCCAGGCAAAGGATAAAGACCGCCTGCTGCTGCTCGTTCAGAGAGATGGCGGCAAATTCTACGTACCATTGGAACAGCAGGGATAAATCTCTCTAACGGCGGGAGTGGCAGCTCTTTTGCCCTGCCGCCGTTAAGCAAAGATGAGGTGGCGCCGCCGCCGCTGCTTGTCTGGATCCCTGCCGGTACACCTGCTCACCTGAAAGCACTTTTTCTTTCTTTGATATTTTCGTTTTCCCCAGAAATTTCAAATTCTTCTCCACCCTGACAATGCGCAGGCCTGCGGCTCACCGGTAGCCTCGGGTCTCGTTTATATTGTTAATATTACTGGTTATTTTTCACTCTGCCTGGTGTTTCCCGGTGAGGACCTCGGCGCGGCCCATCGATCACCCGGTTTCTGAAAGTTTGGTAACCTGATGAAATACATATTAGTATAGGAAAAGGCGGAGCTTTATGGCTGCGCCGGGGTTGATAATGTATTGAGACCGCAGGGCGAAAAAATCTAATCACCGTCTGACGTGCCTATGGAAGATCGCTACTATTCGAAAAAGCTGGATCAATACTTCCCGACCAGGCTGGATTTTCTATTGTATGCCCATGACGGCAGGGGCTTTGGCCACGCCAGCCGAACCATCGCGGTGGGGATGGCCCTGAAACGGCTCTATCCCGACAAGAAAACGCTTTTTATCTCCGGTATTCCCGATGCGAATATGCTGATCGGCCCGGCCCCGCTGGACTGGATGAAGCTGCCGTCTTATCAGACGGTTATAAAAGACGGAATCCCCGAGGGACAGACCGGCAAGGCCGGATTCTATAAATCAGTGCTGGGCGGCCTGCGCGCCGAGATGCTCAGAGCGGCGGTCGATATTCTCAGGCCCCGCTGCGTGCTGGTGGATCACAACCCGGCCGGCAAAAGAAACGAACTCGTCGAGGCGCTGGAGCACACTCGAAAGCCCGATACCCATGATACCGTTTGGGTGCTCGGGCTGCGGGGCATCATAGGCGAGGACCGCAAGCTCTGGTCCTCGGCCACCGCTGATCTCGTGCAGCGTTACTATCGGGAGGTGCTCTGGTATGGCGATGAGGCGCTGCTCGGCCCGGAAACGAGGCAGCGGATCAGCACCCATTTCAATTGCCAGCCGATCAGTGTCGGTTATGTATCGCGGCTGCAGGAGCTGCGTTCCTATTTCGCCGGCAGCGTCTCGGCAGCCGGGCGGCCGGCCTGCACGATTTCTCTGCCGTGGCTGGGCGAGTTCGGCGACAACCTGCTTCAGAGCCTCTATTCGGCGGCCCTCCGGATCGGCCCGGAACATGGCGCCTGGCATCTCTATGTGCCGGGCGCAAGCCTCGAAGCGATACAGGCCCGCTTTGCAGGTCTTGCTTTCTGCCGGGTCGAGCCGATCGGGGAAAACTACCTGAGCTCGCTTCTGCATGCCAGAGCGGCGCTGATTTACGGCGGCTACAACTCCATTCTCGATATCGCCGCGGCGCAGATACCGGCTCTGATCATCCTGAGGTCGACCAAAGACCGGGAACAGCACGAACATCTCGGCCGGCTGCAGCAGCGTTTCGGGGAGCAGTGGCACATTATTGAAGAACAGGACATCTCAGAGCCAACTCTGGCCCGGGCCCTGCTGAAGGTGATCGAGCATGACGCGCCGGCAGCCGGCACCATCGATATTGCCGGTGCGGAGCGGGCGGCCAGAATCCTGCACGGCTGTATTGACGAGGAGTAATCCTGGCTAAAAATTTGCACTCGGCGGTCCGCTTCGGGCGCCGCCACCGGGCGCGCCGATGAAGATGGCTTGCCATGCAGGCCGGGCAATGATTAGACTTTAGCTGGCCGGCAGCGTCCCGCTGCCGGATTGGCGGGCACGCTGCAGCCCGCACTGGACGGATATATCTTTTACGGAAGTGAGCTATGCTGATAAGACTGATTATCGCCTTATTCGTCTCCTTTGTCTCAGGGGTGTGTTTCCTGGCCGGCCTGATGAGGCTGATGAGCGCGCTGCTCATCTGTTTCGGGATCGTCAGTGCAATCTTTTTCGGGGTGCTCTTTTCGCTGCCCGCCGGCTCGGAGCGTATAAGCTTCAGCGTGAGTGCAACCGGTGCCGCCTGGCCGTTTTTTCTGCTGGCGCTTATACTCGCCGGGCTGATCGCCTTTCTTTTCCGGTATAAATCAGAGCCGGCCGGGTATGAAGAGATCGGCAGCGCGCACCTGAAAATGCTCGCCGGCGGTCTGTTGCTCTACCTGTTCAGCCTGTTTTTTCCGGTACTGCTGTGGTTCCCCTCGGATGAGGTCATCCAGGGAGCAGAACCGGCCTCGACCGAGATCATGGTGGGCCTCGGGGTGGTCATCTTTCTGCTCGGCTCGGCGATATCGCTCTATCTGCTTTATCGGGCCAGCCGGGGGGCGAGCGCCGACAACCCCGACCTGATGCGGCGTTTTGTCCCGGCGCTGTTCTGTTTTTTCCATCTGGACAAGGTGCCGGCCCTGGTCGCCTATCTGCTGGTCTACTCATCCGAACCGCAGTTTGTCTACCCTGAGATGGCCGCCCTGGCGCTGGCCGGCTATATTCCGGTGAGTCTGTTTCTGGCTTGGATCTGTTTTTCGGTGCGGGGAAATATCAGCTAATAGCTCAACTCAACCAGTGAGTGCCGTTGCTAATCGAAAACGACCAACGCTTTCTGCAGCATGGGGCGGAGCTCTTACGCCGGTGCAGTGACGGAGACTACCTTGAAAAGGCCGGCCCACCATGTGCACCCTGAGCTGGTGGCGCACGAACGGCTCTTACGGGGTTTTGTTCAACCGGGATGAGTCGATCAGGCGGCTCGAGGCCGAGCCCCCGGCTGTTCATCAGAAAGGCACCTGTTCCTACCTGAGCCCGACCGATCCCGATGGCGGCGGGACCTGGATCTGGGTCAACCACCATGGACTTATCGGCTGCATTCTCAACAACTACAGCGTCGCTGATCCGATGCAGCACACGCCGGTAAGCAGAGGGCTGCTGCTGGCTTCGCTGGCCGGCCATGATTGTCTTGCCTCGGTTGAGGACGCCTTGACCGGAAACATTTACGATTTCAGGCAGTACCGGGGATTTCACCTGTTTTTCTATGAGGGGCTGCATTGCCTCTTGTTGAGCTGGGACACCATTGCCTTGAAAAACCGCTCCGGCGATGCCCTGCAGCCGCCGATCACCACCTCCGGTTTCAGCCCCGACGAGGTGATCGGCTATCGCCTGGACCTCTACCACCGGGAAGTAATCGAGGGGCCGGGCAACCATGCCGACAACCTGATCCGTTTTCACCGCCAGCACGATCCCGGGCGGCCAGCCCACTCGGTGCTGATGGCGCGGGCTGAGGCACGCACCGTGAGCCAGAGCCGCATCGAGGTCGGGCAGCGGCAGATTCTCTTTTCCTATGCAGCCGTCGGACCGGATCAAAGGCTCGGGCAGCCGCTCATCTCCAGGCTTGATCGTGTCTAGCAGGGCTGTCACCATCTTGATTGCGAGCCTTGTTCTCGCCGGCGCGGCGCCGGCCTGGGGCGGCGGCGAGAGCATGGTGGGATCGTTTCTGGAGACCTTTGAACGCCTTGCCGAAGACTCGACCAGCCGCCTGCTGCTGCTTCTGGTCATTGCCTCGGCCACGCTGATCAGCGAAGACCTGGCCTGCATCGCGGCGGGTCTGCTGGCCGCCAAAGCGATCATCTCGCCGCTGGAGGCGGTGGTCGCCAGCGGGCTGGGCATCTATATCGGCGACATCCTGCTCTACCTGAGCGGCTATCTGATCGGGGCCGGGGCGCTGCAGCGCGCCCCGCTCAGGTGGGTCGTCAGCGAGCGGGCCGTCGAGCAGTGCCGGCGCCTGTTCGAGCGGCGGGGAACCGGGTTGATCCTGGTCAGCCGCTTTATCCCGGGAACCAGGACGGCGACCTTTATCGCCGCCGGCCTGGCCCGGATGGGCCTGCTCAAACTGCTGCTGGTCTTCGGCCTTGCCGTCCTGCTCTGGACGCCGATTCTGGTGCTTAGCGCGATGCTGATCGGCAGGCAGGTGATCCCCTACGTCGACATGTACTCCTCCTGGGCCCTGTGGGTCTTTCTGCTGCTGCTCGGCCTGCTCTTTCTCTTTACCAGGCTGATCATTCCGCTGTTCACCTGGCGGGGCAGACGGCTGCTGCTGAGCCGCTGGCGCCGGATCACCCGGTGGGAGTTCTGGCCGTTTTACATCACCAATATCGTCACCTTCTTCTACGTCTTATACGCCGGGGTCCTGAAATATCGGAGGCCGACCCTGTTCACCGTGGCCAACCCTGCAATACGCCCGGACAGCGGGTTTATCGGGGAGAGCAAAACGGCCATCCTGCGGGGTCTGCCCCGGCAGGCGGTGGGCTGCTGGCAACCGGTGCGCAGCGCTGTTTCAGCAGACGAGCGGGTCGAGCTGCTCAGCGATTTCATGCAAAAGCATCAACTCGACTATCCGATTGTCATGAAGCCGGACCGGGGCCAGCGGGGCCAGGGGGTCGGCATCTGCCGGGACGAGGCCGAGGCTCGGGACTGGCTGGCGGAGGCCGACAGCGATTATCTGATGATGGAGTTTCAGCCCGGCGAGGAATTCGGGCTTTTCTACTATCGCTACCCGGAATCGGCGCGCGGTGAGATCTTTGCGATCAACCGCAAGAAATTGCTCTTCGTCACCGGCGACGGCAGCAGCACGCTGGAGGAGCTGATCTTGAGAGACGAGCGGGCAGTCTGCCTGGCGCCGACTTTTTTCAAGGCGCTGGAGCCCGAGCTGCTCGACATCGTCCCCCATGGCGAGTCAAAACAACTGGTCCGGGTCGGCACCCATAGCCGGGGAGCGCTGTTTCTCGAGGGTGGCGATCTGATTACCCCGGAGCTGCTCGAGGCGGTTGAGGACATCGTGGCGTCCTACGAGGGCTTTTATTTCGGCCGCTTCGATTTTAAAGCCCCGAGCGAGCATGATTTCAAACAGGGAAAGAACCTCAGAGTAATCGAATTAAACGGCGTAACCTCAGAAGCCACCAACATGTACGATCCCAAACATTCGATTTTCGAGGCCTGGAAAATACTGATCGAGCAGTGGTCGATCGCCTTTGCGATCGCTGAACAGAACCTCAGGCGCGGGCATCGTCCGATGGCGCTGGCGGCCTTTATCAAGCACTGGATCCGGGGCGGTCGATCAACTTGAGAAGCTTTTTTCCCGGGGGAGGCTGGTCAGGATGGTTCGACCCGGCTCAGCAGGTAGGCGCCGATCAGAAAAAGCAGCACGATGCTCAACACCCCCCAGCGTGTGTCGCCGCTGAGCCTGCCGACGACGCCCAGCAGCAGCGGTCCGGAGATCGCCGCGAATTTACCGAAGACATTGTAGAAGCCGAAGAATTCGGCGCTTTTCTGCGGCGGGATCAGTTTCGAATAATAGCTGCGGCTCAGGGCCTGGATGCCGCCCATGGACGAGGCCACCAGCAGCGCGATAAACCAGAACAGCGAGATCTTCAGCGTAGTGTTCTGCAGAAACGGCAGCGGCGAAGGCCAGCAGGGTGACCAGGCAGTAGACGCCAATGCCGGTGAGCAGCATGGCCCTGGTCCCGAAGCGTTGGGCCAGCCTGCCGTAGAGCAGGGTACAGGGAAAGGCGACGATCTGGATGAAGAGCAGCACCCCGATCAGCAACCCCACCCCGAAACCGAGATCGCGGCCATAGGCGGTGGCCATCGCGATGATGGTGCCGACGCCGTCGATGTAGAAAAAATAGGAGGCCAGAAAGAGAAATACCTGGCGGTGCTCCCTGATGTTGGCGGCGGTGGCGGCCAGCTTAGCAAAACTGCCGCGCAGCGGCGCGGGCGGGAGCTCCTGGAAGTAGCGCTGCTTCAGGTTCTTGATCGCGGGAAGTGAAAAGAGCAGCCACCAGAGGGCCACAACCAGAAAACCCAGCCGGGTTTGCTGGGCGGGCAAGCCCTGTTCCCCGATGCCGCCGGAGAGGATCAGCCCGATCACCAGCAGAAAGGGGATGACGCTGCCGATGTAGCCGTAGCCGTAGCCTTTGGCGGAAACCGCATCGCGGCGCTCCGCGGTGCTGACGTCTACCAGGAAGGCGTCGTAGAACAGGTTCGCCCCGGCCCAGCCCACCCGGGCGCAGACGAACAGCAGCAGGCAGAGCAGCCACTGGCCGCTGCCGGTAAAGAACAGCGACACCGTGAAAATCAAGCCGAGGCCGAGGAAGCACAGGAAGAACGGCTTTTTCCTGCCCCGGTAGTCGGCCAGGCTGCCGAGTATCGGGGAGAGCAGCGCCAGGATCAGGGCGGCGGCCGAGTTGGCAAAGGCCCAGTTCGAAGTCGAGACGACCGGGGCTATGCCCTGGGCGCACACATCCTTGAAGTAGATCGGCATGATCGCCGTCACCATGATCAGCACAAAGGCGGAGTTGGCCACATCGTAGAGGACCCAGCTCTTTTCCTCCCGGTTCAGGCTGATCGGCTCAGTCATCTTCGGCAAAGAAGTGCCGCAGCACGAGCAGGCAGAGGACCAGGAAAAGGGCTCCAGAGACGGCGCTTGCCAGGCGCATGGACAGCGCTGAAAAGCCCAGAGCCAGGCCGAACCTGTCGACCAGGTCGAGGGTCCGGGAGCCGATCAGGTAGATGAGCAGCAGAAAGCCGATAGAAAACAGCGCCCTGATAAGGTATCGGCCCAAAGAGATAAACGCTGAAGCAGCCATTCGGGCAGTCCGGTAGAGGTTGAGGGTCGACAACGGGTACGGCATGTCTCAATAGGTAGCAGGTTTGCTGCGATGTTTCAATACAGCGCAGCGCACTGCCCGGTCCCGCCATCGGCGGCCGCCTGCTTTGCCGCTTGCAGATAATCCCAGGTGTGGTAAAGAGAAGTATGTAAATACAGCATCTTAGATTGAGGTGACCAGGGTGTCATGAGCTTCGTTCCGGTAATCGGCCGATCGATTAAAAAACAGCTTGAAGAACGCGAGGAGCAGATCCTCTCACCGTTCGCCGCCCGCAACGCCAATTCCAGGGGGCGGCGGGTCGTGGAGCAGGAGGACATCTGCGACATCCGTCTGCCCTTCCAGCGGGACCGGGACCGGGTCATCCACTGTAAGGCCTTTCGGCGCCTCAAGCACAAGACCCAGGTGTTTCTGGCCCCGATGGGGGATCACTACCGGACGCGGCTGACCCATGTGCTGGAGGTCTCCCAGATCGCCCGCACCATCTCGGCCGCGCTGTGCCTCAACGAGCCGTTGACCGAGGCCATCGCGCTGGGCCACGACCTGGGCCACACCCCGTTCGGCCATGCCGGCGAGGCCACCCTGAACGAGCTGCATCCCGGCGGCTTCAAACATTATCTGCACAGCCTGCGGGTGGTCGATTTTCTGGAGAAGAAAGGGCGCGGGCTGAACCTGACCTGGGAGGTGCGCAACGGCATTGTCCACCATTCCAAAGGCCGCAATGATATCCTGCCGGCCTCCGGCTCCGGGCTGGCGGCGACCATGGAGGGCCAGGTGGTGCGGCTGGCCGATATCATCGCCTACGTCAATCACGATCTCGATGATGCGATGCGGGCCGGCATCCTGCAGGAGCTCGACGTGCCGGCCACCATTGTCGAGGTGGTCGGCAGCAGGCATGCCCAGCGCATCGGCACCATGGTCCGCGACATCATCGTCGAGACGCTGCAGGCCAATGACGGCACGC
The DNA here is from genome assembly GCA_963707715.1 of uncultured delta proteobacterium. Lineage (GTDB taxonomy): Bacteria > Desulfobacterota > Desulfobulbia > Desulfobulbales > Desulfocapsaceae > JABDQA01. Next base: position 336,130 of record CAVPRJ010000012.1, read on the forward strand.
TGCATATCAGCGAGCCGATGCTTGGGGCGATCACCGAACTGCGGGGGTTTCTCTACGACAACGTCTATCGCAATCACTGGGTGCATCAGGAATTTGAAAAAGGCCAGCGCATCATCAGGGAGCTGTACGGCTATTTTCTGCAGAACGGCCTGGTCAGGCGCCGCGGCGAGCGCTGGCAGATCGATGACCAGGACAAGGACTGGCCCAATCAGAAGACCGCCCACCGCCGGGTGTGCGACTACGTGGCCGGCATGACGGACCGCTATGCCCTGGCCATGTACGAGCACCTGTTCATGGCCAAACCCTGGACCGTCAGGTAGCCCTCGCCTGCGCGGAGGCTGTACGGCTGCCCGGGCGGGGTCAGTTGTGTCCTGCAGCGGCAGAAAAACGGTTGATTTACCAGTCCTTCGCAGGTAATCTGCGCCTCCGCAAGCTTTTGGGTGGATCGACGAATCCACCATTGATGGTTATGATGATGCCGGATCATGATCGGCACTATGAATTTTATTCACCTTTAGAGGCTGCCCCCAGACCTTGTCTGTTCAAGGCAGCCGGAAGACAGTCAAGCACCGCGCGATGAACAAAACGAATTCGAAAGAACTGACCAAGGGCTACGACTTCAGCGAGGTCGAAGAAAAGTGGCTGAAAACCTGGGCCGAGCAGCACTGCTTCGAGGCCTCGATGGAAGAGGGGAAACCCGGGTTTTCCATCGTGATTCCGCCGCCCAACGTCACCGGCGTCCTGCACGTCGGCCATGCCCTGAACAACACCCTGCAGGATATCCTCACCCGCTACCATCGCATGTGCGGCGACAATACCCTCTGGCTGCCCGGCACCGACCATGCGGGCATCGCCACCCAGAACGTGGTCGAGCGGCAGCTTGCCGAAGAAGGCATGAGCCGCCACGACCTGGGCCGCGACGCCTTTGTCGAGCGGATCTGGGAATGGCGCGAGGACAAGGGCGGCACGATTATCAACCAGCTGCAGAAACTCGGCTGCTCCTGTGACTGGAGCCGCGAACGGTTCACCATGGATGAAGGACTGTCCCGGGCGGTCCGCGAGGTGTTCGTCAGGCTCTACAAGGAGGGCCTGATCTACAAGGGGGACTACATCGTCAACTGGTGCCCCCGCTGCCTGACCGCGCTGGCCGACGACGAGGTGGATCACGAGGACTGCCGCGGCAAGCTCTATCACCTGCGCTATCCCTATGCCGACGGATCCGGCCACGTGGTGGTGGCCACCACCCGGCCCGAGACCATGCTGGGCGACACCGGCGTGGCGGTGCATCCGGACGACGAACGCTACAGCCACCTGAAAAACATCCCGATCGATCTGCCGCTGACCGGCCGCCAGATTCCGGTGGTTTTCGACTCCCATGTGCAGAAAGATTTCGGAACCGGGGCCCTCAAGGTGACCCCGTCGCACGATCGGGACGACTACGAGATCGGCCGGCGCCACGGTCTCGAGATGTGCAAGGTCATGGACGACCACGGCGTGATGAACGGGCTGGCCGGAATATACCAGGGCTTGGACCGCTTTGCCTGCCGCAAACAGATCGTCGAAGATCTCGAGCGCCTCGGGTTTCTGGAAAAAATCGAGGATTACGACCACGCGGTCGGTCAGTGCTACCGCTGCAAGACCGTGGTCGAGCCGACCACCTCGGTGCAGTGGTTCGTCACGGTCAAGCCGCTGGCCGACAAGTCGGTCGCGGCGGTGCGCAACGGCAGGATCAACATCTACCCGAAGACCTGGTACAACACCTTCTATTCCTGGATGGACAATATCCGCGACTGGTGCATCTCCCGGCAGATCTGGTGGGGGCACCGGATCCCGGCCTGGACCTGCATCACCTGCGGCGAGCTCATCGTCGAGACGACCGATCCCGAGTTCTGCCCGGCCTGCGCCTCCAGCGAGCTGGTGCAGGAAACCGACGTGCTCGACACCTGGTTCTCCTCCGCGCTGTGGCCCTTCTCGACCATGGGCTGGCCCGAGGACACCAGGGAACTGGCCACCTTCTACCCGACCTCGATTCTGGTCACCAGCTTCGACATCCTCTTTTTCTGGGTGGCCCGCATGATGATGATGGGCATCCATTTCATGGACGAGGTGCCGTTTAAGGACGTCTACCTGCACGCCCTGGTGCGGGACAAGCACGGCAAGAAAATGTCCAAATCCACCGGCAACGTGATCGATCCGCTGGAGGTCATGGGCGCCTACGGCACCGATGCCGTGCGCTTCACCCTGACCGCCTTCGCCGCCCAGGGGCGCGAGATCAAGCTCGACGAGGAGCGGATCGAAGGCTATCGCTTCTTTATCAACAAGATCTGGAATGCGGCGCGGTTTGCGCTGATGCACCTCGGCGACGCCGGCCCGGAACTCAGCGCGGCGGCGCAGCAGCCGGCCGAACTGCCCCTGGTGCACCGCTGGATTTTGAGCCGCACCGCCCGGACCATCGATGCGGTGCGGACCGGCCTGGACGACTACCATTTCAACGAGGTGGCCTCGGCCAACTATCAGTTTATCTGGCATGAGTTCTGCGACTGGTACCTGGAATGGATCAAGGTCGACCTGTTCAGCACCGACGAGCCCCGGAAGAACCAGGCCCGGGCGGTGCTGCTGACCGTGCTCGAGACGGTTCTGAAGCTGATCCACCCGGTTACCCCGTTCGTCACCGAGGAGATCTGGAGCGTGCTTCCCGGCCCCCGGCCGGTGCTCATGCTGGAGCCCTATCCCCGGCGGCGGCCCGACTGGCTCGACGAGGCGGCGGAAAAGGACATGGAGCTGCTGATGGGGGTCATCACCGGCATCAGGAACATCAGGGCCGAGGCGGACCTGCATCCCACGCAGAAAATCGAGGCCTTCGTGGTCAATGTCGACGAGCCAACCGCGGCGCTGCTCAAGTCATATGCCGGACCGATCTCGGACCTGACCCGTTTGAACGGCCTCAGTGTGGCCAGCGGCAGAGACAAGCCGGCCGACGCGGCCACCTATATCTTCAATGATATCGAGATCTACGTCCCGCTCAAGGGGCTGGTCGACGTGGACAGTGAGTTGAACAAGCTCGAGCGGGAGCGGGCCAAGGTCGAAGTGAGCCTGAAGCAGGTCCGCTCCAAGCTGGGCAACGCTAAGTTCCTGGCCAAGGCGCCTGAACAGGTGGTGGCCAGGGAGCAGGGCAAAAAGGCTGAACTCGAGTCCCGGCTGGCCCGGATCAGCGAGGCGGAACAGCGCCTGGAAATGATTCGCAGCCAGTAACAGGGACCGGACCATGATTCCAGGGCACCAGGGTAATAGGTAACGGGCGACAATGGATAAAAATCTTCTCGATAAGCTGCTGCGTTCCTGGCTGCGCGAAGATATCGGCCGGGGGGATCTGACCAGCGAGGCCATTTTTTCGGCTGAGCAGAGCGGCCGGGCCGATCTCGTCGCCCGCCAGTCTTTTCTGGTGGCCGGGGCGGAGCTGATCGCCGCCAGGACCTTTCGGGCGCAGAACAGCGCGATAGTCACCGAAGGTGCGCTGGCCGACGGCAGCCGGGTCGGGCCGGGCGATGTGGTGCTCAGCGTCAGCGGTCCGGTGATCGACCTGCTCAAGGCCGAGCGGGTGGCGCTGAACCTGCTGCAGCGCATCTCCGGGATCGCGACCTGCACGGCCGAGTTCGTGGAACAGGTAAAAGGCTATCCGGTGCGCATCTGCGATACCCGCAAGACCACCCCGGGGCTGCGGATGCTGGAAAAATACGGGGTCGTGGCCGGCGGCGGCAGCAACCACCGCTTCAACCTGACCGACGGCATCCTGATCAAGGACAACCATATTGCCGCCTGCGGCTCGATAGGCGGGGCGGTGGAGCGGGTCCGGCGCCAGGTCCCGCACACCATCAAAATCGAAGTGGAAACCGACACCGTCGAGCAGGTAAAAGAGTGCCTCGCCTGCGGGGTCGATATCATCATGCTCGATAATATGGACCTGGAAACAACCAGAAAAGCGGTTCAGATCATTGCCGGAAGAGCACTGGTCGAGGCTTCCGGCGGGATAACCCTGGAAAACGTCGAAGCGGTGGCGGCGACCGGGGTCGACATCATCTCGATCGGCGCCCTGACACATTCCGCACCCGCCTGCGATATCGGCATGGACTGGTCCCAGGTGGCGGTTTATCAAGAGAAGCGCTGATTATTGCTTGATTTATTCTGAATAAATGTGTGATACTGGGCTCACACCAGTAGCGCGGGCTGGCTGGCTGAATCCGCCATGCCCAATCTTTCTCATCCAAGAAGAGGGTAAAATCGATGCGTTGTCCTAAGTGCGGTTTTATATCATTCGATAATGTCGAGGCCTGCCTGAAGTGCAAAAAAACTATTGCGGCCAGCGCCAAGAAATTCCAGGGCAGCGTGTATAACGTCGCACCACCGGCGTTTCTCAAGTTTGGCGTGGAAGAAGATGAAGCCGACGTGGATATTCCCGAAGGAGAGGGCTTCGAGGCCGACGAAGAGTTCGAGATTACCGATCCGGATCTCGAAATCCTGCTCGACGAAGATGATCAAGGCGAAGAGATAGAGCTCAGCATGGAAGACGGCGATGGCGAGGTTGTTTTTGCCGATGAAGATGAACTGGCCGGGGAATTCGGCGAGATCGAAGCGTTTTCAGAAGATTCATCCACCGAGGACGATATCGGCCTCGATCTGGGCATGCTGGAAGACAGCTTTGAGGAGGAAACCGTTGAAGTCCAGGCGGACGAGGCTGACAGGCGCGGCGGCTTCGCTATCCCCGATGAACTGGCCGACCTCTCCGATCTGTCCCCGCCCGATAAGTCAGTCTTCGATGACGAACCCGGACCCGAAGCCAAACGTTCGCGCTCGGACTCGCTCGAGGCCGAACTCGATTTCGGCGCCCTGGAGGACGAACTGGCCGATCTCGAATCCAGCTTTGCAGACGAGCAGCCGCCCCAGAAGAAAAAACTGAGTCTCGACATGGATGAGGATCTGGACTTCGAACTCGATCTCGGCGGCCTGTCGATTCACGACGACAAGTAATACCCCGGGGCGTCACCGCGCAGCGAAAATCGTTGACACCCCCGGCGATGTTTTGTAAATAGTGCACCTCTAGGTTGCCTTGAATAATTAGGATTTTAGCCCAAAATCAAGGCGCGCGGGAAAATTTTCCCGCAGGCATATAGATGATATGTCGAGGATAAAATTTTCGCGCGCAACACAGAGTCTGGGCAAAAAGACAATTTTTCAAGGTAAGCTAATCCGGTGCCGAGATAGCTCAGTCGGTAGAGCAACGGACTGAAAATCCGTGTGTCCCTGGTTCGATTCCTGGTCTCGGCACCAATGATTTCAAGCGGTTACAGCTTTTTGGCTGTGACCGCTTTTCTTTCGGTGGTCAGTTTGCCCCACTCCTGCCCCACCTCTGTGCGCCAATGCAAATGATCGAGCTCGTCTAGCTGATAATCCGACAAGAATCTGCTGAGACATTAACTCCAGCTGTTTCCGAGTTAAAGCTTATGTGGCCTACAGCTGTTTAGCTTGAAGGACCTCCAATAGTCACAAAGTGACAAATCAATCTGTAATGTTATCAAGTTGCTGTGGATGGAGGGTAGGGGAATCTCTTAAGCCAGCCGGTTGCACATCTGAACAGCTATCGAGTCAAGAATAATATCTTGCATGCCCCCCCATGACCCCACCCACCCCCGGCCTTGAGCGCAGACAATACCCTTGTGATACTCAGATGAAATTTTAAAGGGACTCGCTGGGTGTGGAGAATTGCAGGTCTCTTGGAGATTGCGCTGAAGATACCTGGTGAAGTCGACAAGACTGAAAGTTTCAGTGTGAAGCTTGGCGAATCAAATCTCCCTTATTTCGATGAATTGGCTTCTCGGAACTTCACAGGAAGAAGTTCAAATTATTCGTCCCATTAAATATTATACATTGCCAGTGGACATCAGTTTTGATAATGTTTATCAATTTTTTGGAAACCGAATCAATGAGTTCCCCACTATCAATCAGGAGATTAGCATGGCACAGGGCAAGAATATATCAGAAACCGAGATTGTTAAAATCACTGATCCCCAGAACTCCAGCAGAAGACGGGCAGTCAAAACGATTGCCGGTGGTGTTGGTGCGTTGGCTGCCTATCATGTAGTGCCTGTCAATTGGACCAAACCGATTGTCGAACAAGTGTTTCTGCCAGCCCATGCTGCAGTAAGTGGTGTTACGCTTAGTGATCCGTGCACGGCTGAATTGGTCAGCGGTAATCAGGAAACTTCAATAGACTTGATCAGAGTTGCTGGTTTCGTCACTCCGCCCGTTGGTGGATTGGAGGTCACTATTGTAGCTACCCCTAATGGTGGGAGTGGTGGCCCCGTAACGGTTACTACTTCAACTGGCTCTGATGGTACCTATTCTGCCGAGATTACCATGGTTGGGGGACCGGGTATTTCTGGTGTAGGTGCAACAACCACGGTTGCAGGGGTCAGTGGTGTCGCTCATTGTCCTGTGGGTATACCTCCTGCTGATCACCCCAGCGCAGGAAGGCCGCAGCCGCCGACTTACACTCTAACATGCGAAACAGGATCTGCTTATCCCCCCTGTGGGTCTGATGTAACTGCAACAGCTGAGGTGGGGTCAATAGTTACCGTTAGTCCTAACCCGGGAAATAACCAGCAGCTTACAATAGAGATTTTCTGTGCCGGAAATAGTCAAGGATCCTTTCCATTCGACATTGATCCAACAAATGGCCAAGCAAATTTTGGAGTAACAACAGCAGGGGCGGTTTGCGGAATAGGAGGAGTAGAGCTTCGATTAAAGTTCAGCTATTCAGGCGCAAGTTGTGATTGTTTTTGGAATGTCTTATAACCAATTGTAATAACTAGACTCACAAGTAAGCAACAAATTTATAATATAATGACCGTTTGTCCGATATTGAATGACGTTCGGAACAGGCCGATCTTGTTCTTTTTCAGGTAATTCAAGCATATCATCAGAGAATTTAACATTGCCAAATCGAAGGTAAGTATTTCTGACTTTGCCCTCCGTCATAGGTGCTTCCTGTGAATTTGATATCAGCGATTTGTCTTTGAATTTAACCCTGCCAGGCCGAAGGTGGCCCTAAAGGAACCCGGCTCCGAACGTCGGGAATGTAGATAAAAAAGGTGATGCGGCCTGCAAACCCCATCACCTAGGAGAGAGTGGAACATAGCACAAGGACTCATGTGCCACATCGTAACACTAGTCATGATCTCACTCGTAAGCAAAAAGTGATCAGAAGTGTAATTCTCTCAGAATCATATTTCGTAGCAATCCTGGGCTATTCAAGAAGGAGATCTACAGTAATTAAACTCTGTGAAGGGTATCAATAGCTATTGCTCAGTGGGGTGGAAAGCGATGACCTTCTTATCGCGAGAAGAGATGATATCAATCGCTGTTACCAGGTCGGCCACAATGGAATGAACCAGTAGCTTCTTCTCACCGGAATCGACCTGGTGGCCGCTAATCAGTACACTACCACCGATCCTTATCTCCACCGGAAGTCTCGGTGGATAACTGACAACCTCTACTATCACAGAAGCTTCGGCCTGTGAAATAGTGATAAGCATTTTGCAGGTATAAATCGTCCGGTTCCGGCTTGAACTGTTCAGGGAAAGCGCTGGCCATCTCATCAAGATATTTCCGCTGCACCTCACCGACTTTAACGATGTACATGTTACTGCCCCCTTGAGGCTACTGCATCAGTTTCTACTTTCTTTCCGGCTTGTTTTAATTCCGCAATACTAACTAGCTATAAGATTGAATATTATAACCGAGAGAAGATGAGCTCAGGATGAATTTTTACCAATTAAAAGGTGAGATTGAGAGCCTGGTTGGTCCTGAAGAAGTAGGGTTGTGCACCAGTAGGATTCTAAATGTATTAGCCCCCCCCCCAGCCCCCAGGGGGCTCCCCCTCTGAAATAGACAATACCTCTATGATACTCGGCCAGAATTTTAAGCCGACTTACTGGGGACAGGATACAAGTAGGGTGTCAGGTTGACAGTAACAGAGGTGTGCAGAAGTAACCTCAACATGACTGTTCCTGGGTGAAATCGAAAAAAAGGAATATAACTTCGGCGGTGCTGAGAACAACTTTGATTAACTTCATCTTGGCAATATTAGGAACAATGCTC